>NZ_JAOXLP010000103.1 GCF_025791835.1 Roseomonas xinghualingensis
CCGGATTTGTGGTCCCAGTCGAGGACCGGGTCGATGACCGCCCCATCCTTCGTGGCGGGGTCCCAGACCAGGTAGCTCACGGTGTTGGTCGGCTCGTCGAAGAAGGCGCGGATCTTGGGGGGTGCATGATGTCCTCCGCTGTTCCGGTGGCTGGGCTTGAACATCACATAAGAATTCTCTAAATAAGCACAAGATTATACTCAATGGATGACCGGACGATGAGCACGACGGCGTCAGCCGCAGGCATCGCGGCATTGGAGGAGAAAGCGGCAGAGGCGGCGCGGATGCTGCGCCTGCTCGCGAATGAGCGCCGCCTCCTCATGCTCTGCCACATGGCTGGCGAGGGGGAGATGACGGTCGGCGCGCTGGCGGAGACCGTCGGCCTTTCCCAACCGGCGCTGTCCCAGCACCTCGCCCTGCTGCGCGAGGACGGCTTGGTGGCTACCCGGAAAGAGGCCCAGGCGGTGTTCTACCGGCTTGCCGACCCCAAGGCCGCACGCCTGCTCGAAGTGCTACGTGACCTCTACTGCCCGCCAGCGGGCTGATAGCAAGACAAAGAACAGAACCATACTGAAGACGATCGCCCCGGCCGATGCCGCGCGCCTGCTGCGCGACGGCGCCATCCTGGTGGATGTCCGCGAGCCGGATGAACACGCGCGCGAGCGCATCCCGGGCGCCACGAGCCTGCCACTATCCCGCCTCAAGGAGGCGGAACTCGCCGCACCGGGCAGCAAGCCGGTGCTGTTCCACTGCCGCTCCGGTGCGCGGACGCAGGGTAACGCCCCACAGCTGGCCGCCAAGGCCGGGCTTCGCGAAGCCTATGTCATCGAGGGGGGGCTGGAGGCCTGGAAGTGCGCCGGCCTGCCGGTGGCGGAGGACCGACGCCAGCCGCTCGAGTTGATGCGGCAGGTGCAGATCGCCGCCGGTTCCATGGTGCTTCTTGGGGTACTGCTTGGCACGGCCGTTTCGCCCTGGCTCTACGGCCTCTCCGCCTTCGTGGGCGCCGGGCTGGTCTTTGCCGGCGTGACCGGCACCTGCGGCCTCGCGCGGCTGCTGCGGCTGATGCCGTGGAACCGTGCTCGCGGCGCGGCAGCCTGACCCGGCGGAAGGCACGGCTTAGTGACGCTCTCTCTCACGCAGGCGCTGCTCGGCGGCGCCTCCGGGTCGCTCGTCGGCTTCACCCTCGGACTGGTCGGCGGCGGCGGCTCGATCCTGGCCGTGCCGCTGCTCGTCTACCTCGTGGGCGTACCCGACGCCCACCTTGCCATCGGTACCAGCGCGGTCGCTGTCGCAGCGAACGCGGCGCTCGGCCTCGCCAGCCACGCTCGGTCCGGCAATGTCCGCTGGCCCTGCGCCCTGGTGTTCGCCGCAGCCGGTGTCGGCGGTGCCTTTGCCGGCGCGCAACTCGGCAAGCAGATTGACGGTCAGGCACTACTCGCCGCCTTCGCCGTGCTGATGATGGTCGTCGCTGTCCTCATGCTGCGCCGCCGCGACACGGGGCAGGACAAGACCGTGCGCCTGAACCGCGGCAATGCGCCAGCCTTGGTTGGCACCGGCCTTGCGGTCGGGGTCGTATCGGGCTTCTTCGGCATCGGCGGCGGGTTCCTTATCGTTCCCGGACTGGTCTTCGCCACCGGCATGCCGATGCTGCAGGCGATCGGCACCTCACTCGTGGCAGTCACCGCTTTTGGCCTCACCACAGCTGGAAGCTACGCTGCGGGCGGCCTGGTGGATTGGTCTCTTGCCGCTGTCTTCATCGGCGGCGGCGTGCTCGGCAGCCTGCTCGGCACTCGCGCGGCGCGTGACCTCGCACGACGTCGCGGGGCGCTAACAAAGGTCTTTGCCGGACTGATCGTGGCGGTTGCCATCTACATGCTCACCCGCAGCCTCGGCCTCGGCCTCGTTGGGTGAGTGCGCAGCAGCGCCTCCAAAGATCCCAGCACCAGCGAATGTTCGAACCCAGTTTCTACTACTGCTCCAGTCTTTCTCAGGACAAGTTGTCTCTGGTGAGATTGGGATCGCGCTTCTCCGTGTGTTTCCGCGGCGCTTTATCTCTCCAGAGAGCCATTTG
>NZ_JAOXLP010000104.1 GCF_025791835.1 Roseomonas xinghualingensis
TCTGAGGAAGTGTTTTGATGTCTGCCCTGCCTGCCACTCCGCTGCTCGACCGGGTTCGCGCCCCTTCGGACCTGCGCAATCTGTCGGCCGAGCAGTTGCGTCAGCTGGCCGATGAGTTGCGGGCGGAGACCATTCATGCGGTTTCGACCACGGGCGGGCATCTGGGGGCGTCGCTCGGGGTGGTGGAGCTGACGGTGGCGATCCATGCCATTTTCGACACCCCCACCGACCGGCTGATCTGGGATGTCGGCCACCAGGCCTATCCGCACAAGATCCTGACCGGCCGGCGCGACCGCATCCGCAGCTTGCGCCAGGGCGGCGGGCTGTCGGGCTTCACCCGGCGCTCAGAGAGCGAGTACGACCCCTTCGGGGCGGCGCATTCCTCCACCTCCATCTCGGCCGGGCTGGGCATGGCGGTGGCACGCGACCTGCTGGCGCGAAAGGCCGACCAGAACGTCATCGCGGTGATCGGCGACGGCGCCATGTCGGCCGGCATGGCCTATGAGGCGATGAACAATGCCGGCGCCATGAAGTCGCGCCTGATCGTCGTGCTGAACGACAACGACATGTCGATCGCGCGCCCGGTCGGCGCCATGTCGGCCTATCTGTCGCGGCTGATCTCCTCGCGTCCCTTCCTCTCCATCCGCGAGGTGATGGCGAGGATGGCGCGGCGCTTCCCGCGCCCGGTGGCGCAGGCGGCGCGGCGGGCGGAGGAATATGCCCGCGGCATGCTGACCGGCGGCACCATGTTCGAGGAGCTGGGCTTCTACTACGTCGGCCCGATCGACGGGCACGACCTCGACCACCTGCTGCCCGTGCTGCGCAACCTGCGCGACGCCGAGGAGGCGGGGCCGATCCTGCTGCATGTGGTCACCCAAAAGGGCAAGGGCTACCAGCCCGCCGAGGCGGCGGCCGACAAGTACCATGGCGTGGTCAAGTTCAACGTCATCACCGGCGAGCAGGCCAAGGCGCCGCCCGGCCCGCCCTCCTACACCAAGGTCTTCGCCCAGGCGCTGATCGCCGAGGCCGAGGCGGACCCGCGCATCGTGGCGGTGACGGCGGCCATGCCGAGCGGCACCGGGCTGGACGCCTTCGAGAAGAGGTTCCCGCGCCGGACCTTCGATGTCGGCATCGCCGAGCAGCATGCGGTGACCTTCGCCGCCGGCATGGCCTGCGAGGGGATGCGGCCCTTCGTCGCGATCTACTCCACCTTCCTCCAGCGCGCCTATGACCAGGTGGTGCATGACGTGGCGCTGCAGAACCTGCCGGTGCGCTTCGCGATGGACCGCGCCGGGCTGGTCGGCGCCGATGGCGCCACCCATGCCGGGGCCTATGACATCGCCTATCTCGGCTGCATCCCGAACATGGTGCTGATGGCCGCCAGCGATGAGGTGGAGCTGACCCATATGGTCGCCACCGCCGCCGCCCATGACGCCGGCCCGATCGCCTTCCGCTACCCGCGCGGCGAAGGCACCGGCCTCGAGCTGCCCGCCCGCGGCACCATCCTGCCGATCGGCAAGGGCCGGGTGCTGCGCGAAGGCAGCAGCATCGCCATCCTCTCCTACGGCACCCGCCTGGCCGAGGCGCTGCGCGCGGCCGAGGAACTCGCCGCCCAGGGGCTGTCCTGCACGGTGGCCGATGCCCGCTTCGCCAAGCCGCTTGACACTGAACTCGTCGAGCGCCTCGCCCGCAACCACGCCGTGCTGCTCACCGTGGAGGAGGGCTCGGTCGGCGGCTTCGGCAGCCTCGTCGCCCACCACCTCGCCCATGCCGGGCTGCTCGATGGCGGGCTGCGCTTCCGCCCGCTCACCCTGCCCGACCTCTATATCGACCACGACACACCCAAAAAGCAGTACGACCTCGCCGGCCTCAACGCCCCCCAGATCGCCCAGGCCGCACGACAGGCCCTCGGACAACACAACAACACACAACAACCCGCGCGCGCCTGA
>NZ_JAOXLP010000105.1 GCF_025791835.1 Roseomonas xinghualingensis
TTATTCCACGGTGACGGCCTTGGCGAGGTTTCTGGGCTGATCGACATCGGTGCCTTTGAGCACGGCGACATGGTAGGCGAGCATCTGCACGGGGATGGTGTGCAGGATGGGGGCGACGAAGGGGTCGACCCTGGGCAGCACCACGATGCGGGAGGCGAAGGGGCGGAGCGCGGGCGCGCCGTCCTCGTCGGTGAAGGCGATGATGCGGCCGCCGCGGGCGGCGGCTTCCTGCAGGTTGGAGGCGGTCTTCTCGAAGAGCGGGCCGCTCGGGCAGAGGGCGATCACCGGCACGCTGGCATCGATCAGGGCGATCGGGCCATGCTTCATCTCGCCGGCGGCATAGCCCTCGGCATGGATGTAGGAGATTTCCTTCAGCTTCAGCGCGCCTTCCAGGGCGATGGGAAAGAGGCTGCCGCGGGCGAGGTAGAGCACGTCGCGCGCGCCGGCGATGTCGGCGGCCACCGCCTCGATCTCGGCGCCGTCCTCGAGCAGGCGGGCGGCGTGCTCGGGCACCTCCAGCAGGGCGGCGGTGAGGCGGGCCTCCTCCTCGGCGCCGAGGGCGCCGCGGGCACGGGCGAAGTTCAGCGCCAGGCAGGCCATCACCGAGAGCTGGGCGGTGAAAGCCTTGGTGGAGGCGACGCTGATCTCGGGCCCGGCCACCGTCATCAGCGCGGCATCGCTCTCGCGCGCCATGCTGCTCTCGGGGACATTGACCACCGAGACGAGGGACTGGCCGCCGGCGCGCAGCAGCTTCATCGCGGCCAGGTTGTCGGCCGTCTCGCCGGACTGGGAGACGAACATGGCCGCGCCCCCCGCGGTGAGCGGCGGGTCGCGGTAGCGCAGCTCGCTGGCCACATCGGCATCGCAGGGCAGCCGGGCGATCGTCTCGAACCAGTAGCGCGCGGTCTGGCAGACCAGGAAGGCCGAGCCGCAGCCGGAGAGCCAGAGGCGCGGCAGGGTGGCCGGGTCGAAGGGCAACGCCGGGCGGGCGACGGCGCGGCTGGCGGGATCGATATACTGGCGCAGCGTGTCGCCGATCACCGCCGGATGCTCATGGAGCTCCTTCTCCATGAAGTGGCGGTAGTTGCCCTTGCCAATGGCGGCCCCGGAATAGGCGGTGGTCCTGATGGGGCGCAGGACCGGGGCGTCGTCCAGGTCGAACACCTGGGCGTCTTGGTCGCTGACCACCGCCCAGTCGCCCTCCTCCAGATAGGCGATGCGCCGCGTCAGCGGCGCCAGCGCCAGGGCGTCGGAGCCGACGAACATCTCGCCCTCGCCATGGCCGATGGCCAGCGGCGCGCCCTGGCGGGCGGCCAGCAGCTTGCGCGGATGGCCGGCGAAGACGGCGGCCAGCGCGAAGGCGCCGTGCACGCGCTTGAGCGCGCCGCTGAAGGCCACCTCCGGGCTGGCGCCGCGGGCGAGATGGTGGTCCACCAGCCGGGCGAAGGTCTCGGTGTCGGTGTCGGTCTCGAACACGGCGCCCGCCGCCTCCAGCTCGGCGCGCAGCTCGGCATGGTTCTCGATGATGCCGTTATGCACCACGCTGACGCGGGCGGTGCCGTGCGGATGGGCGTTGCGCGTGGTCGGCGCCCCATGGGTCGCCCAGCGGGTGTGGCCGATGCCGGTGGTGCCGGGCAGCGGATCACGCTCCAGCACCGCCGCCAGGTTGCCCAGCTTGCCCTCGGCACGCCGCCGCTCGACATGGCCGTCCACCAGCGTCGCGATGCCGGCACTGTCATAGCCGCGATACTCCAGCCGCCGCAGCGCCTCCAGCAGCCGCGGCGCCGCCTCCTCGCGCCCCACCACGCCCACAATCCCGCACATGGCTACTTCTCCTTCCTGCGGGCGGCGCGGAAGGCAGCCGCGCGGCCTTCCCTCTGCTCCTG
>NZ_JAOXLP010000106.1 GCF_025791835.1 Roseomonas xinghualingensis
CCGCCCGCAACCTCGACGACCTCTGGACCGTCATCGGGACCGCACTCCCCCAGTTCACACCAGCCGAGTGCGCCAACCTCTTCACAGCCGCCGGCTATGAACCCGAATGAACGGAGTCTGCTCTAGCCGGGAGTTAAGGGGCTTCAGCATATATTGTGGGCGCCCCCTAACCCAGCCAAGCGCTGATCGGTCAGAGCGGGGGAGGGGGCGTTTGAGAGATTAGGAGAAAATCCTCCGTTTTTCTTTCGCGGAGTAGAACGCAGCATCAATGTTGCTTCAATGTAATGAATATCGCCACCAGGGAGCTTGTTATGGTTTGTACCGAAATTCCTCTTGCTGAGGCCCCAAAGTGCAAGGATATGCAAACCTGAGGCCAGGTCCAGGTTTCCAACCTGGACGTGCAACCCTGTATTATGCGCAACGTATGATCATTCAACCCCGCCTCAGGAACTGGATTTCCCGGGGCATTGCAGCAACGATCAATCTTGCCCACCGTGGGGTAGAGAGAACCTCTTTATCGACGGTAGAAGTTCAGCAATGTGCTCGGGCACTCTCGTCGCTGCAGCAAGATGGCTTTGTCCAGTTGGATTCTATCTCGCCATCTACTATTGAAGAGATCATGGCATACCTTTCGGACAAAGACCTGATCTTGCCGAATGGAAGGTGCGTTTCATTGAAGCAGGTGCCAGCGAACGCACGTATGGCCTCCTACTCCCTTGAATGCGCTCTTAATTGCCGGGCTATTGTAGAACTCATAAATCATCCGTCGGTACTATCTCTCGCCGAGCGTTATCTGGGATGCCGGCCCACGCTTTCGAGCCTTGCAGTTCGGTGGTCCTTCCCGGCGAATTCAGGTTCTGTGGATACCCAACTCTTTCACCGTGATCCTGATGATTGGAGATTCATTAAGTTTTTTGTCTACCTTACGGATGTTGACCTGGATTCCGGGCCACATATATTTGTTTCGAAGTCCCACAAGACCGCAGGGCGCCTACGTGAGCGGCCATACCCTCTTGATGAGATAGAAGGCCAATACGGCAAAGATTCTGTAATGACGATAATGGGGCCGGCTGGTACGTGCTTTGCCGCCGATACCTACGGTATCCATCGTGGCGCGGTCCCAAGTAAGCGGCCAAGGCTGATCTTGCAGGCGCAATATTCTCTGCTACCCGTCTTTTCCTTTCACTACGATCCCATCGCCGTGTCCCCAGAAAGCGGGGTTGATGCTTATATCAACCGACTGCTGCTCGCGGCATCGCCGGCCCCATAGTCTGGGTTATGATGGGCGAATCCTGAATGCGCTCTCGGGCATCCGCTGAGCGCCGGGCGAGGTTGTGCGCCGCGCGTCCGTAGATTGGGGCTTCTATCCTGATTGGTCTTGCAGGAGCGGCATCAAGCCGTTCCTTGAGGGCAAGGAATTCTTTATTCCACGGTGACGGCCTTGGCGAGGTTTCTGGGCTGATCGACATCGGTGCCTTTGAGCACGGCGACATGGTAGGCGAGCATCTGCACGGGGATGGTGTGCAGGATGGGGGCGACGAAGGGGTCGACCCTGGGCAGCACCACGATGCGGGAGGCGAAGGGGCGGAGCGCGGGCGCGCCGTCCTCGTCGGTGAAGGCGATGATGCGGCCGCCGCGGGCGGCGGCTTCCTGCAGGTTGGAGGCGGTCTTCT
>NZ_JAOXLP010000107.1 GCF_025791835.1 Roseomonas xinghualingensis
CCCCATCATCCACTCGACCGTGAACGTGCAAACCGGCCGCAACAAGCCGCCAATTCAGGAGCTGCAGGACGTGCTCGGCCACCTGCCGACCTACGACCGCACCTCCATCAACAGCTGGGAGGACAACGGGTTCAAGAGCGCGGTCAAGGCGCTCGGCCGGCGCAAGCTCATCATGACCGCGCTTTGGACGGAGGCCTGCCTCACCTTCCCAGCGCTCGACGCGATCCAGGAGGGGTATGAGGTCTATGTGCCCGTCGACGCGGTCGGTGGCACCTCGGTGGCCGCGCACGAGGCAGCGCTTCGTCGCGTCGAACAGGCCGGCGCGAAGCTGATCAGCCGGGTTCAGATGTATTGCGAACTCCAGCGCGACTGGGCGCGGGAAGCCACCGTTCCCGGCTTCATGGACGTCTTCGAGAGCTTTGACGGCTTCAATCCCGAGAAGGCCGCACAGGCCGCCTGACCGCGAACGCGGAAGGTGGCGGCGGCTCAACCGCCGCCACTCATTTCGCAAGGAGATAGCAAATGAGTGAACTGTTCATTGTGGTTGGTCTGAAAGCGAAGACCGGCAAGGAGGATGAGTTGCGTCGAGATCTATCAGTGCTTGTCGAGCCATCGCGGGCTGAGGAGGGCAGTATCCGGTACGATCTGTTCGAAGATCAGGATGAGCCGGGCCGCTTCGTGTTCGTCGAGGCGTGGGCTTCTGTCGAGGCCCAAAACAAGCACCACGAGCACGGACCGCATATCCAGCATTTCCACGCCAATGGCGCGACCAACGTGGACCACCGCGAGTTCGCGCACATGCTGAAACGCGTCGTCTGACGCCAGCCAGATAGCGGCGCCCAACGTCAGCCTCGCTCCGCCCGACCGGTGCAGAGCCGCGCTGCCGTTGGTTGCCTCCGCACCACTACCGTCGAGCTGCAGGGCTCGCCGCGGCCTCCTCCATCTCCGAACTAGACATCCGGGAGATCCTGTCATGTCCACCATCGTCACGGCCGATCGCGTCAGCATTTTCTACAAGGATTGGGGGCCGAAAGATGCCCAGCCGATCATGTTCCACCACGGATGGCCGTTGAGTGCGGACGACTGGGACAACCAGATGCTGTTCTTCCTCAGCAAGGGCTACCGCGTGATCGCGCACGACCGACGCGGGCACGGTCGTTCCGACCAGACCGATACCGGGAACGATATGAACACCTACGCCGCGGATGTCGCAGCCATGGTGCACGACCTCGACCTAAAGAGCGCGATCCACGTCGGCCATTCGACAGGTGGCGGTGAAGACTGTGGTGCATGGATCGGATCTGAGTCCGAGGTAGGGTGGGATGGGGCTGGAGTGCCCCGATGACCGACGGGGACACCGCGCTTGCCCTTCAAAGTGAACAAGGACCGGCGCCACCGAATCCCGAGGCAGCGGCATCGGGTCACGAACTGGCCCACGTATGAGGCGGGCCTTCGCGCTCGTGGCAGCCTGACGGTGTGGTTCACCGAGGACGCCATTGAGGGCTGGCGGGCAGCGCCTCGGACCACCCGCGGCGGGCAGCCATCCTATTCGGGCTTGGCAATCGCGACTGCGCTGACGCTGCGTGCCCTGTTCCATCTGGCACTCCGCCAAACAGAGGGCCTG
>NZ_JAOXLP010000108.1 GCF_025791835.1 Roseomonas xinghualingensis
TCCGAGCCTTTCTCCGTCTTCGCACTCGCCACAACCAGCAGGTCCTCGCCCACCGCCGCCGCGTTCTCCATCTCCGCCGTGCAACCGCTGTGCTCGCCATCTTGCAAACTGCATAGCCCACCAGTGCTATCTTAAATCATGCAGATACACTTGGCGCGAAAGCTGACAGAACCGAGGGCTCACCCTTACGGCCAGCCTACACCAGGGCGCCCGACTGAGCGACCTATGCAACAAGATGGCGACGCGCCGCCAAACTGTCCGGCCGACGGGGACCACCCACAAGCCCCGCGAATGCAGCTTGCAAGAACCCGCACAGAACGCGGATCACAGTTTCGCCATAGCCGACCTATAGATTTGACAGCCTGAAGACGGCGGCACGAAGGTGCGGAACAGCACGCAAGAACGGCCGAGCTTCACATGAATCCAACCATGAGCGTGGTCTTTCGTGCGATCCCCCTGGTAATGGCGGTAATCTGCATCGCCTTCGGCTGGTATGTGCTGTCGAGCGGCGATGCTGCGGGCAATTTGGTGGCCGGGCGCGTGCTGATCTCCCTGGCGGCGATCTGCTTCGCCCTCTTCACCACAGCAGCGACGATCATCCGCCAGCTCATCCACCGCTATCCGCCAATCTGGCACGTCGTTCTGCCTGCGGCAGGCTATCTGGCCGCGGCCACCGCGGTGGTCGCCGGCCTCTTCATCATCTCCGGGCCGAGCTTGCCCGATCAGGTCTCCGGGCATGTCATGATCGGTATCGGACTCATCGCAGGCTGCGTCAGCACGGTCGCCGCGGCTTCCGTCAAATTCTCGCTCATCAAGGCGGCCGAGGCGCTGCCAGTCGGCGGAGGTCCTCCCACCGGCGCCTATTCGCGCAGCCTGGGCGGTCTCCTCATCTCTGTGCCGGCAGTCCTCGCGGCGACCGGCTTCGCCGTCTGCGCCGGGCTGTTCCGCGATGGCGGGACGGCCGGCTTCGTGGCCGGCCATGTCGTCTTCGGCCTGTCCGTGATCTGCTCCGCGCTGATCGCGCTGGTGTCCAGCGTCGTGCGGCAGGTCCGGAACGAGTTCAGCGCCGGCGAGCGTTATCTGTGGTCCTGGTTCGTCGCCGCGATGGGCACGGTGAACCTGCTGATGGGCCTTTGGGTGCTGTTCTCGTCCCAGGACCCGGCGCGGCTGGCGCCCGGCGTTGTCCTGATCGGCCTGAGCCTGATCTGCTTCAGCATCCTCTCGAAGGTGCTGCTTCTCGCCCTGGTCTGGCGGCAGACCTTCGCGCTCGCCAACCGTATCCCGCTCATCCCGGTCGGCACCGCCCTGGCCTGCCTGTTCTTCGCCGCCTTTCTGTTCGTGGCGACGGTCGCGCAGCCGGCCTTCTTTGTCGGCGCGCATGTGCTCGTGGGGCTCGGGGCCGTCTGCTTCACCCTGTTCTCGATCGTCTCGATCCTCGAGGCCGGCACCGCCAAGTGAAGTGGGCCGTGAGCCGGCCTCTTCAGCCCGCCCGCGACCTTGTTG
The DNA here is from genome assembly GCF_025791835.1 of Roseomonas xinghualingensis. GTDB lineage: Bacteria > Pseudomonadota > Alphaproteobacteria > Acetobacterales > Acetobacteraceae > Roseomonas > Roseomonas xinghualingensis. The sequence continues at coordinate 1,504 of NZ_JAOXLP010000108.1, forward strand.
CATCGATCGGAGCGTTGGTCGCATCTCTCCCAAGACCTCTGACGATCAGGCGATGCGGACGTATTCTGGGCGCCCCAGGTCCAACATGCGGTTCAGCACCTCGGCGGCGATGGCCAC
>NZ_JAOXLP010000109.1 GCF_025791835.1 Roseomonas xinghualingensis
TTGCCGGCGTAGTCGGTGATGCGGTCGTAGGTGGCTTCCGCCTTGCGTTGCTGCTGCTCGTAGGAACGGGACGCAACCCGGTTCGCTTCTTCGGTCTGCTTCCTAATCTGGTCTGGATGCCGCCCTGCGGCGCGCAGCACCTTCTCCGCCTCGTTCATGCCGCGCGTGTCTGAGGCAGTGATCGCATACAGCCCGGACGCCGTCATCTGCGCTTCGGTGTAGATGCGGCGCTCTAGCTCAAGATCCGCCATCCGCTCGCGGGCCGCGTCTCGCTCCTCTTTCCGGGCGGCGGCCCGGCCTTCCGCGGCAGCTCGCCGCGCCGCCGCTTCGGCTTCGCGGTTTTTGGCCTCCTGCTCCCGGTTCGCCTCCTGCTGGCGGAAGATATCGCCCTGCATCTGGGCAATACGCGCCTCAGACACGATGCGGGCGGCGGCGATATCCTCTTCCGAGGTGCCGATCGCCCGGAGATCCTTAGCCTCCTGCTCCAGCATCTTGACGCGCTGCTCGGCATTCCGAACCCGCGCTTGCTCGCGCCGCTCGATGGCGTCGGCCGCGTCGTTGTCGCCGCGTGCCAGAGCTTCCGACTGAGCGCGCAGAGTCGCAACCGTCCGCTCCAGATCGGTGTATGGGTTATCGGCTGCCGCTCGCCGCATATCAGCAATCCGCTGCGCGGCCTCGGCCAGCGAGCCAGACAGCCCACCGACTTGGCCGGCCGTGGTGCTGGCCGCCTTCCCGAGTGCCGCAAGCGGATCGCGCGCCGCTTCAATCTGCTGGCTGACCTGCTTTACGGCCTCGCCGTTCCGCTCCAGCTCCGGCGCCAGGCGGATCACTTCGTCACGGGTGGCGATGATGGCGGAGCGGAATGAGCCGCCGTTCTGCGCAGCAGCATCCAGGTCGGCGATGATGCCCCGGATGCCCTCCCGCGTCCGGTTGGCCGCGTCATCAAGGAGGCGAACCGCATCTGCGGCCTGCTGGACACCAGCAGGGGCGGGCCCGATGAAGGGCGCTCCGGCGCCCCCGATCATGTCGCCCGGCGCGATCCCATAGGTGGGATCCCCAACGCGGTTACGGATGGCGCTGCCAATGTCCCGCGTCATCTCGTAGCCGGTGTTCACCAGCTGCTTGCGCTGCTGCTCCAGGGCAATCCGTTCTCCGCGGCGCTGCGCTTCCGTGAGGGTGCCGTAGTAGGTCGTAAGGTTGAGAACGCTGGTCGCCTCTGCGGTCAGTCCCTCGCGGCGCCTTTTCGCGGCCTCTTCCGCGGCCTTGTAGGCGGATTCCTGCGCCTTGAGCGCGTTTTCGAACTCCTTGGCCGCATCGGCCCCGGCCAGCATGTTGTAAGCTACCGCGCCGATCGCCACAGCCGCGCCGGAGATGGCGCCGACCATGCCGAAGCCGCCGAGAAGCTGCGGAAGCTGCTGCGCCAGGGCGGTGACGGCGGACTGTCCGCTCGCCACCTGCACGGCGAAGTCGCCGATCTGGAAGCTGGCGTTCTGAA
>NZ_JAOXLP010000110.1 GCF_025791835.1 Roseomonas xinghualingensis
TGTCCGTCGTCGAATGCTTTGGGACAGTGAGGAAGCTGACTTAGCGGAGGCTCCGGCACATCTGGTGATGGACGTTAGGCGGCTCGACGCTGGTGCAGCAAGCGTCGTTGTTGGAGGGTCTGGCGCTTGATGCGTTCACGCTCGAGCAGGATGGTTTGTCCTCGGCCGAAGTAGACATCGGCTGGGGTGAGGTTCTGCAGGCTTTCGTGGTAGCGCTGGTGGTTGTAGTGCTCGACGAAGGCGTTGATCTGCGCCTCAAGGTCGCCGGGCAGGTAGTAGTTCTCCAGCAGGATGCGGTTCTTGAGCGTCTGGTGCCAGCGCTCGATCTTGCCCTGGGTTTGCGGGTGGCAGGGAGCGCCGCGGACATGCGCGATGCGCTTTTCGCCGAGCCACTTGGCCAGGTCGTCTGCGATGTAGCAGGGGCCGTTGTCAGAGAGCAGCCGTGGCTGGTGCCGGATCTTTGCCTGGCCGCAGTCTGAGGCGGCGAGTGCCAGCTCCAGCGTCTCGGTGACGTCGCTCGCGGCCATGGTTGTGCAGAGCTTCCAGGCGATGATGTATCGGGAGAAGTCATCGAGCACGGTGGAGAGATAGAACCAGCCCCAGCCGGTCACCTTCAGGTAGGTAAAGTCCGTCTGCCAGAGCTGGTTTGGCGCCGTGGTCTTGGTGTGGAACTCCTCGGCCGCCTTGACCATGATGAAGGCCGGGCTGGTGATCAGGTCATGCGCTTTGAGCAGGCGGTAGACGGAAGCTTCCGAGACAAAGTAGCCCTCCTGGTCGGTGAACCGCACCGCAAGCTCGCGCGGGGACAGCTCGGGCACCTCCAGCGCCAGAGCCTCGATCCGGGACCGCACCGCGTCGGGGATGCGGTTCCAGAGCCGATCAGGTCGGGATGGCCTGTCCTCGAGCGCCTCGGGACCACCGTCCCGGTACAGGTCGTACCAGCGATAGAAGGTCGCCCGCGGGATCCCAAGTCGCTGCAGGGTACGGCGGACCGGCAGGCCTGATCCCTCGACCAGGCGGATGATCTCGAGCTTCTCGGCAGCGGGGTATCTCATTCGCGGTCGCCCCCATCCGCGATCAGACTTTTTTTGAGCAGCCGCAGCTCGAGCGCCTGCTCCGCCACGACCTCCTTGAGGGTGCGTGCCTCCTGGCGGAGGTCCTTGACCTCGTCCGTCGTGGCCGCCCGGGCCGTGTCCCCGGCAAGGCGGCGCTTGCCGTCCGGCGCAGTGCGCCGAACCCAGGAACTCCTTGGACCACGTGTAGTACAGGCTCTCGGCGACACCCTCCCGTCGGCACAGGGCGGCGATGCTCTCTTCCCCGCGCAAGCCCTCCAGCACAATCCGGATCTTGTCCTCGGCCGAGTAGTGCTTGCGGGTCGCTCGACGAATGTCGCGCACCACCCGATCGGCGGGCGGCTTCGCGTTCGGTGTCACTGGCTTCTGGCTCATGGTTCGTTCCCTG
>NZ_JAOXLP010000111.1 GCF_025791835.1 Roseomonas xinghualingensis
TTCTTCCTGGCCAGGTCGTAGAACTCGCGACGCACATGGCTCCAGCAGAACGCCAGTGTCACACCGGGGCCGCCCCCCTCCGGCGCGGCCAGCCCCTTGTAGGCGGCGTAGCCGTCGCACTGCAGGATGCCTGTGTAGCCGGCCAGCAGCGCCCGAGCGTGCTCAGCCCCACGGCCGGGGGCGTAGCGGAACACCACCGCCGGCGGGTCCGTCCCTCCCCAGGCCCGGTCATCCCGCCCGATCGCCCAGGCATAGCCCGTCTTGGTCTGGCCCCGGCCAGGGTCCAGCACCGGCATGGTGGTCTCGTCGGCGAACAGCCGGGCCGAGGCGAGCAGGAGCTCGAGCATCCGCGCCACCACCGGCGCGACCTCGGCGGCGGCCGTGCCCACCCAGGAGGCCAGCACCTCGCGGCCGATGCTGAGGCCCTGGCGCGCCAGGATCTGCGCCTGGCGGTACAGCGGCAGGTGATCGGCGTAGCGCGACACCAGCACATGGGCCACCGTCGCCTCGGTCGGCATGCCGCCCTCGATCAGGCGGGCCGGCGCGGGCGCCTGCAGCACCACGCCCTCGCAGGCCCGGCAGGCCAGCTTGGGGCGCCTGATCACCAGGACCTGGAACTGAGCCGGGATCACGTCGAGACGCTCCGAGGTGTCGGCCCCGATCTCGACCAGCGGCCCCTGGCAGCACGGGCAGGCGGTGCTCTCGGGCAAGAGCACCCGCTCGATGCGGGGCAGGTGCGCCGGCAACCGGCCGCGGCCCGCCCGGCGTTTGGCGATGTTCGTCTTGCGCAGCTCGGGCGAGCCCTTCTCCGCCTCGGCCTCGTTGCCGGCCAGGCTCGCCTCGACCTCCTCGAACGCGAACTGCAGCTGGTCCTCGGGGAGGCGCTCCGAGCGGCGCCCGAACTGCATGCGCTGCAGCTTGCCCAACAGGTGCCGCAGCTTCTCGTTCCGCGCCGCGAGCGCGTCGCGCTCGGCCATCACCGCGACGAGGAGCGCGCGCAACGCCGCAGGGTCGTCGGGGAGGCTCGCCAGGTTGACGTCGGCTGCGTGCATCGCCCGCCGAGTCTATGCAGCAGCCGTCGGTCTGGGAATCCGTTTCGGCGCGCCGACGCGCGACCAGTCGAACCCGTCGAACAGCGCCGCGAACTCGACCGGCGTCATCCGCATCACGCCGCCCACGACCGGCGGCCAACGGAACGCGCCGCCCTCGAGCTGCTTCCAGACGAGCACCAGGCCAGACGTGTCCCAGGTCAGGATCTTGACCCGGTCCGCGCGCCGCGACCGGAACACCAGCACCACGCCCGAGAACGGGTCCTCGCCGAGCACCTCGGCCGCGAACGCGGCAAGCCCGTGCGCACCCTTGCGGAAGTCCACGGGCTCGGTCGCCAGCAGGATGCGCGTGCCCGCCGGGAGCGCAATCACGCCTCCAGTGCCGCGGCCAGCCGTGCCACTGCCGC
>NZ_JAOXLP010000112.1 GCF_025791835.1 Roseomonas xinghualingensis
GGTACAGCGGCGCGGGTCTTAAGCGGCCAGGCCTGGAGCGCCTGCGGGATCGGGCCGCGTTGCGCCACCTCGATCGGCTGCTGATGACCGCGCCGGACCGGCTGGCCCGACAGTATGTGCATCAGGTCTTGCTGCTGGAGGAAATCACCGCCACGGGCTGTCAGGTCGAGTTCCTCGACCGGCCGATGAGCCAGGATCCGCACGACCAGCTCCTGCTGCAGATCCGGGGTGCCGTGGCCGAGTATGAGCGGAGCCTGATCGCGGAGCGCATGCGCCGGGGGCGCCTGCGCAAGCTGCAGGCCGGGCTCCTGCTACCCTGGACGAGACCGCCCTATGGCTACCGGGTGGATCCAGACCGACCGCGTGACCCCGCCGGCGTGCGATGCGATGAGGTCGAGGCGGCCGCGGTCGCCGAGATGTTCGCCTGGTATGCGGAGGAGGGGCACAGCCTGCACGGGCTGGCGCAGAAGCTCCGCGCGGATGGGGTCCCTCCTCCTCGTGTGAGCGGGCGCTGGCATGTCACCACGCTGCGCGGGATCCTGATCAACCCCGTCTACACCGGAGAGGTCTTTGCTGGGCGCACCCAGGAGGCGCCCCGCCGCCTGCGGGCTCGCGAGGAATGGGTGTCCGTCGCCACCATTCCGGCCATTGTCAGCCAGGAGCAGTTCGACCGCGTCCAGGCCAAGCTCGCCCAGAACCGGCAATTCGCCCGCCGCAACAACACCGCCCACCCCTATCTGCTGCGCGCGCTGGTCAGCTGCGGCGTGTGTGGCCTTTCCTGCCTTGGCCGAAGCCTGTCAGCCCGCCATCGCTACTACTGCTGCCGCGGCAAGCTCTCGCCCCCGAACTCCTACCGCGACACCCCATGCCCCTCCCGCTTTATCCCGGCCGAGCAGGTCGAGGCCCTCGTCTGGGAGGATCTCCGCCAGCTCCTGACCCATCCGGAGGCCATCCGGCATGCGCTGGAGCGGGCCCACGGAGGCCATTGGCTGCCGCAGGAACTGCGTGCGCGCCGCGAGACCCTCCGGCGCGGACAGACCGGCCTCACGCAGCAGCTCGAACGGCTCACCGAGGTTTACCTGGCCGGCGTGGTGGGCCTGGAGGAGTATCGCCGCCGACGCCACGACATCGAGCAAAGGCTACAGGCCCTCGCCACCCAGGAGCGGCAGCTGGCAGCCCAGACCAAACGGCAGGCGGACATCGCCCGCCTCGGCCTGGGGCTGGAAGAGTTCAGCCGTCGCATCAGCCAGGGCCTCGGCCAAGCCACCTGGGAGCAGAAACGGCAGCTGATCGAATGGCTCGTGGCCCGGGTCGTCGTCACCGACGACGAGGTCGAGATCCGCTACGTTATCCCTACCAGCCCCGCTGCCCAGACCAGCGGCATTTGTCATTTGCGTTCAGACTATCGAG
>NZ_JAOXLP010000010.1 GCF_025791835.1 Roseomonas xinghualingensis
TCCGCCCGCAACTCATCGGCCAGCTGACGCAACTGCTCGGCCGACAGATTGCGCAGGTCCGAAGGGGCGCGAACCCGGTCGAGCAGCGGAGTGGCAGGCAGGGCAGACATCAAAACACTTCCTCAGAGCAGGCAGACGGCAAACACAGGTACTAGTTCTTGCGGCGGATCACATGATCCGCCAGGGCACGCAGCAGATCGGCTCGCTCATCGAAGTTGTCGAGATGCGACTTGGCCTGCGCCACCAGCCGTTCGGCCTGGATGCGCGCCCGCTCGGGGCCGAGCAGGCCCAGCAGCGTCGCCTTTCCTGCGCCGGCGTCCTTACCGGTGGCCTTCCCGGCCTCTTCAGGCGTGGCGGTGAGGTCCAGCAGGTCGTCCGCGATCTGGAAGGCGGCGCCGATCTCGCGGCCATAGAAGCATAGATTCTGGCGCGGCGGCGTGGCGGCGCGGCCGAGGATGGCCCCCGCCTCGGCGGAGAACTCGATCAGCTTGCCGGTCTTGAGCCGCTGCAGCCGGCCGATCGCTGCAGCGTCGAGCGGCGCAGTGGCCTTCTCGGCCAGCATGTCGAGCATCTGCCCGCCCACCATGCCGCGGGCCCCGGCCGCCTGGGCCAGTGCCAGGCAGAGTTCGACCCGCACGCCCGGATCGGAATGCGTCTCCGGCGCCGCGAGCACGGCAAAGGCCTGGGACTGCAGCGCATCGCCGACCAGGATGGCTGTTGCCTCGTCCCAGGCGCGGTGGACGGTGGGCTTGCCGCGGCGCAGGTCGTCATTGTCCATCGCCGGCAGATCGTCATGCACCAGCGAATAGCCATGCAGCATCTCCACCGCCGCGCCCACGCGCAGCGCCGACTGCCGCGAGACACCGAATTGCCGTGCGCCCTCCAGAACCAGGAAGGCACGCAGCTTCTTCCCGCCCCCCATGGTCGCATAGCGCATGGCGGCGAAAAGGGCTCTCTCCTCCCCCTCCTCCGCCGGCAGCAGTGCGTCCAGCGCCTGGTCCACCTCCGAGGCGGCCTCCTTCATGGCGGCGGCGAGCGCCTCCATCGGGGCATCCGTCGTGGCTTGGTCGGCGGCTTCCATCAGGGCTTCCTCGCTTATTCGACGTCGCGCAGGGTCGGACCGCCGGGACCGGGTACCAGGGCCTGCACCCGCGCCTCCGCCTCGGCCAGCTTGCGCTCGCAATGGGCGCGCAGGGCTGTGCCGCGGGCATAGGAATCCATGGCGTCCTCGAGCTTGGCCTGGCCGCCTTCCAGGCGCCTCACGATGGCCTCCAGCTCGGCCATGGCTTCCTCGAAGGACAGGCTCTCCACCTCGGGGAGGTCGGTGTCGGACATGGGATCGCTCCGGAATTCAGGCGCGCATCAGGGCGCGCATATGCGCGGCCGTGGAGCGTGCGAGGGCGCCGAGGTCGTAGCCGCCTTCCAGCGTCGAGACCACCCGTCCATCGCAGACACGGTTGGCGACCTGGCAGATTGCCTCGGTGACCCAGGCGAAGTCCTCCTCCACCAGCCGCAACCCGGCCAGCGGGTCGAGCCGGTGGGCGTCGAAGCCGGCGGAAATGACGATCAGCCCAGGAGCGAAGGATTCGACGGCGGGCAGGATCTGATGCTCCCACGCCCGGCGGAAGCCGGCGCCATCCGTGCCGGCCGGAAGCGGCACGTTGATGATGTTGCCCACGCCCGTCTCCAAGGCGTCCCCCGTGCCAGGATAGAGCAGCGCCTGGTGGGAGGAGGCGAGCATCAGGCTCGGCTCGTTCCAGAAGGCCGCCTGTGTGCCATTGCCATGGTGCACGTCGAAATCCAGCACCGCCACGCGCTCCACCCCATGCTCGGCCTGGGCATGGCGCGCGGCGATGGCGGCGTTGGAGAACAGGCAGAAGCCCATGGGGACGGCGGGCTCGGCATGATGCCCCGGCGGGCGCACGGCACAGAAGGCGCGGGCGAACTCGCCCCGCATCACGCAATCCACCGCCTCCACCCCGGCGCCGGCGGCACGCAGCGCGGCCTCCGCCGAATGAGCGTTCATGCCGGTGTCGGCATCGATCTGGACAGCCTGCCCCTCCACCGGTCGGATCCCCAGGATCCGGTCCACATGCGCCGCCGGATGCACGCGCAGCAATTGCTCGCGCGTCGCCTCCGGCGCCTGGCCACGGACCAGGGTGGAGAATTCCTGCGCCTCCAGCGCCTGCATCACCGCCTGCAGCCGGTCCGGGCATTCCGGATGGAAGGGCCCGTTCTCGTGCCGGAGGCAGGCGGGATGCGTCAGGAGAAGCATCAGCGGGGCGCCGGGCCTTTGGCCGGGGCGGTGTCATCCCGCTTGCGCAGGGTATAGCGATAGACCCCCGCATTCTCACTGAAGGAGACGAGGGCATGGCCCGTCTCCCGGCAGAAGGCCTGGAAATCGATAACGCTGGCGGCATCCGTCGCCAGCACGGTCAGCCGGGCCCCAGCGGGCATGCTGCGCAGGGCCTTGTTGGCCTTGAGCACCGGCAAGGGGCAGGTCAGGCCCTGCACGTCGAGCACCGTCTCCGGCTTCGGGGCGGGCTTGGGGGGGTGTGGTGAGGCGGCCATGGGAACGTTCAATCCACCACCTGGAACGGCGCAAGTCCAGCGTGCCGCGCGGCTTCGACGTTCCTGTGACCGTCCCCGGCTGGACGGCACGGCGGGGCCCCGGCATTCATCCCGGATGACCATCAGGCTCGGCGTCGATCTCGGCGGAACCAAGACGGAAATCGCGGCGCTGGACGCATCGGGCGCGGTCCTGCTCCGGCGACGCAGGCCGACCGGCCAGGGCTACGAGGCCACCATCGAGACCATCGCCGCCCTGGTGCGGGAGGCGGAGGCGGAACTGGGACGCCACGGCACTGTCGGCGTCGGCATTCCCGGCAGCATCAACCCGCAGACCGGGCTGGTCCGAAACGCCAACAGCCAGGCGCTGAACGGCCGACCGCTGGACCGGGACTTGGCCGCCGCCCTGGGGCGGGAGGTGCGGGTCACGAATGACGCGAACTGCCTGGCGATGAGCGAGGCGGCGGATGGCGCGGGGGCCGGTTATCCGGTGGTCTTCGCCGCCATCCTCGGCACTGGGGTTGGCGGCGGCTGGGTTATGCATGGCCGACCGCTGGACGGGTTGAACCGCGTCTCGGGCGAATGGGGCCATACCCCCCTGCCCTGGCCCAAGGCGGAGGAACTTCCCGGGCCGAAGTGCTGGTGCGGCCATCATGGCTGCCTGGAGGCCCATCTTTCCGGCCCCTCCCTGGCACAGGATGCGGATGGCCCTGGCCATCGCGACGCCGGCCAACTGGAATCCCGTGCCCTGGCTGGCGACCCGGTGGCGCAGGCCGCCCTGGCCCGCCATGCGGACAGGCTGGCCCGCGCCCTGGCCATGATCGTGAACATCATCGATCCGGACGTGATCGTGCTCGGCGGCGGGGTCTCGAACTTCCGGCACCTCTATCGCGACGTGCCGGGCCTCATGGCGCCCTGGATCTTCGGGGATGCGAAAAGGGTGAACCTTGTCCCGGCGAAACATGGGGACAGTTCCGGCGTCTTCGGCGCGGCGCGCCTCTGGGATCACTGATGCCCGGCTTCACCCACCGCCCAGATCGCCCGAGGAAGCGGTGATCCGCAGCACCTGCACGCTCTTCGGCAGCTCGATCAGGAATTCCGGGTCGCGCTCCAGATGGTGGATGCGCGTCGGGTCGCCACCGGTGAAGGCGGACATGGAGGCCACGTCCCGCCAGTAGGAGATGGTGACGAACTCGCTCTCCTCCTCCCGGTCCTCCCTCAGCAACTGGACGCCAAGCGCCTTCTCCTCCAGCGGCCTGATCCCGGCTTCATAGAGGTAAGCGGCATATTCATCGGCACGCGCGGCGGGAACCCGGCCCCGCCAGATCCGCGCAATCCCCGGCCGTTCCAACATGGGCGCCCCCCTGGTTGTGACGGGACTCGGGACGTGTTCCCGTTCCGTGCTAGGATAGCGCATGCCCTCGCTTTGCCGGGACTGTTTCTCGTGCGCCGACCAGCCCTTCCGCCGCTGCGCGGCCTGCGGCTCCGCGCGCGTGGCCACCCATCCGGAACTCTTCTCCCTCGCCATCGCCCATGTCGATTGCGACGCCTTCTTCGCCAGCGTGGAGAAGCGGGATCGCCCAGAACTGGCCAGCCGCCCGGTGATCGTCGGCGGCGGGCAGCGCGGGGTCGTCTCCGCCGCCTGCTATGTTGCGCGGACGCGGGGCGTGCGCTCGGCCATGCCGATGTTCAAGGCCCTGGCGGCCTGCCCGGATGCGGTGGTGATCAAGCCCGACTTCCAGAAATACACCACCGCCTCCCGCCAGATCCGCGCCCTGATGGAATCGCTGACGCCTCTGGTGCAGGCCATGTCGATCGATGAGGCTGTGCTGGACCTATCGGGTACTGAGGCGCTGCATGGTGCCCCGGCCGCCGCCGCCCTCGCGCGCTTCGCGCGGCAGGTGGAACGGGAGGTGGGCGTGACCGTCTCCATCGGCCTCGCCCCGAACCGGCTCCTGGCGAAGATCGCGGTGGAGCGGGACAAGCCGCGCGGCATGGCCTGCATCGGCGCCGATGAGGCCGCCACCCTCCTCGCGCCGGAGCCGGTGACGATCCTGCCCGGCGTCGGTCCCACCTTCGCGGCGAAGCTGGCCGGGATGGGCTTCACCACCCTTGGCCAGTTGCAGTCGCTGGATGCGCGGGAAGCGATGCGTCGCCTCGGGGAGGATGGCCCGCTGCTGGTGGCCCGTGCGCGGGGCGAGGATTCCCGTCCCGTCCGCCCGGAACGCGAAACCAAATCCATTTCCGCCGAGACCACCTTCCCGCAGGACCTCAGCCGGGCCTCCGACATGGAACCCATCCTCTGGCGGCTTTGCGAGAAGCTGGCGCGGCGCCTGCGGGATCAGGGCTTCGCCGCCGGAGGCGTGGTGCTGAAGCTTAAGACCAGCCGCTTCGCCCTTCGCACCCGCCATGCGCGGCTGGCCGGGCCGAGCGTGGTACCGGAGACGATCTATGCCGCCGCCCGCCCGCTGCTGGCGCGGGAGGTGGACGGCACTCCCTTCCGCCTCATCGGCATCGGTGCGCAGCCGCTGGTGGAAGGATCGGGCGCTGATCGCGGCGACCTGGCCGATCCGGACGCCCCCCGCCGCGCCGCCCGGTGGGAAGCGATGGAGGCGCTGCGGGCCCGTTTCGGCGAAGGCACGGTGCGTTCCGGGCGTGGGCTGGCCTTACCCGGCCGACCCGTCAGGCCTTGATGCGCTCGACGCCGTTGGCCGGATGGCCGGGTCGCGGCGGCAGAAGACGCCCGGCTCGGTGACGGTGGGACGCGACCTGCTCATTCTTTCTCGATCCCCGCCATGCGAACGACGTCGCTCCAGCGCTTGCGCTCGGCGTCCAGCATGCGGTCCATCTCCTCCGGCGTGCCGCCCACCGGCTCCGCGCCCCAGCTCAGGAGTCGGTCTCGGATGGCGGGCTGACGGAGAAGCTTGTCGATCTCGGAGGCGATCAGGCGCCGGACCTCCATCGGCGTGCCTGCCGGCGCGACATAGCCGAGCCAGGCATTCGCCTCGTATCCGGCAATGCCGGCCTCCTGCAGCGTCGGCACATCCGGCAGCAGCGGGAAGCGCTTCGTGCCGCCCACGGCAACAGGTATCAGCCGGCCATCACGGAAATCATCGAGGTAGGAAGGCGCCTGCTCAATCACCATCTGGATGCGGCCGGCAAGCAGGTCTGTCCGGGCGGGCGCGCCGCCGCGATACTGCACCATCTCCAGCTGCAGCCCGCCCGCGAGCGCGCGGAACATCTCAACCGTCAGACGCGATGCCATGCCGGAGGTCGCGAAATTCATCTCGCCGGGCCGACGCCTGGCGAGAGCGATGAAATCCTGCACGGTGCGCACGCCGAGCGACGGCGGCACGACCATCACATAGGGAATGTTCGCCACCATCGAGACACCCGCGAGGTCACGTGCCGGGTCATAGGGCAGCGTCTTGTAGACAAACGGGTTCACCGCCACCGGGCCGGGGCTGCCGGCCAGCAGCGTGTATCCATCCGCGGGAGCCTTCGCGACGGCATCGGCACCGATCACGCCGAAGGCGCCGGCGCGGTTCTCGACGACCACCTGCTGCCCGAGAGGCCCGGCCAGGTTGTCGGCGATCAGGCGCGCGATGAGATCCGTCGCGCCGCCCGGGGCGAAAGGCACCACGACGCGGATCGGGCGGGACGGCCAGCCTGCCTGTGCCCGGACGCCGGACGGAAGGGCGGCTGCTGTCGCGGAGGCGGCAAGCGCACCGAGAACGGCACGCCGATGGGTCTTCTTCATCCTGCTGTCACCTGCTTCCAGTAAGTGTCCTTGCCGACGGACGGCCCCATCGGCCGATTGCCGATTACGTCCCGGCTGGTGACGGCGTCCGAAATATTCCTCAGCGGAGCCTGGCTGACCGCTTTGGCCCCAGGGCTTGCCTCTGCCATCCGTCGCCCCCTCGGCTGGCTCAACCAGCTCCGACTCGTTAAACAGAAGATTGAATACAATTCTGAGTTGTAACCAGCATGACGGCAAGTTCGCCCCGCGCAGCGGTGCTGCACCTCCCCGGAGCCGGTATGACTCCGCCGCCCTCCAGCCTGCCCGATTACGTCGCCACCCAACTACGGACCGCTATCCTGGGCGGCCAGATCGCCGCCGGCACCCCTCTGCGGCAGGAGGACATCGCGCAGCAGCTTGGCGTCAGCCGCCCGCCGGTGCGGGAGGCGCTTCGCCTGCTGGAAGGAGAAGGGCTGGCGGTGCTACGGCCCCGCCGCGGCTATGTCGTGGCCTCGCTCGATGCCGCCGATGTAGTGGAAATCTTCGGCATCCGGGAAAGGCTTGAAGAGCACGCTGCCGAACTCGCCGCCATGCACCGCACCGCCGAGGATATCGCGGATCTGGCCAGACTCCTGGAAGAGATGGAGGCGATTGAGGATCGCGACCTGGCAGGCTTCGCCGCCGCCAACCACGCTTTCCATGCCCGCATCTTCCAGGTGGCTGGGCGACCCCGGCTGCTCCGGATGATGCTCTCCCTGCGGGAGACGGTGGAGCGCTATGTCCGCGTCGGCGGAGCACTCTCAGGCGACATGACGGTGGTGCGGGCCGAGCACCGCGCCATCTTCGCCGCCTTCGAGGCAGGGGACCCCGCGCGGCTCGGCAGCGTCAGCCGCGCGCATGTGGCATCCACCGGGCGGCGTCTCCTCGCCGCGCTGGCGCAACACGACTGAGCCGGCATCAGCCGGCCAGGCGCTGCACCACCGATGCGATGAACAGGCCAAGTGCCATATCGAGCAGGACGAAAAGCCCGGCATGGATGCCGCTGATCCGCAGCGCGGCCTTCACGACGAACCATTCCAGCCAGATCGCATAGCCGAAGGCGGCCAGGATGAGCGGCGCGCTCAGCCCCGGCGGCAGGAATGCCCCAAATAGGCTCGCGGCCAGCAGCGCCGCGTATTGCGCGAGGTTGGCCCAGTTCCAGGCTGCGACCATTAGTGGCCAGAGCGGGCCGCGCCCGGAGGCATCCACCAGCGCGACGGAGGCCAGGGGGAAAATCACCCAGCCCAGCACATAGCCGATCAGCTCTGCGGGCAGGCCGACATGCACCAGTACCTCGCTGCTCTGCGCCCTGATCAGCAGGAAGGGGACCAGGCAGAACAGGCCGGCCCAGAAGGACCGGACCGCGCCCCTCATGGAGAGATGGGCGAAGCGCAGCCCCTCCTCCTTGCCCTGTCCCAGCAGAAGGGCAGCCCGGAGCCCGCCGAGGATCTGGGCCTCGAGGCTCACCTGGGGGCTGACTGGAGGCGCGCTCAGCAGAGGCACTCCCGGATCACCGCGCCGTACAACGTCGAAAGGCGGCGCAACTCCTCAACCGGCGTGCGCTCATCCACCTTGTGCATGGTGGTGCCGACGGCGCCGAGTTCCGCCACGGGGCAGAGCCGCGTGATGAAGCGCGCATCGGATGTGCCGCCTCCCGTGTCTGGCGTGCCCTCCTCGCCTGTCACCGCCCGCACGGCGCGGCGCAGCGCATCCACGAAGGGACCGGGCTTCGTCAGGAAGGCCTCTCCGGAACAGGAGAATGTGGCCTCGTGGTGCGGCGCCTCCTCCAAAAGGATGCCGCGAATCCAGGCTTCCAGGCTCGCCGCCGTATGGGTGTCGTTGAAGCGGATGTTCAGCCGGGCGACGGCCTTGCCCGGCACGATGTTGCCGGTCGGGTTGCCGACATCCACGGTGGTGACCTGCAACGTGCTTGGCTGGAACCACTCGGTGCCCGCATCAAGCGGCTCGGCGGTCAGCCGGCATAGCACCCGGGCCAGCCGGTGGATCGGGTTATCCGCGCGATCCGGATAGGCGACATGGCCCTGGACGCCATGCACCGTGATCGTGGCGGACAGGCTGCCGCGCCGGCCGATCTTGATGGTATCGCCCAGGCGTTCCTTGCTCGTCGGCTCGCCCACCAGGCACATGTCGGGGACGAGGTGGTTCTCTTCCATCCAGTCCAGCACGCGGGTGGTGCCATCGACGGCATCCCCCTCCTCGTCGCCGGTGATGAGGAAGGAGAGCGTGCCGCGATCGGCGGTGCCATCGGCCACCGCATCGGTGGCGGCGGCGACGAAGGCAGCCACGCCGCCCTTCATGTCCACGGCGCCGCGGCCATAAAGCGTGCCTTCCGCCACCTCGGCGGCGAAGGGCGGGTGGGTCCAGCCCTCGCCGGGCGGAACCACATCGGTATGGCCCGCGAAGCAGAGATGCGGGCCATTGCCACCCGAGCGGCGGATGGCGAAGATATTCTCCACCTCGCCGAAGCGGAGCCGCGTGCAGGCGAAGCCCAATGGCTCCAGCGCCCGCTCCAGCACCGCGATGGCGCCCTCATCCGCGGGCGTCACGGAGGCGCAGCGGATGAGATCCTGCGCGATGGGGAGCGGGTCGGTGGCCATCAGTCGCGCAGCAGCTCGTTGATGGAGGTCTTCTCTCGGGTGCGGGCATCCACCCGCTTCACGATAACAGCGCAGTAGAGCGACGGGCCGGGCGTGCCGTCCGGCAGCGGCTTGCCGGCCAGGCTGCCGGGCACCACCACGGAATAGGCCGGCACGCGGCCAATGAAGACCTCGCCCGTCGCGCGATCGATGATCTTGGTGGAGGCACCGAGGAAGACGCCCATGGAGAGCACGGCGCCGCGCTCGACGATCACACCCTCGGCAACCTCGGAGCGGGCACCGACGAAGCAGTCATCCTCGATGATCACGGGGTTCGCCTGCAGCGGCTCCAGCACGCCGCCGATGCCGACGCCGCCCGAGAGATGCACGTTCTTGCCGATCTGCGCGCAGGAGCCGACGGTGGCCCAGGTGTCCACCATCGTGTTCCGGTCCACATACGCGCCCAGGTTCACGAAGCTCGGCATCAGCACCACGCCGGGCGCGATGAAGGCGGAGCGGCGAACCACGGCGCCCGGGACCGCACGGAAGCCGGCCTCCTTGAAGCGGTTCTCGCCCCAATCGGAGAACTTCAGCGGCACCTTGTCATAGGCCCCCGCGGAGGTGTCCATGGGCACGCTGTCCTCCAGGCGGAAGGAGAGCAGCACGGCCTGCTTCAGCCACTGGTTGACGCGCCAGCTCCCCTTCCCGTCCGGCTCGGCGACACGGGCCTTGCCGGAATCCAGCGCCTCGAGCGCCGCCAGCACGGCGTCACGGTCTTCGCCCTTGGTGGCTGGGGTCAGATCAGTGCGGCGCTCCCAGAGCGCCTCGATGCGGGGCTGAAGGGCGGAGAGATCCATGGGGGTCGTCCTGTCTCTGGGTCGGCCCCCATCGCGCGGCGGCGGCGGACTGTCAACGCATCGGGAGGCGGAGCGTGACGAGGCCTTCGGGATTCAGCGATCCTTCACCATCGGGGTGCAGCCTGCAGCCGAACCCGCTTCCGCGCCGTCCGCCTCCGGAGGGTGCGCAGCCTGTAACCATCATGGAGGCGACGATGCATGCCACAACGGCCGCCTCACCCCGCCGCATGGACGAAGCCACGCGGGCTCAGCTGGCGGAGCGGCCCGATACGCCGCCCGAAATGCTGTTCTTCCTGGCCAATGACACCGCCATCACCGTGCGCGCCGCCGTTGCGGCCAATGCCGCCACGCCACCACTGGCCGACAGAGTGCTGGCACGGGACACCGAGCCCGGCGTCCGGCGCATGCTGGCGCGGAAGCTGGCCTGCCTTGCCCCCTTGCTCGATCCCGGAACCAGCGACCGGCAGCGGCGGATCGCCTGGGAGACCCTTTGCCTGCTGGCCGAGGACGATGCCATTGCCGTCCGCGCCGCCGTCACCGAGCAGGTCGCCGAGCAGCCCGATATCCCGCGCCCTCTTATCCTTCGCCTGGCACAGGATGTGGCGATGGCGGTGGCCGAGCCTGTCCTGCGCGGCTCCCCCCTGCTGGAGGAGGCGGACCTTCTCTGGCTGATCGCCAACCCACCCTCGCTGGAAACGCTCGGCGCCATCGCGCGCCGCCCGAACCTACCGGAAGCCCCTTCGGACGCCATCGCGGAACGGGCAGACGGCCCTTCGGTCGCGGCCCTGCTCGCCAATGCCACCGCTCGCATCCGGGATGCCACGCTCCTTGCCATCGCTTCCGGCTGCGGCGGCAATGCGGCCTGGCAGGCGGCCATCGTCCGCCGCCCGAAGCTGACGGAAGCGGTGCTGCAAGGCCTGGCGGGCCTGCTGGCGGAAGAGGCGCTGAATGTCCTCCTCACCCGGACCGACCTCGATACGGCGGTGCTTGCCACGCTCCACCGCGGCAGGCCGCAGCGCCAGCCCGTGGCGGCGCAGCCCCGGGGGCTGGACGAAAAGGGCTTCATCGCCGCCACGCGGCTGGCGCAGCTGCCGGAATGCGCGCGCATCCTGGCCGCTCTCAGCGGCCTTCCGGCGGGTGTGGTCGCGCGGGCCCTGGCGCTGCGGGAGGCGCCGGTTCTGGTCGCCTTGTGCTGGAAAGCCAGGCTTTCCGGCCGGGCCGCCGCATTCGCTCAGTTGCGCCTTGCCGGCAGCCCGCCCGAGGAATTGCTTGTCCTGCCCGGCGGCATCTGGGCGATGGAGGCGGAGAAGATGCAGGCGCTGGTCGATGGCCTGCTCGTCACCGCGTGAGGCGTGACCACCCGGCCATGCAAGCCATCCCGGAGGCGATGCTCCAGGACGGCTCAGCCCTTGTAGTTCAGGGCTTGATGAGCGTGCCCGGGCCTGCCTCGGTGAAGAGTTCGGCCAGCACGGAATGCGGCACGCGGCCATCCAGGATCACCGCACCCTGCACGCCTTTCTCGATGGCATAGATGCAGGTCTCGACCTTCGGGATCATGCCCCCCGAGATCCATCCCGCCTCGATGCCCGCGCGCACCTCGGCGACCGTCATCTCCGGGATATGGGCACCATCGGGGCCGCGCACGCCAGGCACATCCGTCAGCATCAGCAGCCGCGCGGCGCGCAGGGCGCCGGCGATGGCACCGGCCGCGGTGTCGGCATTGATGTTGTAGGTCTGGCCATCAGCGCCCACGCCGACCGGGGAGACCACGGGCACGATATCGGCGCCGATCAGCAGTTCAAGAACCTTGGTGTCCACCTTCTCGGGCTCGCCAACAAAGCCCAGGTCGATCGCGCGCTCCTCGTTGCTGTCGGGGTCACGCATCGTGCGTTCGGCCTTGCGGGCGCGGATCAGATGGCCGTCCTTGCCCGAGATGCCCACGGCGATGACGCCAGCGCGGGTGATCGCCTCAGCCACCTGCTTGTTGACGGTACCGGCGAGGACCATCTCGACAACGTCCACCATCTGGGCGTCGGTCACGCGCAGCCCGTTGATGAAGGTGGACTGCACATCCAGCCGCTTGAGCATGGCGTTGATCTGCGGCCCGCCGCCATGCACCACGACGGGGTTCACCCCCACCTGCTCCAGCAGCGCGATGTCGCGGCCGAATCGGAGGGCCGTCTCCTCCTCGCCCATGGCGTGGCCGCCATACTTCACCACGACGATCTGATCGTCATAGCGCTTCAGATAAGGCAGCGCGCCGGCGAGGATCGCCATCTGGTCATGCGCGTCTGTGGTCATGGCTTCTTCCCAAGGGGGGCGTGATCCGTGGGGATCGGCGGCGGTGGCAGGGGCCGCCACATGCGCGTTCAGGCCGGCCCGGGTCAAGGCCGGCCCGGGCTCAACCCGCCGCAGCGATCTCCGCCAGCGTGGCGCGAAGCTCCGGAATGCCGGTGCCCTTGGCCGATGAGGTGGTGATGACCACCGGATGGGCCGCCACGCGCTTGCGCACGATCTCGGCCATCTCCTCCTGGCGCTTCAGCAGGCGCGAAGCGGGCTTGGTGTCATCGGCCTTCGTGAGCACAATCTGGAAGGGCACCGCGGCCTCGCCCAGCAGATCCATGGCGGCACGGTCGCCATCCTTGGTCTCGATCCGGGCATCCATCAGCAGGATCACGCGCCGCAGGGTCGGGCGGCCGCGCAGATAGTCAAACATCAGCCCCTGCCAGTCGGCCTTCACCGCCTTGCTGGCGGCGGCGAAGCCATAGCCGGGCATGTCCACCAGCGTCAGCCGCGGCCCGCTCTCCTCGCCAGCGGCAAAGAAGTTCAGCTGCCGCGTGCGCCCCGGCGTGTGGGAGACGCGGGCAAGGCCGTGATGCCCCGCCAGCGCGTTGATGAGAGAGGACTTCCCCACATTGGAACGGCCACAGAAGGCCACTTCCGGCGCATCGGCTGGAGGCAGGCCCTCCAGCTTCTGCGCCGCGAAGAAGAACTGCACCGGCCGCGCGAAGAGAAGGCGCCCGGCCTCAATCCGGGCTGCCTCCTCGGGCGTCATCTCGCCCGGTGCCGGGGTCTGAGAAGCGCTCACGTCCGCGCCGCTGCCTTCTCGGCCCGCTGCTCCGCCCGGTCATGCCGCATGATGTAATACTGCTGCGCGACCGAAAGCAGGTTGTTCCAGGACCAGTAGATCACCAGGCCGGCGGGGAAGCTGGCCAGCATGAAGGTGAAGATGATCGGCATGAAGCCGAACAGCTTCGCCTGGATCGGGTCCGGCGGCGTCGGGTTCAGCTTGAACTGAACCCACATGGTGATGCCCATGATGATCGCCCAGGCCGGCATGTGCAGGAAGGACGGCGCATCCCAGGGGATCAGCCCGAACAGGGTGAACAGGTTCGTCGGGTCGGGTGCCGAGAGGTCGTGGATCCAGCCGAAGAACGGCGCGTGCCGCATCTCGATGGTGACGAACAGCACCTTGTAGAGCGCGAAGAACACCGGGATCTGCAGCAGGATCGGAAGGCAACCCGCGGCCGGATTGATCTTCTCGGCCTTGTAGAGCGCCATCATCTCCTGCTGGAGCTTCGCCGGATCGTCCTTATGGCGCTCCTTCAGCTCCTGCATCTTCGGCCCCAGCACCTTCATGCGGGACATCGACTTGTAGGACTTGTTCGCTAGCGGAAAGAACAGGATCTTCAGGAACACCGTGAAGACCAGGATGGCCACGCCGAAGTTGCCGAACAGCTTGTACAGCCAGTCCAGCGCATAGAAGAACGGCTTGGTGATGTAATAGAACCAGCCGAAGTCGATCGCCTTGTCGAAGCCGGTGATGCCCAGGCGCGACTCATAGTCGTCGAGCAGGTTCACTTCCTTCGCGCCAGCGAAAAGGCGGGTGGCGAAGCCCGCAGTGGCGCCGGGCGCGGCCGAGACCGGCGCGGGCGGCGCGAAATCCACCTGCCAGCGGTCCTGCCCACCTTCCTGCGTCGCGCGGAAGGCGGCGCGGTCGCGTGCGGACTGATCCACGGGCGCGAGGGCCGCCAGCCAGTACTTATCGGTAAAGCCGGCCCAGCCGCCGGTGCTCTCCATCTCGAAGGCCGTGCCGCTGTTGCGGCGCTGGGCCTCGGTCTTGGCGTCGGAATACTTCTCCTCGCGCAGGGTGCCGTCGAGCACGCCGACGAAGCCCTCATGGAGGATGTAGAAGTTTTCCGTCTTCGGCGTGTACTCGCGGCGCACGCGGGCCCAGGGCAGCACCTGCACCGCCTCACTGCCCGTGTTCACCACCCGCTGCTCGGCGGTCACCATGTAGTTCTCATCGAGCGACAGCGCGATCTCGAAGCGCTGGCCAGCGCCGTTGTCCCAGCGGAGCGTCACCGGGGTGGTCGGCGTCAGGGCGCCGCCCTCGGCGGTCCACTCGGTGTTCGGCCCCGGCACGACGGTGCGGCCGTCGGCGGCTGTCCAGCCCCACTGAGCGAAGTAGCCGGCGTTGTCCTCGCGTGGAACGAGGATGCGGACGTGCGGGCTGTTGTGCTGAACCGTCTCGCGATAGTCGCGCAGGATCAGGTCGTCGAGGAGGGCGCCGCGCAGGTTCACGCTGCCCTGCACGCGCGGGCTCTCGATCCGCAGGCGCGGTGCCGGGGTGGTCGGCGCGCGGTCACCCTGGCTGGTGCTGGCGACGCCTGCCGGGTTCATCGCGGTATTGCCCTGGGGCAGCGGCACCCCGCTGCCCTGAATCTGCTCCGTCTGCTGCACGGACTGGCGCACGGCCTCCCGCGCCGGGCGGTTCCACACATCGAAGATCAGCAGGATGCCGATCGAGATCGCGATCGCGGCAAGGAGTCGCTTGTTGTCCATCAGTTCCGGCGTTCAGGTGTTCTTGGCAGCGGGCACGGGGTCGTATCCGCCGGGGTTCCAGGGATTGCAGCGCAGGATGCGGCGGGCGGTCAGCGCGCTGCCCCGCAGCGCCCCATGCTCGCTCAGCGCCTCGATCGCATAGGCGCTGCAATGGGGATGGAATCGGCAATGCGCCCCGATGAAGGGACGCAGCGTGTACTGGTAGGTTCGCACCCCGAGCTTCAGGGCATGGGCGGCCGGACTCATGACGACCCGCCTGAACCGCCGGGGGTGGTGACGCCCGTCTGTTTCAGCGCCCCGCGAAGGTCGCCCTGCAACTGGGTAAAGGGGCGGCTGCGCGTATCGTCGCGACCGATCAGCACGATGTCCCAGCCAGCGGGCGGCGAATCGCCCAGGACCAGGCGCGCAGCCTCGCGCAGGCGCCGCTTGGTGCGGTTGCGCACCACGGCATTGCCCACCTTCTTCGTAACGGTGAAGCCCAGGCGCATGGGGCCATCCGTCCCCGGCAGGGCCTGGATCACCAGCCCCGGCCGGGCGGCCCGTTTGCCGCGCTGTGCGGCGCGCAGGAAATCGCGCCGCTTCTTCATCCGGGGCAGCTTCATGGCGTGGATCGCCGGCGGGGCACCAAAGCCGTGCCCCGTATAGCGTGCCTCAGGCCGAGAGCTTCTTACGGCCCTTGGAGCGACGGTTGGCGAGGACCTTGCGGCCGCCCACCGTCTCCATGCGGGTGCGGAACCCGTGCCGGCGCTTCCGGACGAGCTTGGAGGGCTGGTAGGTACGCTTCACGGCAAGGCGCTCCGTAACGATGCAAGCCGGCCCGGACCGAAATGGGGCGGCAAGGTTGGGTGATCCGTCCCAGGCGGCGACGCAGCCTGGTCTTGCCTGGCATCCCGGTCACTCGCTCCTCGCCAAAAGCAGGCAGGCAGACGCGAGCGACCGCGGCGGGATGCCCGGCGCGGGTAGCGCTGTATAGAAAGGCGGTCCCATCCGCGTCAACCGAAGCATGTCCCCCTACCCTTCCTGGCAGGCGGCGTTATCCAGAGCGCGCATCAGCCGGAGGGGAAGCATGCCTGAGACCGACATCGCCGTGATCGGCGCCGGCGAAGCGGGCCGGGGCCTCGCCGCGCTTGCCACCGCGCTGGGCCTGCGCGTTACCCTGTTCGAGCGTGGCCCCATGGGCGGGGAGGCGCCGGATCCGGAAATTGCCCAGGCCGCGCTGCGTGCCTGCGCCGCGCGCGCGGCCGCGATGCGCGACGGGGGGCGGTTGGGGATCGGCCATGGGGAAGCGCCAGTGGACTGGCTGGCGCTGCGCACCCATCTGGCCGCCGCCGATGCCGAGGCTGCGCCCGAATCCACCCAGGCGCGTTTCGAGGCGATGGGGGTGGAGGTGGTCCGCGCCGCAGCCCGCTTCTCCGCGCCCGATGCCATCGGCGCCGCCGGCCGCGAATGGCGCTTCCGCCGCGCTGTAATCGCCACCGGCGCCGCGCCGCTGGTGCCTTCGCTGGAGGGGCTGGAGAGCATCCCCTATTTCACCTCAGAGACCATCCATGAGCTGGAATCCAGCCCGGAGCATCTCGTCGTCCTGGGCGGCGGCGGATTCGGGCTGGAGATGGCGCAGGCCCATGCCCGGCTGGGCGCCCGCGTCACCGTCATCGCGGCGAGCCGGATCGCGGAAGGCGCCGATCCCGAGCTGGTCGAAGGCCTTGCCCACAGCCTTCGCCGCGACGGGGTGGCACTGATGGAGGGCCATGGCGTCTCGCGCGTGGAGCGCCGGGCGGAGGGCTTCTCCCTGTTGCTGGAAGACGGCAGCCGCGTGGAGGGTTCGCATCTTCTGCTCGCCCTGGGCCGCGTGCCGCGGCTGACGGGGCTGGATCTGCCGGCCGCCGGCCTGCCGTCCCCGGATGGCTCCCTTGCGGTGGACGGCAAGTTGCGGCTGGAGGGCAGCCGCCGGATCTGGGCGGCCGGCGGCGTGATCGGCCGGCCCGGTGCCGGGGATGTGGCGGTGCTGACCCGCAGCATGCTCTTCCGCGCGCCCGGCACACCCGACGCACCGCCCCCCATGCTGACGATCCGGACCGAGCCGGCCCTGGTGCAGATCGGCGCCACGGACCGGACCGAGGGTGCCGAAACCCTGCGCTGGCCCCTGGCGGACACGGCCCGCGCTGCGGCGGAAGGCATTCTGGAAGGGTTGGTGAAGCTCTCCGTGGACCGCCGCGGCCGCCTGGCGGGCGCGGGGCTGCTCGCACCAGGCGGGTTGGAGATGGCGGGCATGATCACCCTCGCCCTGGGCCGCCCCGTCACGGAACTGGCCGCAGCCCCCCTGCCCCACCCCACGCTGTCCGCCGCCATCGCCCGCGCGGCGTTGGACTATCGTGCGCCGATGGTAACCAATCCCTCGATCCGTTGGCTGGCAGGGATTGCGAAGCGCCTCCCCTAGGTTTCTCCTGTGGGAAAGCACACCAGAAAGATCGAGGAATGAACCATTCCCTGCAGGGCCGCACGGCCCTTGTCACCGGCTCCACCAGTGGCATCGGCCATGCCATCGCCCTCGCCTTCGCACGGGAGGGCGCGCGGGTGATGCTGAACGGCTTCGGCCCGCCCGGGCAGATCGCCGCCGCCCGGGCCGAGATCGCGGCCATCCAGGGTGGGGAGACGCCCTATTCGGATGCCGACCTGTCGAAGCCCGAGGCGGTGCGGAAGATGTGCGCCGATGCCACCGCCGCCCTGGGCCAGGTAGACATCCTGGTGAACAATGCCGGCATCCAGTTCACCAGCCCGGTGGAGGAATTCCCCGAGGAGAAGTGGGACGCCATCCTGGCGATCAACCTCTCCTCCAACTTCCACGCCATCAAGGCGCTGCTGCCGGGGATGAAGGCGCGGAACTGGGGGCGGATCGTTAACATCGCCTCGGCCCATGGCCTCGTCGCCTCGCCCTTCAAGGCGGCCTATGTCACCGCCAAGCACGGGGTGGTGGGGCTGACCAAAACCGTAGCCATCGAGGTTGCCCGCACCGGCATCACCTGCAACGCCATCTGTCCCGGCTTCGTCCGCACCCCGCTCGCCGAGGCGCAGGTGCCGCCGCTCGCCAGGACGCATGGCGTCTCCGAGGAGGTGGCGCTGACCGACTACCTGCTGGCGAAGCAGCCCAGCAAGCGCTGGGTGGAGGTGGAGGAGGTCGCCGGAATGGCAGTCTATCTCTGCGGTCCGAACAGCGGGGCCGTGAATGGCTCCGCCCTGTCCATCGACGGTGGCTGGACGGCAGCTTGAACGGCCGCCCCCCCGGCGATCCCAAGCCCGGCACGGAGCGGCTTCCGCCCATCGAAGGCACGCCGGCCGCGCCCGCTGTGGCGCGGCCGTCCGAGCCGCTCCGGATCAGCCTCGCGCTGCAGGGCGGCGGCACCCATGGAGCCTTCACCTGGGGCGTGCTGCTGCGGCTGCTGGAGGAGGAGTCGATCGAGGTCGCCTCCATCTCCGGCACCTCGGCCGGCGCCATCAACGGCGCGGCCCTTGCACAAGGTTTGGCGCAGGGCGGGCGGGCCGGGGCGGCGGCCATGCTGGACCGGCTATGGGGCGTGATCGGCAGGGGCTATGCCTTCAGCCCGCTCCGCAACACGCCCTTCGAGGAGTTCATCTGGGGGCCGGATCTCAGCCGTAGCTTCGCCTGGCAGGCCTTCGACACGCTGACGCGCTTCTTCTCGCCCTACCAGCTCAATCCCTTTCCCATTGAGATGAACCCGCTGCGCGGGGTGCTGGAGGAGGTGCTGGATCTCGGCGCCCTCTGCACCCATCCCGATGCGCCGCGGCTCTTCGTTACCGCCACCAATGTCCGCAGTGGCAAGCCACGCGTCTTCGCCCGCCATGAGGTGACGCTGGAGGCGCTGCTCGCCTCCGCCTGCCTGCCCAATGTCTTCCGCGCCGTGGAGATCGATGGCGAGGCCTATTGGGACGGCGGGTTCCTCGGTAACCCCGCCCTCTGGCCGCTCTTTGACGGCAAGGGGCCACCCGACCTCGTGCTGGTCGGGATCAACCCGATCTCCCGCCCGGACATCCCGCAGACGGCGCAGGACATCAACACGCGGGTGAACGAGATCGGCTTCAACGCGTCCCTGATGTACGAGATGAGGGCCATTGAGTTCGTGCAGCGCCTGGTGGACCAGGGTCTGCTGAAGCCACCCCGCTACCAGCGCCTCTTCATCCATCTTATCGAGGATGAGGAGCGAATGCGCCGCCTGGGAATATCCACCAAATACAATGGTGACCAGGACTTCCTTAACACCCTTCGCGAAGATGGGCGGGCGGCTGCGGATCGCTGGCTGGCGGAAAACCGGGAAGCGCTGGGGAAGCGCGACAGCGTCGATATCCGCGCGCGCTTCCTCTGACCCGTCCCTAGCTCAGAAAAGCTGCATGGTCAGTGCCTTGAGGTAGGCACTTTCCGGCAGCATGGGGTGGATTGGGTGGTCCGGCCCCGCCCCCGTGATCGCCAGGATCCGCGCATCCCGCCGCGCCCGCTGAAGGCCCGCGATCACCGTGTCGGCGAACTCGCCGGGCGCGACATGATGGCTGCAGGAGGCGATGAACAGGATGCCGCCCGGCACCACCAGCCCCGCGGCGATCCGGGCGAGCCTGGAATAAGCGCGGATGGCCGCCGGGATGTCCTTCCGCCCCTTGGCGAAGGCTGGCGGGTCCACCACCACCACGCCGAAGCGGGCACCCTCATGGGCCATGCGCTCCAGCGTCTCCATCGCCTCACCGCGCACCGCCTCCACGCGTCCGTCCAGCCCATTGCGGCGGGCGGTTTCCATCGCAGTGCCCAGGGCGTGCTCGGAGCGGTCCAGCAGCGTCACCCTGGCGGCACCGGCAGCAGCGGCCTGAAGCCCGAAGCCCCCGGTGTGGCAAAAGGCGTCCAGCACCGTCTCGCCACGGGCCAGGTTAGCGACCCGGGCGCGGTTCTCGCGCTGGTCGAAGAACCAGCCGGTCTTCTGCCCGCCCAGTGGATCGACGGCGAAGGAAACGCCGCCTTCCTCCACCGTGCCGGTCGCCTCGGCGCCGCGCAGCAGGATGGTGGCCTCAGGCAAACCCTCCAGCCCTCGCACGCTGGCCTCGTTCCGCGCCACCACGGCGCGCGGGGCGATCAGGGCATCGAGGGCGCGCAGGATGGCGGGGGTGGCCATTTCCATCCCGGCGGTGTTGGCCTGCAGCGCCACCAGATCGCCGTAGCGGTCCAGGATCAGCCCGGGCAGGCCATCGGCCTCGGCATGGACCAGGCGGTAATGCGGGGTGGGGAAGAGCCGGTCGCGCAGGGCCAGGGCGCTGGCGATGCGATCCCGCCAGAAGGCGTCATCGATCGGCACCTCGGGATCGCGGGTCAGGCGCCGCCCGGCGATCAGAGAATGCGGATTGAAGTGGTGGATGCCATGACGGACGCCATCATCGCCCTCCACGCGCACGGGGGTGCCCGGCGGAATGGCACGGGCGGCCGGGATCATCGCGACTTCGTTGGAGAAGATCCAGGGATGACCCGCCTTGGCGCGCCGGTCGCGGCCGGGAAGGAGGCGGATGAGGGGCATGTCAGACATGGGGCCGGGAGATAAGCCGGAATGCCGCCCCGCGCATCCCGCCTCAGCGTGCCGGCGCCCTTACCGCCAGGAGGATGCCGCCCAGGGTGAGCGCCAGCGCCGCCGCCTGCCGCCAGCCGAGCGGTTCACCCAGTAGCATGGAGCCGGAGAGAACACCCACCAGCGGCGTCCCCAGCGTGCCGATCGCCGCCACCCCTGCCGGCAGCACGGAGAGTGCCGCGAACCAGCTCAGATAGCAGAGGCAGAGCGGAATAGCCGCCATGTAGAGGAAGGCGGCCCACCCCCAGGGGCTGATCGCGCCAGGGTCGAAGCTCTCGAAGAAAGGAGAGGTGATGGCCAGCGGAAGGCAGCCCAGCCCGACCTGCCATGCCACGGAGACGAGGGGGTTCAGCCCCAGCGGGTGCCGCTTGAACCAGACCGTGCCGAAGGCGAAGAGGACCGCCGCCGAAAGAAGCAGCATCACACCAGGCATCTTCGCCCAGTCCAGCGCGAAGCCCTGGGCGGTCACCAGCAACGCCACGCCCGAAAGCCCCATGGCCAGGGCGAGAACCCGCGAGAAGGTCGGCCGCTCCCCCAGCACCGGCCAGGCGACGAGAGCGGCCCAGGCGGGCATGGTGTAGCATATCATCGCCCCTTCCCCCGCCCCCACATAGCGCAGGCCGAGAGTCGCCATCCCCATCCAGGCCGTGACGTTGAGCAGCGCCGCGGCCAGCAACGGTCCGCGCTTCCCCGTGGGGACGGAGAGGGAAATGCCGCGCATAGCCGCGAAGCCGGCCAGGGCCAGCCCTGCCAGCAGGCCGGCAAGGCCACGGGCGGCCAGCGGCGGCATCTCCGTGAGCAGGAACTTCAGCACGGGCCAGTTCATGCCCCAGCCGAGGGTCGTCACCAGGATGCAGAGCAGCCCGAAGCGCCAGGCACGTGGATCCCCTGGGGACATGTCAGTCGAGGAAGTCAGGCTCCTCGCGTGACAGGATTCGCTTGACGCTCTCCAGATGCAGCCGGGCGCTTTCGTCCCCACCCTCCCGCATCTGGGCATAGGTCCGCTCGGCAACGTCCTGAGGCACGGCCTTCAGCGGCCGCCCGGTGGCGAAGGCGAGGCGCTGCACCTCGGCGGCGCGCTCAAGGTAATAAAGATCGTCCCAGGCTTCCGCGATGGAGGGGCCGACGATCATCACGCCATGGTTCTTCAGGAAGCCGATATCAGCCTTTTCCATCACCGCCGCGATGCGGTCTCCCTCGGCGGAATCGAGGGCGAGGCCGTTGTAGTTCTCGTCCACGGCGGTGCGGCCGTAGAACTTCAGCGCCGTCTGCCCGGCCCAGACCAGGGGTGGCCCCTCCAGCATCGAGAGCGCGGTCGCATTCGGCATATGCGTGTGGAAAGCGGCCACCGCGCGCGGATGGCGCAGATGCAGCCGGGCATGGATGTGGAAGGCGGTGGATTCCGGCACGCCATCGCCGGCCAGGACATGGCCCTCGAAGTCGCAGATCAGCAGCCGGGAGGCGGTGATCTCGCTGAAGGCCCAGCCATAGGGGTTCACCAGCATCAGATCCGGCCGCCCCGGAACCAGCACCGAGAAGTGGTTGCAGATCCCTTCCTGAAGATTCAGGCGTGCCGCCATGCGGAAGCAGGCGGCGAGATCAACCCGAGCCTGCCTGATCTCCGGCGTGTCGAGGTCGCTGTTGCGGAGCAGATGCGGGGCGGAGGGATGCGCTTGCGCCATGGCGGGTTCCGTTTCTCGGGCGGAGCAAGGTCCTCCCGGGCGCGACAAATCGCAAGGCACCACGAGAGGCACTAATGTTTTGTGCTGCCGCCGCATCACGCAGGTCACCCGGCACCTCTTGCCCGGCCGGACGGCAGGCCGCATTCATCCCAGTGCAGCACGACGGAGCGACGCCCATGTCCGGCACCAACCAGCGCATCAACGGCCCCCGCCTATGGGACAGCCTGATGGCCATGGCGGAGATCGGTGCGACGCCCAAGGGCGGCGTGAAGCGCCTGACGCTGACGGAAGTGGACCGCGCCGGCCGCGACCAGTTCGCCCAATGGTGCCGCGAGGCCGGGCTGACCGTGCGGGTGGACGAGATGGGCAACATGTTCGCCCGCCGCCCCGGCCGCGACCCGAAGCGCAAGCCCGTGCTCTTCGGCAGCCACCTCGACAGCCAGCCCACCGGCGGCAAATTCGATGGCGCCCTGGGCGTAATCGCCGGCCTGGAGGTGATGCGGACACTTCAGGACCTGAATATCGAAACCGAGGCACCGCTCGAGCTGATCAACTGGACCGATGAGGAAGGCAGCCGTTTCGGCCACTCCCTCATGGGCAGCGGCGTCTGGGCCGGCATCTACGACCAGGCCGAGACCTATGCCCTGCGCGACCTGGAGGGCGTCTCGGTGATCGAGGCGCTGGAAGGCATCGGCTACAAGGGCGACCATCCGGCGAAGCCCTCCGAGGCGGATTCCTATTTCGAGCTGCATATCGAGCAGGGACCGATCCTGGAGCGCGAGGGCAAGCGCATCGGCATCGTCACCGGCGGCCAGGCGCAGGTCTGGTACGACGCGGCACTGACCGGCCAGGATTCCCATGCCGGCACCACCCCGCCTTCCGCACGGCGGGACGCGCTGCTCGGCGCGGCGCGGATCGTGAACCTGGTGGATGCGCTGATGCGCGCACGCGGCGAGGACGGGCGCGGCACGGTAGGCCGCCTTCAGGTCTTCCCCAATTCCTGCAACGTGGTTCCCGGTGAGGTGCGCTTCTCCGTGGAGTTCCGCCATCCCTCCGGCGATGAGATCGAGACGCTTGCCACCGACTTCCCGGCCCAGGCCCAGGCGATCGCGCGGGAACTCGGGCTGGCGTTGGAGCTGCGCGAGCTGTTCCGCATCCCTGCCCAGCCCTTCGATCCGGACTGCGTCGGATTGGTGCGGGATGCCGCCACGCGCCTTGGCCTGCCGGCGCGGGAGATCATCTCGGGCGCCGGACATGACGCCATCTATGTCGCGCGCCGCGTGCCCACCGCGATGATCTTCACCCCCTGCAAGGACGGCCTCTCCCATAACGAGGCGGAGAGCATCCTGCCGGAGGAGGCCGCCGACGGGTGCCAGGTGCTGTTTGAAGCCGTGGTGGCCCGCGCCAACCGCCCGGCCTGAGCATCGGCGCCGGAGCGGCTCGCGACGAAGGGCGCCCCGCTCCGGCCATGGCGCGCTTCAGTGTGAAACCAGTTCGCTTGCCGGCACGCCGCGGCCGAACAGCCAGCCCTGCATGACGGCGCAGCCTTCCTCCAGAAGCGCGTCGCGCTGAACCTCCGTCTCCACCCCCTCGGCAAGGAGCGGGATTTCCATCCCCCTTGCGAGGGTGGCGACGGCGCGGAGAATGGCCCGTTCCCGCGCCCCGCCCGGCAAGCCGGCCACGATGGAACGGTCGAGCTTCACCTGGTCCACCGGAAGGCGCAGCAGATGGGCCAGCGCCGAGCGGCCGCCACCGAAATCATCCAGGGACAGGCGCACGCCATCGGCGGTGAGCTCATGCAGCACGGGCGCCATGGCATCCAGGTCGCAGGCGGCCACATCCTCAGGGATCTCGACCTCCAGCGCTTCCGGCGCCACGCCATGGCGCGCGAGCGTGGCCGCCACCCGGGCCGGAAAGCCCGGATCGCGCAGGCTCGTCGCGGAGATGTTCACGCCGATGACCTCCGGCCCGTTCCCGGCGGCTTCCCAGGCGGCCTTCTGGCGCAACGCCTCCTCCAGCACCCAGGCATCGATCACGGGCATCAACCCGGCGGCATCGGCCTCAGGCAGGAAATCCGCCGGGGATACCGCGCTGCCACCTGGCCCGCCCGGCCAGCGCAGCAGCGCCTCCGCCCCGCGCAGCGAGCCGCTGCGCCCATCCACCTGCACCTGCCAGACAAGCTGGAACTCGCCACCCACGACGGCGCGTGAAAGCCTCTCCCTCAGGGTCAGCCTGCGGGCAACACGCTCCCCCAGTGCGGCGTCATAGGCGATCACTGCGCCATTCCCTTGCCGCTTCGCCTCGGCCAGGGCCAGAGCGGCGGCCCGGTGCAGGGCATCCGCCTCCCGCCCGTCATGGGGCGCACGTGCATGGCCGATATTGGCCCGGATCGGGCCGGCACCGGTGCCGAGATCGAGCGGCGCGGCCAGGGCGCGCTGGATACGGGCCGCCATGGTCTCGGCCTCCGGCTGTGTGCGCAGGCCGGTGGCGATCACCGCGAACTCATCCCCGCCCAGGCGGAAAACCTGGTCTGCGGGACCGACCTCGTCGCGCAGGCGGCGCCCAGCCTCCTGCAGCATCGAATCTCCCGCCACTTGGCCAAGCGCGTCATTCACCGACCGCAACCCGGCCAGGTCGAGCAGGAGCAGCGAACCGCCATCCGCATTCGATGCGAGTTGCACCAACGCCCCTGGGAACTGGAGGCGGTTCGGCAGGCCCGTGAGCGGGTCATGGCAGGCGAATTGCAGAGCCTCAGCCTGGGCCGCGTGCAGCCGCGTGACGTCGAGCAGCATGAGTACAGCCTGGGCCGGATAATTCCCCTCGCCAGGAAGCCAGGAAGAGGTGACGAGGATCACCCGGCGCTCCGGCATTCCCTGCTTTGCGGGCAGCACGCCTTCCACCTCCTGTCCCGGCGGCAGGCCAAAGGGGCCGGTGCCCGCCTCCCCAAGCTGCCGCAACCCTGCTTCCATCAGCGTGGCCGGAACCATGCCACCGAAGAGATCGCTCAACCGCTGGTTGCCGGCGAGGGTCCGGCCATCGGGATCCAGGTGCCAGATGGCGGCAGGGACACTCTCATGGATGGCGCGGGCGCGAAGGTCGCGCGCGCGGGCTCCCGTTACGTCCACCCCGAAGCGGGCCACCTCCCCGCCCGAGAGCCGGCGCTTGCTGATTTGCAGGACGCGGCCATCTGGCAGGATGTGGTCGTATTCGGCCCTGGCGGCGTCTTCATGCGCGGGGATCTCCCGGGCAACCGCGACCCGCGCATTCTCCCCACGTCCATGGATGGCGGCGATCAGGTCATCCAACTTCACGCCGGGCGGAACCATCCGTGGCTCGGTCCCCAGCATGTCAAAGGCGTGGCTGCGGTCCAACAGGGTACGGTCCGGCGCGAAGACGGCGTAGCGCAGGGCGGACCGGTCCACTGCCTCCCGCAGCAGGGCGGCGCGGCGCAGGAGCGGCCAGGCGGCCAAGGCCGCAAGCAGGAGCCCGGCGATCATTGCGACAAGCAGCGCCGTCACGGCCGGCAGAGCCAGCGCCGGGGGCAACAGGAGGTTCAACGCCACTGCGGCACCCGCGCAGCAGAGAAGGAGCCCACTCCCCAGAGCGACCGCATGCCAAAGGCGCTGCGGTGGAGCCTCTTTGGGCGGCGTCACGATTGTTTCCTGTTCTTCAGGTCCGGCGACACAAGCCTGCCTTGCCGGGGGCGGGGCGAATCTCGTGATCGTTATTGAGACTATATGACAGGTTTTGTCCTGACCGGAACGCCTATTCGTGACCCAAACGCATCCTTAACATACCGTTCTGCCCGCAGGGTTGGCATCGGAGCGGCCCGCCTCTATAGCGGCCAGCGCGCGATTGGAATGCATGCGATCGGCTGCCGACGCCCTGCGCCCGCAGCGACGCCGCGGAGAACCTCCTTCCTTGGCCACCACCGAACCAGACCAGCAGCCCTCCACGCCTGAGCGCAGCCCGGCGCTGATCGCGCAGGACGCGATCCTGGCGCGGCCCGCAACGCCGGCCCGTCGCATGGCCGATGCCATCCGGGCCCTGGCGATCGACGCCGTGGAAGCCGCCAAATCCGGCCATCCGGGCATGCCGATGGGCATGGCGGATGCCGCGACCGTGCTCTTCACCCGCTTCCTGAAACACGACGTCGCTGATCCGCGCTGGCCGGACCGCGACCGCTTCGTGCTCAGCGCCGGTCACGGCTCGATGCTGCTCTATGCCTGGCTGCATCTGAGCGGCCATGCGGGCATGGGGGTGGAGGAGCTGCGCCGCTTCCGCCAGCTCCACTCCCCCGCCGCCGGCCATCCCGAATTCGGCGAGCACCCGGCGATCGAGACCACCACCGGGCCGCTCGGCCAGGGCATCTCCACCGCAGTTGGCATGGCCATGGCGGAGCGGCACCTCGCCGCGCGCTTCGGCAAGAGCCTGGTGGACCACCGCACCTGGGTGATCGCCTCGGATGGCGACCTGCAGGAAGGCATTTCCCATGAGGCGGCCTCGCTTGCCGGCCATTTCGGCCTGGGCAAGCTGACTGTCCTCTGGGACGACAACCACATCTCCATCGATGGCGACACGGCGCTCTCTGTCTCCGAGGACACGCTCGCGCGCTTCAAGGCCTATGGCTGGGCCGTGCGCCGCGTGGACGGGCATGACCATGAGGCCGTGGCGGCGGCACTGAACGCGGCGACCAAGTCCCGCAAGCCGACGCTGATCGCCTGCCGCACCATTATCGGCTTCACCGCGCCGAAGAAGGCCGGCACGGCGGGCAGCCATGGCGCGCCGCTCGGCCCCGATGAGGCCGCGGCCGCGAAGGCGGCGATGGGCTGGGATTCCGCTCCCTTCGAGGTGCCCGCGGATCTTCGCGAGGCCTGGGAAACGGCGGGCAAGCGCGGCGGCGGCACGCGCCGCTCCTGGCTGAAGCGCTTGGCGAAGCACCCGCAGCGCGCGGATTTCGAGCGCGCCATGGCCGGCAAGCTGCCGGAGCGCTGGGACGCGGCCATCGGCGAGTGGAAGGCCAAGGCCGCCGCCGAGAAGCCGAAGATCGCCACCCGCGTCGCCTCCCAGAAGGCGCTGGAGGCGCTGGTACCGGCCGTGCCGGAGATGATCGGCGGATCGGCCGACCTCACCGGCTCGAACAACACCAATGTGAAGGGCATCCCTGCCCTTTCGGCCGAGAATTTCGGCGGGCGCTTCGTCCATTGGGGTATCCGCGAGCACGGCATGGCCGCGGCCATGAACGGCATGGCGCTGCATGGGGGCGTCATTCCCTATTCCGGCACCTTCCTGGTGTTCAGCGACTACATGCGCCCTTCGATCCGCCTCGCGGCGCTGATGCGGCAGCGGGTGGTCCATGTGCTGACGCATGACAGCATCGGCCTGGGCGAGGATGGCCCAACCCACCAGCCGGTGGAGCATCTGGCCGCGCTGCGCGCCATCCCGAACCTTTATGTCTTCCGCCCGGCCGATGTGATCGAGACGGCGGAGGCCTGGGAGCTGGCGCTTAAGCGGACGGACGGGCCGAGCGTGCTGGCCCTCTCCCGCCAGAACCTGCCGACGGTCCGCACCGATATCGGCGAGAACCGCACGGCGCGCGGCGCCTATGTGCTGGCCGACGCCTCGGCCGAGCGGCGTGCGACCCTGATCGCCACCGGCTCGGAAGTGGAACTCGCACTCGCCGCCCGCGAGGCACTGGAGGAGGCCGGCATTCCCACGGCCGTCGTCTCCATGCCCTGCTGGAAGGTCTTTGAACTGCAGGACCCGTCCTACCAGGAGCAGGTGCTCGGCTCGGCCTTGCGGGTCGGCATCGAGGCCGCACTGGAGTTCGGCTGGTCCCGCTGGCTGGGTTCTAACGGGATCTTTATCGGCATGGCGGGCTTCGGTGCGAGCGCGCCCGCCGGCGATCTTTACAAGCACTTCGGCATCACTGCTGATGCGGTCGTGGCGGCAGTCAAGCGCCGCATTGGCTGATTAGACGGAAGGGACGGATATGGCGGTCAAGGTTGCGATCAACGGTTTCGGGCGCATCGGGCGCCTGGTGCTGCGCGCCGCCTGCGAGAGCGGGCGTGACGATGTCGAGTTCGTGGCGATCAACGACCTCGGCTCGGTCGAGGCGAATGCTCACCTCTTCCGCTACGACAGCGTGCATGGCCGTTTCCCTGGCGAGGTGATCGTCGAGGGCGACAGCATCACCATCAAGGCCCATGGCAAGACCTGGGGCCCGATCAAGGTGTCGGCCGAGCGTGATCCCACCAAGCTGAAGTGGGACGGCGTGGACGTGGCGGCCGAGTGCACCGGCATCTTCACGGCGCGCGAGAAGGCGCAGGTCCTGCTCGGCACCGGTGCGCGCAAGGTGCTGATCTCCGCCCCTGGCGAGGGCGCCGACAAGACCATCGTCTACGGCGTGAACCACAAGACGCTGACGGCTGAGGACAAGATCGTCTCCAACGCCTCCTGCACCACCAACTGCCTCGCGCCCGTGGCGAAGGTGCTGCATGAGAAGTTCGGCATCCTGCGCGGCTACATGGTCACCATCCACGCCTATACCGGCGACCAGAACACCGTGGACACGCTGCACAAGGACCTGCACCGCGCCCGCGCCGCCGCCGTCTCGGCCATCCCGACCTCGACGGGTGCCGCGAAGGCCGTGGGCCTGGTGATGCCGGAACTGAAGGGCAAGCTGGACGGCACCGCCATCCGCATCCCGACGCCGAACGTCTCCCTCGTCAGCCTCGACTTCGTGCCGGAGAAGACCGAGGGCCTGACCAAGGAGGCGATCAACGCGGCGATGAAGGCGGCCGCGGAGGGCGAGCTGAAGGGCATCCTCGGCTACAACACCCAGCCGCTGGTCTCCGTCGACTTCAACCACGACCCCCACTCCTCCACTTTCGATGCTACGCAGACGCAGGTGGTCGATGGCGGGCTGGTGCGCGTGATGTCCTGGTACGACAACGAGTGGGGCTTCTCGAACCGCATGAGCGACACCGCGGCGCTCCTCGGCAAGCTCTGAGACTGTTCAGGGGGCGCTCCGGCGCCCCCTTTTCGTTTCCGCCCCAATGTTCCAGGAAGAATACGAATGGCGTCCTTCCGCACGCTCGACCAGCTCGAAGCCAAGAGCAAGCGCGTTCTGCTGCGCGCCGACCTGAACGTCCCGGTGCGGGACGGGGCCATCACCGACCGCACCCGTATCGAGCGGCTCTGCCCCACCATCCGCGAGCTGTCCGACAAGGGCGCGAAGGTGGTGATCCTTTCCCATTTCGATCGCCCAAAGGGTAAGCGCGTCCCTGAGATGTCGCTGAAGCCGCTGGCTGAGGCACTCTCCTCCGCGCTCGACAAGCCGGTTGCCTTCGCCGATGACTGCATCGGCCCCGAAGCCGAGGCGGCCGTCGCCAAGCTGCAGGATGGCGATGTCCTGCTGCTGGAGAACACCCGCTTCCACGCGGGCGAGGAGAAGAACGACCCAGCGCTCTCCGCCGCCCTCGCCAAGCTCGGTGATGCCTATGTGAACGACGCCTTCTCCGCCGCCCATCGTGCCCATTCCTCCACCGAGGGCGTGGCAAAGTTGCTGCCCTCCTATGCCGGCCGGCTGATGCAGGCGGAGCTGGAGGCGCTGGAGGCGGCGCTGGGCAGTCCGGCGCGCCCCGTGGTCGCCATCGTCGGCGGCGCAAAGGTCTCGACCAAGCTCGACCTGCTCGGGAACCTTTCGCGGAAGGTGGACGTGCTGGTCATCGGCGGCGCGATGGCCAACACCTTCCTGGCCGCCCAGGGCTACGGCATGGGCCGTTCGCTCCAGGAGGCGGAGATGCACCAGACGGCGCTCCAGATCCTGGACGAGGCGAAGGCCGCGAATTGCGAGATCCTGCTGCCGCGTGACCTGGTGGTGGCCGCCGAGTTCAAGGCGAACGCCGCAACCCGCACCGTGCCGGTGGACTCCGTACCTTCGGACATGATGGCGCTGGATGTCGGCCCGGAGACGGTGGCGGTGATCGAGGACCGGCTGCGCAAGGCCTCCACCCTGGTGTGGAACGGCCCGCTTGGTGCCTTCGAGATCCCGCCCTTCGATGCGGCGACGGTGGCTGTGGCCGAGAGCGTGGCGGGCCTCACCCAGTCCGCCGGGCTGAAGTCCATCGGCGGCGGCGGCGACACGGTGGCGGCCCTGCGCCATGCCGGTGTGGCGGAGCGGATGACCTATGTCTCCTCCGCCGGCGGCGCCTTCCTGGAATGGCTGGAGGGCAAGACCCTGCCGGGCGTCGCGGCGCTCCAGCAGGACTGATCCCCTCCCCGCCTCAGGCGGAAACCCGTCGCTCCGCCCCAGGCGGCAGCGACGGGTCATGGGTGCAGAGGATCGTCACCTCCTCCCCATGTTCACGCGCCAGGGCGCGCAGCACGCGGCGGCTTTCCAGCCGGGCGGCGCGATCAACCTGCATGAAATTGGCATAGGCGGCGGCAAGCGGCGGCATCGCCAGCGGCTCCCGCAGCTCCGAATGCATGAAGATGGCGTCTCCGGCGTGGAGCACCCAGCCATCATCCGTACCCAGCGCCACGCCGCAATGCCCCTCCGTATGCCCGGGCAAGGGGACGAAGAAAATGGAAGGCGGCAGCCCCTCCAGCCCCCTCACCGCGGGCAGGTCGAACCAGGGCTCGCCCGGAGCCTCATACTCCTTCATCGGATGAGACAGCTGTGGCGGGCGGTATCGGCCGCGCTCCACCGGGGTGGCACGGCGGCGCGAGGCAGCGGCCTCCCGCGCATGGACATGGACCGCCGCCCAGGGGAAGTCGGTGAGCCCGCCGGCATGGTCGAAGTCCAGATGGGTCATGACGATGTGGCGGACATCGTGCGGATCGAAGCCCAGCCGGCGGAGGCGGGCGATGGCGGTCTCATCCGCCTCCAGATGCGGCCGGTCGGCATGGTAGAAGGCACGGCTGAGCCTCGGCACGGGATGGTTCACATCATCCAGCCCAAAGCCAGTATCGACCAGCACCAGCCCGGCATCCGTCTCCGCCAGCAGGCACCGGCAGGAGAGATGGGCAGGGCCCAGCCCGGGCGTCCTCCCATCCCAGAGCCGTCCGCCGAAGGGACGCATGGAGCCGCATTCGATGGCATGGATCCGCATTCCTGCAGAACGTTCCGCCGGGCGCGGTGGTTTGACTGAGCCAGCCATCCTTATAGATGCGAACAATTGGCATTCGCCCGAAACATGATCCGCGCTATGCCTCCGGCTCCGATTCTCCAGGAGACCTCCATGCCACCCGTCGCGCGCCGACTGCTTCTGGCTGCAAGCGTTCTCGCCCCGCTGACCGCTGGCCCGGCCCTGGCCCAGGGCGAGCTGAACATCATCGCGCAACGTCCCGGCTCGGCGGATCAGGATCCCTACGCCCGCTTCACGAAGGAGACCGGCATCCGGGTCAACTTCGTGCCGAACCAGCGCAACGCGGCCATCACGGCGCTCTCCGCCAATCCCCGCGGCGCCGGCGACATCATGCTCGGCACCGATGCGGTGGCTCTCGCCCAGCTGGAGGAGGCGGGCATCTTTGAGGCCTATTCCTCCCCGGCTACCCAGCGCGTACCCGCGCATCTGCGCCATCCCGGCAATCTCTGGACCGGCATCTCGGCCCGCTCCCGCGGGATGGTCGTGCGGGATGATGCCGCCAATCCACCCACAAGCTTCGCCGACCTCGCGAATGAGCGCTTCCGCGGGCAGGTCTGCCCCACCGCGCCGACCACCTACAACCTCTCGGTCACCGGCCGCATGATCGCGCATCTGGGCGAGGCAGGCGCGGCCAACTGGGCCAAGGGCGTGAAGGCCAATTTCGCGGCCGATGTGCCGCTGGCCTCCGACTACGCGCAGATCCAGGCTGTTGCGGCGGGCCGCTGCGCCGTGGCGATCTCCAACCACTACTACCTGCTGCGCCTCGCGCGTTCGGAAAAGCCGGAGGAGCGCGAGGCGGCCAAGCGGCTGCGCGTGGTCTTCCCGGATCAGGCCCAGGGCCAGCCGGGGGCGATGATCAACGTCACCGCCGTGGGCCTGCTGCGCAATGCGCCGAACCGCGCGAATGCCATCCACTTCATCGAGTTCCTGATGACGGAGAAGGCGCAGGACGAGTTCGGCGGCGGGATCTTCTACCCGACCCTGCCGGGCGCGCCGGTTCCCGATGCGGCCCGTGCCCTGGGCAGCCCGCGCTGGGATACGACGCCGGTGGCGCAGTTCGGCGCCAACCGCGAGGCGGCGGCCCGGATCCTGAAGGAAGCCGGCTGGCCGGTGCCTGAGCGGCGCTGAGTTCTCCAACGCTCCGGCCGGGCAGCCTTGCCGGGCCGGAGCGGCATGGTTTCCTGACAGGCCCCTGCGCCAGGGCCGCAATCCTCGCAGATGCCGCCGCACCGCGACCGTGAGCGGCACTGCCTTACCCCGCCTTCCAAGGTCCGGAGGAAGCGCGGCTCAGTAGCCGCGCGCGGGATCGATCCGGTTCGGCAGGGGGCGTCCTTCGCGCAGGGCGCGAATATTCGCGAACAGAATATCCAGCGTGTGGTCGTTGTAGCGCGCCAGATCGTCGGCCGAGACATGCGGCGTCACCACCATGCCCGGCGTGCGCCAGAGGCGATGGTCCGCCGGCAGCGGCTCCGGTACGGCCACATCGGTGACGCACCCTTCCAGATGGCCGGATTCCAGCGCGTCGCAAATCGCGTCCTGGTCCCAGACGGCGCCCCGCGCCACATTCACCAGCCGCGCCCCCTTGGGAAGCCGCGCGATGCGCTCGCGCGAGAGCAGGTTGCGGGTCTGCTCCGTCAGCGGGCAGGCAAGGACGAGGAAGCTTGCCTTCGGCAGCACCGAATCCAGGGCGGAGGTCGGGTGGGTTTCGTCGCAATCGGGATGCGGCTCGGCGCTGTTGCGCACGCCGATGACATGCATTCCGAACTGCTTCGCCCGCCGCGCGATGCCGCCGCCGAGCGAGCCCATGCCCACGATCACCACGCGCTCCCCCTTCAGCGTGGAGGAATGCAGTGGCTTCCATTCGCCGCGCCGCTGCATATCGGCGAAGGCGGGCATGCGGGTTTGCAGCATCAGGATCGCCATGATGCCGAACTCCCCCGCCTTGTCGGCATGGGTACCGCGGTTGTTCAGCAGGGAGACGGAATCCGGCAGCCAGTCGAAGGGCATCGCGCTTTCCACCCCGGCGGAGGTGCAGGCGATCACCTTCAGCTTCGGTGCCGCCACCGGCAGGGCGCCGACGGGAAAGCGCTGGCGCAGCGAGCGCACCCAGGTCAGCAGCACCTCCGTCTCCGGCAACGCTCGTGCGAAACCGGCGTCATCCCTGGCGAAGGACACCTCCAGCCCCGTCATGTCCGGGTTGCGGGCAAGGGCAGCCCGCCACTGCTCCTCGGTGACGGAGAAATAGGGGTCCTCGGGCGGGTTCTGGATGTGGATGCGCATCAATGCGCTTTCGCATGGAGGGAATGGCGCGTGAAGGGGCTGGGAAACGTGGCCGCTTCCGTGGCGTTGCGCCCGCATGGCCAGCCCAGACCTGAAGGAGGCCTCCCGCCAAGTAGGGGAGGACATCCATTTCCAGCGCCGTGTCTGGCGCTTCCAGCGCTTCGGCTGGGGCGCGATGGCGGTGCTGGTGCTGCTCGCCACGCTCGGCGTCTTCGGAGGTGGACCACTGGCCAAGGCCAAGTCCAGCAGCGCCGATGGAACAATCGAGGTGGAGTGGGAGCGCATCGAACGCATCGGCCGCGACAGCAGGCTCCGCATCCGTACGGTCGGACCACCGACGGCTCCGCTGACCCTGCGGCTGGAGGGCGGGCTGGCGGAGGTGACGCTCTCTGCCATTGAACCCCAGCCAAGAGGCGAATCGCGCGCACCCGGCCGCGTCTGGCTACGCTTCGACCCGCCCGCCGAGGGCCATGCCGCCGAGATCGTGCTGAACCTCCGTTCCGCGAAGCCCGGCATCGTGCAGGGGCAGTTGGCGCTGGGAGATGCCGTCCTGCCGCTGCGCCTTTTCGTCCTGCCCTGAGGCGGCCGCATGGAGAGCGTGATCCGTGCCGTCGCGATTTATGTCGCGCTGACCATCCTGTTCCGCATCACCGGGCGGCGCAGCATGAGCCACATCACCACATTCGACTTCGTGCTGCTGCTGGTGGTGGGCGAAGCGACCCAGCAGGCACTGCTGGGCGAGGACTTCTCCATGACCAATGGCATCCTCGTCATCACCACCCTGCTCGGGCTCGACGTGACCTTGCGTTGGGTGAAGGCGCGCCATCACCAGACGGACCGCATGATGGAGGGCCTGCCCACCATCCTGGTGGTGAATGGCCAACCGCTGCACGACCGGATGCGTGAAGCCCGGATCAGCGAGAGTGAAATCCTGCAGAGTGCCCGCGAGATTCACGGCGTGATGCGGCTGGAGG
Organism: Roseomonas xinghualingensis; assembly: GCF_025791835.1. Lineage (GTDB taxonomy): Bacteria > Pseudomonadota > Alphaproteobacteria > Acetobacterales > Acetobacteraceae > Roseomonas > Roseomonas xinghualingensis. The sequence continues at coordinate 34,349 of NZ_JAOXLP010000010.1, forward strand.
ACATCCATCTGGCCGTGCTTGAGGTGAGCGGCACGATTTCCATCATGCCGCACCGCAACGCCTGACGCCGGTCAGTGCCTGCGCTGGTAGAAGGGCTGCGTGCCCGCGAGCAGCAGCGCGCGGTCGGTGGCGAAGAAGTCCGCATAGTGGAGGATCCAGGCTTCCGGGTTGGTGCCGTGGAAGGGCTGGGTATGCGCATGAGTCGCCACCGTGTGCACCACACGGTGCGGGAAGCCCATCTCGCGCAGGAGCATCGCGCCGGAAATGCCATGCGGCAGCTCGCGCGAGAGCACGGAGTTCCGCACCACCCCATCCTCGCGCACATACATCAGCGGCTTGTCCACATCATGCAGGATGAGGATGGCGCCGAGGATATCGGGCTCCACGGCCACGCCCCAATCCGCCTCGGCCCGCACCGCGAGGTCGAAGCCGGCGCGGGTGACATGGTTCACATGGTCGATCAGCCGGTGCTCAGGCGCCATCGTCGAATAGGGCATGTCCTCCAGCGCGGCGTAGGGGCTTGAGGTCCAGGCGCTGACCCAGGCGGTCACCACCTTCTCGGCCATGGGCGCAGAAAGCCGGTCCAGCCCGGCCAGCCAGTTCCGCACCGCAGCGCGCTGCGCCGCGCTGCCCTCGTTCAGGGTGATGCCGGTGACCATGGGCGGACCTCCTTGTGATGCGCGCAGCCGTTCCATGCCAGCCGCGTCGCGTCTAGCCTTCCTTCCATGGAACGTCCTGTTATCCCGCCCATGCGGAGCAAGCTTTTCGTCCCCGGTTCACGGGAGGAGCTTTTCGCCAAGGCCGCCGCCTCGGCCGCCGATGCCCTTTCATTCGACCTTGAGGACGCCGTGGCTCCGAATCGGAAGGAGCCGGCCCGCGAGATGCTGGCGCGCTTCCTGCGCGGCGGGGAGCATGGCGGGAAGGTCATCCTCGTCCGCGTGAACGGGATCGGCACACCGCATTTCGACGCGGATATCGCGGCGGTGGCGGTGCCGGGGATGCATATGATCAACCTGCCGATGATCCGCGATGCGGCGGAGGTCGTGCGGGCCGCCGAGGCGCTGGAGAAAGCGGAGCACGAGAATGGCGTGGCTCGGCCGATTGGTATCCTCTGCAACATCGAGACGCCGCGCGCGCTGCGGATCGCGCATGAGATCGCCGCGGCACATCCACGCGTGACGGGGCTGCAGCTGGGCTATGCCGACCTGCTCGAACCCTATGGCTTCGACCGCATGGATGCGGGCGTGCTCTCCCATGTGCGGACGGCGGTCCGGCTCGCGGCGGCCGAGTCCAACCTGCCCGCCTATGACGGCGCCTTCGCCGGGGTGAACCGGCCCGAGGCCTATCGCGCCGAGGCCGAGGCCGCCCGCCGCATGGGCTATGCTGGCAAGAGCTGCATCCACCCCACCCAGATTGCCCTGGCCAACGAGGCCTTCCAGCCGACGCCGGCCGAGATCGCCCGTGCGAAGCGGATCGTGGAAGTCGGGCGGGAACAGATCGCGGCAGGGGGGGGTGCCTTCATGGTCGATGGCAGCATGGTGGATGCGCCCTTCGTCGAAGGCGCGGAGCTGGTGCTGGATCTCGCCCAGAAGCTGGGCTTGCCCGGCGCGGACTGAACGACAGGAACCGGAGGAAACAATGAGCGTCATCACAAGGCGAATGCTGGGCGCGGCCGCGCTGGCCATGCCGGCGGTCGCGCGGGCACAGGGCGGCGAAGCGGGTGGCTGGCCCTCGCGCCCGGTGCGGGTGGTCGTCCCCTTCCCGCCTGGCGGCAGCAATGATGCCGTGGCGCGGCCGCTGGCGGAGCACCTGCAGGCGAAGCTCGGCCAGCCCTTCGTCGTGGAGAACCGGCCGGGCGCCGGCAGCACCATCGGCTCGGCCGAGGTCGCGCGGGCGCCGGCGGATGGCTACACGCTGATGGTCACCTCCTCCACCTTCGCCACCAGCGCGGGAGTGCAGCGCACGCCCTATGACGCCTCCGGTGATTTCGAGGCGGTGGCGATCGCAGCTGTCGCGCCGCTCGTCGTTGTCGCCGCGCCCTCCTTCCCGCCCAACAACCTGGCTGAGCTTGCCGCCTATGTGCGGGCGAATCCGGGCAAGGTGGATTACGGCTCCTCTGGTCCCGGCAGCATCAACCAGATGGGTGCCGAGCTCTTCGCCCAGAAGGCGGGCGGGTTGCGGATGCAGCATGTGCCCTATCGCGGCATGGGGCCGGCCACGACAGACCTCGCGTCAGGTACGATCCAGGTCATCTTCACCACCATTCCCTCGGCGCGCGGCGTGATCAGCTCAGGCCGCGTGAAGGTGCTGGGCTGGACCAGCGAAGACCGGCCCGCCGGCGGTCCGCAGGGCCCTACCCCGAGCGAGAGCGGCCTGCCCGACTACGAGGCGAGCATCTGGTGGGGCCTTCTCGCCCGCCGTGGCCTGCCGCCCGCGATCCGGGACCGGATCAATGCCGTGGCGAATGAGGCGCTCACCGGAGGCCGCCTCTCGACCTATCTCGAGGGCGAGGGCGCGCGCCCCACGCCGCTCTCCGCCGCCGAGGGTGATGTCTTCCTGCAGCGAGACCTCGCCAAATGGCGGGAAGTCGCCTCCAACGCCAATATCCGCATCGAATGAGCATGACCGAAGACACGCCCCGCCTGCGCCGCCGCAACTTCGACCCCTCGGCGCGAGGCGCGCTGGACGGGCTGCGCGTGGTCGATCTCTCGCGCCTCGTGGCGGGCAACCTGCTGACCAAGGTTCTGGCCGACCATGGCGCCGAGGTGGTGAAGCTGGAGCCACCGGAGGGCGACACGCTGCGGGCCTGGAAGGTGGAGGGCATCTCCACCGCCTGGAAGACCTGGTGCCGCAACAAGAAGAGCGTCTGCCTCAATCTCAAGTCATCCGAGGGGCAGGTGGTGGTGCGGCGCCTTGCCGCATCGGCCTCCATGCTGGTGGAGAGCTTCCGCCCCGGGGTGATGGAGGCCATGGGCCTCTCTCCGGAGGCGCTGCTGGAGCTGAACCCCAGGCTGGTGATCGTGCGCGTCTCGGGCTGGGGCCAGACAGGCCCGTACAAGCACAAGCCGGGCTTCGGCACCTTGGTGGAGGGCTATTCCGGCTTCGCCGCCGTCAATGGCTTTGAGGACCGGGAGCCGGTGCTGCCGCCCATGTTCATGGGCGATGCCTTCGCGGGCCTCTACGGTGCCTCCGCCGCCATGATCGCGCTGCGGGCGGCCGAGGGTGAATATGGGCGTGGCCAGGTGCTGGACCTTTCGCTCTTCGATCCGATCTTCGCGGTGATGGAGCCGCAGATCGCCAACTGGCGCCTCACGGGCCGCCGCAAGCCGCGCACGGGCAGCCGCAGCACCAACACGGCACCGCGCAATGCCTATCGCACCAAGGATGGCGGCTGGGTCTGCCTCTCCTCCTCCACCCAGGGAATGACGTCCAAGCTGCTGGCCTCTATCGGCCGGCCCGAACTGCTGCAGGACGAGCGCTACGCCACCAACGCCGCCCGGCTGAAGAACTGGGAGTCGCTGGACGCCATCATCGGCGGCTTCGTGGCCCAGCGGACGATGGCGGAGAACCTGGCGCATTTCGATGCGGCGGGCGTCACCATCGGCCCCATCATGGACGCGCCCGCGCTGGAGAAGGACCACTATGTCGCCGAGCATGAAAGCCTGATCGAGGTACCGGACGAGGAAATGGGCTGGCTGCCGATGCATGGAGAGGTTCCGCGCCTCTCGGGCACGCCGGGCATCCTCGCCCGTCCGGCACCGAAGCTCGGGGAGCATAATGACGAGATCCTCAGCCCCGCCCTGGGCGCGGAGGAGCTGGCGCGGCTTCGCGCGGCGGGCGTTGTGCACGGATAAGGCGCTCGCGCGTTCTCGCCCTGGAGGAGGAGAGAGGCGATGAACAGGCGCTGCATACTCCTGGCCCTCACGGGCCTTGCCCTGGCGAGGCCGCCCGCACTGGCCCAGGCCGCGCCGCGCCGCATCCGCGGCACGATCGAGGGGCTCTCCGGCCGCGACCTCACCATTGCCACGCGCGAGGGTGGGAGGGAGACGGTACGGCTGGCGGAGAATCCCGCCGTCTCCGCCCTGCGCCGCCTGGAGCTCTCCGCGATCACGCCGGGCAGCTTCATCGGGACGGCGGCCGAGCCGGGGCCGGATGGCGTCTGGCGCGCGCTGGAGGTGCTGGTCTTTCCCGAAGCCTTGCGCGGCGCCGGAGAGGGCCATTACGCCTGGGACCTCACCCCGAGTTCCACCATGACCAATGCCACGGTGGATTCCGTGGTGGAGGGCAATGACGGGCGAAGCCTCACCCTCACGGCGCGCGGTCAGCAGGTGCGGGTGATGGTGCCGCCTGACGTGCCGGTGGTGACGCCTATCCCCGCCTCGATGGAGGACCTGAAGCCGGGAGCACAGGTCTTCATCATCGCGGCCCAGGCGGCGGACGGCACCCTTTCCGCAAACCGCGTCACGGTCGCGCGGGATGGTGTGGTACCCCCGATGTGAGCGATCAGGCCATCCCCTCCCCGGCCGCCACCCACCCGCACAAGGTGAGGCGGGATGGTCCCCGGAAGCCAAAGCCGGGTCCGTGGCCCTGGCTAGACCAGGGCGGCCGTTTCTCCTGGCTGAAAGCAACAGTCCTTTTCGGCTGCTTCGCGCCGATGCTCTGGCTGCTCTGGCGCTGGGCCACCGATGCGCTGGGCCCCGAACCGCTGACGGAGGCCACCCACCAGACCGGTAGCTGGTGCATCCGCTTCCTGCTCATCAGCCTCGCCGTCACCCCGGCCCGCTGGACCCTCGGATGGCCGCGCGTGATGCAGTTGCGGCGGATGCTGGGGCTGGCGGCACTCGGCTATGCCCTCGCCCATCTCGCGCTCTATGTCGGGAACGAGCATCTGCGGCTCTGGCATGTGCTGCTGGAGATCGTGAAGCGGCCCTATCTCTCGACCGGCTTCACGGCGCTGATCGGGCTTTCTGTGCTCGGCTGGACCTCGACCGATGGATGGCTGCGGCGGCTCGGGCGCGACTGGAAGCGGCTGCACCGGCTGGTCTATCCGCTGACGGCGCTCGGCATCCTGCATTTCTACATGCAATCGAAGATCAACATCTCCGAGCCGGCGTTGATGACGGGCTTCTTCCTCTGGCTGATGCTCTGGCGGCTGGTGCCGGCGCGGTGGCGGGGTAATCCCCTGCCGTTGTTTCCCATCGCCCTGTTGGCGGCACTCGGGGCCGCAGGGCTGGAATACGCATGGTACGCGGGAACGACCAAACTGCCCGCCGCAGCGATCCTGGCCGCCAATCTCGACCTGGAGTTCGAATTCCGCCCGGCCATCTGGGTGCTGATCGCGGGGCTGGCCGTGGCAGGACTGGCCGGGGCCTGGTGGGCCATCCGGCAGGTATTCAGGGAGCCTCCGACCCTGCCTGCGCCACGAGGGCTTCGGGAGTAGAAGGCTCGCCCGGAAGGCAGCGCACCACGCCCGGATTGGCCCTGGCTTCGGTGGGAACCGTGCCGGCAGGACAGGCCACCTGCCGCCGGGTCGGCGGCGGCAGGTCCTTGTGCCAGCCGGCTACCTCGGATGCCCCCCCACCTGCGGGGCCGCGCCCATCGCATCGCCCGGGGCGTCCTCGCATGGGCCGCCCGCCATTCGGACAGAGCCAGCGACGGATCGCCTCCCGGTCAGTCAGGCCGGGCACCTCCTGGGTGACGATCCGCGGGCCCGGCGTCACATGGAAGATCGGTCTCTGCTGGGCCTGGGCCAATGCTTGCGGGCCAAGGAGCCCCGCGATCAGCGCCGCCGCGCCGATCCCCTTCTTCCAGTACGGATGGTTCATGGTCGCCAAGATGGTGTTCCTTACCCCCGAGACAAACCCTGGCGGTGCTTGACGTGCCTCCGCCGCCGCGCGAAGCCCCTGGTAACCGCCTGCTTCGCGGAGGAGACCGCCTTGGACCTCGATCCCCAGATCAAAACAGCGTTGGAGGGCGTTTCGACCGCCACGCTGACGACGGTGCTGCTGAAGAAGGGCCTGCGCAACGTCTGGATGCGCGGCACCAAGCCGATCCGCGAGGGCCAGCCCCGCCTCGTCGGCCGCGCCTTCACCCTGCGCTTCGTCCCCGCCCGCGAGGATTTGGCCACCCCGGAGAGCTGGTCCTCTCCCATCTCCACCCGCGCCGCCATCGAGGCGATGCCGGAGGGCTGCATCGCCGTGGTCGATTCCATGGGCGTGCAGGATGCGGGCATCTTCGGCGACATCCTCTGCGCCCGCATGGCGAAGAAGGGGGTGGCCGCGCTGATCACCGATGGCGTGGTGCGTGATATCGCGGGCGTCCTCGGCACCGGCCTGCCCGTGTGGTGCAACGGCGCCGCCGCGCCGCCCTCCGTCGCGGGCCTGACTTTCGTCGCCTGGGAGCAGCCGATCGGCTGCGGCGGCGTCGCCGTTTTCCCCGGCGACGTGGTGGTGGTGGACCAGGACGGCGCCGTGTTGATCCCGCAGGCCCTGCTGGAGGCCGTGACCGAGGCCGCCATCGAGCAGGAGCGCCAGGAGAACTGGATCATGTCCGAGGTGGAGAAGGGCGCCGCCCTTCCGGGCCTCTATCCCCCCAATGCCGAGAACAAGGCGCGCTACGAAGCGTGGAAGAAGGGCTGAACGCCATGACCGACCTGACTACCGCCAAGGGCGTCTATGTCATCGCGCCGACCGCCTTCCATGACGACGGGCGGGTGGACGAGACCTCCAACGACCGGCTGACGGACTTCTTCGTCGAGGCGGGCGCCACGGGCATCACCGTGCTCGGCCAGATGGGCGAGGCGCCGAAGCTGGACATGGAGGAGGGCATCGCCATCGCCTCCCGCATGATCAAGCGGACCAGCATCCCGATCATCGTGGGCGTCTCCGCGCCCGGCTTCGCCGCCATGAAGTCCCTGACAGCGGCGGTGATGGATGCCGGCGCGGCGGGCGTAATGATCGCGCCGCCGAACACGCTGCGCACCGATGACCAGATCGTGAACTACTACGCCCAGGCGGTGGAGGCGATCGGGCCGGACGTGCCCTTCGTCATCCAGGACTATCCGCTGACCTTCAGCGTTGTGATGACGCCCTCGGTGATCCGCCGCATCGTCCAGGCCCATAGCTCCTGCGTCATGCTGAAGCATGAGGACTGGCCCGGCCTGGAGAAGATCTCGACCCTCCGGGGCTTCGAGAAGGACGGATCGATGAAGCGCATCTCCATCCTCTGCGGGAATGGCGGGCTCTTCCTCGATTTCGAATGCGAGCGCGGCGCCGATGGCGCCATGACGGGCTATGCCTTCCCAGACATGCTGGCCGATGTCGTCCGCCTGCAGGCCGAGGGCAAGCGCGACGAGGCGCATGACCTGTTCGATGCCCATCTGCCGCTCGTCCGCTACGAGCAGCAGCAGGGCGTGGGCTTGGCGGTACGGAAGTATGTGCTGAAGCGCCGCGGCATCCTGGCCAGCGATGCCCAGCGCCGCCCTGGTGCCGGCCTGACCGCCACGGCGCGTGCTGAGGTGGACTACCTCCTTTCCCGCGTGGCGCGCTTCGACAAGCGGGCCGATCTGGGCGCGGTCAGCCGCGCAGCCTGATCCTTCTTCCCGCGCATGCCAGGCGCGCCGCCCCGGTTCCGGGGCGGCGCGCTTTTTCTTTGCCACGTGCCGAAACAGCCCGCCGGGGCGCAAACCTAGCAATGCCGGCGCGTTCAGACGCGGTGGCAACAGCAAGGGTGGCGGCAACAGCAAGCCGGGTGGGCCAGAGGTGAATACCGTCGGGAATGCCAAGCTGCGGGGCGAAGACCCCTCCCCCGATGACCGCATGGCCGGCCAGACCTCCCGAGCGGATGGGAGTTCCCCCCGGCCGGAGCTGAGCCGAAGCGCCCGGCATCCCGGCGTGCCACCAAGGAATGGAGGAGCACCGCATGGTCAACGCGGTCAGGCTCGCTGCCGGCGAGATCCAGGACATATGCCCGTGATCGGCAGCGACGGGCAGCCCTTCGGCATGGTCAATCACCTGGAGGGCGAGTTCATCAAGCTGGCGAAGAACGATCCGGCCTCGGGCGGGGTCCATCGCTACCTGCCACTGACCACCGTGGCGGGGCTGGATGGCGGGGTGGTGCGGCTTTCCATGCCCGCCGAACAGGCGAAGCAGGCCTGCGTCTCCGAGGAGGAGATGCGGCAGCGCCTCTCCCTGGACCCGGATGCCGGGACGCAGCTCGGCCAGGAGCCGGATGGGCCGCATGGCAGCCGCGCCAAGGCCCAGGGCGGCAAGGGCGAGCGGGAGCACCGCAGCGCCGGCGCAGCCTCGGACCCGCATCGGCCGACGAACTACGGCATCAAGAATCCGCGCTGAAGCCGCTCTTGTTCAGGGAAGATCCGGCGGCGGGAAGCGATCGGGGCGGCGGCGATGGATCCGCCGGGGGGCGCGCAGCGCCCGGCGGCGCAGGATGGGCGAAACCAGAAGCAGCGGGGCGGTTACGATCGGCAGGATGCCAAGCCACGCTGCCACGCCTCGCGGCGTCAGCATGGCCGCCCCGGCAGCCACCCCCATGGACGCCGCATTCAGCAGGATGGCCGTAACCCACCAGCGCCGGGCGCGGAGTTCCAGCCGCTCGCCCGCGCCGGACAGGCCGGGATCATAAGTATAGGGCCGGCCATCGCGGCCTACCTCGTATAGCCGGTCGGGATCAGGCGTGAACCCCGCCGGGCACACGGCAGGTCTCAGCGGCGCAGCACGACGAAGCCGGTCATGCCGCTGCGCCGGGCGCGCCGCATGCGCCACCAGAGCGAGACGAAGCCGACCAGCCCCGCGACGATGAGCACCGGGATCAGCAAGCCAAGGATCAGCGCTGCCAAGGCCGCCAGCACCAGCCCGCCCGCTATGGCCACGGCAAGGGCCGCCGCGCCGCCAAGGCGCAGCAGGGCACGGTCAAGCCAGGAGCCGGCGAGCGGCTTCTGCGTGTCCCGGAAATCGCCCTCCGGCGTCATATCGAGCACCGGGGGCCTGTGCGGGTCCTGAATCATGTGGGAGATGTCGCCCTACGGGGCCGTGGCTTCAAGGGGCAAGATCACGGCACTATGGGGTGGCCATGACGCTGCCCCGCCTTCAATCGCTCGATGATCTGCACCCTGGCGACCGCTACGAGCTGGGCCGCCTGACTCTCTCCCTTGAGGAGATACAGGCTTTCGCCAGCCGTTACGATCCACAGCCCTTCCATCTGGATGAAGAGGCCGCGAAGGACTCCATTTTCGGCATGGTGGTGGCCGCAGGGCTGCATACCCTCTCGGCCTGCTTTGGGATGCTGATGGCCAGCCCCCTGCTGCGGGACATCAGCCTGGCCGGCTCGGCCATGGAAGTCCGCTGGCCCGCCGCGCTCCGCCCCGGCGAGGAGGTGGCGGTAACGGTGGAAGTGGTGATGGTGACCCGCTCCCGCGCCAGGAAGGACCGCGGCTCGGCCCGGCTGCGCTATGTCGCGACCCGAGTGGAGGACGGGGTGGTCGTGCTGGATGCGACGGGGCTGCACCACCTGAGGCGCTGAGAAGCATGCGGCCCGCGATCCTGCCCCATGGGGCGATTTGCCCTAGCCTGAAGCCAGCGCCTCCTCGGCCCGTCGCACAGCGGTCAGGGCCAGGGGGGCACGGTCCACCACCCGGTCGTTCACCACAACCAGCCAGCGGTCCCCCGGCAGGGAAGGACACAACTCGACCACGCGTGCCTCGTCATCCAGCGCCACGGCGTGGAACAGACGCCAATCGGTGATGAAGGGACCATGAACGCGAACGACGCGGGCGATGGTCTCGCCCGCGTCGTCGTAACCTACCCATTCCCGGGCGCGGAGCCAGCTGGCGCCGCTGCCCGGTATTTCAGTGCGGCCCCGCATCCAGCGCAGCCGCATCGGCAACTAGGCCGAAGCCTTCATGATCTCGTCCGCCACGTTGCGGGGGACGGGATCGTAGTGGTGGAACTGCATGGAGAAGGAGGCGCGCCCCTTCGTCATGCCGCGCAGGTTCGAGATGTAGCCGAACATCTCCTTCAGCGGGACATGAGCCCGGATGATCACCGAGGTACCGGCCATGTCCTGGCTCTGGATGATGCCGCGGCGACGGTTCAGGTCGCCCACCACGTCACCGACATGGTCCTGCGGAGTGGTCACCTCCACGTCCATGATCGGCTCCAGGATCACCGGGCCGGCCTTCTTCATGCCCTCGCGGAAGCAGGCCTTGGCGGCGATTTCGAACGCCAGGGCGCTCGAGTCGACGTCATGGTACTTGCCGTCCACCAGCGAGAACTTGAAGTCCACCGTGGGGAAGCCGGCGAGCACGCCCGTGTCGGCCTGGACCTTGATGCCCTTGTCGACGGCCGGGATGTACTCCTTCGGCACCGAACCGCCGACCACCGCGTTGACGAACTCGACGCCCTTGTTCCGCTCCAGCGGCTCGAAGGTGATCTTCACCTCGGCGTACTGCCCCGAGCCACCCGACTGCTTCTTGTGGGTGTAGGTCTCGGTGTGGGACTTCGTGATCGTCTCGCGATAAGCCACCTGCGGAGCGCCGATATTGGCGTCCACGCCATACTCGCGCTTCAGGCGGTCGATGATGATCTCGAGGTGCAGCTCGCCCATGCCGGACAGGATGGTCTGGCCGGTTTCCTGGTCGGTCTTCAGGCGCAGCGAGGGGTCCTCGCCGGCCAGCTTCTGCAGGCCGAGCGTCATCTTCTCGACGCCGTCCTTGGTCTTCGGCTCGACGGAGATGTCGATAACCGGGACCGGGAAGGCCATGCGCTCGAGCACGACGGGGTCCGCCGGGTCAGCCAGGGTGTCACCCGTCAGGGTGTCCTTCAGGCCTACGATGGCGACGATGTCGCCGGCGAACACTTCCTTCACTTCCTCACGCTTGTCGGCATGCATCTGGAACATGCGGCCGATGCGTTCCTTGTTGCCCTTGGCGGTGTTCAGGACGGTGTCGCCCTGGCGCACGACGCCGGCATAAACGCGGATGAAGGTCAGGTTGCCGTACTTGTCGTTGATCATCTTGAAGGCGAGCGCGGAGAAGGGCGCGGTCTCGCTCACCTCGATGATGCGACGCGGGGTCGTCTCATCCTGGCCTTCCTCGGGGGCGACCATGATGCCTTCGACTTCCACCGGGCTCGGCAGGTAGTCGCAGACGGCGTCCAGCAGCGGCTGCACGCCCTTGTTCTTGAAGGAGGAACCACAGACGACCGGGCGGAAGGTGCCGGCGATCGTGCCCTTCTTGATGCACTTCTTCAGGGTCTCAACCGAGACGTCGCCCTTGTCGAAATACTCTTCCATCGCCGCGTCATCGACGGACAGGGCGGTGTCGAGCAGGATCTGGCGGTACTCGGCCGCCTTCTCCTTCAGGTCGTCGGGGATCGGGGCCTCATGGTACTTGGCGCCCAGCTCATCGCCTTCCCAGATCAGGGCCTTCATCTCGACCAGGTCGACGATGCCCTTCAGGCTGTCCTCGATGCCGATCGGCAGCTGCAGCGTGACCCAGTTGATGCCGAGCTTCTCGGTCAGGGTCGCGGCGGCGCGGTAGAAGTCGGCGCCCGTGCGGTCCAGCTTGTTGATATAGATGATGCGCGGGACGTTGTAGCGGTCGGCCAAGCGCCAGTTGGTCTCGGACTGCGGCTGCACGCCGGCCACGCCCTCGATCACGAAGACAGCGCCATCGAGCACGCGCAGCGAGCGGTTCACCTCGATGTTGAAGTCGATGTGGCCCGGGGTGTCGATGACGTTGATCCGATGGCCCTTCCACTCGGCCGTCACGGCCGCGGAGGTGATCGTGATGCCACGCTCACGCTCCTGCTCCATGTAGTCGGTGGTGGTGTTGCCCTCATGGACCTCACCGATCTTATGGGACTTGCCGGTGTAGTAGAGGATGCGCTCCGTGGTCGTCGTCTTGCCGGCGTCGATATGCGCCGTGATGCCGATGTTGCGGATACGCTCGAGAGGGGTGCGCGCCACTTGGGCCTCCGTCGGTCGCGGCTGGGCCGCGCAGTGATGTCGCGGCTGGGCCGCGCAATGGTGTCGCGGCTGGGCCGCTTGGTTAGGCCGCGGCTGGGCCGCGGGGTTGATGCGCGGCGGAAGCCGCCCGGTTGCCTTGCGATGTGCCGCGGACCGGGTCCACGGCTGCACCGCAGGGATGCCGCATCTGCGCCGACCCGGCCTTGCGGCCGGTAACGACGGAAGACCCTGAGGCCCGGCCCCCCGGATGCGGCTGCGCGGGCCTTCGCGGCATTGCCGCTCCGCCCGTGCCCCAATCCGGTCTGCCTGATGCCGCAAGGCGCCGCTGCCGCGTCCGTGCTGCGGGCGGACACATGCTCTGCCGAGCGGTATTTTGCAAGCATTCCCGGAGAGTGCGAGGGGCTTTGCGGCATCCAGGCCACGATTTGGCGGTTGTGGCGCCCGGAATCGGCGCTCCCGGCAACCGCGAAAAGTGGGGAGCCGCTCCGAATCCTCCCGAGTGCGGGACCGGGCTTCAGAGAGGGCCGGCCGCTGGACGGGGGATAGCTAGATTCGTGCCGGCTGCTGGCGCAATGGCGGCCTGACAGCCTGGGCAGGCAAAGCAAAACGGGTATGAGGGGCCCGAAGCCCCTGCCCGCCTAACCCACCTTAGTCGTCGCGGTGAACCCGCTCCATGCGCTCGTGGCGCTCCTGGGCCTCGATCGACAAGGTCGCGATCGGGCGGGCTTCCAGGCGGCGGAGGCCGATCGGCTCGCCGCTCTCCTCGCAATAGCCGTAGGTGCCGTTGTCCACGCGCTCCAGGGCCTGATCGATCTTGCTGATCAGCTTCCGGGCGCGGTCACGGGTGCGGAGCTCCAGGGCCCGGTCCGTCTCGACGCTGGCGCGGTCGGTGAGATCGGCTTCGATGATCCCGCCCTGCCCCATGGAGCTCAGGGTTTCGCCCGCCTCACGAAGAAGCTCCTGCCGCCAACGCAGCAACTTCTGTCGGAAATAGGCAAGCTGCCGGGGGTTCATGAAAGCCTCGTCATCCGAAGGCTTGTAGTCCGGCGGCAAGGTGATGAGCATGGCTTGCATCCCGATGGCCTGGCCGACCCCTCCGGTCCCCCCGGCCTGGTAGGCAGCCGCGTATAGCGATGCTGCACAGCGAATAACAAGTGCCGATCCTGGGCAAAGACCCGTAACAAGCGGCATTTCATCCTGACGCAACCGGAATGCCACGGTTTCGGCCTCGTAAACTATGATCTGCCGTCTCCTGGAACCGACAGATCAGCCACGTCCGGCCCCCAATCCGCGCCGCACCAGTTCGATTCGAGCCCGAAGTGATATTTGCGCCACGGCATCGGCCAGGACAGGGTCGGCGGGCGGCTCCCCCTCCGCCAGCAAGGCCAGCCGCTCCAGCCGCTCCGGCTCAACCCCACCCGCCAGCATGCCCGCCTGCAGGGCCGACATCTCCTTCAACAGCTCGCGCGCGCGGGCAGCGCCGCGACGGTCCCGGGCCGCCGCATCCTCTGCCTCCTGAATCGCCACCATTCCCAGAGGCGCCACGGCCAGGGTGGCGCTGCTCTCCGCCGACTCCTGCGCCGCTCCAGGCAGCCGGAAGCCGCCGCCTCTCGCCGCCGCCCGCGGGCTCGCCGCCGGGGTCGTCCGGCCGATGCCGCCAATGCCGAGCATGTCTGCCATTGCCTTCTCCTGCCGATTCATCCTGCCGGGCAGTGGGAAGAAAAATGTGCCTGCCAGGCAGTTCCTGCCGCTTCCTCCCCACCCCGCCCTGGCATGGGCATTGCGCTCGGGAAGCCACCTTGGTGGAGGTCATATTGCGCCAGACCGGTTTCCGAAGCGCGAAGGCCGCGCTGATCCTTCTCACCTTCCTGCTCTGGCCAGGGCTGGCCCTGGCGCAGGTGCGGATCAAGGACATCGCGGATGTCGAGGGCGTGCGCGACAACCAGCTCGTCGGCTACGGGCTGGTTGTGGGCCTTCCCGGCACGGGGGACCGGCTGCGCTCCGCCATCTTCACGCGCCAGTCGCTGGTCGGGATGCTGGAACGCCTGGGCGTGAACACACGGGACCAGGAGCGGCAGCTCGACACGCGCAATGTCGCGGCCGTGATGGTCACGGCCAACCTGCCGGCCTTCGCACGGCCGGGCAGCCGCGTGGATGTCGCCGTCTCCTCGCTGGGGGATGCCACGAATCTCACCGGCGGCATGCTCCTCGTAACGCCGCTGATGGGGGCGGACGGGGAAGTCTATGCGGTGGCGCAGGGGGCGGTCGCCACCGGAGCGCTCAGCGCGCGTGGCCAGGCCTCATCCATCCAGCGTGGCGTGCCGACCTCCGCACGCATCTCCTCCGGTGCCGTCGTGGAGAGGGAACTGCCCTTCGAACTCGCGGGGCGCGACCGCATCCGCCTCTCCCTCCGCAACCCCGACCTCACCACGGCGCAGCGCATGGCGGGGGCGATCAACCACGCGCTGGGCGCCGGGAACGCGACCGCCACCGATCCACGCACCGTGGTGCTGATGACCGGGAACCGGGACGTCGCGCGCCTCCTGACCGAGATCGAACAGCTCCGCGTCGAGCCCGATCAGGCGGCCCGCGTGATCATCGAGGAGGCCTCGGGCACCATCGTGATGGGGGCGAATGTCCGCGTCTCCACAGTCGCCATCGCCCAGGGCAACCTGACCATCCGCGTCACCGAGACGCCGCAGGTCAGCCAGCCGAACCCCATGGCGCGGGGCGAGACGGTGGTGGTGCCGCGCACCGGAATCGAGGTGGACGACCAGCGGGAGCGGCGCCTCGGCATCCTGCGGCGCTCCGTCACGCTGGAGGAGCTGGTGCGCGGGCTGAATTCGCTCGGCGTCGGACCGCGCGACCTGATCGCCATCCTGCAATCCATCAAGGCGGCCGGGGCGCTCCAGGCCGAGTTGGAGGTGCGGTGATGCAGGTCGCTCCCTCCGATCATGCCGCCCTCGCCCGCGTCGCGCGCCGCTTCGAGGCGCAGGCACTGGGCGCCCTGCTCAAGCCGGTCTTCGGAGAGGCACCGAAGGGGCTGCTCTCCGGCGGCGCGGCGGAGGAGCAGTGGCGGCCGATGCTTATCGAGCATCACGCCCGCGCCTGGTCGGACCGGGGCGGGGTCGGCATCGCCGATGCCGTGTTCCGCGAATTGCTACGCGTTCAGGGCGACGCGTCGGCACAACCTCTCCAGCAGGGAGCTTCACCATGAGTCACGTTTCCATGATCCAGGCGCTGTTGAATGCAGGCCAGCACCTCGCCGACGCGCTGCGCGCCGAGAATGAGGCATTGGCGCGGCTGGACCTCTCGCGCGCCGCGGTGCTGGCCAGCGCGAAGCTGCAGGCATCCGACGCCTTCGCCGCCGCCTATGGCGCCGCGACCAGAACCGGCGACACCGCGCGCGGCGAGCTGCGCGAGGCGGCCGAGCGGCTGGCGGGGCGTCTGCGCGACCTGTCAGAGGAGAACCGCCGGTTGCTGGAACGCGCCATCGCGCTGCAATCCCGCGTGATCGAAACCATTGCCGGGGCCGCCATCCCCGCCAGCCGTCCCACAACGTATGGCGGCATGGGACAGCGCGTGGCGCCGAGGCAGGCGCCTTCGCTGGCGCTGGCGGCGCGTGCCTGAGCCGCCGTCACGGCCGCATGCCGCGCTGCAACCACAATGCTCCGCCCAGCGTGATGCATTTCGCCATCCTTGGCCTGCTGGCGCGCATCCCGCTGCTGGGGCATAGGTCGCGAGGATGGATGCCACGCCCGACGCCGAGGATCGTACGACGCAAGAGGCCTGGGCCGCGCTGCTGAAGCGCCGCGCCGGGAAAATGGCGCCATGGCCGCCCCATCCCCTCATCGATCTGTTCGGGCCGGTGCTCTCGAAGGCCATGGGAAGCGATGGCTGCATGGTGATCGGCCGGCTGGCGCAGACGCTGGATGGACGCATCGCCACGGCCGGCGGATCCAGCCAATGGATCGGCGGGCGCGGCGACATCCTGCACACCCATCGCCTGCGCGCCCTGTGCGACGCGGTTCTGGTAGGCGCCGGGACGGTGGTGCAGGACGACCCGCAACTGACAACGCGCGAAGTGGCGGGCGACAGCCCGGTGCGCGTGGTGCTGGATCCGTCGCGCCGCCTGCCAACCGATCGGCGCGTCTTCCGCGATACCGGTCCGCCCAGCATCCTTGCCTGCCTGGAGGATGCGCCGGGCGGAGAGCGCCATGGCAATGCCAGCGTGCTGCGCCTGCCACGCGCCGGGGACGGGATGGATCTCGCCGCCCTGCTTAGTGCCCTCCATGCACGTGGCCTGTCGCGAATCTTCGTGGAGGGCGGGGGCGTGACCGTCTCGCGCTTTCTGGCGGCGGGGCTGCTGGACCGGCTACACCTCACCGTCGCGCCCATCATCCTCGGCTCCGGGCGCGCGGCCTTCATCCTGCCCGAAGTGGCGCGCATCGCGGAAGGGCTGCGTTTCGACTGGACCCCTTATCCCCTGGAGGGCGGCGACATCCTTTTCGACATCCCGCTGCGCCGCACGCGGCCGCGCATCTGCGAGGGCGAATGAACACCACCGCCACCGCCTTCTGGACCACCGGCCCCGGCCAGGGCGCCATTCATGGCGAAACACTGCGCGCGCCCGGCAAGGACGAGGTGCTGGTCCGCACCCTGGCCAGCGGCATCAGCCGCGGCACGGAGCGGCTGGTCTTCCATGGCCGCGTGCCGGAGGGCGAATGGGCACGGATGCGCGCCCCGCTGCAATCGGGCGAGTTCCCCTTCCCCGTCAAATACGGATACGCCGCCGTCGGGGTGGTGGAGGACGGGCCGGAGGAATGGATCGGGCAGCGCGTCTTCTGCCTTCATCCGCACCAGGACAGCTTCGTCGCCCCACTCTCCCTCTGCGCCCTCGTGCCGGACAATGTGCCTGAATGGCGCGCGGTGCTTGCGGCCAATATGGAGACGGCGCTGAACATCATCTGGGATGCGCAGCCGCTTCCGGGGGAACGCGCGCTTGTGGTTGGCGCGGGGGTGGTGGGACTGCTCGCAGCCTGGCTGCTCTCGCGTATTCCCGCGATGGATCTGGCGGTCGTGGACCCTGATCCGCACCGCGCGCCGGTGGCGCAGCGCCTTGGCCTGCGCTTCGCCGCGCCCGAGGAGGCGCCTGGAGAGCGGGACCTGATCATCCATGCCAGCGGTCATCCGGAAGGTCTCCGCACCGCTCTGCGCTGCGCGGGCTTCGAGGCGCGGATCATCGAGGCCTCCTGGTTCGGCGCCGCCGAATGCACCCTTCCGCTGGGCGGGAGCTTCCATGCCAACCGCGTCACTATCCGCTCCAGCCAGGTCGGGCAGGTTTCGCCGGCCATGCGCGGGCGGCGCAGCCATGCGGAGCGGCTGGCGCTGGCGCTTTCCCTGCTGGCAGACCAGGCACTGGACGCACTCTGCGGGCCAGTGATCGCCTTTTCCGAGTTGCCGCGCGCCATGCCATCCCTGCTGGGGGACCCGGCGGAAGGCCAGGCAGCGCCTCTCTGTCCCGTCGTGACCTATCAATGAGATACGCATGTACAGCCTGACCGTCGCCGATCACGTGATGATCGCCCATTCCTTCCGCGGCGAGGGCTTCGGCCCGGCGCAGCGCGTCCATGGCGCTACCTTCGTGGTGGAGGCCGAGTTCCGCGCGCCCCGGCTGGACGATGCCAACCTGCTGGTGGACATCGCCGCCGCACGGGTGGAACTGCGCCGCATCCTTGACAGCTTCGACTACAACAACCTGGACACGCTGCCGGCCTTTGCCGGGCAGAACACCACCACCGAGTTCCTGTGCTTCCATATTCATGGCCTGCTTTGCGCCGCGCTGGCGGAGGGCAAGCTCGGCGAGGGCGGGAAGGCGGTGCGCAGCGTGAAGGTGCTGCTGCGGGAAAGCCCCCTCGCCTGGGCTGCCTATGAGGCCGATGTGCCGGCGGGCACAGCCTCGGCATGAAGATCGCCTTCGCCGTCCCGGCGCCGCTGGAGGCGATCAGCGGCGGCTATGGCTATGACCGGCGGATCATCGCTGGCTTGCGTGCGCTGGGACATGCGGTGCGGGTGGAGGAGATGGCGGGCCGCCATCCCCTGCCCGATGCCGAAGCGGAAGCCGCCGCCCGCGGCGTGCTCGCGCGCCTGGCGCCCGGCGAGGTTCTGGTGGTGGACGGCCTCGGCCTGCCCGCCTTCGCGCCCCTCGCGGAGCTGGAGGCGATGCGCCGCGCCATCGGCCTGATCCACCATCCTACGGCGCTGGAGACCGGTTTTCCCGAAGCGGATCGCGAGGCGCTGCGCGAGCGCGAGCGCCTTCTCTTCCCACGCCTCGGCCGGCTGGTGACCACCTCGAAGCTCACCGCCGAGCGGCTGGAACCGGAATTCGGCGCCGATCCCGCGCGGATCGGCACTGTGGAGCCGGGCACGGATGAGGCACCGCGCGCCACGGGCTCCGGACGCGCGGGCTGCGCCATCCTCTCCGTCGGCGCCATCGTGCCGCGCAAGGGATATGACGTGCTGCTGCGCGCCCTGGGGCGGCTGACGGACATCGAATGGGACCTCACCATCATCGGTGCCCCACGCGATCCGGTGCATCTGCAGGGGCTGCAGGGGCTGCAGGGGCTGCAGGGGCTGCAGGGGCTGCAGGCACTGGCCGAGCAACTCGGCATCGCGCAACGCGTCACCTTTGCCGGCGAGATGGAGGACGCGGCGCTGGAGGCGCTCTATGCCCGTTCCGATCTCTTCGCCCTGGCAAGCTGGTGGGAAGGCTATGGCATGGCGGTGGCCGAGGCGCTGGCGCGCGGCCTGCCGCTGGCCATCACCGCTGGCGGCGCGCTGGCCGATCTGGCACCGCGCGACGCGGCCGTGATCGCGCAGCCGGGCGACCACAACAGCCTCTCCCGTGCCATGCGCCGCCCCATCTATGACACTGGCCTGCGCAAGGCCATGTCCGACGCCGCCTGGCGTGCCGGCCAGCGCCTGCCGCGCTGGTCCGACCGCGCCGCAGCCTTCGCCCGCGAGATCGAGACCGCCGCCACCCCATGACCGAGAGTTTCGATGCCGATTGGCTTGAGCTGCGTGAGCCGCCCGATGCCCGTGCCCGCGATCTGCGCCTGGCGCAGGCGCTGTCCGCCGCCCTGCCCGCGCGGCCGCGCCTGCTGGACCTAGGTGCGGGTACCGGCAGCTTGTTCCGCTGGCTTGCTCCCATCCTGAACCGCCCCCAGGCCTGGACCCTGGTGGATGCGGATGTCACGCTGATCGAATTCGCCTTCGACACCATCGCCGACCGGGCGGTTGCGGTCGGCTTTGAAGTTTCGGCGCCGAACAAGCACACGCTGCTGGTGCATACCCCGGCCGGCGCATGGCGTATCGAGGGGCTGGTGCTGGACCTCGCCGATGCGCCGCATGGCCTGCCGTTGGGGCGTGCCGATGGTGTGGTCTGCACAGCGCTCTGTGACCTCGTTTCCCGCTCCTGGGTATCACGCATGGCGGAAGCGCTGCGCCTGCCCTTCTATTCGGCGCTGAATGTCCATGGCGATGCACGGTTCCTGCCGGTGCATCCGGCGGATGGGACCGTGGCGCGCGGCTTCCGGCGCGATCAGCTGCGTGACAAGGGCTTCGGCGGCCCGGCGCTGGGGGGCGGCGCCACCCGTGCCATGGCTGAAGCCTTCCGGGCGCAGGGTTTCCAGGTCACCACCGCTCCCTCTCCCTGGCGCATTGGCACGCATGAGACGCGGATGCTCTCGGACCTCGCCCAGGGCCATGCACAGGCGGCCATGCGGCAGGCGCCGCGCAACGGCGAGGTGATCACCGGATGGGCGACAGCACGGACGGCGCAGGCGCGGCGCGGACGGCTGCGGGCGGTGGTCGGGCATTCCGACCTCCTCGCCCTGCCCCCGAGACGAGCCCGGTAGCAGCCATGGCACAGCTCGGCATCATCGCGGATGATCTGGCGGGCGCGATCGAATGCGGAGCCATCCTCATGCGCCAGGGCATGAGCACGGCGGTGGCGATCGGGCTGCCAGAGGATGCACTGCCCGAGGCGGATGCCCTGGCCATCGTGCCAAGGACCCGCAACGCCCCGGTCACGCAGGCTGTCGCGGAAAGCCTCGCCGCCTGCGAGGCGCTGCTGGCGGCCGGCACGCGGCAGATCCTGCAACTGGTCGATCCGGGCTTCGAGGGCGCGGCGATCGCGCCAGTGACCGATGCGCTGCTGCGCCGCTTGCAGGCCAGCTTCGCCGCCATCGCACCCGGTGCTCCCTCCTCCGGCCGCACCGTCTATCTCGGCCATCTTTTCACCGGCACTGCGCTGGCGGGCGGCGAGCCGAACCTGCCTCGCCGCCTGGCCATGCAGGCCGATGCCCCTGTCGCGCTGATCCCCTTCCGCATCATGGAAGAAGGTGCCGGCGCGATCCGGCGGGAAATGTCACGCCTTGTGGAAGCGGGGCGGCGCTACGCCATCGCAGACTCCCTGACCGATGAGCATCTGCTTGCCCTGGGTGCGGCCGCCGCAGCACAGGCGCTGCTGGTCGGAAGCCCAGGCATCGCCCTCGGCCTGCCGAAGAACTTCGGTCATCCCTCATTGGGTTCCATACCTGCGGAGGACGTGCCAGATGGTCCGGCCGCGGTGCTGGCCGCCTCGGGCGCGCGCGCGACCATCGCACAACTTGGCCTGGCACGGCTGTACTGCCCGACGCTCGATCTCGACGGCACGCTCGGCGCCACGGAGGCGCTGGACTGGGCCGCCGCGCAGAAACCGGAGGACGGGCCGCTGGTGATCGCCGCATCGCCGACTGCTGCGGACGCGCCTGGCACGGGTGAACTGCTCGCGGCACTCGCGGAAGGGCTGGTGGCGCAGGGCGTCACGCGACTGCTTATAGCAGGAGAGGCTGCCTTCCCCGCCGTGGTGGAGCGGCTGGGTATCCGGCAGCTTCGCATCGGCGCGGAAATCGATTCCGGCCTGCCCTGGTGCACCGTCGCCGGATCGGGACTGCATATCCTGCTGAAGCCCGGTGCGGCCGGCAGGCGCGACATCCTGCTGCGCGCCTTCAGCTAGCCTTCCAACAAAAAAGGGGGCGCCAAGGCGCCCCCTTTCTCTGCGCAACGCTGCGATCAGGTCTGATCGCTGCCGTTGTTCATGTTCTCGATCTCCGTCACCACCTCAGTCGCGGCGGCAGCGGCAGCCTCAGCCTTCCGGCGAGCACGGGTGGCCGCACCCTTCTTCGCAGCCTCGCTACGCGCGGAGGGCGCGGCGCTCTTGCGCGTGGCAGTGGCGCGCGTCGCAGCGGCGCGGGTTGCCGGCGCCTTGCGGGCGGCGGTGCGGGAGGCCGTCGTGCTGGTGCGCTCGGCGGCCGGCTTGCGCGTGGCGGCCGCGGTCTTGCGAGCCGGCGCCTTGCGGGCCGTCGTCGCCGTGGCGCGCTTGGCGGCCGGCTTGCGCGTGGCGGCCGCGGTCTTGCGGGCCGGCGCCTTGCGGGCCGTCGTCGCCGTGGTGCGCTTGGCAGCCGTGCTGGTGCGCTTCGCGGCCGGGCGGCGCGCGGTGGCGGACTTTGCAGCGGTGGCCCGCTTCGCCGGGGCGCGCTTGGCGGTTGCGGCGGCGGCGGTGCGGCGGCTCGGTGCGGCCTTCTTCGCCGCGGCGGGCTTGCGGGCCGTCGTCGTCTTGCGCGCGGTGGTCGCCTTGCTGGCGGCGGTCTTGCGAGCCGTCGCCGTCTTGCGCGCGGTGGTGGCCTTGCTGGCGGCGGTCTTGCGAGCCGGCGTGGCCTTCTTCGCGGAGCGAGCCGTGGCGGTTGCCTTCTTCGCCGTCGTGCTGCCCTTCTTCGGGCCCGGCTTCTTAGCGGCGGCTGTCTTCGTGGCACGCGTCGTCTTGGCGGCCGGCTTCGCGCGGCCGGCGGTGCTCGCCTTGCGCGTGCCGGCGCTGCGGCGCGTCGTGCTCATGGCCATTGCGGCCGCTCGGGGGGTCTTCTCTTCGCTCACGTGCTGGATCTCCTGGGTGCTTTATGTCGAATGGGTCACGTCATGGGCCAAAATCTGACCCGCCGACGCGCCCACCTATCGGGGGGGAGGCGTCACTGGGTCTGTCTCCGCCGCGCGTTGAGGTGGGGCGTCCATCGCAGGCGCGCATCGGGGGTTCTTCCCTCCGACCACCGCGCCGCGTCCGGCTCGCGATAATGGGCTATCGTCTCCGAAGCCCGTCTCTCGCATTCGCCCACGGCTCAAAGACCGCCCTTCCGCGCTGCGTTGCGCCGATCACCATCCCCTCCCTTCGCCGCGCCGCTGCCTGCCGGGTGCATCCAAACTGCACAGGGTGCTTGACAGCATAGCGCGCGAATCGCGTGGAACGGTTCATGCGCGTCTCACGCTATCTGCACGCGCCCGATGCATGTCAACAAAAAGCCTTCGCGCACGCGCTTATTTTCGCGTGCATCCAACTGGTGTGATCATGCGTTGCGGCGCGTCACGATCCACGATGATGCGGAGAGGTTTCGCGAGTTGGCTGCTGCGCGCTGGGCGCAGCAACCATCCCGCCCATGTCAGCGGCGATCGGCCATGGCGGGAACCGCGCGCTGCGTCGCGCCGGTGTAATGCGAGAGCGGGCGGATAAGGCGGTTGTCGGCCGCCTGTTCGATCACATGCGCCGACCAGCCGGTGATGCGGGCGGCAACGAAGATCGGGGTGAAGAGAGGGATGTCGAAGCCCATCAGGTGGTAGGCGGGCCCGGCTGGGAAATCGAGATTCGGGTGGATGTTCTTCTTTGCCAGCATCTCGGCCGCCAGCAGGCGCGACATCTCCATCCAACGGCGGTCGCCCACCACCTCCGCCATCTTCTCGGCATATTGCGTCATGGTCGGAACGCGGCTGTCGCCATGTTTGTAGACGCGATGGCCGAAGCCCATGACCAGGGCACGATGGTCGAAGCGGGACTGCAGCCATTCCACGGCGCGGGCGGGCTCGCCGATCTCCGAGAGCATGTGCATCACCGCCTCATTGGCGCCGCCATGCAGGGGGCCCTTCAGCGCGGCGATACCGCCCACCACCGCCCCGTGCAGGTCAGCCCCGGTGGAGGTGATGGTGCGGGCGGTGAAGGTGGAGGCGTTGAAGCCGTGCTCCGCGTAAAGGGTCAAGGAAACGTCGAAGGCCTTCACCACCTCGGGCTGCGGCACCTTGCCGAAGACCAGGTGGAAGAAGTTCTCGGAGAAGGTGAGCGACGGATCCGGCGCGATCGCGTCCTGCCCTTTGGAAGCGCGGTGCGCGGCGGCGATGGCGGTCGGGATCTTAGCCAGCAGTCGCATGGCCTTGCGGCGTGTCGCGGGCTCTGAGGTATCGGCGGCCTCCGGATCCTCCATGCCCATGAAGGAGACGGCGGTGCGGATCGCGTCCATCGGATGCGCGTCGCGCGGGAAAGCTCGGATCACCTCCAGGAGCGCCGGCGTCAGGGCACGCTGAGAGGATTCCTCGCGCCGGAAGCTGGCGAGCTGGGCCGCGTTGGGCAGTTCCCCGTTCCAGAGGAGATAGGCGACCTCCTCGAAGGAGCACTGCTCGGCCAGGTCCTGCACCGGATAGCCGCGATAGGTAAGGCTGTTGGTCTCCGGCATCACCTTGGAGACGGCGGAGACATCGGCGACGACGCCGACGAGGCCCTTGCGGATATCGGGCTCGGCTTCGCTCATTGGGTCTTCCTCCATTGTTGCTATCTCTGCTGGGCTGGCCTCGCGGCCCGGCCCTGCCGCCAGCATGGGCGCAAAGGCGCCGCCGGGCGAGCCGGCGGCGCGGACACGATCAGAAGATGCCAGGCTTGCCGACGGCAAGATTTCCATCGGGCAGGCGCACGTTCAGCTGGTGCAGCTCCCCGGCCTTCAGCGAGGCAAGGTTCTCCGCCGCCGCGATGAAGCGGTCTGCTTCGGCGGCATCGATGATGCCTTCGGTCAGGATGCGGAACTTGCGGATGTAGTCGGCACGGCCGAAGGGCCTGGCACCCAGCGGATGGGCATTCGCCACCGCCAGCTCATCCGTCAGCACCGTGCCATCCTTCAGGGTGATTTCCACCTTTCCGCCGAAGGCCAGCTCGTTCGGGTCGCGGGAGTGGTAGCGGCGCGTCCATTCGGGATCTTCGCGCGTCTCCATCTTGTGCCAGAGGCGCACGGTGTCCGGGCGGGCGGCACGCTCGGGCGCGTAGCTGTCCACATGGTGCCAGCGGCCGTCCTGCAGGGCGACAGTGAAGATGTACATGATCGAATGATCCAGCGTCTCGCGGCTGGCCTTCGGGTCCATTTTCTGTGGATCGTTCGCCCCGGTACCGATCACATAGTGCGTATGGTGGGAGGTGTGCAGAAGGATCTTCTCGACCTGCTCCAGATCGGCAATGCGCTCCCGCATGCGGAAGGCCAGATCGATGAGTGCCTGGGACTGGTACTCGGCCGAGTGCTCCTTGGTGTAGCTGTCCAGGATCGCGCGCTTGCCCTCGCCCGGGCCGGGTAGCGGCACGTTGTAGTAGACAGGCTCATAGACATCGCCCTGGTAGCGCTGGGTACGGCCGGCGAGCACCCAGGCGATGACGGAATCCTCACCCTCATAGATCGGGCTCGGCGCGCCCTCCCCGCGCATGGCCCGGTCGACCGCCTCCACCGCCAGCTTGCCCGCATGGGCAGGGGCAAAGGCCTTCCAGGAGCTGATCTCGCCCTTGCGGCTCTGGCGGAAGGTCACGGAGACATGCAGCGCCTGCTGCACGGCCTGGAAGATCGTCGCCTGGTCCAGCCCCAGCAGAGTGCCGATCCCGGCCGCGGCGGCGGGGCACAGATGCGCGATGTGATCCACCTTGTGCTCATGCAGGCAGATGGCGCGCACGAGGTCGATATGGATCTCATAGGCCGTGGCCAGGCCACGCAGCAGCTCGGCACCCGACTTTCCCATGGTCTGCGCGACAGCCAGCACGGGCGGGATGTTGTCGCCCGGATGGGAGTAGTCGGCGGCCAGGAAGGTGTCGTGCATGTCCAGCTCGCGCACCGCCGTGCCATTCGCCCAGGCGGCCCATTCGGGCGAGAAGCGGCGCGACGGGTCCACGCCGAAGACGGTGGCGCCGCCATCCCGCGGATGGCCCAGCGCCATCTGCCGTGCGGAGGTGGGAGCGGAACGGTTGATGGCGGCGATGGCAACGGAGGCGTTGTCGATCACCCGGTTGATGATCATCGCCGTCGTATCCTCCGGCACGGCGACCGGATCGGCCGCGACCCCGGCGATCTTCCAGGCAAGCTGGTCCTCGCGCTTCAGCAGGGCCTTGGAGGGATGAACTTTCACGGCATGCATCTGCACTGGCATGGCTCCCTTGGACTCGTGGGAAACCGGTTCTGCACCCGTGCCGCGTGATCGTCCAATCCGATTGACGGCGTCCGCTGATAGCGTTTCGGTATCACGCATGGATTTTCGCCTCGTGCGGCGGCTCGGTCATTTCCTCGCGGTTGCGGAGGAAGGGCATTTCGGGCGTGCCGCTGCCCGCCTCGGCATGTCGCAGCCGCCGCTCACCGCGCAGATCCAGGCGCTGGAGAAGGAACTCGGCGTGCGCCTCCTCGAGCGTGGCGGGCGCGGCACGCGCCCCACCCGCGCGGGCGAGGCGCTGCTTCCGCTGGCGCGGCGGCTGGCGGAGGATGCCGGTGCGCTGGAGGCGCTGGCGCGCGAGCTGCGCGCGGGACGGCATGCGCCGGTCGCGATCGCCTGCGTCACCTCCGCCCTGTTCGACGAGCTGCCTCCATTGGTGCGCGCCCTCTCGGCGGCGCGGCCGGAAGCGGCCGTGTCGGTGCGGGAGATGGACACGGCGGATGCGCTGGAGGCGTTGCGGCGCGGCGAGGTGGATATCGCCCTGCTGCGCGACGACCGCGCCCGCCCGCCCATCCGCATCCGCCCGCTGGGCGAGGACCATCTTCTCGCGGCCCTTCCGGAAGGCCATGCGCTGCTGGCGGCGCCGGACCCGTTGCCTCTCGCCCTGCTGGCCGACGAGCCGCTGCTGCTCCTGCCGCGCAGCATCTCGCCCGCCTATGCCGATGCCATGCTCGCCGCCTGCCGGGATGCGGGCTTCGCCCCGCGCTCCCTGCGCGAAGTCGGTTCCGCCATGGCACAGCTCGGCTTCGTCTCCGCCGGGCTTGGCATCGCGCTCGTCTCCTCGGGCATGGCGCGGCTGCGGCCGCCGGGCGTCGCCTTCCGTGCCCTGGCGGGGCCGATCCGCGGCGTGGGCGTCGCACTGGCCTGGAACGCCGAACGCGCGAGCGAGGCGACCGCCCTGGCATTATCGCTGGTGGACGTGCTCTTCCCCATCCCGCGCGGGATACACGGCGCCCAGGAACTCCCCTAACCTCCCCTTCCCGCAGCAGAGCCGGACCTTGCGAATGAACCAGCCTTTCGACCGCGTGATCCTCGGTGACCTGGTCCTCCCCGACCGCGTGCTGGAAGGCGGCTATGTCGCCCTGCGCGGGGAGGCCATCGCAGCGATCGGCCAGGGCGCGCCTCCGCCCGCCGCCGCGACCGAGGACCATTCCGGCCGCCTCATCTTCCCGGGCCTTGTGGACGGCCACATGCACACCGCCAGCTCCATCGGCTGGCCCGGCATCGAGGGCGCGACCATGTCCGCGGCCGCGGGCGGCGTGACCACCTGCGTGGACATGCCCTACGACATCCCCCTGCCCGTCACCGATGCGGCCATCCTGCGCGACAAGGTGGAATGGCTGCACAAGCTGGCGCATGTCGATGTCGCGCTCTACGGCACCATCAGGAAGGATGGCGGCGTGGAGGCCATCGCGGGCCTGGCCGAGGCGGGCGCCTGCTCCTTCAAGTTCTCCACCTATGAATATGACGCGGTGCGCTTTCCCCGCATCGATCCCGGCCTGATGCGCGAGGCCTTCGCGGAAATCGCGAAGACCAACCTGATGGTCGCGGTTCATAACGAGGACCAGGAGCTGGTGATGAAGCTGACCGCCGAGGCAAAGGCGGCCGGGCGCACCGATCCCATCATGCATTGCCGCACCCGCCCGCCCCTGGCCGAGAATCTGGCGAACCACGCCATCTTCGAGATCGGGCTGGAGACGGGCGCGCATGTGCATATCGCCCATTCCTCCCTCGCCCGCGGCTTCACTGTCGCGGAGGATTTCCGCCGGGCCGGCGCCCGCACCTCCGGCGAGGGCTGCCTGCATTATTTCTGCATGACCGAGGAGGACATCATCCGTCTCGAGGGCTTCGGGAAGTGCAACCCTCCATTCCGGACGAAGGAAGAGGTGGAGCGCATGTGGGCGGCGCTGCTGGACGGCAAAGTCGCCTATATCTCCACCGATCACGCGCCCTGGCAGCGCGACCGGAAGATCTACAAAGGCGACATCTTCGCCCTGGGCGCCGGGCTGACGGGCATGCAGAGCTTCGCCCCGGTGATGTTCACCCTGCTGGAGGAGCGCGGCCTGCCGCTGACGCTGATGGCGAAATACTGCTCCGCCGAGCCGGCCCGCTACCATGGGCTCGACCCGAAGAAGGGCAGCATCGCCGTGGGAGGCGACGCCGACCTCTGCGTGATCGAGCGCGGGGACTTCACTTTCGACCAGGCGAAGATCCTCGACCGGCCAGAGTTCCAGCATTCCGCCTATCACGGCCGCGCCCTGCGCGGGCGCGTGGCCGCCACCTATCTGCGCGGCCGCCGCATATGGGACGGCGAGACGGTGCTGGCGAAGCCCGGCGAAGGCCGATTCGTTCCGCGCCAACATGCGCGCGCGATCGATCTGGCATGAGGCGAGGCCCCTCGCCCACCGCCGTGGCGATCTTCAGCCTGGTGGGGCTGGCCATGGTTGGCCTCATCGTGCTGGGCCTTGGGCGAGGTGGGGTGGGGGTCGCCCATTATGCGGCCGGCGCGATCATCGCGCTGGCCGGTGCCCTGCTGGCGGTGACGATGGGAAAACGATGAACCGGCCACTGGTCATCGCCGTGCCTGCGGCGCTGCTGGGCTTTGGATGCTGGGTATGGCTGACGGGACCGGGAACCTCCGTCCCGAACGCCATCCTCGCACTGGTCTGCGGCATCCTGTGTGGCCGCCTGGGCTGGTGGCTGGGCATACGGGGAGGTGCCTCCAAGCCACGATCCGCCTCCGTGGCTGCCAAGGCAAAGCCATACCGCGATACCGACAAAATGGAGTAAGCCAGACATCGTGAGTGGAAGATCAACCTCCATGCCCGCGCTCGTTCCGCTTCTCGGGGGCGTGCTGCTCGGCGCGCTGCTCAGCTGGGGCTGGTTCACCACCCAGGGCCCCGACATCCTGCCGCCTGAAGCCGGGCACATCATGCGCCCCGCCGTCTGCTTCACCCCGGGCGAGAAATGCACCGACCGCATCGTGGCTACCATCGGCGCCGCGCAGCGGGAGGTGCTGGTGCAGGCCTATTCCTTCACCTCGCCACCGATCGCGGAGGCGCTGGAGGCGGCGCATCGTCGCGGCGTGCGCGTTCGAATCCTGGTGGACGACAGCCAGATATCGGAGCGCTACACCCAGGCCGACGAAATGGCGGCGGCGGGCATCGAGGTCTGGGTCGATGATCCCTCCGGCATCGCCCACAACAAGGTCATGGTGATAGACGGGGAGCTGGTAATCACCGGCTCCTTCAATTTCAGCCGCTCCGCCCAGGAACGCAACACCGAGAACCTGCTGCTCATCCGGGACGCGACCCTGGCCGCGCAATACACGCAGAACTGGGAGCGGCGCCGTGCTGTCAGCACGCCCTACGCCGAGGCCGCGCGTCCTCCGGCTGCCGCCAATGACAATGAGAGGGACCGCCGCAAGCGCGACAGCGCCATCTTCGGGCTGTTCTGACGCACACACATATATAGTGTGCGTGCCGCAACACAGAGGATGAGCTGCATGTCCCGCCGCCTGACCGTCGCCGCCGCCCAGTTGGGCCCCATCCAGAAGGCAGAAGGCCGCGACGTGGCGGTGGGCCGCATGGTGCGGCTGATGGAGACGGCGCATCGCCGTGGTGCCGAGGTGGTGGTTTTCCCTGAACTCGCCCTCACCACCTTCTTCCCGCGCTGGTATGAGGAGGACCGCGCGACGGCGGACAACTGGTTCGAAGCCGCCATGCCGTCCAACGAAACTGCCCCGCTCTTCGAGGCCGCGCGGAAATACGGCATCGCCTTTCATCTCGGCTATGCCGAGAAGACCCCGGAGGGGCGCCACTTCAACACCGCCATCTTCGTTCATCCCTCGGGCGAGATCGTGCTGAAGTACCGTAAGGTGCATCTGCCGGGCCATGCTGAATACGATCCGATCCGTAAGGTTCAGCATCTGGAGAAGCGCTACTTCGAGGTGGGCGATCTCGGCTTCCCCGTGGTGCGCGCCCCTGTGGGCGGCGCGGGGCCCGTGAATGTCGGCATGCTGATCTGCAATGACCGTCGCTGGCCGGAGGCCTGGCGCGTGCTGGGGCTGCAAAGCGTGGAGCTGGTGATGATCGGCTACAACACGCCCAGCCTGAACATGGACAATCGCGGCTTCGAGGCGCACCACCTGCGCGTCCTGCACTCCCATCTTTCCCTGCAGGCCGGCTGCTACCAGAACGCCACCTTCGGAGTCGCCGCCGCCAAGGCCGGAACCGAGGACGGGCATGAGCTGTTCGGCCATTCGATCATCGTGAACCCGCAGGGCGAGATCATGGCCCAGGCCACCTCCTGGGATGACGAGCTGATCGTGGCGGACTGCGATCTCGACATGTGCCGGCTCGGGCGAACCACGATCTTCAACTTCGCCGCTCATCGGCGCCCGGAGGCCTATGAGCGCATTGCCACCCAGACTGGCGCCGAGGCACCGCCGGAGTGGTATCCGAAGGCGGGCTGACAACCCTTCCCGCCCGGGCGGCGTTTGATGGGTGGAGGTATCCCATGCGCCGCACCGCTCTTGCCCTCGCCATCCTCGCGGTTCCCGCGATCATGCCTGCCCTGGCGCAAAGCCCTGCTCAGCGCCAGGCACAGCAGAAGGTGGAGCGCGACCAGCAACGCGACCGCGTCGCCGAGGCCGCGCGAAACCTGGAGACCGGCGGCGCCGCGACCACGCCTGCCCTGGTGGACGACATGAATCGTGAGCGCCCGACCCTGGAGCCCGACCGGCCGCAGGTGCCCGCGAACAACCCGCGCGCCAGGGCGCAAACCACCCTTCCGCTGCTCAGCGACAACCCACAGCGCTAGCCGGATTCTGCCGCACACAGGCCGTCCATCCGTCGCAACGGTGCCATTGGCGGGGCGTTTCCCTTTACACGGCGAGCTGCGCAAGGAGCCGCCGAGATGGAGAAACCCATGCGCCGCCATATCCTGCTCTCTGCAACATTCGCCATGGTGGCGCTCGGTTCCTCCCAGGCCCCCGCGCAGAACCTGAACCAGCTCCTCGAAGGTGCCGTGCGGCAGTTCGGCGGCAATCCCGAGGATGACCGCCGCCGCGCCGAGGATGAGGAGCGCCACCGCCGCGACCAGTTGCGCCGCGAGCGCGATGAGGATCGCAACCTCTCCAATGAACGCGCCCGCCGCCGTGACGAGGAGGAGCGTGAGGCTTTCGAGCGGCGCCGCGAGGCCTGGGAACGCGACCGCGCCCGCCGCGAGAGCCGGGGCGAACGTATTCCCAATGAGGAACGCGCCCGTTTCGAGCGCGAGCGCGAGCGGTTCAGCCGTGATCGCCCATTGGCCGAGCAGCAACGCCAGCTGGACGAGCAGCAGCGCCGTTTGGACGAGCAGCGCCGACGCCTTGAGGAGGAGCAGCGCCGCCGTTAGCGGGCAACTTGCCCTTCGGGGTGGGCGTTCTAGGGGGGCAGGAGATCATTGATGCCCCGTTACAGCCTCGCCGCCCTTGCCATTGCCGGCCTTGCCATGGCCATGCCCCAGTCCGCGCATGCGCAGGATGGGGTCTTTGGTAATCTCCTCAGCGGCTTCACCCGCTTTTCCGACGCGAAATCCACCGATCTGAGCGAAGCCCAGCTTCGGGATCGTGAGGCACGTAGCCTGCGGCGCGACTACTGGGAGCGTGAGCGGCAGCGCCTGGCGCGCGATACGCTTGCACGCGATGCCTCGAACCAGACCATCGCGACGCGTTGAGCGCGGCACTTCCCCATCGTCTTGCCCGGCCCGGAGGGGCCGGGCGTCTGGCGTTTCAGGCAACCGCCAGCAGCGCCTGCGCGGCAGCGGCCGCGCAGGGCTCGATCACCGGCACGCCAATCCCGGCTTCAAGGAAGGCCCGGTGCGCCGCCATCCCGGCGCAGCCCAGCACCACGGCGCCACTGCCCGCCGCCACCAGGCGCCGCCCGGCGGCGAGCAGGGCAGCGCGCGGGGCCTCCGGATCGGTCAGGGCGGACATGGGCAGGTTGAGCGCCTCGGTAGCGGCCATGCGGGCCTCCACGCCCAACGAGAGGAGCACGCGCCGCTGCCTCTCCTTGCTGGCCTCGACAAAGGCGATAACACCAAAACGATCCGCCCGCGCCATGGCCGCCAGTACGGCCGAGCGGAAGGGCCCGAAGACCGGCCGATCCGTCACCTCCCGCACTGCCTCCACCCCTGGGTCCGAGACGCAGGCGATCACATAGGCATCGGCGGCCTCGGCCTGCACGGCGACACAGAGCGGCGGAACAACCCTGTACCAGTCACACCAGCTGGCAATGGCAGGCGGGCCGTCATCGAGCTGGATGGTGTCGAAGCGTGCGAGGCCCGGACGCGCATAGGGCGTCATCGCCGCCGCGATTCCCGCCGTGCAACTCTTGTCTCGGTTGGGGTTGATCACGAGGATACGGCGTTCCATTCCTGGATGGTGGCGGCGTGCTCCGGCAGGCACAAGCCCCGGCCCAGCTTGCCCCAGGCCCCACCCACGCCCATATTGCACCGCAGCAAAAGATGATGGGGCGGCGTTCTCGGCCAGACCCTCTGGAGGATCGCAATCATGCCCAACCAGCCAGGCGTGCCCCCGCCCGAGACAATCTGGCGCCCGGCCTCCGCTCGGCTGGCGGAGGCTGGCGAGCAGCCCTCCATGCTCACCATGGTGCGGCGCGGCTTCATGAATCGCTGCCCCATTTGCAACCAGGGCCGGGTTTTCCGCAGCTTCCTCGGCGTGGTGCCGGAATGTGAGGCCTGCCATGCCCCGCTCGGCGTGCTACGGGCCGATGACGCACCCCCCTATATCGTCATCTTCCTGGCCGGCCATGTGCTGGTCCCGCCGATCTTCTGGATCGAGCGGGCCTATGAGCCGCCGATGTGGCTGCATATGGCCGTGTGGCTGCCACTCTTCGCCGTGGTCTGTACCCTGCTGCTGCGCCCCGTGAAGGGCGGCGTGGTAGGCTGGATGATGCGCCTGGGCTTTGCCGACCATGACAGGCCCGATGAACGTCCGCCCGCCCTGTCCGGCACCTCGCGCGATGACTGACCTCGCCGTGGCGGAGCCCAGCGTCTCCTCGCGCGACATCGTACGGATCGAGCTGGCGGAGCACGCCCCCCTGCCCTCCGCCTTTGCTGAGGCGGACCGGCAGCAGGCGGTGGCTGATCTGCTGGCACGCAATTGCTTCATTCCAGCCGGCCTGCCGCCAGGGCCCTATGTGCTGCATCTGGGGCTGCGGGATGGGCGGCTGGTGCTGGATATCCGCGACCAGTCGGATGCGCCCCTGCATGCCTATGTCCTGGCCCTCGGCCCCTTCCGGCGGCTGATCAAGGACTACCAGATGGTCATCGAGGGCCATGAGCAGGCGGTGACCGAAGGGGCCGCCGAGGCCCGCATCCAGGCCATCGACATGGGCCGCCGCGGGTTGCACAACGAGGCCGCCGAGCTACTGCGCGAACGCCTGAAAGGCCGCGTGAAGCTGGATTTCGAGACGGCGCGCCGCCTTTTCACCCTGGTCTGCGCCCTGCACCAACGGATCTGAACCCTTGAAGATTGACGGCAAGCCCTTCCGCAGCGTCTGGCTGGACGCTGACGGACATTCGATCTGCATCTTCGACCAGACGAAGCTGCCCTGGGCGGTGGAGACGCTGCGCCTCTCGGACGAGGAGCAGGTGGCCCATGCCATCCGCTCCATGCAGGTGCGCGGCGCGCCGCTGATCGGTGCGGTGGGTGCCTATGGGCTGGCTATGGCGCTGCGGCGGGACCCCTCCATCGAGAATCTCGAGCGGATGGCGGCGATGCTGAACGAGACACGCCCGACCGCCGTGAACCTGAAATGGGCGCTGGACCGCATCTGCGCCGCCGTCCGCAACCACCCGCCGGAGCGCCGCGCGGATGTCGCCTATGCCGAGGCGGCGGCCATTTGCGACGACGATGTGGAGACCAACCGCCGCATCGGCGGGCACGGCCTGCCCCTGCTGCAGGAGATCGCCGCCCGCAAGCCCAAGGGCGAGCCGGTTCGCGTGCTGACCCATTGCAATGCCGGCTGGATCGCGACGGTGGATTTCGGCACCGCCCTTTCCCCGATCTACCAGGCCCATGATTCGGGCATGGATGTGCATGTCTGGGTGGACGAGACGCGCCCCCGCAACCAGGGCGCGGCGCTGACGGCCTGGGAACTGGGCGCGCATGGCGTGCCGCATACCCTGGTGGCGGACAATGCCGGCGGGCACCTGATGCAGCGGGGCATGGTGGATATCGTGCTGGTCGGCACCGACCGCGTGACCCGGCAGGGGGACGTGGCCAACAAGATCGGCACCTATCTCAAGGCCCTGGCCGCGAAGGACAACAATGTGCCCTTCTGGGTGGCCCTGCCGCATTCCACCCTGGACATGAAGGTGCGCGACGGGCTGGTCGAGATCCCGATCGAGGAGCGCTCGGGCACGGAGGTGACCGATGCCACCGGGCGTCTGCCCGATGGCAGCGTGGCGACGGTGCGGGTGGCGGCGGAGGGTACCCCTGCCGCCAATCCCGCCTTCGACGTGACGCCCGCGCGGCTGGTGACCGGGCTGATCACCGAGCGGGGGCGCTGCGAGGCGAGTGAGGACGGGCTGGCCGCGCTCTACCCCGAGAAGGCCTGAGGCTTCAGGCCGCCGGGAGCGGCGAGGTGGCGCGCCGCTCCAGCACGACCAGTCCGCAGACGATGATCCCGCCCGACAGGATGGCCCCGATGGCGGCCAGCATCGGCAGCCCGTCCGCGGACTGGCCGGTCACGACGGTGGCGATGGTGGCGAGGATCAGGACGAGCCCCGAGGCGATGGCAGCGAGTGCAATGCGGTCCATGGCAGTTCTCCGGTCCGGCCTTGATGCCGGGCGATGGGGGGATAGGGCGCCCGGCTCGCGGCAATGAAAGGACTGGATCGTGGCAGGATCGGGGCGTGTCCCCCTCCCCTGCACAGGTCTTGCATGCAAAGCTCGCATTGCCGCTGATTCCCATAAGGATCCTCGCATGCGCCGCTTCCTGCTCGCCGCCGTGCTGGCCACCCTGCCAGCCGCCATCCTTCCCGCCCTTGCCCAGGGCGGCCCGCCTTTGCGGACGGCAGTGGACGGCACTTTCGCCCCTCACGCCTTCCCACGGATGGAAGGAGGCGTTCAGGGCTTCAATGTGGACCTGTTCCGCGAGGTCGCGCGCCGGATGGGGCGTGAGATCACCATCGACAGCGCCTCCTTCTCGGGCCTCGTCCCGGCGCTGAACGCCGGGCGCTACGACTTCCTGGCGGCGCCGGTGACGGTGACGAAGGAGCGGGCGGAGTCGATGCTCTTCGCGGAGGGCTATCTCTACACCGAGTTCCAGTTCGGCATCCGCCGCGGCAATGCCCCGATCCGCAGCACGGATGACCTGCGCGGCAAGGTGATCGCGGTGAATAAGGGCAGCGCCTATGACGCCTGGGCCCAGGCCAATGCCGGGAAGCTAGGCTTCACCTTCCAGACCTATGACTCCAACCCGGATGCGGTGCAGGCCGTGGTCTCCGGCCGTGCCTATGCAGTGCTGGCGGGGAATACCGTGGTGAAATACGCCGCCAGCCAGCAGCGCAACCTGGTACCCGACTTTTCCCTGCGCGAGACCCGCGCCCATTGGGCCGCGCCCTTCCGCCGCGACAATGCGGAGTTGCGCAACGCGGTCGAGAATGTGCTGGAATGCATGAAGAAGGACGGTTCCCTCGCCGCCCTGTCGGAGAAGTGGTTCGGCGCCAAGCCGGCAGCCGATGACGCTGAGAACACCGTCTTCCCGGGCTATGGCGTGCCGGACCTGCCCGGCTACGACCCGACCCCGCACGAGCCCCGCTGCAACTGATACACTGGGACCGCTAGTACCTCATGGGTGGATTGGACGGCTTCGTCATCACCTTCCTGAATCTGGAGGTGATGGCGGAATGGCTGCCGAAGATCGCCTCCGGCTTCGTGCTGACAGTGGCCCTGGCCGCGTTGATCGTGGCGGCCGGGCTGGCGCTCGGCCTGGGGCTGGCGGTGCTGCGGGCCTTCGGACTGCGGGTACTGAACTGGGGGATCATCCTGCTGGTGGATGTCTTCCGGGCCCTGCCCCCACTGGTGATCATCGTACTGCTCTATTTCGGCCTGCCGGGAATGGGCATCTCCCTCTCCGGCTTCTGGGCCACCTGGCTGTCGCTTACCCTCGTCCTCGCCGCCTTCGCCGAGGAAATCTTCTGGGCGGGCATCACCGCCACGCCTAAAGGCCAATGGGATGCGGGCAAGGCGCTGGGGCTGCGCTTCCTGCCCATCCTCTTCCGCATCATCCTGCCCCAGGCGGTGCGGATGGTGATTCCGCCGCTGACCAACCGCACCATCGCCATTACCAAGGGGACCGCGCTGGCCTCCGTGGTCGGCGTGGCGGAAATCCTGGGTTCGGCTCAGTCGGCGATGGCCTTCTCCGGCAATCCCTCACCGCTGACGCTGGGTGCCATCGCCTATGCCTTGCTGTTCCTGCCGGTGGTCGGGATCGGGCGCTGGATCGAGCGGCGCGCCGCATTGCCTGGGCGCTGAACCATGTTCGAGGATTTCGTCGATTCCTTCCTGAACCTGGACATCGTCCTGCGCGCGCTTCCGATCCTCTGGCGCGGGCTGGGGCAGACGCTGCTGCTGGCGGCGGTCGTCGTCCCGCTGGGCCTTGCGGGCGGCATGGCCATCGCGCTGCTTTCCCGCGCCAAGAGCCGCTGGGTGCGCTGGCCCCTTGCTGTCTGGACCGACACCTTCCGCGCCCTGCCGCCGCTGGTCCTGCTGATCTTCCTCTATGCCGGGCTGCCCTTCCTGGGTGTGGATCTTGGCCCCTGGGGGGCCGTGGCGCTCGCCTTCTTCCTCAACACCGGCGCCTATTACGGCGAGGTGCTGCGCGCGGGGCTGGACAGCGTGCCGCCCGGGCAGATGGAGGCGGCACGCGCCCTCGGCCTGCGCCCCGCACAGGCGCTCGGGCTGGTGGTGATCCCGCAGGCGGTGCGCAACGTACTGCCGGATCTCGTCTCCAACACGCTGGAGGTGGTGAAGCTCACCTCCATTGCCTCCGTGGTGGCACTGCCGGAACTGCTCTTCCAGGCCCGGCAGGCACAGAGCGTGACCTACAACGCCTCCCCCATCGTGGCGGCGGCGCTGGCCTATTTCGTCATCCTCTGGCCTGTGGTGCGGCTGCTGTCGCGGCTGGAGAACCGGGCGGTGGCAGGACGCGGCTGATGGGGAAGAGCGCCCCCGCCACATCCTCCATGCGTTCAAGGAAGATGGTGGGATTGCGTGAGCGCAGCAGCTCGGGCGTCGCATAGCCCCAGGCGACAGCGCCTGACGCAATGCCGGCCTTGCGTGCCGCCTCGATGTCCCGCGCCTCGTCGCCGATGGCAATGGCCGCTTCCGCGGGCAGGCCAGTGCGGCGCAGAACGCGGCGCATCAGTGGCGCCTTGCCGAACAGCAAGGCCCGGCATTCCATCATCGCGAAGAGCCCAGCCAGTTCTGGCCCAAGGATGCGGCACACCGTGGCTTCCTCATTGGAGGTAACGATGGCCAGCACCGCGCCCTGGGCGGAAAGCTCCCGCAGCATCGCGGCCGCGCCGGGGAAGAGCAGGATGCTTCCCGCATCCTCCGCGATCCGCCGGCGCATGTGGCGCGCGATCATCGGCAGCTTCCACATCGGCACGCCAAGCGCGCGGATGATGGCGCGGTTATCCTGCCCTCGCAGCACCGCGATCTCCGCATCATCCAGGCGCCTGTAGCCGAAGCGGCCGGCACTCTCGTTGAACGCGCGCATCACCGAGCCCGCGCTGTCGGCGAGCGTGCCGTCGAAATCGAAGACAACGAGCCTGGGATTCATAACGAGATCATAACATAAAGGGCGCGCCGAGTAGCCACGAGGACTGCCGTCAACGGGCCCGCGGTTCAGGTTCATCGGCGCCTCATGATGTGCGGCGCGTTCCGCCATGTCCGTTGCGGGAGCGTCGCTTGACGCCATGCGGCAGAGGTGGCCAGCCTGCGGGCCTGAACGGCAAGCCCCGGCAAGGGGCGCCCAGGAAAGGAACGACCATGCTTCGACGCGCCCTGGTGGGAATGGCCTGCGCGCTCTCCCTCACGCCTCTCCCCTCCTTCGCCCAGGAGGCCTATCCCACCCGCTCCATCCGCATGATCGTGCCTTTCGCGGCGGGCGGTACCACCGACCTCATCGGGCGCCTGGTCGGCGCGGAAATGTCCAAACGCCTCGGCCAGCCCCTGGTGGTGGACAACCGCGCCGGCGCGGGCGGCAATATCGGCGCGGAGGCCTGCGCCAAGGCTGCGCCGGATGGCTACACGATCTGCATGGGCACGATCAGCAGCCATGCGATCAACCCGTCGATCTATCCGAAGATCCCCTTCGACAACCTGCGTGACTTCGTGCCGCTGGCCCTGCTCGGCAGCCAGCCCAACATGCTGGTGGTAGCGAACAACATCCCCGCCAGGACAGTGCCGGAGCTGATCGCGCTGATGAAGGCGCGACCGGGACAGATCAACTACGGCTCCTCCGGCGTCGGCACCTCGATCCATCTGGCGGGGGAGCTGTTCACGCAGCTCACCGGCACCCAGGCGGTGCATGTGCCCTATCGCGGCAGCGGCCAGATCATGACCGACATGCTGGCCGGCACCCTACCCATGGCCTTCGACAATTTCTCCTCCGGCTGGCCCCATGCGAAGGAAGGGCGCATCCGCGCCATCGGCGTGGGCAGCCTGCAGCGCGTTCCCCAGGCACCGGACGTGCCGACCATCGCGGAGAGCCTGCCGGGCTTTGAGAGCGTATCCTGGCACGGCATCTTCGCCCCTGCGGCCACGCCGGCCCCGATCGTGGAGCGGCTGAACCGCGAGGCGCTGGCGGCCCTGGCGAGCCCCGAGGTGAAGGCCCGCTACGCGGAGCTGGGCATCACCGCCGGGACCTTCTCCCCGGACCAGTTCCGGGATTTCGTCGCCGAGCAGACCCGCCGCTGGGGCGAGGTGGCGAAGCGCGCGGAGATCCGGGTGGAGTGACCCACCCGGCCCCTGGCGCCCGCCTTCAGCGCTGGCGCCAGGGCAGGTCCGAGGCTTTCCAGCCAGCCACCCGGCCACGATGGCCTTCCGCGTCCACCGGTCCCTCGAAGCCATCGGCCACGTTGTAGGAATCCGGGAAGCCCGCCGCCTGCGCGGCCTGGGCGGCCGCCAGCGAGCGGGCGCCGGAACGGCAGAGGAAGTGCAGCTTGCTGAGCGGCGTCGCTCCCGCGCGGTGCAGATGCTCGATGAAGGCGCCGTTCACCTGCATGGATGGGTAAAGTTGCCAGGGAATCAGCACCGGCCGCTTCCCCGCCTCCGAGAGATCCGGGATGCCAACGAAGTTCCATTCGGCATCGGTGCGGACATCGACGAGGATGGCATCGGGATCGCTCTTCAGGGCCTCGTAGCTCTCCCGGGGTGAGATGTCCTCGACCGGCATGGGCAGTTCCTCGCGTCTTGAAGCCGCGCAGATTGGGTGCCCCATGCCCGGGTGCCAAGGCCCGCTAGACCATTTCAGCTTTCAGCTCTGGCGCGTCCCTTGCTAGGCCTGCGCCGGAAGTGCACTGCGGGCCGCTTCGGGTAGCGGCGTAAAAGGATGAGTGGGGATGAGCGGGTACCAAAAGCCCTTCGTGGAGATAGACGACGTCTCCATGCGCTATGGGGGCACGGAGGGGACGCTGGCGCTTCGCCATACCTCCATGCGGATCGGCAAGGGTGAGTTCGTAGCCGTTGTCGGCCCCTCCGGATGCGGCAAGTCCACGCTGATGCGGCTGGTCACGGGCCTTTGGCCCTGCTCGGCGGGCAGTGTGATCGTGGCCGGGCGAGAGGTGGATGGCCCCCTCTCCATCGCCGGCATGGCCTTCCAGGCCCCCACCATGCTGCCCTGGCGCACCATCCTTGAGAACGTGATGCTGCCGCTGGAGGTGGTAGAGCCGCACCGCCGCCGCCTGCGGGCCGAGCGCGCCATGTATGAGGACAAGGCCCGCAAGCTGCTGGAGCTGGTCGGGCTGAAGGGCTTCGAGCACAAGACCCCGCATCAGCTCTCCGGCGGCATGCAGCAGCGCGCCAGCCTCTGCCGCGCCCTGATCCACGACCCGCAGCTGCTGATGCTGGACGAGCCCTTCGGCGCGCTGGACGTCTTCACCCGGGAGGATCTTTGGGTGGAGTTGGAGGGGGTCTGCGGCATCCTGAAGCCCACCGTGATCCTGGTCACGCATGACCTGAAGGAGGCGGTGTTCCTGGCCGACCGCGTGCTGATCATGTCCGCGCGCCCCGGCCGCATTATCGCCGAGCGGGCCATCCCCTTCGAGCGCCCCCGCAACCTCGATATCACCTACAGCCAGCCGTTCCAGGAGCTGGTCCACGACCTGCGCGAGCACATCAGCGCCGCGCGCCGCGGCGAGGAGATCGCCGCCACGGGCCAGCATTCCGGCCAGGAAGCCACCCATGCCGCTTGACGACACCCCTCCCGCAATCCGGACCGCCGCGCAGCGCCGCATCGAGGCCATGGCTGCCGCCGCGCGCCGTCGCCGGCACCTTCAGACGGCGCTGCCCTGGCTGATCATCATCGGCGCCTTCCTGCTCTGGGAAGTCGCCTGCAGGGGCTTCGGCATTCCGCAATTCATCCTGCCGGCCCCCAGTGCCATCGCCGAGAGCATGGTGAAGTGGTGGGTGCCGCTGCTCGACAGCGCATGGCAAACGTTGATGACGACGCTGGTGGGCTTCGCCCTGGCCATCGTCTTCGGCCTGCTTCTCGGCGTCGCGATCGGCTCCTCCACGC
This sequence comes from Roseomonas xinghualingensis, assembly GCF_025791835.1. Lineage (GTDB taxonomy): Bacteria > Pseudomonadota > Alphaproteobacteria > Acetobacterales > Acetobacteraceae > Roseomonas > Roseomonas xinghualingensis. Next base: position 74,512 of record NZ_JAOXLP010000010.1, read on the forward strand.
TGCTCTATCACGGGCTCTACCCGCTGCTGATCGCCTTCAACTCCGTGCCCAAGGTGGCGGTGGTGCCGATCCTGGTGATCTGGTTCGGCATCGGTACCGTCCCGGCCATCATCACCGCCTTTCTGATCAGCTTCTTCCCCATCGTGGTGAATGTCGCGACCGGCATCGCCACCGTGGAGCCGGAGCTGCGCGACGTGCTTCGGGCGCTGGGCGCGAAGCCAAGCGACATCATCCGCAAGGTCGGGCTGCCACGGGCCATGCCCTATTTCTTTGCCTCGCTGAAGATCGCGATCACGGTCGCCTTCGTCGGCTCGATCATGGCGGAGACGGTGGCGGCGAACAAAGGCATCGGCCATCTGATGATGCTCGCCTCCTCACGCTTCGACGTGCCGCTGGTCTTCGCGGGCCTCATCATCACCGGGGTCATGGGCGTAGTGATGTATGTCGTGGCGGTGGCCATCGAGAACCGCACCACCGGCTGGGCCATGCGCGGCCGGGATTCGGGGCAGGTCTCGGTGGTGGGGGTCTAGCCGCCCCGCTTTCCCTCCCGGGGAACCCCATGATAGGGCTTCCGGCCGGCGTTCCTCCTCCGCCGTGGCCTTTCGGCCGGCGCGGAGCCCATGGGATCGCCAGGGGAGAATAACGGCCGGATGTTCATCGCGCTTCGCGACATGGCGGTGCATGTACAGGTTCAGGGGCCCGCTGGCGCCCCTCCGCTCCTGATGCTGCACAGCCTCGGAACCAACCTCCATGTGTGGGACCCGCAGGCCGAGGCGCTGTCCCGCACCCATCGCGTCATCCGCTGCGACCTGCGCGGCCATGGGCTGACCACGGTCGCCCCGGGGGAGGCGACGATGGCGGTGCTGGCGGAGGACGCCTTCGCCCTGCTGGACGCCCTGGAGGTGAAGGCGGCGCATGTCGCCGGCATTTCCATCGGTGGCCGGATCGCCATGGAAATGGCGGCGGCACAGCCGGACCGCGTGCTCTCCCTCTTCCTCCTCGACACCGCGCTGGAATTCCCGCCGCCCTCCAACTGGCAGGCACGCATCGACGCGGTGGGCGCCGGCGGCATGGCCGCTGTTGTCGAGGGTGTGATGGCCCGCTGGGTGGTGGACCAGGCCTCGCCTTGCTCCCGCGCGCTCCGCTCCATGCTGCTGGCCACCCCGCCCGAGGGCTATGCAGCCGCCAGCGCTGCTTTGCGCGACGCAGCCGCCGCCCCGCTGCAGGGCAAACTGCGGGGCCCGGCGACCGTGGTGGTGGGAGAGCTGGATCAGGCTTCCCCGGTTTCCGCCGCGGAGGCGATCCGCGACGCCATCCCCGGCAGCACCCTCACTGTGCTGCCCGGCGTCGCCCATATCCCGACCTTCGAGGCCGCTGAGCCGATCATCGCGGCGCTGCAGGCCCATCTGGCCCCGGGTGCGGAGGATGATTTCCTCGCCGCCGGCCTCGCCGTGCGGAAGGCGGTGCTGGGCGAGGCGCATGTCGCCCGCGCGCAATCCAACGTCACCCGGCTGGATGCACCCTTCCAGGAATACATCACCCGCAATGTCTGGGGGCAGATCTGGACCCGCCCCGGCCTGCCCCGCCACACGCGCTCCCTGCTGACGCTCGCCGTCACGGCGGCGCTGGCGCGGGAAGGCGAGTTCGGCCTGCATGTCCGGGCGACGCGGAACACCGGCGTGACGCCGGAGGAGATCGCTGAGGTGCTGCTGCAGGTCGGCGCCTATGCCGGCGTGCCGGTTGCCAACCACGCGCTCAAGATCGCCAAGGAGATCCTGGCGGAGATGGAGAAGACGCCATGAGCGATGTCGTGCACGGCTATCGCCGCCCCGATCCCGCCACCCAGCCCCCGCTCAACTCCCCCGCCTATGGCAGCACCCGCGCGCGCCACCCGCAGCAACCGGTGCTGGAACTGCCGCATACGCTGACGGAGACGAGCAGCCCCATCTTCACCCCGGCCCGCTATCCGGAAACCGCGGACCTTACCGTGCTGGAGAACGGCAAGGGCCATGCGATGGGCGAGCGCATCATCGTCGGCGGCCGCGTGCTGGACGAGGATGGCCGCCCCATCCGCAAGGCCATGGTCGAGGTCTGGCAGGCCAATGCCGCCGGCCGCTACAACCATGAGGGCGACACGCATGACGCCCCGCTCGATCCGAATTTTCGCGGCATGGGCCGGGTCTTCACCGATGATGATGGCTGGTACCGCTACGTCACCATCCGCCCCGGTGCCTATCCCTGGCGGAACCACCAGAATGCCTGGCGGCCGAACCACATCCATTACAGCCTGTTCGGCGCCGGCTTCGCGCAGCGCATGATCACCCAGATGTATTTCCCGGGCGACCCGCTCCTGCCGCTGGACCCGATCTTCAACACGGTTTCCGACGAGAAGGCGCGGAACCGGCTCGTGGCGAATTTCGACCTTGAGCTGACCAAGCCCGAATGGGCCCTCGGCTACCGCTTCGACATCGTTCTGCGTGGCCGGGAAGCGACCCCCATGGAGGACAACCACCATGACTGACGCGACCCCGGAACTCGCCCCGCCCGGCGCGCTGGCCGCCTCCGCCCACCAGACCGCCGGGCCTTACTGGCATCTGGTGGACTTCCCGGAATGGGCTGACACCACTCGCCACTTCGCCGGCAGCCTGCCGGAGGGCGCCGAGCGCATCACCCTGACCGGCACCGTCACCGATGGCACCGGCGCCCCCGTGACCGATGCGATGATCGAGATCTGGCACGCCGATCCCTCCGGCCACTATCCGGAACAGGATGGCGACCCGGCCGCCTTCCAGGGCTATGGCCGCTGCGCGACCGACAAGCAGGGCCGCTTCCGCTTCGTGACGCTGAAGCCAGGGCCGGTTCCCGTCGGCCCCCATGCCAAGGGCAATGTGATGCAGGCGCCGCATGTCGCGCTCGCCGTTTTCGCCCGCGGGCTGCTCCAGCATCTCTCCACGCGTCTGTATTTCGAGGGTGAGCCCCTGAACGCCACCGATCCCGTGCTGAAGGCGGTGCCCGAGACGCGGCGCGGCACCCTCATCGCGAAGCCGGCCGGCAACGGCGGCTGGAACCTCGATCTCCGCCTCCAGGGCGAAGGCGAGACCGTGTGGATGGCGGTCTGACCATGGCCGTCAATCCAGCGGATTCAGCGGTCTGGGGCGTCCTCTACGGCACCGAGGCCATGCGCGGCACCATGGGAGAAATGGCACTCCTCCAGCGCATGCTGGATGTGGAGGCGGCCCTGGCCCGTGCCCAGGCCGGCCTTGGCATCGTCCCGCAGGAGGCCGCGAAGGCCATCACGGCGGCGGCCAGGGCCGATCGCCTGGACCTTCCGAAGCTGGCCGCCGCCACGCGCAACACCGGCTATCCGGTGGTGGGGCTGGTGAAACAGCTCGGCGCACTGGCGGGCGAGGAGGCGGCGCGCTGGACTCATTGGGGCGCGACCACCCAGGACATCCTGGACACCGCCCTGGTGCTCGCCCTGCGCGACGCCTTCGCCCTGATCCGCACAGATCTGGACGCCACCATCGCGGCACTCGCCGATCGCGCGCGGGAGCACCGGGACACGGTGATGGCCGGGCGCACCCATCTGCAGCACGCCCTGCCCGTCACCTTCGGCTATAAATGCGCCGTCTGGCTCGCCCCGCTCATCAATGCGCGGGAGACGCTGGATGCCCTGCTGCCGCGCCTGCTGCGCGTGCAGTTCGGCGGTGCTGTTGGCACCCTCGCCTCCCTCGGCGACAAGGGCCCGGCGGTGGCGGAGGCGCTGGCGCGGGAGCTGGACCTCGCCGTGCCGGACATCCCCTGGCATGTGGCGCGCGACACCGTCACCGAGGCGGTGTGCTGGTGCGGCATCCTCTGCGGCGCGCTGTCCAAGATGGCGACCGATGTGATGCTGCTGATGCAGACCGAGGTGGCCGAGGTGTTCGAGCCGCATGAGGCCGGGCGCGGCGGTTCCTCCACCATGCCGCAGAAGCGCAATCCGATCGCCTGCGAATACGTGCTCGCCCAGGCGCGCTGCGTCCACGCGCTGGTGCCGCAGGTGATGTCCGCCATGGCGCTGGACCACGAGCGCGGCACTGGCCCCTGGCAGGCCGAGCCGCTGGCCATCCCCCAGGCGCTGCTGCTGACCCATGGCGCGCTGGATCATGCGCTGCAGATCGCCCAGGGCATGACGGTGGATGCCGCGCGCATGCGCCGCAACCTCGATGTCACCGGTGGCGCCATCATGGCGGAAGCGGTGATGATGGGCCTGGCCCCGAAGCTCGGGCGCGGTGCGGCGCATGATACTGTCCACCATGCCTGCGACGTGGCGCTGGCCGAGCGCATCCCGCTGGCCGAGGCGCTGGGGCGTGACGAGGCGGTTTCCTCCCGCCTCGATGCCGCCGCCATCGGGCGCCTCACCGACCCCTCCACCTATCTCGGCAGCGCCGGCCTCTTCGTGGACCGGGTGCTGGAACGGATTGCATGAGCCCTCCAGACGCCAACGGGGCCGTCCCCGTTCCTCCGCCCGCGAAGAGCGTCTATCGCGCGGTCGCCAAGAATCTCCCGCGCCAACTCCGGCCGATCCTGGCGCTGGATGATTTCGAGCCGGCGGCCCGCCGCAAGCTGCCCCGCCCGCTCTTCGGCTATATCGCCGGCGCGGCGGAGACGAATGCCTCGCTGAAGGACAATCGCGGGGTCTTCCAGGAATGGGCCTTCCGCCCGCGCTACCTGATCGACGTCTCTCGCCGCAGCATCGCCACGACGCTGTTCGGCAAGGAGTACAACGCCCCCTTCGGCATCGCGCCGATGGGGATCAGCGCCATGATGTCCTATCGCGGCGACCTGGTTCTGGCGCGCGCCGCGCGTGACGCCGGCATCCCGATGATCATGAGCGGCTCCTCCCTCATCCGCCTGGAGGAGATCGCGCGTGAAGCGCCGGGAAGCTGGTTCCAGGCCTATCTGCCGGGCGAGCCGGACCGCATCGCGGGGCTGGTGGAGCGCGTGGCGAATGCCGGCTTCGGCACGCTGGTGCTCACGGTGGACACCACCACCATGGGCAACCGGGAGAACAATGTCCGCAGCGGCTTCTCCACCCCGCTGAAGCCCAATCTCCGCCTTGCCTGGGACGGCGCGATCCGCCCGCGCTGGCTGATCGACACCATGTGCCGCACGCTGCTCAACCACGGCATGCCGCATTTCGAGAATTCCTACGCGACGCGCGGCGCCCCCATTATCGCGCGCCATGTCGAGCGTGACTTCGGCGCGCGCGACCACCTGAACTGGACGCATCTCGCCCAGATCAGGCGGCAGTGGAAGGGAAAGCTGGTGGTGAAGGGCATCCTGCATGGCGAGGATGCCCGCCGCGCCGCGGAGGAAGGCGCCGATGGCGTGATCGTCTCCAACCATGGCGGCCGCCAGCTGGATGGTGCCATCTCCGCCTTCCGCGCCCTGCCCGAGGTGAAGGCGGCGGCCGGCTCCATGACGGTGATGATGGATGGCGGCATCCGCCGAGGCTCGGATGTGCTGAAGGCCATGGCGATGGGGGCGGATTTCGTCTTCGTCGGCCGTCCCTTCCTCTATGCGGCGGCGATGGGCGGCGAGGCCGGGGTGCGCCACGGCATCGACATCCTGACGCAGGAGGTGGACCGCAACCTCGCCCTTCTCGGCTGCCTGCGGCCCGGTGATGTCGGGCCGCAGCATCTCCTGCGCGTGGGCGGGGTGCCGCCCGCCTGATCCTCAATCCGCCGCCGGGGACAGCATGTCCCCCGGCGCGGAAATCGCCGGCAGGTCGGAAAGCTCCAGCGCCTCGATCGCCACGCCCCGGCGGGTGATCTTGCCGGTGCTGATCTCGATCTGGTCCACGTCCCGCTGCATCTCGATGAAGTGCCGGCGCAGCTTCGTCACGCGGTCGTCCAGCCGCGTGACATCCTTCATCAGCTCGGCGACCTGGTTCTTGATCTGCCCGGCCTCCGCCCGCATCCGCACATCCTGCATCAGCGCGCGCATGGTGCCGAGCACGGCCCAGAGCGTGCTGGGCGAGACGATATAGACGCCGCGCCGCGCGGCCTCGTCCACCACGGACGAATAGGCGGCATGGAGATCAGCATAGATCGCCTCGCTGGGCACGAAGATCAGCGTGCCATCCGCGGTTTCGCCCGGGCAGATATACTTGCCCGCCACGTCATCGACATGCCGCTTCACATCGGCCGCGAAGCGCTTGGAGGCGGCGAGGCGCGTTGCATCATCCGTGGCATCGCGCGCCGCCAGCCAGGCTTCCAGCGGGAACTTGCTGTCCACCGCGATCGGCCCCGGCGGATGCGGCAGGCGGATCAGCACGTCGCAGCGCGTGCGGTTCGCCAGCGTGTGCTGCCATACGAAGCCGTCCGGCGGCAGCCGGTCCTCGACAATCTGGCGTAGCTGCACCTCGCCGAAGGCGCCGCGCGACTGCTTGTTGCCCAGGATCTGCGCCAGGCTGCCCACCTGCGCGCCCAGCGCCTCCATATTCGCGCGCGCCGCGTCGATCACCGCCAGCCGCTCATGGATCTTGCCGGCGGTTTCCTCGGCCTTGATGGCATTCTCGTTCAGGATGCGGCCAATGCGCTCGTTCTGCGCGGCCACGGCTGCGCTGAGCGCCTCCTGGGTGCTTGCCAGCCGATCGGCCAGCGCCTTCTCCTGCGCCGCCAGCCTCTCGTTCTGGGCTGAGAGCGCATTGGCCAGGGTTTCGGTCAGAGCCAGGGAGGAGGCGGCCAGCCGCTCGTTCTGCGCCGCCGTGCTGTTCGCCACCGCCAGCCCCTGGGCCGCCAGGGCATCGGCCATGGCTCGGGTAGCCTCCCCCAGCCGGTCCGCCAGGGCCTGCTCGGTCGCGGCCAGCCGCTCACGCTGGGCGGCCAGGGCCGCGTCGGTCGCCATCCGGGCCTCGGCCAGTCGGTCGGCCAGGGCGCGCTCGGCGGCGGCGGCACGATCCGCGGCAGCACTCGCCTGGCGGTCCTGTGCCGCTCCCAGCGCATCCAGCTTGCCCGAAAGAGCCGCCATCGCCTCCCCGCCACTTTCGGCGGGCCGCCGCAGCATCAGCGCCGCCACCCCCAGCAGGGCCAGACCGGCCAGGATCAGGGGCAGGAAGGACGTCATCTCGGCCATGCAGAATCTTTCGGGTCAGAGTCCAGTGCAGCGCACCTCGCCGCCGGGCAAATCAATGCCATATACGCCACGCCCATGGGAACATTGCCGGAACCCTTCGCGGGCTGGTTCGCCGCGCGCGGCTGGACCCCGCGTGCTCATCAGTTGGCTCTCTGGAAGGCCGCCAAGGCCGGGGAAAGCGCCCTGCTCATCGCCCCCACGGGCGGTGGCAAGACCCTGGCCGGCTTCCTGCCGACCCTGCTGGACCTTCACGCCAACCCGCGTGAGGGGCTCCACACCCTTTATGTCTCGCCCTTGAAGGCCCTGGCGGTCGATATCGCCCGCAACCTGATGGACCCGGTGCGGGAGATGGACCTGCCGATCCGTATTGAAACCCGCACCGGCGACACCCCCCAGAACCGCCGCGCCCGCCAGCGCGAGACCCCACCCCAGATCCTGCTGACCACCCCCGAAAGCCTGGCGGTCCTTCTTTCCTCACCCGAGGCGCCGGAGCTTTTCGCCGGGCTGAAGACGGTGGTGGTGGACGAGGCCCATGCCATGGCCAGCACCAAGCGGGGCGATCAGCTCGCCCTCTGCATGGCCCGGCTTGATGTGCTGGCCCCCGGCCTGCGGCGCGTGGGCCTCTCGGCCACCGTCGCGCATCCGCAGGAACTGCGCGCCTGGCTCTCCCCGACCGCTCAGGCCGAGGATGTGCGGCTGGTCGTCGGCAAGGGCGGCGCCGAGCCGGTGTTGCAGCTCATGCTGCCGGAAGGCCATCTCCCCTGGGGCGGCCATATGGGCATCGCCTCCTCCCCCGGCGTGCTGGACCGCATCCAGGAGGCGGGCGTCACCATCGTCTTCGTCAACACCCGCGCCCAGGCGGAGCTGATCTTCGCCGCGCTGTGGAAGCTGAACGAGGAGAACCTGCCGATCGGCCTCCATCACGGCTCGCTGCAGATCGAGCAGCGCCGGAAGGTGGAGGCCGCCATGTCCGCCGGGAAGCTGCGCGCGGTGGTGGCGACCGCCTCCCTCGATCTGGGGATCGACTGGGGCGCGGTGGACCAGGTGATCCAGGTGGGTGCCCCGAAGGGCGTCTCCCGCCTGCTCCAGCGCATTGGCCGCGCCAACCACCGGATGGACGAACCCTCCCGCGCCGTGCTGGTGCCCGCCAACCGGTTCGAGGTGATCGAGTGCGTTGCCGCCGCCGAGGCCGTTCGCGCCCGTGAGCTGGATGGCGAGCCGCCCCGCCCTGGCGGGCTGGACGTGCTGGCCCAGCATATCCTCGCCATGGCCTGTCAGGCACCCTTCCTGCCGGACGACCTTTATGCGGAGGTGACGCGCGCCGGCCCCTATGCCGCCCTCACCCGCCGGGACTTCGACGACGTGCTGCGCTTCGTGGAGGATGGCGGCTACGCCCTCCGCGCCTATGAGCGCTTCCGCCGCCTGTTCCGGGATTCCGAAGGCCTGGTGCATGTGCGCGACCAGCGCGTGGCGCGGCAGGCGCGGATGAATCTCGGCACCATCGTCGATACCCCCATGCTGAAGGTGCGGCTGCGCGGCGGCCCGGTGCTGGGCGAGGTGGAGGAATGGTTCGCCTCCACCCTCGAGCCCGGGCATTGCTTCATCTTCGCCGGCCAGACCCTCCGCTATGAAGGCATCGATGCGCTCACCATGGTGGTGACCCGCGGAGGCGAAGGGGAGCCGCGCGTGCCGGCCTATGCGGGGGCACGCATGCCGCTCTCCACCAGCCTGTCCTTCCGGGTGCGCTCCATCCTGGCCGATCCGAAGCGCTGGCGGGCCCTGCCCGAGCCGGTGCGGGACTGGCTGCGCCTGCAGCAGCGCAAGTCCGAGCTGCCGCAACGGGATGGCATGCTGATCGAGACATTCCCGCGCCAGGGCCGCTGGTTCATGGTCGCCTATTGCTTCGAGGGGCGGCTGGCGCACCAGACGCTGGGCATGCTCGTCACGAAGCGCATGGAGCGCCTGGGCTACGGCCCGCTCGGCTATCTCGGCACGGATTATGTCCTCGCCACTTGGTCCGCCTTCGAGCCGGAGGAGCCGGAGCGCCTCTTCGAGGAGGACATCCTCGGCGAGGAGCTGGAGGAGTGGATCGCGGAATCCTCCATGCTCCGCCGCACCTTCCGCAACATCGCCACCATCGCCGGGCTGATCGAGAAGAACCACCCTGGCCAGGAGAAGTCCGGCCGCCAGATGAGCATGAATGCCGACCTGATCTACGACGTCCTCCGCAAGCACGAGCCCGACCACATCCTCCTCCGCGCCACCCGTGCCGAGGCGGCCCATGGCCTGACCGATGTAGGCCGCATCGCCGCCCTCCTCTCACGCATCCAGGGCGCGATCCGCGTGCGGCGGCTGGACCGGGTCTCCCCCCTGGCCGTTCCCGCGCTGATCGAGGAAGGCCGCGAATGGGTGGCTGGCGGCGCCGAGGACGCGCTGCTCGCCGAGGCCGCTGCCCTGGTCGATGACGCCACCGGCGGGGTGGAGCATTTCTCCGATGTGCTCTCCGAGGTGACGGAGGGCATCCGCGTGCGTTCTGGCGTCGTGGACCGGCCAAAAAGACGTGACAGGCAGAGAAGACCGCCGCCCCGGCGCTTCGTGCGAACCGCCAAGGGGCTTGCCCCGTGACACCTGCTCCGCTGCATCTGTCTGGCGAGCGCCTGATGCTCGACCCGATGGGCGTCGTCTCCTGGCCGGCGCGCCGTACCCTGGCCGTCTCGGACCTCCATCTGGAGAAGGGCAGCCATTTCGCGGCGCGCGGCTTTTTCGTGCCGCCCTATGACACGCGCGAAACCCTTTCGAAGCTGGCCCTGGCGGTGCGCCGCTATCGCCCGGCGCGGCTGATCCTTCTGGGCGACAGCTTCCACGACGCGCTGGGCTGCGAACGCATGGCCCCAGCCGATTGCGCCGCGCTGCTCCGCATCCTGGCCCCCGTGCAGGAGGTCGTCTGGGTGCTGGGCAACCATGATCCTGTGGCCCCCGTGGGCCTTCCCGGCATAGCAGTGAACGTTTTCTCGGATGGTCCCCTCACCTTCCGGCACGAGGCCGATCCACGCGCGACGGGCGAACTGAGCGGCCATTTCCACCCCAAGGCGACGCTGGCGACCCGCGCGGGCGGCGTCACCCGCCCATGCTTCGCCACCGATGGCCGCCGGGTGATCCTGCCCGCCTTCGGTGCCTATACGGGCGGGCTCGATGTGCGCGACCCGGCGCTGGGCGGGCTGTTCCCGCGCGGCGGGCGTGTCTTCATGCTGGGCACGGACCGGCTGTTCAGCGTGCCCATGGCGCCCATGCGGCGCCGGACGGAATCCGCGGCATGACGGCGCCCTGCATCCTTTGGTTCCGCCAGGATCTGCGCCTGGGCGACAACCCGGCGGTGGAGGCGGTCCGGCACGGCGCGGTCCTGCCCGTCTTCGTGCTGGATGACGCGGCGGCGGGCGAACTGGCTTATGGCGGCGCGGCGCGCTGGTGGCTGCATCACAGCCTGGATGCCCTGCAACGCGATCTGGAAGCCCGCGGCGCATCGCTATTGCTTCTCAAGGGCGACGCGGTGGCCCTGCTGGCCGAACTGGCCCGCCGGACAGGCGCCACGGCCATCCATGCGGGCTGGCTGGCCGAACCGTGGGCGCGGGCACAGGAGGTAGCGCTGGCGGAGCGGCTTTCCGCCGATGGGCGGCGGCTGGAACTGCACCGCTCCTCCCATCTGCTTCACCCGGCCTCCATCCTGACGGGATCGGGCCGGCTCTATACCGTCTATGCGCCCTTCGCCCGCAAGGTGCTGGCCAGCGGGGAGGTGCCACCGCCGATCGACGCACCGGACCGGTTGAACGGCGTCACCCCGCCCGCCGGGCTGTCCCTGGCGGATCTGGCCCTCACCCCTGTCCCGCCCCAGCCCAATTGGGCCGCTGAATTCGGCACTGCCTGGACGCCCGGCGAGGCCGGCGCACGGGAACGCCTCGCCCAGTTTATCGAGGACGGGTTGGAGAACTACGCCACCCGCCGCAACGAGCCGGGTGTGGAGGGTTCCTCCAACCTTTCCCCGCATCTCCGCTGGGGCGAGATCTCCCCCCGCCAGGTCTGGCACGCCGCGCGCGGGGCGGGCGGCGCGGAGGCCCTGCCCTTCCTGCGGGAAATCCTCTGGCGGGAGTTCTCGCACCACCTCCTCTGGCACCGGCCTGAAATGCCGCGCGAGGCACTGCGCGCGCCCTTCGCCAGCTTCCCCTTCGCTCCGGACCAGGACTTGCTTCACGCTTGGCAAGGCGGGCGCACCGGCTACCCGATCGTGGATGCGGGGATGCGCCAGCTCTGGCGAATCGGGTGGATGCACAACCGGGTGCGGATGATCGCAGCCTCACTCCTGGTGAAACATCTTCTCCAGCCCTGGCAGGATGGCGCGGCCTGGTTCATGGATACGCTGGTGGATGCGGACCCTGCCAATAACAGCGCCTCATGGCAGTGGATCGCCGGCAGCGGCACCGATGCCTCACCCTATTTCCGCGTCTTCAATCCCATTCTGCAGGGCGAGAAGTTCGACCCGGAAGGCGCCTATGTACGCCGCTGGCTGCCGGAACTCGCCCGCATGCCGTCCCGCTACATCCACCGTCCCTATGAAGCGCCGGAGGAAATCCGCCACGCGGCCGGGGTGACGGAACAGTCCTATCCCCGCCCCGTGGTGGACCATGCCACCGGCCGCGCCAGGGCCCTAGCCGCGCTGCGCGCCACCGCCCGCGGGCCGGTGCCCGAGGGGGTGGAGGCGTGAGGGATCTCCGCCGCCGTTTCGAGGGCATCCGGGTGGTCGGCGACGTCCATGGTGACGCGGAAGCCTTCCACGCCGCCGTGGATGGGGCGGCCGAGGAGCGACTTTTCGTCATCCAGCTCGGCGACCTGACGGATGGCGGCTCGGATGCCCCAGATGTGTTGCGCCGCGCCTTCGCCCTGCGGTCCGAAGGGCGCGGGATCTTCATGTTGGGCAATCACGATCACAAGCTGCGCCGTGCCCTGGAGGGAGCGCTGATCCGGATCGAGCCGAACGGCCTGGGCCGCACGCTGGAGCAGATCGATGCCGCAGAGGACGCCGAGGCGCTGCGGCGCCGCGCCGTGGCCGAGATCGGCCGCGCCCCGGCCTGGCTGCGGATCGACCAGCGCCTTTTCGTGCATGGCGGCTTCCACCCCCGGATGCTGCACGCCCAGTCACCGCCCGATGCCGGCGCCCGCAAGCCCGAGGGCCTCGTCCCGCGCGCTCTTTTCGGCCAGGTGACCAGCCGGATGCGGGAGGATGGCTTCCCGGAGCGCCTGCATGACTGGGTGGACCGCATCCCCCAGGGCTTCACCGTCTATTGCGGGCATGAGATGCGCAGCAGCAACGGCCGTCCGCTGATGCTGGTGGGAGCCGGCGGCGGTGCGGCGGTGTTCATGGACACCGGCGCCGGCAAGGGTGGCCACCTCTCCTGGGTGGACCTGCCCTGGTAGTGCCTGGAGCATGTTCCGTTCACATGCGTGAACTTCAAATGCTTCAGGCTATCGTTTGAAGAGCGGATTCACGCTCCCGCTCGATTCCGCCCTACAGCGATCCGCTCTACTCCCGCCCGCGCAGCACCCAGCGCGAGAGCAGGGAGAGCGCCGCGAAGATCGCGATGCCCGCCACCGAGACCAGTGCCAGCGCCGCGAACATCCGCGGGATCTGGAGCTGGTAGCCCGCTTCCAGGATGCGATAGGCCAACCCGGATTCCGCGCCCCCGGCCCCTGCCACGAACTCGGCCACAATGGCGCCGATCAGCGCCAGCCCGCCCGAAATCCGCAGCCCCGCGAGGAAAAGCGGCAGTGCCGAAGGCAGCCGCAGCCGCGTCAGCACCTGCCACCGGCTCGCGCCATAGAGGCGGAAGAGGTCGTGCAGGTTCGGGTCGGCGCTGTTCAGCCCGAGGGTGGTGTTGGAGAGCACGGGGAAGAAGGCAACGATCAAGGCGCAAAGCAGCAGCGCCAGCCAGACCTGGTCCACCCAGATGATGATCAGCGGCGCGATGGCGACGATGGGCGTCACCTGCAGGATCACCGCATAGGGAAAGAGCGCCGTCTCGATCAGCTTCGACTGCGCAAAGAGGATCGCCAGCAGCAGCCCCAGAACTGCCGAGGCCGCCAGCGCCATGGCCGTGACCTGCAGCGTCATCCAGAGGGATCGCGACAGGAGCGGCCATTCCTGCACCAGTGCCGCGCCGATGGCGGCCGGACCGGGCAGGACATAGGGTGGCACGTCATAAGCGCGCACGGCCCATTCCCAGCCACCAAGGATGAGCAGCGCCACCAGCAGCGGCGCGGCGATGCGCGGCCATTGCGCGAGCAGGCTCTTCATGCCGCCTCCTTCAGCATGGCGCGCGAAAGGGCATGGGACGCCTCGCGGCAGAGCGCGGCGTATTCGGCCGAGGTCCGGTATTCCGCGCCGCGCGGCACGGGCGCGTCCACGGCCAGTTCCTGCGCGATGCGCCCGGGATGCGCAGCCATCACGGCGATGCGGCTGGAGAGATAGACGCTCTCGAAGACGGAATGCGTCACCAGGATCGCAGTGAAGCGCGTGCGTTCCCACAGCGACAGCAGGTCATCGTTCAGCCTGTGGCGCGTGATCTCGTCCAGCGCCGCGAAGGGCTCGTCCAGCAGCAGCAGGCGCGGGCGCGTGACCAGCGCGCGGGCGATGGAGACGCGCATCCTCATCCCGCCCGACAGCGCGCGTGGCCTGCTGCGCTCGAAGCCCGAAAGCCCGACCTGGGCCAGCGCCTCGGCGGCGCGCGGCTCGGCCTCGCGGCGCGCGATGCCTGAAAGGCGCAGGGGCAGCATGACGTTCCCGATGGCGCTGGCCCAGGGCATCAGCGTGGCATCCTGGAAGACGAAGCCGGTCTCTCCGCGTCGCGCGGCGCGCACCTCCACCTGCCCGCCGCTCGCGGGGATCAGCCCCGCGACGATGCGCAACAGGGTGGACTTGCCGCAGCCGGAGGGGCCGAGGAGGGAGAGGAACTCCCCTTCCTCCACCGCCAGGTCGATCCCCTCCAGGGCCTGCGTGCCGTTCGCGTAGCGCTTCGAGACCCCCGAGAGGAGGACCGAATGCGCCATCTCAGCCGAGGCCGATCTTCCGGTTCACGAAATCCAGCGAATAGCCGCGCCGGATATCCAGCCCCGCGGGATAGGCACCGGTATCGCGCATGGTGGCGTAGAAGCTCGCCCAGCGCTCATGGGTCATGGCGCCGATGCCCAGCGTCTCCGCCTCATGCGACTGGACGATGCCGTGCTCCTTCATCGCACGCAGCCCATAGGCCAGCTTGTCTTCCGGCATCTCCGGGTTGTGCTGCCTGATGAGGGCGTTGGCGGCGCCGACATCCTCGCCCTTCATGTATTCGGTCCAGCCCTCAATCGTGGCGTCGATGAAGCGCTGCACCAGGTCCCGCTTCTCGGCGACCATGCGGGCGGAGATGTCGATGGTGGTGTTGTAGGAGTCGTAGCCTGCATCGGCGATCATGTGCACGCGCGGGCGGATGCCGGCCTGCATGGCCGCGAAGGGCTCGGATGAGACGAAGCCCTGCCAGATCGACTTCTTGTCCGCCATGAAGGGCTGCAGGCTGACGGATTTCGGGCGGATCTGGGAATCGTCAAAGCCGAAGCGGCTGCGCAGGAAGGGCCAGTGCGTGACGCGGCTGGCGGCGCTGATCGCCATGGGCTTGCCGCGCATTGCCTCGAAGCTGTCGATCCCGGCTTCCTCATGCGTCATGAAGATCACCGGCTCCTTCTGGAAGATCGCGGCGATGCAAAGGAACGGAAGCCCATCCCGCACATAGTTCAGAGGCTGGAACGGGTTGGACATGATCATGTCCGCGCGTCCCGTCACCAGAAGCTGCGCCGGGTTCAGCTGCGCGCCGCCCTGGCGCAGGTCGCATTCGATGCCATAGCGGCGGTAGATGCCCTTGGCGACGGCCTGGTAGTAGCCGCCATGCTCCGCCTGGGCGCGCCAGTCAGTCTGGAAGGAAACCTTGTCGAGCGTCTGCGCCGAGACGCGCGCGCCGGCCACCGGCACGAGGGAGAAGGCAGCGGCGCCCGTCAGAAGGGTTCGCCGCTGGATGCGGTACTTGGTGCCCATGAATAGGGTCTCCGTCGTGTGGTGCCGGTTCCGGCTGCGGGCCCCATGCCCGCGCCGATGCTCGATCCGTACCTCCTGATCGCATGCCAGGGCGCTCCCGCACCAGTCACCAGGCACGTCCGCTTCGCCGGGCAGCCCGGCGAACGGGTTATGCCGGGGCTTCCAGGCCGCTATGCTGCCCGGCTCCGTCTAACTGAACCGCCAGGCTGAGAGGCGAACCCGCCCGCATGGTCCGCGCCGTCACCCTCACCCATGTCACCACCTATCGCTATGACAGGCCGGTGTTCCTGGGCCCGCAGACGATCCGGCTCTCGCCGGCGCCGCATGCGGCCGCGCGCATCCTGCGCCATGCGCTGGTGGTGGAGCCGGGCAACCACAGCCTGTTCCACCGGCGCGACCCGCAGGGGAATCCGGAGGCACGGGCGGTATTCGACGGAAAGGTCGAGCATTTCACCATCACTGCCATGCTGGAGGCGGAACTCCAGCCGGTGAATCCCTTCTCCTTCGTGCTGGAGGACGGGGCGCATCGCTGGCCCTTCGCCTATCACCCGTTGCTGGCGGCCGAGCTGGGGCCGAACCTACGCACCGGGCCCTTGAGCCCGGGGGTTTCGGCCCTTCTGCCGCCGCGCGGGCTGGAAGCGGACACGCTTCCTACCCTGCTGGACCTCGCCCGGCGCGTTGCAGCCCAGATATCCTATATCCGCCGCGACGAGCCTGGGATCTGGGAGCCCGAGGTGGTGATCGCGCGCGGCGAGGGCTCCTGCCGCGACAGTGCATGGCTGCTGGTGCATGCCTTCCGCGCCATGGGCATCGCGGCGCGTTTCTGCTCCGGTTACCTGCTGGACACGGATGAGCGGACAGCGGAGCTGCATGCCTGGGCCGAGGCCTTCCTGCCTGGTGCTGGCTGGGTGGGCTTCGATCCTACCTCGGGCCTTCTCGCGGCGGAGTTCCACCTGCCGCTCTCCGCAGCCTCGGATCCTCGCCTCGCCGCGCCGGTCAGCGGCACGCATGAGGTTTGCGGCGTCACCTTCTCAGCCGCCCTGACGCTGGAGGTCGCGTGATCTCCCCCATCGACGAGATGGTCGATGGGAGCGGCCGCGTCCGCCCCCATTGGCGCGGCCTGCTCGGCTCGCTCTCCAGCCTGCCCGATGGGGGGCTGGTGGAACGTGCGCGGCTGCTGGACCGTGCCTTCGAGGAGGAGGGCTCCGCCGGGCTGCTGCCCTCGGCCGGGCGCGGCACGGCGCGTCGGCTCGATCCCGTGCCGCTGGTGCTGAACAGCCGGGAGTTCGCCGGCCTTGCCGAAGGGCTGGCGCAGC
Organism: Roseomonas xinghualingensis; assembly: GCF_025791835.1. Classification (GTDB taxonomy): domain Bacteria; phylum Pseudomonadota; class Alphaproteobacteria; order Acetobacterales; family Acetobacteraceae; genus Roseomonas; species Roseomonas xinghualingensis. The sequence goes on from NZ_JAOXLP010000010.1 coordinate 91,060, forward strand.
GGGCCCGGCTGCTGGAAGCGATCCTGGCCGATCTCTACGGGCCGCAGGTGCTCCTGGCCGATGGCCTGATCCCGCCAGAGCTGGTCTTCGCCAATCCGGCCTTCCTGCGCCCCTGCCGCAGCACGCCGGCCGGCCGCTTCCTGCACAGCTATGCCGCCGATCTCATCCGCGGGCCGGACGGGTGCTGGCGGGTGGCCGCGGACAGCGTGGTGGCAATGGACGGGCTGGCCCAGGCCATGGCCAACCGCATGCACATGGCCCGCAGCATGCCGGAGAGCACGCGCGCGGTGCAGATGCGTCCCCTGCGCCCATTCATCGAAAGCTGGCGGGACGTGCTGCAGCGCGCGACGGGCGACGAGGTTCCGGGAGCGGCGGCGGTGGCGCTGCTGACGCCGGGCGTCGGCCATCCCTCCTGGGCCGAGCATGTCACCCTGGCGCGCGACCTTTCCTGCGCCCTGGCCGAGGCCGGGGACCTGACGGCGCGCGGTGGCGCCCTGTTCCTCAAGACGCTGCGCGGGTTGCAGCCGGTGCGGGTGCTGCTCTCCCGCATTCCCGGTGCCTCGCTGGACCCGCTGGAGCTGGGCGGGCGGCCCGCCGGGGGGGTATCCGGCCTGCTGGATGCCATGCGGGCCGGGGCGGTGGTGCTGCACAACCATCCGGGCGCGGCACTGGTGGAGGCTCCGGCCCTTCCGGCCTTCCTGCCTGACCTGTGCCGGGCCCTGCTGGACGAGGCACTGACCCTACCCTCCATGGAGACGCTCTGGCTCGGCGATCCGCTGTCCCTGGAGCGCTATCTGGCGGTGCCAGGGCGACATGTGCTGCGCCCGGCGGCGGTCGCAGGGGTGGAGGCCCAGGCGATCGGGAATGATTCCCGCGGCTTCTGCGCCTCGGCGCGTCCGGTGCCTTCCCTTGCCCCCTCCCTGGCGGACGGCGTGCTGGAACCCCGGCCGGTCACGCTGCGCCTTTTTCTTCAGCATGACGGTGAGGCCTGGGGCTGCCTGCCGGGCGGGCTGGCGCGGATCACGGACGAGGCAGGGCGCGCCGGCGAGGTCTGCAAGGATATCTGGGTGCTCTCCGATGAGCGGGGCGAGATACGCAGGCCCGGCATGCCGCATGGCCCGGCGCTTTCCATCCGCCGCGCGGCGGGGGACCTGCCTTCGCGCGTGGCCGACAACCTGTTCTGGCTGGGCCGCTATGTGGAGCGCCTGGACGACTCCGCCCGGCTGATGCGCGCCACCCTCGCGCGGCTGGAACGGGCGCCGATGCTGCCGCGTGACCTGGCGGAGATCGGCGCGCTGTCGCGCTGCCTGCTGGATGCGAAGCTGATCACGCGGGAGGAGGTACCGACCTCCGGCGATGACTCCGGACTGCGCCGGGCCCTCCTTCGCGCCGGATATGAGGGCGGGCGCCTGCACCGGCTGACCAGCGACGTGGCGCGGCTGGTGGAGGCAACGCGCGACCGGCTGACCGGCGACATGCACGCCGCCTTCACCGTGCCGCTGCGGGACAGCCGTGCCGCGCTGATGGAGGCGAGGACGCCGGCCGCGCTCGGTGCGGCTCTCGGCGGGATGGTGCGCTACGCCTCGGGCGTCGCTGGAGTGGCCGCGGAGAACATGGTGCGCGGGGGCGCGCACAGCTTCCTCGATCTCGGGCGGCGGCTGGAACGGAGCGCGAGCGTCGCGGGGCTGCTCGGCCATCTGCTGGAGGCGGAGCCGGCGCGGGTGGAAAGCGCCCTCGTCCTGGCACTCGAACTGTGCGATTCCGTCATTACCTACCGCACGCGATACCTGCATGTACTGCAGCCTGGGCCGGCGCTGGATCTGGTGATGGCCGATCCCGCCAATCCGCGCGGGCTCGTATTCCAGCTTTCCGCGGCCGAGGCGTTGCTGGCCGCGGTGGAGGGCGGCGACGATCCCAGCCTGTCCGCCTGGGCACGGCGGTTGCGGATGGAGGGCGAGGCGATGGCGGCGGAGGTGGCCGCTGCGTCGGATGGCGCCCTGGCGGCAACCGCGCTCTCCGCACGGCTGCTGGCGCTGGAGGAATCGGTCGGCGCGCTCTCCGATGCGATCGGGCGACGCTACTTCACCCTCGTCGCCGCACCGCGGCTGCTCGGCGTGGATACAGCCGATGCGCTTGTCCGGGGGGCGGCGTGATCTACCGTCTGCGGCATGTGACCGCCTATGCCTATGAGACGCCGGTGGAGATGGCGACGCATCTCCTGCATCTCACGCCCCGGTCCCTGGCGCGGCAGCGCGTGCTGCGGAGCAGCCTGACCTGCGATCCGGTACCGGCGCGGCGGGAGGAGGGCACGGATTACTTCGGCAATCCGGCCATCTGGCTCCATCTCGACAGGCCGCACAAGCGCTTCACCGTCACGGCGGAAGCCCTCGTCGATGTCGCGCCGCCGCCCCTCCCAGCCGCGACCCCGGCCTGGGAGGCGATCCGCGCCCTGGCGCTGCGCGACCGGGAGGCAGCTGAGTTCCTGTTCCCGAGCCCGTCCCTGCCCCCGGTGGAGGCCGCGCGCGCCTTCCTCGCCCCGCATTTCACCCCGGGCCGCATGGCCGGGGAAGCGGCGGTGGAGATGATCGCCCGCTTCCGCGACCAGATGGCCTTCCGCGCGGGGGTGACCACCATTTCCACCCCTGTGGAGGAGGTGCTGAAGCGGCGGGCGGGGGTGTGCCAGGATTTCGCGCATCTGATGATCACCGGTCTCCGGATGCTCGGTATCCCGGCACGCTATGTCTCCGGCTATATCCGCACGCGCCCGCGGCCGGGCGGGGAGCGGCGCGTCGGCGTGGACCAGTCCCATGCCTGGGTAGCAGCCTGGCTCGGCCCCGAGGCCGGCTGGGTGGAGATGGACCCGACCAACAGTCTCTTCGTCGCGGACGAGCATGTAGTGCTTGGCTGGGGGCGGGATTTCGGGGATGTCTCGCCGCTGTTCGGCATGATCCTGGGCGGCGGCCATCACAGCGTGACGGTGGGCGTGGATATGAGCGAGGCCGAGCCCGTTCCTGGCTGATCGGGGGTGCCGGTCGCGGCACTGTTCCTGCATAGGTGCAGCCGAACGCCGGTCGAGACCGGTGACAAGCGTGACCCGGAGAATGCCCGTCATGACCTTTACCCGCCGCACCCTGCTGGCCGCCGGCGCCGCCGGACTGGCCCTGCCCCATATCCGCAGTGCCGCCGCCCAGGCGCCGGTCCGCTTCGTCCTGGACTGGGCACTGCAGGGGAACCACGGCATGTTTGCCCTGGCCGAGGACCGCGGCATCTTCCGGCGCGAAGGGCTGGCCGTGCGCATGGACCGCGGCTTCGGCTCGGGCGACACCGCCATCAAGATCGCCTCGGGCGCCTATGACATCGGTTACACCGATGTGAGCACGGCGGTGAAGTTCAACGCCGAGAACCCGGAGAAGCGCCTCGTCTCCATCTATCAGGTGCTGGACCGCACGGCGGCCGCGCTGACAACCGTGCGCAAGTCCGGCATCACCGAGCCGAAGGGCGTGGTGGGCAAGCGCCTGGGGGCGCCAGAGGGCGAGGCCAGCCGGATGATGTTCCCGGCTTTCGCCAAGGTACAGGGCTTCGACCCCGCCGCCGTGCGCTGGACCAGCATGGCCTCCAACCTGCGCGACACCATGCTCGCCCAGGGCCAGGTCGATGCCGTCACCGGCTTCATGTACACGACCCACTTCAACATTCTCGGCCTTGGCGTGAAGGAGGAGGACATCATCTCCTGGCCCTATGCCGAGAACGGGCTCGACATCTTCGGCTCGGCCATCATGGTCCGCCAGGAGTGGCTGGAGCGGAACGAGCAGATCGCCGCCAGCTTCGTGCGCGCCTCGGTGGAAGGGCTGAAGCTGCTGCTGGCCGAGCCGGACGCGGCCATGGCGGCGCTGAAGAAGCGCGAGCCGCTCTTCGACGAGGCGCTGGAGAAGCGCCGCTGGACCATGACGCGCGACCGCTCGATCCTCACGCCTCATGTCCGCTCCAACGGCACCGGCGCGGTGGACATGGCGCGGGCGGAACTGCTCGTCCGGGTGAATACCGAAGCCTATGGCGTGACGAACGCGCGCCCGGCTTCCGAACTCTTCACCGAACGCTTCCTGCCGCCGGCGAGCGAGCGCAAGATCGCCTGATCCGGCGCGGGCGGCCGGGCCTATCCGCTTCGGCCGCCCAGCATCGCCGTGTCGATCAACGCCTTCAGCGGCAGGTGGTCGGAAGCGCGGCGTGCCAGCGGCGTGTCATGGGCCGCAACCGCCCGGACCAGGCCGTGCGGATGGCCCATGATCCGGTCCAGGCACAGGAAAGGCCGGAAGGCCGGGAAGCTCGGTACGGATGGTGGACGGCCGAAAACCGGCTCCAGCACCGCCAGCGCCGGACCATGCTGGCGCCACTCGTTGAGGTCGCCGAGCAAAAGCGTCGGCAGGCGCGCACCCTGCCCTGTCTCCATCGCCGCAAGAAGCGCTGCCGCCTGCGCCCGCCTCCGCCTGGCCCCGAGGCTGAGATGCGTCGCGAGCAGGCGGAATGGCCCCCAGCCCAGGTCCAGTTCCGCCAGGATCGCGCCGCGCGGCTCCAGCCCCGCAAGGCGCAGGCCCACCGCCGGACGAAGCAGCCTGGCATTTCGCCGAAGAAGGACAAGGTTGCTGCGCCATCCCTGCTCGCCGGGCCTTTCCGGCAGGGGCAGCAGGCGAAGGCCTGCCTCACGCTCGATCAGCGCGGCGTCCAGCATGTCCTTTCCAGGCCGGAGGTAATGCTGCGCCTCCTGCAACGCGATGAGATCGGCGCCGATCTCGGCGATCACCTGGGCGATGCGCTTCGGGCGGAACAGCCCTGCTGACCCCCGGCCACGATGGATGTTGTAGGTGGCGGCCAGCATCCTCCTCAATCACCCAGAGCGCCGCCCGCCCGCGTCGGGCCATGGGATACCGCCATAGTCCCGGGGTTCGGTTCCTCCGCCCTCCCCGGCTCATGGATCCGGGTGAAGGCTGCCGCGAGCGTCGCGCCAAGGGCGGTGAGTGCCGCATCGGTCCATGTGTCCGTCCATTCGCCGATGAGGTGGGTGGCCCATTCGAAAACCTCCCATAGTATGCCGAGCGCGAGGCCGAAGGCGGCGCCGGTCAGGACCAGCCGGGCCCTCGGCCTTGCTCTGCCGTCCGCCTTAAGCAGTCCCAGGAAGACCAGCCCGGCCAAGGTGCCGTTCAGCAGATGCACCATCTCGTCATAGGGGTTGGCGCCGTGGAACCAGTGCAGCCCATATCCTGGGCTCACGACCAGCGTGCCCAGAACGACAGTGGCATCCAGGCGCCGCGGCAAGGCCCGGAGCCGCCAGGGCAGCGCCGTCATCCGCTCCCGTGGCGGCAGGATCAGCCCGAGGCAGCCGGCCAGGGCCGCGAGGCTGCCCATGGCGGCATTGTGCTTGTCGATGGCCCAGAACCAGCAGGCCACCAGGGCGAGCAAGGCCAGGCAGGCCCAGGCGAAATGGGACTGACGCTGGATGTCGTCTCTCGTCAGCAGCGGCAAGCGCTGTCCTCCTTGCCCGTCCTTGCCGTGGCGCCGCGGCAGCGCGGCATGCCTGCCGATGCAGGCTGGACGTGATAGGCTTCTCCTTCTCCGACGGAAGGAACCCGCCCGATGAAAGTCGCCGTGTTCAGTGCCAAGCGTTACGACCGCACAATGCTCAATGAGCTGAACGCGGCCCATGGCCATGCGTTGACCTTCCAGGAGGCGCGGCTGGAACCGGAGACAGTGGCGCTCGCCAACGGCTATCCGGTCGTTAGCGTCTTCGTGAACGACCAGCTGGACGAGCCGGTACTCAAAGCCCTGGCGGCGGGCGGCACGCGGCTGGTCGCCACGCGCTCCACCGGCTTCAACCAGATCGACCTGCGCGCGGCGGCGCGGCTGGGTATCCGCGTCGTGCGAGTGGTGAATTACTCACCTCATTCAGTGGCGGAGTTCACGGTAGGACTGTTGCTGGCACTGAACCGGCATATCCACCGTGCCTATGGACGCACCCGCGACGGGAATTTCGAGCTGGACGGGCTCATGGGATTCGACCTGCATGGACGTACGGTCGGGGTGATCGGCACGGGCAAGATCGGGCGTGTCTTCGCACGGATCATGGCAGGCTTCGGCTGCGTGCTTCTGGGATACGACATCGACCGAAATCCGGATTTCGAGGCGCTGGGTGGGCGCTACGTGCCGCTGGAGGAGCTGGCGCGGGAGAGCGACGTGATCTCCCTGCACTGCCCGTTGACGGAGGCGACCCGCCACATCGTCAATGCGGATTTCCTGGCGGGGACGAAGCCGGGGCTGCTGCTGATCAACACCAGCCGCGGCGGGCTGCTGGATACGAAGGCGGCGGTCGCGGCGCTGAAGAGCCGGCACCTCGGCGGGCTGGGGATCGATGTCTATGAGCAGGAGGCGAGCCTGTTCTACCGAGACCACTCCAGCGACATCATCGATGACGACCTGATCCAGCGCCTGATCTCATTCCCCAATGTGCTGCTGACCGGGCACCAGGCCTTTTTCACGCGGGAGGCCTTCGGCACGATCTGCGCCACCACGCTCGAAAGCATCACGGCTTTCGAGCGTGGTGAGGCATTGGTGAACGAGGTGCGGGCGCCCTCCACCTGAGCACTTCCCGTTCGCATGCATGCGCTTCAGATGCTCCGGGCTGTTGCCCGAAGAGCGGCCTCACGCTTTCGGGCGATCCATCCTAATCCGGCTGGATCTTTGCCTCACGCACCACGCGGGTCCATTCGTCGAGTTCGCGGTTCACCCGCGCCTGCATCTCGGCGGGCTGCATGATGCGGATGATGGCGCCCTGCTCCTCCGCGCGGCGGCGGAATTCAGGCCCATCCACCACGGCGTTGCAGGCTTCCGTCAGGCGCTTCAGCACCGGCTCCGGCGTACCGGCGGGAGCGAAGACGGCGAACCAGCCGATCACCTCCAGATCCGGCAGGCCGGATTCGGCAAGGGTGGGTACGTCCGGCAGCGCGGGGTGGCGCGTGGGGGCGGTGATGGCCAGCGCCTTCAGCTTGCCCTCGCGCACGAAGGGCATCAGCGGCGGCGGGGTGGTCATCATCATCTGCACGCGGCCGGAGACGAGATCCTGCGTCGCCGGGCCGGTGCCGCGATAGGGAACATGCGCCATGTCCGTGCCGGTGCGCAGCTTCAGCAATTCGGTGCCGAGATGCTGCAGGGAGCCTGTGCCGGAGGAGGCGTAGTTCATCTTGCCCGGATTGGCCTTGTATAGGCCACGAGTTCCTGCACGTTGTTCGCCGGCACGGAGGGATGCAGGAAGATCACCTGCGGCGCATCGAGCAGCAGCGCGACCGGGGCGAAATCCTTGCGCACGTCATAGCCGATATTCGGCACGATGGCGGGCGAGCCGACATGATAGCCGGAATACTGCACCAGCAGCCGCGTGCCGTCCGGCCGCGCGCGGGCGACATCCTGCGTGCCGAGCGCGCCATTAGCGCCGCCCTTGTTCTCCACCACCACGGGCTGGCCGAGCTGGCGCGAGAGCGGCTCGGCCAGGAGGCGGGCGGCGAAATCGGTCGTGCCGGCCGGCGCGGTCGGCACCACGAGGGTGATGGTATTGGATTGCGCGGCCGCCCCACGTGCGATGAAGGCGGCTGCGAGGCCGGTGGCGGCCATCCTGCGGGTGACTGGCATGGAAGATTCCCCGTTTCGTTGCGGGGAGGATGCCCCAGGCGCACTGGGGCCGCCAGTCACGGCGCCTGTTTCCGCCAGGAGCCGGTCGGTCAAGCAGGAGGTGCTGGCGCTAGCCGGTGGCCTGGCGGAGTTGTCAGGCGGCGGCCGGGTCGCCCGGCGCCGTTTCCCAGGCCAGCCCCACCAGTGCCACCACGCGCCGCCCGCCGGCGGCGGGGCGGGTGACGATCAGCCCCTGCTCCTCGATCCAGCCGAGCAGGCGCCGGGCGCGCCCTGCGGAGCGGCTGCCATAGGCGCGGGCGATGGCGGCATCCGATGGGCAGGGCAGGCCCTGGCGCGCGGCATGGGCGATCAGGAGGAAGACGCCCTGTGTGTCCTCGGGCAGCCCCTCGGCGCGGGCAGCGGCCTCGGGCCAGCCAGGGTCGTTTGCGGCTTCGAGGGGGATGCCGGCGCGCGCTACGGCGAGCATGCGGCGGAAGGCCGGAAGCTCGGGCGGCTTGCCCGGTACGGCATGGATGCGCAGCCGCACCAGAAGATCCTGGTAGAGGACGCCGATCGGGCGGAAGGCAGCGTCGGGCTCGGCCAGCATGTCGTGCAGGATGGCGCGGGTGCGGGATTCGCGCTCGGCCATTTCCTCTGGCGAGGGCTCCGGCTCCGCCGCGCGGGCAGTGGCGGGCCGCGCGGTGGCCGATGCCTGGGCGAGTTGCGCCAGGATGTCCTGCGGTGGCGCGGGCGGCGGGCGGCGGGCCGGGCGCGGCGCCACCGGATCGGGCGCGGCCAGGATGAGCTCCCGCGCCTCCTCCGGCGCAGTCTGGGGCAGCGGCGTCAGGGACGGGCCGGAACCACGGCTCTGCGTCTCCACCTCGCCGATGCGGATGGCGAGCGGGCGTCGGGACAGGGCGGGGCCCAGGCCGATGAAATGGCCGCGCTGGAGGTCACGGAAATGCTCGGCCTGACGGCGCTCCATGCCCAGCAGGTCCGCGGCGCGCGCCATGTCGATGTCGAGGAAGGTGCGGCCCATCAGGAAGTTGGAGGCCTCGGCCGCCACGTTCTTGGCCAGCTTCGCCAGGCGCTGGGTGGCAATGATGCCGGCAAGGCCGCGCTTGCGGCCGCGGCACATCAGGTCAGTCATCGCCGAGAGAGAGGCGCGGCGGGCATCGTCCGATGTGTCGCCGCCAGCGGCCGGGGCAAAGAGCTGGGCCTCGTCCACCACCACCAGCATGGGGGTCCAGTAGTCGCGCTCGGCGTCGAACAGCCCGCCCAGGAAGGCGGCGGTATGGCGGAGCTGGCGGTCCACCTCCAGCCCTTCGAGGTTCAGCACCACGGAAACCCGGTGCCGGCGCACCCGGTCCCCGGCGGCGGTCATGGCGTCCTCGGTATGGGCCGCGGCATCGATCACCAGATGGCCGTAGCGATCCGCCAGGGAGGTAAAGTCTCCCTCCGGGTCGATCACCGCCTGCTGCACCCAGGGAGCCGACTGTTCCATCAGGCGGCGGAGAAGGTGGGACTTGCCGCTGCCCGAATTGCCCTGGACGAGGAGCCGGGTGGCGAGAAGCTCCTCAAGATCCATCATCCCGGGGGCGCCGGTGTTCGTGCGCCCCAAATCGATCGCGACCGTCATTCCCCTCTCCGCCCGCACGCCCGCAGTGCGGGGCCGGCTCCTATAGCGGATCGGGCAGGGCTGTGCAGGCCGGGGTGGCGTCGGGGCAGCTTCCACGGGAAAGCGTGCCACGGCCTTTCGGCAGGCAGCCTGCCCGCGCCAATCATGTGGTGCCGGGAAGTACCCTAGCTCTGAGTCTGGCGCGCCACGCAGGCGTACCAGTCTCGTCCGGAAACCCCTGCATCGGGCACGGACAGGGCCGGGGCGGAAACACCGCTGCCGCTGACGCTCACCGTGCCGCCGCCGAGCAGGTCCCGGATCCGCCCCTCCCCTGTTCCGTCGAGCGTCATGCTGGCTGAGGCGGCGCGCTGCGCATCCGTTCGGCCAGGGAGCAGCCAGTTCCCTCCATCGCCCTTGAAGCCGATACGGACGGTGCGCCCGGCAGGCAGGCTCCTGGCCGGCGCGGTTAGGGAGAAACTGGCCTTTCCGCCCGGCCCGGCTGTGACGGCGAGCGTCATGCTCTCATGCGCCACCCGCGCGATGCAGCGGTCACCCGTGATGCGGAAGGACCAGGCGCCCTCCACCTCGCTCGGCGTGGCGGCGGGTGGCGGCGATGGGGCGCGGGCGACGGGGCGCCTTGGTGCCTGGGTGGGCGCCGCCTGGCAGGCGGCGAGCCCGAGGAAGAGGGAGAGGGAGAGGAGGAGCGGCGACGGGCGGTTCATGGTGGTGCCTCCCCTAACACGAAGTGCCGCCAGGGGGTTGCGGTGTAACGGCGCGCGGCGCGCGAGACCGTCAGGACACGCCAGGCATAGCGGCCGGGGCGATTGAGGCGAACCAGCTGCTGGTCCGCCGCCTCGGCATAGCCGGCGAAGACCTCACGGGGGCGGCCTTCCCAGCCGCCGATGGCCACCACCTCCACGAAGCAGCAGCCCGGCTCCGTCTCCCCCGGCGCCAGCCAGGAAAGGGTCACGCCTTGCTGCCCCGCCTCTGCGGACAACACCGCGCCATCATGCGGGCCCGACAGGATGGCGGCCGACGGCGCGGGCATCTCGGGCTCCTCCGCAGGCGGCGGGCGCTCATCGGATGCTCCGGCTGAGGCGGGAAGACCCAGCTCGATCGTGCCCGGGCGTGGCAGCGTGGTGCCAACCGGTCCCAGGCGCGGCGCTGTCTGGCCCAGCTGTGCCGCGCCGGCCTGCCTGACCCGGAGCGCCGCATCGCGGTCCTCCCGGAAGAAATAGCTCAGCTCAGGACCAGAGGGCGGGCGCGAGATCGGGAAAGGCTCACCAACAGAAAGCCCCGCCCGGTCCAGCTCCGAGGAAAGGGCCGAGGCTCGTTGCGTGGCTTCCGCGATGCCGCGGGGATAGGTGATGACGACCCGGACCATCGCGCCTGTCGGCAGCGCGGCGCCTGTGGCCTGCTCAGCCGGAGCAGCCGGCGTGCTTTCCGCACCAGCCTGCTGCGGGGCCTGCTGTGGCGCCTCCGCCATGGCGGTGCCCGGTACGGAAGCGCCCTCGGCCGTCGGGGGCGGGCCGAGCGCATGGAGAGGCGCCTGAGGGGCGATCGGCCCCATCGGCTGCGACGGCCCCCGGAAGTCCGAGAAGAGGAGCCAGCCCAGGCCAGCGCTGATCACAATCACGGCCGCCACGCCCGAGAGCCGCTCGGCCCAGGGCCTGTCGGCAAGGGCGTCGCGCAGACGGTCGAGCAGCGGAACCGCGGGCCGTGCGCCTGGTGGCTGCGACGAGGCGGCAGACAGGCCGGCGGGCGGCGGGGCCGCGGGTTCGGCAGGCTGCGCGGGCTGTTGAGATGGCGCAGGTGGCGGCTCGGCCTCCACGGCCATTTCCGGCGGTGCAACCGTCGGCGCGCCTTCGGCGGGCAGGCCTAACGACTCCGCGCGGAGGGCTGCGGCCTCGTTCACATGCTCCGGCCGCACCTCCTGTGAACCCGCCATATCGGCCACCAGGAAGCTGGCGCCGATCAGCAGGTTCATCTGGCCCGGAATGCCGCCAGCGGCCTCGGCGAGCGCCTCGAGGGTGCCGCGAGCCAGCCTTGCCCTGTCCAGTCCCATTCGGGTCAGGCGCAGAGCGACATAGGCGGCGACATCGGCGGGGCGGAGCGGCCCCAGCTCCACCACCCGGTGCGGGAGGGTCTCCAGCCGCGCCCTGAAGGACGGCAATCCGATGACGACGGTGAAACCCACCACGCGATTGGCGAGCTGCTTCAAAGCCGTATCGGCCATCCGTCCCGCATCGTCCACGAGCAGCACCTGCGGTGCGACCGCGGCGTCCACCCATTCGGCACGCTCCAGCCGCAGCACGGGGAACTCGGGGGAACGGAGGGAATTCTCGATCTCGCGCAGGAGCAGGCTCTTGCCTACGCCTGACGGGCCAATGAGCGCGACGAGATGCTCGCCGGCCGCAAAGGCTTCCAGAATGTCACGTCGCGCTGCCGTCCAGGCGGCATGCGGCACCGGAGCCGTATTGCCCGCGGCCTGAGAAGTCGAGTTCGGCTCAGTCACCATTGATGTCTATGTGACCGAAGCTCGGGGAGGCCACAATGCCCCTCTGCGCGGAGCAGCTATTGAGGATAGGCGTTCGGAACCGGCACAGGGGAAAGGTAAGGCGCCTACCGGCGCGCCACCCGCCCCCGGCTGCTATAGAATCGGCATGGACCGACTCCTGATCACCGACGCGCGGATTCTCGCGCCCGACGCCCTCTCCGCTCCCTTCATGGACATGCTGATCGAGGGTGGGCGCATCGCCGCCCTCCTGCCGCCCGGCACGGCCGTAGAGGACGCGCCCCGGCATGATGCCACCGGGCGGCTGGTAATTCCCGGGCTGGTGAATGGCCACACCCATGGACATGGCGGCCTCTCCAAGGGGATGGGCGACAAATGGGACCTGTCCCTGCTGCTGACGCATGCCCCCTGGATCGGCGGGCATCGGGGGCTGGAGGAAAAGCGCCTCGCCACCACCCTCACCGCCGTGGAGATGCTGCGGAAGGGCTGCACCGCCGGCTACGACCTGGCCTTCGAATTCCCCGGCCCGACCGTGGAGGGGCTGCAGGCCATGGCCGAGGCTTATCGTGCTGTCGGCCTGCGCGCCGTGCTGGCGCCGATGGTGGGGGACCTCACCTTCTTCCAGGCGACACCGGGGCTGATCCAGGCCTTGCCGGAGGAGTACCGCAAGCGCGCCGCCGACATGTCGATGATGCGTGGCGAGAACGTGCTGGAGGCGATCCATCACGCGGTGCGGAGCTGGCGGGGCGATGACGTGCGGCTGGGATGCGCGCCCACCATTCCGCTGCATTGTTCCGATGATTTCCTGGAGGGATGCCGGGACCTGGCCGCCGAGCATGGGCTGCCCATGCAGACCCATGTGGCCGAGGCCCGCTACCAGGCGGCCGGCGGGATGGAGCGCTATGGCGTGACGCTGCTGGCGCATATGGACCGGCTGGGGCTGGTGGGTCCGCGCTTCAGCGTGGCCCATGGCGTCTGGCTGGCCCAGGGCGACCTGGCACTGCTGGCCGAACGTGGCGCGGGGCTTGCGCATAATGCGGGGGCAAATATGCGCCTCGCCTCCGGCCTTGCCCCGGTGCGGCCTGCGATCAGGGCCGGGGTGACGGTGGGGCTGGGCACGGATGGCTCCGGCTCCTCGGACAACCAGAACATGTTCGAGGCGATGCGGCTGGCCGCCTTCGGTTCCCGCCTTTGGGAAGATGCGACAGAGGATGACTGGCTGGGCACCGCCGAGACGGTGCGGCTGGCCACCGAGGGTTCCGCGAAGCTGCTGGGGATCGATGCCGGGGTGATCGCGCTGGGCAAGCTGGCCGATCTTGTCTTCCTCGACCTCGCCCATATCAACTGGGCGCCGCTGAACAACGCCGCCAACCAGCTGGTCTGGACGGAAGATGGCGCGGCGGTGCGCGAGGTGATGATCGGCGGCGACTGGAAGCTGCGGGACGGGCGCGTGCTGGGCGTGGACGAGGCCGCCCTCGCCCGTCAGGCCCAGGAGACGGCGGATCGCCTCGCTGGGCTGAATGCCGGGATGCGGGAATGGTGCGAGGCCGTGGCCCCGCATGTCACCTGCCATTGCCGCAGCCTGGGATCGCGTTTCACCCAGGCGAAGCGCCTTCTAAAGGCGGAGTAAAGGGCCTATTCCGCCGCCAGCCGCGCCCCGGCGCCGCTGGCGGCAAGGGCCCGCCAGACCTTCTCCGGTGTCAGCGGCATGTCGAGATGCGCGATGCCCAGCGCATCGCAGACCGCCGAGACTATGGCTGGCGGCGCCCCGCAGGCGCCGCCCTCCCCTGCCCCCTTCACGCCAAGGTCGTTGGTGGGGGTTGGTACGATGTTCAACGCCAGATCGAATTCGCAGCCGTCACCCGCGCGGGGCATGCAGTAGTCCTGGAAGGTGCTGGTGAGGAACTGTCCGCTTTCGGGATCGTAGCGAGCCTCCTCCATCAGGGCCTGGCCGATGCCGGTCATGATGCCGCCATGCATCTGGCCGTGGACGAGGAGCGGGTTGATGACATTGCCCACGTCATCCACCGCCGCGTAACGGACCAGCGCGACGCGGCCGGTCTCGGGATCCACCTCGACCTCGGCGACATGGCATCCGTTCGGGAAGTTGCACTCGCTGTCGCGCACATAGGTCAGCGCCTCATCGAGGCCGGGCGTCTCGCCTTCCGGCAGTTGCGCCGGATCATGCGCGGTGGCGACCACGCGGGACCAGTCGAGGTCCAGATCGGTGCCGGCGACGCGGAAGCGGCCGTCGGACAGTTCCACATCCTCCGGCGCCGCCTCCAGCAGATGGGCAGCGATGCGGCGGGCCTTCTCCACGACGGCGTTGCTCGTCCGCAGCACGGCGACACCGCCCATCTGCGATGAGCGCGAGCCGCCCGTGCCCGTTCCCTGCTCGATTTCATCCGTGTCGCCCTGGATGAGGACAATATCCCTTGGCGGAATGCCCAGGCGATCGGCCACGATCTGCGCGAAGGCGGTTTCGTGCCCCTGGCCGTGGCTGAAGGTGCCGACGCGGATCTCGGCCTTGCCCTCAGGGGTGATGCGGAGCCGCGCATGCTCGCTGGGCAGGCCGCCCGAGGCCTCGATGAAATAGCCGAGGCCGATGCCGCGTAGCCTGCCGCGCGACCGCGCCTCCGCGCGGCGGGCCTGGAAGCCATCCCAGTCAGCCAGGCGCAGCGCCATGGCCTGGGTGCCGGGGAAGTCGCCGCTGTCGATCAGGTTCCCGACCACGTTGCGGTAGGGCATCTGCTCGGGACGGACATAGTTGCGGCGGCGGATCTCGTCGCGCCCGATGCCGAAGGCGGCGGCGGCCTGATCGAAGAGGCGCTCCATGATATAGGCCGTCTCGGGCCGCCCGGCGCCGCGGAAACTGTCGGTCGGCACGGTGTTGGTGAAGACGCAGCGGACCTGGTTGTTGATGGCCTGCACGTCATAGACCGTGCCCATGATGCGGGCGCCCGCGACGGTGGGAATGCGCGCGCCCATGTCCTGCAGATAGGCGCCCATGCCCGCGACGGTGCGGATGCGAACCCCAAGGCATTTCGCCTTTTCGTCCAGCGCCATTTCGGCGCGCGTCACCTGGTCCCGGCCATGGGGGTCGGACTGGAAGGTTTCGGTCCGGCCGGCAAGCCACTTCACCGGGCGGCCGAGGCGCTTCGCGGCCCAGAGCACCATGGCATTCTCGGGCATCAGCTTGCCGCGCACGCCGAAGCCGCCGCCCACATCCGGGGAGATCACCCGCAGCTGCTCCGGCGGCACCTTCAGCGCGTGCTTGGCGAGGCCGTCACGCACGCGATGCGCCCCCTGGCTGGGGCCGTGAAAGGTGTAGCGGCCGGTGGCCGCATCCCACTGGCCCAGCGCGATGCGCGGCTCCATCGGGTTGCCGACCATGCGGTTGTTCACCAGCTCGATGGAGACCACGCGATGTGCGCCGGCGAAGGCAGCGTCGGTCTCCTCGGCACGTCCGCTGTCCCAGAACACGGCGGTGTTGTCCGGGCGGCCTTCCCAGATCACTGGGGCCTCCGGCCCGGCGGCGGCGGCTGTCTCGGTCACGCTGGGGAGCGGATCGTAGTCGATCTCCACCAGTTCGGCGGCGTCCATCGCCTGCTGGCGCGTCTCAGCCACCACCAGCACGACGGGATCGCCGACATAGCGCACCCGCTCGGTCTGTAGGACCTCCCGCTTCGGGTCGAAAAGCGGAGCGTCGCGGCCGGGTACATCGAAAAGGGTGGGCAGCGGCCCAATGCCGTCCGCCTTTGCATCATGGCCCGTCAGCACCGCCAGCACGCCGGGCGTGGCCTCCGCCGCTTCGGTACCGATCGAAAGGATGCGCGCATGAGCGTGGGGGGAGCGGAGGATCACCACCTGGGCACAGCCCGGCGGGTCCATGTCATCCGTATAGCGGCCCTGGCCGGTGAGGAGGCGGATGTCCTCGCGCCGCCGCACCGGCTGGCCGATCCCAAATTTCTCCACACATCCCTCCGCCACTTGTTTCGGCGCAGTATAGGCGTGGCGAAGGGTACCGGAAGCCCGGCGGGCAGCCCCGCCGGGTTGGTCCGTCAGAGGGGTTGCCTTGCCCTCAGCGGGCGATCTCCTCGATGGAGTAGCCGAAGGCCGCAACGCCTTCCGCAAGGTAGTCGCCGAACAGTTCCATGTTGGTCAGGTATTCCGCAGCGGTGCCAGCCTCGTTGCGTTCCTTGGCCAGGCGGAGCGCCTCATCCCATTCCGAGGCATCGTAATCGCCCCGGCCGATCCAAGTGAGCGCGATCAAGGCCGCCTGCTCATCCTCGTTCAGTTCGTCGATGAGGCCCTTCAGCGTGTCGGCCAGCGCGTCCGGATCGTTCTCGTCCGGTACCTCCTCATCCTGGACATCCTCGTTGTTGGCTTCCTCCTCCAGCTCGCCGACGGCGCGGGCGGCGTCGATAATGCCCGCGATGGTCGCGAGGCTGACGACGAGATCCACCTCGTCATCGGGATCGGAACGGTCGCTCATCTTTGCCGCCTCTCTCAGATTAGCCTTGCTGCCGGCCAACGCCGCAGGCCGCTCCCGGCTGCGCGCCGGATCGCAATTTCGGTGCGGGGATTCCAGGCACCGTCGGAACGATGGCCTATTCCTCCTCGCGCTCGATCATCCGGCGTCCGCGGATCGGCGACACATCGACAGGGCCGCCCAGGGCCTGCGCCAGTTCGGACCTGTCGCCCGCCTGGAACTCGCCGGGGGAGACGGGCTCGTCGGCCGTACCTGCGGCAGGGTCCTCGCCCCGCTCCGGCGCCTTGCGTCCATGCGCCTGGCGCCGGGCACGCGGACTGTCCTGGATAGGGTCCACGCCCCTCTGTGAATCGGTGATCGGGGAATTGCCGGGCAGTCCGTCTGACTTGTCGCTCATAGCCGCGCTCCCTCTAAGGAGGAGAGAACGTCGCCTCGCAGGGGCAGTTGCCCGTATCGCCATGGACGGCACAGCGTGAAGGGGCCCCTGGATTGGGCTGCCTGCACCTTGTCAGGCGCGGAAGCCGGACGCAGGCTCCGGCCAGTTTCATCCTGGGGAGGGAAATCCATGGCGGATCGCTATGCCGTCGTCACCGGCGCGGGGACGGGAATCGGGCGGGCGGCGGCGCAGGCGCTGCTGGCGGATGGCTGGAGCGTGGCGGTGCTCGGCCGTCGCCTGGCGCCATTGGAAGAGACCATCGCGGGCCATGCGAAGGCCTTCGCCATCAGTACGGATGTGGGCGTGCGGGAGCAGGTGGAAGCCGCCTTCGCCCAGGTGAAGGACCGCTTCGGCCGGCTGGACGTACTGTTCAACAATGCCGGGCGCGGGGCCCCCGCCGTGGATTTCGACGAGCTGTCGCATGAGGACTGGACCGGCGTGGTGGCCGCCAACCTGAACGGCAGTTTCTACTGTGCCCAGGCCGCCTACCGGATCATGAAGAACCAGTCGCCAAAGGGCGGGCGGATCATCAACAACGGTTCGATCAGCGCCCATGCGCCCCGCCCTGGTGCCGCCGCCTACACGGCGACCAAGCATGCCATCACCGGGCTGACGAAGCAGATCAACCTGGATGGCCGCAAGCACGACATCACCTGCGGGCAGATCGATGTCGGCAATGCCGCGACGCCCATGACCGAGCGCATGGCCAAGGGCGTGCCGCAGCCGGACGGCTCGATGATGGTGGAGCCGCGGATGGATGTGCAGCATGTGGGCCGCGCCGTGGCGCATATGGCCTCGCTGCCGCTGGATGCGAACATCCCCTTCATGACCATCATGGCCACGAAGATGCCCTTCATCGGGCGCGGCTGAGAACAGAGGCTGGCGCGCCCGCTTCGGGGCGGGCGCGCGGCTTTCGCGCTACCTTGCGCGGGCGATGCAGAACTCGACGATGCCGGCGAGCGCGCGGCGCTCCGGCCCGTCCGGGAAGATGGCAAGGGCTTCCAATGCGCGGCTCCCGTATTCGCGGGCGCGCTCGATAGTGGCGGCCAGCGTCCCGCGCGACTGCATGAGGGCGATGGCCCTGTCCAGATCGTCCTCCGCCTGCTCGCGCTCTTCCAGCACCCGGCGCCAGAAGGCCTTCTCCTCCTCATCGGCGGAGTTGAAAGCGAGCAGGATCGGAAGGGTGATCTTGCCCTCGCGGAAGTCGTCGCCGACCGTCTTGCCAAGCGCGGCCTGGCTGGCCGAGTAGTCCAGCGCGTCATCCACCAGCTGGAATGCGACGCCGAGGGAGCGGCCATATTCGCGCAGCGCCTCGGCCTCCTCCTGCGGGCGGTCGGCCACCACGGCGCCGATCTCGGTGGCGGCGGCGAAAAGGGCGGCGGTCTTGCCCTCGATCACCTGGAGATACTGCTCCTCAGTGGTCGCGGTGTCGTTCTGCGTCACCAGCTGCAGCACCTCGCCCTCCACGATGGTGGCGGAGGCGGTGGCGAGGATGTCCAGCACGCGCACCGAGCCATCGGCCACCATCATCTGGAAGGCGCGGGCGAAGAGGAAGTCGCCGACCAGCACACTCGGCTTGTTGCCGAAGACGGCATTGGCGCTGGGGGCGCCGCGGCGGAGGGCGCTTTCGTCCACCACGTCATCATGCAGAAGCGTGGCCGTGTGGAGGAATTCCACGCAAGCGGCGAGCACAATATGGCGCTCCCCCTGGTGGCCGCAGAGCCTGGCGGCGGCCAGGGTCAGCAATGGCCGGATGCGCTTGCCTCCGGCCGCGACCAGATGGGCCGCGAGCTGCGGGATCAGCGCGACCGGGCTCTGCATCCGCTCGACGATGAGGCGGTTGCAGGCTTCGAGATCGCTTCGCACAAGCTCTGTTAGCGCTTCCAGCGCATGCTCGGGATCGCGCGCAGAGGTGACGGGCGCGGTGGTGACGCTCACGCGGGCATTGACCTGTCCATAGGGGGCGGCACCATAACGGCGGGGGGGATGAGCGGCAACCGCAGCGGCCCCACCGTCAGGGGAATGCAATGATCTGCGTATTGCTGTCCGAAGGCGATCCTGTCCGGCTGGGCTTCCTTCAGGCCCTGTTGCGGGATGGCGGGCTGCGCCCCCTGCTGCTGGACGCCCATATCAGTGCCGTGGAGGGACGGATCGGCGCCTTCCCCCAGCGCCTGGCCGTTCCGGAGGAGGAAGCCGCGGCCGCAGAGGCGCTTCTGCGAGAGGCTGGTGAATGGCGGGAACCCTGATCGCCGGTGAGGTCCATACCCTGCTGGGCGGTATGGTCCGGCTGAGGCAGCCGGATCATGGGCTGCGTGCGGGGCTGGATGCCGTGATGCTGGCGGCCTCGGTCGATGCCCGGCCGGGGCAGGTGGTGCTGGATGCGGGCTGCGGGCCTGGTGGCGTGTTCCTCAGCGTGCTGGCCCGCTGCCCGGGCGTGCGCGCCGTGGCGGTGGAACGCGACCCTGTCCTGGCAGCACTGGCGAGGGAGAATGCCGCCCTGAACGGATGGGCGGAGCAGGTGGAGGTGTTGGAAGGGGATGTGGCCGATCCCCTTCTGCGGGCTCGGCTGCCCCGCTGCGATCATGCGGTGAGCAACCCGCCTTACTGGCCCGGCGGCTCCATGCCGCCCGAGGCGCTGCGGGCCGGGGCCACCCATGATGGCGGGCTGGGGCTGGAGGCCTGGGCGAGCCTGCTGGCGTCTTCGCTCAGGGGCGGCGGATGGGCGGCGATGGTCCTGCCGGCCGCCCGGCTGGATGAAGGGATTGCCGCGCTGCGCGGGGCCCGGCTGGGTGGAATCGCGCTGATGCCGCTCTGGCCGCGCGCCGGACTGGCGGCCAAGCGGGTGCTGATTCGCGCCCGCCAGGGTTCCCGCAGCCCAGCCTCAGTCCTGCCGGGACTGGTGCTGCACGGGGAGAACGGGTGGACAGATGCGGCCGATGCGGTCCTGCGGGGAGCCCTCCTACCCTGGGCTTCCGGCTGAAGCCCAGGGCGGAGTCCCGGCTAGTCCCGGCTCTCCGGGTGCCGCAGGAGCCAGAGCCGCTCATGGGCCGCCACGAGGCTTTCCATGTTCTTGCGGCGATTGGTGTCCGGGGAAACCGTGCGGCGGGTGATGATCATCTCGAGGATGCGGAGCATCTCCTCGGCCACCTCGAAATCACCCTGATCGCAGGCATGATGAAAGGCTATGAGGATCTTGTCCGTCAGCCGACGCGTATGCCGGAGCCCCGCAGTCGGGCGACCCGCTGGCCTTGAACCTTCTGGCTCGTCCGCCGCCATGCCGAATGCAACCTCCCCAACCCGTTCAGATGCCGCGCCGGGAGCCGGCGCCAAGCCCCCTCACCTCGGGAGCGCAGATGCAGCATAACCGCGCAGCGCGGGATCGTGAACGGGCCCACACCCGAGAACGGCAGCAAAGCGCGGGGCGTTGCAGCAAATCACTCACGGAGTGACGAGATCAAAGATGGCTCGCCGCCACCGTCGCCACACTCAAACCACTCCGTTAACGTTCATGCAATCCCTAACCAGCGCCGCAAGCGGCCACCCCATGGGTGACCGCCCGTAAGGCTCAGTGCCGCGGCGCCTCGCCCAACACGATCTCGCCCTGGGGTTGCGGCGAGCCGTTGAAGGCATGGTCTGCGAAGGCTTCCTCCCAGGTGCCCTGGGTCGAGGCGCGCGAGTACTCGGTCGCGCGGTTCTCGAAGAAGTTGGTGTGCTCCACCGCGTTCAACATCTCATCGAGCCAGGGCAGCGGGTTCTTCTCGATATGGTAGAGTGGCTCGAGGCCCAGCTGCTGCAGGCGGCGGTCGGCGATGAAACGGATATACTCCTTCGTCTCCGCCGCGCTCAGCCCCTCGACATCACCCATGTTGAAGGCGAGGTCGATGAAGGCGTCCTCGTGGTCCACGATGGTCGCGCAGATCAGGTAGAGATCGCGGCGCAGCTCCTCGGTCCAGATCTCCGGGTTCTCCTGCACGAAGGTGCGGAAGAGGCGGATGACGGAGAGGCAGTGCAGCGTTTCATCGCGCACGGACCAGGAGACGATCTGACCCATCCCCTTCATCTTGTTGTGGCGCGGGAAGTTCATGAGGATGGCGAAGGAGGCGAAGAGCTGCAGCCCCTCGGTAAAGGCACCGAACGCGGCCAGCGTCTTCGCGATCTCGGTCTTATTCTCGACCGAGAAGTTCTGCATGTAGTCGTACTTGTCCTTCATCTCCTTGTATTTGAGGAAGGCCGAGTACTCGAGCTCGGGCATGCCGATGGTGTCGAGGAGATGGCTGTAGGCCGCGATGTGGATCGTCTCGATGTTCGAGAAGGCCGACAGCATCATGAGCACCTCGGTCGGTTTGAATACCTGCGAGTAGTGCTTCATGTAGCAGTTGTTCACCTCGACATCCGCCTGGGTGAAGAAGCGGAAAATCTGGGTGAGAAGGTTGCGCTCGCCCTCCGTGAGGTTCTTCTGCCAGTCCTTCACGTCATCGGCCATCGGAACCTCTTCCGGCAGCCAATGGACGCGCTGCTGGGTCAACCAGGCGTCGTAAGCCCAGGGATAGCGGAAGGGCTTGTAGACGGGGTTGGCGGTCAGCAGGTCGAACTGCACAGGCAGTTCATCGGGGGAAACGGCGCCGTCGGGCATGGCGATGATCCTGGGTGTTCGTTGGACGAGCTTGGGCGTTTCCCGGCGGGCCTCAGCCCGCCAGCCGGCACGTCAGATTGCGGCCGCCCCAAGGGGCGGTCGAATCATTGACAGGCGAGGCATTCCTCGTAATCGGTGCTGTTCTGGGCCGGCGCGGCAACCAGCGGCAACGGGGCCTCCACATCATTGGCAGCGAGACCGAGCCTCGGCTGCACCGCCACCTTCTCGCTGATCGTGTCCGCACGCTGGATGGAGAGGGAGCGGCAATAGTAGAGCGACTTGACGCCCTTCTTCCAGGCCATGAAGTGGATCTGGTGCAGGTCCCGCTTGTGGATATTGGCGGGCAGGAAGACGTTCAGAGACTGGCTCTGGCAGATATAGGGCGTGCGATCGGCCGCATGCTCGATCACCCAGCGCTGATCCAGTTCGAAGGCAGTCTTGAAGACGTCCTTCTCCTGCTGGGTCAGGAAGTTGAGATGCTGAACCGATCCCTTGGTGACCGTGATCGAGGTCCAGGTCTCCTCATCGTCGCGACCATGCTTCGCGAGCACCTTCTGGAGGTACGGGTTGCGGACGATGAAGGAGCCCGAGAGCGTCTTGTGGTTGTAGACATTGGCCGCGATCGGCTCGATCCCCGGCGAGGCGCCGCCGCAGATGATGCTGATGCTGGCGGTGGGCGCGATCGCGATCTTGTTCGAGAAGCGCTCCATGATGCCGTATTCGGCGGCATCCGGGCAGGGTCCGCGCTCGGCGGCCAGCTCGCGGCTCGCGGCATCCGCCTGGGCGCGGATGTGCTTGAACATCTTCATGTTCCACACCTTCGCGATCACGCTCTCGAAGGGGACGTTCTGCGCCTGCAGGAAGGAGTGGAACCCCATCACGCCGAGCCCCACGGAGCGCTCGCGCATCGCGCTGTACTTGGCCTTCACCATGGTGTCGGGCGCGGTGTCGATGAAGGACTGCAGCACATTGTCCAGGAAGCGCATCACATCCGGGATGAAGCGCGGCTCGTCCTTCCACTGGAACCAGGTCTCGAGGTTCAGGGAGGAGAGGCAGCACACCGCCGTGCGGTCGCGGCCGTGATGATCGCGGCCGGTGGGCAGGGTGATCTCGGAGCAGAGGTTGGAGGTCTTCACCTCCAGCCCGGCGAGCTTGTGGTGCTCCGGGCGATGCCGGTTCACATGGTCGGAATAGATGATGTAGGGCTCACCCGTCTCGATCCGCGCGGTGAGCATGCGGATCCAGAGGGAACGCGCGGAGACCTTGCGGATCAGCGCGCCATCCTTCGGGCTGGTGAAGGCCCATTCCTCATCGGCCTCGACGGCCCGCATGAAGGCATCCGAGACCAGGATGCCATGGTGCAGGTTGAGCGCCTTGCGATTCGGGTCACCGCCGGTCGGGCGGCGGATCTCGATGAACTCCTCCACCTCCGGATGCGAGATCGGCAGGTAGACAGCCGCGGAGCCGCGGCGCAGCGAGCCCTGGGAAATGGCAAGCGTCAGGCTGTCCATCACGCGGATGAAGGGCACGACACCGGAGGTCTTGCCGTTCATCCCCACCTTCTCGCCGATGGACCGCAGATTGCCCCAATAGGAGCCGATGCCGCCGCCCTTGGAGGCGAGGGCGACATTCTCGTTCCACAGTCCGACGATGGCATCGAGGCTGTCATCGGCCTCGTTCAGGAAGCAGGAGATGGGGAGGCCGCGCTTGGTGCCGCCATTGGACAGCACGGGGGTCGCCGGCATGAACCAGAGCTGGGAAATGTAGTCATAGATGCGCTGCGCATGGGCGGCATCGTCGCCATAGGCACTTGCCACACGCGCGAAGAGATCCTGGTAGGATTCCCCCGGCAGGAGATAGCGGTCGCTCAGCGTGTCCTTGCCGAAGGCGGTCAGCAACGCGTCCCGCGAGCGATCGACCTTAACCTGGCCATGGCCCTCAAGCTGGATGGCATCGAACATCGATCAGAAACCCCTGAATTCCCCCGTTGCGGAGGATGCCTCTGGGAGGTGGCCAGCACAAGATACAGCGCGGCAGCGACTGAACGAGCCCTATATGTAGCGGGTTGCCGTGGCGATTTCGCCACGCTGCCCCCCTTGCGCCGACGACTCGCAAGATATCAGCGAGTCGTTGGACGCCGCTCACAGTTTAACAAAACTGGCACATTGCCGTGAGGCCGAAACGCCCCCGTGATCCCCATGATCCACAGGCTCCCCAGGGCGGCGGGAGGCCGCCTCGGGGTTGAGCATGCCTGTCATGCCGCCTCAGCGAAGCGGCGGCGCGTACTGCAATCCGCCCTTTGTCCAGAGCGCGTTGACGCCACGCTGGATGCCGAGCGGGGTCATGTTCCGGTCCCATACCTCAGCGAAGTTGCCGACCTGGCGGACGATCTGCGCCGCCCAGTCATTGCTCATGCCCATCGCCTTCCCGAGGTCTCCGGAGCGCCCGAGGAAGCGCTGCACATCCGGGTTCGGATTATCGGCGAAGCTGTCGATGTTGCGGCTGTTGATGCCCAGCTCCTCGGCGGTGACCATCGCGAAATGGGCCCAGCGGGCCATATCGAAGAAGCGCCAGTCCCCCTTCCGGACCGCAACGCCGAGAGGCTCCTTTGAGATGATATCGGGCAGCACGAGGAAGCGGCTGGCATTCTCGCCATGGCTGGCGCGGTATGCCGCCAGGGCCGAGGCATCGGTGGAGTAGGTGTCGCAACGGCCCGAGAGGAAGGCGGCCCGCAGCTCCTCGATATTGTCCATCACCACGGGGGTGAAGCGCATGTTGTGCGTGCGGAAATAGTCCGCGACGTTCAGCTCATTGGTGGTCCCGGGAAGGAGGCAGATCGTGGCCCCATCCAACTGGCGGGCGGAGCTGATCCCCGAATCGGTCTTCACCAGAAAGCCCTGGCCATCGAAGACATTGATGCTGGCGAAGGCGATGCCGAGCGATGCTTCCCGGGACATGCTCCAGGTCGTTACGCGTGCCAGCACATCAATCTCGCCCGATTGCAGCATGGTAAAGCGCTGGGCGGTGCTGGCCGGCACGAATCGCACCTTCCGCGCGTCACCCAGCACAGCCACGGCAATGGCGCGGCAGGCATCGACATCGATGCCCTGCCACTCGCCCCGGCTGTCCGGATAGCCAAAGCCGGCCGAATTGGGCGTGACGCCACAGGTCATCGTGCCACGCGCCCGGATCGCGGCCACGGTATCATTCGCTTGCTGGGCAAGTGCCGGCAGGGAGAGAAGCGCCGCCATTCCGGCGGCCAGGATTGCTTTGCGCATGTTCGTTTCCCCAGGGAGCGCCCCCCGGTTGACGGCGGGCTGGGACCATCATGGCGCTTCCCGCCCCAGCCTCCCAGAGGCGGCGCTCCCCTGCCCTATTCTAGGACTTGCGCGGCGCAACGAGGCCGAACATGGCGCCCTGGGATCACTGGCGACGATGATAAAGCTGCCTCCAGGCACCTCGGCAGGGCCGAAATGCACAGCGCCCCCTCCGGCGGAAACCCTCCCCGCCGCGGCATCGATATCCTCAACCCCGAAATAGAAGCGCCAGGCAGGCGGTGGCCCCTCCGGCATCCGGTTCATCACCGCGCCCAGCATCACCCCGTGATAGAGGATGAAGCGATACTCGCCCTGCTCCCCCATCGGCATCGCATCGCCCTTTTCCCACCCGAAACGCGCCATGTAGAAATCGAGCGCGGCCGATTGGTCCGTGGTGGAAAGCTCGTTCCAGCTGCAATGGCCGGGCTGCATGGGCGCGAAGGAAGTGCTCCCCCCCTCCACCATGCCACGCATTACATAGAAGGAGACGCCCTGGGGATCCGTGACCAGCGCGAAGCGGCCGATGCCGGGGATATCGGTGGGGGGCACATGCTGGCATCCCCCCGCCTCCAGGATCCCGGCCACTGCGGCATCGACGTCATCCACTCCGATATAACCTAGCCATTGCGGCCGCATCCCGGCACCTGCGGCATCGGGCGGGATGGCCAGGAAGCCGGCGACCTCCGTCCCGCCCGCCACGAAGATCCGGTAACCTGGAGCGCCCGCGCCGGCACGCGACTGCCAGCCGATGACGGAGCCGTAGAACCTGGCCGCCGCCTCGGGATCGGAGGTCATCAGCTCATACCAGAGGAAGTCGCCCTGCCGGTTGCGCATGACCGGCCCCTCAGACATCCAGGATGGGCATGAAGCCGCCGAAGATCATGCGCTTTCCGTCGAAGGGCATTTCGGCGCGCATGGCCTCCGTGCGCGGGTCGTTCATGAACTTCTGATGCGCGGCATCGCGTGCTTCCCTGGACGGGAATTCGATCCAACTGAACACCACCACCTCACCCTCCCGCGCGTCCACCGCGCGGCGGAAATCGGTCAGCTTGCCGTCCGGGACATCGTCCCCCCAGCACTCGACCAGGCGCGTCGCACCGAATTCCTTGAACAGGGGAGCAGCCTCCGCAGCATGCTTGCGGTAGCTCTCCTTGTGGGCGGCAGGAACGGCCAGCACGAAGCCTTCGACATACTTCATCAGGACTCTCCCTCTTGCCTGGGGGCGGTCTGGCGCCTCCCTTGACGCTTTTGTTGATATCAACATAAATGAGCCATGTCAAAACAGACCGGGTTCGAAACAACAATCGAGGTGCGTGATACCTGCCTGTGCCTGCATGTGCAGCGTGCCGCACGCGCCCTCGCCCGCCGCTTCGACGAGGCGCTGCGGCCGGTAGGGCTGACGAATGGACAGTTCTCGCTTCTGATGGCCCTCAACCGCCCTAACCCGCCGACGCTGGGCCCCGTCGCGCAGTTGCTGGCTATGGACCGCACGACGCTGACAGCCGCGCTGAAGCCACTGGACCGCGATGGCCTCGTTTCCGTTGAAGCGGCTCCGCATGACCGCCGCAGCCGCCTTCTTCGCCTGACGGAAAAGGGACATGAGGTACTGGCATCCGCCGTTCCGATCTGGCGCGACACCCATAACCTGATCGAAGCCGGGATGCAGGGATTGGACCCTGACAGCCTAAGGGGCGCATTGAAGACGCTTTGCTAGGGCAGATCGCCTCAAAGCGTGAACTGGCTCCACAAACAACATGCCGGAGCATTTCAACAGCAGCGTGCCAGCCCCGCGCAATACCCCATCAAAATGATGAAGGCAGGGATCCGGCACGATCCCCCGGCGCTGCATCCATCCTTGCCGGCACTAACTGCGCCTGCATCGTGGCTCACCTTGATTTCAAATATTCCGCCACAGCCCGGAACGCCGGAAGTGAGGTAGGATCGATCAGCGTATTTTCTGCGCGCGGGAAGGATGCAAAGCGCACCAGCACCATCTGCGCTGACGGATCCACGTAGATCGTCTGCCCGTGTACGCCACGGGCGGCGATGATGCCGTCATCTCCGGGATAGACCCACCACATGCTGGAATAGCTGCCGCCCACCAGCGCCGGGTAGGCGGTGCCGAATTTCGCTGGATCGCCGCCCGCGCGAATCCGCTGCACCACCTCCGCCGGGAATAGCCGCTCGCCATTGATAACGCCTTCATTCAGCATCAGAAGGCCGATCCGGCCCAGGTCACGCAGACCGGCGCTCAGGCCTCCCCCGGCGTAGGGCACGCCCTTGCCGTCAACCGTCATATAGGCGCCCTGTTCGGCTCCCATCCGGCGCCATAACCGTTCGGAGGCAAGATCAGTCACCGATTTTCCGGACACACGCGAGATGATCCAGCCCAGCATGTCCGAGTTGACTGTCTTGTAGTGGAACGCCTCGCCATGCTGACCCTCCGGCTGCACCTGCCGGAGATACGCCCAATATCCATTTGGGCCCGTATAGCCCTCCGGCTTCGGGAAGGGGCTGGCGGCTGCGGAGTAAGCCCAGATGTCTGCGTTCGGGTCTGAATAATCTTCCGAGTAGCGAAGACCGGTGGTCATATCCATCACCTGCTGCACCGTGGCAGAGCCGAACGCGCTGCTCCTGATTTCAGGGATGATCTCAGAGACCAGAGCCGTCTCATTGAGCTTCCCTTCCACGACAAGGATCTCGGCAAGGAGACCGGTGAGCGACTTGGTCATCGACATGGCGGCATGCTTGCCATCATCGTCAAGGCAGCCGAAATAGCGCTCATAAACCACACGCCCCTTGTGCACGATCAGCATTCCGTCTGTGTAGTTGGCGTAGAGCGACTCTTCCCATGTCATCTCCCTATCGCCACTGATCGGCATGAACCTCAGGGCATCGATCGCTTGCCGCTCCCTCTCCAGTTCCTGCGCTGGGAGATACTGAAGTGGGACAGGCGCTCCAAGGCCGCGACTGATCCCCTCCGTCGGAAGCAACTCACGCATATGGCAGACTGACCAGCGCAAACGCGGGAAGCTGAAATAGACCGACGCGGGTTGCGTAATGAGCTTATCTTTCGGGGGTGGAAAACCCTGCATCCATCCCATTCTTCTGGGGTCAGACTCCTGCGCCGAAAGTGTGCCCGGTTGGATGCCATCTCTTGTGGCCGCTTGGCTGATTGCTTCAGATGCCGATCCGAGTGCCATGGCAATGCCCGTTGCAAGAGCGACATAAGTGGTTAACCACGACATTGAAGAATCTCCCACCCATTGAGCAATACCTGGGCATTTTAGGATGGAGGGGCAGCAGGAACCGGCCTCTGCAGAGTGAGCATCAGACGGGTGCGGCGAGATGGGCGAACGGCTGATGCATGATCGCTTGCCGCAGACGGGGCGGATTGGGTGATGGCGGCGGCCCCGGGATGCGGAGCGGCATTTTCCCCCGGCTAGCCTGGCGGTGTTGGGCAAGGCGGAGATGCCGCAGATAGGCAAAGGCAATGCAGGTCATCAGCGCGTGTCGGTACAGCCCGATCCAGGAGCGCCACTCGCCCACCAGGCCGACCGAGAACTCGCCCTTCATGGGCAGCGCCGTATCGTCGGTCACGAGGCACGCCCCCAGAGCGGGCCATCGTCCAGGCCCGTCGCGTCTTCCACGCCACCACATCGAGAAATGGCACAAGCCAGGTATCCGGACCGACCGCACCACGAACAGCACCTGCCATGGCAGCCTCCTGCCAAGGTTACTGTCCCACAAGTCGGCCGACCACGACGCGTCTGCAAGTACTCAGGCCGCGCTAATCGTTGAGTGTTAGCAATAATGCTGTAAAAGTCAGAGCCGGCACTCTATGGGCCGCAGGCACCTGTTGCGATCCGAGGACCGTGCAAGATGCGCCTAAGGGTAGTGGCCATATTCAGCGTGATGCTCTGCGCCGCGCCTGCCGGTGCGCAGGACATCGCTGCTGGGGAGAACACGCCCCTTTGCGAAGAAGGTGTTCGCATCGCCGCCGGAACCTGTCTCGCGGGGGAACTGCTGGTCGATGGTTTTGCCAACCTCCGCGGCGGTGTCCGGCGCGGCGTTGCCGCACTCGTGCTGTTGGAACTGGGCCTGAACGTCGATCTCGGGACCGTTACTGGCATCAAGGGATGGAGCTTCGGTGCCGGTATTTTCGGGATCTACGGGCGGCAGCCCACTCCAACCCTGATTGGTAGCCTGGCGCCTGTGAGCAGCGCTGAGGCGCTATCGACGCTGAGGCTTTCTGAACTCTGGCTGGAACGCCGCTTCGATGGCGTGGCTTCAGTTCGCTTCGGGCAACTCGCGGCGGATGCTGAGTTCTTCACGGCGGAGGCGACGGAGCATCTGACCAACGGCACCTTCGGCTGGCCTCTCGGCATGTCCACCGCCCTGCCATCCGGCGGCCCGGCTTACCCTCTGTCGGCACCGGGCATTCGCCTGGAACTGGGTGATCCCACCGAAGAGTGGGGGCTGCGCCTGGCGGTGTTCTCCGGAGATCCCGGAGGGCGCTACGGGATCGGCACCGATCCCCAGCGTCACAACCGCTTTGGAACGAACTTCTCCTTCGCCGGTGGCGCTTTCTACCTCGCGGAGGCTGCCATAGGCGCGCGTCGCCCGGTCGACGGCCAGCCCAGGCCATGGGTGCTGAAGGTGGGCGCCTGGAGGCACACCGGCGGCTTCGATGATCAACGCGGAGATCCGGCTCTCTACACTACGATCGCTTCCGGCATTCGCCCGGACCCGGAAGGCCCCATCCCTCGCCGCCACGGCAATCACGGATTCTATACGGTGGGCGAGGCGATACTCTGGCGGAACGGGTCGTCTAAGCTCGCGGTATTCGGGCGGATCTCCGCCACCCCGGCGGATCGCAATCCTCTGTCCTTGTATGCTGATGCCGGCTTTGCCTGGCGAGAGCCTTTCGGGCGCGAGGGAGACACGCTGTCATTCGGTGTGGCCTATGCACGCGCCAGCGGCGAAGGACGGGCACTGGATCGCGCTTTGGGCCTGCCTCTCCGCGACCGGGAAGTGGTGGCGCAGTTGAACTACGAGTTCCAGGTACTGCCTGACCGCCTGTATGTGAGGCCCCTGCTCCAATGGGTATCTCACCCCAATGCTGGCGCCCAGGACGATCGCGTGACGGACGGACGGATCCGCGACGCGGTAACGGTGGGAGTAAGGGTGCGGATTACTCTGTGACCGACGACTTTCTAAATCCGGCGGTTCACGCCGCGCTCCAACACGGCAACAAGATCATGCCGGTCCGGCCAGCAGCACCCGCAATCCTATCGTCATCAGGGCGGCAACATTACGCTGGGCTCGCATAAAGGTGGCCGCCATGAATTGCCATGGCATGGCTCGCCAGCTCCGACACCAATCCATCATCGTGAGATACGAGAAGCATTGCTCCGGGAAAGGTGCGCAAGCTGTTCTTCAGGCGCTGCCCGTGCTCCGCATCAACGCCATTCGTCGGCTCGTCGAGCAGAAGGACGTCCGGCCGCATGGCCAACAGCCCCGCGAGACAAACAAGCCTCTTCTCCCCGCCTGAAAGGTGATGGCTGATCCGATCGGCCAAATGACTGATATCGAGTTCCTCAAGAGCCGCATGTGCACGTTCCACGGCTTCCGAATGCGTGTATCCGATGTTCAACGGTCCGAAGGACACGTCCTCGATAACGGTAGGGCAGAAGAGTTGGTCGTCGCTGTCCTGGAAGAGGAATCCAATGCGGGAACGGAACTTACGGAATTGGTATTCCTCCGTGCAGGTATTACCGAAGAGCTCGACGCGCCCGCTCGTCGCGCGATCGAGCCCCACGATGCTGCGCAGAAGGGTTGACTTGCCGGCACCGTTTGCACCAACGATCGCCAGCCTATCCCGTGTTCCCACGGTGAGGCTGACATCCACAAGCACCGAGATGCCTCCCCGGGCCACGGTTACTTGATGAAGTGCGATTACGTTGGTCAAAGCCGATCCACCAGCAATGCCATGACGCCCACCCCGGCGACGCACCCGAAGGCGACCCAGTCCCACCGCGTTGGAGATGGCTGGGTGCGGTAGGGGAAGCTCCCCGTATAACCGCGGCAAAGCATCGCTTCCTCGACCCTTTGTGCCCGATCCAGAGCCCGCACGAGAAGCATCCCAATTAGATTGCCATAGCTGCGCCACGTGTGCCGGTTCGAGCGCGGCTGGAAGCCGCGCGCACGCATTGCTTCATGCAGACGCTGTGCCTCTGCGTAGAGAATAGAGTGGTAACGTATGGTCATCACGAACAGACGGATCAGCCGCTCCGGCACATGCAGGCCGCGCAACGCGACGCCCAGGCGCACGGGTTCAACATTACCGAGAAGTGCCGTTATCAGAAGAACCGACGACATGACCTTGCTTGCTATCAAGGCAGTGCGCCAAACGCCTTCCATGCTTGCCGACAAAGGGCCAAGGGTAAACAGCGGCTGCCCGGCCATGGTAAATGGCACTGTCAGGAAAAGCAGCAGCACGAATGCCTCAACATGCAGGAGCCGCCGCCAGCGACGAGCATCTGGCGCGGCACATGCCACCGCAAGCAGCACGGCAATCAGCAGCCCCGCTGACACCGCAAGCGACTGCAGTTGCGATATCTCAGCAACCGCAACAAAGGTTGCAATGAGCCGGAGCCGTAGTTCGGTGGGTGACATCAGCGCCGCCTCGCTCGTGCCCACAGTGCTGTTCCCACAACTCCAGCGATGAAGAACAGACCTGAAAGAACGTCAATGAATCGCAAGCGAGCATCCATCTGCTCGACCCGTTCGAGTACCGGCCCCACTTGGCGCTGGACCGCAGCTTCAACCAATACGGCAAGCTGCCGATCAGCTGAGGGCTGAAGTGGACTTGCACCGGCCTCCGTCAAACTGCCGGCAGAATTGGACGCCGGCGCGGCGCCTGCACCTGCAATCCGGGCAGCCGGCAGCGTGATGGATGCGACATGCGCCTCGTGGGTATCGACTGTGATGGTGACGTCGGACGTGATAGGCGTGATCAGTTCGAATGCAAAGCGCCCTTCACCATCGGTTGTGCCCGACGCGATGGCCCTCCCCTGAGCGTCCTTTGCCGTCCACGAACTGCCCCCTGCCCTGCCGCCACCAACGAAGAAGGCGTATCCACCGACGGAATTACCCTGCGCGGCAGCAAACAGCTTCAGATTGTGGGCGTGCGCAGGCGCGCAGAGCATAACAGCCAGGAGGGCCCCGAGCAGAGCGCGCGTCATGGCGCCAACGGCCTTAGTGCCTCAGGCTGCACACGGCCGAGGAAAGCGACGATGCCTGCCGTGACAAAGCCTTCGCCAATGGCGAGTGGAACATAGGTAGCAATCAGCACCCTGGCGGCCGGCATGTATTCTGAAGCCGACAGCATCAACGAGAGCGCGACGAGCCCGCCCGTTCCCAGTACCGATAATGCCCCAGCCGCGCCCCCAAGCGCCATCCGCACCGCGCTTCCGTGCGTATTGCGGATGGCCGGCCTAAGGAGCGCCGCGAAGACAACTCCCGGCAAGGCCAGATTGACGGTGTTGATACCCAGCGTCGTCAAGCCGCCAAAACCGAACAGAAGGGCTTGCAGAAGCAGGATCGCCAGCACTGCGGGGAAGGCGCCAGTGCCGAGCATGATGGCCATAATCGCGGAGAGAATAACATGCACGCTCGACGGCCCCACCGGCACGGCAATCAGGGAGCTGGCAAACGCGGCGGCCGACAGGATGCCTGCCCGTGGGAGCATGCGGTCATCGAGCCGGCGCAGCCCCAGCCCGACACCGACTGCGGCGATGACGCCACCGCCGATCAAGACAGGCGCGGAGAGGATCCCATCGGGAATATGTGCCATCTGAGCCTCATTTCAGCCCATGTCCGTCGCCTTCACCCAGATCAGGGCACCCTCTTCCACCGGAACTTGATTTCCATCCGGCGAAAGTCGCGGCCTCTCCGCTTCGAGCAGAGCGGCAAAGCCCCACCATCCGGCTCTCGGTATCGCATAGGTGAAGGTGCCGTTCGCGTCCGCCCTGATGACCTGCGTGGTGAAAGCGTCATTGGGCGCCGCCACCGAGCCATCATTGACGAACGCCACCTCCACTTCCGCAAAGGGAACCGGCTGGCTCTCCCTGAGGACGACGCCGGAGAACACGTTTCCGGTCCATATGCCAATCGGGCGGGTGAGTGGCCGGATCTCGACCGGAAGGCCAACCAGCGCGTCCCACCCCTCCCCCGACGCGAAGCTATCGACCACTACCTTGGCGTAGTGAAGGATGAACTTGCCCTCGGCCTGTTCCCAATAGGGCTGGGGCTCGACAAAGAAGACCGCCGCGCCGGGTTCCGTAAGATCATGCGTCAGGGTCCATGCCCCTTTGCCATCGACCGGGCTTCTGACGACCTGCCCGCTCAGATCCGTCTGCCGTCCGCCCTTCAGCACGCCAACGCGCGCCGGCCTCTCCATCTCCATGACTGGGCCACGCTCGAAGGGGTGGGTGAAGATGAGGCCCAGGGTCACCTGGCCGCCTTGGGGAAGGACGTCGGCGGACGGTATGATCTCCTGAAAATGCGCAACCGCGGGACTGGCCCATATTACTAAGCCACATAGTCCGAGGCGAAGCGACGACACGAAACCGGTCATGGGAGGGCTCGCGTATGAATTTTCGCAATCGGAATCATACAAAGATAGCTCTCGCTCCATCAAGTGAATCCAGCAAGAAGTCCAATGTTTAATTTGCGCCTCCGCTGCCGTTACATGAAATCTTCAAATTAGGAGGAGGGTGCGCATGCAGCGGATGACCATCGCGATCGACGACGAGCTGGCCTCGGCATTGGATTCATTCATGACAAGCACCAGTGCGATTAGCCGCTCTGAGGCGATCCGCGATCTGGTGCGGCGCGGCTTGTCCGCACGCTCCTCGGCTCCCCCCGAAGCGCAATGTTACGGAATTATCAGCTGTGCCGTCGATCAGTCGGTCCGAAACCTCGCGGCCCGGGTTCCCCAGGGTCGTCTCGACCGCCATGATCTGGCTATGGCCGCGCTTTCGGTCCCTCTCGATCACACGACATCGGTTGATGTCACGCTGATGCGAGGCTCAGTCGGGGACGTCTCGGGCTATGCGGAGACCCTGTTCCTGGAACGCGGTGTCGTTCACGGCGCACTACATCTCATCCCGCTCGACGCGGATACGGTACCGCATAGCCACGGTCAGGGCTTTCCAAACCGGCATACCCACCTGCGCGTGCGAAGCGGCTTCTGATGGCAGCTCACCCTGCCGAGCCGCACAAGAGCAGGTGGGCGGGTGCGAAGGATTCAAAAAATCTGGTAGCTATTGGTCGCGCATGTATTCAAGCTTGGCCGGATGCACGCAGCCCACCATAAGTTCCGGTGAGCGGGAGAGACGCGATGCGGCCATTGGACATGATCTTCGTCGGTCTCGGTGGCGGCACAGGGTCGGTCCTGCGCTGGTGGGTCGGGAAGATCGTCGGGGAGCGCAATCACGGCAGCTTTCCACTAGGAACGTTCCTGATCAATGTCAGCGGCGCCTTTTTGATTGGCTACCTCTCCGTCCTGTTCTCGGTGGACTGGCGAGACCGCTTTGGGACCGCACTGAATGCAGGCGTTCTGACTGGCTTTCTGGGGGGGTATACGACCTTCAGTAGCATGCAACTCGACGCCGAAAAGCTCACCTCCCAGGGGCGGAGCCAATATGCCATTGGCTATCTTCTTGGGTCAGTCGCAGCAGGCTTGGTCGCAGCAGCGCTCGGTGCCAGCTTGGCACGACTGCAGGGATGAGGGCGCGCCAAGATGCTCAACATCATTATCCTGGTTTTCGCTGGCGGTGCCCTGGGTGCCATTCTGCGTGAATTGCTGATGCTCGGTGTACCTCACCTTTCGGACGGGTTTCCGCTGGATATCCTCGTCGCAAACGTCGGCGCGGCCTTTCTCCTCGGGCTTGCGAGCGGGCTGCACCAGCGGCGCCTTTTGTCCGACAACCTCAACGTCATGATCGGCACGGGCATCATGGGGGGGCTATCGACCTTCTCAAGCTTTGTTTACGGCGCGTATGTGCTCATGACTGCATCCGCCACCGGCATGGTCGTTGCGGTGATCTACCTGCTGGTCAGCTTGGCGCTTGGGTATGGCGCGGTCGTGCTGGGGCTGAGGATCGGCACACAGCGCCAGAAGGCGCCATAGAACAAGCTTGGCAAAATGCGCCAACCCCTGAAGATCGCGAAAATGCGATCCAGCACAAGGCATATCATTTCTTTGCCAAACCGTTTAGTGACCACGGCGGACATCCTCTGCAGTGACCTTCCGATCTGACCCACATGGCGATCACCCATAGTGGCCATTGGCATAACATTAGGCTTTCGCTCCCCACTTCCACACAGGCTTGGATAGAATAGGTACAGAATACACGATAGTGCGATCCAAGCATTTTGTTTCCGAAATACCTTGAATTATTTCAGATTCAAATATACCTTCATATTTGAAAAATTCATCCTTTACATCGCGAACGATTTGTCACCCAAATAACTACGAAGCCACTTCGTATTACCCTTGCGAGGAGGTTAGTAATGCACTTCACGCCCCGAGAAATCGACAAGCTTATGATCCACATGCTGGCGCACATCGCGCAGCAACGGAGACAACAGGGCTTGAAGCTGAATCATCCAGAGACGGTTTCCATCGTCGCGGCTGCCGCTCTGGATGGGGCACGCGCCGGCAAGACCGTCGAGGAAGTAATGGATCTCGCCGGCAAAGTAGTTACACAGAATGACGTAATGGAGGGGGTCGCGGACATGCTCTCCTACATCCAGGTCGAAGCGGTCTTCACCGACGGCAGCCGTCTGGTCACCATTCACAATCCCATAAAGTAGTGGGAGTACATCATGGCCTCGGACAAGAAAAAATCTCCTGCTGCCACCGCACCGAACAAGCCAAGTGATAACAAGGCCCGCGTTGGTGGCCTCGTGCTGGGATCTGGCGATATCGAGATCAACGCAGGTTATCCCGTCACAACCCTGAAAGTGCGGAATACAGGCGACAGGCCCATTCAGGTTGGATCCCACTACCACTTCTTCGAAGTCAACGCGTTCCTCGAGTTCGACCGCAAGCAAGCATTCGGCAAACGCCTCAACATTCCCGCCACGACGGCGCTCCGCTTCGAGCCTGGCGACGAGAAGGAAGTTGCCCTCGTTCCATACCAGGGCAAGCAACGGGTCTTCGGCTTCAACGGCTTGGTCAATGGCTGGGTCGGCGACGAAAGCTACGAGGATTATCGCCCGCGCCTGGCGGACGCCATGGATCGGATCGCACGCTACGGCTTCAAGGCGAGATCGTAGCGCGCCGCCTGTCGACCAGAAAAGGGAACTGCAAGATGGCAAAGATCTCCCGGCAGCAATACTCGGACCTATATGGACCGACGACGGGCGACAAGATCCGGCTTGGGGACACGGACCTCTACATCGAGATCGAGAAGGATCTGCGAGTCTACGGGGAGGAAACTGTCTATGGAGGCGGCAAGACCCTGCGTGACGGAATGGGGTTCGACAACGAACTGACTTCGGCCGCAGGCTGCCCTGATCTGCTGATCACGAACGTCACGATCCTTGACGCGATTCAGGGCGTCATCAAAGCCGATGTCGGCATCAAGAATGGCCGGATCTGCGGGATCGGCAAGGCCGGCAATCCCTCGACCATGTCAGGGGTGTCGCCGGGATTGGCGCTTGGGCCGGGCATGGATGCCATCTCCGGCGAGCACCTGATCCTCACGGCCGGGGGCATTGACGCGCATGTTCATATGATCTCGCCGCAGCAGGCGCAGGCAGCGCTGAGCAATGGCATCACGACACTGTTCGGCGGCGGTGTGGGTCCGACGGACGGTACCAACGGCACGACGATCACGCCGGGAACCTGGAACATCGAGATGATGCTGCGCTCGTTCGATGCGTGGCCAGTCAATGCGGGTGTACTTGGCAAAGGCAACTGCGCGGGGCGGGCTCCATTGGAGGAGCAGCTCCAGGCTGGCGCCATGGGTTTTAAGATCCACGAAGACTGGGGCTCGACGCCTGCCGCTATCCGCTCGGCGTTGGCGGTCGCAGATGATTTCGACATCCAGGTGTGCATCCACACCGATACGCTGAACGAAGGGGGCTTTGTCGAGAACACGATCGCGGCCTTTGAAGGCCGGACCATCCACACTTATCATACTGAAGGTGCAGGTGGTGGCCATGCACCCGATATCATTCGGGTCGCCTCATTGCCGAACGTCCTTCCCAGTTCGACCAATCCGACCCTTCCTTACGGGGTGAATTCCCAAGCCGAATTGTTCGATATGACGATGATCTGTCACAATCTCAGCCCCAAGATCCCGACTGACGTCGCCTTCGCGGAAAGCCGTGTACGCCCCGAGACCATTGCCGCAGAGAATGTGCTGCACGATCTCGGGGCCATCTCCATCATTTCCAGCGACAGTCAGGCGATGGGGCGTGTCGGCGAGAGCTGGATGCGCAGCATGCAGACCGCTGAT
Organism: Roseomonas xinghualingensis; assembly: GCF_025791835.1. Taxonomy (GTDB): domain Bacteria; phylum Pseudomonadota; class Alphaproteobacteria; order Acetobacterales; family Acetobacteraceae; genus Roseomonas; species Roseomonas xinghualingensis. The sequence goes on from NZ_JAOXLP010000010.1 coordinate 128,260, forward strand.
CTCATGAAGCAGCGTGCCGGCGCGTATCAGGGCGATACATCAGGCAATGACAATGAACGTGTGCTTCGCTTCGTTGCCAAGGTCACGATCAATCCCGCTATCGCGCAGGGCGTCAGCCATGTGATCGGCTCCATCGAGATCGGCAAGATGGCCGATCTGGTCCTTTGGGAGACAGCCTTCTTTGGAGCCAAACCGAAGCTGGTGATCAAGGGAGGCATGATATCCTGGGGCTTGATGGGGGATCCTAATGCCTCCTTGCCGACGCCCCAGCCGGTCATGTATCGCCCAATGTTCGGTGCCCAGGGATCGCCATTGACGAAGAACCGCGTGACCTTCACGTCGCGTGCCGGCTTTGAGCGTGGAATAGTCGAGCGTTACCAGCTGCAGTCGCAGGTGGTACCGGTTTATCGCACGCGGACGATCACCAAGAACTCAATGGTACGAAACTCCGCCACGCCTGTCATCGAAGTGAATCCAGAGACCTTCGCGGTGACGGTTGATGGAACGCACGCCACGATTGAACCGGCAAAGTATCTGCCGCTGGCCCAACTCTATTTCTTTAGCTGATCGAAGGGCCGCCGGACGTCCGCCCGATGGTTCAGGGTGAAGTGACGGCCAGCATTTTGGTTGAGTTACGCCACCTGTAGGACTGGAGAGCATTATGATTCGCCAAATGGGCACAACAGAAACGGCTCCGAACGGCGCACTTCCATCTGTCTACCTACTATCTCGCTGCACCTTTCAGTGGACCTGGTACTCACGCCGTCAAAAAACTGCGGAGTCTGGCCCGCCGACCGTCCCGGAGGAATGATGATTCTCGTCGAGAAGAAGCTCGGCAATCTGAGCGATCAGGCTTGGCGTAATCGTGCCCAGCACGCGCAGATAGATCCTCTCGTGCTGGAGCAGTGGGAGGCACCCAAGAACCGCCTTCGCAAGGCAAGCCAGGGCGGCATTGAATTGGCCATCGCGCTGCCCCGCTCCGAGCACCTACAAGACGGCGACGTCCTCTACTTCGACGAGGAGAGAAACGTCCTTGTCGCTGCCAGGATCACCCTCAAGGAAGTTCTTGTCATTGAGTTGGAGCATCTGGAGGCGCTCTCACCGAACGAGATCCTCCGGACTTGCTTTGAGCTTGGTCATGGCCTTGGCAACCAGCACTGGCCGGCAGTGATTAAGGGATCGACCGTCTACGTTCCGCTTTCGGTCGATCAGAAGGTAATGGCGTCAGTCATGCGGACCCACGCCTTTGAGCATGTAAAAACCCACTTCGCGCCAGGTGAGGAGATTGCCGCCAAGCTGAACGCAAAGGAGGTGCGGATGCTGTTTGCTGGTGCAGACGCCACCCCCCACCATCATCACGCCACTGCCGACGAGCACGAGCACGAGCACGAGCACGAGCACGAGCACGAGCACGAGCATCCTCGTGAACATTCTCACTCGCACAACCACAAATATCCGCCGGCAAAGTGATGGCGCGGGACAGCACCCTGAAGTGCTCAGCGCCTCAAGGCATGGTGCATCTCGCGCGCCTGCTACAGTTTTCCGATACGACCTTACCTATCGGATCCTTCGCATTTTCCAATAGTCTAGAATCGGCATTACAAACCGGCATCGTTAATGATCCCGCCAGCCTGCTGCAGTATGTCGAGTTCATCCTGCGGCAGTCCGCCCGGATGGACGGCGTTGCGCTGCTTCACGCCCACCGCGCGGCCATCGCCGGGACCTATGATGCAATTCTTGAAGCGGACTGTGAATTACTATGCCGCCGCGTCGGAGAAGAGCAACAACTCATGCTCACACGGGTTGGCAAGAAGCTGGCGGAGTTGGTTCTGAAGATCACTCCCTCCTCTACACTGGAGCGCTGGCTTGCCGACATCAGAACAGGTGCTACACCGGGTTGCTTCCCAATCGGGCAAGCAATCGCGCTGGCCCATATGGGAGCAGATGAAGCAGAAACCTTCGTCATGCACCAGTATGGTGTAGCTTCTATGATTCTGAGCGCTGCACTCCGGCTGATGCGCATTGATCATCTCGACACTCAACGCATCCTATTCAAGGCACAGGAAAGGGCAAACGACGATTACCTCGCCGTTTGCTCTCTCTGCCTGGATGATATGGCAACCTTCGCTCCGGTATTCGACGTACTCGTTGCACATCACACGACAACACATGTCCGCCTGTTCATGAACTAAACGCGCGCAGAAAAAGGAAACGGCCATGAAGAAGATCACCCGCATCGGGATTGGTGGTCCAGTCGGTTCAGGCAAGACCGCGGTTATTGAAACCATCACGCCGCGCCTCATTGATATGGGCATCAAGCCTCTAATCATCACAAACGACGTGGTCACCACCGAAGACGCCAAGCAAGTTCGCCGCACGCTTAACGGCGTTCTGATCGAGGAGAAGATCGTTGGCGTTGAAACTGGCGCTTGCCCACACACGGCGGTCCGGGAAGATCCCTCGATGAACATCGCGGCAGTGGAGGAACTTGAGGCAAACTATCCGGATAGTGACGTTATCATGATCGAATCCGGTGGAGACAATTTGACGTTGACCTTCAGCCCAGCGCTGGCGGACTTCTACATCTACGTGATCGATGTCGCCGCTGGCGACAAGATCCCTCGCAAGAACGGCGCCGGCGTTTGCCAGTCGGACATCCTGATCATTAACAAGACGGACCTTGCGCCCTATGTCGGCGCCAGCCTCGAGGTGATGGAACGCGATTCCAAGCTGATGCGTGGAAAGAAGCCCTTTGTCTTCACCAACTGCAAGACCGGCGAAGGGATAGACGATCTGATTGGCCTCATTCTCGATATGGCGCTCTTCGACGTTAAGGTCGATCGCTCAATTGCGACCTATACGTGATGCCATGACCCTTCATGAGAAACTTGCTCATATAGACAAGGCACGTGAACTACGCAGCTATCATACCGAACCCGCACAGATGCGGGCAGCGGCGCCAGGCAAGGTCGGGGAGCTGCGCCTGGGCTTCATGCTTCGCAACGGGCGCTCAGTGCTCCATGATCTCTATCGTGTCACTCCTCTCCTGGTGCAGCGGGCGCTCTACTGGGACGAGGCCATGCCTGAGTTGCCGATCTGCTCAATAATCTCGGTGGGTGGCGGCATCCTGCAGGGCGACCGCTACAAGATCGACATCTCCGTTGGTGAGGGAGCCTGCGCGCAGGTAACCTCTCAAGGCGCTAACCGCGTTCATCGGATGGACGCCAACTATGCCTCGCAGTATCAGGCAATCAGCCTCGAAGACGGCGCCTATCTCGAATATCTCCCGGACTTCACGATTGCCTATCGTGGGTCACGCTTTATCAATGAGACCGACATCGTCATCGCCGACAACGCCACGCTACTCTATGGCGAGATGGTACTGGCCGGCCGCAAGCACCACCACGCCGAAGAGCGTTTCGGTCTGGACCTTCTTTCGATGGCTGTGAAGGTTCGCCGGCCGGACGGGCGCAAGCTGTTCGCCGAGAAGATTCTCATTGAGAACGGCGACCCTACAATCGATTTTGCGGCGGTTATGCGTGGCTATGATGCTTTCGCTAACATTATGTGCCTCACTCCGCCAGAGACCGCCACACGCATAAAAGCCCGCTTCGCGACCAAATTCCCTGTTGAGGATGCGCGAGCGCTATCGGGCATCTCCCGCCTGCCGAATGCAGCCGGACTGATGATGCGGGCCGTGGGTATCGAAACCCGCGATGTACGCAAGGAAGTGCGACACTTCTGGCAGATCGTCCGCGAAGAATCTTGCGGCCGCACCCTTCCCGAAGAGTTCCTTTGGCGCTGATGGAAAGCTCAAACCCATGGCTGAACCGACAAGCAACTTCCTAATCCAGTCGCTACGCGGAACGAGTCAGGTGTTCTTCATGGAGAATGCCATAACGGGTGTCCTTTTCTTCATAGCGATGGCTTACGCATCCTACGCTTCGGGCATGTGGCTGACGACCATCGGTGCAGCTTTGGGCGTAATCGTTGCAACGCTGACCGCGCGGCTACTGGATTTTGACGCCCCATCGGTGTCGTCCGGCCTATTCGGATTCAACGGCATACTTGTCGGTGCGGCGCTGCCAACCTTCCTTGCCGCTTCACCGCAGCTTTGGGTCTATATCGTGGTGGGGTCTGCCACGAGCACGATCGTTACGGCTGCTTTTAGCGCAACTTTGACACACAAATGGGATATTCCTGGCTCGACCGGACCTTTCGTTCTGACTGCCTGGCTCCTGGTTGCAGCTGCCTATTCCTTTGGTGGACTACAAGTAACCGGTCATCCTCCCAGCTTTGCCAGTGATTATGTACAGGACGCCGCCAGTGTTCCGCCGCCCCTCGAACTCGTGGAAATCTTTTTCCGCAATATCGGGCAGGTGTACCTCCTTGGGAGCTGGATCAGCGGCGTGATCATTCTGGCGGGCATCTTCATAGCATCGATCCCTGCAGGAATCGCCGCTGCCGCAGGCTCACTGATCGCGATGGTGGTGAGCATCGCGATGGGCGCCGACCCCGTGACTGTAAGACAGGGGCTCTACGGCTTCAGCCCGGTACTGACGGCAATGGCTGTAGGAGTCATCTTCCTCAAACCATCGCTGATGGTTTCAATCTACGCGTTGCTTGCGACTGTCATGACAGTATTCGTCCAAGGAGCTCTGGACGTCATTATCGCGCCGGCCGGCATACCGTCCTTCACGGCCCCTTATGTGTTGATCATGTACCTGTTTATTTCTCCCAAGAGGCTGATTGGACCTCACCCACACACTCCCGTTTCCAACCATATCATCCACAGCCACGGCACAGATAAAGCGGGATAGCCGCAGCCATCGCTGAGAATCCTCCAATCTCGCCTTTGAGACGCCTTAACAACGTCCACCTCCATCCACCGCGCTTCTGATCGGCGCGGGCATAGACGAAGGGAAATGCGATGCAAGGCATCAATTCAGGCGATACGGCCTTTATCCTCATCTGCACTGCCCTGGTGCTCATGATGACGCCGGCTCTTGCTCTCTTCTATGGAGGTTTGGTCAAGCAACGCGATGTATTGTCTATCATGATGCAGAACTTCGTCTGCATAGGTGTCGTCGGTCTGATCTGGGTCTTCGGAGGGTTCAGCCTGGCGTTCGGGCCGGACGTTGGAGGCGTCATCGGGAGCATTATTCCCTATTTTGGCATGTACCATGTCGGCGTAGCGCCAAATCCAGCCTTTGCCGGGAACATCCCCTTCATCATGGTCTTTGCTTACCAGATGATGTTCGCCATCATCACACCGGCGCTGATGACAGGGGCGTTTGTCGGCCGGTTTCGGTTTGGCGCCTTTCTTTGCTTCATCGCTGCCTGGACCATCATCGTCTATCTCCCGGCTGCGCATTGGATCTGGGGCGGCGGCTTCCTGGCCAAGCTGGGGGTTGTCGATTTTGCAGGTGGCATCGTCATCCACACAACGGCCGGCTTCTCCGCCCTGATGACAGCAAAGTATCTCGGCAAGCGAAAGTTGGCGCCGGGCGAAGTGGAATCCCAGCCCGCGAGCCTGCCGCTCGTCGCGCTTGGTGCTGGGCTTCTATGGTTTGGCTGGTTCGGCTTCAATGCCGGGGGTGCCTATGCGGCGGACGCTCTCGCAGCCTACGCCTTCACCAACACCATGCTGGCGGGTTCCATAGCCATGCTCGTCTGGATGTTCTGGGAATGGAATGAAACCAGGCGACCGACCTTCTCGGGCGTACTCGTCGGCGCGGTGGCGGGCCTTGCGACGATCACACCAGCCTCAGGTTATGTAGAGCCAATGGCGGCCATCGTGACGGGCGCAGTTGGGGCGACCGTTTGCTATCACGCAAAACACGTCCAGAAGTGGCTGAAGATCGACGACACGCTGGAGGTCTGGCGTGCCCATGGTGTCGGCGGCATGACAGGCGCAATTCTGATCGGCTTCATGGCCAGCTCGCACATCAATCGGGTCTCCGCCAGCGCCTATCAGCTCGGCGTCCAGCTTCTCGCCGTCGTGATCGTTGCCGTCTATGCCTCCGTTATCACCTGGATCATCCTCAAAGTGCTGGACAGCTACGGCACGCTGAGGGTCCCTGAGGAGATTCAGGAGATAGGCTTGGACGACGCCATGGTTGGCGAGCACGCCTTCAACCTTTGGAACATGGACCGCAGGCTCCCGAAGCAGTGAACCTTGAGGTTGGACAAGTGGGCGAACCGGCGAGATCGGCGCCGCTTGCAACCACAGGAGGCGTGCAACGACTGATATTGGCCGCCCTGCACATGCGTGTTGATTTCGGCGACCTCGTCTGAGGATGGATCGGGCGGTGATGAACCTGACGACAGTTGTTTTCATCCTCGTCTACGTCGCCATGGCAGCCGGTCATCTTCCGGGTTTCCGCCTCGGCAGACCAGGATCGGCCCTCGTCGGCGCGATGATCCTTATCGTCTCGGGCAACATCACGCCGTCGGCGGCCTGGCAAGCGATCGACTACCGCACGATCTGCCTGCTGTTTGGCCTGATGGTGGTATCTGCCGCCTTCATGGTGGCAGGCTTCTATCACTGGGTGGCGACGAAGGTGGGAAGCCTTCCGCTTGGCCCGAAGACCTTGCTTGCGGTAATGATCGTGGTGTCTGGCGCCATGGCGGCACTGCTGAATAAGGACGTCGTTGCTGTCGCCATGACGCCGATTTTGTGCTCCATCTGCATGGAACGCCGTCTCAATCCCGTGCCCTTTCTTCTCGGCTTTTGCTTCGCTGCCAATTTTGCATCTGCCGCCACTTTGATCGGCAGCCCACAAAACATGATCGTCGCCGAGGCGCTTCATCTCTCATTCATTGGCTTCCTACGGGCGGCGGCTCCGCCGGCCCTACTTGGTCTGCCAATCGCCTGGATCGTGCTGGTTCTATTCTACCGGGGCCGCTGGCAACTCACGGACGCCGCGACACCGCTGAAATCTCCATCAGCCTCGGCGGTCTCTGCATCGTTGAAGCATGGTGCGCCCGCAGTGAAAGGATCTGTGCAAGGAGACACTCCGCAAGCTTACCCGGCTGGCACGACGACATCGCCACCTGCCGAGGCTCTTAGATCGGATGCCAGCCCGGAGCTCAACCTGGGTGAGACGATTAAGGCCATTTGTGTTACTGCAGCGATCCTCATCGCGTTCATAGTGACCGACTGGCCGCACATGCTGATCGCTCTTGGTGGAGCAAGCTTTCTTCTGATCAGCCGCCGCGTTGCCTCACGCGATTTGCTCCACCATGTCGATGGAGACCTCCTGCTACTGCTGTTCGGCCTGTTCGTGGTCAATGCCGCGATGATGACCACGGGCCTTCCGCAGGAAGTGCTGGCCAGCCTGCGCGACATAGGTCTCGACCTGCAGGATCCCATCTCGATGCTGCTCATCATGGCCGTGCTGAGCAATGTCGTGGGCAATAATCCCGCAGTCATGCTGGTCGTGCCGTTCATCAGCGGAGCCTCTCAACCGGAGCCTCTCGGCGCGGCGATTGTCCTTGGCACCGCCCTCTCCTCTGGAGCCGTGATCTTCGGCAGCCTCGTTGGCATCATTGTCGCGGAGGAGTGCAGCAGGCGCGGCATTAAAATGAGCTTTCTCGAGTTTGCGAGGGCCGGTTTGCCCTGCTCGATCTTATGCCTGCTCCTGGCAGCAGCCTGGGTGTTCCATCTCTCCCATTGAGATTGACTTTGCCCTTCGCGCCCTTTCCAGGAACCCACCGAAGTTTTCAAAAAATAGGCTTGATACCAGCCCGTTACGCCATTGACTGGCATGACGGCAGCCTCGTTTCGGCGAATGCGTATATCTGGGTGTGCCGCCTGGCAGCCCACCTCATCGACTACTGCCCACCGGTAGCTACCGGTGGGCTCCGAGAAGAATTCGTATCTCGATCACCAGGCCAAGGAGAGCTTTGGCCTATGTCTGGCGGCTGCGGATAGGCGCCAGATCACTCCCATTCGATCGTGCCCGGCGGCTTGCTCGTGACGTCAAAGGTCACACGGTTGATGCCACGTACCTCGTTCACGATGCGGTTCGCCACGCGGGAGAGGAAGGCGATATCGAAAGGATAGACATCGGCCGTCATGCCGTCCGTGCTTGTCACGGCACGCAGGGCGCAAGCCTGGTCATAGGTGCGGCCATCGCCCATCACGCCAACGGTGCGGACAGGGAGCAACACGACGAAGGCCTGCCAGATCGCGTCATAGAGGCCGGCGTTGCGGATCTCCTCCAGGAAGATGGCATCGGCCTTCTGGAGGATGGCCACCTTCTCGGGGGTCACCTCGCCGGGGATGCGGATGGCGAGGCCGGGCCCTGGGAAGGGATGGCGGCCAACGATCTCTTCCGGCACGCCCAGTTCGCGGCCAAGGGCGCGGACCTCGTCCTTGAACAGCTCGCGCAGCGGCTCGACCAGCTGCATCCGCATGTGCTCGGGCAGGCCGCCGACATTGTGGTGGGACTTGATGGTCACCGAGGGACCGCCAGTGGCGGAAACGCTCTCGATCACGTCCGGATAGAGCGTGCCCTGGGCCAGGAAGTCGGCGCCGCCGAGCTTGGCCTGCTCCTCCTCGAAGACCTCGACGAACAGGCGGCCGATGGTCTTGCGCTTCAACTCGGGGTCGGTGACGCCGGCCAGGGCGCCAAGGAAGAGGTCGCTCGCGTCGCGATGCACCAGCTTGATGTTGAAGCGGTCGCGGAAGGTGGAGACCACCTGCTCCGCCTCTCCGCCCCGCAGCAGGCCGTGATCGACGAAAATGCAGGTCAGTTGATCGCCGATTGCCTCATGCAGAAGCACGGCGGCCACGGAGGAATCGACGCCGCCCGAAAGGCCGCAGATCACCTTGCCCGTGCCGACCTTGGCGCGGATGCGCTCGATCTCCTCATGCCGGAAGGCGCCCATGGTCCAGTCGCCCTTCGCGCCGCAGATGCTGCGGACGAAGTTCTTCAGCAGGGCATGGCCGTGGGGGGTGTGCACCACTTCGGGATGGAACTGCACGCCATAGAAGCGGCGGGTGTCGTCCGCGATGGCGGCGAAGGGCGCGCCTTCGGAGGTGGCGACGGCGCGGAAACCGGGCGGCAGGGCCGTGACGCGGTCGCCATGGCTCATCCAGACCTGCTCGCGGGAGCCCTTCTCCCAGACACCGTGGAAGAGCGCGCAATCATCGGCCACCTGGACATGGGCGCGGCCGAACTCGCGGTGGTCGCTGCCTTCCACCTGGCCGCCCAGCTGGGCGCACATGGTCTGCTGGCCATAGCAGATGCCAAGGACCGGCAGGCCCATCTCGAACACCGCCTGCGGGGCGCGAGGACTGGCCCCCTCGGTCACCGAAGCGGGGCCACCGGAGAGGATGATGCCCATGGGGTCGAAGGCGCGGATGCGCGCCTCATCGGCCGTGAAGGGCCAGATTTCGCAATAAACGCCCTCCTCGCGCAGGCGCCGGGCGATGAGCTGGGTCACCTGGCTGCCGAAGTCGAGGATCAGCAGGCGCTGGTGGCGCTCGCTGCCGGGCTGGTTGGCGTAGGGAGCGGGATTCGTGTCGGCCATGGCGGCCATCACCACATTACGCTGCGCGCTTCAACCCTCTCCGCGCGCATCCCGCTCCCGCGTTGCGGCGGTGGCATCCAGTAACAGGTCGATCGGGTCCCAAAGCACGGCGGTCTGCTCCACCGCGCAACCAGCGAAACGGATCAATTCCCGGCCCACCGACCGGCCGCCGAGATGGCGGTAGAACCAGGCCGCGCCATTCTCCGAGAGCACCCAAAGCATGGCGGAGCCGCAGCCGATGGCCGAAAGATGCGCTGCCGAGGCCCGCATCAGGCGCCGCCCGATCCCCTGGTCGCGCCAATCGGGCAAGAGATAGAGGGTCTCAATCTCGCCTTCCGCGATTCCCTCCCGCCGGGCACGGGCGGCGGAGGCGAAGCCCACGGCCTCCCCGCCCGGGGCGCAGGCGACGAAGACGGCCTCTCCGTCGCGACGGGCCAGCATTCCCCGAAGATAGCCGGCGGCAATCCGGCGCTGGTCCAACCCGGCCAGGTAAGAAGCCGGCAGGATACCCGGATAGCTATCCTGCCAAGCGATGCGATGGATGGCACCGATGGCAGGGGCGTCATCCGGCCGGGCGCGCCGCACCTGAATCATGGAGCGCGGCGCGTCATTGGGGTGGCCTCAGGACCGGCGGCGCAGCACGGCGGCGAAGAAGCCATCCGTGCCGTGGCTGTGGGGTGCGAGCGCCATATGCGGCCCTTCGCCGGGCGGCAGGCCGGTCATCCCGGCTTCCGCCCAGGCCTCGGCCAGCGGCACCGCCGTGAAATCGGCGTGTTGGTCGAGGAATTCGCGCACCTGTTCTTCATCCTCCCCGGGGAGCACAGAGCAGGTAGCGTAGATCAGCTTGCCGCCCGGGCGCACCAGCGAGGCTGCCCGATGAAGGATCGCGCGCTGCTTCGTGATCAACTCAGAGTAGTCCTCACCCGTGGTGCGCAGCCGCGCATCAGGGTTGCGGCGCCAGGTGCCAGTGCCGGTGCAAGGAGCATCCACCAGAACACGGTCGAAACTCGCGGCGCGGCGTTTCACCCAGCGGTCGCCACTTTCCAGGAGATGCGTCTCGGCATTGTCCACGCCAGCGCGGCGCAGGCGCTTCGTTGCGCCCGTGAGGCGGGGGACGGAAACATCTAAGGCAGCGATGCGGCCGCGATTGCCCATGGTGGCGGCCATGGCCAGTGTCTTGCCGGCGGCACCCGCGCAGTAATCGGCCACCTTCATGCCGGGCCTGGCATCGGCCAGCAGGGCGATGAGCTGACTGCCCTCGTCCTGGATCTCGATCAGGCCTTCCTGGAAGGCGCGGCTGTTCAGGATGGGGCGACGATCCGGAACGCGCAGGCCCCAGGGGGAATAGGCGGTCGGCTGAGTGGGGATCCCCTCGGCGGCCAGGGCCTTGGCGGCGGCGGCACGTGAGGTGCGGAGGAGGTTCACGCGCAGATCCAGCGGCGCGCTCGTCTCCATCGCAGCGGCGGCTTCGGGCAGGCTCTCGCCGAAACGGATGCGGAGTCCATCCATGGCCCAGCCCGGCAGGTTGAGGCGGGTGGCCTCGTCCATCTCTGGATGGACAAGGCGCTGTCCTTCCAGCGCCGAGAGGATGCGGCGTTCCTCCGCCGACAGGCGCGGCTCCGCATAGCCATCCCCTGTGAAGGCGGCCTCGATGCCCGCGAGGCGGCCGCCGTCGGAGAGCAGCATGTGAGCCGCGAGCAGGAGACGGGCGGTGGGTGCGGCGCCAGCGCGGGCCAGGTGCCATTCCAGGCGCAGCCTTTCCCGCACCACGGCCCAGGTCCGTTCGGAGATGGCGCGGCGGTCGCCACCGCCGATATATCGGCGGCGGCGGAAGAAATCATTCGCCACTGCGTCGGCAGGACGGCGGGGGGCGGCTTCCAGCTCCGCCAGCAGGGCGACGGCGGCGGAGATGCGGGCGAGCGGTGTCACGCGAGGGGATGGTCCGGAAGGGTGTTCAGGGTCGGGAGAATTGGGAAGCGACGGTCCAGCCCATATCAGGGCTGGGTCCTGTGGGGCTCACCCAGAAGGTATTGAAGCCGTCACAGGTTGCGCCATGGGTGTCCCAGGCATTGGCAGAGACGAAGGTGATCTCTTCCGGCTGACAGGCAAAGCAGCCAGGATCCGGGGCATAGACAGCCTGCTTCCGCTTGAACAGGCACTGCGGGTGAACCGGCAGCAGCACGTCCAGACCCCATCGATGCCTGCCGCCTTCATGGCGGCGCCGAGGATCTCCGGCTCGTCATTCGAGAGGACGCCGCCAATGCGAAGGAGGCTCTGGGCCGCATCCGCATCAGGGAAGGCATGCAGCGCGCGGCGGGCGAAGGAGCCCGTGGCGCGCTGGCGGGTGGGCATTACTCCTGCCGGTAGTTCGGCGCCTCGCGGGTGATGGCCACGTCGTGCACATGGCTCTCCCGTAGGCCCGCACCGGTGATGCGGCGGAAGCGGCAATTGGTCTGCATCTCGCCGATGGTGGCGTTGCCAGTGTAGCCCATGGCGGACTTCAGCCCGCCGACGAGCTGGTGGATGACGTTGCCCACGGGCCCCTTGTAGCCGATGCGCCCCTCGATGCCCTCAGGCACCAGCTTCAGCTGGTCCTGCACCTCGGACTGGAAGTAGCGGTCGGCCGAGCCACGGGCCATGGCGCCCAGGCTGCCCATGCCGCGATAGGACTTGTAGGAGCGCCCCTGGTAGAGGAACACCTCGCCTGGCGCTTCGTCCGTGCCGGCGAAGAGGCTGCCCATCATCACGCAGTCGGCGCCGGCGGCGATGGCCTTGGCGATGTCGCCCGAGGTGCGGACGCCGCCATCGGCGATGGCCGGCACATCCTTCTCCCGCGCGGCGGCGGCACATTCCATCACGGCGGTGAGCTGCGGCACGCCCACGCCGGCCACGATGCGGGTGGTGCAGATGGAGCCGGGGCCGATGCCGATCTTCACGGCATCCGCGCCCGCCTCGATCAGGGCCTCGACAGCCTCGGGCGTTGCGACATTGCCGGCGATGATCTGCACCGAGTTGGAAAGGCGCTTGATCACCTCCACCGACTTCAGCACCCCGGCCGAGTGGCCATGGGCGGTGTCCACCACGATGATATCAACATCGGCGGCCACCAGCGCCTCGGCTCGGGCACGGCCATCCTCGCCGGTGCCGGTGGCGGCGGCGACGCGCAGGCGGCCCATCGCATCCTTCACCGCATTCGGATTGGCCTGGGCCTTGTCCATGTCCTTGACGGTGATCAGGCCGACGCAGCGGCCCTTCTCGTCCACCACCAGCAGCTTCTCGATGCGGTGCTTGTGCAGCAGCTCGCGCGCCTTCTCGGGCGTGACCTCGGTTGGAACGGTGACGAGATTCTCGCGCGTCATCAGTTCATAGACGCGCTGGGTCGGATCCGTGGCGAAGCGTACGTCGCGGGAGGTAACAATGCCGACCAGGCGGCCCGTCTCCGGCTCCACCACCGGGATGCCGCTGATGTGGTGCTGTTCCTGCAGCATGCGCACATCGGCCAGGGTCTGGTCAGGGTGGATGGTGACGGGGTTCACCACCATGCCGCTCTCGAACTTCTTCACCCGGCGGACCTGGGCCGCTTGCTCCGCGATGGTGAGGTTCTTGTGGATCACGCCGATGCCGCCGGCCTGGGCCATGGCGATGGCCATTGGGCCTTCGGTGACGGTGTCCATCGCGGCGGCCACGAGGGGGATGTTCAGCCCGATCTCGCGCGTGATCCGGGTGCGGGTATCGGCCTGGTTGGGCAGGACCCTGGAATAGCCCGGAACCAGGAGGACGTCGTCGAACGCATAGGCCTCCTCGAAGCGGGCGAGGAAGCGGGACGGAGTATTGTCGGGTGCCATTGAGCGGGGGCCTCTCGGGACGGGCGGCGCTGCCTTGGCGACCCGTCCTACGCTCATCAGGGCCCGCGCCGCAAGGCCAGGCGCATGACGGCAGCGAGAGGCTGCCCCCCGTGCCTGGCTTGGATTGCGGGCCCGTCGGAGTTAGCTCTCAGTCCCCTGCCCGCCCCTGAAGCCCTGGGCGACCACATACATCTCCGCGCTGTCCTTACGGCTGGCGGGCGGCTTGGCGTGGCGCACCAAGGCGTAGTCCCGCTTCAGGCCTGCCAGCAGATCTCGCTCCGTTCCGCCCTGGAAGACCTTTGCGACAAAGGCGCCACCCGGGGAGAGGACCTTGCGGGCGAAATCCGCCGCCAGCTCCACCAGAGCCAGGATTCGGATATGGTCGGTGGCGTTGTGGCCGGTGGTATTCGGGGCGATGTCCGAGAGCACCAGGTCCGCCGGCCCGTCCAGCGCATCAAGCACGGCCTGCTCCGCAGCTTCCTCGTTGAAGTCTCCCTGCAGCACGATGGCTCCGGCGATGGGGTCCATCGGCAGGATGTCGAGGGCAACGACCTTGCCTCTCTCCCCTGCCCGCTTCACCGCCACCTGGGTCCAGCCGCCAGGGGCGGCGCCGAGATCCACGATGCGCTGGTTGGGGCGGAACAGCTTGAAGCGCTCGTCCAGTTCCAGGATCTTGAAGGCGGCCCGGGAGCGCCAGCCGGCAGCCTTGGCGGCTTTCACATAGGGGTCGTTCAACTGGCGCTCGAGCCAGCGCTGGCTGGCGGTGCTGCGGCCCTTGGCGGTGCGGAGGCGCGTGGCGACGTTGCGCTGGCCGCCGTTGCGGGATTCGGTCACGGATCGGTCCTTAAGCCCCGGAAGGGGACGTGTTCAGGCGCTGCGGCGGGCGCGGCGGCGGTCTCGCATCGCCCGTAGCAGCAACCCCTCGCGCAGGCCGCGGTCACAGACGGTGATGCCCGCCGCCGGCCAGACCTGGCGGATGGCCGCGTAGATGGCGCAGCCCGGGAGGACGAAATCAACCCGCTCCGGCCCGATGCAGGGATGCTCGGCGAGGCCGGCGCGGCCCATGCTCCGCAGCGACTCCAAAGCACGATCAGCGCAGACCATGGCCAGGTCATGCCCGTCAACGGCAGCGCGGCTATAGCGCGGCAGATCCAACGCGATACCGGCCAGGGTGGTGACGGTGCCTGAGGTACCCATCAGCCGCACCCCTCCGGCGCGCATCTCCTGGCGGATGCGGTGGACCGAATCGAAGGCTTCGAATCGGGCGGCCACCTCCTGAACTACGCGGTCGAACCCTTCCGCCATAAAGCAGGCAGCACCGTCGCGCTCAACCAGGGTCACGACCCCCAGGGGCACGGAGATGGTGCCGATCAGGTGGGGCCGCTCAAAGCCATCGGTGCGGATCCAGGCGATTTCCGTCGATCCGCCGCCGATATCAAAAAGGAGGGCGCGCCGGTCCTGGGGGCGGAAGAGCGGAGCACAGGATTCCATGGCCAGCTCCGCCTCCTCTCGCGGCGGAATGACGCGGATTGGGGCGCCCAAGGCTTTCTGAGCCCGCTGGATAAAGCGGAGGCCATTGCTGGCGCGGCGGCAGGCCTCGGTGGCAACGGCCTGGACGACCTGGATGGGGCGGCGGGCCAGCTTTTGGCTGCAGGCCTCCAGTGCGGCTTCCGCCCGCTCCATCGCAGCGTCTGACAGAGCCCCAGTGGAGCTCAGCCCCTCGCCGAGGCGGACGATCCGGCTGAAGCTGTCCAGCACGCGGAAACCGCTGGGTCCGGAGGGGCTGGCGACCAGCAGGCGGCAGTTGTTCGTCCCAAGATCCACGGCGGCATAGAGCGGCGCCCCCAAGGGGACACTGGTGGGCGGCATTGCGGGGGCCTCCCCCCGCCTGCCCCCCGGCGGCTGGTGGGTGTTCCGGGTCTGCATGGCGATGATTTTGTGAATGATCCGCTTGCAAGTGGGGTGGGGCAAGTCCTGATTCCACTATCCCGTCACAAGGTGGGTTGCAGGCCAAACTGGACCCAGCTATATGGCCGCCACGCCGCCGTTGGGGAATAGTTTAACGGTAGAACTCCCGACTCTGACTCGGGCAGTCTTGGTTCGAATCCAGGTTCCCCAGCCACTCTGAAAAATCCAACAATTTCATAGGCCTGCCAGTCCTACGGGTAAATTGTCCCCTAGGATTGTCCCCGAAACCCAAATGAATTTGGGGGCCTTGGTGGCAGACGGATTGCGCCTTCGTGGCAGAGTTTTCTGGCTTAGAAGAAGGGTGCCCAGAGCCCTTCTGGCAGCCATCCCTGTCCATGAATACGACATCTCCCTGCGGACCAAAGAGCGTCGGGAAGCCGTCCTACGTGGGCGAGCTACGTCGCACCTTATCGACCAAATCTTTGCCCGGGTGGCGTCGGGAGAGATGGCTGGCGAGCATGTTCCGGTTGTCCTTCGAACAGTCGCCAAGGCCAAGCCCTGGCTCGCCAACTGGGCTGGCTTCCCTCTCCCTCAGGGGGACATTTCTCCTCAGCCAACCGACATTGTCCCCTTGCCTCTCTCTAAAACTGCCTCCCGCGTGAAGGCCAGGAAGCCTTCCGGAGGGCCACTGCTGAGCGAGCTGGCCGCCCAGTTCCTCCAGGAACGGGGGGCCGGAGAGTCTGCCGTCAGCGGTCAGCATCTTCACCAGTCAGCCGCTACGTACCGGCTGACGATGGAGCTGCTGGGTGACGTGCCTCCGGCTGACCTGACCAGGCGGCACGCCGCCGAGCTCAGGGGACTCCTTCTTCGGTTACCGGCGAGCCATGGCAAAGCCCGCAACGGCAAGACGGCCATAAAGGCCATCGAGGAGGCCGATGGTCAGCAAGCCACCGGCCAGCAGGTGGAGCGCCTCAAGGAGAAGACCTGCAAGAGGCACTTTTCGGCGCTCCAGCAGCTCTGGAAATGGCTGGCCGACCGTGAGTTGGTGACCCTGAACCCCTTCGAAGGGTGGACCTTTAAGAACGGGAAGGCCTCTCAGGCACGCGACGACTGGTCCGAACTGGACCTCCTGAGGCTCCTAGAGACCCCGTGGCTCGGGCACGACGAGCCATGGGACAGCCATCGCCGCTGGTTTCCCATGATTGCGATGTGGTCCGGCATGCGCCTCGAAGAAATTGCCAGGCTCAGGCCAGTAGACGTCCAGCTCCTGCAGGGCACCCCGACCATCCTCATCCAGGACCAACCCGCCATGGGCGACCTGCCGCCCTGGACACCCAAAACGGAAGCGGGCGCCAGAGCCGTACCGGTGCATCCGGAACTGCAGCGGCTGGGCTTCCTCGACTTGATGGAGCACCGCCGCGCCGCCAAGGCTAGCAGGCTGTTCCCGGAACTTCGGCCGACCGGGCCAGACAGGAAGCTGGGGGTCGAATTCAGCCGTAGGTTTTCGAAGCTGAAGATTGATGCCGGGATTGGAGAGCGGACGACGTTCCACAGCTTCCGGCACTCGGTCTCGACCATCCTCCGGAACACCACCCTACGAGAGGAGTGGATTGATGCCGTTCTGGGGCACGAGAGCGGCAGCCGGTCCCAGGGAGCCCAAGTCTACCTGAAACGCATCGGCATCGAGAACCTGACGGCAACTGTGCAGGCCGTTAAGTATCCAGGCAGGGTGATGGAGTGCCTTGGCAGGCGTTCCCACCAGTTCCGAGATGCCGGCCGCTTACTCCTCGCAAGGGAGGGTTGAGAACGATGCGACGCCGTTCATCTCGCCCATGGAGCGAAGCTCCAACTGCGCTACACTCGTCCGTGAGCTTCACGAATCGTACAATCCCAGATATTGTTCTGTTTTCGTTCCTCGGGCCTGCAAAGACATATGGTGCAATGAACTACGACGACCTTACCCGTGAGTGTTGAGTTTCGCTGAGAACTGACCCGACGTTTTCATCGAGAACTGACCCGTGCAGGGATATGTCCCGCAGGCTCTGGTCGCGGGTCAAGCAGGTGTTTTGGCTCTCCTGTTCCTGGGTTCGGCCGAGCTGCTCCTGAACCGGAAGCTGTCGTTGCCGGTCTCGA
>NZ_JAOXLP010000113.1 GCF_025791835.1 Roseomonas xinghualingensis
TAGATGCCGTAATGGGCCGGCCGCCTGGGCTTGGGCGGTAGGGCGGCTGTCCCTCAGAGTGATGGTGTGTGGAACGGGGTCCGAACGGGTCGGCCCCAGGCATCATCGAGGGACAGCCATGGAGTACTATGCCGGGATCGACGTATCGCTGAAAGACAGCAGCGTGTGCGTGGTGGATGGCGGCGGCAAGATCGTGCGCGAGGCCAAGGTTGCGAGCGAGCCGGAGGCGCTGATCGCCTGGTTTGGCGGCCTCGGCCTGGAGGTGGCGCGGATCGGGCTGGAGGCCGGTCCCTTGTCGCAATGGCTCCATGCCGGGCTGAGCGAGGCGGGGTTTGAGGCGGTGCTGCTCGAAACCCGCCACGTGAAGGCGGCGCTTTCGGCCATGACGGTGAAGACCGATCGGAAGGATGCACGCGGCATCGCCCAGCTGCTTCGGATGGGCTGGTACCGCCCGGTGCATCGGAAGTCGCCCGGGGCCCAGGAGGTGCGCGCGCTGCTGGTCGGACGCAAGCTGCTGCAGAGCAAGTTACGGGATGTTGAGCTCAGCATCCGCGGCATTCTGCGGGGCTTCGGCTTCAAGGTAGGCGAGGTCAGCAAAGCTAGGTTCGCAGCCCGGATCCGGGAGGTCGCAGCCGGCCATGAGATGCTGGAGACGGTCACCGGCGCGATGCTGACGGCGCGAGAGGGTCTGCTGGCGGAGTTCATGCGGCTGCACCGGCGCATGCTGGCGATCGTGCGCGCTGATGAGGTCTGTCGGCGGCTGATGACGGCGCCAGGCGTGGGGGCGCTGGTGTCGATCACCTTCAGGACGGCGGTGGACGATCCGGGCCGGTTCAGTTCATCCAAGGCGGTAGGCGCGCATTTCGGGCTCACGCCGAAGCGCTACCAGTCGGGCGAGACGGACGTGACCGGTGGGATCAGCAAGGTGGGCGACGCCATGGTGCGCACCGCACTCTATGAGGCCGCCAATGCGGTGCTGAGCCGCCCGACGCGCTTCTCCGCGCTCAAGCGCTGGGCGATGGAGGTTGCCAAGCGCCGGGGCCTGAAGCGGGCCAAGGTGGCGCTGGCCCGTAAGCTCGGGAGCGTCCTCCATCGCATGTGGGCCGATGGCACGGAGTTCCGCTGGGGCAAGGAGGCGCAGGCAGTCTGATACAGCGCGGAGAGGATGGAGCTTCGGGCAGGACGGGTCAGTCCGATCCTGCTCGTCTGAGGTCCCGTCGCCGGGACGCGGGAGGCAGTGAGGCCGGGAGTAGTGCTGTGGAAACCCCCTGGGGCGAACCACGCGTCTTAGATTGGCCCGCTGGCTCCTTTCTGACCGCATGATGTGGCGGCCTCGTGCCGACCACGGACGGAAGCATGACACCGGCGACGTGGTACTCACTCGAGGGGCTTGACGCCCGAAGG
>NZ_JAOXLP010000114.1 GCF_025791835.1 Roseomonas xinghualingensis
GTGGTCCTGACCCTCGAAACTGATCCGGCCGGAGCGCAAGTTTTTCGGGCATTCTGAACCCCCAGGAGGGGCGGTGCCATGAAGCGGAAGCGCTACGCCGACGAGCAGATCGCCTTTGCGCTGCGGCAGGCGGAGAGTGGGATGACGGTGGAGGAGGTCTGCCGCAAAATGGGCGTCTCCGAGCCGACCTTCTACCGCTGGAAGAAGCAGTTTGCCGGGATGGGTGTGGCGGAGATCGGGAGGCTGAAGCAACTGGAGGAAGAGAACGCCAGGCTCAAGCGTCTGGTCGCGGACCTGACCCTGAACAAGACCATGTTGCAGGACGTGCTGCGGCGAAAGTGGTGAGGCCCGCCGTGCGCTGGGACGTGGTGCGCCATCTGCAGGGCGCCTACGGCATTGGCGAGCGGCGGGCCTGCGGCACAACAGGCTTCGGGCGATCGTCGCACCGGTACCAGTCGCGGCGGGATCCGCAAACCGAACTGCGGATGCGGCTGCGCGACCTGGCGGCGAGCCGGGTGCGCTGCGGCTACCGGCGACTGCACATCCTGCTCCGGCGCGAGGGCTGGCCGGTGAACCATAAGAGGACCTACCGGCTGTACAGCGAGGAAGGTCTGTCCATCCGGTCGAAGGTGCCGCGGCGCAAGCGGGCCTGGCGCTACCGGGTGGGCCGCCCGGCGGCGACGGCACCGAACCAGGTCTGGTCCACGGACTTCGTCTCGGACCAGCTGTTCGACGGCCGCCCGGTTCGGATCCTGGCGGTGATCGATGTCCACACGCGAGAGGCGCTCTCGATAGCTCCGAGAATGAGTTTCAGAGCCTTCAACGTGGCGGCGGAACTCGACCGGCTGGCACGTGAGCGAGGCCGGCCGAAGACGCTGAAGGTGGATAATGGGCGGAGTTCGCTGGTCGCATGCTGGACCAGTGGGCCCATCTGAACGGGGTGGAGATCGACTTCTCCCGGCCAGGAAAGCCCACGGACAACGCCCATATCGAGGCGTTCAACAGCCGCCTGCGGGCGGAATGCCTCAATGCTTCCTGGTTCCTCTCGCTGGCCGACGCACGGGACAGGCTGGAAGCCTGAAGGCAGGAGTACAACAGCGAACGGCCGCATGGGTCACTGGGGAACTTGACCCCACGGGCGTTCGCCGAGCAGGCTCAACGAGCCCGACGAGTTGCGTAGCCGCCGGACCAGAGCCGGGGAGCAGACCACC
>NZ_JAOXLP010000115.1 GCF_025791835.1 Roseomonas xinghualingensis
CGCTCAACAACTCCATGTCGATCACTCCGATAACCCCGGCCATCCGGCCGGGGAGGTGAACAGACACGGGTCATTTCTCGGCGAAAACTTCGGCCCTTACCGGGTCAGCTCTCAGTGTAAATCAACACCTACCCTCTTTGAAATCCAATCGACCGCCTGTCTGCCATTCGTAAATTGTCCCCTAAGACTGTCCCCCGAAGGGGAAATGTCCCCCCTTGCCCTGCAGGAAACCTCAGCTTATGTATGGGGCCGCAGACCATCTAGATTGTTGTTTTCTTTGGAAAACCGTTGGGGAATAGTTTAACGGTAGAACTCCCGACTCTGACTCGGGCAGTCTTGGTTCGAATCCAGGTTCCCCAGCCAACCCTCCAGCGGGGTTCGGCAGATCAACGGTATGGCTCCAAACATCCAGCACTCTCGGCGCCAACCGGGCCTTTTGGCCGGGTGTCGCACATGGGTGTCACACAAACCTGTCACACCACGGTGCCCCCAGCCAACCGGTCCTGACTGGGGAACCGATGAGGCACCACGCCCACATCCGGCGGCGGGGCAACCTGTGGTACTGGCGTAGGCGCCTGCCAGGGGCAGGCCGCGGGCGCTGCATCGACCTCTCCCTTGACGTGGAGGGCCGCGTGTCCGCGAGACGCCTGGGGGCCCTCATGGACGCCGCGTTCGAGCAGCTGACGGACCGGGAGACCGGCCCCACGACATCTCCGGTCAGCGAGGCGGCGGTGATGCAGGCCGTGCGGGACGAAATCCTGCGCCGGTCGGCTGCAGCCCGGCGCCAGCGCGGGCCTGACCCGGTGCAGCCGGTTCGGGCCCCGATGCCGCAAGCAGATCTGCCGGACGCCGTTGCCGGGCCTCTCGCCGCCTTCCTGGCGGAAATCGGGGACACCGACGAACGCGTACTGATCCCAGCCGAGCTGGCCGCCGCTATGCTGGCGGCCCTCCCTCCCCTCCCGGACCGCCGCGGCCCGCGAACGCGCTCGGCCTCCAGAAAAGCGGCCAAGGCGTCGGGCGTGGAGGCCTCGCCATCCACTCCGGCGCTGGATAGGCGCTGCTGCACCGCAGGCGTGGTCAGCGCGTCGACTACAGACTGGTTAAGCCGCGCAATGATCGGCGCCGGCGTGCCGCCTGGTGCCATAACGCAGCCCCAACTCGTGGCTACCGCGCCTGGAA
>NZ_JAOXLP010000116.1 GCF_025791835.1 Roseomonas xinghualingensis
AGCGCCAGACCCTCCAACAACGACGCTTGCTGCACCAGCGTCGAGCCGCCTAACGTCCATCACCAGATGTGCCGGAGCCTCCGCTAAGTCAGCTTCCTCACTGTCCCAAAGCATTCGACGACGGACAAGGCTCGACAAGGCGGGCGTGCCGCAGGCGTGGCGGATGCCCCGCACCAAGCCGGAGCTGGCATTGGCCGAGATCGACCGCGTGCTGGCGGCTGGCGTGCGGTTCCGAGCCGTTCTGGCGGATGCCGGATACGGGCTCAGCGCAGCATTCCGGCAAGGGCTGAGCCAGCGTGGCCTGGTCTGGGCCGTTGGCATCCCGCGCCAGCAGAAGGTGTATCCTGCGGACGTCCAACTGATCTTTCCTGTGGCAGGCCGCGGCCGACCTCGTCAGCGGCACATTCCCGACACTCTCTCAGCCGCTGCCGAGACGGTGCTCGCTGGGGCCAAGTGGCGTCAGGTCAGCTGGCGCCAGGGCACCCGCGGTCGGCTGGGCGCGCGTTTCGCGGCCAAGCGGATCCGCGTGGCGGACGGCTTGCCTCAGCGGATCCGGGATGGTGGTGCCCAGCACATGCCCGGCGAGGAGGCCTGGGTGGTCGGCGAACACCGCCCCTCGGGAGAGCGGAAGTACTACCTCTCCAACCTGCCGGCCGATACGAGCCTGAAGGCTCTGGCTGCCACCATCAAGGCACGCTGGGTTTGCGAGCAGGCCCACCAACAGATGAAAGATGAACTCGGCCTCGATCACTTCGAGGGGCGCTCATGGGCAGGCCTGCATCGACACGCGCTGATGACCATGCTCGCCTATGCGTTCCTGCAGCACCGGCGCCTCAGCATGGCGGCGAAGCGGGGAAAAAAGCTGCGCCGGACCTCCACCCGAGCCGAGCCTGCCAGCCGTGCGCAACGCCATCGTCGCGCACCTCACGCAGATGAACGCCCCGCTGCCACCCGACCGATGTCCCCATTGTCACCGCAGTATCAAACATCTGTAGACCAAAACAAACCTACCAAAGTAGTGCTTCCGTAATGGGCCTTCGGGCGTCAAGCCCCTCGAGTGAGTACCACGTCGCCGGTGTCATGCTTCCGTCCGTGGTCGGCACGAGGCCGCCACATCATGCGGTCAGAAAGGAGCCAGCGGGCCAATCTAAGACGCGTGGT
>NZ_JAOXLP010000117.1 GCF_025791835.1 Roseomonas xinghualingensis
CACCTCATGCCCCAGATCGAGGACAAGGTGGCGGACGAGCGCCGAGCCGATAAAGCCGGCGCCGCCGGTGACGATCACGCGCATGGTCAGGGCCTCAGAAGGCAGCAGGAAGGTTACGAAGGCGGGGCTGATGCCGATCCTTGTCCGATAGGACGGGCCCACTCGGCAGGTTAGGCCAGGGAAGGGCGAGGTCAGGATCGTCCCAGGCGAGCCCCCTGTCCTGCTCAGGGGCGTAGTAATCCGTCACCTTATAGGCAACCTCGGTGTCTGGTTGCAGGGTGACGAAGCCGTGTGCGAAGCCGACTGGAACGTAGAACTGTTCACCGCTCCTGGCATTCAGCGGGATTGCTAGGTGCTGACCAAAGGTTGGCGAGCTTCGCCGGATGTCGACCACAATGTCGAGGATCGATCCCCGCAGCACCCGCACGAGCTTCGCCTGCGCGCGCGGAGGCAGCTGAAAGTGCATGCCCCGCAGGGTTCCAACCTCAGCCGAGAGGGAGTGGTTATCCTGCACAAAGATATCAGCCACCCCGACCGCGCGGAAGTCACGCTCGCTGTAGGTTTCCATAAAGAATCCACGATGGTCGCCGAAGCGCCTCACCGTGAGAAGGCAGGGCCCTGGGATAGAGAAGCTACGAGCGGTGACGTTGCCGCTCGTGATGACCTCGCTCGACAAAGAAGGGCTGGCCTCGGCAATCGGCAGCGTCATGAGCAAAAAGCTCCCTCGTCAGGATCTGGCGCCGAGTTACACGGATCCATGAGGATCGTCACTGAAAACCTACAACCATTGCGAGCAATTTTATACGTTGAGCGCACCCGCTCAACGCGAATTTTGTGACTTAGCTTGGCTGGCTTGGAAGCAGCCGGAGGCTCCAAGAAGTGAGCTCACTTGGCGGACAAAATGTTGAATTTTAAATGATTTCAGACTCGGCCCTTTAGGGAGAAGTGATCCGACGAGGGAAATGGCGCGCGGGCCTGGGTCAAGCGGGTATTTTGGCGCCTGTGCTCGGACTGAGATGGTCCCCGGATTTCGGACAGTTGGATAAGCTCGGTTCGGCCTGAGAAGGACGGACCCAATGGCGGGGAAGCGGACACGATACTCGGCTGAATTCAAGGCCAAGGTGGCGCTGGAGGCGCTG
>NZ_JAOXLP010000118.1 GCF_025791835.1 Roseomonas xinghualingensis
GAATGGTCAAGCGACGCAAACAGGAAGAGATCGCCGGGGTTCTCGAATTCGCGGGGCACTCCCCCGACGACGCGGTCTTCAAGGAATGGATGGAGGATCACCGGTCCCGGAATGGTGGCAAGCTCCGAGTGAGCAAGGGCGCCACGGGCGTTCGGGTCATGTTCAGCAAAGAGGCTGACATGGCTTTCTGGAAGGAGCGCTCCGAAGAGGAAGCGAAGAGCCGAAAGCCTCGTGCGGCCTGAGGCAGGGGGCTGCCTATCGCCGATGGGCGAGGCGGGAGACGCGCCACGATGCCGCAATGCTGCGTCTGCCGCCTTAAGGCTCTCCACAAAGTCATTTAAGAAGCGCCACTCAGAGTAACCGCAAGACGGCGAACCCCTAGGCTGCCGCCTCAATCAGGTGAGCCAAAAGCAAACGGTTGCGACGAGTGCGATGGCCGACAGGAAGTTCCTGGCGAGGCGGTCATAGCGGGTGGCGATGCGCCGCCAGTCTTTCATGCGTCCGAACATGCACTCGATGACGTTGCGGCCGCGGTAGGCGTGGCGGTTCAGCGGGCGGGGCCTGCGGCGGGCGCGGGTGGAGGAGATGACCACTTCGGTATTCTGCGCCTCCAGGGACTCGCGGAGGTGGTCGGCATCGTAGGCTTTGTCGGCGAGTACGCGACGCGGCGGCGCAATGCCGTCAAGCAGGCAGGCAGCGACGCTGATGTCGGCGACGTTGCCGGGCGTCAGGATGAAGGCTAGCGGTCGGCTTTCAGCATTGGCCACAGCGTGGATCTTGCTGGTCCGCCCGCCACGTGACCGGCCGATCGCCTGCGCGGCTTCGCCCCCTTTTTAGCGCCTGCCGCCGAGCGGTGCGCCGTAAGCGCGGCGTGACCACCCTTCTTGAACGTCGCAGCTGATCCCGCGAGGTATGCCGTCGCGGAGGGTGTGGCGATGGCGCGATGGGTGGCAAGCACGAGTGCCAGCACCAGTGCTAGCACTGGAG
>NZ_JAOXLP010000119.1 GCF_025791835.1 Roseomonas xinghualingensis
CTAGGTGTGCAGTCCCGGGGAGTAGTGGTGCATCTTTGACCCGCGAGGGGGAGGATGCCCTATGGCAGGCGGTCTTCACGG
Source organism: Roseomonas xinghualingensis (assembly GCF_025791835.1). GTDB lineage: Bacteria > Pseudomonadota > Alphaproteobacteria > Acetobacterales > Acetobacteraceae > Roseomonas > Roseomonas xinghualingensis. Next base: position 82 of record NZ_JAOXLP010000119.1, read on the forward strand.
TTCAGCCCGAACGACGCCGCGTGTTCGAGCCGAGCTCCAAGCGTCGAAAGAGAGCGGCCGCACCCTGGCCGCCCGCTACGGGCTGAACCCCAAGACGGTCGCCAAATGGCGTGCCCGCAGTGGCACGGCCGATGCCCCGATGGGTCCCGCCCGGCCTCGCAGCACCGTCCTGACCGAGGCTGAGGAAGCCATCGTCGTCGAGTTCCGGCGTCGCACCCTCCTGCCGCTGGATGATGTCCTGGGGTGCCTGCGGGAGACCATTCCGGCCCTATCCCGCAGTGCTCTGCACCGCTGCCTCGCCCGCCACGGCATCTCTCGCCTGCCGAGGAGCGAGGAGAAGGCCTCGCAGCGGAAGCGCTTCGCCGAGACCACGATCGGCTATGTGCATATCGATGTCTGCGAGCTGCGCCTGGCGGACGGCAAGCTCTTCATGTTCCTGGCCATCGACCGGGTATCCAAGTTCACCCACGTCGCCTTCCTCGACGCCAATACCAAGATGAACGGCGCCGTCTTTCTGCGCGAGGTCGCGACCGCCTTTCCATACGCCATCCACACCGTCCTGACCGACAACGGCATGGCCTTCGCCGACCTGCCGAAGAACAGGAACGGGCCGACGCGCCGTTATCTCGGCGCCCACATCTTCGACCGGGTCTGCCACGAGCACGGCATCGAGCATCGGCTGACCAAGCCATACCACCCCTGGACGAATGGTCAGGCCGAGCGGATGAACCGAACCGTCAAGGACGCCACCATCAAGGCCTTCCACTACCCAGGCCTGGATGCCCTCAAGGCCCATGTCCTGGCCTTCATCACGGCCTACAACTTCGCCAAGCACCTCAAGGCGCTCCGATGGCGAACACCGTTCCAAGCC
>NZ_JAOXLP010000120.1 GCF_025791835.1 Roseomonas xinghualingensis
AAGCGGATGCCCGCCGACATGCACTGGGCACGGGAGGATTGGAACCGTGCTGGCCGGATCGAGGACTTCCTGCCGGATTTCGCCGGTTGGGAATGGTCCTGGCTCTCCGTGCCCTCTCTGATCCGGGCGACAGAGGCGGTGTGGGAGTTTCCGATGGTGGACCGCGATCCCCTACCAAACTGGACGCGGGGACGGGTGACCCTGCTGGGGGACGCGGCGCATCCGATGTATCCAATCGGTTCGAACGGGGCGTCGCAGGGTATTCTGGATGCGCGGACGCTCGCCTATCACCTGGCGATGGAGGGCGACGCAGCGGCTGGACTGCGAGCCTATGAGGCAGCGCGGCGTCCGGCAACATCAGCGCTGGTGGAGGCGTCGCGGAACCAAGGGCCGGATCTGGTGCTGGACCTGGCGGATCAGCGGGCGCCAGAGGGTTTCGCGGCCGTGGGCGGGCGCGAGGCAGTACTGCCACTTGCGGAGTTGGAGGAAATCTCGCGCGCCTATAAGCGGAAGGCAGGGTTCGACCCAGCTTTGCTGAACGCGCGAGAAAGCCTGTCATACACTGGAGCAACTGCGAAAGCGCCTGACCCGCGTCCTGCGGCACGTCGAGATTTCCACCGTTCTCGCTAAAGAGATCTCGTTCCATATCCGGCTCACGGCCCGCCGTAACACCGACAGTTGTGCCACCGTCGCTGTTACTGTTCCCCGGTGCTGTGACGGTGAACCTTGCCGCGCTGGGCGAACCGCGCCGGCAGCGATTAGACGCTTCCGCTGGCGCCACCGGGCAGTGGTACAGCATCGCCGGAAGCGTGGATGTAGGTCGGTAAGGACATCCTGGCCGGAGTCCGGTCTGCGCCCTTCTCGGTCATTTGGCGGGTTCGCCCTGCCTCCTGAAAGGGGACAGTGCGCCTCAGTTTAGG
>NZ_JAOXLP010000121.1 GCF_025791835.1 Roseomonas xinghualingensis
CACCTTCACCAACGAAACCGCCACCGGCTGGCAGCAGGTGAACTTCGCAAACCCGGTGGCGGTCACCGCCGGCACCACCTATGTCGCCTCCTACCACACCAGCACCGGTGGCTACGCGGCCAGCCCCAACTACTTCAGCACGGCGCATGCCAGCGGCCCGCTCACCGCCCCGTCCAGCGCCACCAGTGGCGGCAATGGCGTCTTTGCCTATGGCAGCGGCGGCGTCGCCCCCAACAGCAGCTTTGGCAGCACCAACTACTGGGTCGATGTGGTGTTCCAGGGACAATTGGCAGCATAGGAGACAAGGAATGCAGCCCGAACTCTACTCGGATGGTATCGGTGAAATCACTGTCAGCGGATCGATCGTGCGCGTCGATTTGATGAGTCTTTCTGCTACAGAACGAGATGCCAACAACACGCCTAAGTCTGTTCTTCGGCAGCGGATCATCTTCTCGGTTGAAGGCTTCGCCAATTCTGTTGACGTTATGCAGAAGGCGCTTCAGGGCTTGGTGGATGCAGGAGTGGTGCGGCGGACGGTGCCTGGGCCAGCTGCCCATCGCGACTCTTCAGGCACGGGTGGCGCGCCCCGGGACGGGAAGTTGGCAGCCCCGTCTGCAAGGGTTTCGCCGAACTTCCCCTGACGGCCTGTGCGCTGTCCGAGACGGCAGAAGCAGGCAGCGGCGCTACGGCCGCATTCACTTTCCCGCAGAGATCCTCTTTGCGGGAAAGTGGCCTAGAGCATGATCCGAGCGATCTGATTCGAATATTCTTGCCCGACGCGGCGACGATCTGATTCACCCTGATGGCTGGTAGGGAGGCCAGCATGGATGGGCCGGACCTTATCGGAGGATCTTCGCAGCCGCGTCGTTAGGGCAGTGGAGGGCGGGCTTTCGCGCCGCGCGGCC
>NZ_JAOXLP010000122.1 GCF_025791835.1 Roseomonas xinghualingensis
GGGCGGAGGGGTCGCGCGCTGGGCGGCTTGCTCCAGCGCGGCTCAGGGCGGCCCGGAGCGCCTCGACAGAGACCGACAGGGCAGAGCGCTCCACCCCTGCGTCCCAGGCCACCAGCAGGGCCGTCGCGGCGGCCCGTGACGAAGCGGCGGGGCGTGACCCGATAGGAGGCCCAGCCGGCGCCCTCTCGACTTCCGGCGGGGCGATGGCTGGCTGGCCTTCCCCGGCCTCCCAGGCGCCCGCAGCGGCCTCTCCGCTCGCCTCCGCTGTGCCGGCCTCCCCGACCGCCGCCAGCCCGGCCGCGGTGATCCGCAGCGCTATCGTTGTTCCGTCATCAGGCGCAGGCAGCTTCTCCAGCAGTCCGGCCCTCAGCATGCTCTGAAGCACCGCATTACGGGCAGTGGCCAGCAAGCTTAGAGGCGCCTCGGCGAGCCGCGCCGGGTGTTGGGCGGCAGCGCTGAGGATTTGCGCCTGGGTAGGTGAGAGCGTCTTTGTCATCATCAGGTCCCTGGGTCGGACCCGATTAGCCGAGCCCTACGACCCAGAGCCCTGACGAGTGAGGGTCAGGGTGGCGGGAGAAGGCTCATTCCTCTTGCGCCACTGGCGGCTTCGCTCTGTTCGGGGTGGAAGCCAAGCGCGATGTCCTGAACTGTAGCGTCGGCTGCTCGGGTGCCCCGACCAGGGCCCGCCGCCCTGTCTCCCAGCGATATCGCTTGGTCCGTTTGCTCCCGCGGCCGGACTGAAGAACAGTCCACCAAGGGAGATTGTCGTCAGAGGCCGTGCGATCCTGCCGGCGCGCCGGCGCAGGCCGGCAAGGCCCGATCCAGCGCGCGGCTCACCTCCGGCCCGAAAAAGCTGATGAAATGCTTCGTATGGGCACTGAGCGGGCGCCGGCGATGA
>NZ_JAOXLP010000011.1 GCF_025791835.1 Roseomonas xinghualingensis
GGCTTCTCGGGCGGCACGCTGGAGCGGCCGGCCCTGCAGCGGCTGCTCCGCGACATCGAGCAGGGGAGGGTGGATGTGGTGGTGGTCTATAAGATCGACCGCCTGTCCCGCTCGCTGATGGACTTCTCCCGCCTGGTGGAGGTCTTTGATGCGCATGGGGTGACCTTCGTCTCCATCACCCAGTCCTTCAACACCACGACCAGCATGGGGCGGCTGACGCTCAACATCCTGCTCAGCTTTGCCCAGTTCGAGCGCGAGGTGATCGGCGAGCGGATCCGGGACAAGTTCGCGGCCTCCCGGGCGCGCGGCATGTGGATGGGCGGCAAGGTACCGCTCGGCTACGACGTGCGGGAGCGGAAGCTGGTCATCAACGCGGCCGAGGCCGTGACGGTCCGGCGCGTGTTCGAGCTCTTTCTGGACACCGCGTCCGGCACCGAGACGGCCCGCCAGCTCCAGGCGGAGGGCCGAACCACCAAGTCGGGACGGCTGCTGAACAAGGGCGACGTCTACAAGCTGCTGAATAACCGCACCTATATCGGTGAGGCCACCCATAAGGGGAAGGTCTTTCCCGGCGAGCACGCAGCCATCATCGAGCGCCGCACCTGGGACCAGGTGCATGTCCTTCTGCGGGAGAGCCCGCGCAGCCGCGGCAACGTCACTCGAAACCAGACGCCGGCACTGCTGAAGGGGCTGCTGTTCGGGGTGGACGGCCTGGCCATGTCGCCAACCCATACCCGGCACCGCGGGCGGCTCTACCGCTACTATGTCAGCCAGGCGGTGCTGAAAGGGGCGGGCCTATCCGAGAAGGCCGACCCCACCTTTGTTCGGCGCATCCCGGCGGCGGCCATTGAGACGGCGGTGGTCGGGCAGGTTCGTGCGCTGCTGCGGCAGCCGGAGATCATCGTCGGCACCTGGACGGCGGCACGGGCCGGTGATCCGGAGCTCACCGAAGCCGAGACGCGGGAGACCCTGCATCAGCTGGAGCCGCTCTGGGAGGAGCTGTTCCCCGCCGAGCAGGCGCGGATCCTGCGGCTGCTGGTAGAGCGGGTGACGGTGTCGAGCACGGGCGCTGACATCCAGTTCCGGGTAGAGGGGCTGGCCAGTCTGATGCGGGATCTGGGGGCCGCTAACGTCCAGATGTTGGAGGCGGCGGAATGAGTGCTGCGGAAACCTCATCTCCCGCCAGCCTCACGGTCTGGGTGCCTCTGACGATCCGGCGCCGGCCAGGGCGGAAGACGGTGGTCACGCCGGAGGGGGGGATGAGCCCTGCCGTGCCCAGGCCAGCCACCCAGACGCATGGTGACCCGGCGCTCGTGAAAGCGTTGGCCCGGGCGTTCCGGTATCAGCGCATGCTGGACGACGGCCAGTACGCGTCGATCACTGAGATGGCTAAGGCCGAGAAGCTTGACCGGGGATACATGGGGCGGTTGTTGCAGCTGACCCTGCTGGCCCCAAACATCGTCGAGGCGGCTCTCAACGGGTCTGCACCTGGTCCCGACCTGCCGCGCCTCATGGACCCCTTCACGATAGAATGGCGCGAGCAGCGAGCAGCTCTCTTGCGCACGAGCTGAGCGGACGCTCGTCCTCGGCCGGTCCTCTAGGTCCGCCATCGAGGCGTACTTGAGCGAGGATGGCCCTTTCGTGAGCGATGCACTGGGACGCCGCTCTCCTGTCAGCAGAAATTGCGATAGCCTCGAGACCTCTGGGCTCCGGTCCGCCCAGATCGGAGAAGCTCGCCTGCCGCGAGCGGCAAACACCTGGAGAACTTCTTGCTTTATCTAGCCCGGACCGACAGCACCGCCACATCAGCGCTCGTGCGCCGGGCAGCCCCCCCGCCCGTGCCTGGCGTCGGCCCCGAACGCTGGCTGCAGGAGCGGCTCTATAACGCGCCCGGCCTTCTGTTGGCGGGAGCGGCCTCCCCCCGCCATGCGCGCCTCCGCTCTGTATGCATCGAGCTGCCCCTTCGCGACGTCGGCTATGCCGATTGGTTCGGAGTTACTCCCGAGGGCGAGATCGCGCTCGCTGAGGTGAAGCTTGGCACGAACGCCGAGGCGCGTCGCGAGGTGGTCGCGCAGGCGCTTGAATACCACGCCGCCCTCCGACGCCTGTCCTTCTCCTCGCTTGAGGAAGCCTGCTTGCGCGCCGAGCGCACCACCCTCACGACCGAAGCTGGCCTCTACGAGAGGTCTGGCGCCGGAGAGGCGGGCCTCGCCCCAGACGAGTTCGTGGAGAGGGTCGAGGCGAACCTCCGACGCGGGTCGTCCCTCCTCGCGATCGTCCTTGACCGCATGCCGGAGCGCCTCGCGCGGCTCGTGGCAGAGACAATCGCCGACCAGCCGGCGCTTCCCTTTGACGTCTCGCTGATCGAGGTCGGGCTCTATGACGCCCCGGACGGCGGGATCGTACTCGCTCCCGTGCTCCGCGGCGCCGCGCTCGCGGTCACCCGGGCGGTGGTCCGCCTCGAAGGCCCGCTCGCGGCTGAGCCGGTCGCTGCCGGTACGCCGGAGCGTGCTGCCCGCCCAGGTGCACGGTCGTTCGGGGAGTTCCTTGCAGCCCTTGATGCTGTCTCGCCCGGAGTGGCTGTCCGCTTTGGGACTTTCCTCGAGACGGCGGCGAGGAGCGGCGTTACGGCCCAGGTCGCACGATCGCTCATCCTACGTCTGGCGGGAGTGAACATTGGCTCACTTGGAACCACGGGTGAGCTCCAGGTGTATGCCACGGAGCCCGCGCGGGAAGCTGGCTGGGCAGCGTTCGAGGCTTACCTGGAAGCGATGTCGGCGGTGGTCGGCGTGCCTCTGGTCTCCCTCGCTAGCGGCGAGCGACGGCTCCGCTGCGACCTAACAGCCCTTCTCGACCGGCAAGACGGTTGGATCGAGGCGCTTCTGGCGTATCGCGACGCCGTGGCACCCGACGCTCCTACGACGGAGCCAAAGGCCGTGCCCCCGTTGATCCTTGGCTCTTAAGGTCCCTAGCCCGGGCCCTCCGGTGTCAACGCATGCTTGACGAGGGGCGATGCGGCTCAATCAGTGAGTAGGCTGAGGCGAGGGTACGGGACGCGGCTATCTCGGCAGCGTACTGCGGCTGACGCTGCTCGCGCCCGACCTCGCTCAGACGCTGCTGGACGGCTGAGCGCCAACTAGATTCACGCTGGCGCGGCTGCTAGGCCGCTCCCGACGCCCTGGACCGAGCAACATGCGCTGTTGGGCTGCCCGCCCGGTCCTTCAACACGAGCGTGCTAGCGACGCGGATCACCTTCACCGTCGAGGAAAGAGGGCATGTCGGTCGGATTGCTCGTCCGCGCTGCGCCCGCTCCAGCGGTTCGGAAATCGCTCTGCAGATCTGGAAATATGGCATTTCGTCAGGTGTCGCTCCGAACTCAGTGGCGCGCCGGATGCGTTCGACATAATATCGAAGGAAATATGGGATCGGCCAAAGTGACCCTCGCTGCGAACATTTGGCCATGTGAGCCGCAGACGCACCGTGCGTGGCTACGACTCGAGGCCATTGTTTGCAGCGGCCGGAGGTTTTTTGCGTGAGACCCTATCCGGACCTGGTTGTGTTCTTGCCTGGCATCGGCGGTTCATCCCTCTTGCGCGACGGTCGCACCATCTGGGGCGGAACGTGGCGTGCTATGGCGAATGCAATCGCTGGAGGTGGATTGGCCAAGCTGGCGCTGCCAGTCGGCGAAGGTAGGGATGACCATGGATGCGGCGTCGAAGTGGGGAGCGTAGTCGATGATGTTCACGTTGTCCCGGGGCTGTGGAAGATTGATGCGTACGGTGGCTTCTGTTCGATGCTCGCCGCTTCAGTCGGCCTCGTTGAGGGGGAGAACTTCCACCGCTTCGCATACGATTGGCGACGCGACAACCGCCTATCGGCCATAAGGCTGGCCAACTTTGCCCAACGGTGGCTGTCGTCGTGGCGCATGCGGTCCGGCAACGTCGATGCGCGGATAGTCCTGGTCGCACATAGCATGGGCGGGCTCGTGGCGCGCCGTTATGTTGAGTGCCTAGATGGATGGCGCGTCGTACGGCGCCTCTTCACAATTGGCACTCCGCACCGGGGATCCCTCGACGCTCTAGGATGTTTGGTAAACGGGTACGCTAAAGGGATTGGTCCGCTGAGAGTGGACGCGACTGCGCCCCTAAGATCATTCCCGTCGGTCTACCAACTCCTTCCCACCTTCTCCTGCGTCGTGACTAGTGAAGGGATGGTTCGGGTCCAAGATGCTCCTCTTGAAGGCGACGTCGGCGCCCAGGTCCGTGCCGGCGCGCTCGACGCGGCGAAGTTTCACGCGGAGATCCGAGAAGCCGCCGAAATGAACCGAAGCATGGTGGGCTATCCCTCGGATTATCTTTCGCCCATTGCCTCGGCGCGTCAGCCCACCTTCCAATCTGCCCGCCCTCTTGCTTCGGGGATCGAGCTGCTTCGCACCTTTGAAGATGAGGACCACGGCGGCGACGGTACAGTGCCCATGGTATCTGCCGTGCCGCACGGGATCGATGCATCGGCCGTCACCCACGTCTGGGGGCTGCACTCTCGCCTAGTCGCGGAGGAGGGGCTGCGGGAGCACGTACTCGGAGCGCTGAGGGCCGGCCGAGTTCCGATGGAGCGCTTCCGCTCGGCGGGTGGAGCCAAGCAGGTCCGGCTTGAGCTTGAGGACGCATGCGAGGCGGATGTGACCTTCGAACTGGCTGCGGCAGTCGACGACATGAGCGAGCAGACACTCTCGGCGGAGGCCGTGCGTTCCGAGGATGGCATGGTGCTGAGGACGACTCTCCACAGGAGCGGTCGGCGCTACGTTGGTCCGATATCGCTTCCGGAGGGCGCGTGGCGTGTAGCGGTGCGGGGAACGAAGGCCGCTGCAGCGGAGGACTTGGTACTGGCGCTGCGTTCTGACGGCTCGGTAGCGGGCAAGGCTGCAGGAGGATGAATGGGATCTACAGGCAGTGGCGAGACCTGGCCGAGCTTGCCGGCATCGTAGAAGCTTTGATGGAGCGCCGCTTTCCCGGCGAGCTACTTTGCCTGCGCCTTGAATGGTCAGGAAGGAAGATACGGGTTGAGGGCGAGATAGCAAGCGAGACAGCACGCTCCACGCTGCTGCGTCATCTGTCAGCCATACCCGGAACGCCCACTCTCATCGACGAGTTGACGGTCACAGGCTTCTTCGAGCCCGCTACTAACGATGATTGGTTCCTCAGACGGCAGCCGACGGGCGCGACCGAAAGTGACTCCGTCGCTCAAGGCGAGCGAGACCATGAACGGGGGAAGGAAGCTATCGTTCGCCATCCCTCCTTGCAGCCGGAGGGGCGGCTAGCGGCGGGCGCGACGATTGGAGTGATCGTGGATCTGACCGAAGCGGCTGAGACTTTCGGATCGCCCGCTCTGCAGCTCGCGAGGCTTGCCCCTGGCTGGGGTCAACTCGACGTCGACGTTCTAATAACATCTCGTGCATTCGTCCACCCGCTGCGAGGGTCGATTCGCGTGCTCGAGGAAGGCGGATCACGGCCTGCGCGGCTGCCGGCTGTGTTGCGTGACGACCTGACCTCAGGCGCTGCAATCGAAGTCTCGCTCATGTTCTTCGAGGAGCAACGGTTCTGCGGAAGCTGGGACACTAGGCTGGGTGTCGTCGCCGGAGAGTCGGGCGTCGATCCCAGTTTGGCCGCTCCGAGAAAACCGATAATCTCAATTGCATCGTCAGCGGGAAAGCCCGACCTGACGATTGTCATCAGGAGTCTGGGAGGGGAGAGGCTAGACTGGAATTGGCAACTCCCACGCGGCATCGAATTGGGCCTCGGCTCCATAGCCGGTTCAGTGCAAGTGGCTGATCCGAGGGGGTACGCCCGAGAGCTGCTGCGCGCTTGTCCACTGATGCCGGGTGCGGCTGTCAAACGACGTATGGTAAGTATCGGAGAGGACATCTGGCTGAAAACGCCTCAGGAATTCCGAACAACATACGCGGCTTTGCGTGAGCGGCTTGGACCGAATTTCTCCATACAACTTCTACTGGATGAGCACAGCATACCTTGGGAGATGATGGTCCCTGATGTTGAAGGAGCCGAGGCACTTTACTTGACGCATCCGATCGCCAGATGGCCTGTCGCGAACGGGGCGGACATGCCGTGGACGCTGCCAACAGGGGCTATCTGTAGCTTCGTGCCGCAATACAGGGACAACCGTACTCTTCCAGCTGCGCTGCTCGAGGGCGAATGGCTCGAGAATAGCCTTGGAGCACTGCGCCGTAAGGCCAGCGTCGATGGCTTCCTTTCCCTTATGGGATGTACTGACGCGCCAGGGCCGGTCTCGATGGTGCACTTTGCCGGGCACGGGCGCGCTGCCAACGAGGACGGCGGCGCTGGACTGCTGATGGAGGATGATTGGGTTATTGCCAGCGACCTCAACTCCAAAAGCGCGAGTTTGGGAATGCGCGATCGGTCCATGGTGGTGCTCAACGCCTGTGAAATGGCAGACGTTGGGAGCGAACTGGGCTGGGTCTCGGGCTGGGCTCCACTCCTCGTGCGTCACCGTTTCGGAGCTGTGATTGCGCCGTTGTGGCGTGTTCAGGACAACGCTGCCCACGAGGTAATCGTGTCCGGCCTCCACCGTATGTATCGTGCTGGGTATGGTATCGGAGCGGCGTTCGCCGCAGCGCGCGCTGAACGTGCGTCGGATTCCGCCGCCGCCTATGCCTTCATAACGTACGGCGACGTAATGGCTACTATTGGCCGCTACGCAGTTACGATCGCCGCAGCGAGCGGCACGTCCGCTTCGACTTGTGTCAAAACCTCCGTGTAAAGGCTGGTCTGCACCTCCGGCGAAGTAATCGTCACCACAAGGCTGAAATGAACGTCGCGATCGTACTTTCCGCGTGCCCGTCTGGCCCACCAGCCGCGATTTGGAGCGACCATGAGGAGGTTACGGTCGCGCAGCTGGTAAGCTCGGCCTTTCCAAACATCCTGCTGCAGGCTGCCGCGGGTTCGGAGCCTCGAGCCGAGTAGCCAGCCGATTTCGCCCGCTCCACCGGGTTCTGCCTCGACGTCATTGTTGAAGCGCGCGAGCGCTTGGTCGTCTGTCTCGCCGTGTCGCTTCAAGTCGAACTTGAGCCGATGTGAGGCGTACAGTTCTCTCCTGCCTGCTGTGAACTCGCCTGGGTCCGGCTCGATGAAGTAGCTGAGGGTGCAGCGCATCTCGATCGGCGTGGCGCCGAGAGCCTCCAATGCCTGGTCGGGCCAAGGCAGGCGGAAGCTCTTCATCTGCCCCATGCGGACGTACGTACCCGTGAGCATGAACGGGCGCAGAGTGTCTTCAACTACCATCGTAAGCGCGTCGTCTGCACTCCAGAACAGCCGCTCTTCATCAGGAATGCCCCATCCGAAGCACTTTAAGACTTGTCCTGCCGCTTTCGCTTCAGAGAGTCCGCGCCCCACATGAAAAACGAGAAGACGTTCCATCTCCTCCGTCCATCGTGCCGAGTTGACCATCAGCGCGCGGATCGTTTCCGCTCGCATCGAGGGGTATCTAGCTCGGGCGCGGCAGGCGAGCCGCGCGGCGGCGGCAGTGGCAGCGCTTGTTTCGCCAGTGACCGTCACGAGCCTAGCGAGATCACGTGAGGTTGTCCGCACCATGTCTGGCACGTGTGGGATCGAGGTTCGTCCGCCGACGTCAATGAAGTGGTTGCCGCCCTCCATAACGATGTCCGGTTTGCGCGGATGAGAGACCTGCCAAGCTTGGGTGGTCCTTGATGTTGGGGCTAAACCTCCCGGCGGCGCGAGCAGGTTCGCTGTGGAGCACTTGTTTGTGGCGGCACCAACGGAAAGTGCATTCAGCGCCTGAGCGGGCGATTGTACGCCATGGTCAACATTGTGCGTTGCGTAATGGCTGACCCGATAAGGCCTGATTGCGCTGGTCTGCACGTTCCCTACGGCGGTGCAGACTAGTCGCGTAGCCGTGCCGTCGGCGTAGGCCAGTGCGTCGAGCGTGGCTGAAGTGCTGGTTGGTCGGCCGTCTTCCGCCTCGCCGACTGCTGTGGCGGCGAGACAGAACACGCGCGGTAGAGAGGTGCGCTCGACGAGCTCAATGGCGGCAGCGAGCGCTTCGCGCGCCGGGAGTCTCCTAGGATCCCGCGGAGCCGACACGACAACACTTTCGAGGGCAATTTCGAGTTCGGTCTCCTCAATTCCGTTGAGTACATCGTCAAGGTCACCATAGAGCGCGACGCCGGCCATCTTGGTTCCATGACCATCGGCGTCGTTCACGTCCCATTCGGGCCTGGCGGCGTGGCAACGACTCGCGGGCAGAGATTGGCGCAGGAGAGGGTTGCGCCGGTTCACGCCTGTATCGAGAAGTGTTACGACGGGAGCGCCCCGTCTTGCTGGTCGGACACGCGCCGCGGCCTCCTCGACGCCGGCCACTCGATCTCGGAGCACTGCCGTCTCCTCCGGAGACACGAAGCTGCTCGCACCTCGCAGTTCTACGACTGCGGCGCTCTCCTCTATAAGGCGTTCGACATCGCTGCGCGTACCGATCAACGTCCGGACGTCGACGTCCACGAAACGGGTCACGCCACCCTCGAAGTCAACGCCAATGTCGTCCGCCGCCGCCACGAAAGCGCCCTCAAGGCTGCGCCTCGTCCAGATCTCCCATTCGGCGGACGCGGTGGCCGTAGGCAACTTAGCTTCGTCGTCCGTCCAGTACTCCTCCACGGTCGATCCGTGGAACCCATCGGCGCTCTCGAACAGGAAGAAGTTGCGGGGCCTGCGACCAGTACGCCAATCGACGTAGTCATCAAGATTGGCCAGCATGTTCTCGATGCCCCGTTCGGTGACGAAGAAGCGAGCTTCGTCGACGGCCTGATTACTCCGACTGCGATCGCCGTCAGCTGTCCAGCGCCGGCGAACGCCGAGGAGAGCTCGATCGCGCGTCGCCAGCCCAGCGTCGGGCAAATAGAGTTGCACTCCTGGACGGGACCTGACTGTCACTGCTCGTCCGCGGCTGTCCTCGGGGACCCCGTGCCTCTCCTGCGCAGCGGTCAAGCTTTCAATCCCGCTGACAAGACTCCGCAGTTCTCGGCGGATGGTTTCGGCGTGCCGCCGCCTGTTCTGCACGACTGGCGGCTCTTGGGTGAATGCCCGATCCGGCGAGCTAAAAGAGCTGGATGCAGCGCCGATGGCGCGAAGGTGGATGTGCTTACGGCGCGCCATTTGTATTCCTCGGACGCACGAGACTGAAACTGCCGGGCGACTTCGTCAATCTCAGACCAACCCGGCAGCCTGCTAAGACCGATGTAGTTGTGCTCGCTCAGCAATGCAGGTGCCGAGGACTTCATTGCGAATTATGCCGTTATGATCGAGTACCGCGACACGAGCAGCGTCCTTGGCGGCAGCAACCAAATCGGCCTGGCTCAGGCCGGCAGCGTTGCTGCTTACCGCGATCCAATCAACATCGGCCATGGAGAAACGGCCAAGATGCGCTTTCAGTATGCGCTGGATCCCATCAGACGACGGACGCTCGTACGCAAGAGAAGCGTCAAACCGACGGAATATCGCGGCGTCCAAAAGGGCGGAATGATTAGTGGCTGCAATCAGTAAGCTCGCGGACTTATCTTGGTCGAGGAACTGCAGAAGAGAATTCAGCGTGCGGCGCGCCTCGCCAACATCATTTTCTGTGCCGCGGCTGGTTGCTAGCGCGTCGACCTCGTCGAAGAAATAAACGCCACGGGTCGTCTCCACTGCGTCGAATACTAACCTCAGCTTCGCCGCCGTCTCGCCCATAAATTTAGTGATGACGCCGTCCAGCATCACAGTGAAAAGCGGAAGGCCTAGCTCGCCCGCCAGCGCCGCCGCCGTCATCGTCTTACCCGTGCCGGGAGGGCCGGCGAGAAGCAGCTTGCGCCGAGGCTCGAGGCCGCGTTCCGCCAGGAGCTCGCGCTCTCGGTGCTCGCGGGTCACACCCCTCAGCCTCGTCTCCAACGCTTCGGATAGAATCAGGTCGTCAATGCGCGTCTCCGGGTAGGACGCGTGTAGAATGCTGGCCAGCTCGCCGCGCGGCGCAAATATCGGTGTCGGTCGTGCGCTTGGTCGCCGCTCGGAAGCTTCAGTTCGGAGATTGCTGACCAGTGTCCGGATTTCATCCGCCATTCGGCCGCGACCCGCCTTGGCGGCGTCCGACGCTATGTGTTCCGCAATCGCAAAGAAGCTAGACTCGTCGCCCGTCGCGTGGCTCCGGATTAAGCCGAGAAGTTGCTTGCTGCTGGCCATCACGCGTCCCTAGTGGCTGTCGCCGAGTTGGTCGAGAGCGAGCTTCAGAGCCATTTCGACCCTGGCCCTTACCCTGCGCTCTGCCTCGAGTTCTTGCAACGCCCTATGCAACGCAAGGCGCGTGCTCATGGTGCCATGGTCGGCTCCTAGCCATGCCTCGAGACGGCCGCTCACCATACGCGTGAATGCCTGGCTCCGGAGAGAACGTGAAAGCGTTCCTGGATCAACTTGTATGACACGAGCAAGCCCCCTGAGCGACATGTTCGCCTCCGCCATCTTGCGGCGCGTGGCCTCGGTGAGGGACGGGCGGAAGCTCCTCCTTGGTCGACCATTCATTCTCTGTCTGTTGCATAAAACGTTGCGTGCAACAATATGGAATGCTGGTTCCCCGGCCGATCGGATAGGCCCGTGGAGCTCCTGGGACCGGTTTGGACGACGGCCAGAGTGCAGCATCCCAAGCCTCGCAAATGGGCGTGGCATCCGGTTCGAATGCTGCAGCTTGGTGGTTACGCCACCCTCAAGACGACGGGCCGAGGAGAGGACAGCGTCACACGCTTCCGCATTCCTCTTGCCCGAACTCGCGTGCGACTCTTAACCGTCGCTCAAGCCGCGCGGCAGGCAGGCCGGGAGCAAGCGTCCGCCTAAGGCTTTTCGAGGTGAACGAGGTGACAAGGAGGAGGACGCCGCCCGACGCGAAGCTGACGACCGCTGACGTGTGAAGCTCGGGCAAAACGGCCCGAAGTTGGCAATCAATTGCGACCGCCCGAGTAGATAAAACGCCAACTCCGGGCGATGTCGGCCAAAAAACGGCCAGTTACAGGGCGCTAAGCCATACAGGCTAAACCGCCCAGGTCCTAAGCGTCAGAGACGAATGCCTCTCCGGAGAGAGAAAACGCCGCTCGTTGCACCTCCGAAGTATCGAGGTGCACGCCAGAAATGGTGTGGAGGCACACGGAAAGGCGCGATCCAAGCCACCCCAGAGTACGTTCCTCTGGAGATGAAATGGGAGCCAGGAGTCTCCCACCCGCGGCCTCAGGCCGCCTGAGCCTTCCGCTCCTTGGCTTCCGCCTCGGAACGAGCCTTCCAGAAGGTCATGTCGGCCTCCTTGCTGAACATGACCCGAACGCCCGTGGCGCCCTTGCTCACCCGGAGCTTGCCACCATTCCGGGACCGGTGATCCTCCATCCATTCCTTAAAGACCGCGTCGTCGGGGGAGTGCCCCGCGAATTCGAGAACCCCGGCGATCTCTTCCTGTTTACGTCGCTTGACCATTCTTCAGAACCTTACTGATGGAGGAGGAGAACGCTGGCGCAGCCGTCGCTCAGCGATCGCCCGTCTTGCGGTTACTCTGAGTGGCGGAGCTCACGCCACCCTGCTTGCCGCCGCTGTTGCCGGAACCGGCGCGGGCGTCCTTCGGGTTGGCCTTCCCACCGGTCGCATTCTTGCCGCCCTGAGGGGCGCGGCCGGCGGGGGGGAGGGGAGGGAGATTTGCCATGGGGGTGCCTTGTGCTTGTTGGGCAGATGAAGGGCGTCTGTCGAACAAACGCCACCGCCCTGCCTACGGCTCCAAGGCGCTCCGCTAAAGGTCGGGCTTGAAGATCGGGTTTTGGTGAAGGGGGCGAACCGCCCAGGAAACGCGCGGCCAATTTCGGGCGGGTGTTCAGAGAAAATGCGCTGTACTTACAACGCGGTAAAGCTGGTGGGCTGAACCACCCAAGTCCCAAGCTTCGGAGACAAATGGCTCTCTGGAGAGAGAAATTGCTCCTTGTTCCGCCTTCGAAGCATCAAGCTGAACGCGGAAAATGCAGCCGAAACACACGGAGAGCGCGATCTCAATCTTACCAGAGACAACTTGTCCTAAGAAAGACTGGAGCGGGCGAAGGGATTCGAACCCTCGACCCCGACCTTGGCAAGGTCGTGCTCTACCCCTGAGCTACGCCCGCGCTCCATGCGTGGCAGTTGTATAACCAACCGAAATCCAACGGCATGAAAGAAACTGCTTGGAGCGGGCGAAGGGATTCGAACCCTCGACCCCGACCTTGGCAAGGTCGTGCTCTACCCCTGAGCTACGCCCGCGCTCCGTGCGTGGCGGCCGTATGACATGGGTCGTAGGGGCTTGCAACCCCCCTCCCATGGTTTGATCAGGGGGGGCATGCCCCAGACTCCCGAAGCCCTCCTCGCACGCCTGAGCATGCAGGGAATAGAAGCCCTAACGCACCGCCACCCACCGCTCCACACCGTGGCGGAGAGCAAGGAACTGCGCGGCGACCTCCCCGGACTTCATGTGAAGAACCTCTTTCTCCGTGCGAAGCCCCCGCAGCCCTTCCTGCTGGTGGTGGCGGAGGAAGACACGCCGCTCTCCATCAATGCCCTCGCGCGCCGCCTTGGCACTGGCCGCCTCTCCATGGCGAATGAGGAGGAGCTGTGGGAACGTCTCGGCGTCCGCCCGGGCTCGGTGACGCCGCTCGCCCTGGTCAACGCGCCGGCGGGCAGCGTCCGGCTGGTGATGGACCACCGCCTGCTGGACGGTCCCGGCCCCGTGAACGTCCATCCCCTCACCAACACCGCCACCACGGCCCTGCGGCCAGCCGATCTCCGCCGCTTCCTGGAGGGGCTGGGCCATCCGCCCGAGCCAATCGACCTGACCGCCCCGCTTGCCTGAACGCCCGCGCGGCGCATCTATGGGGACAACGAAGCCACCTGAACCGTCGGAATCCCCATGAGCACCCTTCTCGACCAGACCCCATCCCCCGCCGACGACATCATCAAGGACGGCAACCAGAAGACCTTCATGCAGGATGTCGTCGCGGCGTCCCGCGAGGTGCCCGTGCTGGTGGATTTCTGGGCCACCTGGTGCGGCCCCTGCAAGCAGCTCACCCCGGCGCTGGAGAAGGTGGTCCGCGCCGCTGGCGGCCGCGTGCGGCTGGTGAAGATCGACATCGACCAGAACCGGGCCCTGGTCCAGCAACTCGCCCAGCTTGGCCTGCCGCTGCAGTCCGTGCCCACGGTGGCGGCCTTCTGGCAGGGCCAGATTGCCGACCTCTTCCAGGGCGCCCTGCCCGAGAGCGAGGTGAAGAAGTTCATCGAGAACCTGCTCAAGCTCGCCGGCGGCCAGATGCCCTCCGCCGATCTTCTGGCCGAGGCGAAGAAGGCCGCCGAGGAAGGCGATCATCAGGGCGCCCTGGAACTCTATGGCGCCCTCATCCAGCAGGAGCCCGAGAACGCCGCCGCCTTCGCCGGCGCAGCTCGCGCCCTGATGGAGATGGGCCAGGAGGAGCAGGCCGAGCAGGTGCTGGAGAGTGTCCCGCCCAAGCACCAGGACCATGCCGAGGTCGCCGCCGTCCGCAGCGCGCTGGAACTGGCCAAGGCCGGCCGCGAGGCCCGCGGCAAGCTGGCCGAATACGAGGCGCGCCTGGCCGCCGACCCGAATGACCACCAGGCCCGGATCGACCTGGCCATCGCGCTGAACGCCGCTGATGACCGCACCGCTGCCGCCGACGCCCTGCTTGAGGCCTTCCGCCGCGATCCGGCTTGGAACGACCAAGCCGCTCGCAAGCAGCTCCTGAAGTTCTTCGAGGCTTGGGGCTTCGAGGATCCGGCAACCAAGGCCGGCCGGCGCAAGCTGTCCTCCATGCTGTTCAGCTGAGGCCAACCGACAGCCATCGCCTCCGCCAGGAAACGCATCCGCAGGGATGCGTTTCCTCCCCCCACGCGGCGAACGGGAGCCGTCTGGCCATGCCTTTCCACCCCACGGGCCTCGGCACGCTGCCGGCGGAAATCGCGATCTTTCCCCTGACGGGGGCGCTCCTGCTGCCTGGCGGCCGACTGCCGTTGAATATCTTCGAGCCGCGCTACCTGGCCATGGTGGAGGCCAGCCTCGGGAATCGCCGCAGCTTCGGCATGATCCAGCCCGATCCCGCTGCGGTTCCAACGCCCAATGGGCCGGGCCTCTACCGCGTCGGCTGCCTCGGCCGCCTTTCCTCCTTCGCCGAGACGGAGGATGGTCGCCTCCTGATCACCCTGGCCGGCGTGATCCGCTTCCAGGTCGCGGAGGAACTGCCGATGCAGGACGGTTACCGCCGCATCCGGCCAGACTACGCCCCCTTTGCCCAGGATCTGGACCGACAGCCGGTGCCCGGCGCGATCGACCGTGCCGAGTTGCTCTCGGCCCTGCGCCCCTATTTCCGGGTCCAGGGTATCGAGGCCAATTGGGAGGCGATCGAGCGGCTGGATGACCAATCCCTCGTCACCACCCTGGGCATGGTCTGCCCCTTCGGCGTGCCGGAGAAGCAGGCGCTGCTGGAGGCACCTGACCTCACGGCCCGTGCCGACATGCTGGTGGCGATGCTGCGGATGGACAGCCTGCCCGTACCGGGCCAAGACATCCGCCCAAGCTGAGGACCATTCGCCATGACCGAAACGCCCAACCAGACGGGCGAAGCCGTCGCCGTTGATCCCCGCCTGCTGGAGATCCTCGTCTGTCCCGTCACCAAGGGGCCGCTGCGCTATGACCGTGCCGCCGGTGAACTGGTGAGCGAGAACGCCGGCCTGGCCTACCCCATCCGCGACGGCATCCCCATCATGCTGCCCGATGAGGCCCGCCGCCTCTCCGACTGAGGTTCCCCGTGCCGAACCCGACCGAAATCCGCCTCCGCCGCGTCGAACGCCGCCTGGAGGTGGCCTTCGACGATGGCAGCAGCTTCAGCCTGCCCGCCGAATACCTGCGCGTGGAAAGCCCCTCCGCCGAGGTGCAGGGCCATGGCCCCGGTCAGAAGACGCTGGTCCATGGCAAGCGGGATGTCGGAATCGTCGCGCTGGAGCCGGTGGGCAACTACGCCATCCGCATCGTCTTCGACGACCGCCACGACACGGGCATCTATAGCTGGGAGACGCTGCACCAGCTGGGTCGCGAATACGCGACGCGGTGGCCGGAATACGAAGCGGCCCTGGCCGCACAGGGCCTCTCGCGTGACCTGCGCGGGCGTGCAGGGAAGGGGCGGGGCTGATTCTTCCCCATCTGCAATCCGCACTCGGCCTGCTGGCGCTCCTGGACTAAGCGGCAGGCCGAAATCATGTGTCTCGGCCTGCCCTCGCTGCTCGCCGCCACCATCGCCTGCCGCATGGCGGGCGCAACTGTGGGGCTGTTCTCGCCCTGAGGGCGAAAGCGCGCCGCTACACCATCCGCACGCCGCCGCTGGCGATGTCATAGACAGCGCCGGCCACCTTCACCCGGCCGGCTTTCACCGACGCCGTCAGCAATGTCGAGGCGCTCCCCAGCACCTCCATGCCGTGCCGCACATTCTCGACCGTCGCTGCAGTCGTCAGATCCTCCGGCTGCTGCGCGATGGCGCGGGCCACACCCGGCCGCATCGCTTCTGCCAGGGCGGGCAGGTAGCCCGGCAGCTTCGCATCCTCCTGCAACACCCGGAGTGTGGCCGCCACCGCGCCGCAGTTCGAATGCCCAAGGACCACCAGCAACGGGATTCCCAGCACCGCCACCCCGTATTCCAGGCTCGCCAGCCCATCGCGGGTCACGTAGTTCCCCGCCACGCGGACAACGAACAGGCTGCCCGGCGCCTGGTCGAAGATCCGGTCTGGCACCACGCGTGAATCGGCGCAGGAGATGAAGGCGGCGATTGGATGCTGCGCCGTGGCAAGTCGCGCGCGCCCCGCCGCAGGGTCCTGCCGCATGGGCGCATTGGCCAGGTAGCGAGCATGGCCTTCCTGCAATCGCGCTAGCGCCTCATCCGGTGGAATGGCATTCGGCCCTGGAGCATTCGGGCCTGCCGCTCTTGCGCCGCCACCCAGCATCAGCCCGAGCGCGGAGGCCGCGCCGAAGACATGGCGGCGGGACACAGCACCACCATCCCGTGAGCAAAGCAGGCACATCGCAGCGATTCTCCCCCAGTGATTCAGGGGGCTGTAAAATCATGAAAGCGCGGACATTCAAACCGCCCTGGATGTCCTTACGCTGGCCGCCGCGCCCTCAAGGCCGCGGCCAGTGTGCCGTCATCCAGTACATCCAACGCCCCGCCCATGGGCACGCCCTGGGCCAGCCGGGTGAGAGGAACGGCAAGCGGCTTCAGCCGGTCTGCCAGGTAATGCCCGGTGGTCGCACCCTCCACGGTGGCGGGCAAGGCAAGGATCACCTCCTCCACGCCACCTTCCGCGATGCGCTCCACCAGCGGCTGGATCGAAAGATCCTCCGGCCCCACCCCGCCCAGCGCCGAAAGCGTGCCGCCCAGCACATGGTAGAGCCCGCGATGCGCCCCCGCACGCTCCAGCGCCCAAAGGTCCGCCACGCCTTCCACCACGCAGATCAGCCCGCGCTCGCGCCGCGGATCGCGGCATATCTGGCAAGGATCGCGCGTATCCAGGTTGCCGCAGATCCGGCAAGGCTTCACCGCTTCCGCCGCCGCATCCAGCGAACGGGCGAGCGGCAACATCAGGCGCTGAGGGTCCTGCAACATCTTCAGCACGGCGCGCCGCGCGGAGCGGCGCCCCAGCCCCGGCAGGCGGGAGAGCAGCAGGATAAGCTGCTCCACCGGATCATTGGGCGGGACCGGAGAGGGCTCCGTGGAGGGGTCGAACGGCATCCTCCTCATATGGGAACGGAGCCCTCGGATCGCATCAGAAACGCATCAGAACGGCAGCTTGAAGCCGCCCAGCCCGCCGCCGCTGCCCATACCCGGGATGTTCAGGCCGGAGGTCGCCTTGGACATCTCCTCGGCCATCATCGCCTCGACCTTCTGCTTGGCGTCCGCATGGGCCGCGACGATCAGGTCCTCCAGCACCTCACGCTCCTCGGCCACCATCAGCGAGGGGTCGATCACGATGCCCTTCAGGTCGCCCTTGCCCGAGAGCGTCACGCGCACCATGCCAGCGCCGGCCTGGCCCTCCATGGTGGCGGCCTCCAGCTTGGCCTGCATCTCGGCCATCTTGGCCTGCATCTGCTGCGCCTGCTTCAGCATGTTGCCCAGGTTCTTCATCGGCATTCCTTCGGTCGGATAGGGAAAGCGTTGCCTCTCCCCAAGGGGAGGGGAATGGGATGGCGGCTAGGGCCTGTCCATCCCGGCCGGTTCGGCATCCAGCGGCGCGAATCCGGGATCGTCGTTGTCGCTCGGCAGGAAGCCGCTCTCGTCCTCCGTCACCGGCTCGCCATCGCTGACCTCCGGCGGGGGCAGGCCATAGGCGTCCAGCGAGGCGTCGCGCACCTCGCGGATCTGGGCGCCCGGAAAGGCATCCATCACCGCCAGCACCAGCGGGTGGCTGCGTGCCACCTCCAGCCGGGCTTCATCCGCCGCGCGGCGCTGCTCGGCCAGGGTCGGCTCGCCCTCGGCATTCGAGAGAGAGACGGTCCAGCGCGCGCCCGTCACCTCCTGCAGCAGGGCGGTGAGCTGCCCCGCCAGGTCGCGCGGAGCGTCGGGGCGGGTGCGAAGCTCGATTCGTCCTTCGGCGAAGCGCACCAGATGGACGCTGTGCACCAGATGCGCGTGCAGCATCGGCTTCCGGCCCGAAGCGAGCGCCGCCACCTCGCGGAAGGTGGTGGGAACCGGGAGCGGGGCCACCTCCGGCTCCGGCTGCACGGCTGGCGCCGGTTCGGCCACGGCCCGCATGGGTGCGCCTCCCGCAATGGCGCGCAGGCCACCACCCGGCGCCCCGCCGACGGAGGTGCCGGCAACCGCATGGGCCATCGCGCCCGGGGGCATGCCTGGCCCAGTGCCAGAAGACCCGGTACCAGAAGGCCCAGGACCGCCGGTGTCATTCCGCGGCGCCTGGGCGCCCGAGAGGCGCCGCACGATTTCGCCGGGCGTCGGCATCTCGGCCAGATGGGCCAGCCGGATCAGCACCATTTCCGCCGCCGCGCGGCGATCGGGGCTGTCCGCCACCTCGCCGATGCCCTTCAGCAGCACCTGCCAGGCGCGGCTCAGCACGGGGATGGTCAGCGTCTCGGCCAGGGCCCCGCCGCGCACCCGCTCCGTCTCCGGGATGGAGGGATCGTTGCGCAGCGCCGGCACGGCGCGGAAGCGGGTGAGGGTATGGGTCAGCTCGGCCATGTCGGCCAGCACCACGCCAGGATCGGCCCCGCGCTCATGCGCTCGGTCCATGGCCTGCAACACCGCCGGCAGGTCGCCGCGCATGGCGGCTTCCATCAGGTCCATCACCATGGCGCGGTCCGCCAGCCCCAGCATGTCCCGAACCTGCTCGGCCGAAACGGCGCCGCCCGCATCCGGCATGGCGATCGCCTGGTCGAGCAGCGACAACCCGTCACGCACCGATCCATCGGCGGCGCGCGCGATCATCGCCAGCGCCTCCGGCTCGATGGTCGCGCCTTCCTTTTCCACGATCCGGGCGAAATGCGCGCGCAATGTCTCCTGCGGCACGCGCTTCAGGTCGAAGCGCTGGCAGCGGGAGAGGATGGTCGCGGGAACCTTGCGGATCTCGGTTGTGGCGAAGAGGAACTTCACCGCCGGCGGCGGTTCCTCCAGCGTCTTGAGCAGCGCGTTGAACGCCGCCCCCGACAGCATGTGCACCTCGTCGAGGATATAGACCTTGAAGCGCCCCTGGCTGGGCCGGAAGCGCACCGCCTCGCGGATCTCGCGGACATTGTCGACGCTGTTGTTCGAGGCAGCGTCCATCTCCACCACATCCGGATGGCGATCCGCCAGGATGGCGCGGCATTCAGGGCAGACGCCGCAGGGATCGGCGGTGGGGCCGCCATTGCCATCCGGCCCGATGCAGTTCAGCGCGCGGGCGATGATGCGTGCGGTGGTGGTCTTTCCCACCCCGCGCACGCCGGTGAGCATGAAGGCATGCGCCACGCGGTTCTGGGCGAAGGCGTTGCGCAGGGTGCGGACCAGCGCCTCCTGCCCGATCAGATCGTTGAAATCCAGCGGCCGGTACTTCCGGGCCAGCACCCGGTAGGGCTGGGAGGGTTCCGCCGGGGCGGCCTCGGCCACAACGGGGGGCGGAGCAGCGGCAGGGGCAGGGGCAGTGGCCGGCGGCGCGGGATCACCGAAAAGCCCCGGACCCTCCATCGGAGGATCGGGCAGGTCGTCCGTCGGCTCGGTCGAAAGGTCTGTGTCGCTGGTCATCCGGGCGGCTGGCTAGAGCAGTTTGGGAGCGGGTGGCCGCTTCCGGGCGCTTCCGCCCTTCAGCGATCCGCTCTGAAGGCGCGGCCTGGGCCGCCAGGCATCTGAAAGCTCAAGGGTGGAAGACCGGCCACGACCCGGGCGTATACCCGCCTCGGCTGCTTCCTTCCGGACCTGACCGGGTCGACGAGGCGCCCGTCCGCGACCGGCCTTCCGGGGCGGAATATGGGGGGAGCGCCCTCAGGAGTCCACCACTCCCCCGGCACTCCCGCTGCCCGTTGTCGTGCCGGTTCCCCCGTGCGACCTTCCAGCCACCCATGCTGTCCATCCCCGCCAGCCGCCCCAACGCCTATACAGGCAACCCGCTCGACCGCGTTTCCGAACGCCGGGACGACGCAGAATTCGTGGCCGCCGCCCTGGCATCGCGAGAAAGCCTCATCATTCCCGTCTGGCGGTCCAAGAGCCTGCTGCGCGGCGTCGAATCCGGCGCTCCGGAGGCCGTGCTGCTGACGCGGGAGGCCGCCGAGGCGGTGCTGATGGCCGGCGGCCCCTGGGCGCTGCTGGGGCTGCGGGAGGGCACCCCGGTCTTCGCCGTGGATTGCAGCGGGGCCGAGGACCCGCTCCCCCTCCTGCCCGACGGATTCGGAACCTTCCAGGATCTTCGGGCCGTGGCCGGCCTGCTGCCGCCCGGCGAGGCCTCGCTCCTCGCCCATGCGCGGGGCCTGATGCACTGGCGCACCCGCCACCGCTTCTGTGGCGCCTGCGGTCATGCCTGCGAGCCTCGCTCGGCCGGTAACTCCATGAGCTGCACGAATTGCGGCACCCAGCATTTTCCGCGCACCGATCCGGCCGTGATCATGCTGGTGGTGGCCAGGGACGAAGGGGGCGACCGCTGCCTGCTCGGCCATTCCACCCGCTTCCCGAATACCGCCATGTACTCGACCCTGGCCGGATTCGTGGAGCCGGGCGAGAGCCTGGAGGAGGCGGTGCGGCGCGAGGTGTTCGAGGAGACGGGCGTGCGCGTCGGCGCCGCCCATTATCACTCATCCCAGCCCTGGCCTTTTCCCTCATCCATCATGCTCGGTTTCCACGCGGAAGCCTTGAGCCATGACATCACCGTGGACCCGAACGAGCTACGCGACGCGCGCTGGTTCACCCGCGACGAAATCCGTAACCACAAGAACGCCGGTTTTTCCCTGCCACGGGTCGATTCCATCGCCCGCCGCCTGATCGAGGACTGGCTGGAGTCCACCCCATGATCCGTCCCATTTCCGCCCTGGCTCTGCTGCTTGGGCTTGCCGCTTGCGCCATCAACGACCCGCTGCCGCCCGCAGCCAATGCGGATGAGGCGGCCTGCCGCGCGCAGGCCCAGGATTCCCCTGCCGCGAAGGAGGCGTTCCGGCGCCTTGCCCCCGGGAACCCGACGCAGCGGGACCGCGTGATGGCCGAGGCCGCCGCAGCCGAGCGCCGGGTCTATCTCCGCTGCATGCGCGCCAGGGGCTTGGCCCCGCGGGGCGGCGTGGAGCCGGTGCTCCCGCCGCGATAGCAGGGGCTGGGCCGGGTTAGGGCAGCTTCGTTGTCTGCCCGGCCTTGACCACTCCCACCGGGGAAAGGTTCTGGCGTGAGGCCTTCTCGGCGATGCCGCTGATCCCCTCGCGCCGTACCAGCTCCGCCCAGACCTCCTCGGGCCGGATGCCCGCATCCACCCAGACAACGATCAGGTGGTAGAGCAGGTCGGCGCTCTCGCCGATCAGGGCGGTGCGGTTGCCGGCCATCGCCTCGATCACCGCCTCCACCGCCTCCTCGCCCAGCTTCTGGGCGACTTTCGGCGTGCCGCGCGCCAGCAGCCGGGCGGAATGCGAGACAGTGGCGTCGCCGGAGAGACGCCGCTCCTCCACCGTGGCCCACAGCCGGTCCAGCACCGCCGCGATCGGATCAGCCTTTCCGGGATCCAGCGGATCCAGATGCCGTGATTCGGCGCGGCGCACACGCTTGGGAACCGGGGCGTCCGCCGCTACCGGGGCATCCGCCAGATCCTCCGGCACGGGCAGCGGATGGAGGCGCAGATCCTCCTTCCACTTGGCTGGCTTCAGCTTGGGCGGCTTGATCTTCGCCTTTCCGGGCTTGCCTTTGGCTTCCGTCTTCTTGCGCGGCAGGGCCACCTCCTCCGTCATTTCCGTACCGGCGGCCTTCTTCGCCTTGCGCGGCTTCATGGCCTTCGCCATCACGCGGCCTCCCGCAATTCCGTGGTCGGGCGCACGGGCAGCCCGGCCTCTGCCAACGCCGCTTTCGCTTCCGAGATGCGGAACTGGCCGTAATGGAAGACGCTGGCCGCCAGCAGCCCTGTCGCCCCGGCCTTCGCGCCTTCCGCGAAATGCTCCAGCTTGCCCACGCCGCCCGAGGCGACGAGGGGCAGCCGCACCGCCGCCCGCACCGCACGCAACAGGTCGAGGTCGAAGCCCTCGCCCGTGCCGTCGCGGTCCATGGAGGTCAGCAGGATCTCGCCCGCGCCCAGGCTCTCCACCCGGCGCGCCCATTCCACCGCATCCATGCCGGTTTCGCGCCGGCCACCATGGGTGAAGATCTCCCAGCGGCCCGGAGCCACGCGGCGCGCATCAATGGCCACCACGATCGCCTGGCTGCCGAAGGCTTCCGCCCCGCGCCGCACCAGATCCGGATCGGCCAGCGCCGCCGAGTTCACCGAAACCTTGTCCGCGCCGGCCAGCAGCAGGGCGCGCATGTCCTCCACACTGCGCACGCCGCCGCCGACGGTCAGGGGGATGAACACTTCCGCCGCCGTGCGCGAGACGACATCGAGCATCGTGCCCCGGTTCTCATGCGTCGCGCCGATGTCCAGGAAGGTGATCTCGTCCGCTCCCTCGCGGTCATAGGCACGCGCCTGCTCCACCGGGTCGCCCGCATCGCGCAGGGAGACGAAGTTCACGCCCTTCACGACGCGGCCATCCTTCACGTCCAGGCAGGGAATCACGCGCAGCGCCAGCACGATGGGAACTCCTGTGGGAATGATCGGCGATTGCGCCCCCGAGCCCCGGGGGTCAAGCGCCTCAGTGAAGCCTGGCCCGCCATTCCTCGATCATGTCCCGCCCGCGCTCGGCCGCCTCCCCCGTGGGCACCAGGGCGAGGAAGCGCTCCATTCCCTCGATGGCCGCGCCCAGCCGGCCGAGCCGCGCGTTCATCACCGCCGCCTCGCGCCAGAGCGGCGCCGCATCGGGCGCCAGGCGCAGCATGTCGGTGGTGCAGGCCAGCGCGCCTTCCAGATCGTTGTCGTGCAAGCGGCGCAGGCGGATATTGGTCTGAAGGCGGAGCAGCACGGCGCGGCGGCTCATCGGCACCAGCATGCCGGGGCGCAGCTCCGCATCCGGTCCCTCGATCTGCTTGATCAGGCTGCGCAGCGCCTGGGCGGGCAGGGCCGTTCCACCGCCGAAGGGATCGGCCACCAGGGCCCCGCCCTTTCCCATCCCCTCGATCGCGATGAGGAAATGGCCGGGGAAGTCCAGCCCGCGCGCCGTCCAACCCGCCGATTCCGCCAGATGCAGCCAGAGCAGCCCGATCGCCACGGGCAATCCGCGGCGGCGCTCTGTCACGCGGATCAGGTTGGCGTTGCGCGGGTCGTCATAGGTCTCGGAATCGCCTTCATACCCGCCCTTCTCATGGATCACTTCCGCGAGCAGGGCGCGGCGCCCCTCGGCATCGGTCGGGAGGTTCCGGGAGAGCACGGCGCGCACCAGTTCCGAGATGCGGGCCTCCGCCGCGCGCCAATTGGCCTCGGGCGCATCGATTCGCGCGAATTGCAGCGCGACGGCGGCCAGGTTCAGCTCGTCATCCGGCAGGTGCCCGGCGGCCTCGATGGCCGCCCGCGCCTCGGCGACGGCATCCGGCATCAGGCCTGCACGCCCGGGACCATGCGTCCCAGCCGCCTGCCGCCGAAGATGTGGACATGGAAATGCGGCACTTCCTGCCCGCCTTCCTGCCCCATATTCGTCAGGGCGCGATAGCCGCGTTCCTCCAGCCCCAGCTCCCGTGCCACGCGGCCCACGGCCCGCCAGAAGCCTGCGATCTCCGCCTCCGACGCATTGGCGCTGAAATCGGCCAGCGAGACATAGCGCCCGCGCGGGATCACCAGCACATGCACTGGCGCCTGGGGGTTGATGTCGTGGAATGCGATGGCGTGCTCGTCCTCATGCACGCGCTTGCTCGGGATCTCGCCGCGCAGGATCTTCGCGAAGATGTTGTTGTCGTCATAGGGCGGCAGGCCAGTGGTTCCGGACATGGCAACTCCTCGCGATGGGGCATTCTTCCTGCGGCGCCCTGGGGCCTGGCGCAAGGCCCCAGGTTATTGCGCGGCTCTTTCACCCCATCACGCGCCGCAGGCCGGGCGCACGGCGGTCAATGCTGCGTGATGCGCCCGTCGGTCACCGGTGCCACCTGTCCGCGGGCGGCGATGTGGTCCGCCAGCACCTCCTCCAGCGGCGGGCCTTCGTCATAGGCATCCAACGCCGCATCGCGCAGGGCGGCATAGCCGTCCCCTCCGGCCCGCATGAAGTTGTTCGTCACCACCCGGTAGGCGCGGTCCGGGTCCAGCGGGCCGGAGGCGGTGGAGACCTCCCGCACCCGCTGCCCCGGCGGCGCGGAGGGGTCGAAGGTGAGTCGCAGCCCTGCCACATGCGGGAAGCGCCCGGCCAGCGCCGGCAGGCGGGACAGCCCGTTCTCCAGCGCGGCCCGTAGCGCCCCCCCACGGATGGTGACCATCGCGAGCGTGTTGCCGAAGGGCAGCACCGCCAGCACGTCGCCATAGGTGATCGTGCCGGCGGGCAGGGAGGCACGCAGCCCGCCACCATTCACGATGGCGATCTCGGCGGAGGGCACCCAGGCCAGCGCCGCCTCGGCCACCAGGTTGCCCAGGGCGCATTCCCTCCTCCGGCAATCGGCATCGGGGAAGGGGCCTGAGGCCACGCCCAGCGGGCGCCGGCGCAACTCCCCCAGCGGCGCCGCGAACTCGGCGACCACCGCCGCCACCGCCGGGTCCTCTGGCACATCCGCATCCACCGGCCGCACCGCCCCGCCATGCGTGGCCACGCGCCCATCGCCGGACAGGTCCAGATCCAGCCGCCCGAGATAGCGCCCATGGCAGGCCACGGTCGCGATCCGTACATCCCGGCCACGCCCCGCCACCATCAGCGGATGCGGCCCCACCGCGCCGGGCAACCCGTTCGCCAGCAGCAGATGCGAATGGCCGCCAATGAGGGCATCGATCCCGCCGACTTCCGCTGCCAGCTTCAGGTCGGCTGGCAGGCCGAGATGCGACAGCACCACCACCGTGCGCACCCCCTGCTGCCGGCGCAGCGCGAAGATGGCGCGGTCCGCCGCTTCCAGCGGATCGGTGAAGCGCAGAGTGGGCCCGGGCGAGGAGGAAGTGGCGGTGTCCGGCGTCGTCAGCGCCACCACCCCGATCCGGGCGCCGCCTGCTTCGAGGATGGTGGAAGCCGTTATCCGGTCTCGCAGCAGAGGTTCCTCGCGCGCGTCGAGATTGGCCGAGAGCAGCGGGAAGGGAACCTGCGCCGCATAGCGTGCGAGGTTTGCGGGGCCATTGTCGAACTCGTGGTTACCCAGGGCCATGGCCATGGTGCCCACCGCCCGCTGCACCGCCGCCTCCGCCAGCCCGCGGTGGAAGGTGTAGTAGAGGCTGCCCATGAACTGGTCGCCCGCATCCAGCAGGAAGGGCACGCGGTTTTCGGCCAGCGCCGCCGCACGGGCCTCTCGGATCGCGCCGGCCAGGCGTGCCGAACCGCCGGCGCAGGGGCGGCCTTCCCGGCAGACGCTGCCACCCTCCGCCACGCCCTCATGCTTGGAATGGAAGTCATTCAAATGCAGCAGTGCGATTCTCAGGCTATCGGCCGCGATGGCGGGGCGCAGCGCGGGGGCCGCCAATGGCAGCGCCGCCGCCGCGCGCAGCAGGCCACGTCGTGACAGATGTGGAATGACGGGGTCGTGCCGCATGGATGCCCTTTTCACCGCGAAATATGCGCCCAGCCTCGCTTCCACGCTGCGGCCGCCCCGGTGTAGCGCCATTGCGGCCGGATCGGAATCGACCTTGCGTGGCATGGGATGCAGGTTCAAACGGCCCGGGTCCGAATGCCGGGCGCCGAATCCACGCCGCGCCAGGGTTAAGCCCGAGGCGCGGTCCCGCCCGCGCGCGGCCCGCGTGGAACCAGCGCGCCCCCCTTCACAGGGGCCCCCTTCACAGGGGAAGGAGCGGTGAACGCATGCCGATCTACCTGCCGATTGCCGAGATGTCGGTGGATGCCTTCCTCCTGCTGGGCATCGGGCTTGGTGTCGGTTGGCTCTCGGGCCTGTTCGGCGTGGGCGGCGGCTTCCTGCTCACGCCCTTGTTGATCCTGATCGGCATTCCTGCCCCGGTGGCCGTGGCCTCGGGCGCGAACCAGACATTGGGGGCCTCCGTCTCCGGCCTCATTGCCCAGTGGCGGCGCGGCAATGTCGATGCGCGCATGGGGATGGTGCTGCTGGTGGCCGGCCTTGCGGGCTCGGCGGCCGGCACGCAGTTCTTCGTGCTGCTGCGCCGGCTCGGCCAGGTCGATCTCGCCGTCTCGCTCTTCTACGTCGTCGTGCTCGGCACGGTGGGCATGCTGATGGTGCGCGAAAGCCTGCGCGCCATCCTGCGCCGCCGACGCGCCCTGCCGGCGCGCACGCACCAGCATTCCTGGCTGCACGGCCTGCCGCTGAAGATGCGCTTCCGCAAGTCGCGCCTCTACATCTCCATCATCCCGCCCGCGCTGGTGGGATTCGGCATCGGCATCCTCTCGGCCATCATGGGCGTGGGCGGCGGCTTCATGCTTGTGCCCGCCATGATCTACCTGCTGGGCATGCCGACGACGACAACCATCGGCACCAGCCTCTTCCAGGTCACTTTCGTCAGTGCCAACGTGACCCTGCTGCAGGCACTGCAGACCGGATCGGTGGATATCGTGCTGACCCTGCTCCTGCTTACGGGTGGCGTGGCGGGCGCGCAGTTCGGCGCGGCCATGGGCACGAAGCTGCGTGGCGAGGAGACCCGGGCCCTGCTTGGCCTGCTGGTGCTCTCCGTCGCCGCGGGGCTGCTGGTGAATCTGCTCCAGACGCCTGACAGTCTCTACGTCATCGGTCCGGCGACGTGATGCTGCCGCGTCTCCTGGTGCGGGCAGGGCTGTTGCTGGCCCTGTTCCTGCCGCCCGGCGCGATGGCTCAGCCCGCCCCGGCGCCTCAGGCCGGCCCGGCGCTGGCCGCCGAGCTCGGCCAACCCCGCATCGCCGTGGACACCGCCTTCACCGGCGCGGACCTGCTCGTCTTCGGCGCCACGGACCGGCTTCTCGGCCCGGACGGGGACAACGTCATCGTGCTCGGCCTTGGTCCCACCCGGGACGTGACGGTGCGGCGTCGCGTGAAGCGCCTCGGCATCTGGGTGAACGGCCCCGCCGCCCGGTTTCGCGAGGTTCCGGACTACTACGCCCTGGCTTCCACGGCACCGGTGGCCGGGCTTTTGGATGAGCCGGCGCGGCGCGAGCGGCGCCTGGGGCTCGACATGCTCACGGCACGCCTGCCGGGCCCGCGCGATCCTGCCTTCCGGGAAGCGCTGATCCGACTCAAACAGGACACCCACCAGTGGGTCGAGGAAGAGAACATGGTGGGGGTTTCGGGCGGCCGCCTCTTCCATGCCCGCCTGCCGCTGCCCTCCACGGTTACGCCGGGCGATTACGTGGTGCAGGTCATGCTGGTGCGTGACCACCGCATCATCGCCCGCCAGGAACTGTCCTTCGGGGTGGACCGGGTGGGCGCCACCGCCCGCATCGCCGACGTGTCCCGCCATGAGCCCCTGCTCTATGGCCTCGCATGCGTCCTGCTCGCGGCACTGGCGGGGTGGCTGGGAAGTGTCATATTCCGGCGCGGCTGAGCAGCACCCTCGAGGAGCCCCCCATGCCGCAGGACCGCGTTTTCCTCGTGGTGGTCGATGACAGCCCGGAGCGGGCTGTCGCCCTGCGCTATGCCTGCCTGCGGGTGCGAAAATCCGGCGGCCGCGTCGCACTGCTGCGGATCACCGAGCCGGTGGGCCTGCAGGAATGGGCCGGTGTCGGCGCCTTGATGCAGGAGGAGCGGCGGCAGGAGGCGGAGCAGCTTCTCTCGGCCCTCGCCGCCCAGGTGCAGGAGATTACCGGCGGCATGCCCTTCCTCCTGATCCGCGAGGGCGATCCGGTGGAGGAGGTTCTCTCCGTGCTGGTCGAGGACCCGCGCATTTCCATCCTGGTCCTGGCCACCGCGACCGAGGGCGGCCCGGGGCCTCTCATCAGCGCCCTGACCGGGCGGGCGGCCGGCCGCCTTCGCTGCCCGATGACACTGGTGCCTGGCACGATGGACGATGCGGCGCTCGACCGGGTGACCTGAGTCTCCCGCAGCCCACCCCCGCGCCCGAAACAGTTGCTTCGCCACGCCGTCTGCACCACATCCGGTCACATAGGGCGGCAGGTTGTTCCGCCGCAGCAGGGAATTCCCGGATGTTCATCGAGACCGAGGCGACGCCAAACCCCGCGACCCTCAAGTTCCTCCCTGGCCAGGACGTGATGGGCGACCGCGGCACCGCCGATTTCACCTCGGCTGGAATGGCTGGCCGTTCGCCCCTCGCCGCGCGTCTTTTCGAGCTGGAGGGCGTCGCGCGCGTTTTCCTCGGCGCCGATTTCGTCACCATCACCAAGACGAACGAGGCCGAGTGGCAGGATCTGCGCCCGCAGGTGCTCGGCGCCATCATGGAGCACGCCATGGCCGGGCGCCCCGTCATGGCCGGCGACGAGACCGAGGATGACGTGGAGGACACCGATCCGGCTGATGCCGAGGTGGTGGCCCAGATCAAGGAACTGCTGGATACCCGCGTGCGCCCGGCGGTGGCTGGCGATGGGGGCGATATCGTCTTCCGCGGCTTCCGCGACGGCATCGTGAAGCTGCGCATGCAGGGCGCCTGCTCCGGCTGCCCGTCCTCGCGGGCGACCCTCAAGCATGGCGTGGAGAACATGCTGCGCCACTACGTGCCCGAGGTGGTTGCGGTGGAGCAGGTCGAGGCCTGATCCGGGCCGCTGACCGGGTATCATTCATCGAGGCTATGGCCATGATGCCATGCGGCAATTTGCCGCATGGCATCTGACGCGCGTAATCCTGCCAGCCGAGGAGATCATGATGCCCGATACCAACATGACCCAGGCCGGCCGCCTTGACGACGCCGCGCTGGACCGCGTGTTCCGCACCGCGCGCACCGCCAATGCCTGGCAGGACCGCCCTGTCTCCGACGAGACGCTCCGCGAGCTCTACAGCCTGGTGTCCCTTGGCCCGACCGGCGCCAACCAGACACCGGGCCGCTTCGTCTTCGTGCGCACGCCCGAGGGCAAGGAGAAGCTGCTGACCGCCGTTTCCTCCGGCAACCAGGAGAAGACGCGGACCGCTCCGGTGACGGTGATCGTCACCTATGACCCGCAATTCTTCGAACACCTGCCGCGCCTCTTCCCCCATGCCGATGCCAAGGCCTGGTTCACCGGCAACGCGGCCCTCGCCGAGCGCAGCGCCTTCATGAACAGCACGCTGCAGGCTGCCTACCTCATCCTCGCTGCGCGCTCGCTGGGCCTGGATGCCGGGCCGATGGGCGGCTTCGATTCCGCCAAGATGGACAGCCTGTTCCTGGCGGAGAGCGGTTGGAAGTCTACCATGCTCATCAACCTGGGCTATGGCGACCACTCCAAGACCTTCGGGCGCCTGCCACGTCTCGGCTTCGAGGAAGCGGCCATCCTGGCCTGATCCGGCATGGCCAGGGGCTTGCCCCTGGCCCCGATCTGCTTGGAGGCGGCCCTCAGCCGGAAGCCCGAGGCAAGGCCTCCTGGGTGGCAACTCTCCACCATGCCTTCCGTTCGGATTTCCTCCATTCGAAGGGCATCCGCACATGGTCAGGCCAATCTTGATCCCCGCGCTTCTGGCGATCGGGGCCTTGCCGGTTCTGGCGCGCGCCCCTGGCCCCGAGGAACTGGGCCGGATCGAAGCGGCGTTGCGAGGTGCTGGCTATGCGGTCTGGGGCAGGATCGACATTCCGGCCGGAGGAGACCGGGTGGTCGTGGAGGCAGCCCGCCGCACGCTGGAAGGCCCTGCTCGCAGCGTGGTGGTCGAGCCTTCGACCATGCGGGTCACCGAGGAGATGCCGGCGCGGCAGTAGCGCGCCGGCAAATCGGTCAGGCAGCCACGCGGCCGGCCTGCGGATCGAGGCGGTAACCGCCCCCTTCGGTCAGCAACAGCGAGGCCGAGGCCGGATCCGGCTCGATCTTCTGGCGCAGCCGGTAGATATGCGTCTCCAGCGTGTGCGTGGTGACGGCGGCGTTGTAGCCCCACACCTCGTTCAGCAGGATCTGCCGCCCCACCGGCCGGCCGCCGGCGCGGTAGAGGAACTTCAGGATCGAGCATTCCTTCTCGGTCAGCCGGATCCGGCGATTGCGCGCCGTGTCCTGAAGCATCTTGGCCGATGGCCGGAAGGTATAGGGCCCGATCACGAAGACCGCGTCCTCGGAATTGTCGAAGACGCGAAGCTGGGCACGCAGCCGCGCGATCAGCTCCATGATCCGGAACGGCTTGGCGATGTAGTCGTTCGCGCCGGAATCCAGGCCGCGCACCACATCCTGCTCGGCATCTGCGCCGGTCAGCATGATGATGGGCACCTTAATGCCGTTCCGGCGCAACTCCGCACACAGATCGCGCCCGTCGCCATCCGGCAGCCCGATATCGAGCAGCACGGCATCGAAGCGCGCTCCTTCCGACAGCAGGATCTGGCCAGCATCGGCCATGGTCCCGGCCTCCCGCGGCGCGAACTCGCCATCCACAGCCAACTGCTCGGACAGGGTGGTCCGGAGCGCCGGGTCGTCGTCCACGATCAGGATCGGACGTGGGTCCGACATGCACCCTCCCGTATTGAAGATCTCTTCCAGGAGGCGGCCAGTATGACCGATCCCGGAGTTATGAACTCGCGATATGGGGCCAAGTGGCGTGCAGCGGCAAGCCTTAGCTCTCTTTTTCGTGGGTCGGGGCTAATTTGCCACGGTCAGGGACCTCCCAGAACCATGAAGCATCCCATATTGGCGAAGCGGGAGGCAATGTGTCTCGCCAATGGAGATGCATGAGATGAATGGCCTCCGTCAGGGCGATTCCCGATGGCTTTGCGTGTGGCGGACCTGCGGGTAGGTAACGGTATGGCCGACACTTCGATATGCGCACAGCCGCAGGGAACTTCGGGGATGGCCGGGACCGGTCCCGCGCCTGATCCCCGCACGGGCGGGATGCGCGCCGTGCACCGTGTGGTGTCCGAGCTGCGCCGCGGCACGCCGGTGATCCTCTCCGCCGGCGGTGAGTCCCTGGTGCTGGCCGCCGCAGAGACGGTGGGCGCACGCGGCCTGGCGGAACTGGCCGAGGCCGCCCTTGCCTCTCCGGTCCTGCTGCTCTCCGCCTCGCGGGCGGCCGCTATCCTTTCCCGCCCCGTGCCGACCTCTTCGGCGGCTGAGGCCGCGCCGGTGTCCCTCCGCCTCTCGCCCGGCCTGCTTGCACCCGAATCTCTCCGCCGTCTGGCTGATCCGGTGGCCGAGCAGCTCCTGCCGGAGGCACCGCAGATCGTGTCCGCCACCGGCTTCGCCCAGGCCCTCTCTCCGGCCGCGATCAGCCTGGCCAAGATCGGAAGGCTGCTGCCTGCCCTTGTCGCGGCCCCGGCTTCCGCGCCTGTCGCCGCACGGCTCGGCCTCCTCGAGGTCCAGGTGCAGGATGTACTGGCCTATCCGGCCTCGGCCGCTGCCAGCCTTACACGGGTGGCGGAGGCAAGCGTGCCGCTGGAAGATGCGCCGCAGGCCCGGATTGTCGCCTTCCGCGCCGCCGATGGTGGGATCGAGCATCTGGCCATCCTGGTCGGCCAACCGGAGGCCGCCAGCGCCGCACCGCTCTGCCGCATCCATTCCGAGTGCTTCACCGGGGATCTGCTGGGCTCGCTCCGCTGCGATTGCGGCCCGCAGTTGCGCGGCGCCATCGCCCGCATGGCGCAGGAGCCAACCGGCGGCGTGCTGCTCTATCTGGCGCAGGAAGGGCGGGGGATCGGGCTGGTGAACAAGCTCCGCGCCTACAAGCTGCAGGATGCGGGGCTGGATACGCTCGATGCCAACCGCGCCCTTGGCTACGGCGCCGATGAGCGCGGCTTCCGCGTGGCGGCGACCATGCTGGAGGCGCTGGGCATCCCCCGCATCCGGCTGCTGACCAACAACCCGGACAAGCTCGCCGGCCTTGCTGCCTGCGGCATCCAGGTGGAAGGCCGCGTCTCCCATCTCTTCGCCGCCAATGGGGTGAATGACGGCTATCTGGCGACGAAGAAGGCTCGCTTCGGCCATCTGCTGGGCTGAGGAGGGGCCTTCAGCCCTCCCGCACGCGAGAGGATCTGATGACTCAAGCCCCGGTTCCTAAGGGGCCGCGCGGCGCGGTATGGGCAGGAAGGGGCGCGTCTTCGGCTGCTTTTCCTCCAGCGCCTTACCTCTTGCATCCAGGCCCGGCCTGCCGCCAGGAAACGGCATGACCACAGCTCTCGTCGATGGCCAGAACCTGATCCTTCACCGGGACCGCTGGCGCTGCGCCATCGGTCGCGGCGGCATCCGCGCTGACAAGCAGGAGGGGGACGGCGCGACGCCGCGTGCCCTGATGACCCTGCGCCGCGTGCTCTATCGTGCCGATCGCGGCCCGGCCCCCCGTTGCGCCGTGCCGGTGGAGCCTATCGGCCCCATGGATGGCTGGTGCGACGACCCAACCGATCCCGCCTACAACCGCCCCGTCACGCTGCCCTATGCCGGGCGGCACGAGGAGCTTTGGCGGAGCGACGGGGTCTATGACATCATCGGCGTGCTCGGCTGGAACGATGCGCCGGTGGTGCGGGGCAGGGGCAGCGCGATCTTCCTGCATGTCGCCCGGCCCGATTACACGCCGACCGAGGGCTGCGTCGCCCTGGCACTTCCTGACTTGCGGGCAGCCCTGGCCGCTGGGCTGACGGCCATCGAGGTCGCCTGAGCTTTTTCACGTTTCAGTGATGCGTTGGGGCGGGGCCGTGCCTATCCTCGCCTCCGATGCGCCGAATCCTGCTCCTCCTCCCGCTTCTCCTGCCTGCCTGCGGATCGACGCCGGACATGGGCGAGATGGGCCGCTCGGCCGAGAACCTCCTCCGCGCCAGCATCTTCCTGCCGCCCCGGCAGGACGCCATTGCACCCCGCCAGCACGAGGTGCCCCGGAGCAGCCTTCCGGATGCGGAGGAAGCCGGGGCAGATGGCGCGGCCTTGCTCGTCACCTATGGCAGCCAGCGCAAGGTAATGGCGATGATCCAGGGCCATGGCGAGCAGCGCATGTGGCGTTCCCAGGACGGCACGGTGGTGGCCACCGATGGGGCGCGGGTGGTGGCGACCGCCGGCACCGCCACCAACCTGGCCGCCACGCGCTTCGACAGCGCCGATCCGCTGGATGACGTGACCACGCTCCTGAACCGTCCGGCGGCCGTGCGCCGGGTGGTGGATCTCGCCCCCGCCACGCGCGATCCGAACCGCATGCGCTTCGGCGTCGCGCTGGAATGCCGCATGCGGGCGGCGCGGATCGCCGAGGGGCTGTTCGTGGAGGAGCGCTGCGGCGGTGGGGCCCGTTTCGTGAACCGCTACTGGGCCGATGCCGAGACAGGCGCCGTCTGGCGCTCGGAGCAATGGGTGGGGATGGATGACCGCCCGATGGTGATCGAGGTGCTCAGCCCGCCCGCCAACTGAGCCCGGCGTGCCGTACGCGTCGGGCGACATAGGCCAGCCAGATCAGCTGCACCACGAGCGGCGGCAGCACCACCAGCGGCTTCACGTCGGAGTCCAGGTTGGGGAAGGCGAGGGCGAGCATCGCCTGGAACAGCACGAAGCCGCCATGCACCATCGTGACCTGCCGCACCGACATGCCGGAGCGCTGCGCCAACTGGTAAAGATGGGTGCGATGCGGTGTGCTCGGCCGCTCTCCCATCAGCACCCGGCGGATCAGGGTGAACCCTGTGTCGAAGAGATGGGCGAACAGCAGCAGCGGCACGATCAGGAAGGAAAGCTGCGACGTATCGAAGCGGGAGCAGGCCACCGCCAGCACTGCAAGGATGAAGCCCAGGAACTGGCTGCCCACATCCCCCATGAAAATCCGCGCGGGATGCAGGTTGTAGGGCAGGAAGCCCAGCAGGCCGGCGCTCAGGAACAGCGCGGCCGCATAAACGAACCAGGCTTCCTGCTGCGCGCCGATGAAGCAGAGCGAGGCGCAGACCACCAGCAGCGATCCACCGACCAGCCCATCCATCCCGTCCATGAAGTTCACGGCATTGGTGCAGGCGATGATCCAGAACAGCGTCAGCAACGGTCCCCAGAGGCCGAGATCGACCACCCCCACCCAGGGAAGCGCCAGCCGCGTCAACACCAGCCCGCTGGCCATGGCCACCAGCGCCGCCCCCGTCTGGGCCGCCAGTTTCACGATGAAGCGGAAATCCATCAGGTCATCGGCCAGAGCCACGCCCGCAATGGCGATGGCGGCGAGGATCGTGCCGATGAATTCCGGTTCGGCGATACGCGCGAAGCGGGCCGTGCCGTAGAGCACCACCATCCCCACCACGAAGGCGGCGACAATGCCCAGGCCGCCGCCGCGTGGGGTGGGCACCGTATGCGCCGTCGCGGCGCGCCGGGCCGGATCGTCCAGCATGGGATAGGCGATCATCAGCCGCACCACCCCGGCCGATAGCAGCACCAGCAGCACGGCGAAGCCGAAATGCGGCAGAAAGGCCTCAAGCTGCATCAGGGCGTGATCCGCGCCGGTTCCTGGCTGGCATAGACATCGCCGCTATTCGCCGCATGGGGCAGGGCGGCGATCCAGTTCCGCATCGCCTCCGCACCGACGGGGGAGGGAAGCGCGAGGCGCATGTCCTCTCCGAGCGCCGCGTTGAACCGGAAGGGGCCGAGTGCCGCCAGCCGTGCCAGGCAGTCCGCCGCGACCTTGCGCTGGATGGTGGTGAATTCGAAGGCCAGGGCGCGCGGCGCGAAGGAGAGGCCAGCCAGGGCCTCGGCCTCGAACCCTTCCACGTCAAGTTTGATGAAATCCGGCGTGCCATGCGCGGCGGTGAGCGCATCGAGCGTCGTGACCGGGCGGGTGATGGTCGCGTCCCATTCCTGCCCTTCCCAGCCCGGGGCACCACCGGCGGCGGCCACGAAGGCGCCGGAAGCGGTGGCGACGGTCGGGTTGCGCGTATTCAGCCGCAGCACCGCCTCGCCCGGCGCGGCGCCGACCAGGGCGGGCACAAGCGCGACCCCGTCATCCCCCCGGAAAACCAGCCGCAGCACGCGCAGCAAGGGCGGTTGCGGCTCCACCGCGACGGCGCGCGCGCCCAGCCGGCGGAAGCTGGCCGCGCGGTCGCCGACATGGGCGCCGATGTCGAAGCCAAGTTCCCCGGGGCCCAGGAAGCGGGAGAGGAAGGCATCCAGCGCCTCCGCCCGCCCTGGCGCGTAATAGGTCTCGATGGATCGACGCAGTGCGCTCCGAGGCTTCATGCCTCGAAGACCAGGGCGCAGCCCGCCGCGCGGGCCGGTGGCACCATCACGCCGCCCGGCACCTCCACCAGTGGTTCCGCGGCCAGGTGGCGCCGCGTCGCGTCCAAATCCGCCACGCCGATCACCATGGCCATCACCGCCGGCAGGGCAGGGGCCTCCGCCCCGGGGAGGATGGCGGTGGCCACTTCTGGCGGCAGGATGCGCACCCGCGCGCCATCCGGCAGGGGCAGGGCGAAGCCGCCCGCTGGATCAGGTTCCAACGCCAGGCCGGAGAGGCGGGAGAGACGCGCGGCGCTTTCCGCCGGGTGGCCGGACACCACGATGGCGGCGCGCAACTCGGTTGCTCCATTGGCGTGCCCCATCCAGCGCTCCTGCCAGATGGCCTCGGGCGTGAGGTGGCGCACGAGTTGAACGCGGCCTTCCGGTGCCTCTGGCAGTGGCAGGCGCTCGAAGCGCGCGATAGGCCCGCCGGCCTCCACGGGGCGGGAGAGGGGGGAGATTCCGGGGATCTCCAGCCCGGCCCGCCGCAGCCGCGCCAGGTTGCCCTCGGAATCCTCCATGCCCAGCGCCAGGATGCGTGCACCCTCGAAGCGGTCCAGCATCGCGCCCAGCCCGTTATCGGGCAGGGCGGGATCGACCACCGCCAGCAATTCGATATAGCCCCGCTGAAGCATGGCGCAGCGATTGGCGGTGCCCAGCGGCTGGTCCCCGCGGGACTGTCGCGCAATGGGCGTCAGCGTGAAGCCGAGGCGCTCATAGGCCCCCCATAGCGCCGCCGCGTCGCGCGAGCAGACGCCAACATGGTCGAGGCCGCTGGACGTGCTCATCAGGCGGCTGGCCCGGCCTCGTATTGCGGCAGCAGCCATTCCTTCGGCTCCTGCCCCGCCTCGTCATACCAGCGCGAGACCAGCGGATGCACGCGCACCGCCTGCACATAAGCCTTGCCGCGCGCGGAGAGGGCGGGAGCATAGGTGATCAGCCGCGCGGCGACGGGCGCATACATCACATCGGCCACGCCCATCGTCGCGCCATGCAGGAAGGGGCCGCCGCTGGCCTCCAGGCATTGCGCCCAGATCGTCTCGATGCGCGCGATATCCGCCAGCGCGTCCGATGTGCCGCCGAGGCCCGCGAAATCGCGGCCGATATTGAAGGGCATCGCCTGGCGCAGTCCGCGGAAGCCCCCATGCATCTCCGAGGCCGCGCTGCGCAGCAGGGCGCGCAGCACGCGGTCCTTTGGCCAGAGGGAGGGCGCCAGCTCCGCGCAGTATTCGCAAATGGCGAGGCTCTCCCAGACCCGCGCGCCCTTGTGCTCCAGATAGGGAACCAGCCCTGTCGGCGTGGCGGCCTTGATGGCGGTGGTATTGCCCCCACCCGCGAGCGGGATGAGTTGCTCCTCCACATCCAGCCCGGCGAGATGCACGGCCAGCCAGCCGCGCATCGACCAGGATGAGTAGCGTTTCGTCCCGATGACGAGCTTTCCGTCAGCCATGCGCGGGCACCCCCTTCGACGTCGAATACTCGAAATGCAGCGCCTCGCCCGGATGCACGCGGGGATGGATGGCATGGGCCGCCATCGCCGCCTCCGAGAAGCCCTGCAGGATCAGCTTCAGCTTGCCCGGATAGGTCGCCACGTCGCCAATCGCGAAAATGCCGGGGCGCGAGGTTTCGCAGGTGGAGGGCTCCACCGTGACATGGCTGCGTTCCATGCCCAGCCCCCATTCGGCGATCGGCCCCAACTCCATCGAAAGCCCGAAGAAGGCCAGCAGATGGTCCGCCTCCACGTCGCGCGTCTCGCCCTTCAGCGTCGCGAGCGTGACATGCGTCAGCGCCGCGCCGTCGCCCTTCAGCGAATGGAGCTGATAGGGGATGGCCAGCTCCAGCTCGCCCTTCGCCGCGGCGGCGTCCATCTGCGCCGTGCTCTCGGGCGCCGCGCGGAACTTCGGCCGGCGGTGCACCACCGTCACCTTCGCCGCGATCTCCTTCAGCGACAGCGCCCAGTCCACCGCCGAATCACCGCCGCCCGCGATCACCACCTTCTTGCCGCGGAAGTCTTCCCGCCGGCTCACCATGTACCGCACCGCGCCGGACTGCTCGTAGCGCGTCAGATCCTCCAACGGCGGGCGGTTCGGGCCGAAGGCGCCGGCGCCGGCCGCCAGGATCACGGCCTTGGCCCGCACGCTGTCGCCCTCGCTGGTGCCGAGGGTGAAATGCCCGTCCTCCTCCAGCAGCCGTTCCACGCGGCGGCCGAGCAGGTAGATCGGGGCAAAGGGCTGCGCCTGCTTCTCCAGCGCATCGATCAGGTCCTGGCCGGCGATGCGGGGATGGGCGGGAATGTCGAAGATCGGCTTCTCCGGGTAGAGCGCCGAGCACTGGCCACCGATCGCCTCCAGCGTATCGATGACCACGCATTTCATCCGCAGCATGCCGCATTCGAACACGGCGAAGAGTCCGGCCGGACCAGCGCCGATGATGGCGACATCCGTCTCGATATGCGCGGTCATGGGTGCAATGCGTCCCCGTTGCGGTCAGGGGAGGCGTGATACCGCGCGCGGGAAGGGGGGGAAAGCCGGAGGCTTAGCCCCCGGACTTCGGGGCCTGTCTGGCGGCGGGCCTGAGGTCCATGACCTCAGGCGGCTGGCATGGCGGTTTGCGTGATCCAGCTAACTCAAGGGGGCATAGCCCCCTTCAGCCCGGATCAGTTCGGCTTGGCGCGGTCGATCGCCCGGTCCACGGCCCGCCCGGTCCGCTCCACTGGCCCGCTCGGCGGGTCCACCGTGTCCCGCACGCGTTCGCCGACAGTGCGGTTCTCCCCGGTGCAGGCGGCCAGGGTGGCCAGCAGCAGCATGGGCATCAGGGCGGTTCGGATCACGCGCATAGGATATGGATTCTCCTTCCTTTGGCCCGGTCTGGCGGGCCTGCAAGGGGCTAACCGGATAGGAGCATCCCGGTTTCGCCGACTTGCCCCTCTCCCTGCCCTGGAGGCAGATTGGGGTCACCCATGACCTCCCCGATCACCCTTTCCCTGCCTGATGAGGCGGCGACCGGCGCGCTTGCCGCCCGTGCCGCGCGGTTGGCGCGCCCGGGCGACGCCATTCTGCTGGACGGCCCGCTGGGCGCCGGGAAATCCGCCTTCGCCCGTGCCTTCCTGCGCGCAGCCGCTGGCAATCCGGCGCTGGAGGTGCCCTCGCCGACCTTCACCCTGGTGCAGTCCTATGAACTGCCGGGCAGCATGGCGCACCACATGGACCTCTATCGGCTGGAGGGGCCGGACGCCCTGCCGGAGCTGGGATGGGAGGAGGCGCGGGAGGGTATCGTGCTGGTGGAGTGGCCCGAGCGCCTCGGCCCCCATGCGCCCGGCGACGCGCTGCGGATTTCCCTGGCCCAGGGGGATGCGCCGGATGCCCGCAATGCCATTCTATCCGGCTGGGATGCCCCCCGCCTGAACGCCCTGGCGACCATCGCATGAGCCTCGACAGCTTTCTCGCTACCCATGGCTATGCCGGGGCGTGCCGCGTGCCATTGCCGGGCGATGCCGGCCACCGCCGCTATCTGCGCATGGTGGGCGGCCCGCGCCCGGCGCTCCTGATGGATGGGTCCGGCGCCGCCGCTGTCGGCCTGCCTTCCGCCGAGGCCGATCTGCGGTCCTTCATCGTCATCGCGGCCCATATCCGCTCGATCGGCCTGTCCGCGCCCGAGGTGCTGGCAGCCGATCCGCCCGCCGGCCTTCTGCTGCTGGAGGACCTGGGCGAGCCCACCCATGCCACGCTGCTGGATGCGGGAGCGGAGCCGCTGCCGCTCTATCTCGCCGCCGCCGAGACCCTGGCCGCCCTGCACGAGGCCCCGCCGCCCGCTGGCCTGCCGGCCTGGGAAGGCGCCGCCATGGCCCGCGCCAGCGGTGCCACCTTCCTCGACTGGTGGTGGCCCGCAGCCCTGGGCGCCGAGCCCACCGCCGCCCAACGGGAGGGCTTCCACGCGACGATGGGCGCCATGCTCAAGCCCTTCGAGGGCCGGGGCGGCTTTGTTCATCGCGACTACTTCCCGGCCAACCTCCTGCCCCTGCCCGAGAGGCCCGGCCCCGCCTCGGTCGGCGTCATCGATTTCCAGGATGCCGGCCATGGCCACCCGGCCTATGACCTGGTGAGCCTGTTGCAGGATGCCCGCCGTGACGTGCCGGATGAGGTGCGGCAGGCCGCCACCGCCCGCTACCTGGAACGCCGCTCCGGGCTGGACCGCGAGGAGTTCGAGGCGGCCACCGCTGTCATGGCCGCCCAGCGCCATTTGCGCGTCGCTTCCCTCTGGGTGCGGCTGGACCGGCGCGACGGAAAGCCGCACTACCTCCGCCACGGGCCGCGCTGCTGGCGCCTGCTGGATGCGGCCCTGGCCCATCCCGCCGCGGCGCCGCTCGCGACCTTTCTTGATGAACACGTGCCCCGCGACTTGCGGGCCAACCCAGTGATGGAACCCGCCGCATGATCAGCCTGACCCATGGCATGGTGCTGGCGGCCGGGCTCGGGACGCGCATGCGCCCGCTGACCGAGACCGTGCCCAAGCCCCTTCTCGCCCTGCGCGGCCGCTCCCTGCTGGACCATGCGCTCGACCGGCTCTCGGAGGCCGGGATCGACGATGTGGTGGTGAACGCCCACCACCTCGCCCCGCAGGTCGTCGCCGCCTGTGAGGCCCGGACGAAGCCCCACTGCACCGTGCTGGTGGAGGATGAGCTGCTGGAGACCGGCGGCGGCATCCGTAATGCCTTGCCGCATCTCGGCAAGGGGCCCTTCGCCGTGGTGAATGGCGATGCTTATTGGCTGGATGGCCCCAACTCCGCCCT
Source organism: Roseomonas xinghualingensis (assembly GCF_025791835.1). Lineage (GTDB taxonomy): Bacteria > Pseudomonadota > Alphaproteobacteria > Acetobacterales > Acetobacteraceae > Roseomonas > Roseomonas xinghualingensis. The sequence goes on from NZ_JAOXLP010000011.1 coordinate 39,833, forward strand.
GTCGCGCCTTGCCGCCGCCTTCGACGAGGAGCGGATGGACGCGTTGCTGCTGATGGTCCGTGCCGCGGCGGTGGATGGCGAGGTCGGTCTGGGGGACTTCCTGCTAGACCCGATCGGCCGGATTCGCCGCCCGAAGGAGCGCGAGGTCGCCCCTTATCTCTACGCCGGCGTGCAGATCATGCACCCCCGCCTGCTGGACGACACCAAGCCCGGCCGTTTCGGCCTGATGGGCTCCTGGATGCGCGCGATCGAGGAAGGGCGCCTCTATGGCCTCGTCCATGACGGCGTGTGGTTCCATCTCTCCACCCCGCCCGATCTGGTCCGCGCGGAGGAAATTCTGGACAAGGGGCTGGTGAAACTGTTCTAGCGCTGTTCTTCCATTGGGGGAGGGGAGGACGCAGGCGGTGAGGCTGTACGAGATTCCGGCCCATCGTCCCTTCCTGGACGACCTGGCCCATGGCGTGCTCGCCATGGCCGAGGACCTGGACGACCCCGCGGCGCTGGCCCGCACCACGATCCTGCTGCCCACGCGCCGTGCCGCGCGGTCCTTGCGCGAGGCCTTCCTGAAGGCCTCCGGCAAGCCTGCGCTGCTGCTGCCGCGCCTCCGCGCGCTGGCGGGCCTCTCGACCGAGGATGCGGAGGAGCTGTCGCTTCCGGCCCTGCTGGAGCAGCCGCCCGCCGTGGACCCGGCCCGGCGCCTCGCGGTGCTGACCGAGATGGTGATGCGCCTGCCGCCGCATTTCGGCGGCCCCGGCAGCCCGGACCAGGCATGGCGCCTGGCGCTGGAACTGGCGACATTGCTGGACGAGATGGCGCTGGAGGGATGCGACCCCGAGCGCCTGCCTGAGCTCGTCACCGGCGAACTCGCGAAGCATTGGGAGATCACCCACACCTTCCTCGGCGGCGTGATCCAGTCCTGGCATGGCTGGCTGCAGGAGCAGGGGCTATCCGATATTGGCGCGCGCCGCGTGGCGGCCCTGCGCGCTCAGGCCCAGGCCTGGAAGGACAATCCGCCGAAGGATCCGGTGATCGCCGCCGGCATCGGTATCGGCGGCACCATCCCCGCGGCCACCGACCTGCTGCGCCTGATCGCGCGGCTGGAGAAAGGTGCTGTGGTGCTGCATGGCGCCGGCGAGGAAGTGCCGCCCGAGTTGTGGGATGTGTTGCGCGACGCCCATAGCCACGCGCTGAACGGCACCGCCCGCCTGCTGCGGGGCCTGGATGCCACCGCCAATGATCTTCGCCCCTGGCTGAGCCGCGCGCCCGATGCCCCCGCGCCGAACGACGCCCGTGCCGAATTGCTGGCCCGCGCCCTGCGCCCGGAGGATGGCATTGCCTGCTGGCAGGAGCGAGAGCCGGAGCGCTGGCGTCCTGCCTTGTCCGGTTTGGACCTGCTGATCGCCCCGGACGAGGCGAACGAGGCCGCCGCCATTGCCCTGCTGCTGCGGGAAGCCCTGGAAATACCCGGCGCCCGCGCCGCCCTGGTGACGCCGGACCGGGACCTCGCGCGCCGCGTCTCGGTGGAACTGCTGCGCCACGGCATCCTGGCCGATGATTCCGCCGGCCAGCCGCTGGGCATGACCCCGGCCGGCGCCTTCCTGCGCCTGATCGGGCGCATGGTGGAGGAGCAGTTCGCCCCGGTTCCCCTGCTGGCCTGCCTGAAGCACCCGCTCTGCGCCGCCGGGATGGCGCGGCCTGACTGGATGCGGGCAGTGCGTGAGCTGGAGCAGACGGCGCTGCGCGGCCCTCGTCCCGGCGCTGGGCTGGCGGGGCTTCGCGCCGCGGTGGAAGGCGCCCTGGCCGATCCCGAGCGCCCGGAGACGGAGGGCCGCCGGGAGCGCCGGCTGGAGCGCCGCGCCCGCCTGTTCGCGATGCTGGACGCCCTGGAAGCGGCGCTCGGTAACTTCCGGGCATTGGAGCGCGAGGTCCGGCCTCCCACCGATCTGCTGGCCGATCATCTCTCCGCCGCCGAGGCCCTGGCCTCCACCGATGAGCGCCCCGGCGGGCTGCGCCTGTATTCCGGCGAGGAGGGCGAGCCGCTCGCCATCCACCTCGCCAGCCTGGAACCGGCCATGCGTGCCCTGCCGCCGCTGGAAGCCGCTGCCTGGCCCGCGCTGTTCGACGCGCTGCTGGAAGGCCCGCTCGCCCCAGGTATCCGCACCATGCGCGGCCGCAAGGGCGCATCGCATCCGCGCGTGCAGATCCTCGGCCTGCTGGAAGCGCGGCTGCAATCCTTCGATCGCGTGGTGCTCGGCGCGCTGGAGGAAAGCGTCTGGCCGCTGGCCACCGATCCCGGCGCCTGGATGAGCCGCCCCATGCGTGCCCAGTTTGGCCTGCCCGCGCCCGAGGCGCGCATTGGCCGCGTCTGCGCCGACTTCCTGCTCTCCGCCCTCTCCGCGCCGCGCGCCACCCTGTCGCGTGCCCGCAAGCGTGGCGGATCACCCACCGTGGCCGCGCGCTGGCTGACGCGGGTCGAGACCTTCCTGAACGGCCAGGGGCTGGGCGGGCTGGACACCTCGCCCGCCACCATCTGGGCTTCGAAGCTGGACATGCCGGCCCGGCCACAGCCCTGCATGCGCCCCGAGCCGTCGCCGCCCGCCGCGCTGCGCCCGCGCCGGATCAGCGTGACGGATGTCTGGTTGCTGAAATCCGACCCTTACGCATGGTACGCCAAGCGGATGCTGAAGCTGCGCCCGCTGGATGACCTGGATGCCGAGGCGGATGCGGCGGAATATGGCAATATCGTCCACCGCATGGTCGCGCGCTGGCTGGAGCTTTGCGGCGGTGACCCGCATTGCCTGGATGCCGTGACGCATTTCGCGCAGGCGACGGAGGATGCGCTGGCGGAGTTCGCGCCACGCCCTGGCCTTGTCGCCTATTGGCGCCCGCGCCTCGCGCGTATCGCGGATTTCGTGCTGAGGACGGAGCGCAGGCGCGATGGTGTGCTGCGCCGCCATGCGGAGATCGAGGGTGGTATCGATCTGCCTTGCGGCGTGCGGCTGGAAGGCCGCGCGGACCGGGTGGATGTGATGAAGGACGGCAGCCTCGTCCTCATCGATCTCAAGACCGGCGCGCCACCCAGCAATGCCGAGATGGCCGATGGCCGCGCGCCGCAGATGCCCTTGGAAGCCGCCATCGCGGCGCGTGGCGGCTTCACTGACATTTCGGCCGCCGAGGTTGCCGCGCTGGAGCATTGGCACGTCTCCGGCGGCTATGAGGCGGGGACCGTGGAGCCGTTCCGCCCGAGGGATTCCACATTGCCGGAGGTGAGCGAGCAGGCCTTCGAGGCGCTGAACAGCCTCGTGCAGGACTTCCTGCTGGGTGACCGTCCCTTCCTGGCGCGCCCGCATCCGGCGCGCACGCCGAAGGGCGACGAATACGATCACCTGTCGCGTATCGCCGAATGGGGCGGCGCGAGCGAAGGCGCCGATGGGGGCGGCACCGCGTGAACGAAGCCTTCTCGGCACGCCAGCGTGCCTATTTTGCACAGCAGATGGCCTCCGACCCGCGCATCTCCGCCTGGGTGGGTGCCTCAGCGGGTTCCGGCAAGACGAAGGTCCTCACCGATCGCGTGCTGCGCCTGCTGCTGCGCGAGGACACGCAGCCCGGCCGCATCCTCTGCCTCACCTTCACCAAGGCCGCGGCGGCTGAAATGGCGACGCGCCTGGCCGCCCGGCTGGGCCAATGGTCCGTGCTGCCCGAGCCGAAGCTGCGCGTGGCGCTGGAGGAACTGATCGGCCAGCCGCCGACGCGCGCGGAGCTGGAAACGGCACGCCGCCTTTTCTGCCGTGTGCTGGAGCAGCCGGGCGGGATGCGGATCGCGACCATCCACGCCTTCTGCCAGTCGCTTCTCCGCAGCTTCCCGCTGGAAGCACGCCTCCCGCCTGCCTTCACCCTGCTGGAGGAGGCGGACAGCGCCACCCTCCTCGCCGAGGCGCGCGAGGCCGCATTGGCCGGGCGTGCCATCCCGGACGAAGCACTGGCGGGGTTGGCACGCCTTGTTTCCGCCGACAGCCTGGCGAAGGCGCTGCGCGAACTCGTGGGCAAGCGCGAGCGCCTGCGCGCGCTGCTGGAGCGTGCTGACGGGCATATCCCCGTGCTGCGCGAATGCCTGGATATCCCGGATGGCGAGGCGGAGGACATGCTCATGGCCTCTGTCGTCCGTCCGCCGGATTCCTTCCGCGAGGCGCTCGCCACCCTGGTGCAGCACAAGAACAAGGGGCCGCGCGAAGCGGCCGCCACGCTGCTTGCCATCCTCTCCGAGCCCGAGGAAACCCGGTCCGCACGCTGGGAAGCCTGGTACACGGCGCTGTTCACCCAGAAGGGCGAGCCGCGCGCCGCGCTGGCGAAGGATGATGCCTGCGCCGCCGAGATGAAGCGGGTTGAAGGCATCCTCTCCCGCTGGGCCGCGCATCGCCTGCTCGGCGCCACTGGTTCCCTGCTTTCGGCCGCGCGCCCGGTGCTGGAGGACTACAAGCTGCGCAAGCAGCGCCGAGGCGCCCTGGATTTCGACGACCTGATCCATCGCGCGCAGGAACTGCTGCGCGATCCCGGCTCCGCCTGGGTGCTGTTCAAGCTGGATGGCGGCCTGGACCACCTCCTGCTGGACGAGGCGCAGGACACCAACCCCGTGCAATGGGGCATCGCCCAGTCCCTTGCTGAGGAGTTCTTCTCCGGCACCGGCACGCGCGAGGCTGGGGAACGCACGCTCTTCGTCGTGGGCGACGAGAAGCAGAGCATCTTCGGCTTCCAGGGCGCCGATGCGCGCGGCTTCGCCGAGTGGGAGACGCGCTTCGACCATCAGGTGACACGCGGCGGCGCGGTGTTCGAGCGCGTGCCGCTGAACGTCTCCTTCCGCTCATGCGAGCCCGTGCTTTCCCTTGTCGATCATGTCTTCGCCGATGGCGATGCGCGCAAGGGCGTGGTGCGAGATGGCGCGACGCTGGAGCATTCCGCCGATCGCGCCGGCCATGCCGGCAAGGTGGAGATCTGGCCGCTCCTCGAACATGCCGGCACCGAGACGCCCGAGCCCTGGGTGGTGCCACGCGAGCCCGTGGCCGCGCAGGATTCCGAGGCCCTGCTGGCCGAGGCCATCGCCGCCCGGATCGGGCGCATGATCGCGGAGGAGAAGCTGCCCGCGCGCGGCGGCCGCCCGATCCATCCCGGCGACATCATGGTGCTGGTGCGCCGCCGCACGCGGCTGATCGAATTGCTGGTGCGCCAGCTCAAGCAGCGCGGCATTCCCGTGGGCGGCGTGGACCGCATGGTGCTGGTGGAGCAGATCGCCGTGCGCGACATGCTCGCCCTTTGCGACGTGCTGCTTCTGCCGGAGGATGACCTTGCCCTCGCCGCGCTGCTGAAATCGCCGCTGATCGGTCTTTCGGAAGATGATCTCTTCGCCCTCGCGCATGGCCGCGAAGGCCCTCTCTGGCATGGGCTGATCAAGCACCGGCACGAAAAGACGCCCATTGGCCAGGCTGCCAGCTGGATTGCGGCGCTTGCGGACCGGGCGGACCTCATCACGCCGCATGCGCTGCTCTCCGAGGTGCTGGGCGAGCATGGCGGCCGCGCCCGCCTTCTCGCACGGCTCGGCGCCGAGGCCGCGGAAGCGCTCGATGAACTCCTCTCCGCCGCGCTGCGCCACGAGAACCGGCACGCGCCCTCCCTGCAGAGCTTCGTGCAATGGCTCCGCCGTGGCGGCGCCGAGGTGAAGCGCGAGATGGAGAACGCCGCCGATGCCGTGCGCATCATGACCGCGCATGGCTCCAAGGGCCTGCAGGCTCCGGTGGTCATCATCCCCGATATCGGCCGTGGCGGCATGCGCGACACCTTGCTCTGGAGCGGCGCGGGCCGCTCCGGCGCCAACGCCCCCGAAATTCCCCTCTGGGCACCCCGGAAGGAATTCCAGGCGGCCCCATGGACCCGCGCGCGGGATGCCCGCGCCCAGGCCGATGCGGAGGAGGAGAACCGGCTTCTCTATGTCGCGCTCACCCGCGCGGAGGATCGCCTCATCGTCTGCGGCCTCGCTCCCCGCAGGACGACGGCGCATCCGTCCTGGCACGCGCTGGTGAAGGCCGGCGTCGCCCGTGGGCTGGAAGCGGGCAAGCCAGGCTTTGCCGCAGTTCCCTTCGATCCCACCACGCTGGGCCTGCCCGAAGGCTGCGGCTTCGGCGATGAGGGCTGGGAGATCACCACTCCGCAGGAGGCCGAGCCCAGGATCGACCCACCGGCCCTGCGGGCCGAGGATGCCGAGCTTCCCGCCTGGGCCACCATCCCCGCGCCTCCGGAGGCGAGCGAGGACCCTATCGCCCCCTCCCGTATGGAAGGCGAGGCGGAGCTCCCTGCCGCCGCCCCGCATGGCGCTGGCGATCCCAGCGGCCGCCGCTTCCGGCGTGGCCTGCTGATCCATGGCCTGCTCCAGCACCTGCCCGAGCATGACGAGGCGCGCTGGGAGGAGCTGGCGCGCCGCCATCTCGCCCGTCCCGGCCACGGCCTGGACCCTTCCGAGCGAGAGGCGACGCTGGCGGAAACCCTGGCTGTCCTGCGCCATCCCGCGCTGGACGGTGCCTTTGGCCCAGGCAGCCTCGCGGAGGCCCCGCTGGCCGGTGTGGTGAACGGCATTCCCGTCGCCGGCCAGGTGGATCGCCTGCTGGTCACGGCGGATCGCGTGCTGGTGTTGGACTACAAGACCAACCGCCCGCCGCCCTCCGAGGTCTCGGCGGTGCCGCCAACCTATCTTCGCCAGATGGCCGCCTATCGCGCCGTGCTGCGCGCCGCCTGGCCAGGCCGGCGGGTGGAATGCGCGCTGGTCTGGACCTGGTCCGGCCATGTCATGCCCCTGCCGGATGCCGCGATGGATCCGCATGCTCCCGGTGCCGGAAAACGCGCCTGAATCGCCTTGTCGGCTTGGCCCGGGCCGTGACATTCAGGCCCCGGAACGGCCCGCACGAAGCGGGCCGCGAGGAACGCCCCAGTATGCTGACCCGCCGGACGCTCGGCATGGCCGCTCTCGGCCTGCCCCTGATCAGCCTCGCCAGGGTGCGCGACGCCGCCGCCCAGGCGGATCCGAACTATCCCAGCCGCCCCGTCACCCTCGTCGTTCCCTGGGCCGCCGGCGGCTCCACCGATGCCGTGGCGCGCATCCTGGCCGCGCGCCTCTCGCAGGACAGCGGCAAGTCCTTCGTCGTGGACAACCGCGCGGGCGCCAATGGCACGATCGGCTTCGCCTCCGTCGCCCGCGCCCGGCCGGATGGCTACACGCTGCTGGTCGGCACCATCAGCACCTATGCGATGGCGCCGCATCTCTATCAGCTGCCCTATGACAATGATCGCGCCTTCACCGGCGTCGGCCTGGTCGCCGCGCAGCCGATGATCATGGTGGTGCCGAAGAACTCGCCAGCCCGCACGCTGGCTGAGTTCATCGAACTGGCGAAGCGCCCCGACAGCAACATGACCTATGCTAATTCCGGCACCGGCAGCTCCACCCATCTCGCGACCGAGCTGTTCCTCCAGGCTGCCGATCTGAGGATGAACGATGTCGGCTACCGCGCCGGCGCGCAGGCGGTGCAGGGCACGCTTCAGGGGGAGGTCTCCATGGTGATCCAGGCCGCCTCCGGCCTGTTGCCGCTGATCCAGTCCGGCGAGCTGCGCCCGCTGGCCATCTCCTCGCGCGAGCGCAGCTCGGTCGCGCCCGACATTCCCACCTTCCGCGAGCAGGGCTTCCCCGATTACGAGGCGGTGGAGCACATCGCCATTCTCGCGCCAGCCGGTACGCCCGCACCGATTATCGCGCGTGTGAACGGCATGGCCCGCGCGGCAATGACCGCGGCCGAGACACGCGAGCGCCTCGCGGCCCTTGCGGTGACGCCCGAGATGCAGGGGCCGGAGGAATGGGCGGCCTATAACGCGGCGGAGAATGCCAAGTGGCGTGAGGTTATTCGTTCGCGCGATATCAAGGTGCAGTAGGGCCAGGGGCTTTGCCCCTGGAACCCGCCAGGGTGGCCGTTGCCTCCTCGGCGGCGGCTTCACCCGACCCCGGTCGGTCCATCCAGAATGATGCGCACCTGCCGTGCCAGTTCGGCGCGGCTGTAGGGCTTATGGATCAGGTCGAACTCCGTGCCGAAGGAATCCTTGTGGCTGATCGAGGCGTCGGCATAGCCGGTGGTCAGCAGCACCTTGATGCGCGGGCGCTGGCGGCGGGCCTCCCGCGCCAGCATCACACCGTTCATTCCACCCGGCATGATCAGGTCCGTAAAGAGCATGTCGAGCGGCATGCCGCCCGCGATCATGCGCATCGCCTGATTCCCATCATGGGCGATATGAACGGTGTAGCCGAATTCCTCGAGGATGGCGCGGGCAAGCTCCGCGACCTCCGGCCGGTCGTCCACGACCAGGATCGTCTCCGTGCCCGGCCGTTCGGAGGCGCGGGGTGAAGCGGCGCGCGGCGGCGTGTCCTCCTCCGCCACGGGAAAATAAAGATGGAGGGTGGTTCCCTGGCCGAGCGTGCTCTCGATCTGCACGGTCCCGCCGGACTGGCGCACGAAGCCATAGACCATGGACAGGCCCAGCCCGGTCCCGCGCCCTTCCTCCTTGGTCGTGAAGAAGGGCTCCATGACGCGGGACAGGATTTCAGGCGGCATGCCGCTGCCATTGTCGCTGATGCTGATCTTCACATAGCAACCGGGAGAAAGGCGGCCGCGCATCAGCGCATCCTCCGCGCCGGCTATATGGTTGCATGTGGCGATCGTCACGGCCCCGTTCGGCTGCCCGGCCAAAGCGTCGCGCGCATTGATCAGGATGTTCAGCAACGCGACCTCGGTCTGGGTGGTGTCCAGCCGGCAGGGGCCGAGATCGGGCGCGAGGTTCAGGCGCAGGGCCACGCCGTCGCCCAGCGTGCGCGAGGCCATCTCGCGAATGCCCTCCACCAGGGCATTGAGGCTGACTGTCCAGCCCTCCAGCCGCTGCTTGCGCGAGAAGGCGAGAAGCTGCTGGGTGAGCGTCGCCGCGCGGTCGGCGGCTGCGCGTGCGTTCCCCAGGCTGCGGCGCATCCGTGGCATGTCGGGCTCAGGTCGCCTCAGCCCGCTATCGACCAGATCCATGTAGCCACGCATGACCTGCAGCAGGTTGTTGAAGTCATGCGCGATCCCGCCGGTCAGCTGCCCCAGCGCCTCCATCTTCTGTGCCTGGCGCAGCGCTTCCTCGGCATCCCTGCGGCGGCTGACATCGAGCTGGGAGGCGAAGAAGTAGATCAGTTCCCCGGACGGGCTGAAGACCGGGGCGATGAAGAGGGCATTCCAGAAGGTGCTGCCGTTCTTCCGGTAGTTCAGGATCTCGGCCGCGATCTCGCGCCGGGTGCTGATGGCATGGCGGAGTTCCGCCACTGTTTCCCGGTCCGTGTCAGGTCCCTGCAGGAAGCGGCAGTTGCGGCCGAGAAGCTCCTCCTGGGCATAGCCCGTCATCCGGACAAAGGCCTGGTTGGAGAAGACGATCGGATTGTCGTGCTGCCGAGGATCCGTGACGATCATCGGCATCCGCGTCATCTCGACGGCGGCGAAGAAAATATCCGCCTGGGTGTCGTTGAAGCCTTCATGCTCCGCCCGGATTGTCGGGGCTCGCTCCAGTTGAACCGGGTCCAGTACATTCCCGGGAGCCTGCTCCGGCCCGGCGGTCTCGTAGGCGTCGTCGTTCATTGGGCAGGAGAAGGCTCGCGAAGCCAGAGGTTGAACACTTCAGATCGGTTCGGCCTCTCAATCCGCAAGGGGAGGAATCAGGTCTCAGCCCCCGGGTCAGGCCGCCAGGGCCTGGGTGGCTCGGTTGTTGCGGACCTGCACGAGGGTGAAGAGCCCGGCCGGCGGGCAGGGCTCCAGCGATTCTACCTGGGCATCGGTGTCCAGCAGGTCGGAAAGGGCGAAGTCCGGGTGCCAGCCCAGCACGCGGGAAAGCGGTGCCATGGTCCGCTCCACCCACCAGCGCGGCCCGTCCTGCGCAGCGAAATGGTTCACGAAGAGCAGTTGGCCGCCCGGCCGCACCACCCGCGACATCTCGGCGAAGAGGCGCCGGGCATCGGGCACCACGCTGGCGGTGAACATGGCCACGGCGATGTCGAAGGACCCGTCGTGGAAGGCCATCCGCTCCGCATCCATCTCCACCAGCCCCTCGACATTGGCGAGCTTCTCGGCCGCGACGCGCTCCCGCGCCTTCTCCAGCATCTCCCGCGACAGGTCGACGCCTACCACCCGCTTCTCGGCGCGGTAGCGCGGCAGGGCGAGGCCGGTGCCCACCCCCACCTCCAGCACCCTTGTGCCGGGCAGGCGGTTCACCAGGGCCACCGCCCGCTTGCGCCCGAAGGAGGAGACGCCGCCGAAGACCGTGTCATAAACCCCCGCCCAGCGGCGGTAGGCATCTCGGACAGCGCCCGCGTCCAGCACCGCGCGCTTGTGGTCCCGCGACGGATCGGCGGTAAGGTCGGGCAAGGGGCGCGCCATGGTCGTTCAAGGTCCGCTCAATGGGCCGCCGGGAGGCAGGCAGGAGGGCGCTAAACCAGCGCCAGGCGGCGCGCAAGCGCCGTTCCAATCCCGCGTTCCCCGCCGCCCTTAAGCCACGGGGAAGGCGGGGGTTTCAGTTGGCCGCGCGGGCCGGGGCTTCGGAGCGGATCAGCCGCACCCGCCGCCCGTCCACGCCGAGGGCGAGATCGCCGTTCCGCAGCGCCAGGGCATCGGCCCCGAAGGCCTTGCGGCGCCAGCCTTGCAGGGCCGGCAGGTCCTCCGGCGCGTCCGAGGCCAGCCGGTCCAGGTCGTCGGAACTGGCCAGCAGCTTGGGTGCCACCTGGTGCTCTTCCGCCTTGGTGGCCAGCAGAACCTTCAGCAGCGCCACCAGCGCCGGGGAGGGGGAGGGACCAGCGCGGTCCTTCGGGGCCTCGGGCAGCTCCGCATCCGGCAGGGCGCGGGCGGCCTCGATGGCGGCCAGGAGGGAGGCGCCGGACTTGCCGCGGGCGAAGCCCTCGGTCACGCCGCGCGCCCGGGCCAGGGCATTGGCATCGGCGGGGGCGGTGGCCGCCACCTCCAGCAGCGATTCGTCGCGCAGCAGGCGCTGGCGGGGGATGTTCACCCGCTGCGCCTCGCGCTCCCGCCAGGCGGCGATGGCGCGCAGCGTGCCCAGGAAGCGCCGGTTGGTGGTGCGGGGGCGCAGCTTCTCCCAGGCGGTGTCGGGATCGGTGCCGTAGGTGGCGGGGTCCATCAGGGCCGACATCTCCTCGGCCACCCAGCCCAGCCGGTCTTCCCGCTCGAGCCGATCCCGCAGCGCCACGTAGATGCGGCGCAGATGGGTTACGTCCGCCGCCGCATAGGCGATCTGGGCGGGGGAGAGGGGGCGGGCCGACCAGTCGCTGAAGCGATGGGCCTTGTCGATCTGGGCGTCGGCCAGGGCACGGGCCAGGCTGTCATAGCTCGCCTGGTCGCCGAAGCCAGCCACCATGGCGGCGATCTGGGTATCGAACAGGGGCTGCGGCGTCTGGCCGAAGCGCAGCAGGAAGATCTCCACATCCTGCCGGCAGGCATGGAAGACCTTCACCACCTGCTCATCCGCGAGCAGGGCCCCGAGGGGGGAGAGGTCCAGCCCCGGGGCCAGCGCATCCACCACCGCCGTGTCCTGGCTGCCGCCGAGCTGCACCACGCAGAGCTCGGGCCAGTAGGTCCGCTCCCGCATGAACTCGGTGTCCACCGTCACGAAGGGCTCCTGGCGGAGCCGCTCGCAAAGCGGGACCAGCTGCTCGGTGGTGGTGATCAGGACGGGCTCGGGATCGGCGGCCGAGCGGCTGGAATGGGGGCGGCGGGACATAAGGGGCGGGTTTAAGCGCAGAACGCGCCTGTCACAAATCGCGGCTTCCCGAGGCCTGTCATGCGCCCCCCGCCGGGCGGCGGGGAGGGGGCGGGGATCGCCCCCTCCCTGGGGCCATCTCAGGGCTGGGCTTCCAGCACGGTGTTGAAGGGCGTCTCCGTCGCGATCCGCACGCGGGAGAAGCCGGCCTCGCGCAGCAGCGCCTCCAGGCGGGCGGGGCCCGCCTGGGCGCCCAGCGCGGCGGCGCCTGGCTGGTCGAGCGAAACCGGCGTGCAGATCATGGTGGAGGCCGCGTAGTACAGCCGGCCGACCGGGTTGATGTTCTCCTCCAGCCGGTTGCCGGCCTTGGGCTCTACCGCCATGAAGGTGCCGTCCGACCGGAGGGCGTCGCGAATCCGCCGGGCGACGCCGACCGGATCGCCCATGTCGTGCAGCGCGTCGAAGCAGGCCACCAGGTCGTAGCCTCCGGGCGCGAAGTCGGCCGCCCCGGCCACCTGGAAGGAGGTGTTGCCGGCCACCCCCGCCCGCCCCGCGGCCTCACGCGCGCAGGCGATCGAGGCCGCATGGTAATCCAGCCCGGTGAAGTACGAGGCCGGGAAGGCCTCCGCCATCAAGATCACCGAGGCGCCATGGCCGCAGCCCAGATCGGCCACGCGCGCCCCGCGACGCAGCCGCTCCTCCATGCCATCCAGCGCAGGGAGCCATTCATTCAGGAGATGCGCCGCGTAGCCGGGGCGGAAGAAGCGCGCGATGCCGCTGAACAGGCAGGCGCAGCGCGTTCCATAGCCTGCGCCCCGGCCATCCTGTTGCCGGAAGGCGCGCATGACCTGGGAATGGTCCAGTACATTGGCCGCCGCGATTTCGAAGGCGCCGAGCATGAAGGCGGGACTGTCCGGCCGCGCGAAGACCATCGCCTGCTCCGGCGTCATGGTGAAGCGCCCGGTGTTGGGGGCGTAGTCGAGATAGCCGGCGGCGGCATGGGCGGAGAGCCATTCGCGCAGCAGGCGCTCATTCGCGCCGGTGCTCCGCGCCAGCTCGGCCGGCGTGATGGGGCTGGCGCCGTCCAGGGCCGCATAGAGGCCGAGTTCGTCGCCGATGCGGACGAGGGGCACCACCATGGCGCCACCGAGATCGTCGAGCATGCGTCCGACAAAGCCCTGCAGCTTCTCCGGATCCGGCGAAGCACGTGAGGCGAGCATCGTGTCCATTCATTTTCTCCTCGGACACGCTATTGCTAGGCGCTTCCGGGCCGGGATCGAATGACGCGGCTTCCGATCCGTTTGACCGTTCGTCCGGAAAGTCGGTACGCTTTGCACCACGTCCGGATCGCCTGCCCGATCGTCCATCGGGACTGGCAGGAAGGGGATGCATGGGTGCGGATGCCCTGTCAGAGGTGCTGCGCGCGGTGCGGCTCACCGGCGCTGTCTTCTTCCGCCTCGAAGCCCGCGAGCCATGGGTGGCAGCGGCGCCGCCCTCGGTGTCCTGCGCGCCTTACGTCCTGCCAGGGGCGCAGCACGTCATCGAGTACCATGTCGTCCATAGCGGCTCCTGCTGGGGCGGGCCCATGGGCGCGGAGCCGGTGCGGCTGGTGGCGGGGGACATCATCGCCTTTCCCCAGGGCGATGCCTTTCCCCAGGGCGATCCGCATGTCCTTTCCAGCGACCCGGGACTGCGGCAGGAACCGGACCTGGCCGTCTACCGCGATGCCGTGGCCGCCGGTCCGCCCATTGCCTACCGGCTGGGTGCGGAGGGGCCATCGACCGCCTGCGTGATCTGCGGCTTCCTGGGCTGCGACGCGCGTCCCTTCAACCCGCTTCTCGAAGCCCTGCCGCGCATGCTGCATGTTCATTCGAGATCGGATCGCGGCGCGTCCTGGATGGGGCATCTCGTCCGCGCGGCCATGGCGGAATCGCTGACCCGGCGGATCGGTGGGGAGGCAATCCTCGCACGGCTGAGCGAGCTGATGTTCGCCGAGCTGGTGCGCCGCCATGTCGAATCCATGCCGCCGGAGGGGGCGGGCTGGTTCGCCGGGCTGCGCGATCCGCATGTCGGCCGCGCCCTGAACCTGCTGCACGCGCGGCCTGCGGCACCCTGGACGCTGGATGCGCTGGCGCGGGATGTCGGCCTCTCCCGCTCCTCCTTCGCGGAGCGCTTCATGCGGCTCGTCGGGCATCCGCCGATGCAGTACCTGGCGCGCTGGCGGATGCAGCTCGCGGCTGGCCTGCTGACGGATAGCGCGCGGCAGGTCGCGCGGGTGGCGATCGAGGTCGGCTACGACTCCGAGGCCGCCTTCAGCCGCGCGTTCCACAAGGTGGTCGGCATGCCTCCGGCTGCCTGGCGGCGCAGTTGCGAGAGGGGTGCCGCCGTGCGGTCCTGAGCGGATGGCGCCGCTAAAGGAAGGCGCGCAGCACGATCGGCGCCAGGATGGCGCTGACCAGCGCGTTCAGTGCCAGGGCAATCCCAGCGAAGGTGCCGGCCACGAAGTCCACATGATAGGCCCGCGCCTGCGGAGCGGGGATCGCGCCGGTCGGACCCGGGCGATGCCGTGGATCCGCCACGTTCTCACCAGACAGTGAGCCTGCGGAGAGGTGATCGGCGGCCGCCTTCCGTCGCTGCGACCGCCCCCGTAACCTGCGCGCCAGACGAATGAGGACTTGCATGGCGGATATGGCAGAGATGGCCTGGGAACGGGTGATGGAACTGGCGCGCGCGCCTGGTGCGTCTGCCATCCGTCCCCTGATGGCCGATCCGGCCCGCGCCGCCCGCTTCACCCATCGCGCGGGCGACATCCTGGCCGACCTCTCCAAGACCTCCGTCTCGGATACGGTGCGCGATGCGCTGCTGGCCCTGGCTCGCGAGCGGCATGTGCTGCCGGCGCGTGATGCCATGGCGCGCGGCGAGGCGATCAACACCACCGAAGGCCGTGCCGTTCTGCATATCGCTCTGCGTGGACCGCGCCATGCCTACCGCGTGGGGAATGAATACGCCTCCGTCGAGGTGCATGCCACGCTGGATGCCATGCGCGCCTTTTGTGAGCGTGTTCATGAGGAAGGGCGCTTCACCGATGTGGTGAATATCGGCATCGGCGGTTCCGACCTTGGCCCGCAGATGGCAGCACGCGCCCTGTGGCGGCAAGGCATGCCGATGAGGGTGCATTACCTCTCGAATGTCGATGGCCATGCCTGGGAGGCGATGCGCCACGGGCTGGACCCGGCACGCACCCTGGTTCTCGTGGCCAGCAAGACCTTCACCACCGCCGAGACCATGGCGAATGCCCATCTCGTTCGCGGCTGGCTGCGTGCCGCGCTGGGCGACAAGGCGAATGCCAGCCTCGTTGCCCTCTCCACCAATCTGAAGGCCACGCGTGAGTTCGGCGTGCCGGATGACCAGGTCTTCGGTTTCCGCGACTGGGTGGGCGGGCGCTTCTCCATGTGGTCCGCCATCGGCCTTTCCATCGCCCTGGCCTGCGGGTGGGAGGAGTTCGCCGCGCTGCTGGCCGGCGCGCGGAAGATGGACGAGCATTTCCTCTCGGCGCCCGAGGCGGAGAACCTGCCGCTGCTCATGGCGCTGACCGAAGTCTGGCACGTCAATGGCCTTGGCTATCCCAGCCGCGCCGTTCTTCCCTATGACGATCGCCTGGCCCGTTTCCCTGCGCATCTGCAGCAGGTGGAAATGGAGAGCCTGGGCAAGCGCGTGACGATGGGCGGCATGCCCGTGCCTCGCGCCACGGGCCCGGTGGTCTTCGGCGAGCCGGGGACGAATTCGCAGCATTCCTTCATGCAGCTGCTGCATCAGGGCACCACGCCGGTCCCGGCCGATATCGTGCTGATCGCCAATCCCGACCATGGCTTCGAGGAGAACCACCGCCTGCTCCTTGCCAATGGCCTCGCCCAGGCGGAGGCGTTGCTGCGCGGGCGGGATGCCAGCGAGGTGCGGGCGGAGATGGAGGCGAAGGGCATGTCCGCCGCGGCGATCGAGGCGCTGCTGCCGCATCGTCTCTTCCCCGGTAACCGGCCGAGCGCGACGCTGGTGCTGCCGCGCCTGGATGCGAACACGCTTGGCCAGCTCGTGGCGCTCTATGAGCACAAGGTCTTCTGCCTCGGCGCGCTGTGGAACGTGAATGCCTTCGACCAATGGGGCGTCGAGTTGGGCAAGCAGCTCGCCGGTACGCTGTTGCCTGAACTGGCACCGGGTGCGGCGGTGGGGGAGCATGACCCCTCCACCACCGCGCTGATCGCGGAGCTGCACCGGCTGCGGGGCGGCTGACGCGGCCCTTTGCCGGTCAGAACCAGAACTGCAAT
Source organism: Roseomonas xinghualingensis (assembly GCF_025791835.1). Lineage (GTDB taxonomy): Bacteria > Pseudomonadota > Alphaproteobacteria > Acetobacterales > Acetobacteraceae > Roseomonas > Roseomonas xinghualingensis. The sequence goes on from NZ_JAOXLP010000011.1 coordinate 55,969, forward strand.
CCGGCATAGAGGCTGCGCCCGAAGCCCGGCTCGAACAGAGCGGCATTCGGCGCGGCCACGGGCGCGACCGAGGCGCTGGAGATGTACTTCTTGTCCGTCAGGTTGCGTCCCTCGGCGAAGACCGACAGCCCGTTCTCGAAGTCCCATGCCGCGCGCAGCCCGAGAAGGGCATAGGCATTGGTCTTCACCGTGTTCGCATAATCCACGAAGAAGCCCTGCGGCACCCATTCGAGCGTCGGTGCCATGCTGGTGCCGGAAGGGTGCCGGTAGCGCAGCTCCGCCCGGTAGAGATGGCGCGGCGCACCGGGTAACTGGTTGTCGCCATAGGCGGCGTCGCCATCGAAGTGGAAGTCGTTGAAGCTATAGGCCTGTCGCAGCGTCAGGCTGTCACCGGTGCCGGGTGACGCAAGGTCGCGCAGGATGATCCAGGATAGCGCCGCCTCAATCCCCTGATGGATGGTACGGTCGGCATTGAGCGCGAGGCTGGCGCCGGTTCCGGTGGGATCGAAAAGCTGGATCTCGTCCCGGATCGATGCGCGGTAGGCGGCGACTTCCCAATCCAGCCCGCCATGTTTCCCCCGGGTGCCGATTTCGATGGTCCTTGCCCGCTGCGCCTTCAGAGCGGAGAAGCCGCGCGCGGCCAGGGGCGTCAGGTCACCGATCGTCGGCGGCTCCGTCGCCCAGGCGAGGTTGGTGAAGACCTGCGCCTCCGGCGTGACCTCCCACAGCAGCCCGATCTGCGGATTGGCGTAACGGTAGGTGGCTGAGCCGGACTGGTCTCCATCGGAGAGGAAGCGGTCGCGGCTGGCGCGATAGGCCTCCCCAAGCTGCAGACCCGCCACCAGCGCCAGATCCGGCAGGATGTGGAGCGTGTTCTGCAGCGTCGCGCTGTGGCTGCGCGCGCGGTCGGTGCTGGAGGCCGTCAGCCGCCCCGGATGGCCGCCCAGGTTGAGGTAGCGGCGGCTGTCATAGGTGCCGAAGCCGAGCGTGCCGCCGGCCACCAGCCGGTTGCACAGGCCGCCGATCTCGCCTTCCAGTGTCAGCCGGGCGAAGCCGTTCACGTCATCGGTGCGCTGGTCGATATACTGGAAGATCGAGTGGTCCAGCTCCCGGTGGGCATAGGAGGCGCCGAGGTCCAGCACCGCGCCGGGCGAGATCCGCCAACTGGTGCGGTTGCCGAAGCGGTTGCTCTCGATGTTGCGCTGATAGTCGTTGAGGATGTTGGCCGCGGCCGCCATGCGCGGGTCGGACAGCGCCTGCCGCCGCGCCATAGGCGGCTTGTGCCCGGCGATAGCCGTAGCTGCCCGCTTCGCCCCGCAGCACGGCGCCCGGATCGCTGCGGCCGGTCGGCGTCGCGAAATTCAGCACGCCGCCCAGGGTCGCGCTGCCCAGGCCAAAGGCATTGGCGCCACGCAGCACCTCCACATGGCCGAAGACCAGCGGGTCCAGTTCCTGGAAGTCGCCCGCGCCATCCGCCTGGTTCAGTGGCACGCCGTCCTGAGTGAGCTGAACGCCGCGCAGGTGGAAGTTCCGCGAGAGCCCCGAGCCACGGATCGAGAGCCGCGTGTCCTCTCCCCATTTCGGCTGGGCGAAGACGCCAGGTGCGTATTCCAGCACGTCGCGCAGCGTGGTGACGCCGGCGCGCGCGTGGATCTCTTCGCCCGGCAGGACGGTGACGTTGCCCGGCACCTGCCGGAGCCTCTCGGCGGCGGTCGTGGCAACGGGAGCGGTGAGGGACGGGATGGCACCGGTGACCGAGACTTCGGGCACCAGGATGGGCGGGGCCGCTTCCTGGGCAAGAGCGGGCAGCGGAAGGCAGGCGGCCGCGAGCAGCGCGGCACGATACGAAGGGAGCATGATGACAACCTGACAGGCATGGGCAGGCCGGCCCGTGATCGGGCCGGGGCGGACATGGCGGTCAGGCGGCGGGTGGCGCGCGGGGTTGTTGCGGCGGGGCGCGGGGTGGGAAGGGCGGCAGCCCGGCAGGTCCCGCCGGAAAGGACTCTGCTGCATAGACGATGCGCCGCGGCGTGGGCGGCCCATCCGCCTCGATGGCAGCCGGACCCTGGCAAAGCTCGCAGCAGGACGGGTCCTGGCTCTTCTCGACCGGCTTGCCGTTCTCATCCACCAGCACGGTCCGCATGCCGGAGGGGCTGCACAGCTCCACTGCCATGGCGCGCGCATGCGGCATCACCGCCGCCGCCCATTGCAGGAGCAGGAGGCCGGCGATCAGGCGCGCGACAAGGCTGCGGGGTGGGCGCATCAACCTTCCCGCTAACAGAGGGCGGCGAAACTGGCGAGGTGGAGGCTTAACTCCTCCTTCACCCAGGCAGGACATCCTTGCCTCGGCGCCACCAAAGCCCCATCCCCTGCCATGTGATTATCGACCAGATCATTCGCCGCCTTCCCTCCACCACAGCGGACCGCATCGCCGCCGGCGAGGTGGTGGAACGCCCCGCCGCCGCCGTGAAGGAGCTGGTGGAGAACGCGCTGGATGCCGGCGCCCGGCGCATCAGCGTCACCCTGGAAGGCGGCGGCATTGATCGCATCCTGGTGGAGGACGATGGCAAGGGCATGGTCCCCGCCGACCTCGCCCTCTGCATCGAGCGCCATGCCACCTCCAAGCTGCCGGACGAGGAGACGCTCTTCCGCATCGCGACGCTGGGTTTCCGGGGAGAGGCGCTGCCCTCCATCGGTGCTGTCTCGCGCCTGTCCATCACCACCCGGCCGCGCGATGGCGACGCTCATGCCATCCATGTGGAGGCCGGGCGGGTCGGGGAGGTAATCCCGGCCGCCGCGGCGCCTGGCACGCGGGTGGAGGTGCGGGACCTGTTCTTCGCCACCCCCGCCCGCCGGAAATTCCTCAAGACGCCCGGCACCGAAGCCTCCCATGCCGTGGAGGCGGTGCGGCGCCTCGCCCTGGCCTGGCCAGAGGTAGGCTTCCGCGTGACGGTGGATGGCCGCACGGCGCTCGATGTGGCGCCCGCCGACCGGGCTGGCCGTGCTGCCGCCCTGCTGGGCCCCGATTTCGCCGGCGCCTCCGTGCGGGTGCATGGCCAATGGCCCGATCTGGCGCTGGAGGGGCTGGCCGCGCTCCCCACCCACAACCGTGCCACCGCCGCCGAGCAGCATCTGGTGGTGAACCGCCGCCCGGTGCGCGATCCGCTGCTGCGCGCCGCGCTGCGCGTGGCCTATCGGGACGTGCTTGCGGCCGGGCGCCATCCCGTGGCCGCGCTGTTCCTCGAAATCCCGCCCGAGGCGGTGGATGTGAACGTCCATCCGATGAAGACGGAGCTGCGCTTCCGGGATTCCTCAGGCGTGCGCGGCGCGCTGATCGCCTCGCTGCGGCGGGCGCTGGGAACGGGCGCGGGCGTGGGCATGGCACGGAGCGGCTGGGATGCCGGTGGCGCGCCGGATCCATCCTGGCCGAGCCGGGCTGGGCAGCCGCTGTCCGAGGAGACGGCAGGTGAAGCCGAATCAGCTCCCTGGCCCGATGCCGGCGCCGCCCCGGCCCGCCCGTCCGGCTTCGCGGAGACAGGCTTCGCCTTCACGGCGGCGCCCGTGTCGCGCCCCATCCAGCCGCGCTTCTCCCTGCCGCCGCGCCCGCAACCCCTGCCTGCCGAGGCGACGCCCCCGCCGGAAAGTATGGAGGAAGGCCCGCTTGGCCGTCCGCTGGCGCAGCTGCTGGATACCTACATCCTGGCCGAGGCATCCGACGGCGCCCTGGTCCTGGTGGACCAGCACGCGGCGCATGAGCGCCTGACGCATGAGCGGCTTTCGGCCCAGCTGGTGGAAGGCGGCGTGCGGTCCCAGCCGCTGCTGCTGCCTGCCGTGGTGGATATGCCCGTGGCCGATGCGCTGCGGCTGGCGGAGCGCGCGGAGGAACTGGCGCGGCTGGGGCTGGAGATCGAGCCCTTCGGCCCCGGCGCCATCCTGGTGCGCGCCCTGCCGGCGCTGCTCGGCAATCCGGAGCCGGGCCCGATCCTGGCCGATATCGCGGCGGAGCTGTCCGACTGGGAGGAAAGCACGGCGCTGGAGCGCCGGCTGGATGCCGCCGTGGCGCGGCTGGCCTGCCATGGCAGCGTCCGCGCCGGGCGCCGCCTCAACACGGCGGAGATGGCCGCCCTGCTGCGCGAGATGGAGGCGACGCCACGCGCCGCCACCTGCTCCCATGGCCGCCCGACCTTCCTGCGCCTGGGCGCGGGCGATCTGGCGCGGATGTTCGGGCGGACCTGATCGGCAGAGCCTAAAGCGGCAGCCTACAGAGGCTCTGTCGCGATGGTGGTGCCACTGGCGGTGGGCTTGAGCGGTTCCACACCGTGCCGGACTTCCAGCTCCTCATGATCCTGGGCCAGGAGCCACCGGAAGGAGCGCCGCAGGGCCTCCGTGCCGTTCCGCTCGAACCATTTACCATGGGAGAAGATCACCCGCTCCGGCTGCAGGGCGATCAGCCGGGAGGCTGCCTCGGCCGCCTCCGGATGGCGCCGCCGCACCACCGCCCGCAGATAGGGCGGGGGCATGCCATCGGGCGCCAGCATGCCGAAGGCCCAGGCGAGCGGCCGCAGCGGCAGCGGCACCTTATGCGCCTCCAGGTTCATGACAAGATCAGTGAGCACCAGCGTGCGGGAGGGCTGGTGGAACATCGCCATCTCGTGGAAGCCCGCGCCGCCGGGCACCGGCACCATCTCGATCACGCCACCCCAGGCAGCAGGCGCCGAATCGCCCAGGTCGTAATCCAGCCGCACGCCGCTTCGCTTCACCTGGGAGCGTTCGCGCAGGCCGGGCGCGGCCCAGGTCACCGCCTTGGGGCAGGCCTCCGCCCAATCTTTCAGGAAGGTCCAATGCGCGAAATTGGGCGCGACCAGATGGGCGATGCGGCCGATCCGCTCCAGTTCCCGGTGCAGGCCGCGGCTGTAGCGCGTGGGGGAGTGCAGCAGCAGGTCGCCATCGGGCAGGCGGATCACCGTCATCCGCGCGCCGATCGCCGCGCCCATGGCGTTCGGCAGCAGGCTGTCCACGATATGGATGTCCTGTGCCACGGGCTTGGGCGTGTCGAAGGGCGGGTAGCCGACCTGATGGGCGATGGCATGGTCATCGCGTGCCAGCAGCCGCCCGATAGGGCCGGAGCCCTGGCCGGGCCCACGGCGCGGTGCCGCGCTGCTGAAGGCCACCACCGCCAGTTCCGCCAGGCCGATGCCGATGAGAAGGGCGCGCGCCTCATCCGGTTCACGGCGCATGGTGATCCCGGCGCCGATCAGCGCCGCGCCGCCGATGGCATCCAGCGCCAGGTGCTGGCGCATGGAGAGGACGGGCCTGACGCCCCCCTCGTAATCGGTCAGCAGGGAATAGCCGGCGTGATAGGCGCCGGCGGTGCCGAGCGCGCGCCGCACCGCCGGGGGCAGTGTCGGGCAGGTGGAGAGGCCGCCCAGGATGGCGGCCACGCCATAGTCGATCAGTCCATGCAGGCGGGTGGTGATCATCTGGGGAAATCCATGCCGGGGGTCCCGTCAGAACGGGAGAGCCGCGCGATGGATGCCCCTTCAGGGCCTGCCTGGCTTCACACCCGCAAGGGGCGCTGCGCCCCGGCCGGTCAGGCCGGGGCGCGGAGGGCTTCAGCCCTCCTCGTCATCCGACCCGCGAAGGTCGCAGGCGATGACATAGGCGGGGGAACCGTCCTCCGCCTCCATCTCCTCGATGAGGTCGATCCCGTAGATGTCGATCTCGCCCTCCTCATCCTCCTCGCCGCCCAGCATGATGCCGAGGGCAATGGGGCGGGACGGGTCGAGCTTCTGCAACTCGGCGATCAGGGCGCCGACCGTCATGGTCTCGGTGGCCTGGGTGTTATCGGACATGGATTGCGCTCCTGAGGGCGGGGCCGATGTGGCAGGGTCGCGGGTCCCCCGCAAGGGCGGCAAGGATTATTCCCGCTTTGTCCATCCATTCGGACCCTGCTGCCAATAGGTCAGCGCATGCCCGGCGGCGCGGGCCCGGCGCCAGCGGTCCCGTGCCGCTTCCAGGGCCGCGGGGTCGTTACCGTCGAACAGGTCGAAGATGCGATCGTATTCCCCGGCCCGCGCGGTGTCCGCCCCATCGGCCAGGAAGAGATGGCGGGCCCCGTTGGGGGCTTCGTCCTCGGTGGTGAGCCAGATGGGCTGGAGATCCGGATCGCCGGTGGTGGGAGTGCCGTGCGGCAGCCAGTCCGGATCGGGGCAGAGCCAAAGGGCGGCGTCCAGCGCCGCCAGACGCTCGGGCCCGCCCACCCGCACCACGGCGCGCCCGCCACTGGCCAGCACGCGGCCGAGCAGCTTCGGCAGCGCCACCTCCAGCGCCGTGCGGGTCAGGTGGTAGAAGCCGATCTCGGTCATGCCTCGAAACGGTCCGAGACCAGGCGGTCCAGTAGCCGTACCCCGAAGCCGCTCGGGCCTGGGGGCAGGGGATAAGGGCCAGCCTCCCCGTCTTCCTCGCGCAGGTCCATCCCGGCGATGTCCAGATGCACCCAGGGGATGGATTCCTGCCCTTCGGGGCTGGCGAATTCCCGCAGGAAGGCAGCGGCATGGCAGGCGTCGGGCAGGAACTTCCCGGCCCAGCCGCCCCCTCCGCCGCCCGCAGGCAGGCAGTGGCGGAGATCGGCGATCTCGCTGTCCAGATCCGTGCGGTGCCGCTCACCGATCGGCATGGGCCAGAGTGGCTCGCCCACCGCATCGCCCGCCGCCATGGCGGCATCGCGAAGGGCGGGATCATTGCCGAACAGCCCGGCGCGGTGATGGCCCAGGGCGGTGACGACGCTGCCGGTCAGCGTCGCCAAGTCAATCATGGCGCGGGGCTTTAGCCCGCGTGCATGGTGCAGGGCATCGGCCAGCACCAGCCGTCCCTCCGCATCCGTGTCCACCACCTCCACCGTGCGGCCGGAGGCCATGCGGAGCACATCGCCGGGGCGGTAGCTGTCGGCGGCAGTGGCGTTCTCGGCGATGGCCAGAACGGCCAGGGCCGGGGCAGGGCTGTCCCGCAGGGCCAGGGCCAGGATCGCGCCCGCGCAGGCAGCGGCGCCGGCCATGTCGGCCTTCATCGCCTCCATCCCAGGGCCATGCTTGATGCTGATGCCGCCCGTGTCGAAGGTGATGCCCTTGCCGATGAAGGCGACCGGCGCGGCGTGGCCCTCGCCATGTCCTGGCCACCGCAGCACGACAAGGCGTGGCGGATACGTTGATCCCTGCCCCACCGCCAGCAGCCCGCCATAGCCATGGCGCTCCAGCCAGTGGCGGCCGTGAACCTCCACCTCGATTCCGTATTTCTCCAGGCGGCGCAGGCGATCGGCGAATTTGGTGGGTGCCAGGCGGTTGCCGGGCTCCGCCGCCAGGTCGCGCGCGAAGCCCACGCCACGCAGCACGGCCCGCACCCTCTCGATCTCCGGCGTGGCGGCGGCTGGGTCATCCACCAGCAATTCAAGCTGGCGCAGGGCGGCCGGTGGCTCGGCACCGTAATGGGGCAGGCGATGGGCGCGCATTCCGGCACCCATGGCCAGTGCCCCGATCTCGGGCGGGGTGAGGCCACGGGCGTCGAGGACTCCTTGCTTCGCCTCGGCCATGGAGGCCGCGGCCAGGGCCCCCGCCGCTTCCAGCCCCTGAGCGTGCGAAGAATCCACGCCAATCAGCCAGACCGTGCGCCCTTCCAGCGCGCCATCCAGCCGCAGCGCCTCGCCCTTTGCCGGATCGAAGCCGGCGGCGGCAGCGGCGGGCGCATAGGCCGCGGGCAGGAAACCGCCCGGCCGGACGGGGAGGGCGAGCGGATGCTCGTTGCGCGGGTGTCCGGTCAGGCGGAGCTTCAGCACCTCGGCACGCGCCTCAGCGGCGTGGGCGGCGGGTCGCCGGGCGGCGGGCAGGGCGCGGCGGAACAGGTTCCGTCCCTGGGCGCGCCGGCAGGTCCGGCGTCGGCAGCAGTGGCTCGGAAGCCTCGGTGCCCTCGGACAGCACGGCGGGGGATTCGCTGCCCTCGCCGGTCACCGCCGCCTCTTCCTCTGCGGCGGGCTCGGGCTGGGCGGCTGCTTGTCCCTCATGGTGCTCGGCCACCAGACGGTCCAGCAGGCGCACGCCCCAGGCCGTCGCGCCCTTCGGCGTGGTGGGCTGGTCCTTGCTGCCCCAGGCGACCCCGGCGATGTCCAGATGCGCCCAGGGGCAGCCATCCACAAAGCGCTGCAGGAACTGCGCGGCGGTGATGGAGCCGCCGGGCCGGCCGCCGACATTCTTCATGTCCGCGATGTCGGAGCGGATCTGGCGGTCATAGGCCTCGCCCAGCGGCATGCGCCAGGCGAGTTCACCCACCGACTTGCCGGCCTCCTCGATGCGGCGCGCGAGGCCGTCGTCATTCGAGAACAACCCGGCATGCTCATGGCCGAGCGCCACGATGATCGCGCCGGTCAGGGTGGCCAGGTTCACCATGAAGGCCGGGTCGAAGCGCTTCTTGCAGTAGGCGAGCACGTCGGCGAGGACGAGGCGCCCTTCCGCATCCGTGTTGATCACCTCGATCGTCTGGCCGGAATAGGAGGTGACGACATCGCCCGGGCGCGTGGCGGTGCCGGAGGGCATGTTCTCCACCAGACCGACGATGCCCACGGCATCCACCTTCGCCTTGCGGCCGGCGAGGGCGGCCATCAGCCCCGCCACGGTGCCGGCGCCGGCCATGTCCCACTTCATGTCCTCCATGCCGCCCGCGGGCTTGATGGAGATGCCGCCCGTGTCGAAGGTCACGCCCTTGCCGATAAAGGCGACGGGCTTGCTGTCCCTCTTCCTCGTATCCGTGCCGTTCCAGCGCATCACCACCATGCGCGGCGGCTGGGCCGAGCCCTGGGAGACGCAGAGCATGGAGCCGAAGCCGAGCTTCTCCAGGTCCTTCTGCCCGAAGACCTCCACCTCCACGCCCAGCTTCTCCAGCTTGCGCAGGCGGTCGGCGAATTCGGGCGGGTTCAGGACATTGGCGGGCTCGCTGACCAGCTCGCGGGTCAGGAACACGCCCTCGGCCACGGCGCGGCGGGAGGCCCATTCGGCCTTGGCGGAGGCGGGGTCCTCGCACAGCACCTTGATGGCGGAGAGGCGCGGCTTGTCCTCGGGCTTCTCGGTGGTGCGGTAGCGGTCGAAGCGCCAGGCGCGCAGCACGGCGCCAAGCGCCAGATCCGCCGGCGCCCCGGCCCAGCCGGTGATGGCGCGCGCATCGATGGAGGCCATCGCCTCCTTGCCCAGCGCCGTGACCGCCGTGCCGCCCGCGGCTTCCACCGCGGTGGCATTCAGCGCCTCGCGCTTGCCCAGGCCGACCAGCACCAGGCGGGAGAGGCCTCCGCCCGGGGCGAAGAGGGTCGCCGTCTGCCCCTTGCGTCCCTTGAACTCCGCCGCCGCCAGGCCGCGTGCGACATGGCCGCCGAGCAGCTTGTCCCATTCCGCGACCAGCCCGCCACCGAGATCCTCTTCGGCCAGCGGCAGGACGAGGGCGCCGCTCTCGGGCAGGGCGGGCTTGGCGAAGGCGATGTCGAGCATGTGGAGGTCCCGGATTGCGTCCTGCCGCAGAGATAGCACCCGTGCGGCGATCCGCCATGCCGCGCTACGGAATCAACCCCCGTCGCCCGTGGTTTCATCCTTTCGCCAGCCGATGCTAGCCTTGCGGCCGGTCGGAAAAGGCGGTGCCGGTGTGGTTAGCCCGGCCATCCCGCGAGGGATTCTGACCGGCGCGCCCGCGCCGAGTCCCGCGGCCCTGAACCGCCCGCGTATGCCGCGCGGAGGCGTATGAAGGGACGTATCCATGCAGCAGCAGATTTCGGTCATCACTCTGGGCGTGGAGGATCTCGCCCGTTCCCGCCGCTTCTATGCGGAAGGCTTCGGCTGGCGGCCGGCCTTCGAAAATGGCGAGATCATCTTCTATCAGATGAACGGGCTGGTGCTCGGCACCTGGCTCCGCACGGCTCTGGCGGCGGATACAGGGCGGGAGGTGCTGCCTTCGGGCAGCTTCACTCTGGCCCATAACGTGCCGGCGGCGGAGGATGTACAGCCGCTCATCGACCGGCTGGTGGCGGTGGGCGGCCGGATGCTGCGTGCCGCCGATGCGCCGCCCCATGGCGGGATGCGCGGCTATGCCGCCGATCCGGATGGCCATGCCTGGGAAATCGCCTGGAACCCCGCCTGGGCCATCGACGAGCGCGGGCTGGTGACATTCGGCCTCTGATCAGCCCCATCGGCGAGGCCCGGCTTCCAGCGTGAATCGGCAGGATTGGGCTGCCCTGGCATCGCCGCCCGCGCTATCCCCATCGCATGACCGACGAAGACCTGCTCGATCTGGCCGCCACCCTGGCCGAACGCGCCGCCCATGCCATCAACGCCATCCGGGCCGCGGGCTTCGCGGTGGAGCGCAAGACGGATGAATCCCCTGTCACTGAGGCGGACCGGGTGGCCGAGGCGCTGATCGTGGAAGGGCTGCGCGCCGCCACGCCCGACATCCCTGTGGTGGCGGAGGAGGAGGTCGCGGCCGGGTTGGTCACGGCACTGGCTCCTCGCACCTGGTTGGTGGATCCGCTGGACGGCACGCGGGAATTCGCCGCCGGCCATGACAGCTTCACTGTGAATGTGGGGCTGGTGCAGGACGGGCGTGCCTATCTGGGCGCCGTGGCCGTGCCGGCGACCATGGAGATCTTTGCCGGCATCGTGCCGGTGAGCCTTGCCTGGAAGCGCGATGCCGCCGGGAAGCGCCCCATCCGCGCCCGCGCCATCCCGGCGGAGGGCGCGACGGTCCTCGCCTCCCGCCATTACTCCGATGATCCGCGCCTGGACCGCTTCCTGGAGGGGCGGAAGGTCGCCCATATCCAGAAGATCGGCTCCGCCGTGAAGTTCTGCCGGCTGGCGGAAGGGGCGGGCGATCTCTACCCGCGTTTTGGCCGCACGATGGAATGGGACACCGCCGCACCCCAGGCGGTGCTGGAGGCGGCCGGGGGAAGCGTGACGGGCTTCGATGGCCAGCCCCTGCGCTATGGCAAGCCGGATTTCGAGAACCATCCCTTCCTCGCCCAGGGCCTTCCCGCGTGACGGAGCGGCTTTCGCCAACGGATGTCCCGCGCGCCGCGGCCCTGCTGCGGGAGGGTGCGCTCGTATCCTTCCCGACGGAGACGGTCTATGGCCTCGGCGCCGATGCGCGGAACGGGCGGGCCGTGGCGGCGATCTTCGAGGCGAAGGGCCGCCCGCATTTCAACCCGCTGATCAGCCATTTCCCCGATGCGGAATCCGCCTTTGCCGAGGTGGTGCCGGATGACCGTGCTAGGGCCCTGGCTGCCCGCTTCTGGCCCGGCCCGCTGACCCTGGTCCTGCCACGCCGCGCCGACAGCCGGATCGACCTGCTGACCGGTGCCGGGCTGGACACGCTGGCGGTGCGCGTGCCCGCCCATCCCCTGGCACAGGCCCTGCTGCGGGCGGCGGGCACTCCGGTTGCCGCCCCTTCCGCCAACCGCTCCGGCGGCGTCTCTCCCACCACGGCGGCTCATGTGCTGGAGGGGCTGTCCGGCCGCATCGCCGCCGTGGTCGATGGCGGCCCATGCGAGGTGGGCGTGGAAAGCACGGTGCTGGACCTGAGCGGCCTGACGCCCGTGCTGCTGCGCCCCGGCGGCGTGCCGGCCGAGGCGATCGAGGCGGTGACCGGCCCGCTGCTACGCCCGGAGCAGGCCGGGGAGGGAGAGGCCCTGCGCTCCCCCGGCATGATGCTGTCCCATTACGCTCCGGGCCTGCCGGTGCGGCTCGATGCGCGGGAAGCGGCGCCGGACGAGGCGCTGCTGGCCTTCGGCCCGCCGCTTCCGGGGGCGGCCGTGACCTGGAACCTCTCCGGGCGGGGCGATCCCGCCGAGGCCGCAGCCCGGCTCTTCGCCGGGCTGCGCTGGCTGGATGCGGAAGGCGCGCGGCTGAACTTGCGCGGCATCGCCGCCATGCCCGTGCCCATGGCCGGGCTGGGAGAAGCGATCAACGACCGGCTGCGGCGCGCCGCCGCGCCGCGCTGACCCCCTCTTGCCCTCCGCCCCCGCCGGGCGGAGTCTGCCGTCGTGTCCGGTAAAGCCTCGATTCCGTCCGAAGAACCTCCCCTTAACCCGCCGCCCGGCCCCGCGCAGCTTTTCGCCGCCTTTGCCAAGGCAGGGCTGCTCGGCTTCGGCGGCGCCCAGGTCTGGGTCCGCCGCGCCCTTGTCGAGGAGCGGCGCTGGATGAGCGAGCGCGACTATGCCGAGGTGCTCGGCCTGGGCCAGGTGCTGCCCGGTCCGAACGTGGGCAATGCGGCGGTGATGATCGGGCGGCGCTTCGCCGGGCTGCTCGGTGCCTTCGCGGCCACGGGCGGGCTCTATGTCGGGCCGCTGATCATCCTGATGTCGCTCGTCCTGCTCTGGCAGGAATTCGCCGATAATCCGCTTGTCAGCGCCTTCATGCATGGCACGGCTTGCGCGGCGGCGGGGATGGTGATCGGCAACGGGTTGCGCATGTCCACCCGCCTGCGCCCGCCGCCGGAACTGATCGCCATCGGGCTGCTCTCGATGGTGGCCGCCGCCTGGTTCCGCGTGCCCCTGCCGCTCATCGTGCTGGTGCTGGGCCCGATTTCCATTGCCGCCGTGGTCTGGCGCGGGCGGAGGTCGCCATGACCGCCGAGGCCTGGGATATCCTCGTCTTCTTCCTCAAGCTCTCCCTGCTTGCCGTGGGTGGCGCCAATGCCGCGGTGCCGGAGATGCATCGCGAGGTGGTGGAAACCCGCCAATGGATGAGCGACGCGACCTTCAGCCAGGGCTATGCGCTGGCCGCCGCCGCGCCGGGGCCGAACGTGCTCTTCGTGGCGGTGATTGGCTGGCATGTGGCGGGCGCGCAGGGGTTGGCGGCGAGCCTGATCGGCTTTCTCGGCCCGACTTTCCTGCTTTCCTGGGCGGTGGCGATGCTGACGCAACGGCTGGCTGGGGATGCGCGGCTGGCGGCATTGCGGGCCGGGCTGGTGCCGGTGGCGATCGGGCTGATCCTGGCCACCGGCCTCGTCACCGCCGGAGCCTCGGCGCGGGGGACCAGCATCGAGGTGACGGTGGCTCTCCTGATCACCCTGACCTCCACCATCTTCGTCTGGCGCTCGGACTATTCGCCGATATGGACGCTGCTGGGGGGCGGGGTGCTCGGCTTGCTGCTGCTCCGGTAGCTGCGGCATACGATACGCATTCGCAGCTATTGCTCGGGGAGCGGCCCTGGAACAAATTGGCTGCTCATAATCAGAACGAGGCCTCTCCATGAGCCGCCCGCGGAACGCCCTTCTCCTTGCCCTCTCGCTGTTTCTGGCGCCCGTGGCGGTCCGGGCGGCCGAGGTCAACCTCTACACGACGCGCGAGCCGGGCCTGATGCGCCCGCTGACCGAGCGCTTCACCCAGGAGACGGGGATCACGGTGAACACCGTCTTCGTCCAGGGCGGTTTGGCCGAGCGGCTGGAGGCCGAGGGTAGCCGTTCCCGTGCGGATGTCGCCATGGTGGTGGATGTCGGCAACCTGATGGAGCTGGTGGATCGCAACCTCACCCAGCCGGTGCAGTCCCAGGCGCTGGAAGCGGCCATTCCGGCTGGGCTGCGCGACCCGCAGGGCCGCTGGTTCGCCCTCTCCACCCGCGCGCGGGCCATCTATGCCTCCCGCGAGCGCATCCCGGAGGCCGATGCCGCGAAGCTGACCTATGAGGATCTGGCCGATCCACGCTTCAAGGGCCGCGTCTGCATCCGCTCCGGCCAGCATCCCTACAACACCGCCCTCTTTTCGATCCTGCTGGTCGAGCATGGGGAGACTTGGCTGCGCGATTACCTGACGAAGCTGAGGGGCAACCTGGCCCGCCGCGCCACGGGCGGCGACCGCGAGGTGGCGCGCGACATCCTTGCCGGCATCTGCGATGTCGGCCTCGCCAACACCTATTACGCCGGGCTGATGCTCTCCGGCCGGGGTGGCGAGGAGCAGAAGCGCTGGGGCGAGGCGGTGCGGGTGATCCTGCCGTCCGGCAAGACGGCGGTGAACATCTCGGGCGGCGCCGTGACGCGCCATGCGCCGAACCGCGCTGAGGCAATCCGCTTCCTGGAGTTCCTCGCCTCGCCCGAGGCGCAGACCGTCTATGCCAATGGCAATTTCGAGAACCCGGTGCGCCCCGGCACGCCGACCAACCCGATCGTCGAGGGTTTTGGCGAGCTGAAGCCGCGCGAGGTCTTGCTGCCGGAGGTGGCCGCCCGCCGCGCGGCCGCCAGCCGGATCGTGGACGAGGTCGGCTTCGACCGCTGAGAGGGGCTTCGGCCGCCGGTCTTTGCGTCTTCACCGTCTTGGCGCGGCTGTCAGCGTGGCCCTGGTCGCGCTGCCGGTCGTGGCCCTCGCCGTCGCGGCCTCGCGCGGCTCGGGCGATCTCTGGCCACATCTGATCCGTTACGTCCTGCCGCAGGCGGCGGTGGAGACGGCGCTGCTGCTCGCCGGCGTCGGCGCCGTGGTGGTGGGGGTGGGCACGGGCACCGCCTGGCTGGTTTCCTGCTACCGCTTCCCGGGGCGGAAGGCCTTCGCCTGGGCGCTGGTCCTGCCGCTGGCACTGCCCACCTATGTCTCGGCCTATGCCTGGCTGGATGTGATGCATCCGGCCGGGCCTGTGCAGTCCGGGTTGCGGGCGGTGCTGGGGCTGGCCGATCCGCGCGCCATCCCGCTGCCCGAGATCCGCTCCCTGCCCGGCTGCGTGATGGTGATGGGGATGGTGCTCTTCCCCTATGTCTATCTCGCTGCCCGCGCCGCCTTCCTCACCCAGGGGGCGGATCTGCTGCGGGCGGGCAGGGGGCTCGGCTCGGGTGGGCTGCGGCTCTTTCTCTCCATCGGCCTGCCCATGGCACGCCCGGCCATTGCCGCCGGGGCGGGGCTGGCGCTGCTGGAGACCCTGAACGATGTGGGCGCGGCGGAATTCCTCGGCGTTCGTACCCTGACTGTCTCGGTCTATGTCACCTGGATCACCCGTTCCTCGCTGGAAGGGGCAGCGCAGATCGCGCTGCTGATCCTGCTGCTGGTCGCGGCGGTGCTGCTGCTGGAGGGCTGGGGCCGCAGCCGCTCGGGCGGCACCCATGCGGTGCGGGAGAGTGCGGAGCCGGATCTTCGCACCCTGCCGCTGGGCCGCGGCTTGCTGGCCGGCCTTTTCTGCCTGGTGCCGGTGCTGCTCGGCTTCGCCGTGCCCGTGTCCTATCTCCTTTGGGCGGCCTCGCGCCGCGTGCTGGAGTTCGGCCTGCCGCATGATCTCGGCGCATGGATCGGCAACAGCGCGCTGCTCTCGGCCATCGCCACCCTGCTGATCCTGCCCGCCGCGCTGGTTCTGGCCTTCGGGGCGCGCGGCGAGGCCATGCCGGATCGCCGCTCCATGGTGGACGGGCTGCTGCTGCGGGCCAGCCTGCTCGGCTATGCCCTGCCGGGCGGCATCGCGGCGGTGGGGCTGATCGTGGCCTTCGGTGGGCTGGATGATCTGACGGAGGGGCTGGGCCGCTGGGTGCCTGCCCTGTCGGGCACCGCCACGGCCCTGGTGGTCGCCTATTTCGTGCGCTTCCTGGCCATTCCGGCCGGAGGGCTGGACGCGGCCTATGTCCGCATCCGGCCGCAGATCGACTGGTCCGCCCGCTCCATGGGGGCAAGGCCGGGACGCATCCTGGGGCGGGTGCATCTGCCACTGCTGCTGCCGGCGCTTTCCGCCTCCGCGCTGCTGGTCTTCCTCGATGCCATGAAGGAACTGCCGGCGACCCTGCTGCTGCGTCCCTTCAACCGGGAAACTCTCGCCACCGCCCTTTACGCCGAGGCCGCGCGGGGCACCTATGAGGAAGGCGCCGTGGCCGCGCTGGCCCTGGTACTGGTGGGGCTGCCCGTGATCGCGCTGCTCGTCGCGGGCGGCCGGCCACGTATGCAGGCTCCACGCCCTTGACCCGCGGCATCGCTCTGGCGTTTGGTCCCGGTCCCATGCTCGATACCCCTCCCAAGCGCTCCGCGATCCCACTCCCCGATGGTCTGATGCAGGCCCTGCAGGACATTCTTGGCCTGCGCGGCATCGTGACGGACCCGGCCCAGCTGGAGCCGCATCTTTCCGACTGGCGTGGCCTTTATCAGGGCGCCTCCCCCGCCCTCCTGCGCCCGGCTTCCACCGAGGAACTGTCGGCCGCGCTGAAGCTGCTCTACGAGGGCGGGGTGCCGGTGGTGCCGCAGGGCGGCAATACCTCCATGGTCGGCGGCGCCATGCCGGATGAGAGCGGGCGGCAGGTGATCCTCTCCCTTTCCCGCATGAACCGTATCCGCGATCTCGACCCGGTGGACATGACCATGGTTGCCGAGGCGGGAGTGGTGCTGAAGACCGCGCAGGACGCGGCGGCTGAGGCCGGCTGCCTCTTTCCGCTCTCGCTTGGCGCGGAAGGCACGGCCACGATCGGCGGCGTGCTTTCCACCAATGCCGGCGGCAACACCACCGTGCGCTACGGCAATGCGCGCGAGCTGATGATGGGCATGGAGATCGTGCTGCCGGATGGGGGCGTGATCCATGGGCTGCGCCGCCTGCGGAAGGACAACACCGGCTACGCCCTGCGCCACCTGATGGTGGGCGCGGAGGGCTCGCTGGGTATCGTCACGGCCGCCGTGCTGCGCCTTTTCCCCCGCCCGCGCGCCGAGGCGATCGCGCTTTGCGCCGTGGAGAGCGAGGAGGCGGCCCTGGCCCTGTTCCGTCGCTTCCGCGACCGCGACGAGACCGCCGTGCGTGCCTTCGAATACATGTCCGGCCACGGCATGGATTTCGTGCTGCGCCATATCGATGGCGCCACCCTGCCGCTGTCCGATCGGGCCGATCACTATGTGCTGGTGGACCTCGCCTCCTCCCGCCCCGATGCCGATCTGCGCGGGCTGATGGAGGCGGTGTTGGAGGGCGCGCTGGAGGAGGGCGAGGTGCTCGATGCCGCCCTTGCCGAGAGCGAGGCGCAGCGCCATGCCATCTGGCGCCTGCGCGAGGAGCATCCGGAGGCCCAGAAGCGGGAAGGGGCCTCGGTGAAGAATGACGTCTCCGTGCCCGTCTCCAAGGTGCCTGAGCTGATCCGGCGCAGCAACGCGGCGCTGAAGGAGTTGATCCCCGGCAGCCGCCCCGTGCCCTTCGGGCATATGGGCGACGGCAACATCCACATGAACCTGGAGCAGCCGGAGGGGATGGACCCCGCCGCCTTCCTGGCCCGCAGCCATGACATCATGGATTGCGTGAACGCCATCGTGCGGGAGCTGGACGGCTCCTTCAGCGCCGAGCACGGCGTGGGCCGGCTGAAGCCGGACATGCTGGCCGAATGGCGCGGGGGCGCGGAGTTGGAGGCGATGCGGCGCATCAAGGCGGCGCTCGACCCCAAGGGCCTGCTGAATCCGGGCAAGGTCCTGCCGGCGTGATCCGCGGCGGAGGGCTGACGCTGCTTGTGGCGTTGGCTCTCTCCGCCTGCACTTCCCGGGAGCCGCGGCCCTGGGAAGAAAGCCCTGCCTCGGCGACCGGCCGCCCGCCGCCCGCTCCCATCCAGCGGCTGCCAGATATTCCCGATGCTTTCCGTGCCGAGTTGCGCGGTGGCCGTTCTCCCGATTGTCCCCTGCGCGGCCATGCCGTGCATCTGGGGGAGGGGCGATTCCTGACCGCCGCCCATCTGGTGGACGGCATCGTCCCGCGCCTCCGCCACTGTGCCGGCAACCCGATCCCGACAACCATCCGCTATGCTGGCCGTACCCTGCCGGTGCGGCTGCTGCGGGTGGGTGAGGGATATGTGGAGCCTGGTGTCGGGCCGATCTACCGCCGGGGTGAGGATCTGGCGCTGCTGCAGGCGCCTGTTGTCCTGCCTGGCCCGGCTGCGCGGCCCTGCCGGGATGGTCCGGCGCGTGGCCAGGTGATCCGTGTCTCCTCCGCCCGGTGGCATGCCCCGGCCCCAGCCGGAGCGCTGATCCCCGAGAGCCGGCCGGATGACGGCGCCTATTCCGACATCCCGGTAGCGCTGACCGAGGGCGAATCCGGCGCGGGGGTCTTCGACGCCGAAACCCATTGCCTGCTAGGTATCGTCAGTCATCGGCCCGATGCCACACCCGAGCGGTCGCGCATTGTTCCAGCTTCCACAATCCAGGCATTCTTAGAGGCTGAGGGTCGCTCGTCAGGGGGTGAGAAATTCGTGACACTAGGCCATTTGCCCCCACCCGGCCGGGCGGATAGGTTGCGCCGCCCATGAACCGCGTCACGCGCTATATATCGAGGCAGATCGCCCTCAGCCTGCTCGCCGTGACCATTGGTCTGGCGGCGTTGATCTGGCTTACCCAGTCGCTCCGCTTCATCGAGCTGGTGCTGGACCGCGGCCTGCCCTTCAGCGTCTTCCTTGAGCTGACAGGGCTTCTCCTGCCCTCCTTCTTCGCGGTGATCCTGCCCATCACCACCTTCGTGGTGACGCTCTTCACCTATGTGCGCCTCTCCTCGGACCGGGAGCTTGTGGTGATGCGCGCGGCCGGGCTGTCAGATTGGCAGCTTGCCCGCCCGGCCCTGCTGGTGGCCACGCTGTCCACGGTGATCGGGCTGTTCCTTCAGCTCTGGCTCGTGCCCGTCTCCCATGCTGCCTTCCGGGCGTGGCAGTTCGAGATCCGCAACCAGATGGCCGCGATTCTCCTCCAGGAGGGCGTGTTCAGCAGTGTCAGCAACGACCTGACCGTCTATGCCCGGCTGAGGGAGCCCGATGGGACGCTGCGCGGCATCCTCATTCATGACCAGCGCGAGCCAGGCGCCCCGGTGACCATCCTGGCCGAGCGCGGGGTGATCCAGTCCGGCCCCAATGGCCCGCGCGTGACGTTGCTGAATGGGCAGCGGCAGCAGGTGGAGCGCTCCGTGCCCCCCAATTCCCCGCCTGGCACCCCGCCCGTGCCGCGCCTGACCGTGCTGGCCTTCGGCGAGAATTCTGTGAACCTGGCCCAGGGCGGCCGCACCGAGGATGCCCGCAACCGTGACAGTCGCGAGCGATTCGTCGGCGAGTTGCTGAACCCTGACCCGGCCGAAGGCCTGCCGGAGCGCGATATCCGCAAGTTCCGTGCGGAAGGGCATTCGCGCCTGGCTTCGCCCTTCACCGCCCTTTCCTTCGCGCTGGTGGGGCTGGCCGCCGCCCTGGGCAGCGGCTTCCGGCGGCATGGCGGGGGAATCACCACCATGGTCGCGGTCGGCGCGGTGGTCACGCTCCTCGCGATCGGCCTGGCGGTGGGCAATCTGGCGGCGCGGGACAACTTCTTCATCCCCCTGATCTGGGTGCATGCGCTCGGCCCGGCCGTGGCCGCGGCCTGGGTGCTTTCGGGCGCCCCGGGCTGGCCGAGGCGCGTGCCGCCGGTGCCGAAGCCTGGATCCAAGCCGGGACAGGCGCAGGGTGCGGTCCTGACGCAGCGGGTTGCTGCCGGGTGACCTTTCCGCTGACCTTCGGCGCCTATGTCGCCCGCCGCTTCGCTGGCATGTGCCTGCTGATGCTCGCCGCCCTCACCGGCCTCGTCGCGCTGTTCGACTTCATCGAGTTGCTGCGCCGTGCCGCGACGCGGGAGGCGGGCTTCGGCATCGTCGCCGCCATCGCCGGGCTGCGCGTGCCCTTCGTGGCCCTGCAGGTGCTGCCCTTCGCCATCCTGCTCGGCGGCATTCTTGCCTTCTGGCGCCTGGCGCGCTCATCGGAGCTGGTGGTGGCGCGCTCGGCCGGCATCTCGGCCTGGGGCTTCCTGCTCGGGCCCGTGCTGGTGGCGGCGCTGCTTGGCGGCATCGGTACCGTCGGCCTCTCGCCGCTCTCTTCCGCCATGCTGGCGCGGGCGGAGCGGCTGGACGCTGCGGTGCTGCGCAACAGCTCCGGTGTCACCACCCTGGCCGGCGGCCGCCTCTGGCTGCGGCAGGCGGATCGGGGGCTGGACCCGCAGGGCGTGGCGATCCTGTCCGGCCGCCCCTTTTCGCGGCAGGATGGCGGCTTCGGGCTGGAGGAGGTTTCGGTCTGGCGTATCTCGCCCCATGACCGCTTCCTCAGCCGGGTCGAGGCTCCCCGCGCCACGCTGACGAACGGTGCCTGGCTGCTGGAGGGTGCGGTTTCCTTCGGGGCTGACCGCATGGCCAGCCCTCCCGAGACCCTCCGTTTTCCCACGGAGCTGACGCCTGGCCGGATCGAGGACAGCTTCGCCAGCCCCGACACCCTCTCCTTCTGGGCGTTGCCCGATTTCATCGATGTTCTGGAGAGTTCAGGCTTCTCGGCGGTGCGGCACCGACTGCACTTCCATTCCCTGCTGGCCCTGCCCATGCTGGCGGTTGCCATGGCCCTGCTCTCCGCTGGCTTTTCGATGCGCGAAGCGCGCAAGGGCGGTGTCGCCCAGATGCTGGGTGCCGGCGTCGCCGCCGGCTTTGCCTTGTTTCTGCTCGACCGGGTGACCGGCGAGTTCGGCGAGACCGGAACCCTGCCCGTGGTGCTGGCCGCCTGGGCGCCCGCCACGGCTGGATTGATGTGCGCGGTGGCGTTGCTGCTTCACCTGGAGGACGGATGAGAGACGTGAGCGACCGGAAGCGTCCCGCCCGCCGGTCCTTTCCCCGGTTTACCCTGGCACATGCCTCCCGCCGCGCGCGGCTGCTCGGCGGCGCGGCCTTCGTCATGGCGCTCGCCGCCCCGACGGTGCCGTTGCCCGCCATGGCGCAAGGCGCTTTTCCGAGCGATGTGCGGCCCGACCAGATCGGGAGGGGCAGCGTGCCCGGCATGGGCGCCGGCATGGCAAAGGGTGGCGCCGAGCGCCCTGGCAGTCCTTCCGCCGGCCCCCTGGGGGGGCTGGGCGGCGGGACCGAGGCCGACCGCAATGCACCTGTCACCTTCACCGCCGACGCGGTGGAGTATGACCAGAACGAGAACCGGGTGACGGCGAGCGGGTCTGTAGAGGCCTGGCAGAACGAGCGGATTCTACGCGCCGACCGCTTCACCTATGACCGTGACACCGGCGTGGCCATCGCCGAGGGCAATGTCCAGCTGCTGGAGCCGGATGGCCAGGTGCTCTTCGCCGACCGCGTCGAGCTGATGGGCGGCATGCGCGACGCGGTGGTGAGCGGCATGCGTGGCCTGCTGGCGCAGAATGGAAGGCTGGCCGCCAATGGCGCCCGCCGCCGTACCACCGAGAGCGGCGCCGTGGTCTCGGACCTCGCCCGCGTCGTCTATTCTTCCTGCGATCTCTGCGTGGAGGATCCCACCGAGCCGCCGCTCTGGCAGCTCCGCTCCCGCCTCGCCACCCAGGATGGCGAGGCGCGGCGAATCCGCTTCCGCGATGCCACCCTGCAATTCGGCGGCATCCCGACCTTCTACACGCCCTATCTGTCGATGCCGGACCCTTCGACCCCGCGCTCGTCAGGCTTCCTGACGCCCTCTTTCGGGCAGACCAACTACCTCGGCGCCTTTGCCGAGATCCCCTATTACTGGGCGATCAACGAGCAGAGCGACCTCACCGTCACGCCGCTGCTGTCCACCGAGGCGCCGCCCGGCGGCTTCTTCAACTACCGGCAGCGCTTCAATTTCGGCCAGATGCAGATCGAGGGCTCGCTCGGCCAGCTGACCGGGCGCGAATCGTCTGAAGAAGAGGGGCTTGGCGCGCATATCTTCGCGCGCGGCCTCTTTACCATCGACGAGAACTGGGAGGCCGGCTTCAGCATCAACCGCGCGACGAGCGAGACCTATCTTCGCGCCTACCGCCAGCCGGCGACCTCGGTGCTGTCCAGCTCGGTCTTCGCCCAGGGCTTCTGGGGCTATGATTCCTATGCCCGCGTCAACGCGCTGGCCTTCCAAAGCCTGCGTGAGCAGGATGTCACGAGCCGCATCCCCTTCGTCCTGCCCAATATCTACTATGAGACCGTACTGGGCCGGGATTCGCTTGGCGGCACGCTGACCGCGGACGCCACCGCCTTCAACGTCTATCGCTCCGAGGGCACCAAGACCCAGCGCGCCGGCACCCGGTGGCGCTATGAACTGCCCCGCTTCGACTCCGTGGGTGCCCAGTGGACCTTCCGGGTGCAGGCCGATGCGCTGGCCTACAATGCGAACGACCTGAATCTGGCTCCTAATTTCAGCGGGATCGGCAGCACCACCACGGCCACCGGGAATATCCGCGCGGCGGTCGACTGGCGCCTGCCGCTGGTCCGCTCGGCCGGCACGCTCGGGCAGCAGCTGATCGAGCCGCGCGTGCAGTTGGTGACCGGCCCCAACATCGGGCGGCAGCGAGACATCCCGAATGAGGACAGCCTCGACTTCGAGTTCACCGATGCGAATCTCTTTGCCCTGAACCGCTTCAACGGGCGTGACCGCCAGGAAGGCGGCACCCGGGTGGATGCGGCGCTGCGGGCCGCCTGGTACTTCCCGAATGGCGGCGTGGTGGAAGGATTGGTCGGGCGCTCCTTCCGTGCCTCTGATGAGAAGATCTTTCCGGAGCACTCCGGCCTCGATAAGCGGGCGTCCGACTGGGTCGGGCGGGTCATGGTGGCGCCGACCTCTTGGTTTGATGTGACCGCCCGGACCAGGCTGGACGGCGACTCGCTGGACCGGCGCCTGATCGACACCACGGCCGGCTTCGGGCTGGACCCCCTGGGGCTGCAGGGGACGCGGATCAATTTCGGTTACCTTTACCAGATGCCCTCCACGTTGCGCACGCCGCCGCGTTACACCCGCGAGGTCTATGGTGGCGTGAGCACCCGGCTGGGCACCTATTGGCGCGGCAGCGTGTTCGGTCGCTACGATCTTGAGGACAAGCGCGGCGTTTCCGTGGGCGCGAGTGCGACCTATGAGGACGAATGCCTCATCTTTGAGAGCAGCTTCTATCGCTCCTACGCCGAGGATCCCTCCACCAATGAGTACTACCCCGGCGGTACCACCCTCATCTTCCGCGTTGGGTTGAAGACAGTGGGCGATTTCGCCCTGCGGGCACTTTAAGGGGCGGCTTCCTCCCTCCGCTCCCCGCGAGCGCTTCAATCCGTCGTCCGCATGGTCTAGGAACCCGCGCATGCGATGCCTCCCCCGTCTCCGCCCGGCGCTTCCGACCCTTCTGGGCCTTGCCCTGGTCCTGCCGCCCCTGTTTGGATCGGCTGGCGCCCTGGCTCAGCCGGCGGGCCGCCCGACGGCGCGCCCACAGGCCGGCGCGCCGCTGGAGAGCACGAACCGGATCGTGGCCGTAGTGAACGGCGATGTGGTGACGGAGAGCGAGGTGCGGTCCCGCACCCGGCTCTTTGCGCTGAATGTCGGCTTGCAGCCAGCGCCTGACCTGATGACCCGCATCCGCCCGCAGATCCTGCGCCAGCTGATTGAGGAGCGGCTGCGCCTGCAGGAGATTCAGCGCCGGCGCATCCCGGTGGGCGATGACGAGGTGGCGTCCGCGGTCAGCGATATCGAGCGCCGCAACGGCCTGTCGGATGGCGGCCTGCGCGCCCAGCTGCGCGGTGCCGGGGTGGAGCCCCGCGTGCTCTATGACCAGCTTCGCGCCCAGATCGGCTGGGGCCGCTATATCCGCGCCCTGCTGGGTCCGGATGCCGAGCCTTCGGAGGAGCAGATCCGTGAGGCGGTGGTGGCCCATGCCGCGCGCGTCGGGCAGCCCGAATACCTTGTTTCCGAGATTTTCGTGCCGGTCGAGGACCCTTCCACCGCCGGTGAGACGAAGCGCTTCGTGGACGATGTGATCGCCCGCCTGCGCCAGGGGCTGCCCTTCCCGATCGCTGCCACCCAGTTCAGCCAGAGCCAGACGGCGCTGCAGGGCGGTGACCTCGGTTGGGTGAGCACGGAGCAGCTGGACCCGGAGGTGGCCACCATCGTGCAGCGCATGCCACCGGGCGCCGTCTCAAACGCCATCGAGGTGCCGGGCGGCTATCAGATCGTGACGCTGCGCCAGAAGCGCGAGACGGGGCGCGAGAATGCGACCATGATCACGCTGCGCCAGGCCTTCCTGCCCTTCACCTCGCCTCTCGACCCGGAGAACCCGACGGCGCAGCAGCGCCAGCAGCTTGAGCGTGCCCAGGCGATCCGCGGCGGCTGCGATGGGGTGGAAGCCGCGGCACGCGCGGCCAATTCTCCGCGCCCGACCGATCCGGGCGGAGAGGTCCGGCTGGAGACGCTGTCGCCGCCGCCGCTGCGCCAGCTCATCGCCGGGCTTTCGCCAGGCCGGGTGAGCCAGCCGATCGTGACGCAGGACGGGATCATGGTGATCGCCGTCTGCACACGCGAAACGCGGAACCTGGCGAATTTCACGCCTGAGATGGCGAAGCAGCAGATGCTGCGCGAGCGGGCGGAGAACCTTTCGCGGCAGCGGAGCCGCGATCTGCGGCGCCGCGCGACGATCGAGATGCGCGGTTAGCCAGGGCGTGAATCCGCCCGCCCTTCGGAGCCTTTCCGAGACGGTTCACCGGCATGGGTTGGCCGCGCGCAAGTCGTTGGGCCAGCACTTCCTGCTGGATGAGGCGCTGTGCGGCCGGATCGCGCGGCTGGCAGGTGATCTCACGGGGCGGCATGTGCTGGAGGTCGGCCCCGGCCCGGGCGGGCTGACGCGGGCGCTGCTGGCGCATGGGGCGGAGCATGTCCATGCCGTGGAACTGGACTCCCGGGCAGTCGCGGCCCTGGCCGAGCTTGCGGAAGCCTATCCCGGCCGCCTGACCGTCACCGAGGCCGATGCGCTGAAGGTGGACCCGGTGGCGATGATGCCGGCGCCACGCCGGATCGTGGCGAACCTGCCTTACAACGTCGGATCGCCGCTGTTGATCGGCTGGCTGGCGAATGCGGGCGCCTATGAAAGCCTGACGCTGATGTTCCAGCAGGAGGTGGCCGAGCGCATCGTGGCCGCCCCTGACACGGAGGCTTATGGCCGGCTGGCCGTGGCCGCCCAGTGGCGCTGCGAGGCGCATATGGTGCTGCGCCTGCCGCCAGGGGCCTTCAGCCCGCCGCCCAAGGTGTGGTCTGCCGTCGTGCATCTGGTGCCGCATGCGGAGCAGCCGGAGCAGAGGCTCGCGCGCGCCATGGAGAAGGTGACAGCCGCCGCCTTCGGGCAGCGGCGGAAGATGCTGCGCGGCTCTCTGAAGAGTCTGGGCAATGCCGAGGAACTGCTGGCCGCCGCCGGGATCGAGCCGACGCGGCGTGCGGAGACGCTGAGCGTGCCGGAGTTCGAGACGCTGGCGCGGGTGCTTGTGGCTCGGCAAGCAAGCTGAGAGGCCGGCGTCTCGGCTCACCTGTGGCGCAGGACGCGCTCGCTTATGCCCGCGACGGTTTCCACGGTCAGGCGGTTCAGATCGGAGCTGAGGCGCCTTGCATTCGGGCTGGACGCGATCCTCGCTCGGATCGAGCCGTCGGCCAGTGCATGTTGCAGGACAGACAGGTCCAGGCCTGTGGCGAGAAGGCGGGCCATGGCTTCTCGGTATTTTGGCTCGGCTGCCTCTAACTCCGCTCGCATCGCTGCTTCAAGCCGCAGGCCTTCCGGATCCTCTCCGCCGCCAACGGCGGCGAGGGTCAGCTGTTCCAGGTCCGGCAGGGTGCCGCGATGCCGTTCCACATACTCGCGCGCGAGCGCGAGTGCGGTGGGATCCCCCTGCGCCGAAGCGGGGCTCAGGGGGAGTGCGGCCAGCAACAGGATCGGGATGGCGCGACGGCGCATGAAGGGCTCCGGGGCCTGGGCGGCGCAACGAGGCTAAGCGGCCTTGCGCAATTCCGCGAAGCGTGACGCGAAGGCCTCTCGCTCAGGCGGGGTCATGTGCAGGCCGCGCTTGGTGCGGCGCCACAGCACGTCCTCCGGCTCCACCACCCATTCGCGGGCCCGCATCCATTCCAGTTCCCGTGCGGTGATGCCGCCGCCGAGGTCGCCGCCCAGCGCCTCGATGGAGCTGGCTCCGTCGATCGCCCGCTCCAGCTCGCTGCCATGGGTGCGGATCAGCCGGTCCAGCAGGGGGCGCGGCATCCAGGGATGGGCACGGGCCATGCTCTCGGTGAAGGCGGCGCGGGAGAGGCCGCCGAGATCGCCGCCGGGCAGGGCGGCGCGGCCGGTCCAGGAGGTGCCGGGGCGGCCGAGTGCGCGGCCGATCTGCTCGGCCGCATCCTCCGCCAGGCGGCGGTAGGTGGTGATCTTGCCGCCCAGCACGGAAAGCAGCGGCGCGCCCTGCGTGTCCATCTTCAGCGTGTAGTCGCGCGTGACGGAGGAAGGGTTGTCCGCGCCATCGTCATGCAACGGGCGCACGCCGGAATAGGTCCAGACAATGTCCTGCGGCGTCACGGGCTTGCGGAACTGGCGGGAAACGGCCTGGCAGAGATAGGCGGCCTCCTCCGGCGTGCAGTGCGGCTTCCCTTCGGACGGGTCGTGCGTCACGTCGGTGGTGCCGATGAGCGAGAACTCCTGCTCATAAGGAATGACGAAGATCACCCGCCGGTCATCATTCTGCAGGATATAGGCCTGCTCGCCCTTGTGCAGCGCGGGCACCACAATGTGGCTGCCGCGCACAAGGCGCACACGGCCCTGCAAGGTGGTGCCGGTGGCATCCTGCGTCGCCATCACCCAGGGGCCGGCGGCATTGGCGATGGCGCGGGCGCGCACGGTGCGCTCGGCGCCATCAGCGGCGCGGAGCGTGACGGTCCAGGCATCGGCGGCGCGGCTGGCCTTCACGAATTCGGTGCGGGTCAGCACGGTGGCGCCGCGGTCGGCGGCGTCGCGCGCATTCAGCAGGACGAGGCGGCTGTCCTCGACCCAGCAATCCGAATAGGCGAAGCCGTGCGAGAACTCCGGCTGCTTCAGCGGCTCGCCCTGCGGCAGTCGGGCGAGATCCAGTGCCTCGCTGGCGGGCAGCGACTTGCGGCTGGCCAGGTGATCATAGAGGAACAGGCCGGCGCGGATCATCCAGCGCGGGCGCATTTCCGGTCGGTGCGGCAGGACGAAACGCATGGGCCAAACGATGTGCGGGGCGATGCCCAGCAGCACCTCGCGCTCGGCCAGCGCCTCGCGCACCAGGCGGAACTCATACTGCTCAAGATAGCGCAGCCCGCCATGGATGAGCTTGGAGGAGGAGGAGGAGGTCGCGTCCGCGATGTCCTTTCGCTCGACCAGCATCACGGAAAGGCCGCGACCCACGGCATCGCGCGCGATGCCGCAGCCATTCACGCCGCCGCCGATGACGAGGAGATCGACGACCTCCGGCAACTTGTTGTTCATCAAAGAAGCCTTGCCCGCACGCGGGTCACTACGATTTCTGCGACCAGCACAACGGCCAGGATCGCGAGAAGGATGGTGGCGACCTGGTCCCACTGGAAGAAGTTGATCGCATCCTCCAGCACCACGCCGATTCCGCCCGCACCCACCAGGCCCAGCACGGCGCTCTCGCGCACGTTGATGTCCCAGCGGAAGAGGGCGACGCCCCAGAAGGCCGGGCGGATCTGCGGCCAGACGGCCTTGAGCATCTCCGCGCCCCAGGGGGCGCCGGCGGCGCGCAGCGCCTCACGCGGGCCGGGGTTCATCTCCTCCAGCGCCTCGGCCAGCAGCTTGCCGACGAAGCCGATGGAACGGAAGGCGATGGCGAAGACGCCCGCCGCCGCGCCTGGCCCGAAGACCGCCACGAAGATCAGCGCCCAGACCAGCGAGTTCACCGAGCGCGAGGCCACCAGCCCCACCTGCGCCAGCGCGTTCAGCGCGGGGATGCGGCAGATGTTGCGTGCGGCCAGAAGCGCCAGAGGGATCGCCATGAGGAAGCCGAAGACGGTGCCGAGCGTCGCGATGTGCAGCGTCTCGATCAGCGCGCCATGGACCGTGGTGGGGTAGTAGGCGAGATCGGGCGGCCACATCCGCAGCAGCAGATCGGCCATCTGCTCCGGCGCATCGATCAGGAACTCGGGGATGATGTCGATCGTCCGCACCGCCCAGACCGTGGCGGCGACGATGGTGAGCGTCATTACCCAGCGCGTGAGGCGCTCGGCGGGGGTGTGGCGGATCCATTCGCGGCGCAGCGGCGCCAGCGTGTCTCCGGTTGTCGTGGTGGCGCTCATCGCATGGCAGCCCGGATGCGGCCGGAGATCACCTCGGCCAGGAGGATGAGGGCGATGATGGCGAGCAGGATCGCCGAGACGAAGTCGTAGTCAAAGCGCTTGAAGGCCGCGAAGAGCGTGCCGCCGATGCCGCCCGCGCCCACGATGCCGACCAGCGTCGAGTTCCGCAGGTTGCTGTCCAGCTGGTACAGGCTGAAGCCGACGAAGCGCGACGCGACCTGCGGCAGTACCGCATAGATCAACACGGCCATGGCCGAGGCGCCGGTGGCGCGTACGGCTTCCACGGGCTTCATGGAGATTTCCTCCACGGCTTCCGCGAAAAGCTTGGCGGCAAAGCCGATGGAAGCGACGACGAGGGCGGCCACGCCGGCCATCGCGCCGAAGCCGATCGCCTTCACGAAGATGATGGCGACGATCACGTAGTGCAGGCTGCGGCAGACCGCAATGAAGGCCCGCACCGGGCCGGAGACCCACCAGGGCGCGAGGTTGCGCGCCGCAAGCAGGCCGAGCGGCAGGGAGAGGATGATGCCGACGACTGTGGCGAGCACCGCGATCTGGATGCTCTCGAGCAGGCCTTCGAGCAGCAGTTCCCAGCGTTCGAAATTCGGCGGCACCATGCGCGCCAGGAAGCGCCCGCCCTCGCCGAGGCCGGTGATGAACCGGCCGAGGCCGAGATCAAGCTGGCTCGCCGCGTAGAAGAGATAGGCGATCAGCAGAATCCCGAGGATCCGCATGCCCCAGTCAGGGGCGAAGGCGCGGCGGGCGGAAGCCTCTGCCTGGGGGGCTGGGAGGGCGCTGTCGCTCACAACCAGTCCTCGCCGCCATAGATCTGGCTGAGGTGGCTGTCCTCCAGGTCCTCGGGCTTGCCGTCGAACACGATGGCGCCGCCTGACATGCCGACGATGCGCTTGGCGTAGCGCTTGGCGAGCGCGACATTGTGGATGTTGATGATGACCGGCACGCCCTCGGCCCCCGCCAGGTTGGTCAGCATCTCCAGCACCTCGACCGAGGTGCGGGGGTCGAGGGAGGAGGTCGGCTCGTCGGCCAGCAGCAGGTCGGGCCGCTGCATCAGGGCGCGGGCGATGCCCACGCGCTGGCGCTGTCCGCCCGAAAGCGCATCGGCGCGGCGCGTGGCGTGTTCCGGCAGGCCGACCGCATCCAGAAGCTGGAAGGCGCGGGCGATGTCCTGCTCCGGATACTTGCGCAGCCAGGCGCGCCAGAGCGGCACATAGCCAAGGCGCCCGCAGAGCACGTTCTCCATGACGGAGAGGCGCTCCACGAGGTTGTATTCCTGGAACACCATGCCGATCCGCCGCCGGGCGAGCCGCAAGGCCCGCCCGCGCAGCTTCGCGACATCGATGCTGCCCTCGGCACCCGTCAGACGGATCTCGCCCTTGGTGGGCTCGACCAGCCGGTTGATGCAGCGGAGCAGTGTGGACTTGCCCGTGCCGGAGGGGCCGATGATGGCCGTGATCCCTTCGGCGCCGATGGACAGGTCCAGGTTCCGCAGCACCGGCTTGCCGGCCACGTACTCCTTGGTGAGCCCGCGGATGTCGAGGGCGGCGCTCACGGCTTGGCCGCCGGCGCGTTGCCGCCTGCCTGCGGCACGTTGTGCACGCCACCGCTCTGGGTCTGCGTGCGGGCCGCGTTGCGGCGTGCTTCGGCCTCCAGCTCGCGCCGGCTCTCGGCGTCGAAGGCCGCGCGGTTGTAGGGGGCGTTCACCGCATCGGCCACGGCGCGCACCGGGGCCCATTGCTCGGCATAGGTCGCGGGCCAGAAGCGGTCATTGCCGCCCAGGTCCTTCGCCATCGACTCAGGGAAGCGGTAGGACATGAAGCACTCGCGGATCTTCGTCTGCAGTTCCGGCTTCAGGTCATGCGACATGGCGAAGGATGAGGTGGGGAAGGGATCGCTCTGCCAGATGACGCGGAAGTTCTCGGCCTTCACCTGGCCGCGCGCGACCATGCGGGAATAGACGTCGGACGCCACCGGCGCCGCGTCGTAGTCGCCCGCGTTCACGCCCATCACGCTGCGGTCATGCCCGCCGGAATAGAGCACGCGGTAATCCTCGTCCGGCTTCAGGCCCTGCGCCGGGAAGAAGGCGCGCGGGGCGAGGTTGCCGGAGTTGGAGGTGGCGGAGGTGTGGGCGACGCGCTTGCCCTTGAGGTCCGCCAGGCTCTGGATGTTGCTGTCCGCGCGCACCAGCATCACGACGCGGTAGCTCTCGAAGCCGTCCGGCCCGCCCTTCACGGCGAAGGGCACGGCGCCGGCCAGGTTCACCGCGAAGGCGGTGGGGCCGGTGGAGAAGCCCGCGACATGCAGCCGGCCGGAGCGCATGGCCTCGACCTGTGCCGCATTGCTCGTCACCTGGAAGTACATGGTGCGCTTGCCGGTGCAACGCGTCAGGTGATCAACGAAGGGGCGGAACTGGCTGGCGTAGAGCGCCGGGTCCTCGACGGGGGTGTAGGTGAAGACGAGCGTCGAGGGATCGCGCTGGCGCGACGCCTCGGGCGTGTCCGCCACCATGTCGCGGTTGTTGTCGCAATAGCCCTCGTCCAGAGTGCCGCGGAAGCAGGCGCCATCGGCCTGCTGGGCGGGCGCCTGTGCGGCGGCGGGCAGGGCCAGGGCCATCAGCCCGGCCGGAATCGTGGCGAGTAGCAGGTTCCTCATGCGGCGTTCTCCTCCATGTGTTTTGCGCGTGCGGCCAGCAGGGCCGCCGCGAATTCCGCGAAGCCGCGCCCGCCGGGCGCTTGTGTGACATAGGCGGGGGCGGACGCGATCCTGCCCAGATGGGGCAGCACATTGGCAACCCCCACAGAGAAGGGAATGGCGCCGAAGAGCGGCGCATCATTCGGGCTGTCTCCGAGGAAGGCGACCTGGTCGATCACCGAGGCCAGCGGGGAGAAGCGGGCGGCGAAGAGGTTCTCGATCCCCGCGCGCTTGTCCCAGTCGCCGAACCAGGCGTTCACATGGATGGAGGAAACCTTGGCCTGGGCACCGCCCGCCTCGAACACCTCGGCGATGCGGGCGGCATCCTCCAGCGGCAGGGGGCCTGCATCCTCGGCGAAATCCACGGCGGCGTCGAACAGGCGGAAGGGCTGGTCGGAGGCGATGCGCGTGCCGGGCACGGCCACCATGGCCTCGTCGGCCAGGGCCATCAGCCGGTCGCGATTAGCGAGGCGGGCGGCTTCCTCTTGCGCCTGCCAACGGACCATGCGGCGTGCGACTCGGTCTTCGGCATACCAGAGAGCGCCATTTTCCCCGACCACGGCGGCCACTGGCCACTGGCGGGCGATGGCGTCGCACCAGCCGGCCGGGCGCCCGGTCACCGGGATCACGGAAAGCCCTGCCTGCGCCAGCGACTCCATGGCCGAATAAGCGAGGGCGGGCAGGCGGCCCTCCTCGGTCAGGGTGTCGTCGATATCGGTCAGCACGAAGCGTAGCGCGGCCAGCCGTGAGGTCGGGGCGGCGCGCAGGGGCTGCGGGGCAGGCGTGTAGGCCAAGCGGGTTCCTCCAGTTAATGTGGAGGATGCCACTCTCAATGTGGAGGGTCAAACATCATTCGCGACATGGATTGCCACCTTGGCCTTCTCCAGCGCAGCGGTGAGGGAGGGGGGCGGGGGAGCATCCGTCACCAGATCGGTGAGAGTGGAAAGCTCGGTCACCCGTTCGAGATAGGCGCGGCCGAACTTGCCGGAATCGAGCAGCAGGACCCGGCGTGGCGCCCGTTCCAGCATGGCCCGCTTCACCCAGGCGGCGCGGCTCTCGGCATCGGTCGGGCCCTCCACCGTCAGTCCGGAGGCGCCGATGAAAGCCACATCGACGCTGAAGCGGCGCAGGAAGGCCTGGGTTTCGGCGCCGTAGAGGGCGCGCTCGGCGGCATAGAACTCTCCCGGCGCCACCAGGACGCGCAGCCTCTCCGCCTCCCCGGCGATGGAGACGGCGGGCAGGCTGTTGGTGATCAGCGTGGCTGCCACGCCGCGCATGGCCAGCGCGCGGACGAAGCGGGCGGTGGTGCTGCCGGCATCCACCATCAGCACGGCGCCGGGCTCCACCAGGGCGGCGGCGGCGGCGCCGATGAGGGCGCGCTCGGTCCCTGCCATGGCCTCGCGGGCGGTGAAGTCTGGTTGCAGCCCGGCATGGGTGACGGAGGCACCGCCATAGGTGCGCCGCACGACGCCCTTTGCCGAGAGTTCCTCGATGTCCCGCCGTACCGTCTCTCCCGAGACGCCGAAGCGTGCCGCGAGTACGCTGATGCGTACCGTGGGATCCGTGTTCAGCGCCTGGAGGATGGCGGCGTGCCGCGCTTCCTTCCCCGGCGCGCCTTCCTGACGCCGTGCCATGGCCGCAAGGTGATCGGGCAGCGCGCGGTGTGCAACATCCCAACCCCGTGGTCATGCGTCCCGGCCCGTGACAGGCTGACGAAGATGTTCAGATTCCGGAGCTGTCCATGATCCGCCGCCGCCATCTGGTCGCCACCGGCGCCCTCCTGCCGCTGGCCGCCCATGCCCAGGCGCCGGGTCAGGCGCCCCGCTCCATGCCGGCGCCGGGGCGTCGGGAATGGGCGGCGCAGGTGCCGCAGATCCGGCTGGGGGTGCTGGGCGGCGAATCCGAGAGTGACCGGCTCGGCCGCTACGACGCCTATCGCAAGCTCTTCGAGGATACCTTCGGCGTTCCCACCCGCATGTTCTTCGCCAGCGACTATTCCGGTGTGCAGCAGGCCTTCGCCGCGAAGCAGCTGGAGATCGCCAACATGTCCCCCGCCGCCTATGTCGGGGTGTGGCTGGACACGAATGGCGGGGTGGAGCCGATCCTGGTGACGCAGGAACCGGATGGCAGCACCAGCTATGTCGCGCTGATGTATGCGCGCGCGGATTCCGGCATCACGAAGCTGGAGGAGATGCGCGGCAAGGCCATGGCCTGGTCCGATCCCAATTCCGCTTCCGGCTATCTCATTCCCCGTGCGGAACTGCGCGCGGCGGGGATCACGCCAGAGACCTTCTTCGGCCGGACAGGCTTCGCGGGCGGGCATGACCAGGCGCTCGTGGCCGTGCTGCAGAAGCAGTATGACGCTGGCGTCTGCTGGTCCTCCGGCCAGGGCGACGAGGCGCGCG
Source organism: Roseomonas xinghualingensis (assembly GCF_025791835.1). Classification (GTDB taxonomy): domain Bacteria; phylum Pseudomonadota; class Alphaproteobacteria; order Acetobacterales; family Acetobacteraceae; genus Roseomonas; species Roseomonas xinghualingensis. Next base: position 89,121 of record NZ_JAOXLP010000011.1, read on the forward strand.
GCTTCACGCGCGGCGTGCTGACGGCCGCCGTGGAGAAGGGCCTGCTGGACATGAAGGACATCCGGATCATCTGGCGTTCGCGTCCGATCCAGAACGGCCCGGTCGTGGTGCGTTCGGACCTTCCTGCGTCCTTCAAGAAGGACATCGTGGACTTCCATTTGGCTTTGCCTTCCGCACATCCGGACATCCACAAGGCGGTGGAGCGCGGCAGTGCCATCGGCTGGCTGCCCACAAAGCACGAGGATTACGAGGTCTTCGTGGATATGCGGCGGGCCGAGGCCTCGGAGCGCCGGCGGCGGCATTAAGGGCATGATCGGGATGGGCGGTGAATTGTGCCCTTTCCGAACGCCGTCTAAGGAACGTTCCGCCAGGGGTGGCTGTCGCCTTCCGGAACGGGCGCCCCGGGCATGATCCGCTGGCACGCGGTATGAACAAGAGCGAGGAACACCAAAGGATGAACCAGCGACGCAAGGCCGCGCTCGTCACAGGCGCGGGGCGCAATATCGGCCGGGCCGTGGCGCTTGGACTCGCGCGGGATGGCTTCGGTGTCGTGATCAATGGTTCATCGAGTCGCGATGCCTGCGAAGCGGTGGCGCAGGAGATCCGCCAGGCCGGAGGGGAGGCCATCGTCGCGATGGGCGATGTCGGCCGGCAGGAGGAATGCGCCCGTATCGCTGCCGAGGCCATCGACCGCTTCGGTGGCGTTGATGTCCTCGTCAACAACGCTGCCTGGCGGCCCAGCAAGCCCTTCCTGGACATGAGCGACGAGGAATGGCGCCGCGTCATCTCCATCGATCTCGATGCCGCAGTCTGGCTGGCTCGCGCCTGCCTGCCGGGCATGGTGGAACGTGGCTGGGGGCGTATCGTGAATTTCACCGGCATGAACGCCATCCATGGCTATGACGGGCACGCGCCGGTTTCGGTCGCGAAGCATGGAGTCTGGGGGCTGACGAAGGCGCTGGCGAAGGAGTTCGGCCCGAAGGGGATCACCGTCAACGCGATCTCGCCGGGCACCATCGCCTCGGATGGCGAGGATGAGGAATCGATGCGCCGCCGCCTGGCATCGGTGCAGCGCATTCCGGTCGGCCGCCTGGGCATGCCCAGCGACCTCGCCACCGTGGTGCAGATGCTGGTTTCCGAAGGTGGCGGCTTCGTCAACGGCCAGATGCTGCAGGTCAACGGCGGCGCGCAGACCTGAACATGCGCGGCGGGTGGATCAGTAGGGTTCCGCCCGCCGCAGCAAGGGCCATCGCGCCAGCCAGCCCTTCGCCGCGACACGCCTTTCGACGATGTCGCGCTTCTCCCCGGTGAAGCGCGGGGCGGGACGGATCACTCCGCCAAGCAGGTCTTCCAGCCCCAGCGGCGCCAGAATCTCCACCGCTCCTCCGTTCAGGCGCGCGGCGACGGCGGTTGCCGTCTCGGGCCAGTGGCGCATCGCATCGGCGGTGTCGCGATAGGGTGCATCGCCGTTCCGCGCATGCATCCGCGCCTGGTTGGTGACCGACCAGTCCACGCCGGGCAGCGCCGCGCGCAGCCTGGCCTCAAGCACGCGATCCTCCGACATGGACGGCGCCGCACCGAACCACACCACGTCCACATCGCCGCGGCACGGAGACGGCCGGCGTCCATGCAGCGCATCCCAGGCAATGTCGCGCAGGAAGCCGGCGCCGATCCAGGCATCGGGCAGGTCCAGCGCCGCGACCTCGCGCAGCAGGGCCATCCGCCACGGATCCGCCCTGATCAGGGCACGCAGCCGCGCCGGGGCGTCCATGGCACCTCTCCAATCCGTCATCTGGTGCTGCCTTATGATCCCTGGGCAAGGCCGGAGGCAGGACCATGATAGGATGGGTCACGCCATTGAGGAGGCATTGCATGGCAGGGAACGGGCTTTCGGGCGGGGGCACTGCTCGCCGCACCATGCTGGCTCTGGCCCTCGCGATGCCGGCCCTCCGCCCGGCTTTGGCGCAGGAGGAGCCTGGTGAGATCACCGTCGCCGGTCGGCGCCTTGTCCTGAACGGCATTGGCCGCCGCCGCTTCCTCGGGTTCGAGGTGGTGCGCGGCTGGCTCTATCTGGAACGGCGCAGCAGCGATGCCGCCGCGATTCTTGCCTCGAACGGGGTGAAGCTGCTGCGGCTGCGTTATCTGGTCAGCGTCTCGAAGAGCCGCCTGGTGAGCAACTGGGAGGAAGGCTTCCGCGACGGGTGTGGCTGCGAGATGCCAGCCGCCTTCCGTGCCAGGTTGCGGGACCTGCCAGCGGGGCAGGTTGAGGACTGGCTCTTCCTGCCCGATCGCACCGACATCGCCTATGCCGGGGAGCCGCCTGCCTCACTTGGACCCCGCCAGGGGGTGCCAATGCTGGCGAGCTTCATCGGACCAGACGCCGCGAGCGACGGGCTGCGCAGGGGCCTCCTGGGCCTGGGCTGAGTGCCCGGGCCCAGACGCCCGACATCAGCCGAACATCGCCTTCACCGCCGCCGGGTCCACCGCGTCGATCGTCGCGGGCTGCCAGCGCGGGGCGTTGTCCTTGTCCACCAGCACGGCGCGCACGCCCTCGGCGAAGTCCGGGTGGCGTGTCACGGCGCGGGTGAGGACCAGCTCCATCGCCAGGCAGGCGGGCAGGTCCATGCCGGCGCCGCGCCGCAGCAGTTCCAGCGTCACGGCCATGGAGGTTGGGGACATGCGGTGCAGCACCGCCAGCTGGGCGCGGGACCACTCGCTGTCCTCGGCGGCGAGGATGGCCATGATCGAGGCAATGTCGTCCGGCGCGAAGCAGCGCTCGATCGCCGGGCGCTCCGCTGCCACCCGGCCGGGCGGCACGGCGGCGACGAAGCGCTCCACCATGCCGGCATCGCCAGTCAGCAGGGCCTCCCGCAGCGCCGCCAGCTTCTCACGCGGGACATGATGCGTGGCGAGCCCCGCTTCCACGGCTTCCGCGCCATGCAGCCGCGCCCCGGTGAGCGCCAGATATTTGCCCATCGCGCCATTCGCGCCCGGCAGGCGCGGCAGGGCGTAGGAGGTGCCGACATCGGGGAAAAGGGCGATGGCCGTCTCCGGCATGGCGAGCATGGCATGCTCCGTCACCACCCGATGGCTGCCATGGATCGAGACACCGATGCCGCCACCCATGCACACGCCATCGATCAGGCTGATCCAGGGCTTGGGGAATTCCGCGATCATCCGGTTCAGCGCGTATTCGGTGGTGAAGAAGCGCTCCACCGTCTCCGTGTCTCTGGCCAGCACGGCCGCCCGCATGGCGCGCACGTCGCCGCCGGCGCAGAAGGCGCGGCCGCCGGCCCCTTCCAGCACCACGAGGTCGATGGCGGGATCATCGCGGAAGCGTGTTGCGGCTTCGGTCAGCGCGTCGATCATACCCTGGTCCAGGGCGTTCAGCGCGCGCGGACGGTTCATCAGGATCAGGCCCGCGCGGCCCTCGATACGCGCCAGCACGCTCGCTTCAGCCTCGTCCATGCCCGTTCCGCTCCTTTTTCTGCCATCCCGGGCTAGCCTCCCTCCGGGGCCTCGGCAAGCCGGTGGCGGGCTGGCGCGGAAGGAGCGGTTGACACTGCGTGCCCGCGCCGCGATGGCTCGGCCCCCATGTGGAGGGTTCCATGGCGCGGAAACTGGTGACGTTCGGAACTGAGGGCACGGTTTTCGCTGCCGATGCCGCGCCGCGCCCGACCCCGGCCGCCATGCCCAGGAAGCCAGCCGGCGGGCCGCCGGTGCTGGTGATGGAGGGCCTGCGCAAGGCGGGGCGGAAGGACGGCCCGCATCTTCTCTCCTGGATGGAGCTGGAGGTGGCGCGGGGGGAGATGCTCAGCCTTCTCGGCCCGGCCGGTGCCGGGAAGAGCACCGCCATCGACCTCGTCGCGGGCTTCCTGCAGCCGGATGCCGGGCGGCTGCTGATGGGCGGCGAGAAGCTGGAGCGCCTGCCGCCGCACCGGCGCGACATCGGGCTGGTTTCATCCTTGCCCGATCTTTTCCCGGATCTGACCCTGCTCGGGAATGTTACCCTGCCGTTGGAAGCGCGCGGCGTGGCGCGGGCGGAACGTGAGGAACGCGCCGCCGCCATGCTCGAACGCTGGGGTGTTCCGGCCTCCCTCGGGCACGAGAAGCCCGGCACGCTACCCTTGGCGCGGCAGTCGCGCGTGGCTTTCGCTCGTGCCCTCGTCCACAATCCGGCCCTGCTGCTGCTGGACGATCCGCTGCGTGGCCTGGATGGGGAGGAGCGCGCGGCCCTGGCCGCCGATCTCCACCGCCTGCGCCGGGAACTGGGCCTCACCATCCTGCATGCCACGCGGGACCCGTCCCTTGCCCTCACCCTTTCGGACCGGGTGGCGGTGCTGGATGGAGGACGGATGCGGCAGATCGGCACGCCGCGGGATCTCTATGAGACGCCGGCCGACCCGGTGGTGGCCGCCCTTACTGGCCCCTGCAACCGCCTGCCCGGGACGGTGCTCACCATCATGGATGGCACCTGCCGGATTCGCCTCGATTGCGGGGTGGAGGTGTTGGGCCTGCCGGTCACCGGGCCGGAGGGTTCGCCCATGGCGGGCGGTCGCGGGCTGCTGGTGATCCGGCCCGAGCAACTGGCCGTCGCTCCTCTTTCGGCCGTCGAGATGGGCGCGGAAGTGGTGCCGGCCCGGCTGCTGGAGGCCAGCTTCGCCGGTGACCATACCCGCCTGCGGCTTTCGATCGGCGCCGGGGGCGAGTTGATTGCCCATCGCCCTGTCGGCCTGCCCCTGCCGGAGATTGGCGGGGATGCATCAGTGGCCTGGAATCTCTCCGCTGCGCGCATCCATGCCGGCTGAGCGGGTGCCAAGAGGGGCCATTCTGGCCTAGTCTGAGCCGCACCACGGAACGGGACGAGCGAAACCCGCCATGCCCCCGAAGCGCCCGATCACGCGCCGGCTGCTGGCCGCTTCCCCCCTCGTCCTGGCGGGGCGGCCGAGCCATGCCCAGGGACGCGACCTCACCATCGTTTCCTGGGGCGGTTCCTATCAGGACGTGCAGCGCGAGGTGCTGTTCCGCCCTTATCAGCGCGCCACCGGCCAGCGCCTGCTGGAGGAGACCTGGGATGGCGGGATGGCGTCGCTGCGCGACCGCGACCGCACCAGCCGCTGGGATCTCGTGCAGGTGGAGGGCGACGAACTGCTTCTCGGCTGCGACGAGGGGTTGTTCGAGAAGATCACCCCGGAAGCGGTGGGCGGCGCGGAGCGCTACATTCCGGGCACGCTGACGGAATGCGGCGTCGGCAACATCCTCTATGGCTTCGTGCTGGCCTATCGGCGCGGCGGAGTGGCGCCCGAGGGCTGGGCCGATTTCTTCGACACCGGGCGCTTCCCCGGACGCCGCGCCATGCGGAAGGGGGCGAAGACCACCCTGGAGATCGCGCTGCTCGCCGATGGCGTGGCGCCGGATCAGGTTTATCGCGTCCTTGGTACGGCGGCGGGGGCGGACCGGGCCTTCCGCCGGCTGGAGGCGTTGCGCCCCTCTCTCGTCTGGTGGACCCAGGGTAGCGAGCCGCCGCGCCTGCTCTCGGCCGGGGATGTCACCATGTCCGTCGCCTATAACGGCCGCATCGATGCTGCGAACCGCGAGGATGCCGCCGATCTCGGCATCGTCTGGTCCGGCCAGCTGCTGGCGCAGGACAGCTGGGCGATCCTGCGTGGCAGCCCGAACCGGGAGCGCGCACTGGCCTTTCTGCGCTTCGTGAGCGCGCCCGCTATCCAGGCGGGGCTGCCGATGCATATTCCCTATGGCGTCACCCTACAGGGCGCCGAGGCTGGTCTGCCGGATGAGGTGCTGGCGAACCTGCCCACCGCGCCGGACAATGCCCGCGGCGCGCTGCGCATCGATGACAGGTTCTGGCACAACCATCTCGACCGGCTGGAGCGCAGTTTCACGATCTGGATGAACCGTTGAGCCTTAATCCCCTGCGATTGGGCGCGCTGAAGGGCGCGCTTCTGGCCATGCCCCTTGTCCTGCTGGTGCTGGCAGGCGTGGCAGCGCCCATCGGCCTCCTGCTCTGGCGTTCGGTCGAGGAGACCGAGGTCGCGCCGGCCCTGCCGCGTACGCAGCGCGCGCTGCGTCTCTGGGATGGCAAGGGCCTGCCGGATGACCTGGCCTTCGAAACCCTGGCCACCGATCTGGCCGCCCTGCGCGCGGCGGGCGTGCCGGGGGCGGAGGCGATCGAGCGCGCCGCCCGCCGCCTTGCCGCCGACCGGCCGGAACTGGCCCAGGCGCTGCCCGGCACCGCCGAGCGTTCGGCCGAGACGATCACCTCCCGCGCCACCTCCACCCTTGTGGCCGATCCGGCCTGGGGCGAGGCCGAGAACTGGGCTGCGCTGCAACGGGCCGTGGCCTGGCCCTCCAGCTTCCACCTGCTGGCAGCGATCGGGCTGCGCCATAGGGCGGAGGGAGGGTTCGAGGAATCCCCGCAAGGCCCACAGGCCCGCGCGCAGCTTGGCCGCGGGTTTGGCGGGGCGCTGCTGGCGACGCTGGCCTGTCTCATCCTTGCCTGGCCATTGGCGCGCTGGATCGCGGGGGCCGCACCGCGCCGGGCTGCCATCCTCGCGGCCGCGACTCTTCTGCCTCTGCTGGCTGGTGAAGCGGTGCGGGCGGCGGGCTGGCTCCCCCTGCTGGGGATGGGGTCGGTGGCGGCTTTCGCGGTGCTGGCGCTCGGCCTGCTGCCGCTGATGGTGCTGCCGGTCGCCCTTGCCCTGCGGCAGGCCGGGCCGCGCCTGCCGCGTGCCGCCGCCACGCTTGGCCTCTCCCCCTGGCAGGTGTTCCGGCGCATCCGCCTGCCTCAGGCGCGGGGCGGCATCGCCCTGGGCTGTGCCCTTGTCTTCACCCAGGCGCTGGGCAGTTTCGTCGCGGCGGAACTGCTGGCACCGAAAACGCCGACCGCCGCCAGCGCCCTGGCGGCGGCGGCGCGGGGTGGCGAATGGGGCACGGCCGGGGCGCTGGCTGCCTTCCTCCTTCTGCCTGCCCTGCTGGTTGCCGGGCTGCTGCTGCGCTTTGGCCGGCGAGGTGCCGCATGATTCGTCTGGCCGCTCTTCTCGTTCTTCTGGCGCTGCTGGCGCCGCTTCCCACCCTGTTGCTGGCGGGCGGGGCAGCGGATGCGGGCGAAGCCTTGCGGAACAGCCTGCTGACGGCGCTTCCCGCGGCCCTGGCTTCGACGCTTCTGGGCACTGCCGCCGGCATCGGGCTGCAGGCCCGTTTCCTCGGCCGTGGCCTGGCCCTGGCCCTGATCGGGCTGCCTCTCCTGCTGCCGCCCGCCATTCCCGCCGCCGCGCTGATGCTGGCTGCCGAGCACAGCGGCCATGGCGCCGGCCTGCCGGGGGCGGTGCTCTGGCACATGCTGCTGGGAGCGCCGCTAGTGACCGCCATCATTTGGGCGGCGCTGCGCCGGATCGATCCCGCGCTGTTCCGCGTCGCTGCCGCTTGCGGGGTGTCGCCGGGATTGGCCGTCCGCCGGATCGTATGGCCACGGCTGCTGCCGGCCATGCTGCTGGGGGCGGGGCTGAGCTTCGGCCTTTCGATGGGTGAGAGCACCCTGGCGGTGATGTCCGGAACGGGCACATTGCCTGTGGCGGTGCTGTCCGGCGCGGGATCGGTGGCCGCCGTGATCTGGCCGCTCCTGGCCGCGGTGGGAGCCCTGGTGCTGGTCCTCGCGGCCGGGCAGCCGCGCGGCGAGGCGCCGCCCCCCGCATAGGTGCGGGCGGCGCAACCGTGGAGCCCCTCCGCGCTTACCCCGGCGGGGCAGATCGCCCTGACCTCCCGGGAGAACCATGCCGTGATCCTCGCTCCTCGCCGCACCCTTCTGGCTGGGCTGCCCGCACTTGCGGCCCTTGCCACGCTGCGTCCGGCCCAGGCCCAGAGCCCGGCTCCGTCCGGCCCGCATAGTCTGCCGCCGCTGCCCTACGCGCCTTCGGCCAATGAGCCGCATATCGATGCGCAGACCATGGAGCTGCACCATGGCCGCCATCACCAGGCCTATGTCACGGCCTTGAACAACGCGCTGAAGGACCATGGGCAACTCGCCTCCATGCCGCTGCAGGAGCTGTTGGCGAATCTGAACCAGGTGCCGGAGAGCATTCGCACCACCATCCGGAACAATGGTGGCGGCCACGCCAATCACAGCATGTTCTGGCAGGTAATGGGCGGGAAGGGCGGGGCGCCCTCGGGTGAACTGGCCCAGGCCATCACCCGCGACCTGGGCGGCTTCGAGAAGATGAAGGCCGATTTTAACGCCGCCGGCGCCGGGCGCTTCGGCAGCGGCTGGGTCTTCGTCACCGTCGCCCCGGACGGCAAGCTGGCGCTCACCACTCGGCCGAACCAGGACACGCCGCTCTTCGAGGGCGAGCGCGTGCTGTTCGGTAATGATGTGTGGGAGCACGCCTATTACCTGAAGTACCAGAACCGCCGCCCGGAATACCTTGCCGCGTGGTGGAACGTGGTGGACTGGGACAAGGTGGGCGATCGCTACGCAGCGGCGAAGGCTGGGAAGCTCACCCTCTGAGCGTCCGTACCGGGGCTCCGCCAGGGTGGCGGCTGCCCCGGAGCCCGTAAGGGGTTTTGACTCCATGGTCACGGGCCTATGCTCCCGTGGCCCGGAACGGGTGGAACAGATGAGGGAACGTCTACGGTGGATTATGGCGCCACGCCCGGTGAGCCGACGCTTGCCCTGGAGAACGGGATCGCCACGATCCGACTGAACCGGCCGGAGGTGCATAACCGTATCGAGCCGGACGACCTGGTGGCGCTGAACGGCATCCTGGAGCGCATCGATGCCGATCCTTCGGTCCGCGTGGCGGTGCTCACGGCCGGCGGCCGTTCCTTCAGCTCAGGCTTTCATATTGGCAAGCTGAACGCATCCGGCGCGCAGGATGATTCGTCCTTCGGGCGCCTGGCGGACCGGCTTGAGGCGCTGCGCGTGCCGACCATCTGCGCGATGAATGGCGGCGTCTATGGCGGCTCCACTGATCTGGCGCTGGCCTGCGACTTCCGCATCGGCGTGACCGGCATGGCCATGTTCATGCCTGCGGCGCGGTTGGGGCTGCATTACTATCCGAGCGGATTGCAGCGTTATGTGAGCCGCCTTGGCCTGAACACGGCGAAGCGCCTGTTCCTGACGGCGGAGAAGCTCCAGGCGGAAGAATTGCTGCGTATCGGCTTCCTGACCGAACTGGTCGCGCCGGAGGATCTGGAGGGGCGTGTCGCGGCGCTCGCCACGACATTGGCCGCCAATGCGCCGCTGGCGGTACAGGGCATGAAGCAGGCCCTGAACGCCATCGCGCGTGGTGACGCCGATCTTGCCGCCATTGCCGAGACGGCGACGCGTGTTCGCAATTCCGAGGATCTCCAGGAGGGACGGGCAGCCTGGCTCGAGAAGCGGACGCCGCGCTTCATGGGGCGCTGAAGCCCCACGCCGCATCCAGGAGCGGCGGAAGAAAGAAATACCAAGGAGGAAAAAATGATTTCACGCCGCCTGATGCTTGCCGCGCCAGCCCTGCTGGCGGGGCGGGCGGCCTTGGCGCAGGCCTATCCGGATCGCCCGATCCGCATCATCGTCGGCTTTACCGCGGCGGGGGCGACGGATCTGGCGATCCGTGCCATCGCGCCGCGCATGTCGGAGGCGCTTGGGCAGAGCGTGGTGATCGACAACCGCCCCGGCGCGGGCGGCAATATCGCGACGGAGCTGGTTGTCCGCGCTCCGGCCGATGGCCATACGCTGCTGCTGGGCACGGTCGGGCCGATGGTGATCAACCCGCTGATCTACCCGAATATGGGCTTCGACCCGATGGCGGACCTCGTGCCAGTCTCCAATCTGGTACAGGCCTCCACCATCCTGGTCGTTCCGGCGGAGAGGTCCTGGCGCAGCGTGGCGGACCTCCTGGCGGAGGCCCGGAAGGCGCCGGGCTCACTGAACTGGGGCTATAGCGGCGTTGGTACCACCGGGCAGCTGGCTGCAAGCATGCTGAACCAGATGGCCCGCATCGAGACGGTGGGCGTGCCCTATCGCGGCGGCGGGCCGCTGATGTCCGATCTCCTGGCGGGACGGCTGGACTTCACCTTCTCCACCACCCCGCCGGCCATGCCGCATGTGGAAAGCGGAAAGATCCGCGTGCTGGCGGTGACGACGGCGCAGCGCTCCCGGTTGATGCCAGACTACCCGACGGTGAGTGAGGCTGGCCTCCCCGGCTTCAGCGCGGAGAGCTATTACATGCTGCTTGCCCCGCGCGGCACGCCGCCGGAGGCCATTCGCATCCTGAACGCGGCGGTGAATAAGGCCCTGACCTATCCGGAGGTGGTGGCGGCCCTCAATAAGCAGGGGCTGGAGGTGCAGCCGGGATCGCCGGAGGACACGAAAGCCTATCTGCAGGCCGAGCAGAAACGCTGGCCGCCGATCGTTGCGGCCAGTGGGTTGCGGGCCGATTGAGGCAGTCAGTGCGATGGCCTCCAGAGGCCATCGCGTCTGGTTTCATGGGAAACAGCTGGCTCCAGGGAAGCGATGCCCCCTGGGGCCAGTTGCAAAGACGGATCAGAAAGAGCCGGTCTTCAGCCCTTCGGGCATGCCGGCCACTGTCACGGCCAGGTCATCCGGCCGCAGCAGCCGCGCGGCCACCTTGGCCAGCCTGTCGCGCGACAGCGCGGCGAGGCGGGCGGGGCGCTTTTCCAGCCAGTCCAGTGGACGGTTGTTCTGGCGCAGGGCCAGAAGGATTCCGGCCACCTGTCGCGTGGAGGTGAAGGAAAGGGGCTGGCTACCTGTGAGATAGGCGATAGCCTCCTCCCGCTCGGCCTCGGTGGGGCCGGAGGCGGCCATGCGGGCCCATTCGGCACGCAGCACCGAAAGCGTCTCGGCCATGCGGGCATTCTCGGTGGCGACAGAGCCGACGATCACGCTGCGCCCGGCGATCGGTTCCGCTCCGGCGCCGATGCCATAGGCAAGGCCGCGCTCCACGCGCACCGCATTCATCAGGCGGGAGGAGAAGCCGCCGCCAGAGAGCACGCGCAGGACAACTCCGGCTGCCTCCCAGTCCGGATCGTCCACGGCAAGGCCAGGCTGTCCGAAGACGGCGCTGGATTGCGGGCTGTCCATTGTCACCACCTGCACGCCACGGGCGGAGAAGGCGGGGAGGGCGGGAACGGCGCCGGGATCGCCCGCTGGCCAATCACCGAAGAGCGTCTCCAGCGCTTCCCGCAACTGCTCGGCGGTGATGGCGCCAGAGGCGGTGACCATCAGGCCGGCGCGGTGGAACTGCCGCGTGGGCATGCTCTTGAGCAGTTCCACAGGCAGGTTTGCGAGGCTTTCCGCCGTGCCGCCGGAAGGGCGGCCATAGGGGCCGGGCAGGGCGGCGGCCCAGAAGGCGCGGCCAGCCTGTCCGCGCGGATTCTCCAGCGCCTGGCGGGCGCCCGCTATGGCGCGGGCCCGCACCCGTTCCACGTCCTGCGCGTCCATGCGGGGAGCGGAAAGGGCAAGACGGGCAAGGCGCACCGCCTCGGGCAGCGCATCGGTCAGGCAGCGGAAGCCGCCGGTGAATTCGTCGCGGTCGGCCGAGAAGGAGAAGGAGATGGCGGCGTCGCGTATCGCTTCCTGGAAAGCATTCGCGGTCAGGTCGCCCGCGCCCTCGGTCAGCAGGGCTGCGGCCAGGGCGGCGGCGCCTTCGCGCCCCTCAGGGTCGAGGGCCGCGCCGCCCGGGACGGAGAAGGCGAGGGAGATGATCGGGACGGCATGGTCCTCGGCCAGCCAGGCGGTCACGCCGGCCGCCTCCACCACCTGCACCGGCAGGGTGAAGCCGCTGGGAATGGTATCGCTCATGGCGCGCTCACGCCTTCCGGCAGCAGCCACCCGGTCATGGAGGGATGGGTGAAGACCGCGCGGGCGGCGGCCATGACGGCCTCGGGCGTCACGGCGCGGATGCGGGCAGGCCAGTTCTCCACGGATTCCACGGGCAGGCCGATGGCCAGCGCGCCGCCGAGCAGGCGCGGTGCGGCCCCCAGCCCGTCCAGCGCAAGCAGGGCACCCGCGGTGAGTTGGCGCTGGCTGCGTGCCACCTCCTCCGCGGTCACGCCTTCGTCCAGCAGGCGGCAGACCTCATCCTCGACCGCCGCCTCCAGCTTGGCCGGCGTCGTATCGCCGCGTGGCGTGGCGTAAATGCCGAAGGAGCCAGCCCCCAGCGCGTCACTGTCGTATCCGGCGCCGGCGCCGACCGCGAGCCCGGCCTGGACCAGCGCCTTGTGCAGGCGGGAGCCGGGGCCGCCGCCCAGCAGATGGGCCAGCACCTCCAGCGGATGGGAATGCTCCGTGCCCGTGCCTTCGCGACCCCAAGTGAGGGTGGGAGCAATCCAGGAGCGCAGCAGCTGTGCCTCCCGCACCCCGGGGTCGTTCCGCACCAGGCGGGATTGCAGCGGTGCCTCGGGTGGCCCGGGGCGGTGGCGTGGCGTCACCTCGCGGTTCTCGACGCCGCCATACTCGTCCTCCACCACCCGGCGCAGGGCGGCTTCGTCCACGGCGCCGTTCACCACCAGCACGGCATTGCCGGGGGCATACCAGTGGCGGTGGAAATCCAGCATGTCCTCGCGGGTGATGGCGCGGATCTCATCGGCCCAGCCGATGATGGGGCGGCCGCGCCAGTGCTGCGGGCCCCACATCGCGGCCTCATAGGCCTCGCGGAAGCGGGCGCGTGGGTTGCTGTCGGTGCGCTGGCGGCGCTCCTCCAGGATCACGGCGCGCTCGGGTTCCACCCCGTCCTCGGGGAAGAGGGGCGCGCGGAGGCGGTCGGCCTCCATCATCGCCACCAGCCTGAGGCGCGTCGCCTCCACCGTCTGGTGGTAGGCGGTCACGTCGCGGGAGGTGAAGGCATTGTCCTGCCCGCCCTCGCGTGCCACGCGGCGGGAGAATTCGCCATCCGCCACATGCTCGCTGCCCTTGAACATCATGTGCTCGAGGAAATGCGCGAGGCCGGACCTGCCGGCAGGGTCATCCCCCGCGCCGACGCCGTAGAACAGGTAATGCGCCACCACCGGCGCTCCGCGTGTCCCGATATGCGCCACGCGCAAGCCATTGGGCATGCGCCAGAGCGTCGCACCGAAAAGCGGGCGGTCGGCCGGGATGGGAGGTGGGGCGGTGACGGCTGCGGGGGCGGCCAGGGAAGCGGGTGGCGGTGCGGCGAGGGCGCGCGTAGCCAGGGCGGCCGGCACGGCAGCGGCGGCGGCCAGTGCGGCGCGGCGGGTCAGGGGTGGCATTCCAGATATGTGGGGCTCAAACCGGCCGTCTGAAATGGCCGGATGGATCTCCAATGATGAAAACCCATTCCGGCCGTGTCCATTAGAACAGTCCTTCCAGCAGGCCGCGCTGGCGGCGCTGGACGATCGGGGTCTCCCCCTCCTCGGGCGAGCGGCCCAGGGCGGAGTTTTCTCGCAGGCGCTGCGATTCCTGTTGGGGATCGATCACGGTGCCAGGACGGGGCGGTTCCTGCCAGAACATCAGCCGCTCGGCCAAGGTCTGCTGCGGGCGGTCGAGCTGGCGGCTCTCTTCATCCACCTGGCGGCGGATGCTGTCGCTGGGGTTCACGCCGGCGGCCTGGCCGGCCTGGGTGATCAAGGCGGCCTCGGTGCCCGTGGGGCGGCTCTGCCGCTCGTCGGAGAGGATGCTGGCGGGGGCCAGGGTGCTCTCGCCGCGTTCGCGCGCCGTCATTTCCTGCGGGCGCTGGGTGCCGGGGCGGGGCGGCGGAAGGTTGCCGATGCCGGATGGAATGGAAAGGGGTGCGCGGGTGACCACCTGGAACTCGTCCGGGGCATCGCGGGTCAGGCCCAGGGTCCGCGCCGTGTCGGCGCATCCGCCCAGCAGCGGGGCGGCCAGCAGCAGCGCAGGGGCCAGGAGGAGGGAGCGCGGGGTCATGGCTGTGTTTCTAGCAGGGGAGCAGGGAAACCGGAAGGAAACGGGGGCTGCTTCCGGAAACCCTTCATTGCGAGGCCTCGGCAGGGACGGGGCGGGGGAATATCGCTTCGATCAGCAGGATGGCGACGCCCAGCACGATGGCGGCATCCGCCACGTTGAAGACGTACCAGTGCCAGCCCCAGGCATAGGCATCGATGAAATCGACCACCGCGCCGAAGCGGATGCGATCGATCACATTGCCCACCGCGCCGCCGATGATGGCGCCCAGGGCCAGGGCGGTGCGGCGGTTCTCCGCCTTGGCCAGCCAGCGGAGCAGGAAGCCGGCGATCGCCGCCGCCATCGCCGCCAGCGCCCAGGCATGCCAGGGGGCGGAGCCCGAGAGCAGGCCGAAGGTGACGCCACGATTCCAGACCATGGTCAGGGCCAGGCCGAACTCATCCCCACCCAGCAGCGGCACGCTGCGGCGTGTGGGAAGGTCCAGGACCTCCAGGATCCACCACTTGCTGGCCTGGTCGGCGACCAGGACCAGCAGGGCGAGGATCAGGCCGCGCCGCAGGTTGAGGGCGGCCATCAGGCGACGGCCGCTTCGCAGCGCAGGCAGAGGGTCGGGTGGGCCGCACTGCGGCCGACCTCCGGCAGGACCCGCCAGCAGCGGTCGCATTTCTGGCCGTGGGCGGGGGCGAAGCGGGCGGAGGCGCCGCCTTCCGTCTCCACGCCCTCTCCTGCGAGCGGGGTGTCCGTGAGCGTCAGGTCGGAGGTGATGCAGAGCTCGGCCCAGGGCAGATCCGCCAGATCGGCCTGGGCCGTGCCCAGATGCAGCTCCGGCGCCGCCTGGAGGGAGCTGCCGATGGTGCCGGCGGCGCGCGCCTTCTCCAGCGCGCCGGTGACGAGGCCGCGTACCGCGCGCACCCGGGTCCAGCGCTCGGCCAGGGCATCATCCCGCCATTCCGCCGGGACCTCCACGAAGGTCTGGAGATGCACGCTGTCCGCCGCCTCTCCGAAGCGGGCGAGCCAGGCTTCCTCGGCGGTGAAGGTCAGCACCGGGGCAAGCCAGGTGCAGAGGCAGCGGTGCAGCACGTCCAGCACCGTGCGGGCGGCGCGGCGGCGCGGGTCATCCGGGCGGTCGCAATAGAGGCTGTCCTTGCGGATGTCGAAGAGGAAGGCCGAGAGGTCGGAGGCGCAGAAGTTGTGGATCTCCGGCATCACGCCGGACCAGTCGTAATCCTCGGCCGCCTTACGGATGCGGGCATCGATCTGGCTGACCCGGTGCAGGATCCAGCGCTCCAGCTCGGGCAGTTCGGCGTAGGGAACCGTCTCCGCGTCGGTGAAGCCGTCGAGGCTGCCGAGCAGCCAGCGCAGCGTGTTGCGGATGCGGCGGTACAGCTCCGCCTGCTGCGTCAGGATGGTCTTGCCGATGCGCAGGTCTTCCGCAAAGTCCGAGTTCATCACCCAGAGCCGCAGGATATCGGCGCCGTAGTCCTTCATCACCGTCTGCGGGGCGGTGACGTTGCCGAGGGACTTCGACATCTTCCGCCCGGTTTCATCCAGCACGAAGCCATGCGTCAGTATGGCCTTGAAGGGCGCGACGCCGCGCGTGCCGACGGATTCCAGCAGCGAGGAGTGGAACCAGCCGCGATGCTGGTCCGAGCCTTCCAGGTAGAGATCGGCCGGGAAGGGCAGGCCATGGTCGGGCAGGCAGAAGGCATGGGTCGAGCCGGACTCGAACCACACATCCACGATGTCCATCACCTGCTCGTAGTCGTCGGGGTTCCGGCCTTCGCCCAGGAAGCGGGCGGCGGCGCCGGGCTTATACCAGGCATCCGCGCCCTCCTCGCGGAAGACGCCGATGATGCGGGCCATCACCATCGGGTCGCGCAGCACCTCGCCTGAGCGCTTGTCCACGAAGACGGCGATGGGCACGCCCCAGGCGCGCTGGCGGGAGATGCACCAATCCGGCCGCGCCGCGACCATGGAGCCGATGCGGTTGCGGCCCTGGTCCGGCACGAAATGCGTGTTGGCGATGGCTTCCAGCGCCTTGGCGCGGATCTGGTTCTCGTCATCCATGGCGATGAACCACTGTGGTGTCGCGCGGAAGATGACCGGCTTCTTGCTGCGCCAGCTATGCGGGTAGCTGTGCTTCAGGCTGCCCTTGGCCGCCAGCGTTCCCATGCTTTCCAGCGCCGCCCAGACGGGTTCATGCGCCTTGAAGACATGGATGCCGGTGAAGCCCGGCGCCTGTACGGTATAGGTGCCGTCATCGCCCACCATTTCCGGCACCGGAAGGCCGTGCGCGCGGCCGAGGGCGAAGTCGTCCTCACCATGGCTGGGGGCGATGTGGACGAAGCCCGTGCCCGCTTCGGCAGTGACAAAATCGCCGGGCAGCATCGGCACGTCATGGTCATAGGCGCCCTCGCCCGCGGGCCAGCCACGCAGGGGATGGGCCAGGATGGTGCCGGCGAGCTCGCTGCCCTTGATGACGCGGCGGAGGGTATGGGCGGCGAGGCCCGCCTCCTTCGCGAAGTTGGGAAGGAGGGAGAGGGCGACGATCAGCCGGTTGCCGATGGTCAGCAGCGAGCCTTCCTCGGTGCCGTCCACATGCACCAACGCGTAGTCGATCTCCTCGCCGAAGGCCACGGCGCGGTTGGCGGGGATGGTCCAGGGCGTGGTGGTCCAGGCCAGCACGCGGGCGCCTTCCAGGTCTGGCGCATTCGTCTTCACCACCGGGAAGGCGGCGTGAAGGGTGGGGCTGGTGACGTCGTGATACTCGATTTCGGCATCCGCCAGCGCGGTCTTCTCGACCGGGCTCCACATCACCGGACGGAGGCCGCGATAGAGGGAGCCGTTCATCAGGAAGCGGCCGATCTCCTCAACGATGGTCGCCTCGGAGGTGAAGTCCATGGTGGCGTAGGGGTTCTCCCAGTCGCCGAGCACGCCCAGGCGCTTGAACTCCTCCCGCTGAACCCCGAGCCAGTGGCGGGCATATTCACGGCACTCGGCGCGGAATTCGAGGACGGGGACGGAATCCTTGTCCCGCTTCTTGGCCCGGTACTCCTCCTCGACCTTCCACTCGATCGGCAGGCCGTGGCAGTCCCATCCGGGCACGTAATCGGCATCCCGGCCCGACATCTGGGCGGTGCGGTTGATCACGTCCTTCAGGATCTTGTTCAGCGCGTGGCCGATATGCAGAGGGCCGTTCGCATAGGGAGGGCCGTCATGCAGGACGAATTTAGGCAGGCCGTGGGAGCGTTCCCGAAGCTGGCCACGCAGGTCCTGGGCCTCCCAGCGGGCCAGCATGGCGGGCTCGCGCTTCGGCAGGTCGCCGCGCATGGGGAAGGGGGTCTTCGGCAGGAAGACGGTGCCGCGGTAGTCCCGCCCTTCCTTCGCTTGCGTGTCCTGGGGGCTGGGGGCGTCGGTCATGGTGGGTCCGGAGTTTCGGGCCGCGCCTCCCGGGTTTGGCAGGAGGGGCGCGGCAAAGGGGCAGGCGCTGCGGTGTAATCCCGGCCCTCAGAGGAGGACCGGGCCGGGAATTCGCGCGCGGGGCAACCGGGGAAACATGGACGCCATATGCGGAGGGGGCATGGGCGGGGTCAAGCGAGGGGTGCCAGCCCTGTGCGGGGCGCACCCCTGGCAGGGCGATTTCCCCCGGCCTGGATCAGGCTTCCGGCGCGGCCTGGTCCCGGAGATAGGGCTCAACCTTGCCTTGGAGCTTCAAGGTCATCGGCTTGCCATTGCGGTCCACAGCCTTGCCGACGGAAAGCCGAACCCAGCCCTCGCTGACGCAGTACTCCTCGACATTGTTCTTTTCGACCCCTTTGAAGCGGATGCCCACGCCGCGCTCGAGCAACTCGGCGTTGAAATAGGGGCTCTGGGGGTCGGTGGAGAGGCGGTCGGGCAGGGTATCGGTCATGGGGGAGCGTCTTTTGTGCGTTCGGTGGCGATGTCAATCCATTCTGGGCCCAGCCGCCTTCCATGGGAACTGGGAGGGGGTGCCCTGTTCCCGGCTTCTGAGGGCCGGCATGGCGAAGGGCCGCTACCCGCCGGGGGCGAGGGGTGGAGTCACTCGCCTGGCATGATCCGCACCGGGCTGCCCCAGGCACGGGCGTTGTCCGGTATGTCGCGATTGACAAAGGACATGGCGCCAATCACCGCGCCGCTTCCGATCGTGACGCCCATCTGCACCACGCTGTTAGGACCCAGATAAACGCCTGACCCGATGGTGGTGCGCGCCTTGTCGATCGGCGCCGCTCCGAGGGTGGTCGCGCGCCTGACCGTATGGTGCGAATAGATCTGTACGCCGGCGCTGATATCGACATGGTCTCCGATCACGAGGCCGCCGCTGCCGTCGAGGATGACGTTCGGCCCTATCCAGCAATTCCGTCCAACCGTCACATTCCCCAGAACCAGAACGTTATCATAGCAGGATGAACCCTCTCCGAAACCTTCGAAGCGGGCGCGTTCCCAGCGGTCCGCGAGCAGATCCCCTACCGAAAGGCCCCGATTGAAGCGTGCACGCATCTCCTGCCGGCTTCGCAGATGCCAGTTCCGCAGTTGCCTGGAGAGATCTGGCGCATCGGATGCCATGTCATCCCCCGTCATCGATGGCTCTCCGGAAGATCATCGTGAGCAATCGCTTTCGGATGCGAAGGGATAATCCTGAGGACGGGAATGTCCGTGTTCAAGCATGCCTCCGTTGCTCGCCGGCCTCCTGGCGGGTGGCCAGCTTCTAGGCCCAACGTCCCACCTGGCGGGCCACAACCCGAATGCCGTTGCGCAGTTCACCCAGCAGAGGGTGGCTGGTTATCAGAAGGCCCGCGCCCCATCCGATGACAGCGGCAGTGCCCGAGAACAGCATGGCCTGGATCGAAAGATCGAAGCGAAAGCCGGCCATTGCCACAGCTGCGGCGGGTGGCGCGGCGGCGCACAAGGCCACAACCACGCTGCTTCGTATGGCCAGCGCGATCTCGCCCCAGCCAAGGGAGATACGGCGCCGGATGAAACTGAGAGCGACATAGACCTGCAAGGGTGCATTGATGAATTGCGCCGCCGCCACCGCTTCGAGATTCAGGAACGAGGCGGCGAAGATGATGGCCATGGAAGGCGGCAGTGAAATCAGGCTCATGCTCACCGTGTCGCGGATGTGCCCGATGGAGACCAGGAGCGGATAGGTCATGAAGGCAGGGAAGAGGCAAAGCGAGCCGAGCGCGATGAAGCGCACAAGCGGTGCCACTGACATCCACTGCTCGCCGAACAGGATCCAAATGATGGGATCCGCCAGCAAGGCGAGGCAGAGCAGGATCGGCCATTGCAGGGCGGTCATGTATGTGAGGGCCAGGAGGTAGGGCTGCTTGAGCTCGCCTCCCTTGCGGACATGATCGGCCAGTGCCGGAAGGATCACGGGTTGCAAGGCGCTGATGACCAGCCTGTCGGGCAATTGGCACAGCATGGTTGCCCGGCTGAACAGTCCCACTGCTCCGAGGCCCAGTATGCGGCCGAGGATCAACTGCGGCAGGGAGTCATGGAGTACGTTGATCACGCCGCTGGCCGTGGAATAACCCCCGAAGGAGGCGACTTTCCGCCACTCCGCGAAGCTGGGCTGGAACGCCCAGAAATACGGCCGCCAGGCAAAGGCCATGACGGTGCGTGTTATGCTGCCGGCCAGCATGGCCCAGGCCAGGCTCATATATCCATGGCCGAGCATGGCAAGCGTGGTCACCACCAGGAGGTTCACCGCTGCCGCCAGCAGGTTGATTCCTGCCAGGACATCGAATGCCAGATCCCGCCGCAGCAAGCTGAGGCTGGGTATGGAGAATGGGAGCAGCAGGAAATTTGCCGCGAAGAGTGGGATGACCCGGGCAAGGCCAGGTTCGTCGTAGAATGCAACGATGGTGGGCGTGGCAGCGAAGAGCACGGCTGAGCAGAACAGGGACAGGATCAATGCCAGGGTGAAGGCTGAGCGTACATTCTGGCGGGATGCCTCGCGTTCCTGCACGAGGTAGTTGCCGACACCGAAATCTCGGAGGATGTCGATCAGCATGACGACGGAGTAGCCCACCGTGAACAGCCCGAACTCCTTCGGAGTCAGCAGGCGTGACAGGATGACGGTCGCGAGCAGGCCCAGGGCGTAGCTGCCGTACTTCTCCCCGAATGAGAACAACAGAGACCGTCTTACAGTGCTCTTTCGAGAGGCGGGTTCGACCCCCTGCTGACTCATCAAGGCATGCCTGACACCGCCAGGGCGGGCGCGTGTGGCTGAAGGAGTGCTGCCGCCTGACTTCCTGGCCCCAGCATTGCTTCCAGGGGACGCAGCGTTGCCGCCCAGTCATAGGTATCGAGCATGGATGCTCGTGCCGCTTCGCCCAGACGGGGATGTGCGCCATCCAGCACCTGCGCCACCATGCGTGCCATCTCCGCCGCACCGTCGGCCACCAGAAGATCCCGTCCGGGCCGCGCGCGTACGCCTTCAAAGGCCTGCGGCGAGGCAATAACGGGCCGGGCCATGGCCATCGCTTCCAGCACCTTGTTCTGAATTCCCCGGGCGATCCGCAGCGGCGCGACGACCGCATCGGCATGGGCAATATAAGGGCGTGTATCCGCGACCCGGCCTGTCACATGCACATTCGGAAGTTGTGCCAATGCCCGCACCTGTGGGGAGGGGTTCGCGCCCACGATGTGGAAATGCGGAGATGGGACGCGGCTGAGCAGCCGAGGCATCACCTCCTCCACGAACCAGCAGACCGCATCGACATTGGGGCGGTAGTCCATCGTTCCCGTGAAGACGAGGGCGGGAGCATCGTCCTTGAAGGGGCGGGGATAGGGGCGTGCCGGATCGAAGCGATGCAGGTCCACGCCATTGTCCACCCAGCCCGCTCGCGAAGCGCATTCCGGCGCGATCTCCACGAAACGCCGCCGCTCATCCTCGGACACGAAGAGGGTGCGATCGAAATCCCTGGCCGCCTGCCGCTCGAATGTCAGCAAGGTCCGTGCTTCACGTGCCCAGACCTGGCGCCTGATTCCATGCGCATTGGCCGCATAGGCCAGCCACTTCTCCGAATCCACATCCACCATGTCCAGCACCCTGCGCAGCCCGGGGCGGCGGGCTGCCGGGCCCATGACGTAAGGCGCCATCGTGGAGGAATACACGAAGGCCGCGTCGTAGCGGTTCGCCTCCAGGCCGCGCTCCACCCAGGCCCGCAAATGGGGTTCGTGGAACCAGCCCAGGCCCAGCGGCTGGCCCGGGCGGAGATGGACCAGGGCACGCAGGATTTGCGAGCGCCGGCTGACAGGGCGGCACTCGACCACGGCGCAGCGTGCCTGCAATGCGGGAAGGTGAGCAAGGTCAGCCGGGTCATCGGCCAGAAAGCCCAGATCCACCTCCCACCGCTCGGCCAAGTGGTTGAGGATGTGCCAGGCACGGATCTTCTCGCCCTTATCCGGCGGATAGGGAATCCGGTGGCAGAGGAAGAGCAGCCGCCGACGCATGGCCTTAACCCAGTCCGCGAACGATGTGAGGCCCCAGGAAGTTTGCCATCGGTAGCGGCAGACGTTTCCAGGCGGCGATCATCAGCTTGTATTTGGGATTGGAAGGATTGTGTTCGGGCAGGCGCGCGCCTTCCTTCAGCCGGTAGGAGTAGTGAAGCGGCTGCGCGGTGAAGCCCCAGTTCTTCTTGAAATCGAATGCTCCGGTCCCGGCTTTGCTGCGGCCGAAGTCGAACAGGCGGGCGCCACGCTCCGCGCCAGCACGGCGCATCACTTCCCAGTACATGAAATCATTGGCCGCGAGGGCGCGGGCCTGCCGGGTGCCGCCGCCGTAATAGGGCAGCACTTCGCCACGGAAGTGGAAGTTCAGCACCGAGGCCACAGGTTGGTCCTCGTGCAGCACCGTGGTGACGTCATGAGCATCCGGAAAAGCCTGACCGAGCAGGTCGAAATAACGGCGCGGGAACACAGGCGTGCCAAGGTTGTGCACGCTTTCGGCATAGATCCGGTGCAGCCGGTCCGTGTTGCCATCCGAGATGGAATGGAGCCCGTACTGGATGCCCTTGCGTACCATCGCCCGCTGCTTGCGAGGAATGGCTTTCATGTCCTGCTCGGCGTTGCCGGTGATAGGCTTGCGGAAGGTATAGTAGAGCGAGGAGCGGACCGGCAGATTCTCATTCGGTTGGTGCAGTTCCCGGAACTCAAGGCAGGGCACACCCTTCTGGCGCATCAGTTCCAGCGAATAGGCCTCCAGGGCCATCTTCGCCTCCGGCGTGGCGGCCACAGGGCCGCCATAGACGCAGAATGGCGTAGAAATGAGCGCATCCCCGAACAGCCGCGTCCGCATGCGTGCAAGCGGTAGTACGCCGACAACCGTGCCGTCCTGCTCGG
Organism: Roseomonas xinghualingensis; assembly: GCF_025791835.1. Taxonomy (GTDB): domain Bacteria; phylum Pseudomonadota; class Alphaproteobacteria; order Acetobacterales; family Acetobacteraceae; genus Roseomonas; species Roseomonas xinghualingensis. The sequence continues at coordinate 111,391 of NZ_JAOXLP010000011.1, forward strand.
CCAGGGCGTAATGCGTCGTATGGCCGAAAGCCTGCTCGATCACGCCGCGCCAGGACGACAGGTGAAAGAATGTAGCCTCGGGCGATGCCTGCACGAAGGCGTCCCAGGCGCCTGCGGCCGCGTCATTCATCTCCCGGACTCGCACGGCCATTTTGTGGGTTTCCTCAGCCTGCCGCCAGGCGCGAAGCCGGTCTGCCGGCATCGAGCGCCGAGGCGAACACCTCATCCATTCGGCCCCAGGCAAAATCGCGGAGCAGTGCATCCACTCGCGAGGCCATGCTGGCGAGGCCGGTATAGTGCCGGAAGCGCGAGAGGCGGCTGGCCTCCCGTACCCGTGGCTGGTCCGGATCCACTTCCCAGGGATGAAAGTAAAAGATGCCGGGGCGCCCCTCCGAGTGGTTGACCCGGCGCAGCCCCGCGCGGAACACAGGATAGGGCAGCAGACGGAACCATCCGCCACCGGAGCAGGGCAGATTGCGCCCAAGGGCATGCACCGTTGTCATCGGTAGTTCCAGCACCCCATCCGAGCGCGGCCGATGCGGGCTGCGCGGCGCGTCAGGCGCACCATAGAGGTCGTGGCGAATGGGAAAGATGCTGGAGCTGTAGCGGTAACCTTCCTCCGCCAGCACGGCATGCGCCCAGGGGGTCGTGTTGGGACCGATCGAAAAAGTGGGTGCGCGGTAGCCTGTAACCTCGGTGCCAGCGATGTCTTCCAGCATGCGCTTCGAGCGGCGCAGGTCGGCGCGGAAGGCAACTTCCCCGAGCTCATTCACCAGCGCGTGGTCCCAGCCATGGCTGGCGAGCTCATGCCCATCTGCGTGGATGCGGCGAATCAGCGCAGGGTGGCGTTCGGCAACCCAGCCCAGGGTAAAAAAGGTGGCGTGCACACCGGCACGGGCAAATTGCTCTAGAATTCGGTCCGTATTCGCCTCAACCCGGGATGCGAGCCCGTCCCAGTCCGAGCGGCGGATTGTGTGGCAGAAGGCCCGGACCTGGAACCAGTCCTCGACGTCCACGCTCATTGCGTTCAGCAGTGTCTTGGAGACAGGGCCGCCATTCACGTCGTTCACGACTGAGCCCCAGTCTTCTGAATGAAGAGGTCTCTGAAGCCATTAAACAGGCGTTCGCGTTGGGCAACGAGGCGCTCGATAGCAGTCATCCGGCGTGCGAGATCGGCCAGTTCCTCTGATCCGAAGGAAGGCGCTTCGTGAGATGCCTCCATCTTGCCGCCCAGATCCTCCTCAAGTTCCAGGGCTGTGGCCTCTACCAGGGGCGCTGTCAGGCGTGAGGTCCGCTCCAATTCGCCGCCCAGCAGCACGCGCGAGCAGAGGCGGTTGATCCGGCGCGGGATGCCGGCGCTGTGACGATGCACCAGATCCAGGGCATCCTCTTCCCAAAGTGGGCGGCCTTCCCAGCCTACGGCGCGCATCCGGTGGAACACATAGGCATGTGTTTCTTCGCGCGACAGGCCGCCGAGATGATAGGAGGCCAGGATGCGCTGGCGAAGCTGCTCCAGGTCCTGGCGAACCAGTGTGCGGCGGAGTTGCGGCTGGCCCAGAAGGATGATCTGCAGAAGCGCTTGCCCATCCACGGTGATGTTGGAGAGCATCCGCAGTTCCTCGAGTGCCTCCGTCGGTAACCCTTGGGCCTCGTCCACGATCAGCAGGTGGCGCCGCGCGCCATCTTGTAAGGCGGCCGTGATCGCACGCAGAACCGCAGCCTTGTTGCCTTCAGATTGCACACCGAGGACGTCTGCCAGCAGGCGCAGCAGGTCGTCGCCGGAAAGCTGCGTGGTCACGATCCGCGACACGAGGAAGTTCGCAGGGTCCAGCTTGGAGCATAGATGCTCGACAAGGGTGGTTTTGCCTGCTCCGACTTCGCCGGTGATCACCACGAAGCCTTCCTTCTGTGCAAGGCCATAGACCAAATGCGCATGCGCCCGGCTGTGAACGGAGCTAGGAAAGAACAGCTTCGCGTCAGGGGTCATTCGGAAGGGACGATCGCGGAAGCCGTAGTATTCAGTGTACATGGCCATGGCCCCATTGTCCGAGTTGCGATTGCGGATTCAGCAGCCGAGATGGTGGTTGGCTAAGCCTTTGTGCTGTGATCGGTTAAAAATATACTTGGGTCGTAAGACCACATTCTGTGGCACTAGAAGGTCTTCTGCAGGCCAGCCAGAATGATGTTCTGCAGCCCTCGGTTCGTTGGGGAATCAGATCCCCGATTGGTGAGAATGTATTGCAGCGTTCCCACCAGGCTTTCGCTGAAGCTGTATCTCAGCGCGGCGCTGGCAGTGAATACGTCGCCGGACCCGGCTGCCACGGGCGATTTGTAGCGGCCATACTCCAGATAGCTCACCGTGGTCGCCCGTGGCGTCAACTCGTGAGCCCAGATGAGGCTGCCGGAGGTGCCTCGCTGTGAAAAGGCCAGCGTACCGGGCGCGACCGAAACCGGACTCTGATCCTCATCAAGGATCGAGAACGTGAAGGTGTCCCGGGGCCAGCTCTGGCTGATGGAGGCTGTGAAGCGGCGGACGCGGAAGAGGCTGCTTTGCAGAGCCAGAAAGGAGCCTGAATAGAACAGGGGGGCACCGGTTGTGGCGTCCACCGGGTTGCCCCACGGATCGACCTCGCTGGTGGTCAGCACATTCTGGTCACGGCCCAGATCGGTCGAAAGTGTATCGGAATAGCTGGCGCTGATCCGAGTGCGAGCGCCGACGGGAAAGTTAGCGGCCAGGAAAGGGGAATTGAAGCCATTCCTGCGGCCGTATTTTACGATAATGGTGCTGTCCGGCACCGGCGTGAGGCGCATGCCGACGGCCCAGATCGGGCCGCTGATCTGCAGGGGCGGCACACCACCATATTTCTGGTCCTCATACCCGCCTTCGACCAGCGCCGCGATGTTGCGGAACACGGCGTAGCGCAACTCGACAGTCGCGAAGTTGCGGTGTGCATCATCCAGAACGCCGGTGCCTGAATACTTCGTGCCGTCGATCGTTGCCTCAAAACCCAGGCGGCCGAAATCATCACCGGAGCGCAGAACGGCGAAGCCCTCATGGGCTGTGAATTCTTGCTGTGTAAAATAGGGCTGGCTCGTGTCGGGTAGGAACGCGTCATCGCCATCCTGCACCCCGTACTGGAAGGCGTAGCCGACCTGGAGGGTGGCGAGGCTGCCGAACCGGTGGACCAGATAAGGTGAGATCTGCGTTCCGAAGCTTTGCGCGAGGTTGCTGCGGTCCGTTAATGCCGTGCCCTCTGGGGCATATCCGCCGGTGATCGTCCTTGTTGTTGCGAAGGCGCGCGCATCAAGGAATGCAGTCTGCGGAACGAGTACCGCAACAGCCTGGGCATTCAAATTGTGATCCAGGCGGTTCTGGCTGCTGTCGACAGCGTAGATCTGGGCAAGAGGGGCGTAGGTAAGCGTGCCTCTCAGCCAGGCTGTATCAGCCGAGGCCTGCACTGTGGGGGTGAAGGCCGTGATGAAATCTGCCTGGCGGTCCGATTTGGTCCCGGACACATTGTCCGTGGCAAGAAGTTGCGCGCCAAGGCTGAAATTGACCTCCCAGGGCTTTCCGGAATCAACGGACGGAGGCTCTCTGAGATAGAGTGGAAACCCGAATGCTCCAAGCCTTACCTCCGGAGCCATTGCTCGCGAGGGGTCGGTCTGCATGATGCCTTCGTCCAACCCTGCCGGGGAAATGGTTGAGAGTGCCGGCTGAGATGTCGTGGCCAAGCCAAGCGGAGGCGGCTCCGCAAGGACCGGAAAGGCAACTACTGCAGAAGAGCAGGCTCCGATCCAACGCGGCAGCCTGCCGCGTCGGGCAAGTCGTGCGCTGTCAGGCATCCGAATAGACACCGAAGGTGGAACTGGCGGTCAGTTGGGCCTTGTTCAGCAGGAGCTGGATGGTCGGACATGACTCGACCATGTCGAGTGCCGCTTCAAGCTCATCGCGTTGGGTGCATTCGGCCTCCACCACCATGACTACCTGCCCGGCGATGGGCGCCAGCGTACTGGGATCGCTGGTGGAAAGGCAGGGCGGCATGTCAACGATGATGGCGTGGTCGGGCAGGGCTGCGGACAGGCGCTGGATGGCGGCCGCCATTGCCGCGCCGGGAGGCATGTCAGGCCCATTCGGGGGAGGCGCGCCATAAGGCATGAACAGAAGCTGGCTCAATTCCGTAGGGCGTAGAAGATCGTTGGGCCAGAGATTGGGGTTATCCGCGAAGATCCGCAGTCCGGCGGCATCGGGAAGGCCTAGTAGGTGAGTAAGTGATCCTGACTTGCTGTCAGCATCCACAAGAACAACAGGCTGGGCACCGCTGGTAGCGAGACTGGCCGCAAGGTTCAGTGCCGTGAAGGATTTCCCCTCGCCCGGCCTGGCGCTGGTAACCAGGGCAACCCGTGCCTGGCTGCCGCTGGACACTGCGCCCTTCATGGCCCGCGAGACCTGGTTCTGGACCACGCTGATCTCTTCTGAGACCCGCCCGCGCGCACGCGTGGGAAGGGCAACCAGCCCTGCGCGTGTCAGCGTGTCGAGGCTCAGGACCGGGTGAGTTGAGCTCGCGGCGGGAGGCGAGGCAGGTGTTGGCCCTTCGTGGCGGCTGGCCTGGGCGTGTTCGTCATTGATGCCCGGTGGCTTCGGCTTGGACGCCGGCCTTGGCATATCCAATCCATCAAGGTTGCCCATAGCCTCGACGGCGCGCTCCACCAGATGGGAGCCGTGGCTGTTTCTTGTCATGTCGCGGCCTTCGCCAGCAGAGCCGGGCCAAGCAGGGTGACGCCAAAGGCCAACAACAGCAATGTGCAAGCTGCGCCAAAGGCCAGTGCGGACCAGGTTTTGTTTGCCCGCGTTCGGACTGCCGAGATGCCGCCTAGCACCGGTAGGCCGAGCGCACGCAGATCATGCACCGTGTAGAAGGTGCCATCGATGCGGCCCAGCAGGATCGCCACAGCACCACCGGCACCAAGGCCTAGCACCAACACCGCCAGATCCAAAAGCCCGCGCTTTGGCCACACCGGGATGGTTGGCAGCATCGGTGGATCCACCACCTCGAGCTTAACCCGTTCCGTGCCCACCCGTGCGGCATCTGCAATCTGGATGGATTCGCGCCGGGCGAGCAGTTCCTCAAGATTGCGGCGAAGCACGGTGTAGTCGCGGTCCAGGTTCATGAACTGCGCCTGGACCTCCGGCACGCCACGCGCAATCGTATCCAGCCTGTCTAGTTCGGCTTCCCCATCGCGCACCTGACGCTCCAGGGAGGCAACCTGAGCTTCCGCGTCCACCAGCCGCATCTTGATCTGCTCATAGACCGGATTTGGCCGGGAGGATGCGCGTGAGGTGGATTGACCATCATTGCCGCCGTTGGCGCGTAATTCCTGCAGCAAGGCGCGAGCGGTGACCACGTCTGGATGGCGATTGGTGAAGCGTAGTCGCAGTTCACGAAGGTTCCGCTCTGCTTCGACAAGGCGCGTGGCAGGGGAATCGTTGCCGCCTTCCGTCGTGCTGGGTGGAACCCCGACCAGTTGCTGCTTGGTCAGGTCTCGCCGCATCCTGGCATCCTGCAACTCGCCGCGTAGCTGTTGCACCCGGCTGCGGCCCCCTTCAAGGCGTGAGACGCCGCCTTCCGAAGGCAGGAGATCAATGTACTGCGCCTGGAAATCTGCGCGGCGTTGCTCGGCCTCGCGGAGTCTGGCTTCGTAGAAGGCGATCTGCTGAAGCAAGAACTGCCGGGCATTCTCGAATTGCTCCCGATCCGAGCCGACCGCAGCCTCAACGAAAACATCCAGCGTGTTCTTGACAACGTCATAGGCCATTTGAGGGCTGGGATCGGAGTACTCTATGGTAAACAGATTGCGTGTCTGCGCCGTGATGCGGATGTCCTTCGATAGTTTCTCCAGAAGGCTCTCCCGCGTGGCCTCGCCGATCATCCGATCGCTCAGGTTGGATTTGTTGAATACCATCTCGAGATTGGGTCGGCTCAGTAAGGTGCGCTGCAGCAGCTCGACTTGGCCGGCAGGCGAACTGTCCAGGGCTATGCCGCGTAGCAGCACGCCCAATACCGCGTCCGCATCGGCATAGACGCGTGCGCGCACCTGGTATCTGTCAGGAATGGCATGCACGCCGACCCAGCCAAGTAGGCAAACGAGCCATGCCACAGCCAAAGCCTTCCAGCGGAAGCGCCAGGCGGCTGCAGCATGACGCCGGACCAGTGCGACGATCTGCACCCTGTCTCTCCTCTAGAACCAGGCAGTGGGTATGACGAGAGTGTCCCCGGGCTGGAGGGGCATGTCCTGGGTCACGTCACCCTCGCGCAGCAGATCAGCCAGGCGCACTCGGATTCTGTCAGCCTGACCGCTTTCCGGTCTGCGACGTATGATCTCGGCCCTATTGCCTGCCGCATACCGTGTCAGCCCCTTCGCCTCGATCATCACGTCCAGCACGGTCATGCCCTCGCGATAGGGAAGAGCCATGGGTTGTGCGGCCTCGCCGATCAGGCGGATCTGCCGGCTGGGAGGTCCGAGGAAGGATTGCACCATCACTGTCACGTTCGGCTCGAGTACGTAGCTTCCTAGCTGCTTCTCGATATCGTTCGCGAGTTGTGTGGGGGTGCGGCCTGCAGCGTTCAGGTCAGGGATCAATGGGAGGGAAAGGCGCCCGTCTGGCCGCACCGGAAGATCCGTCGCGCTAAGTTCTGGCGCCCGGTAGACGAAGACATTGAGCTTGTCTCCAGGGCCGATCACGTAATCAGGTGCCGACATAACCGGCTCGGAAACCGAAGGCGGCGGTGGTGCACTGCATGCCGAGAGAAGAGCCATAAGCCCAGCCGCATACGAACCGACACGCACACGTTGCTCCCCCATGTCTTCTGTCTCGTCCTTTCCAATCAGCGGTTTGGGCTGTGCAGAAGCCTTGTTCTTATCGCCCGATCCGTGACCGCAGAAGTTGTAAACCAAGCGGCATTATACGTGGTTTGAGGATGCATGCGAGCACAAAACAACGGTACCGAAACAAATTGAAGCTCTCTCGGCAACGTGAACTTCCTTTCTTATCCGGAATATTCGACAGTCTGCCGGTGAGCCTTTGGGTGCCGGGAACGCACCTCCCGCAAGAGGCGGAAGAAGAAATACACGTCCCGCGTGTGAGTTGTTGGGGAGCGCCTGTCGGCAATCTGCATATGAGCGATCTTCTTCAGCCGCGGCCTAGGATCTCTCGCTCAGAGGGACAGCCATGACAAATCTATTCGGCCACAGCGTCCGGTCCGAGATGCTTCTTCTTTATCTGGTAGAGGGCCTCGTGTGCTTTAGTGCGGTCTATCTCCTCCTTGCTATGGGAGCGGCCCAGAGCACACTGGTTGAGGGCGGGGGCGGTGCTGCTTTCGCTGCGGTGCTCGCCCTTTCCTCGGGGCCGGTATCGGGTGCAGCTGGACTCTATCAGCTTGAGGCATGGTCTCAGATTAGGCGAATTGTTGCGGGTGTGATATTTGCTGGCTTGCTTTTGCTGGCACTCGCCTTGCTTACTCTCAAAGTGCTTGGACCGGTTTTCCCCGAGGGGCTGGTGTGGCAAGGCCTGCTGGAAGTCCTTCTTGCGACGACCGCTGCTGTTGTGCTGACGCGCATCGGCTTCGTCAGTGCCTCGCGTGCCGGTCTGTTCACTCGCCGTGTCGCGGTCGTACGTGGGGCTTCCGGGCCATCTCAGACAGAGGCCGTGGTGCAGGATGATCGAGCGCCAGGGTCTTTTGAGATCGCACTTACTGCCGAGGGAAGCGAGAACCTGGATGCCGAGCTTGCGCTGGACCGCTTGCGTTCTCATCACGTGTGGGCCGTCATCGCGGCAGATCCTGCTACAATCCCTGAGGATATCCGGCAGCGCTGCAACGGCGCCGGCGTGCGGGTCTTCGGTGATACCGAATTCTGCGAGCGTCATCTAGGCAGGGTAAACCTCGATTGTCTCCCGGTTGAAGGAATTGCCGCTTCCGGCCGCGCACATGAAGGGCGGGTGGAGGCAGCGCTCCGGCGCGGTTTTGACGCAACAGTTTCCCTTCTGCTCCTGCTGCTGACATTACCGCTGCTGCTGTTGACTGCGCTCGCCATCAAGATCGACAGCCCAGGGCCCATCTTCTATCGGCAAGAGCGGGTCGGGCGAGACGGCCGGGTTTTCATGCTGCTTAAGTTTCGCAGCATGAGGATGGACGCCGAAGCCGGCGGAACGCCACGTTGGGCGACAAGGCATGATCAGCGCGTCACCCAGGTCGGGCGGTTCATTCGTCTGACCCGCATAGACGAGATACCGCAGGTTTTGAACGTACTGCGTGGAGACATGGCCTTCGTTGGACCCCGGCCTGAGCGACCCATTTTCGTGGAGCAGCTTGAGCGCCTTATCCCGCATTATCGCGACCGCGCCTGCGTCAAGCCTGGTATTACCGGATGGGCGCAGATCAACTTTCCCTATGGCGCCTCTGTTGAGGATGCGCGGCAGAAGCTGGCCTATGATCTCTACTACATCCGGCGGCGCAGTCTTTTCCTCGATCTGCTGATCCTTATCGCGACGGTGCGGGTTGTCCTGTTTCAGGAAGGCTCACGATGAGTGCGCCAGTGGATGGGCGGGAAGGCCTGCGCTTGGCCTGGAGGCATGATCCTTCCGTCGCGCAAGAACTACACGCCAGATTTTCCAATAGAAGTGCTGCGAGCGCGTTCGGTTTAGTAACGGATGACAGAGATCTGTATCGCGGCTGCATGGGAGCTGGCTGGATACACTGTTCGGCGCTTGCTGGTGCGGCGCCAGCGCTGCCACCGGAAATGCCGGCACGGCCTATTATGGGACCCGCGCTGTCATGATGGATCCTGCTCGCGAGCGTGCGGTGGATGCTGGCACTATGTGGGGCAACACCAGAGGCGTGGAACCACAACAGTGATCTGCGCAGCTGTGTTCGCTAGCGCGCCTCTGGAGCATTCCTTGCGCGATGCTGCCGGGGAAGGGAATGCTCATGGGATTGCATCCCGTGTTGCGTGTGAGAGATTGCCGAAGATGGCCAAATCTGGGTGCGGCGGCATGAGCACTCCACTGCTCCAAGGGAGCGTTCAGTGTGGTTGGCGTCACTGTTCCGGCAGAGCCCGTCAGCATCATCTGGGTCGCGGTTTTGGGCAGGCTGTCCAAGGTCATGTTTTGAGGGGTAGGGCTGAGGCTCAATCTTCGTGCCTTGGGCAGAGATCCTGGGGCAGGATCGGGGGCGTGCTGTGACGCTCATCGAAGAAGCAAGTGCTACACACATGGTAAGCGCTGGTTCTGTCAGGATGAAGAAGCCGATCCGGCTGCTGACCTTCAGCACGCTGTACCCCAATTCGCAGCGTCCGGCGCATGGCGTCTTCGTAGAGAACCGGCTGAGGCATCTTGTTGCCGGTGGCGAGGCAGCAAGTACGGTTCTGGCACCCGTGCCGTGGTTCCCTCTGCGATCATCCAGCTTTGGCGACTGGGCGCGACATGCTGCGGTACCGAAACAGGATGTTCGGTATGGCTTGGCCATGCATCACCCGCGTTATCCGGTCATCCCGCGCATCGGCATGTCTGTGGCGCCCTTGCTGCTCTACCGGGCTGCTGCGGTGGCGGTGGAAAAGTTGGTGGCAGGTGGCCTGCAGTTCGACCTTATCGATGCTCACTACCTTTACCCGGACGGCGTGGCGGCGGTCTGGCTGGGTCGCCGCTTTGGGAAGCCCGTGGTGGTGACTGCGCGTGGCTCCGATGTCAGCCTTTTGCCGCGCTACCACGTGCCACGGCGGTTGATCCAGGGAGCGATCGCCGGTGCCGACGCCCTTATTTCGGTGAGTGCAGGGCTGAAAGAGGGGCTGGTGGCGCTCGGGGCGCCAGCGGACAAGGTCATGGTTCTACGCAATGGCGTGGATCTGGAAATGTTCCACCCTGTGATAGATCGCGCGGCGGCGCGGGCGGAGTTGGGGTTGGGAGAGGGGCCTACCCTTCTCTCTGCCGGCCACCTCATCGAACGGAAGGGCCATAACCACGTCATCGAGGCGTTGGGCATGCTTCCCGGTCACACCTTGGTCGTGGTCGGTGAAGGCCCCGAGCGGGGAGCGCTGCAGGATTTGGCGCGGCGCTTGGGAGTGGCTGATCGCGTGCGCCTGCTGGGGGCCTGCCCCCATTACCGTATGCCACTCTACTACACCGCGGCCGATGTGCTGGTGCTTGCCTCAAGCCGGGAAGGCTGGGCGAATGTGTTGCTGGAGGCGATGGCCTGCGGCACGCCGGTCGTCGCAAGCCCTGCATGGGGAAGTCGGGAGGCGGTGCGGGCCCCGGAAGCGGGACTGGTGCTGGGCGAGGTCACGGCAAAGGCCATCGCGGATGGGGTGCGCCACCTGCTTGCCGCCCCGCCGGCCCGCGAGGCAACACGGCGCTACGCGGCAGGCTTTGGTTGGGACGAGACGACCGCCGGGCAGATTGCCGTGTTCCGCAGAGTGTTGGGGCAGGTGCAATGAATGGCTGCATTGTTCCGGACGATGTGCGGTGGGGCGCCACAGAAAGCGCGTCGAGGCATCAGGCATGCGTCACGCCTGCCGCTCAAACGGGAGGACCGGGAAGGTGATGTATCTCGTGACCGGGGGCTGCGGCTTCATTGGTTCCCATCTTTGCGCCGCATTGCGAGCGCGCGGCGATCAAGTTCGGGTGCTGGACGACCTTTCGACCGGTTCGGAAGAGAACTTGGCTCCGGGTGTAGATCTGGTGCGAGGCAATGTAGCCGACCCTGTCGCCGTGCGAGCGGCGATGGAAGGCGTGAATGGATGCTTTCACTTGGCCGCGATCGCTTCGGTGGAGCGGGGGGTAAGGGAGTGGCTGAATACCCATCAGGCCAATCTCTGCGGAACCATCGGAATCTTGGAAGAGGCCGCTCGTGCGCGGGGGCGTATACCGGTTGTCTACGCCTCTTCAGCCGCAGTCTATGGTGATTGTGATGCACTGCCGCTGACCGAGGATGCGCCAACCTGGCCATTATCGGCCTATGGTGCGGACAAGCTGGGATGTGAGCTCCATGCACGCGTGGCGGGGGTGGTGCACCAGGTACCCAGCATCGGACTGCGCTTCTTCAATGTGTTTGGGCCGCGGCAGGACCCCCGCTCTCCCTACTCCGGGGTGATCTCGATCTTCTGCGACAGGCTGTCGCGGGGTGAGCCGGTGACCATCTTTGGCGACGGGGGGCAGACGCGGGATTTCGTGTTCGTTGCCGATGTCGTGATAGCTATGATGGCGGCAATGGGACAAGCTTCCACAGCAGCTCCGGTGCTGAATGTTTGCACGGGCAGACCGACTTCGGTGCGGGAGCTTGCGGCTGTTGTAGCGAATCTTTGTAGCACTCGCCTTGAGGTCCGGCAGCAGCCTCCACGATCTGGCGAGATCCGGCACTCTCTGGGATCACCAAGCCTGGCCCAGGCGAAACTGGGGTTGCCATCCCCAGAGGGCCTTTCGACGGGCTTGGCGCAAGTGGTGGCTTGGCTGCGTGCTGGGCGGCCGGGATTGGCCCCCGCTTCGCAATCAGCCAATCAACCAGCGGATCGTCGCTCCGATTACCAGCCAGCATACCAGTGAGATGGCGATGATCAGCAATGCTGCCGCCGGCCATGACAGGGGGCGGTGCAGATCCCGCACGTGGATTGCATTGGATGCCGTTTTGGAATCGAAACTTCTTGCCTTTTCAGCCCAGTTCACTGGAAAATCTCCACAAGTGGCGGGAATGAATCTTGTCCCTTCTCTATTGGGGGCCGTGCCACGCAGGGGCGTTACCTCAAGAGGATCTGACATGTTTGACCATCTTGCTGGAAACAACTCTGTAACGCAACGTCTGGTTGTGCCCAAAGGTTGTGGTAATGCAACAAAATTCATTGGGGGCCGCAGAGCTACCCCATAGGTTACTCGCTCCGGGAAGCTCGTGAGGCAGGTGCGCCCTGCACCTGATCTAACAAGGGCCTTTTGGATCCCAGTTCTTCCCAGGGATGTTGGAGAAGATCGAATGTGTGGCGTGGTAGGACTTTTCCACCTCTCCTGCCCACTCATGCCGGACCTCAGCCTGGTTCGACGCATGGCGGATGCGCTGCGCCATCGCGGACCAGACGGGGAAGGCTATCATGTGGAGCCGGGGCTGGCCTTCGGCCACAGGCGGCTTGCGATCGTCGATCTCGGTGGAGGGGCTCAGCCCATGTCCAACGAGGATGGATCGGTCGTCGTCGTCTTCAATGGAGAGATCTACAACCATGAATTGCTTCGCCGCGAGCTGGAGGAAGCCGGCCATCGCTTCCGTACCAGATCCGATACCGAGGCAATCATTCATGGCTGGGAGGAATGGGGAGTAGGCTGCCTGGAACGCTTGCGTGGCATGTTTGCGTTCGCTCTCTGGGATCGGGAGCGCGGCGAACTACTATTGGCGCGCGACCGGCTGGGCGAGAAGCCGCTGTACTACACCCAGCTGCCTGGCGGGGTTTTCGCCTTTGCCTCAGAGATGGCCGGATTGCATCCCCTGCCTGGCTTGCCCCGGAAGATAGATCTGGCGGCGTTGGATGATTTCCTGGCCTTGGGCTATGTGCCAGACCCAGCCACCATCTATGAGGGTGTCCGTAAGCTGCCCGCCGGGCATTTTCTGCTGTTGCGCCGCGGCGAGAGTGTAGCTGAAGCAAAACGATACTGGCGTCCGCCGGTTGAGACGGAGCCGGTACCTGGGAATGCGCCGGCGGAATTGCATTCTCTCCTGCGTGCTTGCGTCAAGGACAGATTGATGTCCGATGTGCCGCTCGGGGCCTTTCTCTCGGGCGGCGTGGATTCCAGCGCCGTGACTGCATTCGCGGCGGAAGCGGTTTCAGCCCAGCTTTCCACCTTTACCATTGGCTTTCCCGGTGCGGGCGATGAGCGCGCCCTCGCAGCCCTGGTCGCACAGCGTTTTGCAACCGCGCATCACGCTGAAATAGGCACGGCTGACTACCTGGCCGCTGCCCGGGACCAGGCGCGAATCTTTGGCGAACCGTTCGGGGACCATTCTGCCGTACCCACGCTCAGTGTATGCCGGCTTGCCAGGCGGCATGTTACCGTGGCGCTATCCGGTGATGGCGGTGATGAGGTTTTTGCCGGTTACCGCCGCTACCGTTGGCACCTGCTGGCCGAGGCGGTGCGCGCCTTCATTCCTGCCTCGGCCAGACGCAGGGTCCTGGGTGGTATCGCCAGCATCTATCCGAAGCTCGATCGTGCACCGCGTTGGCTGCGTGCCAAACACACGCTGACCGAGATCAGCATGGACAGCATGATGGGCTACTATCGCACCGTTTGCCGGTTACACCATGACCGGAGGCGCGGATTGCTGTCAGCAAAGGTGCGTGCCTCGTTGGATGGGCATGACCCGGCAGCACGATTTGGCGCGCTGATGGGGGAATGTGACCCCGACGAGCCGCTGCTGCAGGCTCAGTATGCGGATCTGCACACTTACCTGCCGGGAGATATCCTGACCAAGGTGGACCGCACCAGCATGGCCGTCTCGCTGGAAGTCCGCCCTCCGCTCCTTGACCATGAGTTCGTCGCCTGGGGTATGGGATTGCCGGCACGCCTGAAGCTGAGGGACGGCGTTGGGAAGCACGTACTTCGCACTGCGATGGCGCCATATCTGCCGCCTGGAATCCTTGACCGAGGCAAGCAGGGCTTTGCCGATACCATCGGTGACCAACTCCGTGTCCAGGCTTCCTTGGTTCAAAAGCGGTTGCTGAGCGACGCGATGCTGTCCTCTGGACTGTTCGACGAAGGGGCCCTCACCAGACTTGTGGACGAGCATGCGTCCGGCCGGTCCGACCATGCCCAGGCCTTGTGGCAGCTCCTGGTTCTGGAGGGATTTCTGAAAGGCAGTGCGCAGGGCTCGGATTCAATTCGCCAGGAACCGGGTTTGGTGTGGGCCTGATCTATGACGGAACAGATGCGGGATTGCAGGGCTGTTTCATCGAAAGCCGCTCTCCTTCCGGTCGACGGTAAGGCGGTCGTTGAAAGGCGACCTGGACTAGGGGCCTGAGGTGATCCTCCGCGAGCTCTTCACCGTGTTGTTGCTACCGCCAATGCTGTGCGTGGTCGCCTGCCTTGCAGGGATTCTACTTGCCTGGCGCGGCTGGCGGCCGGGGCTGATCCTGGCCGCTCTCGCCGCCATTGGGCAGATCCTCTTTGCGACTCCGCTTACCGCCGGGCTGCTCGTTGCATCGCTTGAACGGGAAGTCGCCCCAGGCGCTCCTGCTTCGGGGACAGGGGCCGGAGCGATCATCGTCCTGGGTGCGGAAGTGGCTCGTACGCAGGATGGGCGTGATGTTGGGCCACTGACTTTGGAACGGTTGCGCACTGGCGCCGCACTGCATAGGCGAACCGGATTGCCGTTGCTGGTCACAGGCGGCGCACTCGCGAGCGGAGACGAGCCCATAGCAGAGCTGATGGCACAGAGCCTGCGTACGGATTTCGGTGTTTCTGTGCGCTGGATCGAGCCTCGGGCGAGGGATACCTGGGAGAATGCTGCCCTCAGCGTTGCGCTCCTGCGAGAGGCTGGGATCGGGTCTGCTTATGTTGTCACCCATGGGTGGCACATGCCCCGGGCCTTGGCCGTCTTTGATCTCCGCGGGCTGACTGCCAATGCGGCACCCGTGCGGATGGATCGTGTGCCTGATGGCTTCTCCAGCTGGGTGCCGCGAACCGACAGGTGGACGGCAAGTTGGTTGGCTCTGCGGGAGTGGGCCGGGAGGGTTGTTTATGCACTTCGTGCTTAAGTCATTCTTGTGGCCGGATGCTCCTTCGGTGGCATGCCGTGCGAGTGCTTTTCTGTTTGTGGAAGAGCCAGGAGGAACTCCCTCGTGAGACGCGTTTGTCTTGTCGGTGCAGGGTTTATCTCTCGCACTCATGCGGAGGCATTGCAGTACATTCCTGGAGTGCGCATTTCATCTATTGTCGATCCGAGGATTGAAGCTGCGCAACGTCTCGCACTGGATTGGAAGGTGCCGCAAGCGTACGCCTCGGTAGATGAAGCGCTTGATGGCGGCGAGATTGATGCTGCGAGTATCCTTGTTCCCCCAGCTTTTCACGCTGATGCTGCTCTTCCCTTTCTAAGGGCAGGGAAGCCGGTACTAATCGAGAAGCCGATGGCGGCGAGTTCTTCCGAATGCAATTTACTGCTGGAGGAAAGCTGCAGGGCCAATGCATTTCTTGGTGTAAATCAGAACTTCCTCTTCCATCCCGCATTCCGCAGGATGAAGAAGATGATTGCTGAGGGCAGGTTCGGGAAGCCTTCATTCGTTGATTGCATCTACAATGTCGCGCTGCGCCAGCTCGCGACACGGCAGTTTGGGCATTGGATGTTTCAGGATCCTGGAAATATCCTGTTGGAGCAGGCGATCCATCCGCTCTCGCAAATTGCATCTATTGCTGGGGCGGTGCGGGACCTCCGCGCAATTGCCAGTGCACCGATGGAGATCGCGCCGTCTGTGCAGTTCTATCCGTCCCTGACTGTGACGATGTCATGTGATCGGATTCCGGCACAATTACGGTTTGCTGTTGGGCAGTCATTTCCATTCTGGCAGATCACGGTGGTCTGTGATGACGGTGTGATCGTTGCGGACATCCTTGGTAACCGGCTGTTCGTTCATGCCCGCAGCAAGTGGCTTGATGCGGTCAACGATCTGTCGTCCAGTGCACGCACCGCTGCATTGATTCTGTCCGAAGGCGGTCGCAATGCCGTCAGCTTTGGCCTTTCGAGCTTGCGACTGAAGCCTCGCAGTGACCCCTTCTTTCAGAGTATGCGCGACAGCATCGCTGAATTTCATGCTGCGATCGATCATAAAACCCCTTTCGAGGCAGGAGGCGCATTCGGAGGCATGCTCGTGGCAACTTGCGAGCGGATCCGGGATGAAGCGTTCGGCCAAGTAGCTCGACCTTCGGTGCCGGTGCGCCGTCCCCCTGGGGACACTTTTGATGTCGCGGTCCTGGGCGGGACCGGATTCATCGGTGCACAGACTGTACGAGAATTCGTTCAGAAAGGCCTCCGTGTCTCGGTAATGGCGCGGTCTATTGAGAATCTGCCCGAAGTTTTCCGAAACGATGACGTTGTGCTCCATCGCGGGGACATCCGAGACGAAGCCGCGGTGGCGAGGGCGATTGGAGGGGCGAGGATCGTCATTAACCTCGCTCATGGTGGCGGCGCCGGAAGTTTTGACCAAGTGAAGGAAGCAATGGTCGGCGGTGCGGAAGTAATCGCCAGAGTTTGCCTCGCTCGCGGGGTTCGCCGCTTGATTCATGTCGGCTCGATTGCATCCCTCTATCTGGGCCCGCAGCCAGAGGCTGTGACGGGGGGGACACCGCCTGATCCGCAGGCAGAGCGACGTTCTGATTATGCGCGAGCTAAAGCGTTGTGCGATCAGATGCTGTTGGAGATGCATGCTCGCGAGGGCTTGCCCGTGTGTATTCTGCGGCCGGGCCTTGTTGTGGGCGAGGGGGGCTCCCTCTTTCATAGTGGGCTCGGCTTCTACAACAATGAGCAGCACTGCATCGGATGGAACGAAGGAAAGAATCAACTGCCTTTTGTACTGGTGCAGGATGTAGCAAAGGCAATCGTACTTGCCAGTGACGCCGATGCCATAGATGGGAAGTGCTATAACCTGGTTGGTGATGTGCGCCCTACGGCACGCCAGTATGTGGCGGCAGTGGCGCGTGCGCTTGAACGTCCACTTCGCTTCCATCCAAAGCGCCCAGCTGCGCTTTGGATAGAAGAATTGGGGAAATGGACTGCTAAGCGGGCCGGGGGGCGGCGGGTGCCGCTACCCTCTCGACGTGACATCCTTTCGCGCGGCCTTCAGGCTAACTTCGACTGTAGTGATGCAAAGCGTGATTTGAATTGGTTGCCAGTCGATGACCCGGACATCTTTGTGCGGCACGCCATAGGGATTTACGCAAAGTGAGCCGGAATGTTCCTCCGCTAATCCTGACAGTTTTTCCAAACTTTGATGTTGGTGGGCCACAGGTTCGCTTTGCATTGATCGCGAATCATTTCGGTGCTGCCTACCGCCATGCGATCATTTCAATGAATGGGAGTCTGGACTGCGCAGGACGGCTGTCATCTGATCTCGATGTAATATTTCCCACCGTGGAGGCGCGTAGGAACAGCACTCTGGCGAACGCGGTGCAGTTCAGGCGGGTGCTGAAGGAACTTCGCCCCGATCTACTGGTGACCAATAATTGGGGTTCGATCGAGTGGGCTGCGGCGAATTTCCTGCCCCTGGTACGGCATGTGCATATTGAGGATGGGTTCGGTCCTGAGGAGCAATCTAATCAGCTTCTCCGCCGGATTTTAGCGCGACGTGCTCTCCTGCGACACTGCACAGTAGTCTTGCCCTCCCGGACGCTTTGGCGGATTGCTGTTGAGCAGTGGCGTCTGCCTCTGCAGCGGTTGATCCATGTTCCTAATGGAATTGACCTTGCCCCTTATGCAGGGGTCGCTAGAGAACGGTTTGACAACAGCGAGGTGACTGTTGGCACCGTTGCAGCGTTGCGGCCAGAGAAGAACCTTTCCCGCCTTTTGCGGTCCTTCCGGATAGCCTCCCAAAGTTGCAATGCGCGTCTTGTCATTGTCGGTGACGGGCCTGAGCGGCCGTATCTGGAAACCTTGGCAAGAGAACTCGGCTTGGCAGGAAGGGTGCAGTTTGTTGGATATGTTGCAAATCCTTCACAATTATACTTTACCTTCGATATTTTTGCGCTCTCTTCCGACACGGAGCAGATGCCCTTCGCTGTGCTGGAAGCTATGGCTGCCGGACTTCCTGTTGTTGCCACGGATGTTGGCGATGTGCGCGAAATGCTAGGCTGGGAAAACGAATCCTTCGTTGTGCCGGTGGATGAAGTTTCTTTGGCGGAGCGGATGCTTGAGTTGCTCTCGAATGCGCCTTTACGGAGCCGGGTGGGTATAACAAATCGTGCCAAGGTGGAGTGCAGCTACAGTGAGCAGGCCATGTTCCGGGCCTATCGAGAATTGTTCGACAAAGATGACGGTCAGAGCTCTCAATCATCCAGTTCCTCGCATGATCTGAAGATCCCTGAATTCAGGTCAGGCCATGACGCGCCTCGGATCCGAAAATGAATCCTCCCGCTGTCACAGTCCTGATGCCTGCCTTTAACGCCGAGCAATATATTGCGGAAAGCATCTGGAGTGTTTTGTCTCAGACTTTTGGTGACTTTGAGATCGTTGTTGTGAATGATGGATCTACGGATGGAACAAGATCTGTGCTGTCGGGAATCCAGGACCCGAGGCTCAGGATCATTCATAACGAACGAAATCTTGGCATCGTCAAATCGCTGAACCGAGGATTTTCCGCTGCTCAAGGCCAATACGTGGCGCGCCTTGACGCGGATGATTACTGTGCTCCGCATCGGCTTGAGGTGCAGAAGGCCTTTTTGGACGCAAACAGGTCTGTGCTGATGGTGGGATCAGGCGGGGACGCACTGACTTCCGGTAAGCTGGAGGCGCTGCGCGTTGAGCCGGAAGTTGATCCAGACGTTCTGCGTTGGCTTTTCCATATTGTGAATCCGATCGGGCATTCGACCATGATGTTCCGGAGGGATGCTGTCCTTGCGATGAAGGAGTATCTCCGGGGGGAATTCGAATACGCCGAGGACTTTGATTTCTCCCATCGTCTCCTGGTGCTGGGGAGTGTCGCCATGATGCCAGAGCATCTGGTGGTTTTTCGCCGCCTGCCTGAAGGTCTGAGCCGCTCAAGCGTGGAGCGGGTCACGAAAAAGACGACAGCTATCTTGGAGACGCTCTATGAGCCCTTGCTTGGGCCGAAGGGACCTGATGCTGCCGCGGTCATCTCAGCCTATCTTATGGCTGGGTATCCTGCCGTAACCGTTGGAGAGTTTGCTCGCCTAGGGGGCGCCTTGGAGCTTCTTGTTGGCGCGTTTTTGGAGCGGAACTCACTTACTGCGGAGCAGCGCACCCGAGTGCTCAGGAGAACATCTGAGTTTTGGTGGCAGGCGGTTTTAACGTCAGCACGCAATGGAGCTCCTGCGGCTGCTCTGCAAGGATTTACCTCCTTTCGGTGGCGGTCCGAATTCAAGCCTAAGTTTGTCACCTGTGCGCGGGCAGGAGCAGCGGGTCTCCTTCGGGGGCTTCCTGTGAGAAGCCTTTCAGTCATGCGCCCCTGAAGAGGTGCTCATATGCCAGATTTGCCTTCTCCAGAAGAGAATCGCATGATATCCATTGAATGGATTAGGCGCGGCGCCATGTGGCCGCTTGCAACGTTTCTGGTGGCAGCGCCTGGCTTCGCCATGGCTAATCAAACAGCATCTGAGCTTTGTCTGCCTGCGATTACGATGGCGGAGCGGGCTGCCAACGTCCCGGCACATTTGCTTCGCAGCATTGCCTATGTGGAGAGTGGGCGAACTGATCCTGCCAGTGGGCGGCTCGTGCCATGGCCCTGGACCATTAATGCCGGTGGGAAAGGGTATTTTTATGAGACCAAAGAAGAAGCCATTGCGGCCGTGCGGCTCTTTCAAGCCAACGGTATCCAGTCGATTGATGTGGGCTGTGCGCAGGTGAACCTGCGGTATCATCCGCATGCTTTTTCCTCGCTCGAGGATGCCTTCGATGTGCAGAGTAATGTTGCTTATGCAGCGCGTTTCCTGACTGCCCTACGCGCCGCCACGGGAAGTTGGATTCTGGCGGCGGCGAACTATCATTCGGCCACCCCCGATATTGGCTTCTCCTATGCTCGCAAGGTGATGGCGGTTTGGCCTGACTCAGCGCGATATGGGACCTTGCCTAGGCAGGAGTCTATTGTCACTGCGGCCCGCCCCACTGTGAATTACGGGATCTATACGCCGCAATTCGCCGCTAGGCTCCGCCGTATGGATCGTGATCTTGCGAGAGAGCGGCAGGCAGTGAACGTCACGCGGCCACTCTGGGTCAGCCGTCCTCCTGCGCCAGCCTCTTTGAGGCAGAGAATCTCTCGGTAAATGCGGGAGGAAAGCTTCTTCAGTCACAGGGCTGTTGCATAATAGGGAGGCGCAGGCTCTGTGCGGGGTAGCTATGAACAAAGGTGGTAAGCAGCCAGTTTCTATATGAAAGATGCAATGGTACTGACTGATGCAGCACCTGGAAGAAGCATAGGAATTAAAGCTTTTTTCTGGCTCGGCGCCGAAGCAGCCTTATCGTGCTGCGGCGAGTGTTGGGATCGCCGAATCTGCCGTCACTCATAGAATGATACCGTTAGACGGCCGTGCTGGGCCTCGCTTCTTTTCGGAAGAGGCCCCAAGCTGTCAGGAGGGAAGCCATCGGGCAGATCTGCGCGGTGATAGGTGATCAGCCATATGCGGCGGGATCCTTCCACAACTTGGCTGACGGAGTCATTTCCGACTATCAGCCTTGCTTCCCTAGGCAAATCTACAACCTGTGTTGTTGGCATTAAATGCAGGAGATCCACTAGCCATGGGCCCAGCAAGGCATAAATGCGCTGCCATTGTGCGCTTGGTGGATTGGCAACTGCGAGTGCTGAACCCCACTTTGGCCCAGCGAGATACCAAGCCATTCCCCAAAATATTGAAAGCTGCGGGGTGTAGATTGCATCCCTGGGCTGAATGTTGGGTTGAATGGATAGCGCAACGTGCTGGAAATCTGTTGGTGATGAATTTTTTGTCCAGCCAGTCGCAGCTATTGCCAAAAGCCCTGCCAAACAAGCTGCGGTAACGAAGCGCTTTATCTGAGGTCGGGTAATAAGGCAAAGCTCAGCAAGCACAATTGCTATGAAAGGTGCTGACAATGACCCGAAAAAGTTACTCTTGAAAATCGGCTCCAGTGTCACAGAAATTACGGCAGCAACTACTAGCGGGGCTACCAAAAAGCAAGTAGTCACAGCACGGGTGTGTGCCACAGCCAAGCCACAAGCAACAATGCTGGTATAGGTAAGAACCCCAGCCCACCAAACCCATCCCTGAGCGTCACGGGCTGTGATGAGCGCTGAGCACCAAGATAGAATATCGGTTGGGGAAACTGGATCGTCTAGATTGGCGTCATGTAGTAGGTTACTCACTATAGTTGGCATGCTTGCGGCGGCGGCTAGACCATACAATAGAGCCCACTGTCGAAACTCGCGTTGCGAGGCGTTTCGGCGAAGCAGTAAGGTTATTGCAAAAATTCCGTTGAAAAATACTGCCAAAAACCCTAGAGCATGTGAGTATATAATTACCCAGGTAATGAGGAGTAAAACTAAATTCTTTCGGAGGTTGGTCTGTTCAGTTGAAAATATCTGAAGTGCAAAAAAATAAGCCCAAATGACTAGTGTGCTTAACCATGCGTACGGACGCAATTCTTGTGACATCCATAAACCTGTAGGCAAGACCGCCAGAAAGGCTGTTGCCATCCAAGCTAGGGAGGCATTGCGTGTGTATCGGATAATGAACCAGGTTGATGCGAGTGTTGCGAATCCCCAAAAAACTGAATTGGCCTTGAACCAGTAATCTGTATGGCTGATCCAGCCCCAGAAATGCAATTGAAGAAAGTACAGGGGTGGATGTATGTCGTTTCGGATTACTTGTACGAAGAAGTGTGGGAGTGGCTGGGTGGCATGAGTGACTGAGATGATCTCATCTTCCCATAGGCCATAATCTAGGTTGATTTTGAGGCGAATGATGGAGCCAAGGCAAATTGCTCCTATTAGCAGTGCTAATTCCTCCCAGCGCCAGCCTGGCTTAATGGCAAGCCGTCCGCCAGGTGTTGTGGTCGGTTTGGTTGGGAAGGGGGGAATTTTCAATTGGAGACTCCGTTCAAAGAATATTGGGTTCCTTGGTTGAATGGTATTGGTAGATTTGCGTTGTTGTCTCGCTTGAAGTTATGCCTACAGTGCAGTCTTGTTGTGGTCAGTCGTAGATTTTGCTCTGTGATTGAGATTTGTTTGCATTTGCTTTGTTTGATAAACAACTGCACTTAATTTTTGTGAGGTTGACAACTTAAAAATACCCCAAACTGGTGTAACTTCTCAACTTGTGGCGTGGTGGCTCCCCGCATGGTGAGGCGGGGCTGCTTGTCTGATTATGCTTGCAAGCGGTTTCAATGGGCCAAAGCCAGGGGGAGGTGCAGGAACGGCCTGCTCCGGACACTGGAACCCAGCTTTATTTGCATCTTGGTGTGGGCCGGCTTCGCATGGACTCAATCAACGAAGTTTCAAGCCAGCTGTACAGCACTGGTCCTGGGTGGCGCTTGTAGCGGCTTCTCTTGCGGCCGTATCCGTGAACTCAGCTAGGTTTTGTGGACTCTTGGGATTTCCTGATGGTTTGACACGTGACTCAAGGCCATCTTTGGTGATGGGGGGGGCGGCCTTGGGTGTGTTGGACCGGCTGGTGCTGAGCGATGCGGCATGGGAGCGGATGGCGCTGTTGGTCATTGGGCGACCGGATCAGCAAGGGTCTACCGGCCGAGACAACCGCCTGTTCGTCGAGGGCGTGTTGTGGATCGTGCGCACGGGCGCGCCCTGGCGCGATCTTCCCGAGGTCTTCGGCGAGTGGAACAGCGTGTTTCGCCGCTTCAGCCGCTGGAGCGAGAAGGGCGTCTGGCGGCGCATCTTCGGGGCCATGTCCGACGATGCTGATTTTGAGTACCTGATCGTGGACAGCACCATCATTCGCGCCCATCAGCATGCCGCTGGCGCCAAAAAGGGGGGCTGAAGATCAGGCCCTGGGACGCTCCCGCGGGGGGCTGAGCACCAAGATCCACCTCGCGGTGCGCGGTCTCGGCGCACCGGTGCGCTTCCTCCTGACGGGGGGGCAGCGAGGCGACTGCCTGCAGGCCTACACGCTGATCGAGGGCCTGCCCGCAGAGGTCGTCATGGCCGATACCGCCTATGACGCCGATTCCTTGCGCGCCGCCATCGCTGCCAAGGGGGCCGTACCGTCATCCCCAACAACCCGTCACGTGCCCGCAAGTACCGGCTCGACAAGCACCTCTGCGCCCAGCGCCACCTCGTCGAGTGCTGCTTCGCCAAGCTCAAGCAGTTCCGCCGCGTCGCCACGCGATACGAAAAGACCGCCCGCAACTACCTCGCCGTCGTGACCCTCGCAGCCATCGTCCTCTGGTTGAGGTAAGTGTCCACAGAACCTAGGGTATGACCCTGAGGAAGCTTAGGCCCTGGCAGGAGACGAGACGGCACTGATGGACGGAAATGGTGGCGGCCCTGCCTTTTCCGCAGCGTTACGGCAGCCAGTGGTCGGCACCTTTCACGCTGGTTGCCAGCGAGGAAAAGGATCTGGCAAGTGTTGCCAGGCAAGCGGCCCGCCTTCCATCTCGGCTTGGGTGAGAAGGCACCTGTCCAAGTTACGGCGCAGTGCCAACTCATCCATTCCGATGCCTATAAATACGATCTCTTGTCGCCTATCGCCCCAGGGTTCCTGCCAAAGCTTCCAAAGCTGAGCCATGCTCTCTGCATTGCGTGGCCAACTGCTTCTCGGTCGCGCCGCCCACCACGGAGCTGCCGCTGAGTGCCTACGGGCGCGCCCAGCAAGCTGCCATTCGCCAGCCCAAGGCATCCGTGTGGCAAGCCAGAAAAAGCCTTTGGCCCGCAGCACACCGGGCAATGCCTGATCGATGAAAGATTTGAACCGCGCCGGGTGCAGGGGGCGACGGGCGCGCCAGACAAAGGAGTGGATACCAAACTCGTCACTTTCTGGAAGGTGATCGCCCGCTAGTGCGCGGGCCCACCCTGCAGCTTGCCTGGCACGGATGAAATCAAAGCGACCTGTGCCGAGGACACGATCCAGTGGTACCTGGCCATGCGCAGATACGATGATGTCAGCACCTGGATTTAAGGTGGCGAGCAGGCCTGCGAGGCGCCCAAGTTCAGCGTTGCTGACCAAGTCAGCTTTGTTGAGCACCATAACATCTGCGAACTCGATTTGCTCAATCAGTAGATGGACCAGCAGCCGGGAATCGGCTGTGCCCGCGGTACTTCCTCGCATCTCCAGACTGTCTGCCGAGATGTAGTCACTCAGGAAGGCAGCAGCGTCTACCACGGTTACCATGGTATCGAGTTGCGCGATATCTGAAAGGGCGGTTCCCTCTTCAACACAGAAATCAAAGGTGGCGGCGACGGGTAGCGGCTCACTGATGCCGGTGCTTTCGATCAGGAGTGCATCAAAGCGTCCTTCCCGCGCAAGTGAAGCCACCTCTTGCAGCAGATCCTCGCGTAAGGTGCAGCAGATGCAGCCATTCGTCATCTCGACAAGGCGTTCGTCAGTTCGAGATAGTACCGCAGCGTTTTCAACCAGAGCAACGTCAATGTTTACTTCGCTCATGTCATTGACGATGACTGCTACCCGTCGTCCCTCTCGATTTTGCAGGAGGTGGTTCAAAAGTGTGGTCTTACCGGCTCCGAGGAAGCCTGAGATAACGGTCACCGGTAAACGTGGCTTGAGAGCAGTCATGCGGAAGCTCCCGCTCTAATGGTCGTTCCGATTTTTTGCACTCATTGCGTACTAAGAGAAGGGGGGCATTTTTAAGAAACAGAAACAACTATTGGTTGTGCCGTCTCTGTTCACTATAATGATCACGTGAATGGTAGTGCAGATTTCAGTGCTTTAGCGGGCCTCTATGTGATTTTGCTCGTGGCCTGACATTGTGACGATAAAATTCCTTGTGCGAAACGAAAATGCGCAGCATGCTACTGTTCCTATGTCGAACCCTGGTACCACAAGTGCGCTGAGTTGCTTGGTTGCCGCGGCTGGGCACCAAGGAGTTGAGCTTTCCGCAGAACGCATCGCGCACGACTACGCTCTTGCTGATCATGGACTCTCCCCTGCTCTCCTCGCAAGGATTGCCAAGGAGGCTGGATTTCGGGCGCGTCTTTGTCGGTTGCGGTGGGAGGACTTGGCTGGGCTTGTCGGTTCAGCACCGGTGCCTGCCCGGCTCGACAACGGAAACTGGGTGATGCTGGCCGGGTCGAGGGGAGAAGGAGCGGCAGCCATTGCGATCGTCTACGATCCACTGGCTGGAGCATCCGATGCTTTCGAAGTTCCCAAGAAGCTGTTCTGTGAACGGTGGTCGGGTGAAGTTCTTCTGCTTAAACGCTCGTCGAGCGCTAAGCAGGCAGGCGGGAAGTTCAGCTTCGCCTGGTTTATTCCAGAACTGTGGCGGCAGAAGCGCCTCTTTGCTGACGTCAGCCTAGCGGCGGCGTTCCTTTACGCGCTTGGTCTGGCAACGCCGATCTTCTTCCAGATTGTGATCGACAAGGTGCTGGTGCACCACTCCTATACAACACTGCAAGTTCTGGCCGCCGGCATTCTGATCGCACTTCTCTTCGATGCGGCCTTTACCTTCCTGCGGCGCTACCTGTTGATATTTGCTACCAACAAGGTGGATGTCCGCGTGTCAGCAAGAACTTTCGCGCATCTTCTTAAGCTTCCAATCGGATTCTTTGAGGCCGTGCCGGCCGGTGTCCTGGTGCGGCACATGCAGCAGGCGGGCCGTGTGAGGGAGTTCCTGACAGGGCGAATGTTCCTAACCTTGCTTGATGCACTTTCTTTGTTCGTGTTTCTCCCTGTTCTGTTCTTCTACAGCCCCAGTTTGACGCTGATCGTGCTGCTTTTTACGGTGCTGGCAGCAATCGTCATTGCCTTGCTTGTGCCTACCTTCCGCCGCCGCCTGCAGGCTCTTTATGAGGCTGAAGGTGAGAGGCAAGCATTACTGGTCGAGAGCATTCATGGCATGAGGACAGTGAAGTCTCTGGCCATGGAGCCATTGCAGCAGCGCAGTTGGGACGAGCGTTCGGCTTGGGCGGTAACCAATCGCTACCAGGTGGAGAAGGTCTCCGCGGCGGCGCAGGCTATCACCGGCTTGCTGGAAAAGATGATGACTGTGGCCATCGTCAGCTTCGGGGCCCTGGCAGTGTTCGAGCAGAACCTGACCATCGGGGCATTGGTGGCGTTCAACATGCTGGCTGGGCGGGTGTCAGGGCCACTCAACCAACTGGTTGCAATGGTGCATGAATATCAGGATGTCGCACTTTCGGTGCGGATGCTTGGTGAGGTGATGAACCGCCGGCCAGAGCGCGATGAGCGGGGTGTCGGTATTAGCCGGCCGCTACAAGGCCAGATTGAGTTTGATGGTGTGAGCTTTCGCTATGA
The DNA here is from genome assembly GCF_025791835.1 of Roseomonas xinghualingensis. GTDB lineage: Bacteria > Pseudomonadota > Alphaproteobacteria > Acetobacterales > Acetobacteraceae > Roseomonas > Roseomonas xinghualingensis. The sequence goes on from NZ_JAOXLP010000011.1 coordinate 137,552, forward strand.
CCCTGTGCTCGCATCAACACTTGACGATGTGTCTTTCAGTATTCCCGCCGGTGCAGTTCTTGGGATTGTTGGCCGCAGCGGATCGGGCAAGACAACGATAACGCGCCTCATCCAGGGTCTCTACTCGGCAGAGAAGGGCGTGATACGGCTGGATGGAATGGACATCCGTGAGCTGGATCTGGCTCATCTGCGCAGCAGCATCGGCGTCGTGCTGCAGGAGAGCTTTCTGTTCCGCGGGACGGTTCGGGCGAACATCGCCGCACGGAAGCCGAATGCTACTTTCCAGGAGGTGGTTGCTGCGGCCCGGATGGCAGGCGCCGACGAGTTCATCGAGCAACTGCCAAGAGGCTTTGACACGCCCTTAGAGGAGAACGGCTCCAATCTGTCGGGTGGGCAGAGGCAGCGTCTAGCGATTGCCCGTGCGCTTATTACGGATCCGAAGTTGCTAATTCTGGATGAGGCAACAAGCTCCCTCGATCCAGAGAGCGAGGCAATCATCCGTGCGAACCTACGGCAGATTGCAGCGGGAAGAACCGTCATCATCGTCTCGCACCGCCTTTCCACACTCGTGGAGGCGAATGCAATCATGGTTCTCGAGCGTGGTCGAATTGCGGACTTTGGCAAGCATGGCGATTTGCTGCAACGCTGTGATAGCTATCACAGCCTGTGGAGCCAGCAGATGCGGCAGGTGGCATGATGCGCGATGCTCCACCCGGCCGCTCGCCATTGGTTGGCGTTGCCAAGCCATTGCCGCCGGAGGGGAGGTCAACCACCAAGGTGGTCCCCCTCCAAGAAAAGCGGCCAGTTGCGCTGCGTGAGTTCCAGGCCGATGTGGTGGAGATAGAGGAGCGAGAGCCTCACCGGGTTACTCGACTTACTCTTTATACTGTGGCAGCGCTTATCGTTTCAGCCGTTGTCTGGGCCGCTGTTTCCGAGGTGGACCGGGTGGTAGTGGCGCCGGGGCGGCTGGTGAGCACGGTGCCGAATCTCGTGGTCCAGCCGCTGGAAACATCGGCGATCCGTAGTGTCAACGTATCTGTAGGGGATGTAGTCAAAGCCGGCAGCACGCTGGCGACCCTGGACCCAACCTTCTCGGCAGCCGACTTGGCGCAGCTTCGTGTCCAGCTTGCTAACCGTTCTGCGCATGTTGCCAGGCTGGAGGCGGAGGTCGAGGGGCGCCGCTATGTGGCACCGCCAAGGGCCACGGAGGATGAACGCCTGCAGGCTCTAAGCTATGCCCAGCGGGCTGCTTTCCGCCAGGCCCGGCTTCGTGACTTCGATCAGCGTGTGGCCCGGACGCGGGCCGGCATTGCAACCAACCGAACCGACCAGCAGATGCTGACCCCGCGGCTGGAGGTGCTGCGTGAGGTCGAGATCATGCGGTCTCAACTCCTTGCAGGGCAGGTTGGATCACGAATTAACCTGCTCGATGCCCGCAATCAAAGGCTGGATGTGGAAGGCAGGATAGAACATCTGCGCCAGGGCCTGCTGGAGATGGATGCAGAGCTGGAAAGGACCTACGCGGAGCGTGAGAGCTTCATTCAGGAGTTCCGTCAGACGGCTCTTGAGGAACTGGTCAAGCTCCGCAGCGAACGTGATGCCATTGCAGAGAACTTGACCAAGGCCGCGCTGCGTAGAGAAATGGTAGTATTAACGGCTCCTTCCGATGCGGTGGTGCTGGAAGTTGCCAAACGCTCTGTTGGATCTGTGGCGCGGGAGGCTGAGACGCTGTTTGTGCTGGTGCCGCTCAACGCACCGCTGGAAGCGGAGCTGGCACTTGAAGCGAAAGATGTCGGGCGCCTGGCGACCAACCAAGAGGTACGGGTAAAGCTCGATGCCTTTCCCTATCAGGAGCATGGGGTAGCTTCCGGCCTGCTTCGTACCATCAGCGAAGGCACCTTTGCCCGTGAACAGGAGCAGGAGACGCAGCAGAACCGGGAAGCGGTCTTCCGGGCGCGGATCCAGTTGACCGATACCCGGCTGCGCAGCGTGCCGGAAACCTTCCGGCTTATCCCGGGCATGACCGTTATGGGCGAGATCAAAATCGGACATCGTAACGTGCTTTCCTACTTCCTGTACCCAATTTTGCGTGGATTTGATGAAAGCCTGCGTGAACCCTGATCCATCAGAAGAAAGGTGCCAAGATGGCAACGGCAAAGCTGATGTCCTGGAAGGCCGCAGCGTTCGAGCCTTTTGAGGAGCAAGATACGCCGGCGCGCCTTGGCTCGACCAAGAGCACGGGAGGCAGCCTGTATCCGGCAACGGGCGCTACCATTCTCACCACCCCGCGCTGGATGGCCGCGACATCGCTGGCGCCGTCTGAGGCCATTGTCGTCAGCCAGCCGTTATCCTCTCGTGCATGGTCTCCTGGATCTTCCAACGTCTTTGCGGCAAACTCGGATCCTGCGCTGTCGGTCACGGCCCCGATTGGTGCTGGAGCCATCAAATCAGACAGCGGTGCGCTTTCATCTGAAGCGGTAGGCCTGAATGCGGCTGCGGCCACGCCCAAGGCCATTACCTTGGCCCCGGCGCCTACCGCTACGCCGGAGACCATGACTTTCAGTCCGGATGTTGATGCTACGGTCGGTGGCGCGGCGGCACCAAAGATCCTTGCTGCCGCCACAGCGGTGCCGAATAAGATTGTTCTGGAGAACCAGAAGCAAGGGAATCCCGAGAGCGAGTGGGAGCTGCGCAACGGCCCATCCAGCAGCATCGAGGGATTTGCCACGGACATCAGCTTCAATGTCGGTGAGACGGTTACATTCAAGATCAACACTACCTCCAGCAACTACCGGATCGATATCTACCGCCTTGGCTATTACGGCGGGATGGGTGCGCGGAAGGTTGGCACCATCAATCATCAAGCCGCTTCGGCCATCAATCAGCCGGATCCGTTAAGGGATGCCTCTACAGGTCTTGTGGATGCAGGTAACTGGCAGGTGACCGACAGCTGGACGATGCCGTCGGATATGGTTTCTGGCATCTACATCGCCAAGCTTGTGCGCCAGGATGGAACCACGGGGGAGAACCACATCCCCTTTATCGTTCGCGATGATGCTTCCACCAGCGACATCGTCTTTCAGACAGCTGATACAACCTGGCATGCTTATAATGGCTGGGGTGGGGCGAATCTTTATGGCGGCAACGGGCCCGGGGGAGATACGGCTCCCGGCCGCGCGTACAAGGTCAGCTACAATCGCCCGATCATTACGCGCGAGGGGGGCGGCACCTATGCCGGTCCTCAGGATTTCATCTTCGGTGCGGAATACTCCGCGCTCCGCTGGATGGAGATGAACGGTTACGACGTTTCCTACATCTCCGGGGTGGATGCGGACCGGTATGGCGAGTTGCTGCTCAACCACAAGATCTACACTTCGGTGGGGCATGATGAGTACTGGTCCGGTGACCAGCGCGCCAATGTAGAGGCGGCGCGCGATGCGGGCGTGCACCTGGCCTTCCTGAGCGGCAACGAGGTGTACTGGAAGACCCGCTGGGAGGATAGTATCGACAGCAGCGGGACGGACTACCGCACGCTGGTTTCTTACAAGGAGACACGCGCCGGGGGGAAGATTGACCCCAGCACGGAATGGACGGGAACTTGGCGTGATCTGAGCGCTGATCCAGCTGGCGGTGCGCGGCCGGAGAACGAGCTGACCGGGACGATGTTCCAGGTGGACAGCTACCGATCGGACGCAATCAAGATCCCATATGGAATGACCAAACTGCGCTTCTGGCGCGATACGGATGTTGCCGACACTCTGCCAGGCAATTCCGCGACTCTGGTAAAGAATGTTCTTGGCTATGAGTGGGACATATCGCCCGATAACGGCTTCCGCCCCGATGGCCTGATCAAGCTCTCCAATACGACCTTGGACGTTGATACTATTCTGGTGGATTACGGTACAACGGTTGCTCCAGGAACCGCGACGCACAACCTTACCTTGTACCGTGCTCCGAGTGGCGCGCTCATCTTTGGCGCTGGCACAGTCTACTGGAGCTGGGGCCTGGACGCGAACCATGACCTCGAGCCGACGCCGACTGACCCCAGCATTCAGCAAGCAATGGTCAACCTGTTCGCGGATATGGGCGTACAGCCTCAGACGCTACAGGCGAGCCTCAATCTCGCAACGGCCTCGACGGATCTCATTGCGCCAACCTCGGTGATCGGCACACTTGGCGGTACGAGCGTCGCGGAGGGACAGCGGATCGTCATTTCCGGCTCGGCCAGCGATGCTGGTGGACAGGTGGCGGCCGTCGAGATTTCGACCGATGGTGGCGCGACCTGGTGGGCCACGGAGGGAACGCCGGCTAACTGGACCTATACTTGGCGGGCGCCGCAGACTGGAACCTACACCGTCCTTTCCCGCGCGGTGGATGACAGCCTGAACATGGAGACGCCTGCCACGGGCATGTCCATGACGGTCACGCCTGCTGACCAGGTGAGCCTGTTCCAGGGCAATGAAGGGCCAAGCCCCTTTCACGCCGCTGCGCTGACGCCTGCAACGGCTTGCTGCAATGTCTGCCTGGTGCATGTATTCGGGCCGACCCAACTTGGCGTGAAGATCGAGTCCAGTCGGAGTGGTACGATCAGTGGCCTCCGCTTCTACAAGAACGTAGAGAATACAGGTCCGCATGTCGGCAGCTTGTGGACCGCCTCGGGGCAGTTGCTGGCGAGGGCCTCCTTTACGAACGAGACCGCCAGCGGCTGGCAGCAGGTGAACTTCGCAACGCCGGTCACGATTGCCGCGGATACCACCTATGTCGCTTCCTATCACACAACAACAGGAGTCTATCTTTCCAGCCCAGCGGCCTATTTCGCCATTGATCACAAGAGTGGGCCGCTCACCGCGCTGGCCAGCAATTGGGAAAACGGCCCTAACGGGCTGATCGCTTATGGTGACGTGAATACGTTTCCGACGGGTGTGCCGCAAGGGGCGACCAATTACTGGGTAGACGTCGTTTTCAACCCCGCCACCACGGTTGGGAATCAGGCTCCGGTTGCAAGGAATGACAGCGGGTTGGGAACCGCCCCTGGGGTGCCGCTGCATATCGCCGCGACGACATTGCTGGCCAATGACAGCGATCCGAATAACGATCCACTCGCCATTTCCAGCGTGGGTGGCGCGGTGAACGGTACTGTTGCCTATAATGCCGGTACGCAAACAGTGACGTTCACGCCTCAGGCCGGATACACAGGGCCTGCAAGTTTCACCTACACCGTGACAGACGGCCGCACCGGGACCAGCTCGGCGTCGGTCTCAGTTGAGGTTGATCCGGCTCTCACCACCCTCGGCCTGTTCAACCCTGGTGATGCTCCGTCTGTCGTTTCGACGAATGATTCCGGGGCGGTTGAACTCGGGGTCAGGTTCCAATCCAATGTTGCCGGCAGCATTACGGGAATCCGCTTTTACAAGGGTCCATCCAATACCGGGACGCATATCGGCAACCTTTGGGATGCAGCGGGCAGGTCGCTGGCCACGGCAACTTTTACCGCGGAGAGCGCAAGTGGCTGGCAGCAGGTAAACTTCGCGGTCCCGGTGGCGATCACCGCCGGCACTACCTATGTCGCCTCCTACCACACAACCAGTGGTTACTATTCATCTACCCCTGGATACTTCAGTACGGCACATTCCAATGGTCCCTTGACCGCTCCTGCGGACGGCACTGGCGGCGGCAACGGGGTGTACGCTTATGGGGGCAGTAGCCAGTTTCCTGGCGACAGCTACAGTGCCACCAATTACTGGGTGGATGTGATGTTGCGGCCGAACGGCACGCAGTCCAACCAGCCACCGGTGGCGGTGGCGGATAGCGGCTTCAGCACGGCGCGTGACACGGTGCTGCAGATCGCGGCCTCGGCGCTGTTGGGCAATGACAGCGATCCGAATGGTGACACCCTGTCCATCACAGGGGTGAGTGGCGCGACCAACGGCACGGTGGCCTACAACAGCACCACCCAAACCATCAGCTTCACCCCCACTGCCGGCTACACCGGCCCTGGCAGCTTCAGCTACACCGTCTCCGATGGCCGCGGTGGCACCGCTACCGCCGGCGTCTCGCTCACCGTTGCGCCGGCCACGAACCAGCCACCGGTGGCGGTGGCGGATAGCGGCTTCAGCACGGCGCGTGACATGGCGCTGCAGATCGCGGCCTCGGCGCTGCTGGGCAATGACAGCGATCCGAATGGTGACACCCTGTCCATCACAGGGGTGAGTGGCGCGACCAACGGCACGGTGGCCTACAACAGCACCACCCAAACCATCAGCTTCACCCCCACTGCCGGCTACACCGGCCCTGGCAGCTTCAGCTACACCGTCTCCGATGGCCGCGGTGGCACCGCTACCGCCGGCGTCTCCCTTATCGTCACGTCACCTTCCAATACGGCAAGCCTGTTCGGCCCTGGCGACACGCCGGACATACTGGCCGATGATGAGCGCCAGGCGGTGGAGCTAGGCGTCAAGTTCACTGCCTCGACCAACGGCACGATCAATGGCATCCGCTTCTACAAGGGAGCGGCGAACGCGAACACCGGCACGCATACGGGAAGCCTGTGGGACGCCACCGGCGTGCGGATGGCCACCGCCACCTTCACCAACGAAACCGCCACCGGCTGGCAGCAGGTGAACTTCGCAAACCCGGTGGCGGTCACCGCCGGCACCACCTATGTCGCCTCCTACCACACCAGCACCGGTGGCTACGCGGCCAGCCCCGACTACTTCAGCACGGCGCATGCCAGCGGCCCGCTCACCGCCCCGTCCAGCGCCACCAGCGGCGGCAATGGCGTCTTTGCCTATGGCAGCGGCGGCATCGCCCCCAACAGCACCTTTGGCAGCACTAACTACTGGGTCGATGTGGTGTTCACCCCCGCTGCCCAGCAGTCCAACCAGCCACCGGTGGCGGTGGCGGATAGCGGCTTCAGCACGGCGCGTGACACGGCGCTGCATATCGCGGCCTCGGCGCTGCTGGGCAATGACAGCGATCCGAATGGTGACGCCCTGTCAATCGCCGGGGTGGGTGGCGCGTCCAATGGCACGGTGGCCTACAACAGCACCACTCGGGCCATCAGCTTCACCCCCACTGCCGGCTACACCGGCCCTGGCAGCTTCAGCTACACCGTCTCCGATGGCCGTGGCGGCACCGCTGCCGCCGGCGTCTCCCTTACCGTCACGTCACCTTCCAATACGGCAAGCCTGTTCGGCCCTGGCGACACGCCGGGCATATTGGTCGATGCAGACCGCCAGGCGGTGGAGCTAGGCGTCAAGTTCACTGCCTCGACCGACGGCACGATCAATGGCATCCGCTTCTACAAGGGAGCGGCGAACGCGAACACCGGCACGCATACGGGAAGCCTGTGGGACGCCACCGGCGTGCGGATGGCCACCGCCACCTTCACCAACGAAACCGCCACCGGCTGGCAGCAGGTGAACTTCGCAAACCCGGTGGCGGTCACCGCCGGCACCACCTATGTCGCCTCCTACCACACCAGCACCGGTGGCTACGCGGCCAGCCCC
>NZ_JAOXLP010000123.1 GCF_025791835.1 Roseomonas xinghualingensis
CTGCGGGCTCTCGCCGGCCTGCCTCTGTACCCGAAGCCCAAGCCGGTGGTGGAGGTTGTCGGCCACATCGTCGCCGTCCGCCCCAGCCTTCCGCGCTACATCTTCCCCGATCGCTCCACCTGCAACACGGTGATCCGCAAGGAGCGGCCGCTGCCGAAGCCGGTTCCAGCGCCGCTCTCCCGTGACTTCGATGCCGTCGAGCAGGCGGCGCGCGAGGGCCTGACGGAGAGGCAGACCGCAATCCGGCTGCGCCTCACAGAGAAGCGCGTGGAGAAGGTCCGGGCAAAGCTTGTTGCTCTGGGCCGTCTGGAGAAGCGCGGTCGGGGAATGCCCCGTGGCACGCGCCTCATGAATTTCGCTGGTGCCGAGGTTCGCGCCAGCTTCGCGCAGGTGGGGGAGGGGGCTGCAACCCCCTCCGTCCGCGATACCTGCAAGCTTGGTGAACCGTCTCTCCATGTCCCTGAGCATGGAGAAGGTCGTGTCCAAGATGTTGGAGAAGTCGTCCAAAGGATTGGATGGCATGGATAGCGTCATCAGCAGCCGCGACATGCTGCGCGAGATGGTCATCTCTGACCGTCAGCAGATTGGTCTGGAGCATGCGCTGGAGCGCGTCGCCAGGGCCTGCGTCGTCTCAGTCCGCCGGGCCCGCGCCATCTGGCACGGCGAGCCCAAGCGCCTCTGGGCCGACGAGGAGAAGCGCATCGCCGCCGCCTACGAGGCGCGCATGCAGCAGGAAATGCAGGAACTAGAGGCTCGCCGCGCCCTCGTGCGCGCGCGTCTCGAAGCACTGAAAGGAAGCCATGAGGGCTCTATGGCAACGGCTCGCGGCGTGGCGCGAGAGAACGTGGACTGCGCGCAGTGAGCGGGCCCTCGTCAAAGCTGAGATGTGGGC
>NZ_JAOXLP010000124.1 GCF_025791835.1 Roseomonas xinghualingensis
GCGGCGACGATCTGATTCACCCTGATGGCTGGTAGGGAGGCCAGCATGGATGGGCCGGACCTTATCGGAGGATCTTCGCAGCCGCGTCGTTAGGGCAGTGGAGGGCGGGCTTTCGCGCCGCGCGGCCGCTGAGCGCTTCGGGGTCGGGGTCGCCACGGCCATCCGCTGGGTTCGGGTGTTCCACGCGACGGGCGCGACGAGGGCTCGGCCCAAGGGCGGCGACCAGCGCTCGCAGCGGATCGAGGCCTATCGTGCCGTGATCCTGGGTGCGGTCGACGCCAAGGTGGACATCACGCTGGTCGAGCTGGCGGAGATGCTCCGCCGTGAGCACGGCGCGCACTTCGCCCCGAGCACGGTCTGGCGCTTCCTTGACCGCCACGCCATGACCCTCAAAAAAAACGGCGCACGCGGCCGAGCAAGAGCGGCCCGACGTCATGGCCAAGCGCCGCGCCTGGTTCAACGCGCAGCCTGACTTCGACCCCGAGCGCCTGGTTTTCATCGACGAGACCGGTGCCTCGACCAAGATGGCCCGCCTGCGCGGGCGGGCCAAACGCGGCCAGCGCTGCCGCGCCCCGGTTCCGCACGGCCACTGGAAGACCACCACCTTCACCGGCGCCCTGCGGCTGTCGGGCATGACCGCACCCATGGTGCTCGACGGGCCCATGAACCGAGCCGCCTTTGCCGCCTACATCGACCAGGTGCTGGTGCCGACACTCCGGCCCGGTGACATCGTCATCATGGACAACTTGCCCGCCCACAAGGGCCAGCACACCCGCGCCGCCATCCAGGCCACGGGCGCCACC
>NZ_JAOXLP010000125.1 GCF_025791835.1 Roseomonas xinghualingensis
TCCAGGGCCTCGTAGTCGTGGTAGCCGATGGTGTCGTAAAGCTGGGCGCGGGTCTGCATCCGCTCCACCATGCCCTGGGTGCCGCCGTCGCGGTTGATGGCGGCGTAGAGCTCCTCCATCGCCCGGTTCGCCACCCGCAGCGCCGAGACCGGCCAGATCACCATCGCATAGCCCATCGCCTCGAACTCCTGGTCCGTGAAGAAGGGCGTGCGGCCGAACTCCGTCATATTCGCCAGCAGCTTCACCCCAGGCATCCGGCGGGCGAACTCGCGGAACATCTCCGCCGTGGTCAGCGCCTCGGGGAAGATCGCATCGGCGCCGGCCTCCAGATAGAGCTTCGCCCGCGCCACCGCCCCGTCGATGCCCTCGCTCGCCGCCGCATCGGTGCGGGCGATGATGTAGAGGTGCCGCCGCGCCCGTCGCGCCGCCGCCACCTTCGCCGCCATGTCCCGCGCATCGGCCAGCTTCTTGTCGTTCAGGTGCCCGCACTTCTTCGGCAGCAGCTGGTCTTCCAGATGTACGGCCGCCGCGCCCGCCTCCTCGAAGGCGCGCACCATGTGCATCACGTTCAGCGCCTCGCCATAGCCGGTGTCTCCATCCACCAGCACCGGCAGCGCCGAAGCCCGCGCCACCTGGCGGATGTACCAGCACACGTCATCCACCGTGATCATGCCCAGGTCCGGCAGGCCCATATTGGCCGACATCGCGGCCCCGGACATGTACAGCCCCTCGAACCCCGCACGCTTCGCCAGCAGGGCCGCTATCCCCGTATGCGCCCCCGGCAGGCGCAAAATCCCGGG
>NZ_JAOXLP010000126.1 GCF_025791835.1 Roseomonas xinghualingensis
CCTCCTCGAGCCGATCGGGAACGTCCCTCCCGCCGAAGCCGAGGCGCGCTACTATGCTGCTGGGGATGCACCAGCCCTGGCCGCGTAACCCAAACCAACCAGCCTCTGGCATACCCGGGACGGTTCAGCACGACGCCGAGCCCTGGACTGGAGCCGGGCAGGGCTCGACAGCGCCAGCTTGACCGCGAAATGGGGGCGCGGAGGTCGAGCCGAACCCGACGGACCACGGCAGGCAGTGCACGAAGCGCCACCTTATCACAGACGCCCCGGGGTACGCCGCTTGGCCTGACGCTGAGGGGGGCAACCGCTACGACGGACGTATGTTGGTCCCCGCCCTGGACGCGGCGTCGGGTGTGCGGGCCAGGCACCGAGGACAGCCGCGCCGACGCCCCGCCAAGCTGCACGCCGACAAAGCCTATGATCAGCGCCGCTGCCGCCGCGAGCCCCGCGCTCGCGGCATAGCCCCTTGCATCGCACGCCGCGGGATCAACAGCAGCACTCATCTCGGACGGCACCGCTGGGCATCGAGCGCACCTTCGCCTGGTTTGCCCGGTTCCGGCGCCTGACTGTTCCCTACGAACGCCGGGCCAACCTACACCTCGCCCTTGCAACACTCGCCTGCGGCGCCATCTGCCTGCGACAACTCAGAAGGTTTTTAAATCCGTAAGCGAGGGCTACAGGCCCTTGCCGTGATTGGCTGACGCTCGGGGCGTTTTCGGGTCGGCCCAGCACCAGGGCATGAGCTCGTCGATGCGGCTGTTGGGCCAGCCCTCGACAAGGCGGGTCAGCA
>NZ_JAOXLP010000127.1 GCF_025791835.1 Roseomonas xinghualingensis
TCAGCGACTGGGGTGAAGTCGTAACAAGGTAGCCGTAGGGGAACCTGCGGCTGGATCACCTCCTTTCAAGGAATGCCTGCGGGGTGGATGTCGCAAGATGTCCGGCTGCAAGCGATCCTGACATATACTTGGACCCGATCAGGTCCACTTGCTCATGCCTGTAGCCTTGGTTTCGTGATGGTTCGGGGTGCGGCCTTGCGCCGATGGGTTTTCATCGTGGCGCTGGCCGCGCATCCTTCCTGGTGTTTGTTCGGATCGTGTTGTTCGGGCCTTTGGGCCTGCGGGCCAGTAGCTCAGTTGGTTAGAGCACACGCTTGATAAGCGTGGGGTCGGAGGTTCAAGTCCTCCCTGGCCCACCAAGGGCCTTGGGGATTTCGCGGTCCGGCGAAAAGGTTTACCTGTTCATCTGGTTGGCTTGTGGGGGCGTAGCTCAGTGGGAGAGCGCCTGCTTTGCAAGCAGGGGGTCGTCGGTTCGATACCGACCGTCTCCAAGCCACGCTGGACGGGTTCTGGGTTGTGGCCTGGTGGTTGAGCGAGCGAGGTCTCGCTCCTGCCGGTGCTGCGTCGTCTTCGGGAAACAGGCCGCGTGGCCATGGGGGTAACCCCTGGCCGCCTGCGGTTTCTCGTGATCTTTGACAAGTGAAGATGGTTTGGTGAGTTGAGGCTCTCTGGGGTTTCCTGGGTGGGGTGCTGCCGTTTGGTGGTGCTGTCCTGGGTGGCTTGAGAGGGCCGAGTAAGAGAGCGTACTC
>NZ_JAOXLP010000128.1 GCF_025791835.1 Roseomonas xinghualingensis
TGAGATGGTCCCCGGATTTCGGACAGTTGGATAAGCTCGGTTCGGCCTGAGAAGGACGGACCCAATGGCGGGGAAGCGGACACGATACTCGGCTGAATTCAAGGCCAAGGTGGCGCTGGAGGCGCTGCGTGGGGAGCTGACGACGGCAGATGATCGAGCCCGATCACCCGCAGTTGTCGGTGGTGCGCCAGTGCGAGTTGGTCTCGATCAGCCGCTCTGGGTTCTACCACCGGCCCCAGGGCGAAACGCCGCTGAACCTGGAGCTGATGCGGCTGATCGATGCACAGTTCCTGGAGACGCCCTGGTACGGGTCTCGCCAGATGGTGCGTCACCTCCGCCGGGAGGGCTACACCGTCGGCCGCAAGCGGGTGCGGCGGCTGATGGCCAGGATGAGGTTGGCGCCGATCTATCAGCGACCGCGGACGACCGTGCCGCATCCTGAGCACCGGGTGTTCCCCTACCTGCTGCGGCACCTGGTGATCGACCGGCCGAACCAGGTCTGGTGCGCCGACATCACCTACCTGCCCATGCGCCGGGGCTTTCTCTACCTGGTCGCGGTGATGGATTGGGCGACCCGCAAGGTGCTGGCCTGGCGGGTGTCGAACACCATGGACGTGGAGTTCTGCCTCGAGGCTCTGGAAGAGGCGCTGGCTCAGCATAGGCGGCCGGAGATCTTCAACAGCGATCAGGGCAGCCAGTTCACC
>NZ_JAOXLP010000129.1 GCF_025791835.1 Roseomonas xinghualingensis
GAGGCCTTCGGGGTCGCCGAGCGGGCCAACGCCATCTACCAGGAGCGCAGCGCCAGCAAGTTCGTCCCGGTCTCCTCGGACGCCAAGGCCCTGGACGGGCTGAACGTGCAGGTGGCGGTCTGCGACGAGATCGCCTCGCACAAGACGAGCGAGGTCTATGACGTCCTGCTCACCGCCATGGGAAAGCGGCGCCACCCGCTGCTGCTGTCGATCTCCACCGCCACCGGCAACAACCACGGCATTGGCCGTCAGCTCTGGGACTATGCGGTGCGGGTGCTGGCCGGCACCCAGGAGGACCAGCGGCTGTTTGCGCTGATCTACACCCTCGATGACGGGGACGATCCCTGGGAAGAGGCCGCCTGGATCAAGGCCAACCCCTCCTGGGGCCAGGCGGTGCAACCGGATGCCATCCGCGCCATCATGCGCCAGGCCCGCAACAACCCAGCCCAAGAGGCCGCGGCCAGGACCCGCCACCTCAACATCTGGGTCGGGGCCGATGAGGCGCTGTTCAGCACCCGGGCCTGGAAGGGCTGTGCCGATCCCGCCCTCACCCTCGAGAGCCTGGAGGGGCGCGACTGCCATGTGGCGGTGGATCTGGCCGCGACCACCGACCTCACCGCGCTGGCCCTGGTGTTCCCCTCGCGGGGGCCCGACGGCAAGCCGCACTATGACGTGCTCGCCCGCTGCTACCT
>NZ_JAOXLP010000130.1 GCF_025791835.1 Roseomonas xinghualingensis
GCCGCCCGCAACCTCGACGACCTCTGGACCGTCATCGGGACCGCACTCCCCCAGTTCACACCAGCCGAGTGCGCCAACCTCTTCACAGCCGCCGGCTATGAACCCGAATGAACGGAGTCTGCTCTAGGCGTCAGAGGAACCGCAGCAACCCTCTGTCCATTCCGCTCCACTGTGCAGGTAGCACCGGCAGGAGTAGTAGACACTGTAACCAAGTCGCTGGTGCCCTCAACGACAGTCGCACATGCCGGAAGCAGCGCTAAACATGTTAAGGAAGCGAGACGAAAAAGCCCGTGCGCGGAGGCGCGCAGGCGACCACTGAATTTCAAGGACGACCCCCAAAGAATACGTTTCCTTGTCGTACCTTGATTGCCTGCCCCGGTAAAGATTTTGTGATGGACTATTCTGTCCACCGTTGAGCAATGACAGTGCACCGTTGCCCATCTCGCCACACCCATCCGATGTCCGCACTGCAGACGTCAGTTCCTGTCGTCCAGCAACCCTAAAAATGCCCAGGTAGTGCTTCCGTAATGGCCCTTCGGGCGTCAAGCCCCTCGAGTGAGTACCACGTCGCCGGTGTCATGCTTCCGTCCGTGGTCGGCACGAGGCCGCCACATCATGCGGTCAGAAAGGAGCCAGCGGGCCAATCTAAGACGCGTGGT
>NZ_JAOXLP010000131.1 GCF_025791835.1 Roseomonas xinghualingensis
TCGATCTTCATGCGCGCGCTCCCAGCATGGCCCGCCCGGGGCTGCCGTTATCCGAAAGAAAGCCGCGCCGGGCGCGGGCACTGATGCGAAGGGCCGGCTCAAACCACCGGGCGGTGACGCGAAGAGCTGGCTCGTTGCTACGGGCGAAGCCCGTATCCAGCGGGTGGGTTACCGGCAGGCCAAGCGCGCCCGGGATGGTGGACACCGGTGTCTCGCTGTTGAGCAGGCACCACTGACCGCCGCGCACCCAGGCCCAGCAGGGCAGGCCGCCGCGGCCGTCCAGGCAGTACGCGACAACGCCCTCGCGGAGCGCGATGGGCGGTAGTTCCGCATAGAGCTGGGCGACGGTGTAGCTGCCAGGCCGCAGCGTGAGGCCCGAGAACAGGACCTGCGTGCGGATGGCCTGCGACGACAGAGACAGCGAGTTGTTCTGCAGGCCGCCGGGCATGCCGCGCAGCTGGCTCTCGTCCAGCTCAACGACCGCATCGGTCGCGGTGGAGCGGACCTCAGCGATGACAGAGCCCGCAGGTGCGACCACCGTGGGCAGCCGCAGCTGGTTGTTCTCGCGGTCCAGCCGGACGAGGTAGTCGGCCGGGCCCTCGACGACGAGGATCGGACGCTCGACCACGTTGTCGCGA
>NZ_JAOXLP010000132.1 GCF_025791835.1 Roseomonas xinghualingensis
CTCAGCGTGGTTGGATGCTTTGGTAGAAGGCGAGTTCTTCCTGGAGGGCTGAGACGACCATGTTGGCGGCTTCATCGGTGAGGGCGATGCAGACGCGCCTGCGGTCGGAGCCGTGGAAGTAGCGGCGGACGAGCTTGGCGCTTTCGAGGGCGGCGAGCTTGCGCAGGGCGGTGCTCTGGGGGGCGCCGGAGGAGATGCAGACGGAGGAGACGGAGACATGGCCGCCCTCGGCGCGGACGGCGGCGAGGTCGAGCAGCATGTCCCAGGCGGGCCAGTCGAAGAACTGCCCGACGGGCTTCCGGCGGCGGCGGGCGCGGAGCTGGAGCATGCGCTTGAGGTCGGCGGCGCCGAGGGCATCGGGGGAGCGGGACGGCCCGGGGAGGTCACCGATGGCGGGCGGGGAGGTCCTGCCGGTGACCGCCTGGCTGTCGAAGGTGGCGAAGAGGCGGTCGCAAGTGGCCCTCAGCTCCGCCAGCAGGGCTGCGGTATCCGGTTCGGCTTCCACTCGGCTCCGCTCTACCGTCTCGGAGCGCTCCGGCGCATCGGCATAGGCCTCCTGTCCGGGCAATAGTTTGAGA
>NZ_JAOXLP010000012.1 GCF_025791835.1 Roseomonas xinghualingensis
GCCGCGAACGCGGCAAGCCCGTGCGCACCCTTGCGGAAGTCCACGGGCTCGGTCGCCAGCAGGATGCGCGTGCCCGCCGGGAGCGCAATCACGCCTCCAGTGCCGCGGCCAGCCGTGCCACTGCCGCCACGTCCGCCTCGCCCCCGACGCGCATCACGCGGCCGTTCCGCAGCACCACCTCGATCGTCGCCCCCACCGCCTCCCGCACCGCCGCCGCGACCGGCTCCGGCATGACCACCTCAGCGCTCGGGCCGACGATCAGCGGCACGAGCCGTGGTGGACGTCGGGCTGTCTTGTGCTTCACGGGCCGCCCCTCGGCCTCGCGCCGCCAGCGGTGGATCAGGCTTGGCGAGATCCCGTGCCGCTGCGCCACCTCCAGCACCCGCGCCCCGGGTTCCGCGGCCTCCGCCAGGAACGACGCCTTCTCCTCGGCCGTGTAGTCCCGCCGCGCACCGCGGGTGACGATCTCCACCCGCTCCATCGCTCCAGTGCTAGCACTGGTGCTGGCACTCGTGCTTGCCACCCATCGCGCCATCGCCACACCCTCCGCGACGGCATACCTCGCGGGATCAGCTGCGACGTTCAAGAAGGGTGGTCACGCCGCGCTTACCCTTGAGCAGGCTGATGCGCTCCTCGATCGTCGGGAGAGGCTTAGGGGCGGCGGGCTTGGAGCAGCTGTCCAGGGCGGCGATCCTGTGGAAGGGGGCAGGCTGCCGCGGCTTCTATCCCCTGCCCTTCCCATCACGCCAGCACCACTCCTACGGCGGCGATGTCCCGGCGCTGGACGGCCTGGATGAAGGCCCGGGCCTCCTCTCAGGCCATGCGGACCGGCTGCCCCTGAATCAGCTCGTGCAAATCGGGCTGGTCGCGCCTCCAGTAGTGGAACTCGTCGGCCGTCAGCCCCTGCGGACTAGGTACCGGGATCCCCTCGCAGTCGATGCTTGCCAGCAGATCCGGGCTGACCGGGGTGCGGTCAGCGGGCAGGCCGAGCGGTGACACGTAGAACCCCTCTGCGTGGAAGGGAACGGCGAGCAAACTCAAGCGTCGGCCCTCGCTGCTGCGCTCGAGGTCCTCGATGAAAACCGCAACCTCCCAGTCGCTGTCGGGCTTGGCGTTCTCGCGTGCCCGCGCCCCAAAAAGGACCACTGCACCGAGGCGGTTCGGAAAAGCCCCCTCTACGGCTGCACGGAACCGCCGGAGCATCTCGGCGCCGTCATCGCCGACAATGGACGGCAGGCGGTCCCACGGCGCGCTCATGGAGCCTGCTCGCTCCCAGCTCCGTTCGGTTTCACGACAACGGAGCGCCGTTTCACCACCATCGGTCAATCCACAGCGAAACTGTATCTCCCAGCCGCCGTCTCACCTCCTCACGCTCGCCGCGGGCAAGCAGTGCCGACGGCCTCCGCAGCCTTGGCACCAACTCGTCGACGCCCTCGAGCCATCGGCATGCCTTGATCCAATTACCGCCGAAAGCTCCGACAACCTGGTCCACATCTTCCTTGGAAAGTGGCATGACCCCGAGAGCGGCATCGGTGGAACTGAAAAATCGGACCGCTGCTGCGGCATCGCGCACGCTTACCCCATCCAGTGCGTCCGTCCGGAGTGTCGCTCCCGGCACGAGGTCAGTGTCATCAAGTACGAGCCAGTTGCCGTACTGAGTGGCCGCGTGCTTGCTGAGCCACCTGTGGACGTCCACGCCCTTATCCGGCGAGCCGTGGCAGAACAACTCGCACGCCCAGTCCGGGTGAAGGATCTCCTCTGGAAGACCTTGCTCGAGCAGCTTCGCGCGCGTCTGGTCGAGGCCTACTGTGTACCTCCACGAGCTGCAGACGACGAGCTGCACGCCTGTGACTTCGCAGATCCGCGTTACCAGAGCGACCGAAGACGCGTCGAAGACAGCCTCCCGCCCGATGGCCTCGGAAGCCTCGCAGCGTGGCAGCCCCGTAGCTCTTGCCTGTAGTTCCCGGTTCTGCGGCAGCATCCAGGCCCGTCCAGATAACAGCACGCCGTCGATGTCGAGGAAAAGAACGCGGTCCGTCATCGTGCAGGTGCTCTCCGCAGCCGCAGGAGGCAGTTCCGCGAGCACTGATCGCGCAGGCGGCGCCAATCGGCTTGCGGCAGCCGTTCGCCCTGGGACACCGCGCCCATTGTCAACACGCTCACCGGCGCAGCCGTCGAAGCTCTACCAAGGCGACACCGTAGTAGGCCGCTCCAGCAGCCCCGGATGCCGTGCCCAGCGCTCCGATCGCCCAGGTTGTGAGGGTGGCGACCATCAAGAGGCCAGAAGGAAGGTCGGCGCTCAGAGACCGCAAAGCAGCTACGACGACGGTGACGCCTCCCAGGATGCCTGCCGCGGTGGCTGATAGGGCACGAAGGGTCATAGGCTGACTTCGACTCCCGAGCACGCGAGAGCCACGCGGGGCCACTTGCCGGGGCGGGGGGCATCGCTGGAATCCCAGGCGCCCGGAACCATCAGATAGGCCTCCCGCTCGTCCGTAGCCGCATGTACGCGGCCAGATGCCGGCCGACGAACTCCTTTACCTCGCGTGGAAGGCGGCGTGGTGGCGTCACGCCGAGGTGTCGGGCAGCCTTGTAGGCCCGGAGCCATTCACGGTCGGCGACCGGATCCGCAACGCGCCGCGGTGCCGCGTCGATGTCATCGGCGTCCTGGCTGAGAAGAAGGTCGTATGCCTCCCAGGCTTCCTCGCCTTCATCGGGGATGGCAGCGAGTTCGATCTGGCGGCCCAATTCGTAAATGCGCCCGCTCCTCGTCCGTGCTCGGCCCGCGGCTGCGTTGAGTTCCTCAATCTCTGTGGAAGACATCCAGGAGAGGCCCCCGGTTGTGGGATGCATGGTGGCGTAGCCGTAAAGGATGTCGGTGCCGTTCCAGAGAGGCACGATGCACCAGGGGTCCATTCTCGCCGTAGGGGCCTTATCCGCGAGAACCAGGGCCACCCTCTCGGCTTGAGGAGCCCGCCCGGCCACTTGCTGCATCCTGGTTGATTAGTCCGCGCGCCAAACCGCGGGCATGCCGTGCCCGCCGACGGTCGGGGACCATGTCCTCCGGGCGTATGAAGAAGAGAGACCCTTGGTCATCTCGGCACTGCGAGAGAGCCCAGAGTAGTAGGGAGACGTGAGTGCATCGCCACCGGTGCGAGGCCTCTTGGATTTGGTCGATCACGTACCGCGGGACCTCGGCCCGTAAATTGCCGTCATGGGGCACTGGTTCCCCGGCGGCTGGGATGGCGACAAGGTGGAAGACCGGACCGCGCGGGCGCACCCGGGGAAGGCTTTGGGCTTCGCCCGGGTGCAGGCCCGTTCCTCCTGCCAAGCGATCGCGCTCCCCGGCAGGGGAGGAAGTCGCCTGAGGTAACCGGCGCTGCCAAAATCGAACTCGGCGTGGCGCAGGCATGAACGCCCGGCACCCACATCTTATCGTCTCGTCCATGTGTGTGCCTCCGACTGATTGAACACCAAGGATATCCTTGCCTCGATCATCAACAACCGGTTAACCGGTTTTTATAACCGGCACAAGCACCATCAAAAGCCGCAAGGAAAACTCTGATCTGGCGCTCGAACGACAAATGTTGACAAAGGTACGACCATCGACGCTCGGCACGGTCACACATGTTCCGCTCACCCCGTCTTCTCGTTGCCGCCCGAGCCATCGCGGGCATGAGCCAAGCAGAACTCGCCACGGACGCGGGGATCGCGCTCAGCGTTCTGCAAGCCATCGAGCAGGGGCGTTCCGATCCGAAGATATCGACGGTTCTAGCTTTGCTGGACGCCCTCAAGGCTCGTGGCGTCGAACTCGTGCCGGAGACTGAGCGCGTCGCCGGGGGGGTCTTCGTTCTGAAGGGTAGCGACGCCGAGAGGCGCTGGGCACCCGCCCGGCCAGCAGGTCCCCTGCCCAATGCCGGTTCCAAATTCGGTGCGGGTGGCGGCGATCAAGCAGGCTGAGGTGAAAGCGGTCAGCTGAATGGCTGATCAAAGGCCTTTGCAGATCCAATTCTCAGATCCTCCACGCTGGACGTATCCGTCCTGAGGAGGCTGTGTAGGAAGCGCGGAAAGCGTAAAAGAAAGCCGCCACAACAAGTTACGACGGCCTTCCTACGGGTCCTAAGTGACCTTGTGTGGACGGCCCCTTCGACGCAAGTGAGATGTGACGTTCTGGCGCCGCGGTCGGGTGCGGTCATGTGTCCGGCCTGTTGACGCGGTCCTCATGGCCGCTGGCCCTGATGCAGTCCGCGGCCCGGCTCCCAATCAGTTTGTCGCGCTCTGGGCGCAAGACACTTACCGGGTTGTGCCAGGCCCCGGGCTCGACCGGTGCACCATCACGTCGCCATCACCCTCGCTACCCCAGCGGTCGCGGCGATGGCCGGTGGGGATCTCTCACGGCCTCACGCCGTGGTGGCCTGAACCGTGGCCGAGGCTCGATAGGTCCCGCCCCTGGTCAGCAAGGCCCACACGATACGAGCTGTCTTGTTGGCTTGTGCCACGGCGACGAGCGTGGCGGGGCGGCGATCCAGCAGCCCCTTGAGCCAGCTGGCCTCTGGGACTGACCGGGTTCTGGCATGGCGGATCACCGCGGTAGCACCCAGTACGAGCAGACGACGCAGGGTACGATCTCCCTGCTTGGAGATGCCGCCCTGCCGTTCCTTGCCGCCGCTGAAGTTCTGCCGGGGCACCAGCCCGATCCAGGCCGCAAGGGGAGACCTCGAATTACTCGGCGTTTCGCAGCCCCCAGGACAGGATCATCGCCTCAGGCTGTGACGTGCCCCTGCTGACCCGGCTGGGTCACCGGCTTTGGGCGGCGGTTGCCGCTTTTCGTGGGCGCTGTGGGGTTATGCGGGCGCAGCTCGGGTGCTGAGCCAGGCGAGGCGGGTGAAGTTATAGGCGAGATTGGCGATGCCAATCTTTACCTGCGCGCGGGCCAGGCCAATGGTGCGGACGAACAGCCGCATGCGGTGCTTCTGCGCGGCGAAAACATGCTCGATGCCGGAGCGGATCCGGGCGCGTGATGCATTGGCTTTCGCTTGTTGTTCGGAGAGTTGGCGCCGCGGTGGTCTGCGGAACTGGATCCTCTCAGACAGCCCGCGCCGCTCCAGCACTTCCAGGTTGCGCTTTGTGCGGTAGGCGGTGTCGGCCCAGACGCGGCTGGCCGTGTTACCGGGATCGAGCAGGGCCGGAACGCTGCGGCTGTCATTTGGGCCGCATCCGTCACCGTCCAGCGGCGGATCAGCCCGTGCCGCCGGTCAATGCCGATGTGGCTCTTGTAGCCGAAGACCGGCACCGCGATCTGGATGAGCTGGCGCTGATGGCCTTCTGATTTGGGCTTGGCGCTGCCGCGCTTGAGCGTCCACCGGGCATCCCGATCCTTCTGTGCCCGCCTGGCCTCCGCCCAATGCTCCGGCGTTCCGCCCTCGCGGAGGGTGGCTTTCTCCTCCACCGTGAGCTTCTGGCGCAGTGCCGCGATCAGGGTGGCATCGATGATCTGCCCGCCCATGGCGAGAAATCCCTTGGCCGCCAGCACCGCATCAAAGCGGCGGAACAGCCCCTCCATGGCACCGGCCTGCTTGAGCTGTTCGCGATAGAGCCAGATCGTCTTGGCGTCCGGCACCGACTGGTGCAGAGCAAGGCCCGCAAAGCGCATGAAGGACAGCCGGTCGCGCAGCTGGAATTCTGCCTGCTCATCCGAGAGGCTGTAGAGCGCCTGCAGCACCAGGATGCGGAACATCATCACCGCATCATAGGGTGGGCGTCCGCCGCGGCTGCGGTCCGACCGCGCCAGTGCCGTATCCAGCACGGGACGGAAGATCTCGAAATCCACGACGGCCGAGAGCCGCTCCAGCGGGTCACCGGCTGCGGAGAGCGCCGCATACCGCTCATCGACATCGAAGAAGCCAGGCTGCCCCGCCATTGCCACTGCCTCCTTTGACCAGAGCTAGTGAATCAACTTCGCGCCTCAGCCGCGAGGTTTTTCGAAGTGTCCGATTGGGCGAGACTAACTGACCAGGTACCGGTCGAGGGCCGCCTGGAGGGCGTCCATTCTGGGGCGAGAGGTGAGCCAGCCTAGCCGCCTTTGGCCTTGTTCAGGCGATGCTGACCGCTCTTTGGAGGGCCACCCTTCGCTTTGACGTGGTTATGCCTCGGTGGAGGCTTAATCCCTTTCTCTAAAAGAAGAAGCAGAATGAGAGGTCGTCCCATAGTAAGGCGACCTCCCGTGAGAAACCTTCGCAGTTAATGAGTACGATTTCGCAGGTTTTGATTTACGGACCACTCACAACAACCTCACACGTCGAGATTCGCCACCTTCAGCGCATTCCCCACAATAAAGTCACGCCGCGGCTCGACGACATCCCCCATCAGCGTGGAGAAGACACGGCCAGCATCATCCGCATCCTCCACTTCCACGCGCAGAAGGGTGCGTGCCTCGGGATCCAACGTTGTCTTCCAGAGCTGATCGGGGTTCATCTCGCCCAGCCCCTTGAAGCGCTGCACGGTCAGCCCCTTGCGGCCCTGAGCCAGGATGCGATCCAGTGCCGTCATCGGCCCGCGCACCTGCTGGTGCTGGCTCTCGAAATGCAGCGTCGCGGGCTCCCCGAATTCAGCCCAGAGACGCTCGCGCCGCTCCTCCAGCCAACGTGCTTCGGCCGATCGAAGCGCAATCGGCTCCAGGTGGTGGCTCTCCGTCACACCGCGCACCTGGCGGAAGACGCGAAGCCCCTCCTCATCCAGCGTGGCCTTCCAGCTTCGCTCAGCGGGCAGGGCCAGTTCGTTCAGCCGGGCGGCGAGGCGTGGCGCTGCCTCGGGATGCGGCTCGGCGCCCAGGGCACCGGCCACGGCCGCCTGCTCCACGATCTCCGACGGAAGATTGTTCGCCAAGCGCCGGATGCGGCGCGACGCATTGCGCAATTCGTCCACCGCAGTGCGCAGTTCAGCGCCGGCAAGCTCGCGCCCGTCCGCATAGGTCATGCGCGCGCCATGCAGCGCCTTCTCGAGAAGATACTCCTCCAGCGCGCGGTCGTCCTTCAGGTAGCGCTCGTCATTACCGCGCTTGGCGCGGTAGAGCGGCGGCTGCGCGATGTAGAGATAGCCACGCTCGATCAGCTCCGGCATCTGCCGGAAGAAGAAGGTCAGCAGCAGTGTGCGGATATGTGATCCGTCCACATCCGCGTCCGTCATGATGACGATGCGGTGGTAGCGCAGCTTGTCCGGATCGAAGAACGGCATGTTCGGCCGGTCCGGATCGCGCGCGCCAATGCCGGCCCCGAGCGCGGTGATCAGCGTGCCGACCTCGGCGGAGGACAGCATCTTGTCCATCCGCGCGCGCTCGACATTCAGGATCTTGCCCTTCAGGGGCAGGATGGCCTGGTTCGCGCGGTTACGGCCCTGCTTGGCGGACCCGCCTGCGGAGTCACCCTCGACGAGGAACAGCTCGGACTTCGCCGGATCCTTCTCCTGGCAGTCCGCCAGCTTGCCCGGCAGCGTGGAGATATCGAGCGCGTTTTTCCGCCCCACCTTCTCCCGCGCGATCTGCGCCGCGCGCCGCGCGACAGCCGAAAGCACGACCTGATCCAGGACGAGCTTCGCCTCCTTCGGATGCGTCTCGAACCAGTGGCTCAGCGCATCGGCCACCGCCATCTGCACCACCGGCTGCACCTCGGAGGAAACCAGCTTGTCCTTGGTCTGGGAGGAGAACTTCGGATCCGGCACCTTCACCGAGAGGATGCAGGTCAGCCCCTCCCGCATGTCCTCGCCGGAAAGCTCCACCTTCTCCTTCTTGGCCTGCTCGGCGGCGTATTTCGTCACCACGCGCGTCAATGCCTGGCGGAAGCCGGCCTGGTGCGTACCGCCGTCGCGCTGGGGGATGTTGTTGGTGAAGCAGAGGGTCCGCTCGCGCGGCGAGCGGTTCCACCACATCGCCATCTCGACGCGGATGCCGTCATTGTCCTTGCTGGCGAAGGCCACGGGCGGCTTGAACAGCGGGTCCTCGGCGGCATCCATCCACTCGACGAAGGCCACGAGGCCGCCCTCGAAGTGGAAATTCGTCTCCTGCACAGGCGTGTGCCGTTCATCCCGGAGATGGATCTTCAGTCCTGAATTGAGGAAGGCCAACTCGCGCAGGCGCTTCTCCAGGATGGCGAATTCGAACTCCACCTTCGTGAAGGTCTCGGAGGACGGCTTGAAGGTGACCTGCGTGCCTGTCGGATGGTCGCTCGGCCCCACCACCTTCAGCGGCTGCACCGTCTCGCCATGCTCGAAGCGGATGAAGTGCTCCTTGCCGTCCCGCCAGATGCGAACTTCCATCCATTCGGACAGGGCATTCACCACCGCCGCGCCCACGCCATGCAGGCCGCCGGAAACCTTGTAGGAGTTCTGGTTGAACTTGCCGCCGGCATGCAGCCGCGTCAGCACCACCTCGGCGGCGGAGACGCCTTCCTCGGCGTGGATATCGGTGGGAATGCCGCGCCCGTCATCGGTCACGGTCACGCTGCCATCGCCGTTCAGCACCGCGGTGCAGGTGGTGGCGTAGCCGGCCTGAGCCTCGTCCACGGCGTTGTCGATGATCTCGAAGGCCATGTGGTGCAGGCCCGAGCCGTCATCCGTGTCGCCGATATACATGCCGGGACGCTTGCGAACGGCCTCCAGGCCACGCAGCACGGTGATGGAGGCGCTGTCATAGGCACCGTCGGCGCCGGCAGCAGCGACTTCAGCCTTATGGGCGGCGCGTGTGGACTCGGTCATTCGGGTGGGGAACCTCTCGGGCCGGGGCAAGGCCACCCCCAAAAGGGAGGCACCCGGCCATCAGAATCTATCTCCCGCAATATAAGGATTCCGCGCGCGCGAAGCCATGGGCTGGCGGAAGGTTTCCGTGCCGGCAAACCCAGGATTTCACGTGAAAAAGTGGCCGGTTCAGGCGCCCGGCGGCACCAGGAAGTCCGGATCCGGCGCAACCCCGTCAGGCGTGATCGAAAAGCCTTCCGCCACCCCGCGCAAGGAGGCGAAGACCCCCGGCTCCGTCCCGGTCAGGAAGCTCTGCGCCGGCAGGGCCGCCAGGGCGGCGAAAAGGGCCTCCCGCCGCGCCGCATCCAGATGGGCGGCGATCTCATCCAGCAGCAGCAGGGGCGCGAAGCCCCTGGCGGCAGCGATCAACGCCGAATGCGCCAGCACGGTGGAGATGAGCAGCGCCTTCTGCTCCCCCGTGGAGCACAATTCCGCCGGCACGCCCTTGGGCAAGTGGGAAAGCTTCAGGTCGCAGCGATGCGGCCCGCCCAAGGCCATTCCAGCCGCCGCATCGCGCCCCCGGCGGGCGGCCAGGATCTCCCGCAGCCCATCCTCCACCTCCAGGGCGGAGCGGCTCTCCAGGGCCGCCGCGGTGTCGCATTCCAGGGCGCAGAGGGCGGCCGGGAAGGCGCCCGCCACTCCCTCGGCCAGGGTGCCATTCAGCCGGGCTATCAGGGAGCGCCGGGCAGCGGTCAGCGCCACCCCGTGGCGCGCCATGGCATCCTCCAGCCCATCCAGCCAGCGCGGCTCCGGGCGGCCGCCATCGCGACTCTCCGCCAGCAGCCGGTTGCGCTGGGTCATGGCATTTTCATAGGCCGAGACCTCCCGCGCGTGGTTCGGGTCCAGCGCCCAGACCAGACGATCGAGGAAGCGGCGACGGCCGGAGGCGGCCTCGGTGAACAGCCGGTCCATCTGCGGCGTCAGCCAAACCGCCGCTACCATCCGTCCCAACTCCGCCTGGGACTTCACCGGATTGCCGTCCAGCCGGAAGGCGCGCTTGTCCGAAGGCCCGTCATGAACGGTGCCGGTGCCCAGATCGAAAACGCCCTCTGGCCCCTCAAAGCGCCCGGACACGGCCCAGGGCAGCGCCTCCTCGCCCAGATGGCGGCCGAGATCGGCGATCCGCGCGCCCCTCAATCCCCGCCCGGGGCCAAGGAGGCTGATCGCCTCCAGGAGGTTCGTCTTGCCCGACCCATTCTCCCCCGCGATCACGACGATCCCGGCCGAGAACCGCAGGGCGGCCCGCGCATGGTTGCGGAAATCCTGCAGTTGCAGGCGCGTCAGGCGAAGGGAGGGAGTCACCAGGGGACAAAGCCAGCGAAAGGGGTCACGCCAGCCACGCCGCCAGCGGGGGCGCCGGGCAAGGGGAGCGGCCTCGCCCCTGCCCTCCAGCAACCCATGCCATCCCAGATGGCGCCGCTGGGCGCCCCATCAAGCGCGATGCGGTCAGACCCGCATCGGCATCAGGACATAGAGCGCCTCGGGCTTGGCGGCGTCCTGCACGATGGTCGGGGCGGAGCCATCGGCGAAGCGGAACTCCAGCTGGCCATCCACCTGATCGGTGATGTCCTTCAGGTAGCGCGCCTGGAAGCCGATCTCGAGCGGCGGGGCGTCATAGGCCACCGTATCGTCATCCAGCTCCTCCTGTGCCTGACCCTGGTCCGGGGAGGCGGCGGTGAGGAGAAGGCGGTTCTTCTCCAGCGAGAGCTTCACCGGGCGCGAACGCTCGCTGCTGATGGCCGCCACGCGGTCCACGGCTGCGGCGAAGGCGGCCTTGTCCACGGACAGGACGCGATCATTGCCCTTCGGGATAACCCGCTCGTAATCGGGGAAGGTGCCATCGATCAGCTTGCTGGTGAGGGTGACGGTGCCGAGCTTCACCTGCAGCTTCGTGTCCGAGAGCCGCATCTCGATCTCGTCCCCGGCTTCCTCGGCCAGCTTGCGCAGCTCGGTCACGGTCTTGCGGGGAATGATCACGCCCGGCATGCCGGCCGCCCCCTCGGGCAGCGGCTCCTCCACGCGGGCCAGGCGATGGCCATCCGTGGCCACGGCGCGCAGTACCGCGGTGCCGCCGACCTCCGTCGCATGAAGATAGATGCCGTTGAGGTAGTAGCGCGTCTCCTCGGTGGAGATGGCGAAGCGGGTGCGATCCACCAGCTCGCGCAGCATCCCGGCGGTGACGGTGAACTTATGCGGCAGCTTGCCCTCGGTCATGGAGGGGAAGTCCTCCACGGGCAGCACCATCAGGCTGGTGTTGTAGCGCCCGGCGCGCAGCGCCAGCGGGGCGTCGCCGCCCTTGTGGTCCAGCTCGACCTTCGCGCCCTCGGGCAGCTTCCGGACAATCTCGAACAAGGTCGCGGCCGGGGCGGTGCAGCGGCCTTCGCGCGCCACCTCCACGCCGGAGACCTCCTCGACGATCGCGATCTCCATGTCGGTCGCGGTCAGGCGCAGCCCGGCCGATCCGGCATCCAGCAGCACATTGGCCAGGATGGGGATGGTGTTCCGCCGCTCCACCACGCTCTGGACATGGGCGAGGGCCTTCAGGAGCACCGCCCGGTCCACCGTGAACTTCATCGCCGCCATCCCCGCAACGCTGTGGAGGGCAAAAAGCCCTCGGAAGAACCTCGTATCATTAGGAAAACTCGGCGTGAAGCCTAGGACGGATCAGGCCCTCAGGTCTCCAGCATGCGCCGGAGCAGCTCCACATCCTCGGCGAAGCCGGCATCCGCCTGCATCAGCTCCGCAACCCGGGAGACCGCATGCATCACGGTGGTGTGGTCACGGTTGCCGAAGCGCCGCCCGATCTCGGGCAGGGAGCGGGAGGTGAGCTGCTTGGAGAGGTACATGGCCACCTGCCGCGGCCGGGCCACGTTCCGCGCCCGGCGGGCCGAGGACATATCCGTCAGGCGGATATTGTAGTGCTCGGCGACCCGCTTCTGGATCTCCTCGATCGTCACCCGGCGGTCATGGGCCCGCAGGATGTCGTGCAGCACCTCCTGGCAGGATTCCAGCGTCACCGGCCGCCCGAACAGGTTGGCATGGGCGATCAGGCGGTTCAGCGCCCCCTCCAGCTCGCGGACATTGGAGGTGATCTTGTGCGCCAGGAACTCCAGCACCCGCGCCGGCACATCCACCCCGGCCGAGGCCGCCTTGGACTCCAGGATCGAGATGCGCAGCTCGTAGGTGGTGGCGTGGATATCGGCCACCATGCCGCAGCCCAGCCGGGTCCGCAGCCGGTCCTCCAGCCCCGCCAGGTCGCTCGGCGGCTTGTCGGAGGAAACGACGATCTGCTTGCCCTGGTCCACCAGCGCGTTGAAGGTGTGGAAGAACTCCTCCTGCGTGTTGTCCTTGCCGATCAGGAACTGCAGGTCGTCGATCATCAGCACATCGACGGAACGGAGGCTCTCCTTGAACTCCATCGTGGACTGCGAACGCAGCGCTGCGATGAAGCGGTACATGAACTTCTCGGCGCTCATATAGGCCACCGAACGTCCAGCCCCGCCGGTTTTCGGATCCCGGATGGCCCAGGCGATGGCATGCATCAGATGCGTCTTGCCCAGACCCACCCCGCCATAGAGGAAGAGCGGGTTGAAGCCCGGCGAATTCGGCTTTTCGGCCACACGGCGGGCGCAGGCATGGGCAAACTCATTCGGCTTGCCAACAATGAAACTGTCGAAGGTGAAACGCGGGTCCAGCGGCGCGGCCCACTCGCCACGCAGATCAGCCTTGGGCGCCTCAGCACGAATCTCCCCGGCCACGCGGCCCGGCGAAAGCGACTCGGCCGCCTCGGCACCCTCCGGTGCAACAGAGGCCTCGGCCACAGCCTCGCGCGGCCCGGCGGAGGGCGCCACGCGGATATCCACCCGGCGCACGCCGACCCCTTCGGCCTGCCACAGCGCCCTCAACCTGTCCCCATATTGGCCACGCAGCCAATCGCGCAGGAAGCGCGTGGGAACATGCACCACCGCTTCCTCGCCCTCCACACCGGCCAGCGCCAGCTGGCGCAACCAGGTGCGGTACTCGGCCTCACCCACTTCCTCGCGCAGACGGCCACGAATGCGCGCCCAGGCCGCATCCATCCGCGCGTCCTGGGCGAAATCTGCCGTCGGAGCTGCGGACGCGGCATTGGCGTGCTGTTCCGGCATGCGATCCACCCCTGAGCCCCCACCCCGCCCGGCGTCACCGCCCCGGCGGGCTCTGCATGTCAAAGCGTAACTTGCGGCCCCGAGTGCAGCAAACGCCAAACACGTTCACGGCAGGCAGGCACGCACACAAAGAAACGCGCCACGGCGCACAGGCACCGTGACGCGCTCGCATCACGAGTTTACTTTAGAATGACTCACCGGAGGGCGCCAAAGCGGCGCCCTCGACAGATCAGGCGGCTGCGCCGATCGCCTTGATCCGGGCGGTCAGGCGCGAAAGCTTGCGCGCCACGGTGTTGTCATGCGTCACGCCCTTGTCGGCGGCGCGCTGCAGCTCGGGCTGGGCCAGGCGGAACGCCTCCTGGGCCTTCGCCTTGTCGCCGCCGGAGATCGCCTCCTCGACAGCGCGCAGGAAGGTACGGACGCGCGAGCGGCGGGCGCGGTTGCGCTCGAGGCGCTTCTCGTTCTGCCGGATGCGCTTACGCGCGGAAGCGGTGTTCGCCATGGGCCTTGAGGATACCAGTCGAAATGTTCACGGGACGCGCACCACCTGGGGGCGGTCGCGATGAGGGGGGCGTTCTATCCACAGCCCCCCCCCTGAGTCAAGGAAAGGAGTCGCTGCCTACTCAGGCGTTGCGAAAAGCCGGCTTCCGCTTCTCCGCGAAGGCGGCCATCCCCTCCTTCTGGTCCTCCGTGGCGAAGAGGCTGTGGAAAAGCCGCCGCTCCAGCCGCACCCCCTCGCGGAGCGACAGCTCATGGGCGGCGTTCACCGCCTCCTTGGCCATGGCGACCGAGGGCTGTGAGTAGGAGGCGATCACCTCGCCCATCTTCACCGCCTCATCCACCAGGCTCTCCACCGGCACGATGCGGGTGACCAGGTTGGAACGCTCCGCCTCGGCCGCATCCATCATCCGGCCGGTCAGGATCAGGTCCATGGCCTTGGACTTGCCCACCGCCCGGGTCAGCCGCTGCGAGCCGCCGGCACCGGGAATGATGCCCAGCTTGATCTCTGGCTGGCCGAATTTCGCATTCTCCGCCGCGAGGATGATGTCGCACATCATGGCCAGCTCGCACCCGCCACCGAGGGCGAATCCGGCCACAGCCGCGATCACCGGCTTCTTGATGGTGAGAACCGTCTCCCACTTGTTGCCGATGAAGTCCTCGAAATGCACCGCCGGATAGGTGCGGTCCTTCATCTCCTTGATGTCGGCGCCAGCGGCGAAGGCCTTCTCGCTGCCCGTCAGAACGATGGCGCCGATGGCCGAATCGGCATCGAACGCCTTCAGGGCCTGACCCAACTCGGTCATGAGCTGATCGCAGAGCGCATTGAGGGCCGAAGGCCGATCGAGCGTGATCAGCCCCACCTTGCCGCGCGCCTCAACCTTGATCATTCCGTAATCGGCCATATTGCCCTCCCTTAAGAAGGCGCAGGCTGGGTCCGGTTGCCGGGACGGTCAACCTGGGCGGCTTCGGGACGCCCACCGAAGGCCGTGCCTCCTGGCGGACAGATCCGGGAAAGCAAAGCCTTCCCGGGGAAAGCATCCTCAGTCCGCTGTTACCCCAGCGCCCTTGGCCACCGGCCCCCACATGGCGTCCTGGCCCCGGATCGTCTCCGCCAACTCGGCCCGGGTAGAGCCAACGGCCTCGGCCCCCAGCTCCCGCAGCCGCGCCACCACCGCCGGGTCGCGTGCCATGGCGATCATCGCCTCCTCCAGCCTGGCGGCCTGGGCCTCCGGCAGCCCGCGCGGGGCGACCAGCGCCAGCCAGGTTTCGGCCACGAAGCCCGGCACGCTCTCCGCCACCACCGGCACCTCGGGTGCCAGGGCGGAGCGCGTGGGGGAAGCAATGGCAATGGCCCGGGCCCGCCCGTCCCGCGCCGGCGGCAGGCCGGTCACGACCGTATCGGTGTAGAGGGCAATGGTGCCGTTCAGCAGGTCCGGCAGGGCCGGGCCGGTGCCGCGGTAATGCACGATGGTGCATTGGCGCCGCAGTTCCCGCATCAGGAGGGAGACGGCCAGATGCTGCGTGGTTCCGGCCCCCGGCGTGCCGCAGGGCAACGGCCCCTTCTCAAGCGTGGCGCGCAGCGAGGCGATGTCGGTGATGCCGGAACGCGGCGCGGCCAGGAAAACCACGGGAATCGCGGCAAACCGGCTGATGGGGGTGAAATCCGCCAAGGGGTCGAAGGGCATGCTGCGATAGATGTGGCGGTTGATCACCAGCGGCCCGGCCGGCACGGCACCCAGCGTGTTGCCGTCCGGCGTGGCCTTGGCCACCGCGTCCGTCGCGATGTTCCCACCGGCCCCCGTGCGGTTCTCCACCACCACGGTGCGGCCCAGGCGGGCGGCCAACCCCTCCCCCATGACGCGGGAGAGGAGATCGATGCCACCGCCCGGTGGAAAGCCGACGATCAGGCGGATGGGCGGCTGGGTCTGGGCAATGGCCTGCGGGGCAACAAGCAGGGCCAGCACCGCCAGGGCAATTCGCAACATGGGCATTTCCTCCGGTTTTGATGGAGGGTTCCGCCTGCCGGCACGCCCGTCAATCGGCCAGACGGCCTCAGCGCGGCGCCAGCACCACCACTGCCTGCACCATGGCCGGCACCACCACATCCTCAGCCTGGGCGACCGGCGGCGCGGCAGCCCGGGCAGAGGCGGCCTGCATCATCATCGGGCGGGGCACCCCGACCTCGCTCGTCTCAAGCTGCACCTCCGCGATCCGCTCCACCTTCATGCCAAGCTGCTCGGCCACGCCCTCGGCCCGGCGGCGCAGCGCGTCGAGCGCCAGGGAGGCCGCCTCCTGCCGGGCTGCACGGGTAGCCTCACGGGTCAGTGCATAGTTGATGCCATTCACCGCCAGGCCACGCCCCTGCAGGGTCCAGACCAGTTCCAGCAGCTTCGCCGGATCGCCACTCCGCAGGGACAGGGACTGGCTCGCCACCCAGCGCACAGGGTCCTCCTGCCGGTAGGTACGGTAGCCACCCGTGGAAACGGTCACGCCAGGAACACCCCTCGCAGCCTCCAGCGCCGCCGTCATGGCCCGGTTCACTGAACTCTGGGCACCGGTGGCGGTGGCTTCACGCGCCTCGAACTGAAGCGTGGCCTGGATTTCGTCAGGCGCGCGGGTGACATCCGCCGTCTCGGACAGGCGCAACACTGTTCCCGGGCCAGGGTAGACCTGTGTCATGCTCTGCGCCGTGGCTGCCTCCGGCAGGGCCCAGGGCGCCAGAAGGCACAGGGCCAGCATGGCGTTCCTTGCAGTGCTTCGCATGAAACATCGTCCTCTTACGAAATCAGTCTTTCAGATACGAAAATGGCTTTCCAGCATCGGGAAGCCGGCGCCATGCTGCAGCAAGCCAAGCAAGCCCAACCAAGCAAGATAAGGAGGATGCGTCCATGCCCCTCGCCCGTCGCGCGTTGCTCTCCGCGCTCCCGCTGCCTTTCCTCGGCCGCGCCGCCGTGGCGCAGGAGCGTCCCTGGCGCCCCTCGGCTCCGGTGAAGATCATCGTGCCAGCGGCGCCCGGCGGCACCACGGATATCATGGGCCGTTTCCTGGCCTCCCACCTGCAGGCGCGCTGGGGCGCCCAGGCCGTGGTGGAGAACCGTTCCGGCGGCGGCGGCATCATCGGCACACAGGAAGTGGCGCGGGCCGCACCGGATGGGCTGACCCTCCTTTCCGGCAATATCGGCCCGCAGGCGATCGCCTACTCCCTGTTCCGCAACCTTCCCTACAAGCCGGAGAATCTGCAGCCAGTCAGCAACATGATCCGCGGGCCGAATGTGCTGGTGGTGCATCCCTCCATCCCGGCGAAGAACGTGGCCGAGCTGGTGGCGCATCTGAAGGCCAATCCCGGCAAGCTCTCCTATGGCTCCCCTGGCGTGGGGCAAAGCCCGCATCTCTCGGCCGTCTGGTTCTGCCAGATGGCAGGGGTGGAGGCGATCCACGTCCCCTTCCGCGGCGCCGGCCCGGCGATGATGGAGCTGGTGGCGGGCAACATCCACTTCATGTTCGACAACCTGACCACCGCCATCGAGCAGATCCGCGCCGGCCGCGTGCGCGCCCTCGCCGTCACCAGCGCGGACAGGAACTCGCAGCTTCCGGATCTGCCGCCCGTGCGGGAAACGATGCCGAGCCTGGCCGAATACGATGTCTCCACCTGGTTCGGCATGTTCCTGCCGGCCAAGACGCCCGCGCCGATCCTGCAGGCCTACAACACGGAGATCCGCGCGCTGGTGGATGATCCGGCCAGCAAGGCGCGCTTCACCCAGATGGGCGGCGTGCCCGCCGCCTCGGATGTCGCGACATTCGAGGCCTTCGTGGCGGCGGAGACCAAGAAATGGGGCGAGGTCATCCGGCGGGAGGGCCTGCAGCTCGATGTAAGCTGATCCCCCCGGGGCGGCGGCTATTCCTTCTCCTTCCGCCCCGGCAACACCGCGCTCATCACCTGCTTCGCGGTATCGAGGATCACGCTGCCCTTCTCCGGATCTCTGGCGAGGGCAGCGGCGAAGTTCTTCGCCTGCTCCAGGGTGGTCTGGGGCGGCAGCGGCGCGACATTCGGATCGGTCCGCACCTCCAGCACCACCGGGCGATCAGAAGCCAGGGCCTGATCCAGCGCCTCGCCGATTTTCGCGGGATCATCCACGAAGATGCCGCGCAGCCCCGCCAGCTCCGCGAAGCGGTGGTAGGGGAAGTCGGGAATCCGCTGCGTCTCCTCGAATTTCGGCATTCCCTGCATCGCGCGCTGCTCCCAGGTCACTTCGTTCAGGTCCTGGTTGTTGAGCACGATGCAGATCCAGGTCGGGTTCGCCCAATCCTTCCAATGCTTCCCGACGGTGATCAGCTCCGCCATGTTGTTCATCTGCATGGCGCCGTCGCCGACCATGGCGATCACCGGCCGGTCCGGATGCGCCATCTTCGCCGCGATCGCATAAGGCACCGCCGCCCCCATGCTCGCGAGCCCGCCCGACAGCGATCCCACCATCCCGCGCCGGACCTGCAGGTTCCGCGCATACCAGTTGACGCAGGAACCGGAATCGCTCGTCAGGATCACCCGATCCGGCAGGCGCTTCGACAGTTCCTGGAAGGGAAGTTGCGGATTCACCGGATCAGCCGAGGCCTGGGCGCGGCTTTCCAGCAATTCGCGCCAGTCCTTGTTCCGGCCCGCGATGCTGTCGCGCCAGGAGGTGTCCTTCTTCTCCTCCAGCAAAGGCAGCAGCGCGCGGAGCGTCTCGGCGGCATCGCCGCAGAGCGGCACCTCCATCGGGTAGCGCAGGCTGAGCATGGCGGGCTGAAGGTCGATCTGAACGCCGCGCGCCTGGCCTTCCTTCGGCAGGAACTCGGACCAGGGAAAGCTCGACCCCACCATCAACAGCGTGTCGCATTCCTGCATCAGGTCCCAGCTCGGCCGCGTGCCGAGCAATCCGATGCAGCCCGTCACCCAGGGCAGGTCATCGGGCAGCACGGTCTTGCCGAGCAGCGCCTTGGCGCAGCCGGCGCCCAGCCTGTCCGCGACAGCCACCACCTCATTCGCCGCATGGGCTGCGCCGGCACCGACGAGGATCGCGACCTTCTTCCCCGCATTCAGCACCTCCGCCGCACGGCGCAGATCCTCGTCCCGCGGGATCACGCGCGGCGGCGTCCAGCCGATGCCGGAATGGATGGTGCCATGGGCATGCGGCGGGTCCTCATAGGGCTCGTCCGGCAGGTCGTTCGGGATCACCAGCGCCGTGACGCGCCGCTCCGCCATGGCCGTCCGCATCGCGCGATCCACCAGGTGCCGCATCTGGGCGGGTGCCATGGCCTGCTGCACGAAGGCTCCCGCCACATCCTTGAAGGCGGAAACCAAGTCCACCTCTTGCTGGTAGTGCCCGCCCACCGCCATCCGGCCCGACTGCCCGGCGATGGCTAGCATCGGCATGTGGTCCGCCGCCGCGTCATACATGCCGGTGATCAGATGCGTCGCCCCAGGCCCGCTGGTGGCGAGGCAGACCCCCACCTCCCCGGTGAACTTGGCATGGGCGCAGGCCATGAAGGCCGCCATTTCCTCATGCCGCGCCTGGACAAACTCGATCTTGTCCGTGCCGAAGCGCTGGAGCCCGGCGAGCAACCCGTTCACCCCATCCCCCGGATAGCCGAAGACGCGACGCACGCCCCATTGGTGAAGCCTTTCCCAGAAAAAGTCGCCGACCTTCTTCGCCATGGGACCTCGCAGCCGATGAGGGGAAAGCCACCCCAGGGCGCGGGCGGCTTCCGCAAGGAACGGACCCTCCCGAAGGGGGTTGCGCGGATTGACGGGCGCAGGGGCTGGGCCGACCCTGCAAACCCTCCCCGGAGTCCTGCCCTGACGCGCCGCCCCGGCCGCGCCTGCCCTCCCCGCTTGCCTGGACGCGCTGACACCCTATG
Organism: Roseomonas xinghualingensis; assembly: GCF_025791835.1. Lineage (GTDB taxonomy): Bacteria > Pseudomonadota > Alphaproteobacteria > Acetobacterales > Acetobacteraceae > Roseomonas > Roseomonas xinghualingensis. The sequence goes on from NZ_JAOXLP010000012.1 coordinate 19,329, forward strand.
CCCCTCTGGCTCGCCGCCACCCTTTCCGCCGCCTTGTTCCAGTGCTGGCGCACCGCCCTACAGCAGAAGCTGCGCGGAACCCTTTCCCTCAATGCCGCGGCCGTGGTGCGCTACCTCTATGGCGTGCCACCCGGCCTGGTGCTGGTCGGGCTCTGGTGGTGGGCGACGGGCGGCACCCTGCCCGCCTTCAGCAACCAGGCCCTGCTGCTCTGCGCGATCGGTGGGGTGCTGCAGATCTTCGGCACCGTCCTCCTCATCGCCTCCTTCGCCCCGCGTGGCTTCGCCGTCGGAACCGCCTATTCCAAGACCGAGGCGCTGCAGGGCGCGATCTTCGCCATCATCCTGCTGGGCGAGCACATCCCCCCCCTCGCCTGGCTCGGCGTGGCCCTCGGCGTCTGCGCGGTGCTGTGGCTGTCCCTCGCGGGGCAGGTCACCAGCCTGCGGCAGGTCCTGCAGGCCACCGGGCAACCGGCGGCGCTCTGCGGCATCGCGGCCGGCTCATGCTTCGGTCTCACCGCCATCGCCATCCGTGCGGCGAACCAGGAACTGGCCGCGCCGGACCCGGTGCTGGGCGCGCTCTGCACCCTCGTCGTCACCAATGCCATGCAGACGGTGATGCAGGGCGGATGGCTGCTGCTGCGGGAACCCGCCTCGGTCGCTCAGGTCTTCCGGAACTGGCGCAACGCGGCGCCGGTCGGGCTGCTCTCCGCCCTCGGTTCAGCCTGCTGGTTCACGGGCTTCGCCCTGGCCCCGGTGGCCCTGGTGCGCTCCGTGGGGCAGGTGGAGATCCTGTTCACCCTCGCCTTCAGCCGCTGGTACCTGAAGGAACGCCTCAAGACGCGCGATGCGGTCGGCGCCCTGCTGATCATGGCCAGCGTGCTGCTCGTCATCCTTGCCTGATCGCGGGCGGGCCACCGCACTTCGCCCTGTCACCAAACCGCATCGGCTGCGACAAATTACCCTTGATGGAACATGCGCCTCCCTTCCTCGCCAGCCTGATCCTCAGCGTGGCCGCCGCTTTCGCCTGCGGGCTGGTGGCGCGGGTCCTGCGGATGCCGCCGCTGATCGGCTATCTGGTGGCTGGCGCTGCCATCGGCCCGAACATGCCGGGCTTCAGCATGGATCCCGCCTTCACCCGCACCCTGGCCGAGGTCGGCGTCGGCCTTCTCCTGTTCGGCGTCGGGCTGCACTTCAAGCCGCGCGACCTGCTGGCCGTGTGGCGCATCGCGCTCCCGGGCGCGACGACGCAGGTGGTCGTCGGGATGCTGCTCGGCGCGGCACTGGGCATGGCGGTGGCCGACCTGAGCTTCGGCCCCGCCCTCGTCTTCGGCCTGGCGCTGGCCATCGCCTCCACCGCCGTCGCGACGCGGACTCTTGAAGAACACGGGCAACTGTCCGGGGAGGCAGGCCAGATCGCCCTGGGATGGCTTGTGCTGCAGGACCTCCTCGTGGTGGTGGGCCTCGTGCTGCTGTCCGCGACTTCGAACGGGCAGGATGAGGCGATCGGCACCGCGCTTCTCATGGCTCTCGTCAAACTCGGCACCTTCGCGGCACTGATGCTGGTGGTGGGGCGGCGTGTCCTTCCCTGGGGACTGGGGCTGGTGGCCCGCTCCGGCTCCCGCGAGCTGTTCACCCTGGCGGTTGTGGTTGTGGCGCTTGGCGTGGCCTTCGGCGCCTCCACCCTTTTCGGCGTGTCCTTCGCCCTGGGCGCCTTTTTCGCCGGCATTGTGCTCGGCGAAAGCGACCTGGGCCATCAGGCGGCGGCCGAGGCCCTGCCGCTGCAGCGCATCTTCGCGGCCATCTTCTTCGTCTCGATCGGCATGCTGCTGGACCCGGTCGCGGTGCTGGAGGCGCCTCGGACTTCCCTGCTGGCCTTGCTGGTGGTGCTGCTCGGCACCAGCGGCGCAACCTTCGTCCTGCTCCTTGCCTTGCGGGTCGCGCCGGCCCGGGCCGCGATCGTCGCCGCGGCCCTGGCGCAGATCGGGGAGTTCTCCTTCGTGCTGATGGAGCTCGCGATCGGCCATGGCGTCCTGCCTGCCACGCTGCGCGGGCCGGTCCTGCTGGGCAGCTTCGGCAGCATCCTTCTCATGCCCCTGACCTCTCGGGTACTGGGCGCCCTGGCGGTGCGGCTGCGCGGTCGTCCCCAGCCCATGCGGGCCGAGGCGCTGCGCCGCGGCCAATCTGCCGCGGTTGAAAGACCATGCGGTGCTGGTCGGTTATGGGCGGGTCGGCGTGCTGGTCGCCGCTGCCCTGCGGCGCCATGACATTCCCTTCATCGTGGTGGAGGACGACCGCAACCGCACGGAGCTGCCACGCCAGCAGGACATGCCCGTTCTCTGGGCCAATGGCACCCAGCCCGAGAGCCTGGAGGCTGCACGGATCGGCCATGCCCGTCTGCTGATCGTAACCCTGCCCCTCGGCTGGGAAGCACGGCGCGTGGTGGAACTGGCCCGTGCCGCCAATCCCCGCATCGTCGTGACCGTGCGCGCCCATCAGGATGCCGAGGTGGACTGGCTGCATGACCTGGATTCGGCTGGCCTTGCCGTGATGGGGGAACGGGAAGTGGCACTCGGCATCGCCGAATTTGCCATGCGGCGCATGGGGGTGCCCCCCGAGGCGGCAGAGGCGACAGTGGAGGTGCTGCGCAAACGCCGCGTGGCCGATGCCGCCGCGGCGGGGCTGGGAGCTTGACCCTGCGCTTCTACCCACCCGCCGGGAAAATGCCTCGCCTGCACATGATCCTGTTGCACGGCGCCACATGCGGTCCATGGGTCTGGGCGCCGGACATGACCGGCTGATCCCGCGCAATGCCGTGGAGCGCTGCGGCGCCCGGCACGGCACCCCGCCGATCTTCCAGCCCCGCGCCGGTCACCTGCTGATCTGGATACCGGTCGCATAGAGAAGCCTTACGGTGCGACGGTTTCCCGCATCTCGCGCCGCCACTGGGCTTTGACCCCCGCCTGGCCCAACAGGGCGCCGAGGAGGAGGAGCACGGCGCCGATGGCCAGCACCGCCGCCATCAGGGTGGTGCCCGCGATCATCGGCCTGCCGTTGCTGAAGGGATTCCAGCCGATCACGCCGGCCAGGAGGATGTAGATCCCGACCGCAACCGCGACGGCACCCATCAGGAAAGCCAAGAATCCAAGGATGTTCAGCAGCCTGGGCACCCGTTTCCCCTTCTTCCGACGCGAGGCCCGATCGTGCCATGCCCGGAACGCTCCGCGAAGGGGGCGGCTGCGGGCCAGGAAACCCTATATTGCCCGCCAAGGAGCCCCGGACATGCCGATCGACGAAAGCCGCACTTTCCTGCCCGTGAACATCGCCATCCTGACGGTGAGCGACACACGCGACCTTGCCTCCGACCGCTCCGGCGACACCCTCGCCGCCCGGATCGAGGCCGCCGGCCACCGGCTGGCCGAGCGCGCCATCTGCCGCGACGATGCCGAGGCCATCGAGGGCCATCTGCGCCGCTGGATCGCCGATCCACAGGTGGATTGCGTCATCACCACGGGCGGTACCGGCATCACCGGCCGCGACGTGACGCCCGAGGCCTTCGCCCGCGTGCTGGAGAAGGAGATCACCGGCTTCGGCGAACTTTTCCGCATGCTGAGCTACCAGAAGATCGGAACCTCCACGATCCAGTCCCGCGCCATCGGCGGCGTCTCGGGCGGCACCTATCTTTTCGCCCTGCCGGGCAGCACGGGGGCAGTGAAGGATGCCTGGGACGACATCCTCGTCCACCAGCTCGACGCCCGCTTCCGCCCCTGCAACCTGGTAGAGCTGATGCCACGCCTGCTGGAGCATCTGCGCGCAGCTTGAGTCTGGCCCCCTGGTAACTTTCCGCCCCGGCGCCACGTTCGTTTCACTCATGCGAACGGAGGCTGGAATGGCGGACAGCAGCTTGCGGATGGCCCAGGCGGGCGAGGCGGTTCCCTTCGAGATCCCCGGCGCGACCGGTGAATTCCGCATCCAGATCCTGAACGAGGATGGGGGGAAGGGAGTCGTCACCTCCATCGTCCACCTGCCGCCGGGCGGGGTGATCCCGGCCCACTATCATGATGCGGGAGCCGAGATGCATTACGTGCTGGAGGGTGACCTGACCGATGCAGGCGAGACCCTGACGGTCGGGGCCTTCCTCACCCATGCCCAGGGCGTGGTGCATGGCCCGCATGAGAGCAGGGGCGGCGCCAAGGTGCTGACCGTGCAGAGCTGGCAAAGCAAGGACGGCGACTTCAATTTCCGTCCGGCTGAACAGGGGGCCACCTCGGGCAGCCCTGGAGGCGGCAGCGGCACAGACGGCTCCGGCTCATCCAGCGGCACCTCGGGCGCCACCTCGGGCGGCGGAGCCACGACCCAGGAGGATGCCGCCAAGGAGCGGGAACCGAAAGGCTACACCTGACGAGGCATCCGGCCGCGCCCAGCGCGGCCGGGCCGATTTCAGGCTAGGGCCCGGGCGAAAACCGCCGGATCCACATTCCCGCCGCTGATCACCACCCCCACGGTGCGGCCCTTGGCGGGAATGCGCCCGGCCAGCACGGCCGCCAGCGCCACGGCACCGCCCGGCTCCACCACCAGCTTCAGATGGTCGAAGGCGAAGCGCATGGCGGCCAGCACCTCATCCGGGGTCACGGCCACACCGCCGGCCAGGCGGGGCTGATTCACCGCGAAGGTGATCTCGCCCGGGCGTATGGACAGCAGCGCATCGCAGAAGGTCGCGCCCTTTCCATCCGCCGACAGCCTTTCCCCGGCGGCCAGGGAACGGGCCGTGTCGTCCCATCCTTCCGGTTCCGCTGCGATGACCTCGGTGCCAGGGCTGGCCCCTTCGACCGCCAGGGCGCAGCCGGCGATCAGCCCGCCACCGCCGGTGCAGACCGCCAGCGCATCCAGGCGCAGCCCGGCAGCCTTCGCATCCTCGATCAGCTCCAGCGCCACGCTGCCCTGGCCCGCGATCACGTCCGGATGGTCGAAGGGTGGGATCAGGGCGGCGCCGCGCTCCTCCGCCAGCCGGTTCGCCAATGCCTCGCGGTCCGTGCTCAGCCGGTCGAAGAAGGTGATCTCGGCGCCCCAGCGGCGGGTGCTTTCCACCTTGATGGAGGGCGCGTCCTTCGGCATCGCGATCAGCGCCTTCACGCCTTCGGAAGCCGCGGCGCAGGCCAGGGCCTGCCCATGATTGCCCGAGGAATGCGTCACCACCCCGGCGGCGCGCTGCTCCTCGGAAAGGCGCAGCACCGCATTGGTCGCGCCCCGGAACTTGAAGGAGCCGGTGCGCTGCAGCGGCTCCGGCTTCACCAGCACCGTGCCGCCGGCGGCCGCATCCAGCGCCGGGTGCCGCAGCATCGGCGTGCGGACGACGCGCCCCGCCAGCCGGGCGGCGGCCGCAAGGACATCCTCATGGGTTGGAAGCGAGCTCATGTGGTTTCCTTGGCAAAGCGGCGCGGATCAACCATCGGCACGATGTCCCGCAGGCCCTCGGGATCTTCCTCGTTCACCAGCATGGCCAGAAGCTGTCCGGCGGCGGGTGCCGTCTGGATGCCGTAGCCACCCTGGCCACAATTCCAGAAGAAGCCCCGCGTGTCGGAAGGCCCGATGGCCAGGCTGCGATCGGGGGTGAAGGTCCGCAACCCAGCCCAGCGATGCTCGATACGCCGCACGGGGATATCCAGCGCCTGCTGGAAGCGTTCCACGGCGATGGCCACGTCCAGCTCATCCGGCTGCGCGTCGCAGGGGTCGCTGTCCGTCTCATCGGCCGGGGAGACCATCAGCTTGGCCCGCGCCTCGGGCCGCGCGTACCACTGGTGCTCCACGTCATCGAGCAGCGGCCAGGACGACACGTCATAGGGACCAGGATCGACGATCAGCGCCGTCCGGCGCTTCGGCTGCAGCCCCAGCGGCGCCACCCCGGCCATGCGGGCCACCTCGTCGCCCCAGGCTCCGGCGGCATTCACCAGGACCGGGGCGGTGAAGACGGAACCATCGCTCGTCTCGGCATGCCACAGCCCGGCTTCCTGCCAGATGCGCCCGGCCCGGTGCCGCAGGGCCAGAACGCCGCCCTGGGCGCGCAGCTGCTTCAGGAAGCCCGCATGCAGGGCGGCCACATCCATGTCGAAGGCATCGCGCTCGATGCCGGCGGCCACGGCGTAGCCAGGGCGCAGCGCCGGGACCATTTCCCGCACCGCCTCCGGCGTGATTGCCTCGATCCCGTTGCCTGCCGCCATCATGGCTTCCAGCACTGGCACTTGCTCAGACCGGGCGAGATGCACGACCGGCCTCGGCGACATCAGCGGCACCTCCGCGAAGCCGGGCGGCGGATTGCGGAAGAAGTCGCCTGAGGCCGCGGTCAGAAGCTGCGCATCCGCCGTGCCGTAATTCAGGATCCAGATCGCGGCCGAGCGCCCGGTGGTGTGGTAGCCGGCGCTCTCCTCGGCTTCGAGGAGCGCGGTGCGGCGGGTGAAGGCGAGATGGGCAGCTGCGGTCGCGCCGCCGATGCCGGCGCCGATCACCAGCGCCTCGAAGCGTTGGATGTCCATGGCGGTATGGTGCGGTGGCCCAGAACCCACTGCAACCCAGCCATTACATTGACAAGCTTGCACGCAAACCTTAAGTGCAATTTATAAATCACGCTTTCTTGAAGGGGAAAAGCCGGTGCGTTCCGCGCGGCGACATCGCGAAGGCCGAACCACTCCGGGCCTTCTCCGAATGCGGGTCGGCGTCGCGGCATGTCGGATTCCGCACCCTGCCCATTCGTGGCAGACCCCCCGGGCCTGACCGCCCTCTCTCACCCCTTCCGGGTTCCGCCCATGTCTGATCCTTCCGGCGCATCGCCGGCCATTTCATTGCATTCCCTGGTCCGCGAGTTCCGCGGCCACGGCACGCCCCTGCGTGCGCTCGACGGCGTTTCCCTGAAAGTTGCCCCGGGTGAGATCTTCGGCATCGTCGGCCGCTCGGGCGCCGGCAAATCCACCCTGCTCCGCTGTGTGAACCTGCTGGAGCGTCCCGATTCCGGCAGCGTCACCGTGCTGGGCGAGGAGATGACGCGCCTGGACGAGGCCGCGCTGCGCGGGGCCCGCCGTGGCATCGGCATGGTCTTCCAGCACTTCAACCTGCTCTCCTCCCGCACCGTGGCGGGCAACATCGCCTTCCCGCTGGAGATCGCCGGCGTCTCCCGCGCCGAGCGCGAGGCCCGCGTCGCCGAGCTGCTGCCACTGGTCGGACTGGAAGACCGGCGGGAGCACTATCCGGCGCAGCTTTCCGGCGGCCAGAAGCAGCGCGTCGGCATCGCCCGCGCCCTCGCCTCCCGCCCCCGCGTCCTGCTCTGCGACGAAGCCACCAGCGCCCTCGACCCGGAGACGACGGAGGAGATCCTCGCCCTCATCCGCTCCATCCGCGACCAGCTGGACCTGACCGTCCTGCTGATCACGCATGAGATGGCCGTGGTGAAGGCCATCTGCGACCGCGTGGCGGTGATGGAGGCCGGAAAGGTGATCGAGCAGGGACGCGTCTTCGACGTCTTCACCCGCCCGGCCCATCCGACCACCCGCCGCTTCGTGTCCGAGGTGATCGGCCATGTCGTGCCGCCCGGCACCGTGGCCAGGCTGCCGGATCCGGATGCGGGTGAGGAGCGCCGCCTGTTGCAGGTTCTCTTCGCAGGCCCTTCCAGCACCCGCGCCGTGGTCAGCGAGGCCTCGCGCCGCTTCGGGCTGGACCTGAACATCGTTTCCGGCCGCATCGACGCCATCGGCGACGAGCCCTACGGCCTCATGGCCCTGGCCGCCTATGGCTCGCCTGCCGCCATCACGGAGGCCATCGGCTGGATGCGCAGCCTTGGCCTCGACGTTTCCGAGATCGGGGAGGACCCGGCATGATCCCCTGGCTTCCGCCCGCCCTGACGGACCTCCTGATCGAGGCCACCTGGGAAACCCTCATCATGACCTTCGGCGGCGCCATCGTCGCCATCGCCGTCGGTCTTCCGCTGGCCCTGTTGCTGCATGCCACCGGGCCGGGCGGGCTCTCGCCCAATGGCTGGATCAACCGGCCCATCGGGCTGCTGGTCAATGCGATCCGCTCCACCCCCTTCATCATCCTGATGGTGGCGATCGTGCCTTTCACCCGGCTGGTCGCGGGCACCTCCATCGGCACCACCGCGGCACTGGTGCCGCTGGCCCTGGCCGCCACCGCCTTCATCATCCGCCTTTTCGAGAACGCGCTGCGCGAGGTGGATCGCGGCGTGATCGAGGCCGCCCGTGCCATGGGTGCCACCCGCGCCCAGATCATGATCCGCGTGCTGGTGCCTGAGGCCCTGCCCGGCCTGATTGCCGCCACCACCGTCACCCTGGTCGGCCTCGTGGGCTACTCGGCCATGGCAGGCGCCATCGGCGGCGGTGGCCTCGGCGATCTGGGAATCCGCTTCGGCTACCAGCGTTTCATGCCCGAGGTGATGGCGACGGTCGTCCTGATCCTCATCCTCTTCGTCCAGGGCCTGCAATCCCTGGGCGACTGGCTCGTCCGGCGTTTCAGCCGGCGCTGACATACGGAAACAGAACGATGATCATCACCCGCCGCAGCCTGGGTAGCCTGGCGGCCCTCGCCGCCCTGGCGCCCTCCTTCGCCCTCGCGCAGGACATTGGGACAGCGCAGCGCCCGCTGCGCGTCGGCGCGACCGCCGGGCCCCACTCCCAGGTGATGGACAAGGTGCGCGAAGTCGCTGCCCGGGACGGGCTGGTCATCCGGGTCGTGGAGTTCACCGACTATATCCAGCCCAATGCCGCCCTGGCCGCCGGGGACCTGGACGCCAACTCCTACCAGCACCAGCCCTTCCTCGACGCCGCCGTGCGTGACCGGCGCCTGCCCCTGGCCGCGGTGGGCAAGACGCTGGTCTTCCCGATGGGCCTCTACTCCCGCCGCCACAAGACGGTGGACACGGTTCCCAACGGCGCGCGCGTGGCCATTCCGAACGACCCGAGCAATGGCGGCCGCGCCCTTGTTCTGCTGGCCAAGGCCGGCCTCTTCACCCTGAAGCCCGGCGCCGATCATGCCTCGACGGTGGCCGACATCATCGAGAACCCCAAGCGCATCCGTATCGTGGAGCTGGAGGCGGCCCAGATCCCCCGGGCGCTGGATGATGTGGAACTCGCGGCCATCAACACCAATTTCGCCATCCCCGCCGGCCTGAACCCCGTTCGGGATGCCCTGGCCCTCGAAGGTGCGGACAGCCCCTACGCCAACCTCATCGTCGTTCGCGAGCAGGACAAGGCCGCTCCCTGGGTCCGCCGCCTGCTGGCCGCCTACCAGAACGCCGAGGTGAAGCAGTTCGTCCAGCAGACCTTCCAGGGCGCCGCGGTTCCGGCCTTCTGATTGCAGGAGATCGATCCACCATGCTCCGCCGTTCCCTTCTGGCCGCCCTGCCCCTTCTTTCGGCATCGGGGCTGCTCCTTGCGCGCGGCGCGCTCGCCCAGGGGGCCGCCTTCGGCACCGCCGCCCGCCCGCTGCGCGTCGGGGTCACCTCCGGCGTCCATGCCCAGGTGCTGGAGCGCGTGCGCGACGCCCTGGCCCGTGAGAACTTCGTGATCCGCATCACGGAGTTCGGGGACTTCATCCAGCCCAATGTCGCCCTCCAGGGCGGCGAGCTGGATGCCAATGTCTACCAGCACACACCCTTCCTAGAGGCGCAGAAGCAGCAGCGTGGCTACGACTTCGTGGCGGTCGGCAAGACCGTCCTGACGGCGATGGCCGTGTTCAGCCGCAAGCACAAGGCGATCGCGGACCTGCCCAACGGCGCCCGAATCGCCATTCCGAACGACCCGACCAATGGCGGCCGCGCCCTGGTGCTGCTGGCCCAGGCTGGGCTGTTCAAGCTGCGCCCCGGCGCCGACTTCAGCGCCACCGTCGCCGATATTACCGAGAACCCGAAGCGCATCCGGATCCTGGAGCTGGAGGCGGCCGCCATCTCCCGCGCCCTGGATGATATCGATGCTGCCGCCATCACCGGCAATTACGCGGTGCCGGCCGGCCTCCAGCCAGGGCGTGACAGCCTGTTCTCGGAATCGGCCGAGGGCGCGAAGACCAATCCTTACACCTGCCTCGTGGTCGTACGCCGCGCGGACGCGAACGCGCCCTGGGCGGCGAAGCTGGCCGCCGGCTATGCCGATCCTTCGGTGAAGGAGTTCGTCGAGCGCGAGTTCGGCGGTGCGGTCGTGGTGGGTGCCTGAAAAGGAAAAGGCCGGGGAAGGTATCCCCCGGCCTCCATTTTGTACTTCGCGTTGAAGGAAGGCCGGGCGGAAACGTCCGGCCTTCTCCCTTTCAGCCCTGGGCGTCGGGCGAGATCACCATGCAGCCGCCGCGGCCCTTCAGGCGGTCGCAGGCGTTCTGCGCGGCATCACGCGACATGCCGGTCAGCCGGGCCCGATACAGCGTGTTGCGGCCCTGGGAGACAGGCACCACGGCCACGCGGCCATTGCCGGCACTGCTCCGCGCCTGACCGGCCGCGTTGCGCGCCAGGTTCTCGCTGGCGAAGGCACCGACCTGGACGGCCCAGCCACCCGCCGCGGCCGGAGCCGGAGAGGGCACCGAGGACATACCGGCACGCATCACACCCGGGGGCAGGCCGTTCTGCCGCATCATCGGCGCCGGCAGAGTGCCCGCCTGCGCGCGCGAGACGAGGGAGAAGTCGCGGTCGGACGAGCGCTCGGGCGGCAACACAGCCCGCTGGAAGGGAATATTGGCGGGCCGGGTTTCGGCCTCGGCCGAGGCCAGCACTGCCGGCCGCGACGGGGTCCGCGCTGGCGCCGCGGCCGGCGGGTCCGGGATCGGATCCATCCGGGCCACCACCACCGGCGCGGGTTCCTGCGTGTAGGTCGAGCCGTCGGGAATCGGCTCCATGCTGATCACGTTCGGGCCCAGCGAGGCGAGCTGCGTCTGCACCGGGGCCGCGGCGGGCGGCGGGCTGGACGCGTAGGTGGAACCATCCGGGATGGGCTCCATGCGGATGACCGTCCCGGCCAGCCGCGTCGGCTGGATACCCGGATCGACGGAGCGCCGCTGCTCGCGCAGCGCCAGCATGGTGCCGGTGTCGCCAGTCCGGCGAACGGACGGGTTGAGGCCGATATCGGCCGCGGCATAAACCTCGTCCGGCGCGCGTCGGTTCGGGCGGACGCCCTGGATGCGCGGCCCGATCCGGGCGACATAGTTCCGCGTCTCCTGCGGCATGCGCCCACCGGACCAGAGATAGTTTTCCAGCCGCCGCGGACCGCCGTTATAGGCCGCCAGGAAGCCCGGCGAGCCGTAGAGGTCATACATCTCGCGGATATAGGCCGTGCCGGCCATGATGTTGTCCCACGGGTGGTAGGGGTCGTCCCCCAGCCCGTGCTTGGCGCGCAACTCGGCATAGGTGCCAGGCATCAGCTGCAGCAGGCCCATGGCGCCGACGCGGGAGGTGGCGGCGACGCGCCCGCCGCTCTCCTGGCGCATCACCTCGCGGATCCAGCGCTCCGGCACATCGAAGCGGGCCGAGGCCTCACTGATATAGGGCCCCCATGGATCCGAGGAGGGGCCAGGCGGGTCATAGCTTGTGGGTCGGTTGACGGAGACACCACGCGCACTGCTGACCGAACTGGTCTGCTGCTGGCTTCCGCAGGCGGCCAGCGCTGCCACGAGCGACATGGCTGCCAAGGCCCGCGCACCACGTCGCAGACCGGGCGCATGCGCATCCCGAGCGATCAGGTTCATCCCCCTCAACCCCCTGTCCTGTAACCGGCTGGACACCCAGCCGGCGCGAAATCCTTCGGCGACGCGTCCCCACGCGCTGCCGACGACTACCGCCGGTTGCGATCAATTGTCGCCCCACCAGGGCTAAACGATGCTTGCGGCCTCGGCAAGGAGACTTTGTGGCAGTGTGGCGGCAAGGCCGCAGGGAAGTCGTGCAGCAGCCCATAGCAGAATGTTGAGCGGGGCTGGCCAGGGAGGCGGCAAAGCCCAATCTTCCCCGCCACGATCCGACACGCGGAGAAGCCCATGCCTGCCCGTCTGCCCGCCATGCCGTTGCCACGCACCAGCCGCGTGGCCACTCTTTCCCTGGCGGCGCTCCTGGCGGGTGGCCTTGCAGCCTGCTCGCCGGAGAGTGCTCCCGCGCCCCCCACCACGCCTGCAGCCAGCCGCACGGAGGGGGTATCCTACGGCACGATCATCGGCACGCGCCCGCTGGCGGTGCGGGGGGAAGCTGTTGGCCCCAACCAGGCGGTGGAGTTCACTGTCCGCCAGGATGACGGCAGCGATGTCCAGGTTGCCCAGGCCAATGAGGAGCGACTGCAGGCCGGCGACCGCGTCGCCATCACCCGCAGCCAGAGAACATGGCTGGCCCGCGCGAGCGGAGGCCCCTCGCCTACGCCCCAGGCGCAGGCCAGCAGCCCGGCCAGGTAAGGGCATCGTTCCAGGCCCGTCCATGCTGGCGGGCAGGGCACAGGCCGGTGTATAGGCCGCGCGATGCTTGCAGGCCCTCTCACGACCACCGAAACCTATGTCTTCGACGCGGCCTCCCCGCGGCGCAAGGAAGCGGCGTTGGCCGATCTGCGGGAAGGCCTCGCCTCCTGGCGGCTTGCCTGGGCGCTTGCCCGGCTCGATCTGCGGAACCGCTATCGCGGTTCCATCATCGGCCCCTTCTGGATGACCTTGTCCACGGTGCTGATGGTGGCTGGGCTGGGGCTGCTCTATTCCCGGCTTCTGGGCCTCAGCCTGACGGATTACCTGCCGCATCTGACGGTCAGCCTGGTGGTCTGGAACACCATCTCCATCATGGTGACCGATGCCTGCACCACCATGACGGGCGCGGAAGGCGTCATTCGCCAGCTCCGCGTTCCGTTCACGGTGCATGCGATGCGGACCGTCTTCCGGAACGCACTCACCGCCGCGCACAGCCTGCCGCTGGTCCTGGCGGTCCTCCTGATCTTCCAGCAGATCCCGGGACCGGAAGGCCTCCTGGCCCTACCGGGGCTCGTCCTCCTTCTGACTAACGCCTTCTTCGCGTCGATGCTGCTCGGCATGGCCTGCGCCCGCTTCCGCGACATCGGGCCGATCGTGGCCAATGTGATGCAGCTCTCCTTCTTCCTCACCCCTATCCTGTGGAAGCCGGAACTTCTGAAGAACCTCGCGGTGTACCTGCCGCTGAACCCCTTCTACGCCGTGCTAGAGACCATTCGCGGGCCGCTGGTGGAGGGAGGAGGAGCGCCGCTCACCTGGTTGGCGGCCGTCCTGTACACGCTGCTTTTCGGCGCCATCGCGATGGCCTTCTTCGTCCGCTTCCGCGGTCGCCTGGCCTTCTGGGTCTGATCCCATGACACATATCGAAGCCAGCGGGCTGCGGGTCGAGTTCCCGCTCTACCATCTCGCCGCGCGCAGCCTGAAGAAGCAGTTGCTGGCCCGCGCCGCGGTGCGGGTACGGACGGACGAATCGAACCGCATCGTCGTCAGCGCCTTGCGCGACCTCAATTTCCGCATCGAATCCGGAGAGCGCGTCGCGCTGATCGGCCGCAACGGCGCCGGCAAGACGACGCTGCTCCGCTCCCTCGCCGGCATCTACGAGCCCGTGGGTGGCCGGCTGACGATCGAGGGCACGATCGGGACTCTCATCGACCCGGCGGCCGGGCTGGACATGGACAGCACCGGCCGGGAGAACATCCGCCTTCGCGCCCTCTACCAGAACCTCGATGAGGCCGCGCAGGCGAAGCTGGAGGAAGAGGTTGCTGAATTCGCCGCGCTGGGCGAGTTCCTTGACATGCCGATCAAGGGCTACTCCGCCGGCATGTCAATCCGGCTGGCCTTCGCCATCGCCACCGCCATGCAGCCCCAGATCCTGCTGATGGACGAGTGGTTCATGGCCGGTGACGCCACCTTCATGCAGAAGGCGGAGGCCCGGCTCGCCAGCCTTGTGTCAGGCGCCGACATCATGGTCATCGCGACCCATGACATGCAGATCGCGCGGCGCTGGTGCACCCGCGCCATCCGCCTGGATGCCGGCAGGATCGTCGAGGACGGGCCGGTGGAGCCGGTGGTCGCCGGGATGTTGGCCACACCGGACTGAAGCCCGCCCCCTGAGGAGGCATGGCCGGGCACTGTACCTGGCCAGCCTCCACACGGCCTTCCCTCGCCTCCGGCCAGCCCTGATGCGCGAAACCCCTTGCAACGACATGTCCAGATCGCCGATTGATCATGGAAATATGTCCAAGGGATATCGTCTCCATGAGGCGGGCACCGCTTGTCGCGAAAGCAAGGCTCGTCTACCGCCACAGAAAATGGAACGCCTGACCCGATGATCCTCTGGCTCGATGTGGAGGATCTCTTCCACTACGCCCTGCGCAATCCGAGGCCGAGTGGCATCCAGCGCCTGTCCTACGAGATGTATGCCGAGTTGCATGCGCTCCTGGGGAACTCGGTGCGCTTCTGCCGCCACGACCCCATGAGCGACACTCTGCGGACGGTTCCCTGGGAAGCCGTCCATCGCCTCTTCGCCGGGTTGCTGGAACCCGCGCCCACGCCGGCACGCCCCCAACCCGCTGCGGCGCCAAGGATCGCGAAGGTCACGGAGCGGGCGAGCCTGATGCGCGTCTTGGCCAGGCGGCTGCCACTGGAGATGCGCGACCCCCTCGCGCAGGGCTATGCCGCGCAGCGCCTGGCACTTTCCGCACAATTGGCCGCCTTACGTCACGGCACCAAGGCACTTCGGGGGTTCCCCTTACTTCTGCGCAGCCCTACCGCCCGCGTGGGCGAGCCGCATGTGGAGAAGAGCGCCGAGGAGGAGAACACCCAGGTACCGGTTCCGGAAGGCCAGGACATCAGGGATCTGGCCGGACCAGGGGATGTCCTGTGCGTTCTCGGTTCACCCTGGTTCCACCCGGACTATGCTGGCTTCATCCGCAAAGCCACGGCGGGGCGTTCCATGCAAACCGCCCTGCTGGTTTACGACCTGATCCCGCTGCTGCGCCCAGAATGGTGCGATGCAGGGCTGGTGCGGGTCTTCCGGCGCTGGTTCGAGGGCTTTGCTCCTCAGGCCGACCACCTCTTCGCCATTTCCGATGCCACGGCCCGGGATGTGGAGCGCTGGGCTGCGCGGGAGCACACGCGCCTGAGCCTTCCCGTGCGCACCTTGCCCATCGGCACGGGCTTCTCAGGCCCTCCCGTCCCGGCGGCCGAAAGCCTTCCCGCGGGTTTGCGCCCAGGCGGCTATGCCTTGATCGTCTCCACGATCGAGGCGCGCAAGAACCACCTCCTTGCCTTCCGGGCCTGGAGGCGGATGGTCGAGGAGATGCCGCCGGAGACGGTGCCTCCCCTCGTTTTCGCCGGGCGCGTTGGCTGGCTGGTACAGGACCTGATGCGGCAGCTGGAGAATTGCCGGTATCTCGACGGCAAAATCGTGGTGGTGCCCGACCCGACCGATTCAGAGCTGATCACCCTCTATCGTGGATGCCGCTTCACGCTCTTCCCGTCCCTCTATGAGGGCTGGGGCCTGCCCGTGACGGAAAGCCTCTCCTTCGGAAAGCTTTGCATCGCCTCGAACCGCACCTCGGTCCCGGAAGCGGGGGGCGATTTCTGCCTTTACATCGACCCCGAAAACATCACGGAAGCCACCGAGACGATCCGCCGGGCCTGCACCGACGACACTCTGATCGCCGAACGGGAAGCCGCGATCCGCGATGGCTTCAAGCCGGTGTCCTGGCGCCGCTCGGCCGAGGCGCTTGCCGCGCATCTGGGTGCCGCGCCCAGCTAGGGCGCGGCCACCCGAGCACGCCAGTCGTCCAGCACGCCGGCCAGCGTCTCCTCCCAAGGCACCTCAGGGCTCCAGCCGAGCAGCTGGCGGGCCAGGGAGGGATCGCCCTGGACACGCTCCACATCGGTGGAGCGGAGGCGCGCGGCCTCCTGGGCCACCTCCACCTTGGCGCCGGAAAGAGCCAGCAGCGTATCCAGCATGTCCCCGATGCAGCGGGGCGTGCCGGAACAGATGTTGAGGGCAATGCCGGGAGGCAGCCTGTCCGCCTTCTTCAGGGCGGCGACATAGGCGGCACAGACATCACGCACATCAAGGAAGTCGCGCCAGCGGTTCAGCGCGCCGGTCTTCAGCACAGGAGGCTGCAACCCCGCCTCGATCCGCGCGATCTGCCGCGCGAAGGCCGTGACCACGAAGCTATCGCTCTGGCCAGGGCCGGTATGGGTGAAGGGGCGCAGCCGCACCGCACGCAGGCCGCGCAGCGCCATTTCCCCAATGGCCAGATCCGCTGCCGCCTTGCTGGCAGCATAGGGATTCGCCGGGAGCAGCATCGTGTCCTCGGACACCGGCTTGCCGGCCTGGAAGGCAAGGCCATAGACCTCGCCGGAGGACGCCATGAGGAAGGGCGCGTGGGGGGCGGCGGCCAGCACCGCCTCGCCCAGCGCCACCGTGCCAAAGAGGTTCGTGCGCCAGGCCGCCAGTGGATCGCGGAAGGAGGCGCCCACATCGGCCCGCGCCGCCAGATGCAGCACAGCATCCGGCCGCGCCGCCCGGACAACCTCCGGCAGCGAGGGAGCATCATCGAGGTCGAACGGCACCACCTCATCCACGCCACGCAGCGCACTCTCCACAGCGCGCCGGGTGCCACCGACCAGCACTGCCTCAGGGAAAGCGGCACGCAAGGCGGGCAGGAGGTGGTGGCCGACGAATCCGCCGGCCCCCGTGAGCAGGATGCGGGCTGGCTGCACTGCGGGGCCTAACGCATCCGCGCGCGGTGACGAGCCAGGTCGGCCTCGACCATTTCCTTGATCATGTCCTCAAGGCTGATCTCAGGCTCCCAGCCGAGCTTGGTCTTGGCCTTCGAGGCATCGCCGAGCAGCACATCCACCTCAGCCGGACGCATGAAGGCAGGATCCACTTTCACGAACTCCTCGTAGTCGAGCCCGACATGGCTGAAGGCGATGCGGGCCATGTCGCGCACCGTCACCGTGCGGCCGGTCGCCACGACATAGTCGTCAGGCGTCTCCTGCTGCAGCATCAGCCACATGGCCTTCACATAGTCCCGCGCATGGCCCCAGTCGCGCTTGGCGTCCATGTTCCCCATGGGCAGTTCGCGCAGAAGGCCAAGCTTGATGCGGGCCGCACCGTCCGTGACCTTGCGGGTAACGAACTCGATGCCACGCAGCGGGCTCTCATGGTTGAACAGGATGCCCGAGGACGCATGGAGCCCGAAGCTCTCGCGGTAGTTCACCGTCATCCAATGCGCGTAGAGCTTCGCCACGGCATAGGGGGAACGCGGATAGAAGGGCGTCTTCTCGCTCTGCACCGGCTCCTGGATCAGCCCGTACATCTCGGAGGAGGAGGCCTGGTAGAAGCGGGCATCCGGCGCCGCCAGGCGCACGGCTTCCAGGATGTTGCCGGCGCCGAGCGCCGTCACCTGCCCCGTCAGCAGCGGTTGGTTCCAGGAGGTCTTCACGAAGGACTGGGCGCCGAGGTTGTACACCTCGTCCGGCTTGACCTCCTGCAGGATGCGCAACAGCGAGGACAGGTCGATCAGATTACCGTCCATCATGCGCACCTGTCCGGCAATGCCGAGCCAGCGCAGCCGCTCGTCGATCACATCCCCCGAGGAGGAGCGGCGGAGCAGGCCGAAGACCTCATAGCCCTTCTCAAGCAGGAGCTGCGACAGGTAGGCCCCGTCCTGTCCGGTCACACCGGTAATAAGTGCACGCGGCATCGCTTCCCGTTTCTTCCAGCAATAGGCCTGCTGCCTTTAACGGCCTTGGATGGGGCTTACTAGCCTACTGAAGTACCCCTTTTCACGTTACGGCAACAAAATCAGGCATGACCGAGCGCGGCGCGGTAATCCGGCCTCGGAAGGTGCACCGGGGACGGGCGCCGCAAGGCCGGATTTCCCACGATGCGACGCAACACCATGGCGGCTTCTTCCAGATTCGGGTCCGCCCAGCAGGCCTCGGGCATGTCATAGATCCCCTGAGGGTCCCGCGCCGGGATCATCCGCCAGCCAATGGCATGGCACCCAGGCCCCAACATAAAATCCGTGTTACCGGACCATCCCGTCGCGATCACAGGCCTGCCCAACTCCATCATCTCGGCAATGGCGAAGCCATAGCCCTCGGAGCGGTGGAGGGAGAGGAGCACGTCGCTCGCGGCCATCAGCGCCCAGAGATCCGCGCGCGGCATGGCGGCATCCATCACCCGCACGTTCCTCCGCTCCGCCGCCGCCTCCGCCACCGCCGTCCAGCCTGGGCCTGCGAAGGCGGTGCCATGGGTCTTGATGACCAGGACATGCCCCGGATCGTCGCCGAAAGCCCGGCGATGCGCCTCGATTGCCCCCAGCGGATTCTTTCGTGCCAGGGAGGAGGTGGCGTCGAAAACCAGCAGGGTCACGAAGGCGTCGTCCGGCAGGCCGAAATCGGCCCGGCTGAGCGGCGCCGGATCGGGCACGGGGGGCGGGTGCGGAACCACCAGGGGCGGCGGATGGCCGGGCCGCGAGAACGCTTCGGCGCAGAAGCGGCTCGGGGCCCAGATACGATGGCAGGCGGCATAGCCACGCTTCCAGTCCGCCGGCAGGACCGGCAGTTCCCAGGCCCAGTAGGCAATCAGGCGCTTACCCGCCACAGCGCGGCGCCCGAGAGCCAGCAGAGCCCATGGCAGCATCGGTCCGTTCACATGCAGGATGATGGTGCCAGGACCGGGAGGGACGGCCATGGGTGGTGCCTCGCGGTCCCATCCCTCCTGGCGATGGGCCGCGGTCAGATCGGCCGCGATGGCATCAAGCCCATCGGCGCGCATGGCCGCCAGCATCCGGCGCGCCCCGGCTCCCAGCCCCGTGGTGGCCGTGTGATACCCGGCAACAATCAGATGTCCCTCTCCAGAGGGCTCGGGCCTGGCAGGGCGTGGGGCGAGGACAGCCATGGTTCCAAACAGGGCCTCCCGCCGCAAGCGGCGTGGCAAGCGGGACCAGATCCGGTGCAGCACGCTCATCGCCCAGCACCCCGCATCTGCCGGAGCCAGTCCACCAGGACTGCGGCCTGGGCATCCCAGTTGGTCAGGCGTATCCCAGCCTCGCGAGCACCCGCGGACAGCGCGGCACGTCGGCTGGGGTCGAGCATCGCTTCCATCGCCCCTGCCAAGGCGGACGCGGAGCTATCCTCCGCCACCAGGCCCGACACCCCATGCTCCATCTGACCAGAAAGGCCTCCGACCGGCGTCGCCACCACCGGCACGCCAAGCGCGAGGGCAATGGGCAGGACGCCGGACTGGCTCGCTTCGCGATAGGGCAGCACCACCGCACGGGCGGAGGCTATCAGGGACGGCATCTCCGCATCGGGCACCCAGCGCGCCTCCACCGTCACGCCCGGGAGGGCGGCAAGGCCGGGGGCACAGGCTTCCAAATCCCCTTCCCCCACCACCCGCAGGGTGGCGCCGGGATGGCGGGCGCGGAGGGCAGCAAAGGCATCCCGCAACAGATCGAGCCCCTTATAGGCACGCAGCCGGCCAAAGAAGAGGAAGTCGGCCAGGGGCGCGCCTGGAGCGACCGCGCCGGCCGGTATATGGGCGCCCAGCGGCAAGCGCAGGATGGGCAGGCCGGGACGGCGTGCGGCCACTGCCGCCTCTACGGGCCCCGAGAAGACAACGGCGCCGGCGGCCACATTCAACTCCTGGCGCAGGCGCCAGTCCCAGGCGAAAGCCGGGTCACCGGGATGCGGCAAGGCATCGTGGACCATACTGACAAAGGGAATCCCCCCGCCAGGCAAGGCGCTGGCGACCAGCGGCGTCCAGACGTGATTCATCGCCGAGATGACGACATCGGCGCGCATTCCCCGCGCCTGCCGCACCAGACGCCGGCGCAGGGCTGGCAGCCGCGCCAGCCCCAGCAGGGCACCGGCCGCGCCGCCAAAGGTCTCCACCGCATCCAGCGGCACGTCGATTGCATGCGCCTCGGCCAGAAGTTCATTGCGGCGAGACAATGAGAGACCAAGTGACACACCGGGTCGCCCGGCCAGCCCACGCGCAAGGCAGAGGGCAAACTGGGCCCCGCCGCCGCGCCGCCCCCAATACCAGAGCAGAATCCGCATATTGCGCCCGTATCACCCAAAGCAGGCACGGGAAAGCAGCCTCATCGCCTTGGCGCCATCCAGGCACTGCGGCACAGGGGGCACCCGCCTGACCGAACCTGCCCTGGTGACATCACCAGGACTTCAACAGTTAAAGTTACAATAACCCTTCCGCGATTTTTGCCAAGGACATACAATCCTGAGTTGCAACGATGCCTGAATCCATTCTGTCCTGGGCCCTGACCGAGCCTGGCGTATCGGCCCGCCCCATCCACGCCACCACGCCGGACGCGCTGCCGACGCTGCTCGGCCGGCTTGATCCCGGCATGGCAGCCTTCCTGCGCGAGAGCGGGTTCCGGGCGGAGACGGGGCAGGTGGTCCTGCTTCCGGGAAAGAGCGGTATTTCAGCGGCGGTGATGGGCCTCGGCCAGAACACCGGCTCCCCATGGCCCTATGGCGCCCTGCCCTTCGGCCTCCCCGAAGGCACGGCATGGTACCTCGGCGAAGGCTGCGAGCCAGAGGCCGCCCTGCTCGGCTGGATGCTCGGCGCCTACCGCTTCACGCGCCACAAGGCGCCACGCCGCAAGCCCGCTCAGCTCATACCGCCTGGGGGCACAGAGCAAGCGCGGGTGCTGGCGGAGGCGACGATCCGTGCGCGTGACCTGATCAACCTTCCCGCTGCCGATCTTGGCCCGGCCGAACTCGCGGATGCAGCGCGCGGCATCGCGGAACGCTGCGGCGCCGATTTCGAGGAAATCACCGGTGAGGCGTTAGCCGGGGGCTTCCCCGCCATCGCGGCCGTGGGCGGCGGCAGCCACAGGGCGCCACGCGTGGCGGTGCTGCGCTGGGAAGGCGCGGCGGATGGACCGCTGATTGCCTTACTCGGTAAAGGCGTGTGCTTCGATACGGGCGGGCTAGACCTGAAGTCGCCCGACGGCATGAAACGCATGAAAAAGGATATGGGCGGCGCGGCCATCATCCTTGGCCTGGCCGAGGCGCTGATGCGCCTGCATGCGCCGGTGCGCCTGCTGATCGCAATCGGCGCGGTGGAAAACGCCATCTCGTCCACCGCCATGCGCCCGCTGGATGTTCTGCGCACCCGCGCGGGGCTGACCGTGGAAGTCGGCAACACCGATGCGGAGGGACGGCTGGTACTGGCCGATCTTCTCGCCTTCGCGGGCGAACAGAGTCCCGCGCTGATACTGGATGCGGCCACCCTCACCGGCGCGGCGCGCGTCGCGCTCGGGCCTGATCTTCCAGCCCTTTTTACGAATGACAATGCTGTTGCTGCAGCCCTTTCCGCAGCAGGCGATGCATGCCATGACCCGCTTTGGCGGCTTCCGCTACACGAAGGTTACGCTTCGTGGCTAGACAGTTCGGCCGCCGACATCAACAACATCGGCAGCCGACCGATGGCGGGATCCATTGTGGCTGCGCTATTTCTTCGGCGTTTCGTTCCGGAGGGCATACGTTGGGCTCATCTCGACGTTTATGCCTGGAACGACATAGCGAAGCCGGGACGTCCGGAGGGTGGCGAAGCAATGGGGCTTCGGGCCCTCCATGCCGGGCTAATGGCGCTGCTGCCCAGATGGGCCGGCCCTCGAGCGGATGATCCGCGAAGCCCAACTGGGTCATCTCTCGCATGAGGGGGGAGCCAGGTGGGCGATTCATATATGGCGTTCCCAAGAGGGGGGACGCCCAAAAGAGAAGGAATACTCTCCGATGCCCGTGCAAGGCACACCGGACCAGTTCGTCGGCATTCTCCGGGATACGGTGGTGGCGCTGGTACGCCGTGATGGCCCCGATCTCTCCGCGCGGCAGCTCGGCGTGTTCCTGACCGTCTATCTGGGCGAGGGCCCGCACACGGTGCGCGGTCTGGCCGCTTCGCTCAACGTCTCCAAGCCCGCCATCACCCGCGCGCTGGACCGTCTGGGGGAGTTGGACTTCGCCCGTCGCAAGACCGATCCGCAGGACCGCCGCTCCGTACTCGTTCAGCGCACCGTGAAGGGTGCTGCCCTGCTGCGCGAGATGCGCAGCATCATGGCCGAGGCCGCCGCCGCCGCGGAGGAGCCGAACGAGGTTGGCAACCAACCCGCCAACAGCCAGGTGCCGACCAAGCGCGCCAGCTGACCGCCACTTCCGGCGCCGGGGACATCCCCGGCGCCGGAAGAGGAAAAGCCTGTCTCCTTCGCGAGCGGCTTTTCGCCTTCAGCCGGTTTCGCCTTCATCATCGGACAGGGCACGCACGAAGGCGCGCCAATCCTGCCGCTTCGCCGCCGCCCGCTCCGACCCATCCGGCATCTTGGCATAGAGGCTGAGCACGCCCTTCGCCCACAAGGCATCGAAGACCGGCTCGCTGGACAGCGCGAAGGCGGCGCTACGGTCGAACACCCCGTCCCGTACCTTCGGCAACACCTTCAGGATCCACCAGGCAGCCCCCGCGACCAGGACGGCAAGGCCGACCCAGGTATGGATGTAGAGGGTGGCAAGCATGCTGGCGCCGAGCAGAAGCACGGGAACCGTGATGTTCTCCCATGTCCGGTAGACCGGCGACCCCGGCGAGTTCATCTGCCGGATGTTGACACCGAGCTTCACCTTCTCCCGGTTCAACAGATCCTTCAGCCGTTCGAGTTCGTTCACGGCTCCACCCCCGCTTCAGCGCGCAGCTCGAAGGCCGCTTCCATCAAGGCGCGGGTGTAGGCCGCCCGGGGCGCGGCGACCACCTGTTCCGTCTCGCCTTCCTCCACCAGCTTTCCGTCCTTCATCACAACGATCCGGTGGGCCAACGCCCGCACCACGCGCAGGTCATGCGAGATGAAGATGTAGGAGAGGCCCCGCCTCGCCTGCAGATCCCGCAACAACTCCACCACCTGGGCCTGGACGGAGACATCCAGTGCGCTGGTCGGCTCGTCCAGCACCACCAGTTCCGGCCCCAGCACCAGGGCGCGGGCGATCGCGATGCGCTGGCGCTGCCCGCCGGAGAATTCATGCGGATAACGGATGGCGGTGGCGGGATCGAGCCCGACCTCCTGCAACGCTCCGGCGACCCGCGCATCCCTCTCCGCCCGAGAAAGGGACGGCTCATGCACCGCCAGCCCCTCACCCACGATCTCACCCACGCTCATGCGCGGAGAGAGGCTGCCATAGGGATCCTGGAAGACGATCTGCATCCGCCGCCGCAATGGCCGCAGCCCGGAACGGGACAGGCCCTGGATGGATTGGCCATCCAGCAACACCTCACCCTGGGAGCGTTCCAACTGGAGCAGCGCAAGGCCCAGCGTTGTCTTGCCGCTGCCACTCTCGCCAACCACGCCGAGCGTTTCGCCGCGCCGCAGCGTCAGGTTCACGCCGTCCACGGCCTTCACATGCGCCACCGTCCGGCGCAGCAGGCCACGCCGGATGGGGAAATGCACCTTCATGTCGCGGGCGCGCAGGATCTCGGGCGCATCGGGCGGCAAGCGAGCCGCACGCCCATGCGGCTGCGTGTCCAGCAGCATCCGCGTGTAAGGATGGGCGGGCCGGGCGAAGACCTCAGAAACCAGCCCCTGCTCCACCGCCGCGCCATCCTTCATCACCACCACGCGGTCGGCATAGCGGCGGACGATGGACAGGTCGTGGGTGATGAGGAGCATGGCCATGCCAAGCTCCCGCTTCAGCTTCGCCAGCAGTTCCAGCACCTGGGCCTGGATGGTGACGTCCAGCGCCGTGGTCGGCTCATCGGCGATCAGCAGCCGCGGGTCGTTGGCCAGGGCAATGGCGATCATCACCCGCTGCCGCTGCCCGCCCGAGAGTTGGTGCGGATAGGCATCCAGCCGCTCCGCCGCCGCGCCCAGGCCGGCCCGTTGCAGCAACTCGATAACGCGCTGGCGCAGGGCCTCCCCGCGCATGGGCTGGTGCAGGGTGACGGCCTCCGACACCTGCTGCCCGATCGTGTGCAGCGGATTGAGGGACGTCATGGGTTCCTGGAACACCATCCCCGCCACGCCGCCGCGCAGGCGCCGCAACTCGTCAGGAGTGGCATTCAGCACATCCACCCCATCCAGCGTGATCCGCCCTATGGGGTTCGAGCCACCCGGCCCAAGAAGCTGAAGGCAGGACAGGGCCGTGACGCTCTTGCCACTGCCACTCTCCCCGACCAGTGCCAGGGTTTCACCGGGATTCAGGGAGAAGGAGACGCCGCTCACCACCCGCTGGCCCCGGAAGGCCACGGCGAGATCTCGCACATCAAGCAACGGCCCGCTCATCGCCCGCCCCCTGGCTGCTTGCGCGGATCGAAGGCGTCGCGCACCGCCTCGCCGATGAAGGCCAGCAGGGTCAGCATCCCGCCCAGCACGACGAAGGCGGTGATCCCCAGCCAGGGCGCCTGAAGATTGTTCTTCGCCTGGGAAACAAGTTCGCCGAGCGAGGGCGAGCCGGGCGGCAGGCCGAAGCCCAGGAAGTCCAGACTGGCCAGCACCGTCACGGAGCCGGCCAGGATGAAGGGCAGCATGGTCAGCGTGGCCACCATGGCGTTGGGCAGGATGTGGCGTGACATCAGCCGCGCATCGGATACGCCCAGCGCCCGGGCGGCACGCACGTAGTCCAGATTCCGTCCCCGCAGGAACTCGGCCCTTACCACCCCGGTCAACGCCATCCAGGAGAAGAGCAGCAGGAAGCCAAGAAGGGAGAAGAAGCCCGGTTCGATGACACTGGCCAGGATGATGAGCAGCAGGAGCTGCGGCATGCCCGACCAGATCTCGATCACCCGCTGGAAGATCAGGTCCACCCAGCCGCCGTAATAGCCCTGCACCGCCCCCGCCGCGACACCGATGGCGGAGGAGATGATGGTGAGCGTGAATCCGAAGAGCACCGAGATACGGAAACCATAGATCACGCGGGCCAGCACGTCCCGCGCCTGGTCATCCGTGCCGAGCAGGTTCCGGGTGGAGGGAGGGGAAGGGGCAGGCCGCCCCAGATCGCGCACCACGGTGCTGTAGCTGTAGCGGACAGGCGGCCAGATGGCCCAGCCGCGCTTCTCCACTTCCTCCACCAGCACCGGATCGTGCCAGTCGGCGGTGGTGGGGAAGCCATCGCTCAATATGTCGCTCTCAGCATATTCGATGGCCACGGGGAAGAACCACTTGCCCTCCACCCGCGCGACGATCGGCCGGTCATTGGCGATCACCTCCGCGAAGAGCGTCACGAGGAACAGTGCCGCGAAGATCCAGAGCGACCACCATCCCCGCCGGTTGGCGCGGAAATTGGCGAAGCGGCGGCGTGTGAGAGGAGAGAGGGTCAACGGCGGGCGCTGAAATCGATGCGGGGATCCACCAGCGTGTAGCTGATATCGCCCACGATCTGCATGACGAGGCCAAGCAGGGTGAAGATGTAGAGCGTTCCGAACATCACCGGATAGTCACGGCGGATGGCGGCCTCGAATCCCAGCAGGCCCAGCCCGTCCAGGCTGAACACGATTTCCACCAGCAGGGCACCGGTGAACAGGATGCCGATGAAGGCCGCCGGGAAACCCGCGATGATCAGCAGCATGGCGTTGCGGAAGATGTGCCCATAGAGCACCCGCGTATCCCCCGCCCCCTTGGCGCGGGCGGTCAGCACATATTGCTTGTTGATCTCATCGAGGAAGGAGTTCTTCGTCAGCATGGTCAGCCCGGCGAAACCGCCGATGACCAGTGCGATGGTGGGCAGCACCATATGCCAGGCGTAATCCAGCGCACGCTGCCAGAAGGGCCATGCCTCGCTGCCGCTGGTGGTGAGCCCCCGCAACGGGAACCACTGCACGAAGGACCCGCCGGCGAAGAGCACCACCAGCAGGATGGCAAAGAGGAAGGCGGGAATGGCGTAGCCCAGCAGCACCACGCCGGATGTCCAGGCATCGAAGCGCGTCCCGTCCCGCACCGCCTTGCGGATGCCGAGCGGGATGGAGACAAGATAGATGATCAGCGTGGACCACAGGCCCAGCGAGATGGAAACCGGCATCTTCTCCACGATCAGGTCCACGACCGGCCTGTCGCGGAACAGGGACCGGCCGAAGTCGAAGCGCAGATAGCTGGTGATCATCTCCCAGAGGCGTTCGCCGGCTGGCTTGTCGAAGCCGAAGGCGCGCTCGATCTCGGCCACCACGGCGGGATCGAGCCCTTGCGCGCCGCGATAGGTGGAGCGTGGCCCCTCCCCGCTTGTCTGCTCCTGCGGGCGCGGCGCGCGGGTTTCGCCGCCGCCCTCGCCGGTCAGGCGGCCCAGCGTGGTGTCGCCCTGCCCGCGCATCTCCGCCAGCATCTGCTCCACCGGCCCGCCCGGCGCGAATTGCGTGACGGCGAAGTTGATGAGGATGATGCCGAACAGGGTCGGCACCAGCAGCAGCAGCCGGCGGAGGATATAGGCGCCCAAGGCTTAGCCGGCGCTCCGGGCCGCCGCGAGGGCGCGTTCCTTCGCCGGGTCCACCCACCAGCTATCCAGCCCCAGGGCGCGCTTCGGATTGCGCTCCGGGCGGCCGAACTTGTCCCACCAGACCAGGCGGAAGGTGCGGCTGTGCCATTGCGGGATGGTGTGGAAGCCCCAGAGCAGCACACGGTCCAGCGCGCGGCAGCTGGCCGTCAGCTCCTCGATCGTCTGGGCGTTGACGATCATCTCCACGATCTCGTCGACCACCGGGTCCTTGATGCCGATCGTATTGCGGCTGCCGGGCTCATCCGCCTTGGCACTGCTCCAGTAATCCCGCTGCTCGTTGCCCGGGGAGGAGGACTGGCCGAACACGTCCACCGTCATGTCGTAGTCGAAGGAATCCATCCGCACCTGGTACTGTGGCGGGTCCACGGTACGCACCCGCGCCTCGATCCCGAGGCGCTGCAGGGCCTGGATATAGGGCAGGGCCACACGCTCGAAGGTGGGGCCGTTCAGCAGGATCTCGAACTCGAAGCGCTGGCCCTGG
The DNA here is from genome assembly GCF_025791835.1 of Roseomonas xinghualingensis. Classification (GTDB taxonomy): domain Bacteria; phylum Pseudomonadota; class Alphaproteobacteria; order Acetobacterales; family Acetobacteraceae; genus Roseomonas; species Roseomonas xinghualingensis. The sequence goes on from NZ_JAOXLP010000012.1 coordinate 46,303, forward strand.
GCATTGGTCAGGCGGCGGTCGCGCACGGTCCAGCCGGCCTCGCGCAGCAGTTCCAGCGCGCGCCGCGCCTGCTCGCGGTTGTTGCCGCTGCCATCCGTGACCGGCAGCTTGAATTCGCGGGTGAAGACCTCCGGTGGCAGCCGGTCCTTGAAGCGCTCCAGGATCTCCTTCTCCCGCCCTTCCGGCAGGCCGCGCGACGCGAAATCGGAGTTGGAGAAGTAGGAACTCGTGCGCGCATAGGAATTGTAGAAGAGGTTGGCGTTCATCCATTCGAAGTCGAAGACCAGCCCCAGGGCCTCGCGCACGCGCCGGTCCCGGAAGAGCGGCCGCCGCTCGTTCATGACGAAGCCCTGCAGTCCGGTCGGCAGCTCGTGGCGGATCTCGTCACGCTTCACCCAGCCACGGCGCACGGCTGGGAAGTCATAGGCCGTGGCCCAGTCACGCGCCACATTCTCCGTGCGGAACTCGATCTGCCCAGCCTTGAAGGCTTCCAGCGAGACGGTCGCGTCACGGAAGTACTCGTAGCGCATCACGTCGAAGTTGTTCGTGCCCTTCATCGTGGGCAGGTCACGGGCCCAGTAATCATCCACGCGGCGATAGACGATGGACCGCCCCGCCTCGAAGCGCTCAACCTTGTAGGGGCCGGAACCGAGCGGCGCCTCCAGCAGCGGCCGGGCGAAATCGCGCCCCGCCCACCAGTGCTTCGGCAGCACGGCGAGCTGGCCGAGGATCAGGGCCAGCTCCCGGTTCTGGTCGGTGGAGAAGCGGAAGGTCACGCGGCGCGGGCTCTCGGCCACCACCTCGGCCACATCGGCCCAATAGGCGCGGTAGAAGGGGCGGCCGTGCTCGCGAAGCGTGTTGAAGGTCCAGACCACGTCATCCGCCGTGATGGGGCGGCCATCATGCCAGCGGGCGCTCTCGCGAAGCTCGAAGGTCACGCCGCGCTTGTCGGCGGGCAGCTCCACCATCTCGGCCAGATGGCCGTATTCGGCACTCGCCTCGTCCGAGCTTTCCTTCAGCAGCGTGTCATAGAGCAGGCCGCTCCCCGTGGCCGGCGTGCCGCGCAGGATGAAGGGGTTGAAGCTGTCGAAGCTGCCCAGGGCATACAGGGTGATCTCCCCACCCTTCGGCGCATTCGGGTTCACCCAGGGGAAATGCGTGAAATCCGCCGGCAGCGCCGGCTCCCCCAGCAGCGACAGGGCATGCATCCGGCGTGGCGCCGGTGGCTGTGCCACCTGAGCGAACGCGGGCATGGAGGGAAGGGCGCCGGCGGCAAAACCGGCGGCAAGGAAGGTACGGCGGCGCATGGGCTGGAGATTGGGGTTTAAAACCCAATCTCTCAACTGGCCGAAATCAAACAGAAAGCAACTCGGTGCAGGCAGACAGCAGCGCCGGGTCACCCACGGCCAGCACATCGCCCTCCGAGTCCAGGGTAAGCGGACGCCCCGCATGGTCGGTCACCCGCCCTCCGGCACCTTCCACCACGGGGACCAGCGCACCCCAGTCCCAGGGCTTCATCGCCGCTTCCGCCACGATATCCACCAGCCCCAGGGCCACCAGGCCATAGGCATAGCAGTCGCCACCCCAGGTGGTGCGGCGCGCGGCGCGGCGAAGGGCCTGGAAGCCGGCATCCTGGCCGGGCGGGAACATGTCAGGGCTGGTGCAGGATAGTTCGGCCTGCCCGACCTCGGGGCAGGGCCGGCACCCCACGGTTCCACCGAAGGGGCCATGGAACAGGGTACGACGCCCTTCTACCCCGATCCAGCGCTCACCGGTCGCGGGCTGGTCGATGATTCCCAGCACCGGGCGCCCCCGGTGCAGCAGGCCGATCAGCGTGCCGAAGATGGGGCGGCCGGTGACAAAGGCCCGGGTGCCATCGATCGGGTCCAGGACCCAGACCCATTCGGCATCGGGGCGATCCGGGCCGTATTCCTCCCCGATCACCCCATGGTCGGGGTGATGGCGGGCGATATGGTCGCGGATGGCACGCTCGGCGCCGCGATCGGCTTCCGTGACGGGGCTGGCATCACCCTTCGCCTCGACCAGCAGGGCCGAACGAAAGAGGGGGCGGATGACCGCCCCCGCAAGATCCGCCGCGGCCTCGGCCGAAGCGACCAGCTTGTCCATCAGGCCCCGAGCCTCAGGGAAGAGGCTGCGGGTTAGCCGATAGGCTGCGGAGATACGCGATCACATCCGCCCGCTGCTGGGCCTGGCTCAACCCGGCATAGGCCATGCGGGTGCCCGGAACGGCGGCGGCGGGACGGTTGAGGAACGCATTCAGCTCCTCATAGCCCCATTTCTTGTCATGCAGCGCCTTCATCGCCGGGGAGTAGTTGAAGTCCTCCCGATGCGCGTGCGGACCACCCACCACATCATACAGATTGGGCCCGACCGCATTGCGCCCACCTTCGGTGAAGGTGTGGCAGGCGGCACAGGCACGCGTGGCGACAGTGCGGCCATTCTCTACATTGGCATTCGCCAGCAGCGGACCGATCGGGTCCAGCGCGGCCGGGGCCGCAGGAGCAGCGGACGCCACCACCCCGCCCGTCTCAATCGCAGGCTTGTCCAAGCGATGAGGATGCACAACCAACCCGCCGATCAGCCCGGCGACCATGAAGCTGATGCCCGCGGTCAGAACCGCCGCGAACGCCTTGTTGCCTTCCAGGCTCATACGCCCTGCCCGAATCCCGTGTTGTGCCGCATCCAAACGCATAGCGGCCCACGCGTTTGCGCGGTCCCGCCGTCGCGGCTAGAAGCCGGCGGACCATAATGTTCCCGGACTTCCACGACAACCCGTGGTAGCCCGGCCCCGCAGCGGGTGCCGCAGAGAAGGGACAAACTTGAACCCGATCGTCCTGATTCCCGCCCGCATGGCCTCCACGAGGCTTCCGGGCAAGCCCATGGCCGATATCCACGGCCGCCCCATGATCGTGCATGTGCTGGAGGCCGCCCGCGCAGCCGGAATCGGCCCGGTCGCCGTCGCCTGCGACGCCCCGGAGATCGAGGCGGCGGTCACCGCCGCCGGTGGCACCGCCGTGATGGTGACGGAGGACCTGCCCTCCGGGACCGACCGGATCGAGCGCGCCCTGTCCATGCTGGACCCTGCCGGCACCCACGACATCGTCGTGAACCTGCAGGGCGACCTGCCAGCCATCCCCCCCGTCATGCTCCAGACGGTGCTCGCCCCGCTGGCGAACCCGTTGGTGGACATCGCCTCCCTCGTCGCCCCGGTGGTGAGCGCCGAGGAGGCCGCGGCCCCCAGCGTGGTGAAATGCGCCTGCGCCTTCCCGCCCGGTGCGCGGGTGGCCCCGGCGCTCTACTTCTCCCGCCATCCCATCCCCTCGGGCGAGGGGCCTCTCTGGCACCATATTGGCATCTATGCCTATCGCCGCGCGGCGCTGGCCCGCTTCGTGTCCCTCCCCGCCAGCCCGCTGGAGAACCGGGAGAAGCTGGAGCAGCTCCGCGCCCTGGAGGCCGGGATGCACATCGCCGTGGCCCGTGTGGATCATGCGCCCTTCGGCGTGGACACCCCGGCCGATCTCGCCCGTGCCCGCGCCGTGCTGCATCCGGGCATTGCTGCCCAAAGAGAGACCCCGTGACCCAGATCATCGCCTTCCAGGGCGTGCCCGGCGCCTATTCGGACCTCGCCTGCCGCTCCGCCTATCCCGGCTGGACCACCCTGCCCTGCCCTTCCTTCGAGGCGGCGATGGCGGCGGTGCGGGAAGGCAAGGCCGATCTGGCCATGTTGCCTTGCGAGAACTCCCTGGCCGGCCGCGTGCCGGACATCCACCGGATGCTGCCCGACTCGGGCCTGCATGTGGTCGGTGAGCATTTCGAGCGCGTGGAGCACTGCGTCCTCGCTCCCCCGGGCGCCACGCTGGAGACGATCCGCCGCGCCCATTCCCACCCGGTTGCCCTCGGCCAGGTTCTGAACCTACTCCGCGACATGCGCTGGCAGGCGGTGATCGAGGCCGATACGGCCGGTGCCGCCCAGCTCATCGCCCAGCGCGGCGGGGTGGAGGATGCAGCCATCGCCTCCTCTCTGGCGGGCGAGATCTACGGCCTCCAGGTCCTGAAGCGGAACGTGGAGGACGAGGCGCACAACACCACCCGCTTCTATGTGATGGCACGTGAGCCGGCCCTGCCGCCCGTCAACGCGCCTAACAGCGTTACCACCTTCGTCTTCCGCGTCCGCTCCGTTCCGGCCGCGCTGTACAAGGCACTCGGCGGCTTCGCGACCAATGGCGTGAACATGACGAAGCTCGAGTCCTACATGCTCGATGGGCGCTTCACGGCAGTGCAGTTCCTCTGCGACGTGGACGGCCATCCGGAGCAGCCGCCACTACGCCGGGCGCTGGAGGAGCTGCGCTTCTTCTCGCGCGAGGTGCATGTGCTGGGCTGCTACCCCGGCCATCCCTACCGGCAGGAGCAGGCCGAAGCGGCGGAGTGATCGCGGCTTCGCGATCCCCGCTTCCGCCAAGCCTGCCCATGCCGTAATCAGACAGGCAATGAAACCTGCCTGAGGGAAAGGAACGTCCCGACATGAATTCCCGCGTGAACCGCCGCGCGCTGCTGACGGCTGCCCCGGCCGCCGCAGTGCCCATCGCCCTCGCCACCCCCGCGATCGCCCAGGCGAATCCCGAGATCCGCTGGCGCCTCACCTCCTCCTTCCCGCGCAACACCGACATCCTGTGGGGCACCGCCGAGGCCGTCACGCGCCGCGTGGGCGAACTGACCGATGGCAAGTTCCGCATCCAGGCCTTCCCGGGCGGCGAGATCGCGCCGGCGCTCTCCGCGCTGGATGCCGTGCAGTCGGGCAGCGTCGAATGCGCCCACACCGCCTCCTACTACTACATCGGCAAGGACCCGACGCTGGCCTTCTTCACGGCCGTGCCCTTCGGCTTGAACGCCCGTCAGAACACCGCCTGGCTCCGCTTCGGCGGCGGGCAGGAGCTGATGAACGAGATGATGCGCGAGTACAACATCATCGCCTTCCCCTGCGGCGACACGGGCGCCCAGATGGGCGGCTGGTTCCGGCGCGAGATCCGCACCGTGGACGATGTGAAGGGGCTGAAGTTCCGCATCACCGGCCTCGCCGGCCAGGTCTTCGCCAAGATGGGCGCCACCCCCTCCGTGACGCCCGCCGCAGACATCTACTCCTCGCTGGAGCGCGGCACGATCGATGCCGCCGAGTTCGTCGGCCCGCATGACGACGAGAAGCTCGGCTTTGCCCGCGTGGCGCCGAACTACTACGCCCCGGGCTTCTGGGAGCCGGGCGCGCGGCTGCACTTCATGGCCAACCAGCGCGCCTATGACGCCCTGCCGGCCCAGTACAAGGCGGCGATCCAGGTTGCCGCCGCCGAGGCGGATGCCGAGATGCTGGCGAAGTACGACATCGCCAACCCGCAGGCGCTGCGCCGCCTGGTGGCCGCCGGCGCCCAGCTCCGCTTCTGGTCCCGCCCGATCCTCGAGGCCGCCTGGCGCGCGACCAACGAGGTGATGGACGAGCTCGCCAGCAAGAACCCGCAGTTCAAGAAGGTGATGGAGAGCCAGCGCAAGTACCGCGACGAGGTCTATACCTGGCACCGCGTGAGCGAGAATTCATTCGACAACTTCGCCTTCACGGCTTCCCAGACGGTGCGCTGAGCCGTCTTGCAGCGTAAAGGAAGGCGGCGGAGCCGGGGGGCTCCGCCCCCTTCCTCGTTGATGCGACGGATTCAATGGACATTGCTGGCCTGTTGTCCGCCCTGCTGATGGGCGTTGTGGAGGGGCTGACCGAGTTCCTGCCCATCTCCTCCACCGGGCACCTCATCCTGCTGGGGGAGTTGATCGGTTTCGAGGGACCGCCGGGGAAGGTCTTCGAGATCGCCATCCAGCTCGGTGCCATCCTGGCGGTCGTGGTGACCTACTGGAGCGACCTGTGGCGCATCGCCGGCGGCATGTGGCGACCGCGGACGCTGGAGCGCTACACCGCCACCAATCTCCTGCTCGCCTTCCTGCCCGCCCTGGTCATCGGGGCTTTGCTGCACGGGCCGATAACCAGGCTTCTCTTCAATCCATGGGTCGTGGCCTTCGCCCTGATCCTGGGCGGCATCGCCATCATCCTGATCGAGCGGAAGCGGCCCGAGCCCACGATCATGTCCGTACCCGAGATCGGGCCAATGGGTGCCCTGTTGATCGGCTTCGGTCAGGTACTCGCCATGATCCCTGGCACCAGCCGTTCGGGCGCCACCATCATCACCGCCCTTCTGCTGGGTGTCGAACGTCGCACGGCGGCCGAGTTCTCCTTCCTCCTCGCCATTCCGACCATGCTGGCCGCGGCCGTCTACAGCCTCTGGAAAGCACGGAATGACATAGACCTTTCCGACCTGGGCCAGATCGCCATCGGCTTCGCCGCCGCCTTTGCCGTGGCCCTGGTGGTTGTGCGGTTCGTTCTGGCGCACATCTCAAAAATCGGCTTTTCGCCCTTTGGATGGTACCGAATCGTTCTGGGCGGGATCATTCTCCTTTGGCTTGCATTGCGCTAGCGGAACACCTGCGGGATGCGGCAAGGTCCATGAAATACGCCCGCTAGCGTGACGCTGGGGCGGACAGAGCATGGGCGCATGGGGCAGGAGACAGGCGGATGCTGGGTGGGCGGATGCGCCAGACGCTTCTGGGATTGAGCTTGTCGGGGCTCCTGGTCCTGCCGGCGATGGCACAGGGATGGCCGGGCGAATCCGGTCCTAATGGCGACCATCTCGGCCTGACGATGAGGCAGTTCGACCGGTTGGGCCCGCCCCCCATCGAAGCCGGCATGGGCGAGCGCCAAGTACCGGACCTCACCGTCACCGACTTGCCGGCCGTCACGGTCTATACAGGCACGCCCGTGCTCGACCTACCGCCGGTGGCGAGCCCTGCCCCGCCTCCTCGTGCGCCACGGCACGAGGCCCGTCGCCGCGGCCAGGACAGTCAGCCCCCCCGCACAGCCAGGTCATCCATCCGCGAGGAAAGCCGCCTAGATCGGCTGGAGCGTGAACTGGCGGAACGCGGACGGCAGATCGAGCAACTGCAGCAGCAGATCGCACAGGACCGGCAACTGGCACTTGATCCTCGCAGCACCGGAGCCCGGGCCTCGGGCAGCCTGCTCAGCATCAGCCCGGCTGCCGTAGCGCCACACTAACAGTCAACGGTGCGGTCAGCCTTGCAAAGCCTGGCCGCACCCACTTGCAGGATTGCTCCTGGCTGCTTCAGGCGGACTGCAGCGCCACTTCGTAATCGGCCTCCGTCTTCGCCCGCATCTCCTCCTCGGTGACGCCGGGGGCCAGTTCGATCAGCCGCATCCGCCCCGCTACCTTGTCGATCTCCATGACGCCGAGATCGGTCACCACCAGATCGACCACCCCTTGCCCCGTCAGCGGAAGGTTGCAGGACTTCAGCAGCTTCGGCTTGCCGCCGGCGGTGTGCTCCATCAGCACCACCACCCGCTTCACCCCGGCCACCAGATCCATGGCGCCGCCCATGCCCTTCACCATCTTGCCCGGGATCATCCAGTTGGCGAGGTCGCCATTCTGGGCCACTTGGAGCGCGCCGAGGATGGACAGGTCGATATGCCCGCCCCGGATCATGGCGAAGCTGTCGGCGGACGAAAAATAGCTCGTCGTCGGCAGTTCGGAGACGGTCTGCTTGCCGGCATTGATCAGGTCCGGGTCCTCCTCCCCCTCATAGGGAAAGGGACCGATGCCGAGCATTCCGTTCTCGCTTTGCAGCTGGACGGAAACGCCTGCGGGGATGTGATTGGCCACCAGGGTGGGGATGCCAATCCCCAGATTCACATAGAAGCCGTCCTCCAGCTCGCGGGCGGCGCGGGCGGCCATTTCGTCGCGGGTCCAGGCCATGGGGCGCGTTCCTCTCGGCTCAGCGGGCAGGAAGGGGGTCGGTGCCGGCAGCCGCCGGCGTGGCAGGCTCGGAGCGCTTGCGGGTCGTGCGCTGCTCGATGCGCTTCTCCGTGCCGGGCGGCACCAGGATCATGCGCTTGGTGAAGATGCCGGGGGTGTGGATCTGGTCCGGATCCAACTCGCCCTGCCCCACCAGCTCCTCCACCTCCACCACTGTCACGCGGGCGGCGGTCGCCATCACCGGGTTAAAGTTCCGCGCGGTCTTGTGGAAGACCAGATTACCCTCGGGATCGGCCTTCCAGGCATGGATGATGGCGAGATCAGCCATGATCCCCCGCTCCATTACATAGGTGACCCCATCGAACTCCTGGGTCGGCTTGCCCTCAGCGACGGCGGTACCGACGCCAGTGCGGGTGAAGAAGGCCGGGATGCCGGCGCCGCCCGCCCGGATGCGCTCGGCCAGCGTGCCCTGCGGGTTGAACTCAATCTCCAACTCCCCGGCCAGGTACTGGCGCGCGAACTCCGCATTCTCGCCGACATAGGAGGCGACCATCTTGCGGATCTGGCGTGTCTTCAGCAGCAGCCCCAGCCCGGCATCATCCACGCCGGCGTTGTTCGAGACGACGGTGAGATCTTTCACGCCGCTGTCGCGGATCGCCTCGATCAACTGGCTTGGAATACCGCAGAGGCCGAAGCCGCCAGAGTGGATGAGCATCCCATCGCGCAGCAGCCCGTCCAGGGCCGCCTTCGCATTCGGGTAGAGTTTCCTGCTCATTCGGCGACACCCTCCGGCTTCCTTGTCATCCGGAGGCTAGCCGTCCGCCGCCATGCTCGAAAGGGGGCAAGAAAAGCACGCAGGGGGGATTGCCCGCCCCAACGGGCAAGGCTATATCGCGGCCCACCGGTGAGGGGCCATAGCTCAGTTGGGAGAGCGCTTGAATGGCATTCAAGAGGTCGTCGGTTCGATTCCGATTGGCTCCACCAGTTTGATGGATGAGCGGGGCGCCTGGAAACGGGCGCCCCGCTCTCTTTTTTACCTATCTCTGCCCTACCTGTCCCTGTCCTGCCAGCCCGCTGGCAGGATCAGCCGACGCCCACGATCCGCCAGGCATATTCCCGTCCATCGGGCTCGGTGATTGTAACGTTCTCGCCGGGGCGGCACGGCGCGCCGCCGCGAAGCAGGGTATGCATGGGTGCATCCACCGGGCTGTCGTCCCGACGGAAGAAGCGCAGGGCCCAGCCAGTGTCGGGATCATAGACCACATCCCCGTCCATCAGCCCCTGGCCCGGCCAGAAGCGCCGCGCCATCCAACTGGCCTTATCCGCCAGCCAAGCTTGCGGATCCGGAAAGCCCTGCCGGTCCAGTGTCAGCTGGATCTCGTAGCGATACTCCGGGCTGCCTTCCGGAAGGCCCGTTCCGCCGCTCGGCGAGAGGATCACGAGCGGCATGGGGGCAACCTCCTGTAAACAAGTGGGCCTTGGCCCGCTAAATGGCGACACGAACCCCCAGCTCGACCACGCGATCGCTGGGGATACGGAAAAACTCGGTCGCCGGAACTGAGTTGCGGGACATGATGCCGAAGAGCCACTGCTGCCAGGCCGCCATCTTCGGCACGGTGGAGGCCACCACCGTCTCCCGCCCGAGGAAATAGGAAGCCTGCATGGGGTCGTAATCCACGCCCAGCTCGCGCAGCCCTTCCAGCTCCTTCGGAATGTTCGGGCTCTCCTGGAAGCCGTAGCAGAGGGTGACACGGTAGATGCCCGGCGCCAGCTCCTCCACATGGCGGCGGTCGGTCACCTGCGGCACGTCCTGCCCGGTCACGGTGACGAAGAGCACGCGCTCATGCAGCACCTTGTTGTGCTTCAGGTTGTGCAGCAGCGCGTTCGGCACGTAGTCGGCTTGGCTGGTCATGAATACGGCGATGCCCGGCACACGTATGGTGCGGGACTGCGGCAGGCGGGCCAGGAAGGACTTCAGCGGCAGGCTGTCCTGACGGAAGCGGGCGAAGAGCAGATCCCGCCCACGGCGCCAGGTGAGCATCATCGTGAACATCGCCCCGCCCAGCACCAGCGGCACCCAGCCACCATCCGGAATCTTCAGCACGTTGGAGACGAAGAAGGCGAGGTCGAGCAGAAGAAGCGGCGTGAATACCGCGAGCACCAGCGGCAGCGGCCAGCCGAAGCTGCGCCGGAAGACCAGCGCGGCCAGCATGGAGGTGGCGACGAAGGTGCCGGTCACGGCAAGCCCATAAGCGGCCGCCAGACTATCCGAACTCCGGAAAGCAATGACGAGGATCACGACCCCTACCAGCAAGGCGAAGTTCACCTGGGGCATGTAGATCTGCCCCTCCTCCGTCTCGCTGGTATGGCGCACCACCAGCCGCGGCACGAAGCCAAGCTGCACGCATTGCCGCGCGATGGAATAGGCGCCGGAGATCATCGCCTGGCTGGCGATGATCGTCGCCGCCGTGGCCAGGATCACCAGTGGCAGGCGCATCCATTCTGGCGCCAGCAGGTAGAAAGGGTTCTCCAGCGCCGCGCGGTCCGAGAGCATCAGCGCACCCTGGCCCAGATAGTTCAGCGCCAGGGAAGGCAGCACGAAGTACAGCCAGGCGAGTTGAATCGGCCGCCGCCCGAAATGGCCCATATCGGCATAGAGCGCCTCCGCCCCCGTCACGGCGAGGACCACGGAACCAAGCGCGATGAAGGCCGCAAGGTGATAGGCAAAGGCGAACTGCACCGCGTAATGCGGTGAGAGCGCGACCAGCACACCCGGTTCCCGTATCACCTCGACGAGGCCCAACAGCCCGATCACCCCGAACCATGTGACCGTGATAGGCCCAAAGATGGCGCCCATGCTGCCGGTACCGCGGTACTGGAACAGGAAGAGTGCGAGCAGCACGGCAAGCGAGAGGGGAACGACCGCGCCCTCGAAGGCCGGGGAGATGATCTTGAGCCCCTCAATCGCCGAAAGGACGGAGATGGCGGGGGTGATGACACCGTCGCCAAAGAACAGCGCCGCCCCCGCGATTCCCACCACGGCGATGAGCCAGCGCCCCCGCTCGGTGACGGCCGTGCGCTGGGCGAGGGCCATGAGGGCGAGGATGCCGCCCTCCCCCTTATTGTCCGCCCGAGTCACCAACCAGACGTACTTCACCGTCACGACGATGATGAGCGACCAGATGATGAGGCTGAGGATTCCCAGGATTTCCCAGCGCTCGAGCCCATCCGAGGAGAAGTGAAGCAGGGCCGCCCGCATGGAGTAGAGCGGGCTGGTGCCGATGTCCCCATAGACGATGCCAAGTACGCCCAGAAGAACGGCCGCGCTGATCGGCTGCCGTTCACCTTGAATGGCCTGGGATGTCACGTCCGCCGCCTATGATGGTTACGAGCGGCGGCATATGACCGCCACCCCGGACGCTGCAACCCTTGGCACCGCCCCTCGGTTGCAGGGCCGTCATGCGTTTGCGGGCAGAATGACCCACCCGCTTCCCCAATCAGTGTCCCCGCAGGATCTGCGACAGGAAGGCCTTGAAGCGGTCGGTGGACGGGTTGTTGAAGACCTGGTCTGGTACGCCCTGCTCCACCACCTCGCCACGGTCCATGAAGACGACCCGGTCGGCCACCTGCCGGGCGAAGCCCATCTCATGGGTGACGCAGATCATGGTCATGCCGTCCTCGGCGAGACCGACCATGGTGTCCAGCACCTCCTTGATCATCTCGGGATCGAGGGCGGAGGTCGGCTCGTCGAAGAGCATGATCTTCGGCTTCATGCAGAGGGCACGGGCGATGGCCACGCGCTGCTGCTGCCCGCCTGAGAGCTGCCCCGGATACTTGTTCGCCTGCTCCGGGATCTTCACCCGGCTCAGGTAATGCATCGCCAGATCCTCCGCCTCCCGCTTCGGCATGCGCCGAACCCAGATCGGAGCCAGGGTGCAGTTCTCGAGAATGGTCAGATGCGGGAAGAGGTTGAAGGACTGGAACACCATCCCGACCTCGCGCCGGATCGCATCCAGCGCGCGCACGTCATCGGTCAGCTCCGTGCCGTCCACGACGATGCGGCCATCCTGGTGCTGCTCCAGCCGGTTGATGCAGCGAATCATGGTGGATTTGCCGGAACCCGAAGGTCCACAGACCACCACGCGCTCCCCGGTCGCGACCTGAAGCGAGACATCCCGCAGCACGTGCAGGGAGCCGTACCACTTATTGACCTTGTCCAGCAGAATGGCCGGTGGCGCATCCGTCCGGATGGAGGAAGCGACCGAGGGGCCTTCGGAGACGGCGACGCTCATGACGTGATCCTTTCGTCCGGGAGTTCAGCGGCGCCGGTGGCGGTTCAACTCCGCCTCCAGGTTCTGGCTGTAGCGGGACATGGCGAAGCAATAGATGAAATAGATGACCGAGACGGCGATATAGACTTCGACGCCGAAGCCCTGCCAGGCCGGCTCCACGATCGCGGTCTTGCCGGCGGTCAGCAGATCGAAGATGCCGATGATCAGCACCAGCGAAGTATCCTTGAAGAAGCCGATAAAGGTGTTCACCAGCGGCGGAATCACCAGCCGCAGGGCCTGCGGCAGGATGATGAAGCCGGTCTTCTGCCAGTAGGAGAGGCCGAGCGCGTCGGCCGCCTCATACTGCCCCTTCGGCAGGGCCTGCAGGCCACCACGCACCACCTCGGCCAGATAGGCGCCGGCGAAGAGGATCACGGCCACCTGCGCGCGCAGCAGCTTGTCGATGTTCACCCCTTCCGGAAGGAAGAGCGGGAACATCACGCTGGCCATGAAGAGCAGGGAGATCAGCGGCACGCCGCGGATCAGTTCCACATAGGCGATGCAGAGGATGCGGATGGCCGGCATGGAGGAACGCCGGCCAAGGGCCACCAGGATGGCCAGCGGGAAGGCGAAGGCCAGACCGAAGGTCGCGAGGATGAGGGTGATCGGCAGCCCGCCCCAGCGCTCCTGCGGGACATAGCTCAGGCCGAAGACGCCGCCCCACATCAGCACGCCGATCGTCACCAGTGTCACGGCCCAGACGATCAGCAGTTCCCAGCGCCAGAACCGGCGCATGGCGGAAACGACATAAAGGCTGGTGAAGAGCACGCAGACCAGCGCCGGCCGCCAGTGCTCCTCATAGGGATAGGTACCGAAGAGGATGAAGCGATGCTTCTCCGTGATCACCGCCCAGCAGGCGCCGGGATTGGCGGAAGCCTTCAGCGCGCGGCAGGCCTGGGTCTGGTTGTCCGGTACCGACCAGATGGCGTTGATGAAGGCCCAGTCCACGAAGCTGATCGCCCAGCGGACGAGCAGATAGCCCAGGGCCAGCGTCACCGCCGTGTTCAGCCAGGAAGAGAAGAGATTGGCCCGCAGCCAGGCCACCGGCCCCGTGCTGAGCGCCGGAGGTTGCCGCGGCGCGGCTTCCGGAACGCCGGATACGGACGTGTTGAGGGGAATGTCGCTCATATTCAGGCCCCCTCAGCGCTCAACCAGCGCGATGCGGTTGTTGTACCAGTTCATGAAGAGACTGATCGAAAGCGAGATCGTCAGATAGACCGCCATGATGATGGCGATGCCCTCGATCGCCTGACCGGTCTGGTTCAGCGTGGTGTTCGCGATGCTGACGATGTCCTGGTAGCCGATGGCCACTGCCAGGGACGAGTTCTTCGTCAGGTTCAGATACTGGCTCGTCATCGGGGGCACGATCACGCGCAAGGCCTGGGGCAGGACGATCTGCCGCAGCACCACCCCCGGCTTCAGCCCCAGCGCCTGCGCCGCCTCCCACTGGCCATGCGGCACGGCCAGGATGCCGGCACGCACGATCTCGGCGATGAAGCCGGCAGTGTAGGTCGTCAGGCCGATCAGAAGCGCGAAATACTCCGGGCTGATCGTCATGCCACCCTGGAAGTTGAAGCCACGCAGCGATGGCCAGTCGATGGTCCAGGGCGCACCGCCCAGTCCCCAGAACACGGCGGGAAGAACGATCAGGAAGCCAATGGCGGCTGGCCACACGCGGCGCGGCTGGCCGTCCTGCATCTGCTTGCGCCGCATCACCTTGGCGTAGAGCCAGGTGGCGAAACAACCCGCCACGAAGGCCAGCAGTGCCCAACTATGCCCCACCTCCCAGTTCAGGGATGGAAGCTTCAGGCCGCGATTCGAGAGGAACACTCCGTCCATCGGATTCAGCGCCTGCCGCGGCGCCGGAAGGCCCTGCAGAATCGTGTACCAGAACAGCAGTTGCAGCAGCAGCGGGATGTCGCGGATCACCTCGACATAGACGGCGGCGATCTTCGACAGCAGCCAGTTCTTCGAAAGCCGCGCGATACCGATCAGCGTGCCCAGGATGGTGGCCAGCACAATGCCCACCACCGCGACCTTCAGCGTGTTCAGCACGCCGACGGCCAGCGCGCGCAGATAGGTACTGGCCGGGGTATATTCGATCAGCGTTTCACCAATCGGTAGCCCGGCCTCGCGCTGCAGGAAGCCGAAGCCCGTCGCGATCCGCCGGACTTCCAGATTGTACTGAGTGTTACGCACCAGCCACCAGACGATGCCGACCACGGCACCGACAATAAGCACCTGCCATACAATGGCGCGAACACGCTCATCGGCCCAGGACAGGCGCAGACGCTTCTTTGGTGGAGCGCGGAGGCGCCTCGGATCCGTGGCGGTCTGCGACATCCTGTGAGGCCTCGTCTTAGCTCTTTGCTCTGCAATAAAGATCGTGGGGACCTGCGGGCAGGTCCCCACGGCGTTCGGTCAGCGGAAAGGCATCGCGTATTGCTGGCCGCCCGGGGTCGTCCAGAGCGCATTCGGGCCGCGCTGGATGCCAAGCGGCTGCAGATGGCGGGCGAAGATCTCGCCGTAATTACCCGTCGCCTTGATGACCTTCACGGCCCAGTCATTGGAGACCCCCAGCATCGCACCGAGGCCACCATTCTTGCCGAGCATGCGCTGAACATCGGGGCGGCCATCATCCGCCGCGCCCTTCTCGACATTCGCCTGGGTCACGCCCGCCTCCTCGGCGCCGACCAGGGCGTAATGCACCCAGCGGACGAGATCGGTGAAGCGCTGGTCGCCATGGCGCACCAGCGGGCCGAGCGGCTCCTTCGAGATCACGTCCGGCAGGATCGTGTGCTCGGCGGGGTTAGGCTGGCCAGACCGGGTGGCGGCAAGGCCCGAGATATCGGTGGTGTAGGCGTCGCAGCGGCCTGAGGCGTAAGCGCCGACGACCTCCTCAACACGCTCGATCACCACCGGGGTGAACTGCACGTTGTTGGCACGGGCCCAGTCCGTCAGGTTCTGCTCGGTGGTGGTGCCGGGCTGGACGCAAATGGTGGCGCCGTTCAGCTCCTTCGCGGTCTTCACGCCGGTCGAGGTCTTCACCATGAAGCCCTGACCGTCATAGAAATTCACACCGATGAAATCGAGGCCCAGGCTGGTGTCGCGCGAGAGCGTCCAGGTCGTGTTGCGGGCCAGGATATCGACCTCACCGGACTGCAGCGCCGTGAAGCGGCTCTGCGCCGTGGTCGGCACGTAACGAACCTTGCTGGGATCGCCGAAGATGGCGGCCGCAAGGGCGCGGCAATAATCCACGTCGAATCCGCGCCATGTGCCCTGACTATCCGGCTGGGAGAAGCCGGCCAGCCCCGTGTTCACGCCGCAAACAAGGGTGCCACGTGCCTTGATCATCTCCACCATCGAGTTGCTGGCCGCCGGGGCCTGAGCGGCCGCGGGCACAGCCCCGAAGGGAATCATGGCAACGGCACCGAGGATACCACCAAGGAAGCCGAACATCGTGCGCCGCGAGGGCTGCATGGTCATTAAACTCTCCCTGTCTCTCTGAGACGGCGGTCATGCTGCGCCAGGGTTGTGCCTGGATCAATGCGGGATTGCGCTAACCGCAGGCCGAGCCCTTACCGGGCCCGCGCGATCACTGCAAATGGACAGCGTCAGGGCCTTCCCTACCGAAGCCCTGCCTTGCGGCGGCAGCAACAACCTCATCAAGCGCAACTCCATGGAGCATCCCCAGGCAAGCTTCGTGCCGCCGGAGCCTGCCCCGCAGGTCGGACCATCTGGACCGCCCCCGATTCGAATTACCCAGGAAGGAGAGACGGCAGCCAACAGCTGCGATCCGGTTCAGGACCGTCAGCCCGCCCGCAGGGTGACCGCCACCCCTTCTTCTTCCGGCTCCAGCTTCGCGCCCACAGCCTCAAGCGCAGCCCGTGCCTCAGGCGACAGGGCCCAGGGCACCACCAGCCGGGCACCATCCAGCCGCAGCGCCGGGCGCGGCCCGGGCGGCAACCCGGCGGCGCCCGAGGCGGCCAGGATCAGTGCGCCCTCCAGGTCCGGGGAGCGCCGCTCGATCACGGCGCTGCCCAGGGTCCTCACCTCCACCGGGCCCGCGGCGGCGAGGGACAGCAGCGGCAGCAATTCCTGCATCATGCGCGCCGCAGGCGCCGGGCGCGTGCCTTCCTCGCGCCCCAGGGCGAGGAAGCCACGCGCGAGATGGTCGTAATCCATCGCCGCTTCCCGGGCGCGCGCGATCTGCTTTGTCACCCGCTCCCCCTCCGGCAGCTGCGGCAGGGCGGCGTCGAGATTGGCGGTCAGGACCATGGAGAGGTTGTTCACGGCATGCCGCACTGGGCGCAGGAGCAGGGTCATGGCCTGCTCGGCGGCAGAATTGCGAGGCGCTTTCCCCTCCGGCATCAGTCTCCGGCTCCGGCTGGTTGCGGCAAGCTCATTGTCATCGAGGCAATCCCTCCAGGATGTCGTGGAACAGTCGGGCAGGCAGGGTGCCGCCGCGCACATCGTCCATTGGCGTGGCGTCGTCATTGCCCAGCCACACTCCGATAACGGTGTTGCCTGAGAATCCGATGAACCAGGCATCACGGAAATCCTGCGTCGTGCCGGTCTTGCCCGCGGCGCTCCGGCCGGGCACCGCGGCGACGCGGCCGGAGCCGCGCGAAACCACCGCCTCCATCATGCGCCGAATCGCCAGGGCATCATCCGGCTGCACGGCTCGGGCCGGGGCAGCGATGCCGGCTGGCAGGGCGCGCCCCTCCGCCCGCACCGATGCGATCCCATAAGGCGTCACCCGCATCCCACCATTGGCGAAGGCGGCATAGGCAGCGGCCAGCTCCAGCAGGCTTGCTTCCCCGGTTCCAAGCGCGATGGTCGCATCCCTGGGGAAAGGCCCGGCCAGCCCCAGCCGGCGCGCGACAGCGGCGGCCTCCTTCGCTCCACCGGCTCGCACCAGCACGCGCACCGCGGAGGTGTTGACGCTATGGGCCAGCGCCTCCTCCAGCGGCAGGTCGCCCCGCGCGCGCCAGTTGCCGTTGCCAGGGGACCAGCGGCCGAGGGTGATCGGCGCGTCCGAGACGGTCGATTCCGGGTGCAGCCCCTTCTCCAGCGCCGCAAGATAGACGAAGGGCTTGAAGACCGAGCCAGGCTGCCGCCGCGCCGAAACGGCGCGGTTGAACGCACTCCGGCGGTAGTCCCGCCCGCCAGCCATGGCGCGCACGGCCCCGGTCGCGGCGTCCAGCACCACCACGGCGCCCTGCCCCACATCGGCCGCCGCGCCTGGACCTGAGAGCAGCGCCTCCAGCTTTGCCTCCACCACCGCCTGCACCCGCAGATCCAAAGTGGTGCGCAGCATCAGGTCGGCAGAGCCGGGAAAGCGGGTGGCGAGGTCCTCATGCACCCAGTCAGCGAACCAGCCGGAATCCCGGGATGGCCGCCGCGGGAAGGCGATCCGCTCGGCCTCCGCGGCGGCCTGCGCCTCCGTCAGCGCACCGATCGTGGCCATGGCGCGCAGCACCTCCGCCCCGCGCTCCGCCGCCAGCACGGGATTGGCACGCGGGTTGTAGCGGGAGGGAGCACGGGGCAGCCCTGCCAGCACCGCCGATTGCCAGATCGTCAGCCGCCGCGCGGGCACCCCGAAATAGAGCCGCGCCGCCGCATCCACCCCATAGGCTCCGGCACCGAGATAGACGCGGTTGAGATAGATTTCGAGCAACTGGTCCTTGGTGAAGCGGCTCTCCAGCCAGAGGGCCAGCATCGCCTCCTGCACCTTGCGGCGATAGGAGCGCTCGGGCGTCAGGAACAGGTTCTTCGCCAATTGCTGCGTCAGGGTCGAACCGCCCTGCGCGACCCGGCCGGTGGTCAGGTTCACCCAGGCGGCACGCATCACCCCCACCGGGTCCAGGCCGAAATGGTCGCGGAAGCGCCGGTCCTCGATGGCCAGCAGGGCGGTGGGCAGGTGAATCGGCAGGTCCCGCAGCCGCACCGTCTCCCCATACAGGTCTCCGCTGGTGGAGAGCAGGCGGCCATCCGCCGCCTCGAGGGTTACCGAGGGCCGGCGCGTTGTCTCCAGCGCCGCCTCGGGCCGTGGCAGGTCCCAGGCGAAGATGAGCAGCAGAACGCCAAGGGCGAGTCCGCCCCAGACCGTGCCCATCAGGAGCCAGGCGGCGATTCGGCGGACCAGGCGCCGCCTGGCCTTCACGGCCGTGGATAGCGCGGGCGCCGGCTGGCCGCGCCGGGCGGCGGCGCCCTTCGCACCCGGCCTCGCCGGACGCGCCGGGCGCGAAGACGCCGCGCTGCGCGCCGTCGTGGCGGTGGGAGCTCTGGACATGGCCCACACGCTTAACATGGCTTGTTGAAGCCCGCATCCGAGACCGGATGCGCGGCCGCCTGCGGAACGAGCGCCAGGCTGGGCGTGGCGGCCCATGTAGCGGTTCCGTCATCAACGATCGAATCGAGGCGGGATTCACGAAGCCAGTGATCCCTCCTAGGCTCCCGGAACGGCTGCCTTCATGCCGGCCCGCCGAGAGGAGCTATGCGTTGCCATGCCCGATCCGAACGCCATTCGCCAATCCGCACTGGACTGGATCGCGCGGAACGAATCCCGCCTCTCCGACTTCAATGAGCGCATCTGGGCCTATGCGGAACCGGCATGGCGCGAATACCGCTCCCTGGAAGCCTATGCCGAAATCCTGCGCGAGGAAGGCTTCGCCGTGGAGACGGGCTCGGGCGGCATGCCCACCGCCTTCGCCGCGAGCTGGGGAAATGGGGGGCCGGTCCTGGCCGGCTTTTCGGAATATGACGCGGTGCCGGGCAACTCGCAGAAGCTCGCGCCCTACAAGGCTCCACGCTCCGGGCTGCATCCCTATGCCGCCGGCCATACCGATCCGCATTCGGTGCTCGGCACCGCTTCCCTCACTGCCATGCTCGCCACCAAGGCCGCGTTCGAGCAGCACGGCGTCTCCGCCACGCTGAAGCTCTTCGGCGAGCCGGCCGAGAAGGTCTGCGGCTCCAAGCCGATCCACGCCGCCAAGGGCTATTTCGACGGGCTGGACGCCGCCGTGGTCTGGCATCCCTGGCCGAGCAACACCGTCACCGGCGAGATCCATTTCGGCGCCTATTGGAGCGCCGTGATCACCTTCGAGGCGGACAACCCCGAGAACTGGGTCGATCCCTCCCTCATGCCCACCCAGGCAGCGCATGCCGTGGCCCGTGCCCCGGGCGCGCTGGACGCCATGTGCCTGATGTACACGACGACCAAGTACACGAAGGAGGCAATGTTCCCGCATAGCGGGTCCTGGACGCTGAACGAATTCATCCTCGGCGATGCCGGCGCGACCTCGGACAACCTCCCGCCCCGCTTCAGCCAGATCCAGTATTCCTGGCGCTCCTCCTCGCTCGCCATCCAGGAACAGATCTGGCGCGTGCTGGCGAACAACGCGAAGTCGGCTGCCATGGCCACCGGGTGCCGCGCCTTCGTGCGCTGGGTGACCAAGACCCGCGTCGGCCTTCCCAACATGGCGCTGACGGAGTTGACCTGGGCGAATCTCCAGGCCGTCGGCTCCCCCAGCTACAGCGAGGAGGCGCTCGCCTTCGGGCGGGAGATCCAGAAGAATCTCGGCCTGGAACCGATGGAGAACCCCTTCATCCCTAGCGTGACGACGCTCACTTCCCCGGCCGAGAACGACGCTGGCCTCCGCCGCACACTGGCGGGCTGGCAGACGCATCTCAGCGCCGACGACTATGTCGAATATTCCTGGCACTGCCCGACGGTGCGGCTGCTGGCGGCACGTCCCCGGCTACAGCCTCCCTCGCCCGGCTATGCCTATCCGAACTGGGCCTACAATGCCCTCGGTGGCCTGCCCGCCGCCGTCGATCCCGGAATGTTCGTGGCGGCGAAGACCATGGCGCTGACCATGGTGGACCTCGCCACCAAGCCCGGCGCCCTGGAGGCGTGCCAGGCCGAGTTCCGGGAGCGTACGGGAGGCGGCGTCGGCGGTACGGAATGGGTCGGCCCGCTGCTGCCGCCCGATTTCGACCCGCCGGTCGATCTGCGCTGGCCTGAATACATCACCACCCCGCGCGGCGAGGAATGGTGCTTTCCGACACCGCATCATGGCACGGGCGCCGGGGAGCCGATCTGACGCAACCCGTCCGGCAGGCTTCGCGTTCGCCGGGCGAGGTCAGCCCCAGGGAGGCCCCGATCCGCGCCTCCGTGACGCTTCTCGCTCTCCTCCTCGCGGCCTGCGACGGTGAGCCGCCTGCCCAGCTCCGCGTCGCAGGCGGGGATCCTGAACGCGGCCGCGCCGTGGCGGCCAGCCATGGCTGCGGTGCCTGCCATGTCATCCCCGGTGTGCGTGGCGCTAACTCCTGGGCCGGGCCACCGCTCATGGAATGGGCACGGCGCGGCTATCTGGCTGGGCATCTGCCGAATTCACCTGAAAACCTTGTCGCCTGGCTGCGTGATCCGCAGGCAATCGCACCAGGCAGCGCCATGCCCAATCTCGGCCTGACAGAAAAGGAGGCACGCGACGCCGCGGCCTATCTCTTCACCCTGGGCGCGGATCAGCTGCCACCAGTGCCAGCCGGGCTGCCGCTGGGACCGAAGGAGGCAGGCCCGCGAGAGGAACCGCGCATCCGCCCCCGCGCCTGACAGCAACGCAGATTCATTTCTGCCTGTTGGAGGTGCGTGGCCTCAGGCGAATGGCAATGGCAGCCCACCCGCAGCAAGCAGACCCACCTGCCCCTCACAGTTCAAGACGACATAATGCCGATCAATAATACAGTCTCTTCAGCGGAAAGACTGACCTTGGGGCCGAGTTTATCCTAGACTGAGAAGGTTACATCTCCCCCCAATCAATACAGCTCAGCGCGGAGCCAGTGCATGTCTGATCTTCCACTCCCAACCACACTCGGCACGTCCCTTGGCCAACTGCGCCGCCATCCGCTTGTGCGCGGGCTCCGTGTGGTCTGCTACGCCGTGCTCGGCTTCGCCCTGACTTTCGTGGAACTTGTTGCCGAACTGCTTGCCTCCTTCCTGCTCCTTGGCGGCGCGCTGTGGTGGATCACGCTGAAGGTCATCAACAGCCTCTCCGTGGAAGCCGAGGTCCAGGACATCCTGCGCTATTTCCCCACGCGCGTCGCATTCGGCGAGTACTGGGTGACGCCAACCGACCTGATCCGCCAGGGCCTGCTCCTGCTCGCCGTGATCGCGGCCTGCCATACCTTGAACCGCCTGATCGATCGGAAGCTCTGACTGCCATCGTTGCATATCCACTCCGGCAGGCGTGGCCCCGCCACCCCTGCTGAGGTTCAGCCGTGTTACCAGCAGACGGGCAGCACAAGGGCCGGCGCGGCCTGGAACAGGATGGCGAAACCCGCCGCCACGCAGGCTGCCGCGCCGAACCAGCGGGTGAAGTCAGGTTCCGCCTCCCCACCTTCCGTCACGCTGCCCCCCGGCCGGGCAAGAAGGAACAACAGGGCCAACGCCACCAGGGCCAGCACCGTGAGCGCCATGACGAGCGTGGCGACCCAGGGCAGGCCGAGCAGCGTCGCATCCTGGAAGCCGCGCTCGCAGGCGAAGGAATGGATCGCGTAGATCCCGCCAAAATGCATGGCCCACACGGCCAGCCCCGCCGCCGGCCAGATCACCGCCCGCGCGGCGGAAGCGGCCATTCCGTTCACAGAAGCCGCGGGAAGCCGTGCAACAGCACGATGCCCACCGCCCCCTGCCCGACCACGTAAAGCCAGAACAACATGGTGTTGTCGAAGGTCAGGCGCCGCGTGCCATCGATCATCCCGGCCCAGGAGCGCGCCTGCGTATAGAGCGCCATGATGACGGCCACACCCACGATCACGCCCTGCCAGGCCAGCAGCGTGTAGGAAATGGCAGCATGGGAATGCTGGCCTGGCTTCTGCCCCGAACCGAGAAGGGCGGACAGATCGGTGCCATATCCCGCCAGCAAGAGCAGCAGCGCCAAAGGCATCGCCCAGGCAGGCAATGCGTCACCCCGCCGCAGCGCACGGCTTGCCAGCAGCATTGTGCCGGCGGCCAGCGCATAGAGCAGGAGGGCGAAGCCGCCACGCTCCGGCAAGGGCACATCCATTCCCGCCGGGGGCCACATTCCATCCCCGTTCACCAGCCAAAGAAAGAGATAGCTGCCGATGAGGCAGGCGTAGCAGGACCCCATCACCAGCATCAGCCCCACCATCACCCACCAGGAGGTGGAGGCCGGCCCCGTCACATAGGTGGGCAGCACGATGCCGCCGCCGATGTCGCCACGCCCCTCGCCGATCGGCCCCAGATCCGTTCCCGTCCAGAGCCAGTACAGAAAAGCCGAGAGGGCCAGCACCGCGAAGGCGGCGGCGGGCACCAGCAACTCCACGGTCAGCACCAGGAAGAAGCCAGCCGTTCCGATGGCCGCGATGATATGCGCCCAGCCCGGCCCCGGCAGCACGGCGACATATTGCGGAATGCCCTCGGCTGGGCTGACCACCAATCCTTCGCGCCGGCCCGTGATGGTGAAAGGGAGGTAGTGCCCGCCAGCCTCCACCTCAGCCGCAAGCCCGGGCTTCCGCCAGAGCGGATAGCGACTGTCCACCGCAGGCAGGCTGCGCGGGCCGTAATTCTGGTTTGGCAGCCATTCCAGCGTGCCGGCATCCCAGCGATTCCCGCCGCCCTGCCGTGGCCGGAAATTGCGCACGATGTCGATGAACAGCAGCACTCCGCCCACCAGCGCGATCAGGGCGCCGATGGTGGAAAGTGCGTTCCAGATCTCCAGCCCATAGCCGGCGGGATAGGTGTAGATGCGGCGCGGCATGCCGAGGAAGCCCGAGATATGCATCGGGAAGAAGGTGAGGTTCACGCCGAGGAAGAGCAACCAGAACACCCATTTCCCCAGGCGCTCGGAAAGCGGCGTGCCGATGGCGGGTGCCCAGTAATAGAGTCCCGCGAGCACCGGAAAGACCATTCCGCCGATCAGCACGTAATGCAAATGCGCGACGACGAAATAGGTATCGTGGGCCTGCCAGTCGAAGGGCGTGACGGAAACCATCACGCCCGTGAGCCCGCCCAGCGAGAAGATGAAGAGGAAGCCGAGGACGAAGAGCGTCGGCGTCGCGATCCGCACCTTCTTCCCCGAAGCGAAGGTCGCGATCCAGGCGAAGACCTGGATCCCCGACGGCACGGAAACGGCGAAGCCCGCCGAGGCGAAGAAGGCCAGGCTCAGCCCCGGGATCCCCGTGGTGTACATGTGATGCACCCAGAGGCCGAAGGACAGGAAGGCCGTTCCCACCAGCGCCAGCACCACCAGTGAATGCCCGATCAGCCGTGCATGCGCCATGGCCGGCACGATCATGGAAACCATGCCCGCCGCCGGCAGGAAGATGATGTAGACCTCGGGATGCCCGAAGAACCAGAACAGGTGCTGCCAGAGCAGCGGGTCGCCGCCGCGTTCGGGAATGAAGAACGGCCAGTCGAAGGCACGCTCCAGTTCCAGCAGCGTGGATGCGATGATGACGGCGGGGAAGGCGAAGATCACCATCCCCGCGAAGACCAGCATCGCCCAGGCGAAGATCGGCATGCGCCCCAGCGTCATCCCCGGCGCGCGGCAGCGCAGGATACCGGTCATCAGCTCGATCGCGCCGGCGATGGCGCTGATCTCGATGAAGCCGATCCCCAGCAGATACATATCGGTGTTGACGCCAGGCGAGGCCGCCTTGCCCGTCAACGGCGGATACATGAACCAGCCTCCATCCGGAGCCGCGCCGACGAAGAGCGAGGCGAAGAAGGCGGTGCCGCCGATCAGATAGATCCAATAGGCATAGGCGCCGAGGCGCGGCGTCGGCATCTCTCGCGCGCCCAGCATGGCAGGCAGCAGGGTGATTCCCACCGCCTCCACCACCGGCACGGCAAAGAGGAACATCATCGCCACGCCATGCGTGGTGAAGACTTGGTTATAGGTATCCGCACTCAGGATATTCAGCCCCGGCACGGCCAGTTGCAGCCGGATCAGCACGCCCAGCAAGCCGGCGAAGAACAGGAACATCAGCGCCGTGGACAGGAAGAGCGGGCCGATGAGATTGTTGTTGATCTCGGTGATGACCGAAATGCCGCGCGGGAAGGCCCAGGCATGCTCCAGCCGTCCCAGTTCCTCCGGAGGACGTGGCAGGGGATTGGGCAACTCGCTCAACGCAGGGATTCCAGCCAGGAGGCGAGGGCGAGGAGGTCGGAACCCTCCAGAGCGCGGGCATAGGCGGGCATGTTGTTCCCAGGCTTGATGTCCTGCGGCGCCGCGATCCAGCCCGCGAGGTTGCCGCGGTTGTTGGGGAGGGCCCCGCCCGCGAGGGTGGGGCGCGAGCCGACGCGCGACAGATCGGGCGCGATCCGCGCGGCCCAGGGCGTGCCGCGCACCGCATGGCATGCACCGCATCCGGCCTCGCCGAAAACCTGCATGCCGCGGCGATGCTCATCCGTCTGCGGCTCCGGAACAGGGGCGCGCTGCCGGGCGATCCAGGCATCGAATTCCGCAGGTTCCTGCACCACCACGTCGAAGGCCATCAGCGTGTGCTGCGTACCGCAGAACTCGGCGCACTGGCCGCGCAGCACGCCCACGCGATCAGCCCGCAGGCGCTGGCGGTTCACGCGCCCCGGAATCATGTCCAGCTTGCCGTGCAGATTGGGCACCCAGACGCTGTGGATCACATCGCCGGAGGTGAGGTGCAGCTCCACCTCCCGCCCAACGGGCAGATGCAGCGCATTGGCGGTGACGGCGCCCTCGCCCAGATCGGGATAGCGGAATTCCCACCAGTACTGGCGGCCAATGATCTCGATGCGGAGCGGTGACTCCGACATGGGATGCGTCAGCGCACGCGACACGCCCAGGGAATAGACCAGCAGCGCCGTCAGCACGGTGACGGGGAAGACAATCCCCATGGCAACGAGGAACCGCCGCGATCCCATTCCCCGCCGCAGCGATGAAGGTGCCAGGATGGCCAGGGCCAGGAAGCCCATGGTGATCAGGAAGACGACCGCACCACCCCAGAACAGCACATAGGTAAGGTCTGCGATCCGCTCCGCCTGGATGCCCCAGGGATCGAGCGGCGTCTGCACGCCAGAACAGCCAGCCAGCGCCAGAAGCGGCAGAAGAAGAAGCCTCACGCCGCGCGATGATCCGGCGCGGCACGCAGGACGCGCGACAAGGCCCAGAGAGCAAGCCCCGCGAAGGCCAGCCCGCCCGGCACCCACATCAGCAACCCGCCAAGCTGCTGGTCCTCCAGCGGCGTCATGCCCCAGGGCAGGGTCGTCAGCGCATGGGGCGTGAAGAGTGGGCGTGGCGCGAAGGTGAGGAAGGCGCCCAGCGCCCCCATCTGCGCGGCCGTCGCCAGTCCGGAGAGAAGGGCCGCATCGGCGCGCACCGCGCGCTGCACGCCCTGCCAGAACCAGACGGCCGCGCCGAGCAAGGAGCCATGCATCGCCCACCAGGCGACATCGGAGACGAAGGTCAGCGCATAAGGCGCGGGCATGTGCCAGAACCACAGCACCACGGCGAAGATAACGGCGGAGAGCGCCAGTTCCCTCGGTGCCGCCGAATGGGCCCGGAAACCGGCCGCCAGCAACGGCGCCGCCACCAGCATCACCAGCAGGTGCTGCCCCACCCGCACGGAGAAGAGCGCAACAGCCAGGCTGCACAGCGGCGTCACCAGCGATGCCGCCAACACCACCCAGCCCGCCAGGAAGCCACGGCGTTCGCTCGCCCATACCCAGCCGAGGCTCAGCCCCGCCAGCAGCACGCCGATGAGCAGCGGATCGAGTTTCCAGGCGAGTTCACCCGGTCGCGGCGGCAGGCCGCAGAAGGGTACCGCATCGGGTCCGATCATGCGCTTCACCTCCCTCCCCTCGAATCATGAAGGTTTATACAGGTTGGGTGCCGCCGCGCTTCACCGTGCGCCAGCCCAGCAGAAGCAGAAAGCCCAGAAAACCGATCACAATCGCGTCCATGAGAAGGCTTGGCCTACCCAGGGCGGCGCCGGGTGCCAGCGGCGCGTCGGGTCGCACCATCCAGAGCAGCATCGCCGGGTGCTGTATCACCAGCAATGCGCAGACCAGGCGCATCCGCCACGGATTCCATTGCGGAACAGCAGCAAAGGCGATGGCGCAGAGCAGGGCGGGCAGGATCAGGCCAGCCTTCAGCCAGAACCAGAAGCCGTCCTGCCGGCGCAGATACCAGGCGGCCTCCGGCGGCAGATCGGCGGCCCAGACGGTGATGAACTGCACGAACCACAACCAGAGCGTCATGATGGCCAAGGCCAGCAGGGCGCGCTCCAGGCCGGTGCGCGCCTCGGCATCCTCCGGCTCTCCCCGGGCCAGGATGGCCAAGGCGAGAAAAGCCGTGGCACCCCCTGTCAGCAGGGCGATGCCATGCAGGCTCCCCGCCCAGGAGAGATCGCGTGACAGCGCCCAATCCTCGAAGCCGACCGCGCCCGACAGCACGATCAGCAGGAGCGTTGCCCCCGCCATCCATTTTGCCCTGGCCCGCATCAGGAACCAGCCGAGCGCCGACCAGAGGACGAGGATCATGACACTGGCCGTGCCGGCGATCATCGTCCGGGGCGGCTCCGCCCAGGGGTAGAGGCGCCCCGCCAGGAAGAACAGGGGCAGTGCCAGCAGGATCAGGATGGGCATGGTCCGCACAGCGGCCGAAAAGGCCGGGCGCAACGGCACCAGCCAGACCTCCCGCAGCAGAATTCCAGCCGAGAGCACGACCAGCGCTCCCGCCCCCAGGGTGGCGGCCAGCAGGAAGGCCAGCAGCCAGGCCTCGGCGAAGGCGGTCATGGATCGCTGCGCATCAGCGCCTCCACATGCCTCGCCACGGCCCAGCGCTGGCGCGGATCAAGCCTGTCCGACAAGGGATGGGCGCCCAGGAGGTTCTCCGCGATCGCCGCCATGCTGCGTGCGGGGTCAGACGGCAAAGGCGCGATCGGCGGATGCCCTCTCAAGACGACAACCCCGTCACCTTGTCCGTTTTGGCCATGGCAGGGCGTGCAATAGATGCCGTAGCGCTCGGCACCCTCCGCCAGCAGCGCCGCATCCACCGGTGGCCCCGGCGGTGCCAGGGCGCGTGCCCGCTCCGCCGCCCCACGCGGGACCGCGCCTTCGGGTGGCGGTGCGGGAGGCGGCGGCCTGGGGCTTTCCGGCCAGCCGTCGCAGCCCGCCAGGAGGAGGATGAGGAGGAGGCGCTTCAAGAGCTGCGCACCTCCGAGACGCGCAGCGGCGCAAGGCCGCGCAGGAAGCGTGCCGTTTCTTCCGTGTCGTAGAGCGGGTCCTCGGCGGAAAGGAACAGGAAGAAGCGGTCCTCGCTGGCCCGCTGGAAACCGCGCGCGAAGAAGGCCGGGTGGTGCAGGCGCGGCAGGCCGTTCAGCGCCAGCATCCCGATCAGCGCCGCCGCACAGGCCCAGAGAATGGCGACGAGATAAGTGGTGGGCATGAAGACCGGCCAGGCATTGAGCGGCCTTCCCCCGACATTCACCGGATAGAGGTGCACCGAAACATACCAAGCCGCGCCCGCCGAGATCGCCGCCCCAACAGCAGCCGCCGCCAAGGCGATATAGCCGACCGGCGCGGCACTGACGCCCAGCGCCTCGGCCGCCTCGGGTACGGGATAGGGCGAATAGGCTTCCAACCGCGCCCAGCCGGCGGCGCGTGCGGCACGGACGGCCTCGGTCATGGCCTCGGCACCGGAGAATTCGGCCATCAGGCCATAGGGCGGCGGATGGCTCACCGCTCCTCCTCCTCCGCCTCTGCCTCGCTCTCCTCATGGCGGGTCTCGAACATGGAGACCGCGGGAACCAGGCGTCCGAACAGCAGCAGCACCAAAACGAAAAGCGCGATGGTGCCACCCAGCAGCCCCCATTCGGCAGGGCTCGGCGTGTAGCCGCGTGACATGGAGGGAAGATGGTCCCGCAACAGCCCGTCCACCACGATGGACCAGCGATCCAGCCACACCCCCGCTGCCGCCAGGAGCCCGACCGGGATGACAATGGCAGTACGGCACCGGAGGCGGGAGAACCACAGGATCTGCGGCAGCACGGCGCTGAGCAGCACCGCGCCCCAATAGGCGGGCGCGCCGGCACCCAGAACGCGGGCCTTCAGCGCTGCCCGGGTGGTCCCGTCCTCCTCCAGGAAGCCGATCAGCAACTCATGCGCATAGGCCAGCCCCGCCGCCAGCCCCGCACAGGCCACGAGCCGCGCCAGCAGATCCATGTCCGCGTCGTCGATGAAGCGTTCGAGCGACAGCGCCAGCCGCAGCACCGCCGCCAGCGCCAGCACGATCCCCAGTCCTGAAGGCAGGCCCGTGACCACCACATGCAGCGGCAGCCGCGCCTGGTGCCAGGCGGGCACGAGGGTGGTGGCGAATTCCAGCGCCACCACCGTCTGCGCCCAGAGCAGCAGCGGCAGCACCAGGGCCGCGACGAGACGATAGGCGGCCTGATGCCGGTGCCAATGCACCACCGAGCCACGCCAGCCGAGCGCCAGCAGCCCATAGGCCCGGGCCGCCCTGATCCGCCCGCGCGCCGCCGCTCGGTCCCGCATGGTTGCGAGATCCGGGATCAGCCCGATGAACCAGAAGAGGGAGGTCACGACGACATGCGACATGATCCCCCAGAAGTCCCAGACCAGCGCGCTGCCGAATTGCGGCCAGAGCTCCATGCGGTTCGGGTAGGAAAGGGTCCAGTAGAACAGCCAGGGCCGGCCCAGATGCAGGATCGGGTAGAAGGCGGCCGAGAGGATGGCGGCCAGGGCCGCCGCTTCGGCGAAGCGGTTCACCGCTGTCCGCAGCCCATGGCGCCGCAGGACGAGGATGGCGGCGAAGAGGCTGGCGGCATTGGCGATGCCGATCCACCAGGCATAGGCGATCAGGTCGAAGCCCCAGACATGGGGAATGTTGTTCCCCCAGACCCCGACCCCCGCAACCAGCACGGCCGCCACCGAGATCGCCAGCACCACGACGCCCGCCACGCCAAGCAGCACGGAAAGCCGGAAGCCCCATCGCCCCGGCCGCAGCGCAGCCTCGGCGATGGGGGCGGTGATGTCGCTCACGGCGCATCCTCTGCATCCGTCGCGATACGCGCGAGATAGGTGGTGCGCGGCCGCGTGCCGAGATGGCCGAGCATGGCGTAATGCCGCCCGTCCCGCCTCGCACGGGAGATGGCGCTTTCAGGATCATTGAGATCGCCGAAGGTGATGGCGCGCGTCGGGCAGGCACGCTGGCAGGCTGTCTCCACCTCCCCATCGCGCAGCGCGCGGCCTTCCGTGGAAGCGGTGCTGCGGGCAGTGGTGATGCGATGGATGCAATAGGTGCATTTCTCCATCACCCCGCGCGGACGCAGCGACACATCCGGATTGCGCGCGGGCGTGTCGAGGAAGCGGCGATGGTCCGACCAGTTGAAGCGCCGCACCTTGTAGGGGCAGTTGTTGGAACAAGTGCGCGTGCCGATGCAGCGCGGATAGACCATGACGTTCAGCCCCTCATGGTCGTGCAGCGTGGCGTTGACGGGGCAGACAGGCTCGCAGGGCGCCTGCTCGCAATGCATGCAGGGCACGGGCTGGAAACTGGCTTCTGGATTGTCCTCCGGCCCGTGGTGATAGCGATCCACGCGCAGCCAGTGCATCTCGCGCCCCTGCGAAACCGCAAGCGGCCCGACCACCGGGACGTTGTTCTCCGCCTGACAGGCCAGGGCGCAGGCGTTGCAGCCGATGCAGGCATCGATGTCGATCGCCATGCCCCAGGCATGGCCGGGATAGGGCCAGTCCCGGTACAGCGAGGCATCGCGCTCCGGCTGCGGCAGGCTGCCTCCCGGCGCGACGGTGCGGATTGCATCGCCAGGATCAAGGCGATGGTGGGAATCCGTGGTGACGACCTCCAGCTTGCGGCCGGTGGCGCGCAGGGAGAGGCCCTGCGCCACCCACGTCCCATCGGCTGGCCGTAACGCATAGGCGTCGAAGCCCCTTCCCTCCCCCACCGGCCCGCCGGCACGGCGCCCGCCGCCCAGGGGTAGCGTGACGCAGCCCGGCGCATGGCCCGGCATGGGCCAAACCGGGGCAAGGATGCTGCGCCCGCCAAGGCTCAGTTCCACCTCGTCCCCTGAAGAAAGCCCAAGTCCGGCTGCGGTGGCAGGTGCCATCAGCGCGGCATTGCCCCACACAATTTTCGTCAGCGGCCGGGGCATCTCTTGCAGCCAGGCCTCATGCGCCTCCGCGCCGCCCCGCACGCCGGGATCGGGGGAGAAGATCGCCGCAAGCCCGCCCTGCAACGGTGCAGTGGGCCGATCCCATCCCGCACTGAGGGGCAGATCCAGCGCATCGGGCGCCTCTCCCGCGACACCCGCCTCCAACGCAGCGGGCCACCGCTCAGAAAAGTCGTCCTCGCCCCATTCCACGCGCCAGGTTTCCTCGACAGCCTCGCGTGCGGCCACCGGCCTGCCGAGCAGTGCGGACAGCACCTCCACCTCCCCCCTCGCCTCACTGGGCAGGGCCGTGGCGGGCTGGCGGATGGCCGGGGTGCCATCGAAGGCACGGGAGTCGCCCCAGGATTCCAGCGGATGCGGCAACGGGACATGCCAGGGGCAAAGCCGGGCCGTTTCGTCCTGCCGGTAGCCGAGATGAAGACTGAAGGGCACCCGGCGCAGCGCCGCCCCGAAGCCCAGGGCCGCCGGGGCGTCATAGGCGGGGTTGGCACCAAGGATCAAAAGATGCGTCACCTCCCCTGCCGCCATTTCCGCGGCCAGCGCCGCAAGGGAGGCCCCCATCGGCTCCGGCCGCGCCAGCGGATGCGGCAGAAGGCGGCGGGCCATGCTGCCAAGCCGGGCATTAATCGCATGGGCCAGGGCATGGGTGGCGGCGTCCTGCCCCGTGCCGGCCATGACCAATCCCTCCGTCCCCGCCTCTCTCAAGGACGCTGCCACGTCAGCCGCCGCTGGATGGCTCCCCCCGGCGGCCAGTCCCTCAACCCCAAGCATGGTGGCGACGGCGCGGGCGAAGGACTCTGCTTCGGCGGGCCCAAGAGGGATGCGGCGGTCGGCGCGGGCTCCGGTAAGGCTGGGCGCCGCCTCCGCTGCGATCAGCCTCGGCGCCCGCCCGCCAGCCCTGGCAGCGGCCCAATCGCGTGCATGGCGGAGATGGCCGGGCATGTGCCCAAGAGGATCGGCACCCAGGCACAGCACCGTCCGCGCCAGGCCCAGATCAGGCACCAGGACAACTGGCTTCCCGAAAGCGCGAAGAGCGCCTTCCAAGGCCGCGTCATCCGCAAGAGGATCGTGCTGATGCCAGCGGGCCTCCGGGAAGGCCGCCAGAACGGCCCCCAGCATCCGCGCCAGCGTCGGTGAGGACACTGGCCCCGTGAGGATGCGCAACCCTCTTCCCCCACGCGCCTGCAGTTCCGCGCGCGTCATGGCCAGGGCTTCATCCAGCATCGCCGCCGGAACCGGGCGGCCATCGCGCCGGATGCGGCGGGAGCGGTTCGGATCATGCAGCGACAGCACCGCCGCCTCGGCGAAGATGTCCGTGGCGCCAAGGCTGGCAGGATGCTGTGGATTGCCCTCCACCTTGATGGGATGGCCATTGCGCGTGCGCACGATCACCCCACGCGAAAGTCCGTCCAGTTCCAGCACGGTGGCGTAGTCGGCGGCGCTCGCCTCGGCATCAGAGGCGCGGGCAGGCGCGTGGAGGGGGTGGCCGAACTCGTCCGGATCGTCGCAGCCGGCCAGGGCTGCCAGGGCAAGGGAGGCGCCCATCAGCTTCAGCGCATCGCGCCGCTCGGCCGGGTTGTGCAGGCCGATGCGGAGAGCGGCCGGCTGGGGAGGCTCGGGCGCCGGATCGGGGCCGTGGCGGGGAGGAAGGCGGGCGCTCATTGGTGGCAGGTCGAGCAACGGGTGAGCGGGGACACTTCAATCCCGTAGTGTTCGTAGCGTTGTGCCTGCAGCCCATGGGGCCGCATCGCTTGCAACTCGGCGGCCGGAGGGGCATCGCGGGCGAAGACAGCGCCTGCCGGTTGCTGGTTCGCCAACGGATCACGGTGGCAGTCCAGGCAGAAGGACATGGACAGGCTTTCCGCCTTCACCGTGCGCGGCATCTCCTCGACCTTGCCATGGCAGGTTTCGCAGCCGACCCCGGCCTGGGTATGGGCGGCATGGTCGAAGCGCGCATGATCCGGCAAGCGGCTGACCGAGGACCATTCCACCGCCGTTCCCTGCGCGATCGCTGCCCGCAACGGCGCGAACTGGGCGGTGACGTTCCAGACCCGCTCATGGCAGCCAAGGCAGGTCTCCGCGCTTGGCATCCCCGCCTCCGCGGTGCGCTCGACCCCCGCATGGCAGAAGCGGCAGTCGAGCCCCAGCCCGCCGGCATGGACCGCGTGGCTGAAGGGAACAGGCTGCTCCGCCGGGCGCCCGATGGCCCAGGCATTGCCCGAGCGCACATAGGCGAAAGCAGCCGCCCCGATCAGCAGGATCAGGGCGGCCCCGACGATCAGGACCAGGCGCAGGCGGGCATCAGCCCGTGTGCTGAAGATCTGGGCCATCATGCTCCCTGGGCCGACCGTACCGCCAACGCCAGGAAGCGCGGATAGTTGAATGCGGGATCGAAACCCTGCCCCGGCCAGTCAGGACGTTCAGGCCAGGGTAGTCAGGTCCTGGAACCAGTGCTGGGCCTGGGTGTAGTTGCGGACGTTCCGGCCCAGCACATGCGGGTTGGTGTCATGCACCACGAAGACCAGCAGCGCCTGGTCCACGACCCGCTCATGCACGCGCGCCATCAGCCGGTCCTGCTCCTCCACGTCGAAAGACTGGACAGCCTGGTCGATCAGCTTGTCCGTCTCGGCGTCCTTGTAGTGGGACCAGTTCACCCCCACGGGCGAGACCTGCCCGGAGTGGAAGAAGCGGACCAGGGCGTAGAGCGGGTCGGAGGTGACATAGGCCACGTTATTGGCCGTGATGCCGCGCATGGATTCATGCGTCGCCCCGTTGCGCCAGGCGGTATAGAGCACCTCCAGTTCCACAGGTTGGAACTCCACCTCAATGCCGATCTCCTTCCAGGCCTGCTGGATGTACTCGTTCATCGGCATGGACAGCATCTGGCCAGAGCCGCCGGTGGCGATGATGAACTTCGTCTTCATCGGGTTCTGGGGCGAGAAGCCGGCGTCCCGCACCAGCTTGCGCGCCACATCCGGATCGTAGCGCAGCTTGCAGGCGGGATTGCCGAACCAGGGCGAAGCCGGGTCCACCACGCCAGCCGCCGGCTTCGCCAGCCCACCAAGCAGGGCAACGATATCGTCCCGGTTAATGGCCAGGTTCGCCGCCTGCCGCAGCCGTAGGTCCCGCCAGGGTGAGCCCTCCAGCATGGACAGGTGATAGTTCCAGACATGGGGAGTGACGTTCTCCACCACCCAGTTCCCGGCCTGCTTCAACTGCGGAACCATGTCGAGCGCCGGCGTCTCGATCAGGTCCACCTGCCCGCTGAGCAGCGCATTGCTGCGCGTGACGGCATCCGGCGCACAGACCAGCACCACGCGGTCCACCTTCGGCACCCGCGCCGAATTCCAATAGGCCGCGTTCTTCACCAGCTCCGCCCGCTCACGCGGAACCAGGCGGGCCAGCTTGAAGGGACCGGTGCCGGAGGGTTCGGCGGAGAAGCGGTCCCAGGAGCGGCCAAGCTTCTCGTATTGCGCCGGAGAGGAGACCAGGAACCACAGGAGCTGATAGGGGAAGAGGCTGTCCACCGCCTTGGTGGTCAGCTCCACCGTCACCGCATCCAGCTTCTTCCAGGAGGCGAGCGAAGGCAGGCGCGGGCGGACCTGGGCGGCCTGCCGCTGGTCAAAATGCGGCGCCTGGGCATTCATCACCTTTTCCAGGTTCCAGATGACCGCATCGGCATCGAAAGCCGAGCCGTCATGGAACTTCACGCCCTCACGCAGCCTGAAGACCCAGCGGCGGCGATCGGCGGGATCGGCTTCCCAGGAGGTGGCGAGGCCGGGCACCAGCTTCCCGGGCCGGTCGGCCACATCCATCTCCCAGGCCACGAGCGGATCATAGATGGTGTGGCCGGTGAACTGATAGGCGCCCGCGCCGCGATCCGGCTGGCCGGCAGTGAGCGGGATGTCGGCCATGGAGATGCCATAGCGCAGCACGCGCTCGGCTGCTTGGGCGTGAGCCTCCGGAATCGTCAGACCGGATGGCAGGGTGGCGAGACCGGTAGCGCCCAGCAGGGCGCGGCGCGACAGGTTCATGAATGGCTCCGGGTTGTCCCAGAGGCCAAAGCAATCATTATGCCGCAGAAAAGAGACGAGGCGCGCCAGCTACACTGGCGCGCCCCGGGCAGGAAAAATCAGACAGATCTGGTGGAATACTTCCTCCGATCTATCCCCTCACATCCATCGCTGTCCGCAGCCCATCGCTGACCATGTTGAAGCACATGCTCGTCACGAAGATGCAGACGCCCGGCAGCATGGCGATGAGTGGCTGGGTGTAGATCGCCGTCCGCAGCGTGTTCAGCATCAGCCCCCATTCCGGCTCCGGCGGCTTGGTGCCGAGGCCGAGGAAGGAGAGGCCCGAGGCCAGGATCATCGAGACGCTGATGAGGCTGGTGGAATAAACGAAGATCGGCCCCAGCACATTCGGCAGCACATGCACGCGCACGATGGTCATCGCCCCCGCGCCGCTGGCCCGCGCCGATTCCACATAATCCAGGTTGCGGACCGAGGTGGTGGTGCTTTCCGCCACGCGGATGATCTGCGGGATGAAAACCAGGGTCAGCGACAGCATGGCGTTGGAGATGCCCGGCCCCAGAGCGCCAGAGATGGCAACAGCCAGCAGCACGGAGGGAAAAGCGTAGAAGACATCCGTGACCCGCATGATGGCCATGTTGACCCAACCGCCCGCGAAGCCCGCGATCACGCCCAGGGTGCCGCCGATGGCAAAGGCGATCAGCACCGGCGTGATGCCGAGAAACCAAGACAGCCGCCCGCCATAAAGCAGGCGCGTCAGCATGTCCCGCCCCAGCTCGTCCGTACCCAGCGGATAGCGCCAGTCCTGGAATCCGATCGGCCGCAGGCGCCGGATCATGCTGGTCTGGTAGGGATCATGTGGCGCCAGCAGAGGGGCGAAGATGATGGCCAGGGCCATCAGAAGCAGCACGAAGCCGAAGAAGAGCGTGACCGGATCTCGCGAGAGGCGCCGGGCCACGCCCTGCCAGTAACCACGCGTGCGCGTCGGTGCCGGCTGCGGCACGGCAAGGACGGGCGGTGTTGCGGTGGTCGTGCTCATGCGCGGCGGATCCGGGGGTCGAGCGCGGTCTGGATAAGATCGACCGCGAGGTTGAGCACAACGAAGAAGATGGCCAGCACCAGGATCGTGCCCTGCAACACCGGCAGGTCACGCTGGAAAATGGCGCTGTTCAGCAGGAAGCCGGTGCCGGGCCAGGAGAAGACCGTTTCCACCAGGATGGAACCGCCCATCAGATAGCCGAGCTGCAGGCCCATCACCGCCAGCACGGAGGGTGCCGCATTCTTCAGCACATGCAGCGCGATGCCGCCGCGCCGCAGGCCCTTGCCACGCAGGGTTGTCACGAAATCCTGGTTCAGCAGCTCCATCACCACGCCGCGCACGGTGCGCGTGACGATGCCCATTGGAATCACCGAAAGCGTGACGGCCGGCAGGATGAGGAACTTCACATGCTCCCAGTCCCAGGTCCAGGAACCGGAGCCGCCCGGTCCCGCCCCCATGGCTGGCAACCAGTTCAGCGTCACGCTGAACAGCACCACCAGCACCATGCCCAGCCAGTAATGCGGGATGGAGACACCGGCCGCCGCAAAGCCCACGGCTGCCTTGTCCAGCAGGCCGCCGCGGAACACGGCGGCGATGGTGCCCAGGATCGAGCCCATCACGAAGCCGATCCCGGCCGCCACCAATGCGAGCATCAGCGTGTTGCTGATGGCTGAGATCAGATCCGCCGTCACCGGCCGCCCGGTGGCCAGCGAGCGGCCCAGATCACCCTGCACGACGCGGGAGATCCAGATGGCGAACTGCACCGGCAGCGGCTTGTCCAGCCCGTAGTCGCGGCGGACCTGCTCCACCACCTCCTGCGGGGCATCGGCGGGCACGATGGCGTTGATCGGGTCACCCGGGGCGATCTGCACCAGCATGAAGCATACCAGGCCCACCGCGAGAGCAATGGGAATGGCATAGAGAATGCGCCGGATCAGGTAGATGAGCATGGTTCCCTCCGGCTCAGGCGGCTTGGCTGACGGCTTGCTGCACGCGCACACAGCGCGCGGCATGACCAGGCACGGGGCTGCGGAACTCGGGCACCTTGGGGAGGCAGGCTTCCTCCACATAAGGGCAGCGTGGCGCGAAGGCGCAGCCCTGCGGCACGCGTTCCAGGTTCGGCGGTGCGCCAGGAATGGTGGTCAACCGCTCGCCGCGCAGGCCGGCATGCACGGTGGCGCCGAGCAGGCCCTGCGCATAAGGATGCAGGGGCTGGCGCATCAGGCTGCGCACCGGCCCTTCCTCGATGAACTTGCCGGCATACATCACGGCCACGCGGTCCGCGATCTCGCCCGCCACGCCCAGGTCATGCGTCACGAAGATCACGCCCATGCCCATTTCCTGCTGCAGCCGTCGCAGCAGGAGCAGGATCTGGATCTGCACCGTGGCGTCCAGCGCCGTGGTCGGCTCATCCGCCAGCAGCAGCTTCGGACGGCAGGAGAGCGCGATGGCGATCATCGCGCGCTGCCGCAACCCGCCCGACAATTCATGCGGATAGGCGGCAAGGCGCCGCTTGGCCGAGGGAATCTGCACCAGTTCCAGCAGTTCCAGTGCCCGCTTATCGGCCTCGGCGCGGCTGATCCCCTCATGCCGCATCACCGTCTCGGCAATCTGGCGGCCGATGGTGAAGACGGGGTCCAACGCCGTCATCGGCTCCTGGAAGATCATGGAGACGGTGCTGCCGCGGATATCGGCCATCCGCCGCTCGGAAGCCGCGATGATGTCATGCCCGCCGACCCGCACCGTGCCAGATAGCTTCGTGCGGCGCGGCGGGTTCAGCGCCATCAGGGCGCGCAGCGTGACCGACTTGCCCGATCCGCTCTCCCCCAGGATGCAGAGGGATTCCCGTTCAGCCAGATCGAAGGACACGCCGTTGACCGCATGCACCGTGGCATCGCGGGTGGCGAAGCGGACATTCAGATCCCGCACATGGACAAGAGGCTCGGTCATGCGGCCACCTTTGGGGCACGGCTGTGCCCGCTGCTCGGGATAACCATCAGGCAGGCCGCCTGCTGCCCCCCTGGCGCCGGATGCAGCGGCGGCACGGTGGTGGAGCAGACCGGCTCGGCAAAGGCGCATCGGGTGTGGAAGCGGCAGCCGGATGGCGGGTTGATGGGATTGGGCGGATCGCCGGTCAGCGGCGGCTCGGTGCGGCGCAGGTCCGGGTCCATGGAGGGCCGGCTGGCCAGAAGCGCGGCGGTGTAAGGATGGGCCGCGGCGCCATAGATCGCCTCCACCGGTCCGATCTCTGCCACCCGGCCGAGATACATCACCAGCAGCCGGTCCGACATGTACTGCACCACGTTCAGGTCGTGGCTGATGAAGACATAGGTGAGGCCGAACTGCCCTTTCAGGTCCTGGAGCAGGTTGAGGACCTGCGCCTCCACGGATTTGTCGAGGGCCGAGACCGGCTCGTCCAGGATCACCAGCCGCGGACGCAGGGCCAGGGCGCGGGCGATGTTGATGCGCTGCCGCTGGCCGCCCGAAAGCTCATGCGGATAGCGCCGCGCGAACTGGTCCGGGTTTAGCCCCACCGCCGCCAGCAGGTCCCGTGCCCGGGCGCGCGCATCTCCGCGCGCCAAGCCATGCACCTGCGGCGCGAAGGCGATGGATTCCTCGATGGTCAACCGGGGGTTCAGCGAGGCGTAGCTGTCCTGGAACACCATCTGCACCTGGCGGCGATATTCCTTCAGCGGCATCTCGCGCCCGCCCACCGCCTGCCCGTCGAAGATCACCTCCCCGGCGGTGGGTGCCATCAGTGCCATGATAAGGCGGGAGGTGGTGGATTTGCCGCAGCCGGATTCACCGACGATGCCCAGCGTTTCCCCCTTCCGTACCTCGAAATCGAGGTCGTCCACCGCCTGCACCACGCCGGTGCCACGGCCCAGGAAGCCGCTTTTCAGCGGGAAATGCTTCGTCAGCCCGCGTACCGTCAGCAGTGGCTGGGCGGGACCACCGATATCGGGCAGGGGCGGCAGGGCTTCATCTTGGACAGTCATTTCTTTCCCATCGGCCGAGAAGGAAGAAAACGGCCATTCCAGTGCTTGCAATCCCCGGGCCAGGGCGGACAGCCGTTTTGGCATCGAACTTGCCTGGATCTGCGCCGATCGTCATCCACGGAGAGGACACGAATGAGGAAGATCACGCGGCGGGCCTGGTTGATGGCCGGCGCCCTGCTGGCCGGGCTGGGTACTTTCGGCGCCGCCCCCGCCAGCGCCCAGGAAAAGGTGCTGCGGATCGGGATGACAGCCGCCGACATTCCCCGCACCCTCGGCCAGCCCGATCAGGGCTTCGAGGGCAACCGCTTCACTGGCATCCCGATGTTCGATGCGTTGGTCCACTGGGACCTTTCCAGCGCGGACAAGCCCTCCGTGATCATCCCAGGCCTCGCCACCGAATGGACGGTGGATGAGAGCGACAAGACCAAGTGGCGCTTCAAGCTGCGCGAGGGCGTGCGCTTCCACGATGGCAGCCCCTTCAACGCCGCCGCCGTGGTCTGGAACGTCCAGAAGGTGCTGGACCAGTCAGCGCCGCATTACGACGCCTCCCAGGTCGGCGTGACCGTCAGCCGCATGCCGACACTGAGGTCGGCCCGCGCCATTTCGGATTATGAGGTGGAGCTGACGACGAGCGAGCCGGACAGCTTCCTGCCGATCAACCTCACCAATCTCTTCATCGTCTCGCCCAGCCATTGGCAGGCGAAGCTGGCCGCCGTGCCCGCCAGCGTCACCGATGCCCGCCAGCGCGTGACCCAGGCTTGGGCAGCCTTCGCCGCCGACCCCTCAAGCACCGGTCCTTTCCGCGGCACCCGCCTGGTCCCGCGCGAACGCTTCGAAATGGTGGCCAACCGCGACTACTGGGACCCCGCGCGCCGCCCGAAGATCGACCGCGTGGTGCTGCTGCCCATCCCCGAGGCCAACACCCGCACCGCCGCCCTTCTGGGCAACCAGGTGGACTGGATCGAGGCGCCGGCACCGGATGCCGTGCAGCAGATCACCTCGCGCGGCTTCAAGATGTACCAGAACGAGCAGCCGCATGTCTGGCCCTGGCAGTTCTCCTTCGCCGAGGGCTCGCCATGGCTGGACCGCCGCGTCCGCCATGCGGCGAATCTCTGCGTGAACCGCGCGGAGCTGAAGACGCTGCTCTCCGGCCTGATGGCCGAGGCGCATGGCACGGTGGAGCAGGGCCATCCCTGGTGGGGCAATCCCTCCTTCAGGATCCGCTATGACCTGGCCGAGGCGCAGCGCCTGATGCGGGAGGCCGGGCATTCCCAGCAGCGCCCCCTGAAGGTGAAGGTGCTCACCTCCGCTTCCGGCTCGGGCC
This sequence comes from Roseomonas xinghualingensis, assembly GCF_025791835.1. Classification (GTDB taxonomy): domain Bacteria; phylum Pseudomonadota; class Alphaproteobacteria; order Acetobacterales; family Acetobacteraceae; genus Roseomonas; species Roseomonas xinghualingensis. Next base: position 86,114 of record NZ_JAOXLP010000012.1, read on the forward strand.
AGATGCAGCCCCTGACGATGAACGAGTTCCTCCAGGAAGCCCTGCGCGCCTGCTATTTCGACGTGGAGCTTGAGGTCGGCGAGTGGAACGCGGTCTTCACCAACTGGCGCGAGGGGGCGAAGCATCCCAACGCCCGCGGAGCCAATGCCCTCAACGTCACCTTCGCCACCATGGACCCGTTCTTCGCCATGGTACGTTTCGTGGCCACCGCCGCGCAGCCGCCCGTCTCGAACAACTGGGGCTATGTGTCCATCCCGGAGTTCGATCAGCTCATCGCCACGGCCCGCACCACCTTCGACGCCACGGGGCGCGATGCGGCCCTGGCGAAGCTGCATGCCCGCATCGTGGAGGAAGCCCCCTTCCTCTGGGTCGCGCATGATGTCGGACCGCGCGCCATCTCCCCACGTGTGTCCGGGGTGGTGCAGCCCCGCAGCTGGTTCATCGACATCGCCACCATGTCCATGAACTGATCGCCCCCCCTTCGCGAGCCTTGCGGGCCGCCCCAGAAGGGGCGGCCCGTTCCTGCATTCACGTGTTGCGCACTCACGTCTCCGTGTTCAGGTTCTTAGCTTTCTCCCCCGTTTCGCCCTGCGGGAAAGCTGCCATAGTTGAGGCAGTCATACGGGAGTCAGAACGATACATGTCCACGCGGCCGGTCCATTCCGCGCCTCTGGCACGCTCAGCCATGGCCTATGTCCTGGCGGGTGGGCGCGGCTCCCGGCTCATGGAGCTGACCGACCGGCGCGCCAAGCCCGCCGTCTTTTTCGGCGCCAAGTCGCGCATCATCGACTTCGCCCTGTCGAATGCGATCAACTCCGGCATCCGCCGGATCGGCGTGGCCACGCAGTACAAGGCGCATAGCCTGATACGGCATATGCAGCGCGGCTGGAATTTCCTGCGCCCCGAACGCAATGAGAGCTTCGACATCCTGCCGGCCAGCCAGCGCGTGTCGGAAACCGAGTGGTATGCCGGCACCGCCGATGCCGTGTTCCAGAACCTCGACATCATCGAGAGCTATGGTCCGCGCTACATGGTCATCCTGGCCGGGGACCATGTGTACAAGATGGACTACGAGGTGATGCTGCAGCGGCACGTCACCTCGGGCGCCGAGGTGACGGTGGCCTGCATCGAGGTGCCCCGGCATGAGGCCAGCGCCTTCGGCGTGATGCATGTGGACGAATCGGACCGCGTTATTTCCTTCCTCGAGAAGCCGGCCGATCCGCCGCCCATCCCCGGCCGGCCGGATGTCGCCCTCGCATCCATGGGCATTTATGTCTTCGAGACGCGGCTGCTGATGGAGGAGCTGCGCCGCGATGCCGCCCGCCCTGGCTCAAGCCGCGACTTCGGCAAGGACATCATCCCGGCCCTGGTGGAGCGCGGCACCGCCGTGGCGCACCGTTTCGAGGATTCCTGTGTCCGCTCCGGCGCGGAAGCCGAAGCCTATTGGCGGGATGTCGGCACGCTGGATGCCTATTGGCAGGCCAATATCGACCTGACGGATGTTGTCCCCTCCCTGGACATCTATGATCAGGATTGGCCGATCTGGACGAATGGCGAGGTGACGCCCCCGGCGAAGTTCGTGATGGATGATGACAACCGCCGCGGCATGGCGGTGGATTCCCTCGTCTCCGGCGGCTGCATCGTCTCCGGCTCCCATGTCCGGCGCTCGCTGCTCTTCACCCATGTCCGCGTACACTCCTATGGCCAGATCGAAGGCGCCGTTCTGCTGCCCGGCGTGCAGGTCGGGCGCCACATACGCTTGCGGAAGGTGGTGGTGGACAGCGACGTGGTGCTGCCCGAAGGGCTGGTGGTGGGCGAGGACCCAGAGGAGGACGCCCGCAGGTTCCGCCGCTCACCGGGGGGTGTCTGCCTCATCACCCAGCCCATGATCGACGCATTGGGGAAGTAACCTCCCTTTTCCGCAGCCCTTCCCTGCTGGCCCGGAACAGGCGCGCCTTGCTTTGCAGCCTGTGCCCAGGACAAGGCTGGTATCCGAAACACGGTGCCCGGGTAGCTTTCGGGCAGGTGCATTTCCGGCTACCGGTTCCCGGAGGATCAAGGGGTGTCCTTGCTCCTGCATCTTGGACCCAGGTCGATTGAAATGACTCCTCTGCGCGTCCTTTCGGTCGCCTCGGAATGCTTTCCGCTGATCAAGACCGGCGGGCTGGCCGATGTGGTGGGCGCCCTTCCGGCGGCGCTGGCTCCTGAAGCCGTGGCGGTCCGCACCCTGCTGCCCGGTTACCCCGAGGTGATCGCCAGGGCCGGCGCCGCAGGTCCTATCCATGTCTTCGATGACCTGTTTGGCGATGACCTCTTTGGCGGCCCCGCCAGGCTGCTGGCGGTGCGAATGGCAGGGCTGGACCTGCTGATCCTCGACGCACCCCATCTGTATGCCCGCCCTGGCGGCCCCTATTCGGACCCACAGGGACGGGATTGGCCGGACAACCCGCGGCGTTTCGCCGCCCTGTCCTGGGCCGCCGCCGAAATCGGGCGCGGCGCCCTGCCAGGCTGGGTGCCCCAGGTGGTGCATGCCCATGACTGGCAGGCGGGCCTCGCCCCCGCCTATCTCCATTATGGCGCCGCCGCACGGCCGGGAACGGTCTTCACCGTCCATAACCTGGCCTTCCAGGGCCAGTGCGATGCTTCCCTGCTCTCCGCCCTCCGCCTGCCGCGAGAGGCCTGGAACATCGACGGGGTGGAGTATTACGGCTCGATCGGCACGCTGAAGGCCGGGCTCCGACTTTCGGACCGCATCACCACCGTCTCCCCCACCTATGCCCGCGAGATCACCACGCCCGCCGAGGGAATGGGGCTGGATGGGCTGCTCCGTGCCCGGTCCGGCGTTCTGCACGGCATCCTGAACGGCATCGACGAGGCCGCCTGGGACCCCGCCCGGGACCCTCATCTCGCCGCCCCCTTCGACGCGGGACACCTGGAAGGCCGGGAGACGAACCGCATGGCCCTGCGGGCCCGGATGGGCCTGGATGGGGCACCGGAAGCACTGGTGGTCGGCGTGGTGACCCGCCTCACTGGCCAAAAGGGCATGGACCTGCTGCTGGAGGCCCTGCCAGCCCTGCTCGGCCATGGCATGAGCCTCGCTTTGCTGGGTGCCGGCGAGCCTCGGCTGGAAGCCGGCTTCCAGGCCGCCGCCGCCGCTCATCCCGGCCGTATCGGCATTCGCATCGGCTATGACGAATCCCTGGCCCACCTGATCCAAGGGGGCTGCGACGCCCTGCTTGTCCCCTCTCGCTTCGAACCCTGCGGCCTCACCCAGCTTTGCGCCCTGCGCTACGGAGCCCTGCCCGTGGTAGCCCGGGTGGGAGGGTTGGCCGATACGGTGATCGATGCCAATGAGGCAGCCCTTGCCGCCGGGGTAGCCACCGGTGTGCAATTCGCCCCCACCACGGGACCGGCTCTGGAATCCGCCCTCGCGCGGCTGGCCGCCCTCTGGCGGGACCGGGGCGTCTGGGCAACAACCCAGGCCAATGCCCTGCATGCCCCGGTCGGCTGGGCACGTTCCGCGGCACGCTACGCCGCCCTTTACCGGGAAGTCACCAGAACAGCCTGATGACCGGCCCTGCAAGGGCATTCTTTCCAGCGTCTTCGCCTTAGCGTTCATGGCACTTTTCATGAAGCCGGCGTAACTCGTACAGGACGGCCGATGAACGATAGCCCTGCCCGCACCGCAATCGCTCCCGGAGAATTCGGCGCCCCGGACGAGGCAGCCGTGAAGGCCTTCCGCCAGGCCATTCTGGACAAGCTGATCTATCAGGTCGGCGGCCGGCCGGAGCGCGCCAGCCCGCGCGACTGGTTCCTCGCCACCGCCCTCGCCGCCCGCGACCATGTGGTGGATGACTGGCGCCGCTCGAATGACGAGACGCGGGCGCAGGACCGCAGGAGTGTCTGCTACCTGTCCATGGAGTTCCTCATCGGCCGGCTGTTGCCGGACGTGCTGGGCAATATGGGCCTGACGGAGACAGCCCGGCGGGCGCTGGACAGCCTCGAGGTCAGCCTCGACGCGGCTGCGACGCAGGAGCCTGATGCGGCGCTCGGCAATGGCGGTCTCGGCCGCCTCGCCGCCTGCTTCATGGAGAGCATGGCCAGCATCGGCGTGCCCGCCTATGGCTATGGCATCCGCTATGAGAACGGCCTGTTCCGCCAGGTGATCGCGGACGGTATCCAGCACGAGGTGCCGGAAGACTGGCTGGCGCTGGGAAATCCCTGGGAGTTCGAGCGCTCAAGCCTGATCTACGAGATCCGGTTCGGCGGCCATGTGCGGCCGGAAGTGTCGGTGGACGGCTCCACCCGGATGGTCTGGCATGCTGGCGAGATCGTGAAGGCCCTCGCCTATGACACTCCTGTCGTGGGCTGGCGCGGCAAGCGGGTCAACACGCTGCGCCTCTGGTCCGCTCGCGCGACCGATCCGCTGCATCTGAGCGACTTCAACCGCGGCGACCATGTGGGCGCCCAGGCTGCGCGGATGCGTGCCGAGGCAATCTCCCGCGTGCTCTATCCCGGTGACGAGACCGAGGCGGGGCAGGAGCTGCGCCTGCGGCAGGAGTATTTCTTCGCCTCCGCTTCCCTGCAGGACATCATCCGCCGCCATCTGTCCAAGCACCCGGATCTGGCAAACCTCGCGGATCATGTCGCGATCCAACTCAACGATACTCATCCGGCGATCGGCGTGGCCGAGCTGATGCGGTTGCTGGTCGATGTGCATGGAATGGCCTGGGAAAAGGCCAGGGACATCACCCTGGCAACCTTCTCCTACACCAATCATACGCTGATGCCCGAGGCGCTGGAGACCTGGGCGGTGCCGATGATGGAGCGCGTGCTGCCCCGGCACATGCAGATCATCTACCTCATCAACGCTCACCACCTGGACCGCGCCCGTGCCAAGGGCGCGGAGGATTCCCTCCTCTCCTCCATCTCCCTCATCGATGAGCGGAACGACCGGCGCGTGCGGATGGGCCATCTCGCCTTCATCGGCTCGCACCGTATCAACGGGGTCTCGGCCCTGCATACGCAGCTGATGCGTGATACCGTCTTCGCCGATCTCAATCAGGTCTGCGGCGACCGCATCACCAACAAAACCAATGGCATCACCTTCCGCCGCTGGCTGCACCGCGCTAATCCAGGGCTGATGAAGCTGCTGGTGGAGGCCATCGGCGCCGCCGTGCTGGACGACCCGGACCGGTTGGAGGATCTCGTCCCCTTCGCCGCCGATGCGTCCTTCCGCCAGAAATTCGCCGCCCAGCGCCGCGCCGCCAAGGATCGCCTGACTGGCTACATCGCCTCCCGCATCGGGCTGAAGGTGGAGCCGGACGCGCTCTTCGACGTGCAGGTCAAGCGCATCCATGAATACAAGCGGCAGTTGCTCAACATCATCGAAACCGTCGCGCTCTACAATGAGATGCGTGCCCGCCCGACGGCACGCTGGGTGCCACGGGTGAAGATCTTCGCCGGCAAGGCCGCGCCGAGCTACCACCAGGCGAAGCTCATCATCCGGCTGGTGAATGACGTGGCCGCCACGATCAATGACGACCCCACGCTGCGCGACATGCTGAAGGTCGCCTTCCTGCCGAACTACAATGTCAGCCTCGCGGAGATAATCATCCCCGCCGCCGACCTGTCGGAGCAGATCTCCACGGCGGGGCTGGAGGCATCAGGCACCGGCAACATGAAGCTGGCCCTGAACGGCGCGCTGACGATCGGCACGATGGATGGCGCGAATGTCGAGATCCATGAGCGCGTGGGCAAGGACAACATCTTCATCTTCGGCCTGACCGCCCATGAGGTGGCGGAACGCAAGGCCAGCCACGACGCGCGCGCGGCTGTGGCTGCCTCCCCTGAACTGCGTGGCGCGCTGGATGCCATTGCCTCAGGTGTTTTCTCGCCCGATGAGCCTGATCGCTATCGTGGTCTGATCGAAGGATTACTGCGCGACGACCGCTACCTCGTCACCGCTGATTTCGAGACCTATCACGCCCGGCAACGGGACGTGGCGGCGCGCTGGACGCAGCCGGATTCCTGGTGGCGGTCGGCGGTTCTGAACACCGCCCATGTCGGCTGGTTCTCCGCCGATCGCACCATCCGGGAATATGCGACGGACATCTGGAACGTGACACCGGGCTGAGCGGACCGCCGCCAGGGGAGAGCGCCCGGAGGCGCTTGCCCCCGGCGGCGCAAGCGGAGTGACGCCTCAATGATGCAACCGCCGGATCAAATCCTGCACCACGGCTTCCACTTCCTCCACAAGGATCATGCGGATAGCCGCACCATCCATCCGCCCTGCGGCCTTGCTCCGCTCGAACAATTCGACGAGTTGCCGTACCTCCGCCGCCGCCGAGCGAAGATAGGCGATCGGGTCATCGGTCCTCCGCAGCCCTTCCTCGAGAACGGCGCGGATGGCGGCGGCCATTGTCCTCCGCAACTTCTCTTCGCCCATCTACCCATCCGCCTGCGGCGCCTGCCAGTCCAACTCATACCACGCGCAACAGAAGACAGAAATGATGCACACCAAAGAGGCGCGTCTTCAGTTTTCAGATCCAGGCTTATTCCTTCACAGGAAGGCTAGTTTAGACCTTCTTTGTTAAGACCACAGAAACATGCGCCATTTAGTTATCCATGGCACCTGAGGGCAAGTGGAATATTACCAACATGCGCGCCCAGGTAGCAGACAACCGGTGCTCTTCCCGGTTTTCGGGCCACCGCGTATCCTTCCGCAGCTTGAGAGTGAAAGGGTTCCCGCCTGCGTGGACGAGCCGATTAAACGCCTTCTCCACGCCTGTGGCCTGCGAAGCTTTCCCTATCTTCGCTATCCCCCGGTTCGGATCGAAGCACGGGTACCGGAGCCCGCAACCGCCCCCCTCACTACCCTGCAGGATGAAGCGCAACGCGTGAGCGATGAGGTTATGCAACCTCCTGCACCACCCCAGGGCGAGAGCTCCGAACCGTTTCCGCCACGCGTCAGCCTCACGCGCCTGCGCCGGCCGCGGCGTCCCTCCGCGATGCGTGCCGCCACGCCACTCGTCTATCCCACAACGGCGGCCACCCCGCTGCCTGAGCCTCCGGCCATGCCCGGATCCCATGCCGTTCGGCGTGAGGCCCGGCCAGTTCCGGCTTTCCATCTGCCCCCCGCTCCTCCGGCGCCCAGGCACACGGCCGAATCTCCCCTGGCACGCCATGCCGCCATGGCGCCGGCCCTTCGTTCCGCCCTCCCGTCTTCCCCTGCGGCTACACACGCCAACCGGCGCTTCGCTCTGCTGGATGAGATTTCGGCCAGGCGCACCACCTCGCCCGAGGGCTCCCCTTCTTTCCATGGGATTGCCCCGTCACCACCCCTGCTCCCACCGGCTCCACCACCCGAGCCCCCCAGCCCACCACGCCTGCGTGTGCGCCGGCGCCCGCGGCCCCAGGGTGGCGCGTAATGCCGCTTGTCGCCTTCGTCTCGCCCAAGGGGGGCGTGGGAAAGACCACGCTCGCCGCCAATGTGGCCGCACTCCTCGCCGCGCGCGGCCATGACGTGCTCGCCCTGGACCTGGACCCCCAGAACGCCCTCCGCATCCATCTCGGCTTGCCGGTGCGGGACGAGGAGGGCTTCATCACCGAACTCGGCAGCGGCATCTCCTGGCGCGCCGCGCTGCGCCAGACCCCCTATGGCATCTCCCTTCTGCCACATGGCACGGCGGAGCCACGCCGTGCCTTCGAACTGATCCGCCTGTTGATGGATCGCCCTGAGGCTCTGGCAGAACCGGTGCGCGAAATGCTGGCTGACCCACGCCGCATCGTGATGGTGGACAGCCCGCCCGGCCCCTCGCCAGCCCTTTCCGCCATCATGCCAATGATGGATCTGGCGGTGGTGGTGCTGCTGGCTGATGCCGGCAGCGCCTCCCTCATTCCGCAGATCGCCGATGGCAGCTTCCTCGGACGCGGCACGATGGCGGCGCGGGCAGCGGATCGCTCGGTGCTGGTGCTGAATCAGGTCGAGTTGGACATGCCCCTCTCCACCGCCGTGCTCGATTGCGCGCAGGAACTGCTGGGCAGCCGATTTGCCGGCGCCATCGCGCGCGATCCGGTGGTGGCGGAGGCTCTGGCCGACCGCCGCCTTCCGGTGGAGATGGCGGGCGGGCGCGCCGCCGAGGACCTCTCCATCCTCGCCGAGGCAATCCTGGGCCGCCTTTCCCTGCCGCCGCCAACCCCGCAAGGAAGCGGCCATTCCGTGCTGACCGATTGGGGAATGCGCCGATGACGGCCATCCGGATGACCGCCACCGCCGAGCGCCTGCCGCCCCTGGGCCGCGCCCTGCGGATCGCCAGCATCCTGCTCGGCGTCCTGGCCTATCTGTTCGTGATCACCGTCCCCCTGAATGGCGAGCAGCAGGCGGTTCTGACCCTTCTTGGCATCGCGGCCTTCCTTGTCATCAACCGCTTCAAGTCGCGCCGCGCGACAGTGCTCCTGGTCCTGCTCTCATTCGCCATCACCTCCCGCTATCTCTGGTGGCGGGTGACGGAGACGCTGGAGTTCGACACCTTCCTGCAGGGCTTCTTCTCGCTCGGCCTCTTCGCGGCCGAATGCTATGCGGGCTCCCTGCTCTTCCTGTCCTATGTCCAGCTCACCTATCCGCTGAACCGCAAGCCCACGGCCCTGCCGCCGGACCCGGACGAGTGGCCGAGCGTGGATGTCTATGTCCCCACCTATAACGAGAACCTGGAGATCGTGCGGCCGACGGTACTGGCCTGCATGAATATCGACTGGCCGCGGGACAAGCTGAACGTCTATGTCCTCGATGATGGCCGGCGCCCCGAGTTCCGCCAGTTCTGCGAGGAGGTTGGCTGCGGCTACATCGTCCGCCCCGACAACAAGGGCGCGAAGGCTGGTAACCTCAACCACGCGCTGAAGCATACCGATGGCGAATACATCGCCATCTTCGACTGCGACCACGCCCCCACCCGCGCCTTCCTTCAGATGACTGTTGGTTGGTTGGTGCGTGACAAGCGGATCTCACTGGTCCAGACACCGCACTACTTCTATTCACCCGACCCCTTCGAGCGGAACCTCGCCCGCCAGCGTCAGGTGCCGAATGAGGGCCTGCTGTTCTACGGCGCCATCCAGCCGGGCAACGACCTGTGGAACGCCTCCTTCTTCTGCGGCTCCTGCGCTATCATCCGCCGCACCGCCCTACTCGAGGTTGGAGGCGTGCCGCACCAGACAGTGACGGAAGACTGCCACTGCTCGCTGCTGATGCAGCAGAAGGGCTGGCACACAGCCTATATCCGCCTGCCCCTCGCGGCCGGCCTGGCCACCGAGCGCCTTTCCATCCATATCGGCCAGCGCATGCGCTGGGCGCGCGGCATGATCCAGATCCTGCGGCAGGAGAACACGCCTTTCGCCCCCGGCCTCACCTGGGCGCAGCGGCTCTGCTACTTCACCGCGGGCTTCTCCTTCCTCTTCTCCCTGCCACGCATCGTCTTTCTCACCTCTCCTCTGGCCTTCCTTTTCCTCGGCCAGAATATCATCGCGGCCTCCCCGCTTGCCATCATCGCCTATGCGGGAAGCCACATGTTCCATGCCTTCGGAACGGCATCCCGCCTGAACGGCCGCAACCGTCATTCCTTCTGGTCAGAGATCTACGAGGCCTGCATGGCCGCTCCCCTGGTGCTGGTCACGCTCGCCACGCTCTGGGACCCGCGCAAGGGCAAGTTCAACGTCACCGACAAGGGAGGGCGGCTGGAGGAGGGCTATCTCGATGTGCGCGCCGTGCTGCCGAACCTCATCCTGCTCGGCGCGCTGATCACCGGCGCTTGCATCGGCATCTACGGCACGCTGACGAACGAGACGGGATCGCTGGAATTCCAGGCTTATCTGCTGAACACCCTCTGGTGCACGCTCTGCCTCGTCCCCGTCTCCGCGGCGGTCGCGGTGGGCCTGGAGCGCGAGCAGATGCGCGACCGTGCGCGGGTGGAGGTGAACCTTCCCGCTGAGCTCATCCTCTCCAACGGCCAGCGCGTGTCCGCCCATTCCTCCGACATCTCCATGTCCGGCGCCCGCCTCCTGCTCGAACGCCCGCTCGGCATCGCCGATGGCGACCATTGCCAGGTCTGCTTCGATCTTGGCGGCGAGCATGTGGAGGTGAACGCCACCCTCCTCCACTGGGAGGACCGCGAGGCCTTCCTGCGCTTCCACATCGAGAATGTGGTGGATGAGGCGGCGATGGTCCGCGTCTTCTTCGGCCGCCCCGATGCCTGGGTGCACTGGGACCAGTGGCCGAAGGATCGCCCGCTGCACGCGTTGAAGGACGTGGTGATGGCCACGAAGGACGCCGTGTTCCGCAAGTACCGCTTCAAGATGACGAAGGCCCCCAGCCGCGTGAGCAAGCCCGTTCCCGTCGAACAGATCCGCAAGTCCGATGTGGTGCGGCCGAAGCCGCAGCTGGCGCGGCCGAAGGAAACCACCGCGGCCGCCATAGCCCTGCTGGCGCTGCTGTTACCGGGCACGGCCCAGGCCCAGCTCTCGTCCCAGAACCAGGCGCAGCGGCCCGGCGCGGCACGTCCTGACGCCCCGCCGGCAGCTCTGCCCGCCGTACCCGCGCCGGGCACTCCGCCCACCGCGCTGGACCCACCCGCCGCCGCACCGGCTCCCTTCGCCACCCCGGCGCCTGCGGCTGCCCCCGCCCCGCCGGGCAGCCGGCGGGAGGTACGGCTGACCTTTCGCGAGCTAGGCCTGGCAGGGCCGATGCAGTTCCGCGGCATCTCCGATCTGCAGGGTGTGCTCTTCGGCGTCTCGCGGGATGAGGTGGTGACCTCCGCGCGCCTCACCGTGCAGGGCGGCTCCTCCGCCGCCCTCATCCCCTCCCTCAGCCAGATCGCCGTCACGCTGAACGAGCAGTTCGTGGGCAACATCGCGCTCGATCCCGCGCGCCAAGCCTTCGGCCCGCTCTCCTTCGACATCGACCCGGTGAACTTCGCCGAGACGAACCGGCTGAACTTCCGCTTCGCCGGCCGCTACGCGACCGAGTGCAACGATCCGCTCTCGGGTCTCCTCTACGCCAATCTCTCCGACCTCTCGACGCTGCAGATGACGATCGAGCGCCTTCCGCCGCAGCGCGACCTCGCCCGCCTGCCGGAACCGCTCTTCGATCGCCGCGTGCTGCGCCGCGCGCTGAACCTGCCGGTGGTCATTCCGGCCGAGGCCGGGGTCCAGGGCTTGCGCGCCGCCGCCATCGCCACCTCCTGGTTCGCGGTGCAGGCCGATTACCGCGGTGCGAACTTCCCGGTGGACCGCGCCGTGCCCGCGCTCGGCAATGCGCTGGTGATCGCGGCCGGGCCGGATTCCGTGCCCGGCCTGAGCCTGCCGCGCTTCGAGGGCCCGACCCTCGCCATGGTTGCCAACCCCTCCGATCCCTATGGCACGCTCCTCGTCCTCGGCGGCCGGTCCGAGCAGGAGGTGGCTCAGGCGGCCCTCGCCCTCGCCGCCGGGCGTGGCGGCATCGGTGGCGAACTGGCCCGCGTCTCCGCCCCCAGCCTCGCGCCGCGCCAGCCCTATGACGCGCCGCGCTGGCTGAAGCCGGACGGCCCGGTGCAGATCGGCAACCTCGTCGATCGCTCCGAACTGCAGGCCTATGGCTACGCGCCCGGCACCATCCGCGTGCCGCTGCGCACGGCACCAGACCTGTTCACCTGGGCCAATCGCGGCATTCCCGCCGATATCCGCTTCCGTGCCCCGAACGGGCAGGCGGTGGATGTCGGCGCCTCCCGGCTGGACGTGCTCGTCTCCGAGAACTTCCTGAAGTCCTTCCCTCTCGGCAGCGGGGAGCGGATCTGGCCGCTGAACCTCCTCACCGGCTGGCTGCTGCCGGACCCCGCGGTGCGCAGCGGCCGCGCCATGGTGCCCACTTATCTTCTCTTCGGGCGGGAGGAGCTGCAGATGCGCTTCGACATGCGCCCGCTGAACCGGGGTGAATGCACCGCCGTACCAGGGGACATCCGCGCCGCCATCGATCCGGACAGCACGATCGATCTCTCCCGCGCATGGCGCTACACGCGGCTGCCAAGCCTGAACTACTTCGCCTCCGCCGGCTTCCCCTTCACCCGCATGGCGGACCTCTCCGGCACCGCCGCGGTGTTGCCGGAGCGGCCGAACACCATCGAAACCTCTGCCTTCCTCGACCTGATCGGCACGCTGGCGACCAATGTGGGCCATCCGGCCACCGGCCTGACCGTGGTCTTCCCGCCTGCCCTTCAGACCGTGGCGGGACAGGACCTGCTGGTGCTGGGCACGCTGGGCCGCCAGCCCGCAGCCGCCACCCTGCTGCGCGACAGCCCCGTGCAGGTGCAGAACGAGCGCCTGACCATCGCCGCGCCTGACGCGCTGACCGATCTTCGCGCCCTCTTCCTCGACCGGCCCGGCTCGGAGGAGTTGAGCCGCGCCTCCACCGCCCTCTCCGAACTCGGCGAGGGCGTCTCGGTTCTGGTCGGCACCGAAAGCCCGCTCACTTCCGGCAAGTCCGTGGTGGCGCTGCTGGGTGCGACCCCGGCCGCCCTCTCCGGCGTCGTCGCCACGCTGCGCGATCCCGAGACCACGGCGCGCGTGCAGGGCGATCTCGTGATGATCAATGGGGAACGCGTCACCGGCTATCGTACCGGCGCCACCTATGGCGTGGGCGATCCGCCCTGGTGGGTGCTGCCCTATATCTGGCTCGGCACCAGCCCCTGGCGGGTCGCCGGAATGATGGCGGCCGGGGCGCTGCTGCTCAGCATCCCCTTCTACTGGCTCCTGCGGCGCCGCGCGGCCGTCCGGCTGCGCGCACGTTCTCCCAGGGAACACTGACTATGGGCATCCAGCGGAAAGGCGCGGCCAGGCGGGGCAACAGAGGCACGACGCTGCCCCTCGTGCTTGCCCTGGCCTCCTGGCCGGGGATGGCTCCGGCCCAGGTCACGAATGCCGCCTCCGCGCCCCCGGGCGCCGTGCAGGTGCTGGTGCGCCAGGCCGATCGCTGGCTCTCCCAGGAACGCCCTGAACAGGCAGCATCGGCGGTGCAACGCGCCCTTGAGGCGGCGCCCGACGATCCCTCCGTGCTTGCCGTCGCCGCACGGCTCGAAGTCGCGCGCGGCAACCGCGACGCCGCCAATGCCTATCTCGCCCGCCTTCGTGCCCTGCCGGGCGCGACGCCTGAGCAGCAGACCCAGGCCGAAAGCGCCGTGCGCGGCGCCCAGATCGACCGCAGCGCCATCGAGGAGGCCCGCCGTCTGGCGCAGGAAGGCCGTACTGACGCCGCCGCCCAGCGATATCGCCAGATCTTCGGTCCCCAGGGCCCGACCGAGCCCTACGCCCTCGAATACTACCAGACCCTCGCCGGCACGGATCAGGGCCGCGCCGAGGGGCAGCGCGGCCTCACCGCCCTTGCCAGCCGCCCTGGCGCCACGGACCGCACCCGGCTGGCCCAGGCCCAGGCACTCACCTACTCATCCGCCACCCGCGCCGAGGGCATCCGCCGCCTTGCCGAGCTGGTGGACCGTCCGGAGGTGGCGCAGGAGGCCCGGCAATCCTGGCGCGCCGCCCTCGGCTTCGCCGGCAACGATCCGGCCGCCACGCCGCAGATCGAGGCCTATCTCCAGCGCTTTCCTGATGACGCCGAGACCCGTCGCCGGCTGGAGGCCCTGCGTTCCCTCCCGCCCCCGGCGCCCACAGATCCCAATGCCGCAGCCCGGCAGGCGGCTTTCGAGCGCCTGGAAACCGGAAGCGCCACTGAAGCCGCCCGGCAGTTCGAAGCCATCCTGGCCGCCAGCCCGAACGATGCCGACGCGCTGGGCGGCCTGGGCATCGTCCGCCTGCGCCAGGGCAACCAGCCCGAGGCCCGGCGCCTGCTGGAACGCGCCATCGCGGCCGATCCCTCCCGCACCCAGCAGTGGCAGAAGGCGCTCGACGCCGCGTCCTATTCCACCGATCTCGCGGAGGCGCAGGCCCGCCTTCGCCGCAACGACCTGGAAGGCGCCGATCAGGCCGCCCGCCGCGCCGCCATCCGCGACGTGGACGACCGCTCCGATGCGGAGGTGGTGCTGGGCGAGCTGGCGCTGCGCCGCAACGACCCGCAAGGCGCCGAAACCCGTTTCCGCGCCGCCCTTAGCCGCCGCCCCGGCTTCCAGGCGGCGCAGCGCGGGCTGAACGCCGCCTTGCGCGCCCAGGGCCGCCCCGCCGAGTTCGCCATCGCCAGCCCCGCCCCCTCCGGCCCGGCCAGCACGAGCAACGCGACGGCGAGTGCCTATCGCGCCGAGGCCGCGCGGGTGGCCGATCCCGCCGCTGCCGCCGCCATCCTGCGCAATGCCGTTGCCGCCGCGCCCGATGATCCCTGGACGCGCCTCGATCTCGCCCGCGCCCTGCGCCGCCAGGGGCGCGGCGCCGAGGCCCGCGCCGTGGTGGAGGAACTGTCCTCCCGCAGCACCAGCCCCGATGCCATCTATGCCGCCGCCCTGCTGGCGGAGGAGGACAACCGCATCGCCGATGCCGATGCCTTGCTCTCCCGCATCCCGCCCAACCGGCGCAGCACGGACATGTCGCGCCTCGCGGGCCGCGTCCGCGGGCAGCGCGAGGTGCAGGCGGCCGCCGCCCTCCTGCCGGTCAGCCCGATCGAAGGGCGATCCCGCCTCCTCACCCTCGCCGCCCGGCCGGACCCCACGGGCAACACCGCCTTCTCCGTGATCCGTGCCTTCGGCGAGGCCGGGGACCGGGCCGGCGCCGCCGAGGCCGCCCGCATCGCCGTCGCCAATCGCGGCGCCACTGGCACGACCGCGCGTATCGCCATCGCCGGTGCCCTGGTCGGTGCCGGGCTGGAGGCCGAGGCCACCGCCCTCGCCGCCGAGACCGAGGCAAGCGGCGCCACCGCCGAGCAGCGCCGCGACCTCGCCGCCATCCGCACCGGTGCAGCCATCCGCGCCGCCGACCGGCTGAACGAGGCCGGCGACCAGGCCAATGCCTTCGAACGCCTGCGCCCGGTGCTCACCGACAACCCGACCAGCCAGGACGCCAATCTTACCCTCTCCCGCCTCTATCTCGGTGCCCGCCGGCCGGAAGAGGCGCTGCGCGTGGCCGAAGCCGTGCTGATGCGCGATCCGCGCAATCTCGACGCTCGCCGAAGCGCCATCGAGGCGGCGCTCGCCACTGGTGACCGGCAGCGCGCCGAAGGCCTGCTGGCCGGCGCGCAGGCCAACAGCCCCCGCGACTCCCGCGTAGCGCTGCTGGAGGCCCGCGTCGCCCGCGCCGCTGGCGACGAGGCCCGCGCCAGGCAGGCCCTGGAGATGGCCGCCACCCTGCGGAGTGCCGAACTGGGCAGTTCCGCCCGTGCGACGACCACCGCGAGCCTTCCGGGCGCCGTGCCCATGCAGGGCCTGTCAAATCCTTTCGCACGCGGGGGGCTGGGCACGAACACGTCCGTGGCCACCACCTCCCAACCCGCCGATCCCGTGCTGCGCCAGATCCAGGCCGAGGCCGCGGCGCTGCGCAACGAGACGGGCACGCTCCTCGCCGGCGCCGTTGGTGGCCGCCTCCGCTCCGGCTCCGAGGGGCTGGACCGCCTGACGGAGCTGAGCGCAACCTTCCAGGCCGACGTCTCGCCCGGTTCGCTGGGCGGGCGCCTCACCGCCTCGGTGCAGCCCGTCACCATCGATTCCGGCTCGCCCCTCGCCGATGTGCAGGCGCTGCGCCGCTATGGCACCCAGGCGCTGAACACGAATATCGCGAGCAACGCCGCCGCCATCGCCTCGGCGCGCGAAACCAGCGCAACCGGTGTCGGCCTCGCGCTGAATTATACGCGCGGCGACTGGCTCAAGCTCGATATCGGCAGCACCCCACTCGGCTTCCGCCACACCAATCTTGTAGGCGGCATCGAACTGGCCCCCGCCCTCACCGACCGCCTGCGCCTGCGCGTGGCCGGCGAGCGCCGCGCGGTGACCGACAGCCTCCTCTCCTGGAACGGCGCGGTGGATGAGCGCACCGGCACCTATTGGGGCGGCGTGATGCGAACCGGCGGGCGCGGCCAGATCGAGGTTCCGATCGGCACCGGCTATGCCTATGCGGGCGGCGGCTACGCCACTTTCGAGGGCGATGGCGTGGCCGATAACACGCGCATCGAGGCGGGCGCGGGCGTGTCCCTGCCGGTCTACAAGACGGAGGCTGGCGAGCTCACCAGCGGCGTGGACCTCGTCTATTTCAGCTACGACCGGAACCTGCGCTACTTCACTTTGGGCCACGGTGGCTATTTCAGCCCGCAGCAATACACGGCGCTGAACATCCCCGTGGATTGGCGCGGCCGCGCCGGCGATGTGAGCTACCGGCTCGGCGCCACGGTCGGCTACGCGTCGTTCCGGGAGGACCGCGCGGACTACTTCCCGAACGACCCTGCCAGGCAGGCCGAACTCAAAGCCCTGGTGGACGAGTCCGGCGCCGGCGGGACAACGCCCATCACCCCCTTCTATCCCAGCCAATCGGTGAGCGGCTTCATCGGCGGCGTCCGGGCTGAGCTGGATTGGGCCATCAGCCCCACCCTCAACCTCAGCGGCGCCGTGCGCTACGACAAGTCGCCCGATTTCGACGAAACGCGTTTCCTCATGCGCCTCCAGAATCGCTTCTGACGCCGGGTTCCGGCGTCGGGGCTTGCACAGCGGCATCGGGGAAATCATATCAATGCACGAATGTTTTACGTGAATTGAGCTCCGATGCCCAGCCCCCGCCGCCTGCGCCTTGGCGCCTTCATGCGCCCGGTCAGCATCCACACCGCCGCCTGGCGCTATCCAGGCGCCTTCCCGGACGCGAACTTCAACCTCCAGCACCTGGTCCGCTTCGCCCGTACGCTGGAGGCAGCGCGCTTCGACGCCTTCTTCATGGCGGACCATCAGGCTGTGCTGAACATGCCCATCCAGGCCCTGAAGCGCAGCGCCACCACCACCAGCTTCGACCCGCTGACGCTGCTGCCTGCCCTCGCCATGGTCACGGAGCGCCTGGGGCTGATCGCCACCGCCTCCACCACCTATAACGAGCCCTGGCACATCGCCCGGAAATTCGCCTCGCTGGACCATATCAGCGGTGGCCGCGCCGGCTGGAACGTCGTCACCTCCGGCAACCCGCATGAGGCGATGAATTTCGGCCGTGAGGAACATTGGGAACACGCCGCCCGCTATCGGCGGGCCCATGAGTTCATCGATGTCGTCACCGGCCTCTGGGACAGCTGGGCCGATGACGCTTTCAGCCGAGACGTCGAAAGCGGCGTGTATTTCGATCCGGAGAAGATGCGTGTCCTTGCCCATAAGGGAGAGCATTTCTCCGTCCGCGGTCCGCTGAACGTCGCGCGCCCGGTCCAGGGCTGGCCCGTCATCGTCCAGGCCGGCGCCTCGGATGACGGCCGCCAACTCGCGGCCGAGACCGCCGAGGTCATCTTCGCGGCCGGCGGGCCGATCGACACCGCCCGCGCCTTCTATGCCGATGTGAAATCCCGCACCGGGAAGGCCGGCCGCAACCCGGACCATCTTCTCGTCCTGCCCGGCGCCTTCGTGATCGTCGGCGAGAGCGAGCAGGAAGCCCAGGACAAGCGCGCCCTGCTGGACAGCGGCGTGCATTACGACAGCGCCATCGCCTCCCTCTCGGTGGCGCTCGGCACCGATGCCTCGGTCTTCGATCCGGACGCCCCCTTGCCGGAAGACATCCCGGAGACCAATGCCAGCAAAAGCGGCCGGGAACGTGCCATCGCCATCGCCCGGCGCGAGAACCTCACGGTACGCCAGCTCGCCCAACGGCTCGGCGGCTATGCGGGTGCGGCCATGATCGGCACGCCGAAGCAGATCGCGGACGAGATGCAGGAATGGCTGGAAACGGGCGCCTGCGACGGGTTCAACATCATGTTCCCCTTCCTGCCGGCTGGGCTTGATGACTTTGCCACCAAGGTGATCCCGGAACTGCAGCGGCGCGGGCTGCATCGTACGGAATACGAAGGGAAGACGCTGCGGGAGAATCTAGGGCTGCCGCGGCCAGCGAACCGCTTCTTCCAGGCCGCCTGAAATGCCGGCGGAAGGATCTTCCTTCCAGTTTGCCTGAAAGCGTATCCGGCCGAACTGGGGCGCCAAGCCTTTCGGCCAGGGAAGGAGCCAACCATATGGCCAGTATGATCCCGCTCTCCGTCCTCGACCTCTCCCCCGTTCCCGAAGGAAGCGACGCCGGGCAGGCGCTGCGAAACTCGGCCGACCTGGCGAAACACACGGACGCCCTCGGCTACAACCGCTATTGGATGGCCGAGCACCACAACATGCCCGGCATCGCCAGCGCCGCCACCTCGGTGGCCCTGGCCCATATCGCCCATGGCACCTCCCGCATCCGGATTGGTGCCGGCGGCGTGATGCTGCCTAACCACGCGCCCCTCGCCATCGCCGAGCAGTTCGGTACCCTCGCCGCCCTTTACCCTGGCCGCGTCGATCTGGGCCTCGGCCGCGCCCCGGGCTCCGACCAGGTCACCGCCCATGCCCTGCGCCGTACCCTCCAGGGCGATGTGGACTCCTTCCCGCAGGACGTGATGGAGCTGATGGCCTATTTCCGCCCGGCCCAGCCCGGCCAGCGCATCCAGGCTGTTCCCGGCGCCGGGCTGGATGTGCCCATCTGGATTCTCGGCTCATCCACCTATGGCGCCCAGCTCGCGGCGGCACTCGGCCTGCCCTATGCCTTCGCCTCCCACTTCGCCCCGGCCGCGATGCACCAGGCCATGCAGATCTATCGCGAGAGCTTCCGCCCCTCCGGGCATATCGAGAAGCCCTATGTCATGATCGGCGTGAACGTGCATGCGGCGGAGACGGACGCGGCGGCGCGCTTCCTCTTCTCCTCCCACCAGCAGTCCTTCGTGAATCTCCGCAGCGGCCAACCCGGCAAGCTGCCCGCGCCGAAGGAAGGCTTCTACGAAAGCGTCGATCCCTACGGGAAGGCGATGCTGGACAATGCCCTCTCGGTTTCCATCGTCGGCGGGCCGGATACGGTACGGAACGGTCTGCGCGACCTCATCGCCCGCACCGGTGCCGATGAGCTGATGGTCACGGGCCAGATCTACGACCACACCGCCCGGAAGCGTTCCTTCGCCATCCTGGCGGAGGTGGCTGCGGATACGGCGGCGGCGGCTTAGCGGCCCGGAGGTTAGCGGCCCGGAGGCTTCGCCTCCGGACTCCGCCTCCGCTTCATCCCCGAATGAGACGCGCTCCACCGGCGGGTGCCGGTAAAGGGGTTTGTTCGCGCGTGCGGAAGCAGGCGCGTTCCACTCGCCAAATTGCCGGCAGAAAGCGCGCGGTCGCGCGCGCTTTGTTGATCCAGAAAAATCTTGCGAAACAGAAACGAAAAAGTAATGTTTCGCCTACTTGGCACGGAGGAGATAATGTCAGAACCCGCGACCGAAGGGGAGGACCGCCGAGCCTTCCTGGAAAAGGCAGCCAAAACCGCCCTTACAGTTCCTGCTGCCGCGCTGCTGCTTTCGGCTTCCAACCGTGGAGCCATGGCCGCCCCTTATGGCGGAAACAACGGTAATGACGGTGGTAACCCGGGTGGTAACCCCGGCGGCTTCCCCGGCGGATTCCAGGAATGGTTGAATAATTGGTGGAACAACTTCTGGGAAGATTTCTGGAATCGCTGGAGAGGCAACTAACGCGGCGTTGGCCTGGGGCGAATTGTGAACCCGGGTGAAATGGAGGCCCTGCGTCCCGAAAGGGTGCAGTGTTGAGTTCTGCGCATTTGCCCACATGATGGACGCTATTCCATGCAGGGATGCGTCCATCGCCTCCTGGCCGTGGATCCGGCAAGCAGCCGGACCGCATGGCCTGGACATGCCTGACGCCTGAATTCCAGATCACGGCGAGTCGTCATGCAGGCAGATAGGGGTCCTGAGAGCTCGATGGCTCCCCCTCAGGCCGAAGCCCGCCGCAACCCGTCATTTGGTTCCACCGCACGACCCGGATTAGAACCCCTGCCTCTCACCAGGGAACGACAGTGATGATCGAGGATCGCAAGATCGGCACGGGCGACGAGGCCGTCTCCGGCAAGGAAGTCACAGTGCACTATACCGGCTGGCTCTTCGACCCCTCCAAGCCCGAGAACAAGGGCCGCAAGTTCGACAGCTCGCGCGATCGCGGCGAGGCCTTTTCCTTTCCGCTCGGCGCCGGCCATGTGATTCGTGGCTGGGACGAGGGCGTGAAGGGCATGAGGGTCGGTGGCCAGCGCACCCTGACCATTCCGCCTGAGATGGGCTATGGCGCCCGGGGTGCCGGCGGCGTCATTCCGCCCAACGCCACGCTCGTCTTCAACGTGGAACTGCTCGGCGTCGGCTGAGGCGGGAATTGCTCCGGCTCCGGGGGAAGCTTCCCGGAGCCGGTGTCCCGCCGCTCGGCGCGGATCATCGCCTGCGCCAGCAACAGCAGCGTCACGGCCAGCGGCACGGTGGTGATGAAGCCGATCCAGGTAAAGGCCAGCGCACCCGCCACGCCGCCCAGCACGAAGGCTGAAAGGAAAGCGGCCAGCAGCCGCAGCTTCGCCCGATCCGCCCACACGAAATGGCCGTCCGGTCCCAGAATGCGCCGGTTCCAGTAGAACAGCTTGCCCAACTCGATTCCCAGGTCGGTCACCACGCCCGTCATATGCGTGGTGCGGATCCGCGTGCCCGAGATCTTGGTGATGGTGGCATTCTGCAGCCCCATTAGGAAGCAGAGCAGCGGGATGACGATGACCACGACGGCCTCATTGGCCAGTAGCCCGCCGATTGCCCCGAAGAGAAGCAGCAGCACCGCCTCCAGCCTCAGCGGCATGGCGTAAGGATGATGGCGGGGATTCCGCCGGCCCCAATTGATCAGCGCGGCCGAGACGGCGGCTCCACACAGGAAAGCCCCCAGTGCGACCAAGCCGGCCGCCGCCAGCCAGAAGGCCCCCAGCACCAGGTCATTCGCCACGGCGGCGATAATGCCGGACATGTGGGAGGTGTAATGTCCGACCAGCAGGAAACCGCCTGCATTGACGGCTCCGGCGATGAAGGCCAGGGAAATCCCGAGCCCTGTTTCGCTGATGGCCAAGCGGACGAAGCGCCCCATTTCCCGATCACTACCTTTCACAGGCAGCATAGCGCGGCCTTGCCATTGCGATATGGCAGCAAGGCTGGGATCAGCCATTCGCGAAAGGCACGATCCGCTCCACGGAACGGTTGCATGGGCGGCGACAAACCCTAGATTGCGAAGCAGTCGCAACTGTGGCAAAGGCCGCATCATTCTTGCGGAGATTCGAGCATGCCCCGCCACGGTGCTGACATGGAACCACGCTCCGTCCTCCTGGCCGGCGTGGCCCTTGCAGCGCTCATCCTGCCGGTTGCCGCCCAAGCCCAGGACATGCCGGTGGTCGAAGTGCCCGAGGTGGATGTCCAGGCGACCGCCTGGCGCAGCTGGGAGCATGTTCCGGGCTATGTCGCCCCCGTCACCACCACCGGCTCCAAGACCGACACGCCGCTGATCGAGGCGCCGCAATCCGTCTCTGTCGTCACGCGTGATCAGATCGACGATCAGGCGGCTCTCAGCGTCTCCCAGGCGCTGCGCTACACGGCCGGCGTGCTCGGCGAGGTTCGCCCCTCCGCCCGCTATGACAGCGTCTTCGTCCGCGGCTTCGGCGGCCAGGGCACGGGCGCCGCTTTCGTGAACTTCCTCGATGGTTTGCGCCAGGGCCGCGGCCTCTACTTCGGCGTGCCGAATACCGATCCCTGGCTGCTCGAACGGATCGAGGTGCTGCGCGGCCCGGCCTCCGTGCTCTATGGCCAGACCGGCGTCGGTGGCCTCGTGAATCTCGTCAGCCGCCGCCCCAGCGCCGCGCATGTGAACGAGGTGCGGATCGAGGCCGGAAGCCATGCCCTGCTGCAAACCGCCTTCGACCTGGGCGGGGCACTGACGGAGGACGGCAAGTTCCTCTATCGCCTCACGGGCATCGCGCGGAAATCGAACACCCAGTTCGACTATACACAGGAGGAGCGGATCGCGATCGCCCCGGCGCTCACCTGGCGGCCGGACGACAATACCTCGATCACCTTCCTCGCCTCCTACCAGTATGATCCGGAAGGCGGCTTCTACAACTTCGTGCCGGCCACGGGCACGGTGCTGCCCAACCGGAACGGCAGGATTCCACGCAGCTTCTTCGCCGGCGATCCCGCCTTCGACCGCTTCCACCGCACCCAGGCCTCGCTCGGTTACCAGTTGGAGCACCGGCTGGATAATACCTGGACCCTGCGCCAGAACTTCCGCTACTCGCATATCGATGCCGAGGTGAATGTCCTCTCGGTCCGCTCGATCGCGGGCAACGGCATCGGCAGCCGGGGCGCAACCTTCGTCTCCGACCATGCCAATGCCTATGCGCTGGATAACCAGGCGCAGGCCACCTTCACCACCGGCCCGCTGCGCCATACGGCGCTGTTCGGCATCGACTGGCAGCGCACCTCGGCACGTGCCCGGCAGGGTCTCGCCTCCGGACCGGCGGTGCCGTCGATCGATCTGTTCAATCCTGTCTATTACCAAAGCATCCGGCCAATCCTGACCAGCCCGGCCGGTCTGACCAACCAGGAGTTGGATCAACTTGGATTCTACGCACAGGACCAGATCGCGCTTGATCGCTGGCGCTTCAATCTCGGCGTCCGCTACGACCGTGCCAACATCGGCACCACGACCCATCAGGCGAGCGGCGCCAATGCCTCGCAGGAATCACAGTTCGACGACGCGGTAACGTGGCGCGCGGGCGCGCTCTACCTCTTCGATAATGGCCTCGCCCCTTACGCGAGCTACTCGACCTCCTTCCTCCCGAATACAGGCACCTATGCCCCCGCACGCGGCGGCGGGCATTTCGATCCGACGACGGGCGAGCAGTACGAGATCGGCCTGAAGTACCAGCCGCCCGGCATGAACAGCTTCATCCAGGTCGCGGCCTATCACATCACGCAGCAGAACGTGCTGACGAGAGACCCGAACGACATCACGTTCAGCGTGCCGCAGAGTGAGATCCGCTCGCGCGGCATCGAGGTGGATGCACGCGCGAGCCTGAACGACAATCTCGACCTGATCGGCGCCTATTCCTACATCGACGCCGAGGTCACAAAGTCGAACAACCCGGGCGTCACGGGCAACCGCGTGCCGCAGGTGCCGCAACACATGGCCAGCGGCTGGGCGAATTACAGCTTCCGCGAGGGCCCGCTGCGCGGCCTGCAGATCGGCGGCGGCGTGCGCTATGTCGGCTCGACCTATGGCGACGAGGCGAACAGCTTCAAGGTGGACAGCGTGACCCTGTTCGATGCCTCCATCCGCTACGATGTCGGCGCTCGCTTCGAGCAGGCCCGCGGCCTGGAACTGGCGGTGAATGCGCAGAACATCGCCGACATGGACTATGTCGCGAGCTGCTCCTCCCTGACCGCCTGCTACTATGGCACGGGCCGCCTCGTGCTCGGGTCGGTCCGCGTGCGCTGGTGATGACGCCGGCCCCGCATCCAGGATCGTCCGTCACGCTGCCGCGCAGCGAGTGGTGGGACATGTGCGCCGGGGACGACCCGGCGCGCCGCCACCGCATCCTGCTCGCCTGGCCGGAACAGCCGCCGCCCCCCGGCGGCTTTCCCGTTCTCTTCCTCACCGATGGCAACGCAACCTTCGCCACTGCCGCCGACGCGCTCCGTGCCCGTTCCTGGCGTGGCGCGGCGGAGGACATCGCCCCCGCCCTGATCGTCGGCCTCGGCCATCCCGGCACCGCTGCCTTCGACATCCCCAGCCGCATGCGGGACTACACCCCGCCCGTCGCGGAGGCGCAGCAGGGGTCGGGCGGGGCGGATGCCTTCCTCGACTTCATCGAGGCAGAGCTGCTCCCGGAACTGGAGCGCCGTTTCCCGGTGGATCGCGCCCGCCTCGCCCTTTTCGGCCATTCCTTCGGCGGGCTGCTGGCCCTGCACGCCCTTTTCACGCGCCCGGGCCTGTTCCGACGCCTGGTCGCCGCCAGCCCCTCCCTCTGGTGGGCCGGCGGCGCAACGATGGAGGCCGCCCGGCACTTCGCCGCGGCTCCGCCGCCCGGCACAGGGAATTCCGCCCTGCTGATCACCGTCGGCGAGCTGGAGGGACAGGACGACGCGGGGAACCCACGGGCCGCCATCCGGGCCGCCCGCCGCATGGCCGGCAATGCGCGCGATCTCGCCACCCTTCTGGCCGGGGCCTGGCCCGCGGTGGACTTTGTCTCCTTCCCTGGCGAAAAGCATGGCTCCGTCATCCCCGCCGCCATCGCACGGGCCCTGCCCTTCACCCTGCCGCCCGATCCCGGAGCCGCCCCATGAACCGCCGCCAGCTTCTCGGCGCCGCCCTGCCCCTCCTGGCCGCACCACGCCTGCTGCGTGCCCAATCCGCCGGCGGGCCGATCCAGATCACCGATGTGGCTGGCCGCAAGGTCACGCTCCCCCGCCAGCCGAAGCGCATCGCGCTGACCCAGGCGCGGCATATCCTGGCCATGGGGTTGCTGCATCCCGATCCGGTCTCCCTCATCACCGGCTGGGGCTATGACCTGCGCCAGATGAACCCGCCGGACTACGCCACCGTCCGCGCGCGCTTCCCCCAGGCGGACTCCATTCCGGTCATCGTGCACGACCAGGCGGATGGGCTTTCCCTGGAGACCCTGATCGCCGGGCAGCCGGATGTGCTGATCCTCGGCCGCGGCGGCGCCCGCGCCCAGAACGAGGAGGTGGCGGAGCGGGTCGCGGCGCTGGGCATCCCCACCGTGGTGATCGACTTCTTCATCGATCCCATGAGCAACACGCAGCGGAGCATGGCCATCCTCGGCCAGATCCTGGGCCGCGAGGACCGCGCGGCCGCATTCGATGCCTTCTACATGGAAAAGCGGAACGTCATCGCGAGGCGGCTTGAGGGCCTGGGGGATGCGCGGCCGAAGGTCATGCTGCACGCCCATGCCGGCGGCACGCCATGCTGCAGCTCCCCTGGCCGGGGTGCCTACGATTCCATGATCACCTTCGCCGGCGGCCACAATATCGGTGCCGATGTGCTGCCGGGCGCCGTTGGCCAGCTCGCCCTGGAGTACCTCGTCACCCAGGACCCGAAGATCTATGTCGCCACCGGCGGCCCCTTTGGTGAGCGCGGCGGCATTCCCCTCGGCCGGGGCGTGCAGAAGGAAAAGGCGGAACGCGCCCTGGTGGATGTGATCAAGCGCACCCGCCTGGACATCCTGTCCTGCGTCAAGGCCGGCCGCGCCCATGCCATCTGGCACGGCTTCAACGACACCCCGGCCCACATCATCATGCTCGAGGCCCTGGCCCGCTGGTTCCATCCGGACCGCTGCGGGGATCTCGACCCCGCCGCCACCATGGCGGCGCTCAACAGCCAGTTCCTGGCCATCCCCATGGAAGGCGCGCATTGGGCCGATCTGCCGCCCGGCACGGCGTTCTGACCCTGCTCCGCGAGTTAGGATATCCCATGACTCTCATCGCCGAGGCGCGCGCCACCTCCCGTGCCCCCGAAGCGCTCCTCGCCCATTTCCGGGACCACATGCTGGACCACGGGCTTGAGGTCACCGGCGCGCTAGAGGACACCCGCATCAACAATGGCGGCACGATCGCCCTGCTGAAGCTGCGGCAGGGCGGGATCGACCTGCGCATCGAGGCGCCCTCCATCGACAAGCTGGCGGATACCAAAATCATGGTCGCCGGCCATCTGAACGGCCTGGCGGAGGATGAGACGCTCGGCATCGTCTGGACCGGCGATGGCGCGATCGCCTCCGGCGATGCCCGCCCTCACAATTTCCGCCTCTCCCGCGTCGTCAGCGCCCGCGACATCACCCCCCGCATGCGCCGCGTGACGATCCAGGGCGAGGGCTTCGACCGCTTCGCGGGCGAGAACCACCACCTCAAGATCCTCATGCCGCAGGGACCGGGCGAGCCCGCTTGGCCGCGGCTGACCCCGAGCGGCGTGCCCCAGTTCGACAGCACTGTCCTCATCCGCCGCACCTACACGATCCGCCGCCTGGACCTGGCAGCGGGGGAGATGGATATCGACTTCGTCCTGCATGGCGATACCAGCCCCGGCCCCCGCTTCGCCCTGCGGGCGCAGCCCGGCGACTGGCTGGGGCTGATGGGCCCAGGCGGCGGCAGCGTGAAGGCGGATGGATGGACGCTGCTGGGGGGCGACGAGACCGCCCTTCCCGCCATCGCGCGGGGGTTGGAGGCCATGCCCCGGGACGCGCAGGGCCTCGCCCTGATCGAGGTGGCCGATGCCGCGGAGGAACAGGCGATCGACGCCCCGCCGGGCCTGCCGGTCCGCTGGTTGCACCGGAATGGCGCCCCCTATGGCGAGAAGCTGCTGGAGGCCATGCGCGGCGCCGAATACAGGCCAGTCGAGCAGGTTTCCGCCTGGGCCGCCTGCGAGAACGCCACTGCCCGCTCCATCCGGGAGCACTGGATGCAGGAGCGCAAGCTGACGCGCGGCCGCTACCGCGCCGTCGGCTACTGGCGCCAGGGCGCCGGCGAGGATGACGAGGAGCACTGAGCCTCCCACTTGGCGCGGGGCTGCCCGCGCCGCCCCCGACGGCGGAGTTGTTTGTCGGCACGCCTGCGAATGATTATCCTGTGCGGAACACCCCTCCGCCTGGAGCCTCGATGATCCGCCGCAGCCTGCTGCGCCTTGCCGCCCTGCTACCCGTTCTGCTCGCCGCCGCCCCTGCGGTGGCGCAGCCCGTCATCCTGCGCGACATCACCGGCCGGGAGGCCAGTCTGCCTGGCTCCGCAAAGCTGGCGACCTCCTTAGCGGACCACTTCCATGGCGCCCCCTCCGGGATGAACCGGCGCCTCCTTTCCAACCTGCCGCTTCAGGGCACCTACTGGATCTCCCTTCGTTGAGCGCCACTGCCGTCCCGATGGGTGATGCCGCCGCCGGCTACCGCCGCCTGCTCCTGCGCCGCGCGGCGCTTCTGGCGGCGCTGACCCTTGGCCTGGTAGCCGCCTTCCTGCTGGATGTCGCCACCGGCCCTGCCCGCCTGCCGCTTGGCACCGTGATCGACGCATTGATGGCGGGGCGCGGCGCCGGCGGGGCCATGTCCGTCATCGTCTGGGACGTGCGCCTGCCCTATGCCGTGATGGCGGTGCTGGTGGGCGCGGCCCTCGCCCTCTCGGGCGCCGAGATGCAGACGGTGCTGGACAACCCGCTGGCCAGCCCCTTCACGCTTGGCGTCTCCTCGGCGGCCTCGCTGGGGGCGGCGCTGGCCATCGTGCTGGGCACGGGCCTCACCTTCGTGCCGCAGGACTGGCTGGTGCCGGCCAATGCCTTCGCCTTCGCGCTGGCCGCCATGGCGCTGCTGCAGTTCCTGGCGCGGCTGCGCGGCGCGGGCGTGCAGGCGCTGGTGCTCTTCGGCATCGCGCTGGTCTTCGCCTTCAACGCGCTGGTCGCGCTGATCCAGTTCATGGCGACCGAGCAGGCGCTCCAGCAGCTCGTCTTCTGGTCCATGGGCAGCCTCGCCCGTGCCAGCTGGGACAAGATCGGCATCCTGGCCCTGGCCCTGACCATCGCCCTTCCCTTCTCCGCCCGCGCCGCCTGGCGCCTCACGGCCCTGCGCCTGGGCGAGGACCGGGCGCGCTCCTTCGGCGTGGACACGAATGCCACGCGGCGTGGCGCGCTGCTGCGCGTCAGCCTGCTGGCCGGCGTCTCGGTCGCCTTCGTCGGCACCATCGGCTTCGTCGGGCTGGTCGGCCCCCATGCCGCGCGGCTGCTGGTGGGGGAGGACCACCGCTTCTTCCTGCCGGCCTCGGCGCTCTGCGGCGCGCTGCTGCTGTCGCTCTCTTCCGTGGCGGGCAAGCTCGCCGTGCCGGGGCTGCTGGTGCCGATCGGCATCGTCACCGCGCTGGTGGGCGTGCCGGTCTTCCTGGCGCTCGTCCTGAGCCGGGGACGCGTGTCGTGAGCGCCGCCGCGCTTTCCGTCTCCGGGCTGCGCGTCGCCTATGGGCGGCGCGTCATCGTGGATGGGCTCGATCTCGCTCCGCTGCAGCCCGGCACGCTGACCGCGCTGGTCGGGCCGAATGCGGCGGGCAAGTCCACCCTGCTGCGCGGCATTGCGGGCCTCGTGCCCGGCACGCGCGGCACGGTGCGGCTCGGTGACCGCGACCTGCTCCGCATGTCCATCCCGGAACGCGCGCGGCACCTCGCCTATATGCCCCAGGGCCTGCCCGGCGGCGTGGCGCTGACGGTGATGGAGACGCTGGTCGGCGCCCTCCGCGCCGTGCCGACGGATCTTGCGCCCGATGGTGCGACGGCCGCCAACCACGCCATCACCGTGCTGCGGCGCCTGGGCATCGAGCATCTGGCGCTGCGCACGCTGGACAGGCTCTCGGGTGGCCAGCGGCAGCTCGTGGGCCTGGCGCAGGCGCTGGCGCGCGAGCCCGACATCCTGATGCTGGACGAGCCGACCAGCGCGCTGGACCTCCGCCACCAGGTCTCGGTCATGGCGCTGGTGCGCGAGACGGTGGTGCAGCGCGGACTTGTGGGCGTGGTGGTGCTGCATGACCTCGGCCTCGCCGCCCGCTTCGCCGACCGGCTGGTGGCGCTCAGCGAGGGCAGGATCCAGGCGGATGGCACGCCGTTGGAGACGCTGACCCCCGCCCTGCTGGCCAAGGTCTATGAGGTGGAGGCCCGCATCGAGCATTGCTCCCTGGGCCATCTCCTGGTCCTCGCGGACGGCCCCATTCGCGGCGCCGCCGAATAGGCTTGAGAGGACGGGGCCGGAGAGAATCCCTTCTTCCCGGCCCTTTTCCAATCCCTGGATCAGCCCGCCAGCAACCAGTCCCCCAGCGTAGCGAAGGTGGCCCGCGCGCCCTGGATGATGGCTGGCGCGCTTTCCTCATGGGCTTCCGCTTCCAGCCTTTCGACGAAGCGGTTCCACATGGCGCCCGTGGCCGCGCCGTAGCCGGCGAAATAGCGGCAGCCGCCCGTCTCCGGCGAAAGCCCGAGGGCGCCAAGCCGCTTCACGATCACCCGCCCGCCCAGCGTCGATCCTTCCATGACATAGAGGGAGCCGAAGGCCTCGCCGCGGTCCCGGATCGCCGGCCCCTCGCAGACCGGCAACCCGTCCGTCGCCGCGCCCAGCGCCCGCAGGTCCTCTCGCAGCAGGTGCAGGCGGCGGCGTGGCGCGAGGAAGTCCTCATCCCCGACCACGGCCGCCATCCGCGGCTCCCAGCCGGACCAGAATCCGTGGAAGCGCGCCAGCAGAACGCGGTAGCGCTCCAGGGTCAGGCCCGGATCGGTCAGGCGCAGCCCGTTCTCCAACCGCTCATGCTCAGGCCTGGTTTCGGCGCGCAGCCTCTCCCGGATGGAAGGCATCCCGCTCAAACCAGGATCGACCGGATCTTGGAGGCGAGGGAATCCATCGCGAAGGGCTTGGTCATCACCTGCATACCCGGTTCCAGCAGCCCATTCCCGATGGCAGCGTTCTCGGCATAGCCGGTGATGAACAGCACCTTCAGCCCCGGGCGCTTCGTCCGCGCCGCATCCGCCAGCTGCCGCCCGTTCATGCCGCCCGGAAGGCCGACATCCGTCACCAGCAGGTCGATCCGGCGGCCGCCCTCCAGCAGCTTCGCCGCCTGGATGCCGTCGGATGCCTCGACCACGCCGTAGCCCATGTCACGCAGCACCTCTCCCACGAGCATGCGGACCACCGGTTCGTCATCCACCACCAGCACGGTGCCACCCTCCGGCCCGGCCGCGAGAGGAAAGGGACCTTCCCCTTCCTGATCCGGCTCCACCTGCCCCATGCTCCGCGGCAGGTAGATCCGCACCGTCGTGCCCTGCCCGACCTCGCTGTAGATGCGGACATAGCCATTGGATTGCTTGGCGAAGCCGTAGACCATGGAAAGGCCAAGGCCCGTGCCCTCACCAAGCGGCTTGGTGGTGAAGAAGGGATCGAAGGCGCGCGCCACCACCTCCGGCGGCATTCCCGCCCCCGTATCCGTCACCGAGACGGCGACATACTGGCCGGGCATGACATCGTGGTGCTTCCGCGCATAGGCATCGTCCAGCCGCGCATTCACCGCCTCGATCGTCAGCCGCCCGCCATCGGGCATGGCATCGCGCGCATTGATCGAGAGGTTGAGCAACGCATTCTCAAGCTGGTTGGCGTCGCAGAGCGTCGTCCACAGCCCGCCCGACATCACCGTCTCCACATGGATCGCCGGGCCGGCCGTCCGGCGGATCAGATCCTCCATGGAGGTGACGAGGCGGTTCACGTCGGTCGGCTTCGGATCCAGCGTCTGCCGCCGCGAAAAGGCCAGCAGCCGGTGCGTCAGCGCCGCCGCGCGGTTGGCGGATGCCGTCGCCGCGCCGAGATAGCGGTCCAGCTCCGTCACCCGGCCCTGCGCCACGCGGTTGCGTATCAGATCCAGGCTGCCGACGATGCCGGTGAGCAGGTTGTTGAAGTCATGCGCGAGGCCGCCGGTGAGCTGGCCGACCGCCTCCATCTTCTGCGACTGCCGCAGGCGCTCGCTCAGCTCCGCGATGCGGGTGAGGCTGCGGATGACCACCTCGGTGATCGCGTGGCGCAGCGACGCCGCGATCTCCAACTCCCAGTCCTCCCAGGGGCGGGCGTAGCCATGCCGCTCCTCCACCCAGCGCTCGAAGGAGAGGCGCGGCAGGATGGAGGTCTGCCCCGGCTCCACGGCCTTGCCCGGATTGCCGCCCCAGTTGACGAGATAGGGTTCCTCCGGCCGGAACCAGAGGATCAGGTCGCTGCGTTCGGCATTCAGGAAGACGGCCAATACGCCGCTGGCGATGCCGGCATGCGGCCAGTCCTGGAACTCGGCGCCCAGGTGATCCGAATGGAAGAGGTCCTGCCCAGCCTGCGTGCATAGCCAGGCGGTCAAGCGCAGCACATCCTTGGCAGGTGGAGCGGTGCCAAGAAGCTCCACCGTATCGCCACGCACCACCGCTGCGCCCATACAGCCGAAAAGCGATGCGATGGTGACAGAACCGGCGGTCAGCGCCGCGCTGACACCATCCGCCTCCGCCATATGGGCCATCAGCTCGGCCAGGCGCTGCAGATCGGCGCGCCGCGCCTGCTCCACCCCGCGCTGCACGGCCCCGCCGATGCGCAGCGCGAAGGCATCGGTCAGCGCCGCCGCCGCCGCGCGCTGGCCGGGCGAGGGCCGGTGCGGCCGGCGGTGATGGCACACCATCAGCCCCCAGAGCTGCCCCTCATGCAGGATGGACAGCGACATGGAACCATCGACGCCCATGTTGCGGTGGTACTGCAGATGGACCGGCGAAAGACTGCGCAGCCGCGAGAAGGAGAGGTCGATCGGCCTCTCCGGCGTCTCCGGCAGATCCCAGGATGGGTCCTTGTGCAGCGGCACCGGCACGGCATCGCGGGAGGGCACCCAGCGGATCAGGCTGCGCCGGTACAGCTCGCGCGCCTGCGCCGGGATGTCGGATGACGGAAAATGTAGCCCGGCCAGCGACTGCTCCCAGTCATCCACCTTGTCCTCGGCCAGGGTCTGTCCGTGCCAGTCCTGGTCGAAACGGTAGATCAGCACGCGCTCATAGCCGGTGAGCTGGCGGATGCCCTGCACCGCCACCTGCGCCAGCTCCCGCAGGCCGCCGCCGGAGGCGCGCAGCCGGGCAATGGCCCGCTGAAGGGTACGGGCAGCGGCCAGCGCATCCGGCTCATCCGTGGGAGCCACCGGCTCCAGCTCGATCAGCACCATGCCATCCTGGATATGGGACATGATCTCGAAAGCGCCGCCAGGAAGGCCCAGCGCCGTTTCCCAGGGCGTTTCGCCAGGCAGCTCCCCCGCGGCGGCCAGATCCATCAGCGTGGCGGTGAACTCCTCGCCGAGCACCTCGGCCAGCGGCACGCCCAGCAGCGTGTTCGACTGACTGTCCCCTGAGACCAGCCCCGCATTCTGGCTGGCCGCCACGATGGCCATCGCTCGCGACGGATCGGCCACTAGCAACACCCCGTGCGGCTGGATGGATCCCGGAATATGGATCGGCTCCTGGGCGCAAAGGGTGTCGGCCCGGTCAGGTCCGGACGGCAGCAGCTTCTGCGCGGGCAGGCCACGCGGACGGGCCTGGAATGTCATGCGGCCTGGATGCCTTGCCCCATCATCGCCCTGCCTCTCACCGCCAGGATCGCGGAGCGGGATGGAAGGGCGGAGGTCGGTCGGTTCATGCCACGGGCACCATCTGAAGCAGGAGGCGGGTGGGATGCCCCGCGACCGGATGAGAGGTGACAGATGAAACGCACATATGCCCCCCTTAACAGCTGCAGCCGTTAGGGGGGGCCGGATCGAATGCCCATGAGGCCGACCCATTCCAAACCCAGAACAATTCGCAGATGCAGGCCTGCATTCTACGGAAGTGGGACAACCTTCCAATCCCGTGCCGATCTCCACACGCACACAAGGCCGTGGTGACTGTCTCAGGCAGTCCGCCACGCTTCCGCCACGCATCCGCGCAAGCTTCCAGCCGTGAAGCCACCTCCGCCCCCCTGGCCCGGTGAGCGCCCCGCCCTGCGGCGCGCCGCCTTCCTGCTGATCGGCCTGCTGGTCGCCGCGTCCTTGAGCGCAA
This sequence comes from Roseomonas xinghualingensis, assembly GCF_025791835.1. Classification (GTDB taxonomy): domain Bacteria; phylum Pseudomonadota; class Alphaproteobacteria; order Acetobacterales; family Acetobacteraceae; genus Roseomonas; species Roseomonas xinghualingensis. The sequence goes on from NZ_JAOXLP010000012.1 coordinate 118,731, forward strand.
TGCTCTGGCATGTGCTGACGCCCGGCGGCTGGACGGGGTGGGAGATGGCCATCGCTGTCCTCTATCTCGGCACCCTGCCCTGGACCGCGATCTGCGTGACAAATTCGCTCATCGGCCTGGCCCTGCTGCTGGCGAAGCCGGATGCCCCCGCCTTCCTGGTGCCGCAGGTGGCCTCCCCGCCCGTCGGCCAGCCCCTCCGCACCGCCATCGCCATCTGCATCCGCAACGAGGTGATGGAGACAGTCCTGCCAACCCTCGCCCGTCTTCTGGATGGGCTGGAAGCAGCCGGGGAAGGCGGGCGCTTCACCCTGTGGTTCCTCTCGGACACGCGCGATCCCGCCCATGTGGTGGCGGAGGATGCCGCCATCGCCGCATTCGCAGCCGCGCGCGCGGGCGGCATCCCCATCCGGCATCGCCGCCGCGCCGACAACGCCGGCTTCAAGGCCGGCAATGTCATGGAGTTCCTCGACCATCATGCGGAGGGCCATGACCTCGCCCTGATGCTGGACGCGGATTCCGAGATGTCGGCCGGGGCCGTGCTGCGCCTGGTGCGCGGGATGGAGGCCGACCCGCATCTCGCCCTCATCCAGCAACTGATCGTCGGCCGCCCGGCCTCCAGCGCCTTCCCACGCCTCTTCCAGTTCGGCATGCGTGCAGGGATGCGCGCCTGGGCCACGGGCCAGGGATGGTGGCAGCTGGATGACGGCCCCTATTGGGGCCACAATGCAATCTTCCGCATCGCGCCCTTCCGCGCGCATGCCCGCCTCGCCCCGCTGCCCGATGGCTCCGCCATCCTCTCGCATGACCAGCTGGAGGCGGTGCGGCTCCGTGCCGCCGGCTGGCGCGTGCGCTGCCTGCCGGCCGAGGATGGCAGCCTGGAGGGCAATCCCCCGGCCTTGCCGGAATTCCTGGCACGCGATGTGCGCTGGGGCGCCGGCAACATGCAGTACCGCCACCTGATCCTGGCGCCAGGGCTGCGGCCGATGGGGCGATGGCAAATGGCCCAGGCCATGCTGCTCTTCCTCTGCGCGCCCTTATGGGTGGGGATACTGCTGGCGGCCCTGGGCAACGCGCTGACGGGCGGCGGCGCCGGGACCCCCATGGGCGCGATGGCGGCGCTGCTTCTGCTCACCTGGCTCGGCAATGCCGCACCCAAGCTCTGCGGCTTCGCGGAGTTGCTGCTGCGGCCCGAGCGCGCCGCGCCCTATGGCGGCCGCGCGGCGGTTCTGCGGGGGGCGGCAGCCGAAATCCTCTTCTCCCTGCTGGTTGAGCCGGTGAGCCTTGCCAACAAGAGCCTTGCCCTCGCCCGGCTGACCCTGGGTGCGCGGAATGGCTGGGCGCCGCAGAACCGGGCCGATCGCGGCGTGGAATGGGGCGACGCGGCGCGGCTTCTCTGGCCGCATACCCTGCTGGGCCTGGGCTGTGCCGCAGGTTTCGCCGGAGTTTCGGCGCCCGCCCTGCTGCTGTCCCTGCCCTTCACCGCCGGGCTGGCACTGGCAATCCCGGTTTGCGTCTGGACGGCCTCTCCCACACTCTCCACATGGCTCCGCTGCCGCCGCATCGCCGCGACGCCCGAGGAACTGGCCGCATCCGGCGCCGCTATTCCTGCCACCTCCATGGCGCCCGCCGTCCCGGGTGCCCAGGATGCGCCCGGCCATGCCTGATATCCCGTCCTTCCGCGCCGTCGATGCGCATCACCACGTCTACGATGCCTCCATCCCCCCCTATCCCGGCACCCGCCCGCCGCCGGATGCCCCGCTCTCCGCCTATGCGGCGCTGCGGGCACGGCTGGGCATCACGCATCATGTGCTGGTGCAGCCCTCGACCTATGGCTTCGACAACGCGCTGCACCTCGCGGCCCATGCCATGGCGCCGGAAATGTCGCGCGTGGTGGCCGTGCTCCCGCCCGATACAGATGCGGCCGAAGCCCGCCGCCTGGCGCGGGCCGGCGTGCGCGGGCTGCGCGCCAACCTCACCCATCATGTGCCGCTGGCGCCCGAGGACATCCCGGCGCTGGGCCGCCTTTGCGCCGATCAGGGCTGGCACCTGCAGGTCTTCGCCCGCGCCGAGCTGCTGGCGGACATGGCGTCCATCCTGCGCGCCCTGCCCTGCCCGCTGGTGCTGGACCATTTCGCCATGCTGCCGCCCGATGACTTCGCCACCCATCCCGCCTGGCCCCTGATTTCCGATCTGCTGGGCGCCGGGCGTGCCTGGGTGAAGCTCTCCTCCCCCTATGCCTTGCCGCCAGGGGACACCGCGCCGCTGATCCGCGCCCTGGCGGAGGCCGGTGCGGGCCAACTCCTCTGGGGTACTAACTGGCCCCATCCCAATACCGATGTGCCGCAGGACGAAGCCGCGCTGCGGAATGCCGCCCTTGCCCCCCTCACCCCCGCCCAGCGCGCGGCGGTGCTATGGGACAATCCGGCCCGGCTTTACGGATTTGGCGCGTGAAGGATCTCTCGCAATTCGACCTGAACCTGCTGCGCGTCTTCGACGCCGTGGCACGCGAACGCCATGTCACGCGCGCCGCGGCACGGCTGAACCTCTCGCAACCCGCCGTCTCCAACGCGCTGAACCGGCTGCGCGCGGCGCTGGGGGATGAGCTGTTCCTGCGCGCCCCACAAGGCGTGGAGCCGACTAGCCTCGCCCTCGCCCTGACGCAGCCGGTGGAGGAGATGCTGGACCGGCTGCAGGAAACCCTGGCGGCTACCGCGCCCTTCGATCCGGCGACGAGCGACCGGAGCTTCATCCTCGCCTTTTCAGAATATGCCGAGGCCGTGCTCGCACCGCCCCTCTTCGCGCGGCTGGCGCATGAAGCACCGAAGGTGCTGGTGGCGATCCGCCATGCCGACCGCACCAATGCCACCGCCCTGCTGGAAGCCAATGAGGTGCAGCTGGCGATCGCCGTGCTGCCGGAACCCACTGCCCTCTACACACGCCTGCGCCTGCTGCCCGAAGCCTTCATGATCCTCACCCGCCCCGGCCACCCGCTGCTGGACGGGGAGCTGACGACCGAACGCTACGCCGCCTGGCCGCATCTGCTGCATTCGCCCAATGGCTCGCGCGATGGCGCGATGGACCGGGTACTGCGGGAACTCGGCCATCCACGCCACCTGGGCGGGGTGGTGGCGCATCTCTCCGCCGTGCCAGGAATCCTGCTGCACACCGACATGGTGATGACCCTGTCGTCCCGTCTCGCCCGGCAACTGTCCGCCGCGCATGGGCTGGCGCTGCGCGCGCTGCCGCAGGATGCAGCGGAGGCGACGAAGCACACGCGGCTCTCGATGATCTTCCATCGGCGCTTCGAAGCCGATCAGGGCCATGCCTGGCTGCGGCGGCTGCTCCTCGTCCTCGCGCGGGAGGTGGTGGCGGATTGCCCCGCCGGTGGCCGGCCGGAAGAGAAGGCCGCCGAGCCGATGGGCTGACGCAGCACCTCTCGCACATCTCCCACCCGGATGGGCGAAGATCTTCGGCGGCAACGGCTGCCTGCGTAAGGCGTTGACACAGCTCTGCTCGCGCATCCGTCTCCCGACATGGCGGAGACGGGCAACGACTGGAAAGGTGCCACAAAGCCGGATGACGGAGATCCCCATGCGCGCGAAGCTTCGTATACTCGCCGTCGCGCCAGCCCTGTGCTTCACCCTTCTGGCTGGAGCCGTCGCCCAGACGAATCAGGACAGGCAAGCCGCTCCCCAGCAGAGCCCCTCCGTGGCCAACCCGAATCCGAATACCGCCACACCCCGGGCGCCGGACATGCAGACCTATCGCGGCATGCTGCAGAAGGCCGTGGAGGATCTGCGGCAGGAAATCTCCCGTGTGGAAGGCGGCGCCCAGCCCAGGCAGCAGGGCGCCATGCCGCCGGAAGTGATCCATCTGATGCAGACGGCACGGAGTTCCTGGCAGATCGCGCAGCGCGCCCCAATGAGCTTTGCCCGCACTCCGGCCTATGACAGCGCCATGCAGGACATGCGGCACCATGTGGCCGACATCTCCCATGAGCGTCCATCGAAGTCTGCTCCTGAAGCCGTCAACGCGGCGCGCGGCGTGCTGCAATCCCTGGAGAAGCTGAACCAGGAGGCCTCCGCCCGACAGCCTTCCTGAGGCCATCGCCGAAGGCTGGCGGGATCGTGCCTTCGCACGATCCCGCCGGTCTTCATGCGCTCCGCTTAATCCATGCGGGCGCCGGACAGCTCCACCATTTCCTTCCACATCGGGCGCTCGCGCTCCGCACGCTCCCGCGCCCCCGCGATGGTGGTGCCGATCGCCTGCGCCCCGGCGACCAGGAAGCGCTGGCGCACCACCGGATCGGCGGCCACGGCCTGCACGGCGGCGGAAAGCTTCTCCTGGATCGCGGCGGGCAGCGCGGCCGGGCCGATCAGCGAGGACCAGGCGGTAACCACGAAATCCGGCATCCCGGCCTCGGCCATGGTGGGCACCTGCTGCATGGTCGGCCAGCGCTTCTCCGTCGTGATGCCGAGCGCCGTCATCTCCCCCTGCTGGATGATGCCGGCATAGGAGGCCAGGTTGTCGATCGCGAAATCCACGTCGCCCGACAGCATCGCCGGGATCACCTGCGCCGCGCTGCGGAAGGGCACATGGGTGCAGGCCACGCCCGCGCGCTTGAACAGAAGTTCCGAGCACAGGTGAGCCGAGGTGCCAACGCCCGAGGTGCCATAGGTCACGCCGCCCCGCTTCGCCTTCGCCCAGACCAGGAAGTCCTTCAGCGTGCGTGCCGGAACATGCTTGCTCGCCACCACCGCGACATTCGGCACTTCCCAGGCGATCGACATGGAGCAGAGGTCGCGCACCGGGTCATAGGGCATGGAGCTGTAGAGGAAAGGATTGATGACGAAGTTGCCGACCGGGGCGGTGCCCAGCGTGTAGCCATCCGGCGCCGCCTTCGCGACCACGTCCACGCCGATATTGCCGCCAGCACCGGACCGGTTCTCCACCACCACCGGCTGGCCCAGGCGCTCGCGCATGCCATCCGCGAGGATACGGGTCAGCACATCCGTCGCGCCGCCGGCGGGATAGGGGCAGATCAGCCGGATCGGACGGTCGGGATAGGTGGATTGCGCACTGGCCTTTCCGGCGAGGACTGCGGCGCCGGCAGATCCCAGAAGCATACGGCGTGAGAACATCAAAGGTCCTGACTCTTGCTTATTGATGACGCGGAACAAAGCGGCGTGGCAACCAACTCCACCTCTCGCTGATGCCTCACTGCCAGTTTCGTGCCAACAGCTTCATAGCTCCCGGAGCGCCTCCTATGCGCCGAGCATTCGTGCCAACGCCAAGAAATCCTCCGCCACCACGTCCCAATCCTCCTCGGGCGCGAGGTCCTTCTCCTGTCCCGGCCCATGCTCCGTCGGGCGCGGCACGAAGGCGGTGCGCAGCCCGCAGCGCCGTGCGGCCGCCAGGTCCCCATTATGGGCGGCGACGAGGCAGACCTCATCCGGCCGCATCGCCAGCACCTCCGCCGTACGCAGATAGGCTTCGGGGGACGGCTTGTAGGCCCGCGCCACCTCGGCACCCAGGATCGCGTCCCAGGGCAGGCCGGCGCTCTTGGCCATGTCCGTCATCAGGATGATGTTGCCGTTGGACAGCGGCGCGATGATGTAGCGCGTCTTCAGTCGCGTGAGCCCCGCTACGGAATCCGGCCAGGGATCGAGCCAGTGCCAGGCGAGGTTCAGCTCGTCCAGCTCCGCCGCGGGCACGCGCGCGGGATCGATGCCGAAATCGGGCAGCACCGCCTCCAGGTTCTCCCGGTGCAGCACGTCCAGCCGGGTGAAGGCGCGGCGGCCACTGCGGACCTCCTCCATCGCGGGCTGGTAGCGGCGGCGCCAGGCATCGGCGAAGGCGGCGGGATCCGCCGCACCCACCCCATGACGCGCCAGGAAGGGTGCCGCCTCCCGCGCCACGCCGCTCCGCCAGTCCACCACCGTGCCGAACACGTCGAACACCAGGGCGCGCACGCCATCCAAAGCCATCGGTTTCAACCCCAAGGTCCGCGGCTGCGGCGCGTGGACCGCTCCCAGGGCCGCCCCGCGGTGCCACCGGAGAATGCCGGTCCATTCGCCGGCATTCCACCCGCCATCTGCATCAGCGCCATCACCCGGTTCTGCGTGCTCGGATGGGTGGAGAAAAGATTGTCCATCCGCGCGCCCGAAAGCGGGTTGATGATGAAGAGATGCGCGGTGCCCGGATTCGCCTCGGCATGGTGATTCACATAGGCATGGCGCCCAGCCTCCAGCCGCTGCAACGCATTCGCCAGCCCCAGCGGGCTGCCCGCGATCTGCGCGCCCAGCCGGTCCGCGTCGTATTCGCGGGAACGGCTGATCGCCATCTGCACCAGCATCGCCGCGAGCGGCGCCAGGATCATCATCAGCAGCAGGCCGATTCCGCCCAGCGGGTTGTTGCGGTCCCTGTGCCCGAAAAGCCCGCCGAACTGCGCCAGCATGCCGATGGCGCCCGCCAGGCTGGCGGTGACGGTCATGATGAGCGTGTCGCGGTTGCGGATATGCGCCAGCTCATGCGCGATGACGCCGGCCACCTCCTCCTCCGGCATCATCGCCAGAAGCCCGGTGTTCACCGCCACCGCCGCATGCTCGGGGGAGCGCCCCGTGGCGAAGGCGTTCGGCTGGTCCTCATGGATGAGGTAGAGCGCGGGCATGGGCAGCCCCGCCCGCGCGGCCAGTTGCTGCACCATGGCATAGAGCCGCGGGTGATCCGCCGGGCCGATCGGCTGCGCATTGTACATCCGCAGCACCATCCGGTCGGAGTTCCACCAGGAGTAGAGATTCATCCCGGCAGCCAAGAGGAAGGCGATCACCATCCCCTGCTGCCCTCCCAGCATGAAGCCCACCCCCGCGAAGAGGGCGGTGAGGCCTGCCATCAGAATGGCGGTGCGCATGATACCGGACACGGCCCCTGTTCCTCCTTGCCTGTTCCAACCCTATTTGGGGCGCATGGCCGAAAACAACGACACCAAGACCCAACCCGCCCCGCCGGCGCCGCCGCCATCCGATGCGCCCGCCGGAACCCCGCCCAAGCCTGCCGAGATCGGAGGACCGAAGGGGCCCGAGCCGACCCGGTATGGCGACTGGGAGCGGAAGGGACGCGTCAGCGACTTCTGAGAATGCGAAAAGGCCGGGGCGCGGAATCCTTCCCCGGCCTTTTCAAAGCCCCAGCAGATCCAGCGTCCGTTCCACCACCAGGCGCTCGTCGTAAAGCGCGAGCGCCCTCGCCCGGCCGGCCTCGCCCATCCGTGCCCGCAGTTCCGCATCGGCTGAAAGCCGCCGCAACGCGGCCGCCAGCGGCTCCACCGTCGCGGGCGGGACGAGAAGACCCGTTTCTCCCTCCACCACCTGTTCCCGTGGGCCGCTGACATCGGTGGCCACCACTGGCAGGCCGGTCAGCATCGCCTCGATCACCGACATGGGCAGGCCCTCGAAATGGCTGGGCAGGCAGAAGATGTCGGAGGCCGCCAGCACCCGCTCCGTGTCGTGGCGATAGCCCAGCCGGCGCAGGCGCGGCCCCATGAGGGATGCGGCGCGCTCGAACTCCGGCTCCATGTCCTGCCCGTGGTCGCTGGAAAGCCGTTCCCCCACCACGCAGAGCGTCACGCCGGGCACGGATTCCATCGCCCGCAGCAACTCCGGATAGCCCTTGTGCCGCACCAGGCGGGAGATGGCCGTCACCACCACCTCATCGGGCGCGATGCCCAGCTCCGCGCGGATCGCGGCACGCGCGGCGGGATCGGGATGGAAGCGCTCGGGATCGCGGCCATTCAGCACGGGCACGGGGTTGGGATGGATGCGCAGGCGGCGGGCATCCCTCGCCTCCTCCTCGCTGACCGTCAGGAAGGTGTCGGTCAGCCGCCCCCCCGCCCATTCCACCGCCAGCGACAAGCCGCGCCGCCAGAGCGGGCCGGGCTGGTTGAAGAGGAAGCCGTGGCAGGTATAGGCCGTGCGTGGCACGCCCTCCACGCGCGCGGCCACACGGGCCAGCAGGCCCGAGATCGGGAAATGGGCATGCACCAGATCCGGGCGGCGCTCCCGGATCAGCTCGCGCAGCGCCCCGAAGGCCCGCCAGTTGGCGCCGGGCGAAAGGCTGCGCGCCATGGGCACCGGAAGCACCTCGAAGCCCTCGGCGCGCGGCAGGTCCAGCAGCGGGCCATCCGCGCAGGTGGCCAGCACCTCATGCCCACGCGCGCGGGCGCCGCGCATCAGCGGCAGGATGAAGTGCCGCAGCGAGAAATCGATATTGGCGACAAACAGAACCCGCATGCCGCGCCCCTAGCCCCGGATGGTCAGGGCGTGGCGGGCGGAATGGCCCCCCCCCGGTTTCGGCGGAACGGGGCGGGCGGCGGCGTGGACGGGATCGGACGGCATGAGATGGGCGACTTCGCCCATTTCACGGCGCCTGTGCAGCCCCCGGACGCAGAAAGACCTGCAAGGCCGGGAACACCGAGGCTCCTGGACTAACGCGCCCCGCCACCCTCCGGGCCCCGGACGAAGCGGGCGACGAAGAAACCGTCCATGCCACCCTTTTCCGCCCAGAGGTCCGGCCGGGTCCGCAGCGCGCCATCCGGTGTGATGGCGGCCTCCAGCCCCGGAACCTCATCGGGCCGCACCGGGTCTGGACGCAGGCCGAGAGCGGCGATGCGCGCCATATGCGCCTCCCCTTCCTCGGGCTGGAGCGAGCAGGTCGCGACCACCAGCCGCCCACCCGGCGCCAGCAGCCCGGCGGCGGCCTCGATCAGCGCGGCCTGGGTGGCGGCAAGCTTCGGCACGTCGCGCGGGCGGCGCAGATGCGGCACCTCCGGATGGCGGCGGATGGTGCCCGTGGCCGTGCAAGGGGCATCGAGCAGCACGGCATCGAAGCTCCCGCGGCGCTCGGCGGACCAGGGAATGACATCCCCCACCACGACATCAGCCCGCATCTTCAACCGGGTGAGATTCTCGCGCAGCCGCTCGACACGGTGCGCCTCCTTCTCCACCGCCGTAACCGCGGCGCCCATGCCGACGAGCTGCGCCGTCTTGCCGCCAGGCGCGGCACAGAGATCGGCCACGCGCTCCCCCGCACGCACGCCCAGGATGCGCGCGGGCAGGCTGGCGGCGGCGTCCTGCGCCCAGAAGGCGCCTTCCGCGAAGCCGGGCAGTTCCGTGATCCGGGTGCCAGGAGGCAGGCGGGCTGTGCCATTGGGCAGGATCTCCGCCCCCTCAGGCGCCGCGGCGCCCGGGGCCAGGGAGAGGTCCAGCGGTGCCGGCCGGGTATGCGCCTCGGCAATGGCGCGGACCTTGGGGCCATAGGCGGCATGCCAGGCGGACCAGAGCCAGGCCGGCGTATCCAGCCGTGCGGCATCCAGTTCTTCCAGGGCGGCAGCCCCTTCGGTGGCAACCTTGCGGAGCACGGCATTCACCAGCCCAGCGAAGGGCTTGGGCGCCAGGGCCACGGCGGTTCCCACCGCCGCATGGGCCGGTGTGCCAAGCAGCAGCAGCTCCGCCACGCCGATCCGCAGTGCCTGCAGCGCAGGGGGCGAGGGTTCGCGGCGGAGATAGGGCTCCAGCACCGCATCGATGCTGCCCAGCCGGCGCAGCACGGCGGCCGCGATGCGGTGGGCGGCGGCCTTGTCACGCGGTTGGAGCCGCCCTGGCAGGGCATCCAGGGCCTCATCGAGCCCGCGGCGTCGCTCAAGGACGGCGGAGACGAGGGTGAAGGCGGCGGAGCGGGTGGGATTAAGCGGCATGGAAGGCGCGACTTGGCGCATTTCGGGGCGCCTGTGCACCCCTCTTCATGCGGTAAGGGCCATTGGCTGCCCAATGGCCCTCATCGCGGGGCAGGAACAGGGGCCATTTCGGCCCCTGCCCGTGGCCAGTCAGTTGCTGCCCTGGCCCTGACCAGCGCCACCTGTGGCGCCACTCTGCTCAAGGAACAGCAACGGGTTCACGCGCTGGCCCTGGGGCTGCGCCGGGCGAGCGATCGGCCTCGGCATCTGGATCGTCACGGTGGTGTCGCTGGGCGTGGTGGCGGCGAAGGCATCCTGCATGGCAGCGGGTGCCAGCAGAACCGTCGCGAGACCAAGAATACGCATGCTACGGGTAAGGCTGAAGGAAGACATGACTCGGCTCCTAATCAGAGGCGGCGGCACGATGTCGTCGTCTTCGCTGTTAGATCTGGGCGCTCTGCTGACCTATTTGCACTCCGCAAAACGTAATGTCAGTCATTCATTTCAAGAATGAAATGTAACCCGATCGTGCTGCGCGATCCTGGAACCGGGAACATCCCGCGCACTGCGGGAAGCGCTTTGCCTCACGCCTCCCGAAGGCGTGCCCGGAAGAGCAGCATCAACCCTGTGAGCGTTAGCAGGCCACCGGCGAGATCCGCCCAGCCCAGTACCTCCCCCAGCCCGGCCCAACCGATCACGGCGGCCACGGGCGGAGCGAGGAGCTGCAATGCCGCGGCGGTGGAAGCCGGAAAACGCCGCAGCATGACGAAGAGCAGGCCATAGCCGCCCACCCCCACCACCGTAACGCTGTAGATCAGCCCGAACCACACCTGGGTACTGCCAGAGGTCGGCGGCGCGCCTTCCATCGCCACCGCCATGCCCAGCAGCAGCATGGCGCTGACAAGGCTCTGCCCCGCCGAGGCGGACCAGAGATCCACCCGCGCGCGGGCCGGCGCGAAGGCCAGCAGCCCGGCGGCCTGGGACACGGCGCCGAGCAGCGCCAGCAGCACGCCCAGCGCCTCACCCATGCCCTGCGGCCCGCCGATCTGCCCGGCCAGCCGCGCCCCGGCCAGCACGGCCACCCCGGCCCAGCCGAGCACCAGTCCTGTCCAGACCCCGGCTGAAGGCCGACGCCCGAGGAAGACCGCCTCGCCCAGCGCCACCACCAGCGGCGTCGAGGCCGTGATCAGCGCCACAAGCCCGGAGGGAACGAGCGACATCGCCCACCAGGAAAAGGCGAGATAACCGCCCGTGCCGAGCAGCCCCATCAGCACCACGCGCCCGAGATCTTCCCGCGCCGGCCAGCGCGAGCGCGTGATCCAGGCCAGTGCCAGCAGCAGCGGAGCCGTCAGGACGAAGCGGTAGGCCAGGGCCCAGAAAGGCGGCCATTCCAGCACCACCAGCCGCGCCGCATTGAAGGCTGAACCCCAGATGACGACGAAGGCGATCGCGAGAAGAAGGTCGGCAGGCTTCATTCCCGATCGAGACGGGCGAGGATCGCGGCCTGGGATGCCTCGATTCGTCGCACCATCTGCCCGAGCGTGCCCATGGCCAGCAGCGTCAGCGCCGAAACCGCGCCCGCCCCGGCATAGAGAATCCGCGCCCTGGACCATTCCGGCCCGAGCAGCGGCGTGCCTTGCAGCGCCAGCACGGCGCAGCCGAGCAGCGCGGCGATCCCAACACCCTGGAGAATCCGAAACAGCATGGATCAGGCCAGGCCTGGCCCGTGGCCGTAGGACTGCTCCGGCGTCGCCTTCACCTCGGCAACGCCGCCATTGGGCTGCAGTGCCTCGGCCCCTCGCCGGGCCAGGGCGGCCTCCAGCGTGTTCTCCAGCAGGCAGGCAATGGTCATTGGTCCGACGCCGCCCGGCACGGGCGTGATCCAGCCGGCCCGCTCACGCGCCGCCTCGAACTCCACATCGCCCGCCAGCTTGCCACTGGGCAGGCGGTTGATGCCGACATCCACCACCACGGCGCCCGGCGCGATCCAGTCGCCCTTCACCATGCCGGCCCGGCCCACGGCGGCCACCAGCACCTCCGCGCGGCGGCATTCCTCCGCGATGTCGCGGGAGCGCGAATGCAGCGTCGTCACCGTCGCATCGGCGGCCAGCAGCAGCGCGGCCATGGGCCGGCCCACGATGGCGCTGCGGCCCAGCACCACCGCCCGCGCGCCGGAGAGCTTCACCCCGGCCTCGGCGAGCAAATGCATCACGCCCTTCGGCGTGCAGGGCACGAGGCCGGGCAGGCCGGCGGCCAGGCGGCCGGCATTCACCGGATGGAAGCCGTCCACGTCCTTGGCCGGGTCCACCGCCTCCAGCACCTTCTGGGGATCGATATGCTTCGGCAGGGGCAGCTGCACCAGGATGCCGTCCACCGCCGGATCGGCGTTCAGGCGCCGCACCACCGCCAGCAGATCGGCCTCGGAAACCGTCTCGGGCAGGAGGATGGTTTCGCTGTCATAGCCAGCCTCCTTCGCCGCCCGGTCCTTGGAGCGGACGTAAACCACACTGGCCGGGTCATCCCCCACCCGCACCACGCGCAGGCCGGGGCTGAAGCCAAGGCCAGCCACCCGCTCCGCCAGACCGGCCCGCAACCGGGCGCCGATCGCCTTTCCGTCGAGAAGCTGTGCCGTCATCTCTAGAGCGTCCCGCTCAGATCGTCAGCCGCCAGAGGGCGGGGAAAACCGTGACATTGAGGAAGATCCGCAGGGCCTGGAGCAGCAGGATCAGCACCACGGGAGAAAGGTCGATCCCGCCCAGATCCGGAAGGATGCGCCGGATCGGCCGCAGGGCCGGCTCCGTCACCCGCCAGAGGAAGTCGCCGATGGTCCAGACCAGCCGGTTGCGCGTGTCCAGCACGTTGAAGGCTGTGAGCATGCTGAATACCGCCGCGATGATCAGCAGCCAGACATAGAGACCGATCGCCTGATCGATCAGCCAGAAGATCGCTGTCATCCCGCACCCCTGAATCTGCGTCACATTGCCCGCAAGCCGTGTGTATGGCCCATGCCGGGGCCAGTCCAGCGCGGGGCTTTGCGCAAAGCCCCACAGCACCGCTTGACGCCGGCCCCGGAGCGAGGAATAAGCCGCCCTCACGCGCCGGTCCCCAAGCCTGCGCGGCGATGGTTAAGGGGCTGTAGCTCAGTTGGGAGAGCGCGTCGTTCGCAATGACGAGGTCAGGGGTTCGATTCCCCTCAGCTCCACCATCCCCCCTTCCCCATAAGCGCTTCCGCCTCCCACCCCGCCACGGGGCGGCCTGCCCTCTCCGATCAGGGCTTCTCGCCGGCTTGCCACTGGTCCGGCAGGATCTCCGGAGTGGCTTCCGAAATGCTCATCAGGTGCATACCTTCAGCCCCCCTTGTTCAGGCCGACCATTATTTGGCCGAACGGGATTTCTTGGCTGAAATCATTGCCGGCCATGGAAAGTCGCCGGCAGATTACTGGCCACTCCTCTCTGGAACAGCACTCAACCCCTCGCCAGTCCAGGAGTTAGAGTATACAGCAGTCTTCATCCATTAGCCCCATGTGCCGGCCTGATAGATGGGCAAACAGAAAAAACCTCCCGCGACACGTCCGAACGCCGCCTGGCTGAGCAGGCGGTGAAGCAAGAGGCCGATGCCGGGGGCCGCGGAGCCCCGGCCCGCGGGGAAGGCTGGAGCCTTCCCCGATTTCCTGCCGCTGCCTGACCGGAACCTCCAAGGAGCATCCCGCCATGTCCGCCACCTCCGCCAGCCCATCGAACACAGACGCAGACGAGCGCTTCCGAGTGGTCCGCGCGCTGGCTGGCGGCTGGTGGCTGCTGCTGCTGCGAGGGATCGTCTCCATCCTCTTCGGCGTCTTCGCCTTCCTTGCCCCTGGCCTGGGGCTGGCGGTGATCCTGGGCCTCCTGGCCGCCTGGCTGGCGCTGGATGGCATCTTCACCCTCTGGCACGCGATCACCGGCCGCCCGGCCATGCTGGGCATGAGGCGGCCGGGCACGGGATGGCTCTGGCTGGATGGGATACTCTCCCTCATCGGGGCCGTGGTGCTGCTGATGATGCCCCTTGCCTCGGCCATCGTGCTGGTCCTGATGGTTGCCGCCTGGCTCATCGTCACTGGCATCTTCCGCATCGTCCTCGCCTGGAACAGCGGCAGCTGGATGCTGGGACTCTGGGGCGTGCTCGGCATCCTGACGGGAGTCTGGCTCGCCATCGTGCCCGGGCCGGGGCTGCTGGCCCTGATCTGGGTGGTGGCCATCCAGGCGGTGGTGGGCGGCATCCTGCTGATCGGCTTCGCCATGCGTCTGCGCCGCGTCCACCACGATCCGGTACCGGGCCCGGCACAGCCTGCCTGAAGCCTGGACGACCCCACGGGGCCGTGATCTACCCTCTGCGCGACCGGGCGGGGCAAGGCTCTGCGCCCGCGCCAGAAGGGGGATCGCGGACGTGCTTGTCGCCATCATCAGCCATGACAAGCCGGACGCGCTGGAGCGGCGCCTCGCCGCCCGGCCGAAGCACCTCGTCTGGCTCGAAGCCGCGGCCCCGCATCTCCGCTATGTCGGCCCCTTGCTGGACGAGGAGGGCAAGCAGCGCGGCAGCATCGTCGTGACCGAGCAGCCCGGCCTCGAAGCCGCCAGGGCCTTCGCCAAGGCCGATCCCTTCTGGGAGGCCGATGTCTTCGCCACCCAGACCGTGCATGCCTTCCGCGAGGTCTTCCGCGACGGGGAACGCGTGGCGTGACGGCCTACTGGCTGGTGAAGAGTGAGCCGGACGCCTTCTCCTGGGACCAGCAGGTGCAGGCGGGCGTGGAGCCATGGACCGGCGTGCGCAATGCCCAGGCGGCGAAGAACCTGCGCAGCATGAAGCTGGGCGACCAGGCCTTCTTCTACCATTCAAACGAGGGCCGCGAGATCGTCGGCATCGTCGAGGTGGCGCGCGAGGCCTATCCTGATCCCACCGAGGAAACCGGGCGCTGGGCATGCGTGGACATGCGCAGCGTGAAGCCCGTGCCGAAGCCCGTGACACTGGCCGCCATGAAGGCGGAACCCAGGCTTGAAGGCCTGGCCCTGATCCGCCAGTCCCGCCTCTCCGTCGTGCCCGTTTCAGCGGAACACTGGGACATCATCTCCGCCATGGCCGGGCTTTGACGGAAACCCTCACCCTCTGCCGCCTGGAGGACATCCCGGATGGCGAGGCCCGTGGCTTTCCCTCCCCTTCCGGCGGTTTCATCAGCCTCGTCGCCATCCGCCGGGGCGATGCGGTGCATGTCTATGTGAATTCCTGCCCGCATATCGGCATCCCGCTGGAAAGCCTGCCGGACCGCTTTCTGGACGGGGCGCGGAAGCACCTCGTCTGCACCGCCCATGGCGCCCGCTTCCGAGTGGAGGACGGCTTCTGCGTCTCCGGCCCCTGCGCGGGAGATTCCCTGGAAGGGGTGGAGGCGCGGGTGGAGGATGGCAGGGTGATCGTATCGGCGGATGCCTGGCCCTGACGTTCCGGCCGCTGTTACGCCCCGAGACGTTCCGCCCCCTCCCTGCCGCATTCCGGTCTCCTATCCGCCCGGATCGGAGCGTTCTCTTCCATACAGAGAGGGCCTCCAGGGCCCGCCACAGAGAGGAAGCCACGATGCGGGAACGTCTCGCTAAGTTCAGCTCATGGGGCCGGAGGTTTTTTGTTCTCGGCGCGCTGATCGGCGCCCCTGTGCTCGCGGCACCAGCAGCCGAGGCGCAGACCATCCAGGCCGTGATCGGCGTCGCCACGCCGGCACCGGAACTTGTCCCGGTGCAATGGATACCTCCGCCGCACCATTCCCGGCCGCGCCGCTGGCACCGCCCGCCGCCCCCGCCGCCGCGGCACTGGCGCCGCCACCATGCCTACCGGCACCGCCCGCCGCCGCCGCCGCCGCGCTACTACCGGCACCACCGGCCGCATTACTACCGGTGAGATGAAAAGGCCGGGGAGAAGGCATTCTTCCCGGTCCCGCTATCTCTTTCTCCAGATTTTGGGCAGCGGTCGGAACAGGCCGGTTCGGGGATAGCTCGGCGCGGCCTTGATCGCGCCGGGACGGGAAGCGACGATGGTGCCAGAAGGGCCGAGCCCCGGAGGACCGCCGCCATGACCGATCACACCCTCATCCCCGTGAAGCCCGAGATCGCCGCCGGCAGCCATGCCGATGCCGCGCGCCGGGACGCCATGGTCACGGAGGCGACACGGGATCCCGAAGGCTTCTGGAAGCGCGAGATGAACCGCATCGCCTGGATGCGCGCGCCGACGAAGATCAAGAACACCAGCTTCACGGGCGACGTCTCGATCAAGTGGTTCGAGGACGGCGTGCTGAACATCAGCGAGTCCTGCCTGGACCGCCATGTGGAGGCCGGGCGCGGGGACCAGGTGGCCATCATCTGGGAAGGCGACGATCCCGGGAGCGACGCCAAGGTCACCTACCGCCAGCTGCTGGAACGCGTCTGCCGCCTGGCGAATGCCCTGAAGCATCTCGGCGTGAAGCGCGGCGACCGGGTGACGATCTACCTGCCGATGATCGTGGAATCGGCGGTCGCCATGCTCGCCTGCGCCCGTATCGGCGCCATCCACTCCGTCGTCTTCGGCGGCTTCTCGCCCGACAGCCTCGCCAGCCGCATCCAGGATTGCGAGAGCACGCTGCTGATCACCGCCGATGAGGGCCGCCGCGGCGGCCGCACCGTGCCGCTGAAGGCCAATGCGGACGAGGCCCTGAAGTCCTGCCCCACGGTGAAGAACGTCATCGTCGCGAGGAACACCGGCGGCAAAGTCGCGATGCAGGAAGGCCGCGACCATGACTGGGCGACGCTCTGCGATGCCCAGCCCGCCGAATGCGAGCCCGAGCCGATGGGCGCCGAGGACCCGCTCTTCATCCTCTACACCTCCGGCTCCACCGGAAAGCCCAAGGGCGTGCTGCACACCACGGGCGGCTATGCCGTATGGGCCGCCTTCACCCATGATCTGGTCTTCGACTACCGCCCGGGCGAGGTCTACTGGTGCACCGCCGATGTCGGCTGGGTCACCGGCCACACCTACATCGTCTATGGCCCGCTCGCGAATGGCGCGACGACGCTGATGTTCGAAGGCGTGCCGAACTGGCCGGATTCCAGCCGTTTCTGGCAGGTGGTCGACAAGCACAAGGTCAACATCTTCTACACCGCTCCCACCGCCATCCGCGCCCTGATGCGCGAAGGCGAGGGGCCGGTGAAGAAGACATCCCGCAAGTCGCTGCGCATCCTCGGCTCGGTCGGCGAGCCGATCAATCCGGAAGCCTGGCTCTGGTACTACCGCGTGGTGGGCGACGAGCGCTGCCCGATCGTGGACACCTGGTGGCAGACTGAGACGGGCGGCATCCTCATCTCCCCCCTGCCCGGCGCCGTGGCGCAGAAGCCCGGTTCCGCGACCCTGCCGCTGCCCGGCGTCTTCCCCGCGCTGGTGGACAATGACGGCCAGGTCCTTGA
Source organism: Roseomonas xinghualingensis (assembly GCF_025791835.1). Lineage (GTDB taxonomy): Bacteria > Pseudomonadota > Alphaproteobacteria > Acetobacterales > Acetobacteraceae > Roseomonas > Roseomonas xinghualingensis. The sequence continues at coordinate 135,913 of NZ_JAOXLP010000012.1, forward strand.
GGGCGCGACCGAGGGCAACCTCGTCATTACCGACAGCTGGCCTGGCCAGATGCGCACGGTGTTCCGGGACCATGAGCGCTTCATCCAGACCTATTTCGCCACCTTCCCCGGCACCTATTTCACCGGCGACGGCGCGCGGCGGGACGAGGACGGCTACTGGTGGATCACCGGCCGCGTGGACGACGTGCTGAACGTCTCCGGCCACCGCATGGGCACGGCGGAGATCGAAAGCGCACTCGTCGCCCATCCGAAGGTGGCGGAAGCCGCCGTCGTCGGCATGCCGCATGAGATCAAGGGCCAGGGCATCTACGCCTATGTCACCCTGGTCGCCGACGAGGAGCCGACCGAGGAGTTGCGGAAGGAACTCGTCATCTGGGTGCGCAAGGAGATCGGGCCCATCGCCTCCCCGGATGCCATCCAATGGGCACCCGGCCTGCCCAAGACCCGCTCGGGCAAGATCATGCGCCGCATCCTGCGCAAGATCGCGGCGAACGAGACCGACAGCCTCGGCGACACCTCCACCCTGGCCGACCCGACGGTCGTGCAGGACCTGATCGGGAACCGCGTGGGGTGATTGCCGCGCTTCTTGCGCTCCTGCTGTCAGTGGCCCCTCACGCCCAGGCGGCCTCTACCCCGGTGCAGGGGCCCTGTTTCCAGGGCTCCTGCATCTGGTTCCGGGTGCTGGAGGATGAGATCGGCGGCGCCGGCCCGGGCGGCCTGATGCACCGCCTCCGCGTCCGCTGGTGGGAAAGCACCCATCCGCGCGGGCGCGGCGAGCGGCGGGGCACCGAGGAACAACTCCTGATCGTCTGCTCCGGCAAGCGGCCAGCCATGCTGGTGCGCCGGGATGGCGGCTGGTGGCAGCAGCCGCTCGATCCGGGGCAGGAGATCGGAATGGGGCCGAATGCCGGCCCCATCGCGCTCTATGGCTGGATCTGCCACGGGATCGTCCTGGGGGACGAGACCAGCCCGACCCTGACCGAATTCTACCCCACACGACGTGACATGGACGAGTTGGAAGGACGCCGCCTGGCGCGGCTGGAGGATGCCCTGCGATGACCGACCGCGCCCCTCAGGACCTGCCCCGCGTGGAGGGCGACCGTCTCCTCCCGGCCGAGCCTGAGCCCTTCCCGCTCCTGCCATCCCGCACCGCGCTGATTGTGGTGGACATGCAGAACGCCTATGCGTCGCGGGAGGGCTATCTCGACAAGGCGGGCTTCGACCTCTCCGGCGCGCAATCGGTGATCGGCAAAGTCGCGGAGGCGGTGGCCGCGGCGCGAATGCTGGGCATCACCATCGTCTGGTTCCAGAACGGCTGGGACCCGGAGGGGATCGAGGCGGGCGGCCCCGGATCGCCCAACCACTGGAAGTCCAACGCGCTGCGCCTGATGCGCGAGCAGCCGGATTTGCAGGGCACGCTGCTGGCCAAGGGCACATGGGATTATGCGCTGCTGCCGCAGATGCAGCGCGCCCCGGACGACATCCTGATCCAGAAGCCCCGCTATGGCGGATTCAGCGGCACGGCGCTGGAACCGATGCTGCGCGCCCGCGGCATCCGCGACATCCTCTTCTGCGGTGTCGCCACCAATGTCTGCGTGGAAAGCACGTTGCGCGAGGCCTTCCACCGCGAGTTCTGGCCCATCCTGATCGAGGACGCCTGCTGGCAGGGCGGGCCACGCTTCGTGCATGACGCAACGGTCTTCAACGTCCGCACCTTCTTCGGCTGGGTGACGAACACAGCGGCGCTGACATCACTGGCGGGTTGAGCCGGCGCAGGCGCCACATTCCGGTCCCGTGCGTTCCGGGGTAGTGCCACCCCGGAACCGGACGCAACCTGACCCCGCATGACCGTCACGCCCGACGCGGAAGCCCTCCGCATCCGCCGCCTTGTCGCTCTCTATGGCCTGACGGTCTTCGCGACCAACCTCGCCGCCCGCAGCCTCGATCCCATCCTGCCGGAGATCGCGCGGGACTTCGCGGTGGGGATGGACACGGCCGCCCTCCTCGCTTCCGCCTTCGCCCTTCCCTATGCGCTGATTCAGCCCTTCCTGGGGCCGGTGGGCGATGCGCTGGGCAAGCGCCGCGTCATCACCGTCGCGGCCGCTCTCACCGGCACCGCCCTGCTGGCCTGCGCCCTGGCACCGGCCCTGGGCTTCCTCTTCCTGGCCCGTGCCCTGGCAGGCGCGGCGGCGGGCGGCATCTACCCCCTTGTCATCGCGACCTTCGGGGACCGCGTCTCCCTCGCCCACCGCCAGGTGGCGCTCAGCCGGATCAGCGCCTTCGGCATGGGGGGGCAGATCGCCGGAGGCATCCTCTCCGGCCTCGTGCATGGCGTGGTGGACTGGCGCGGCATCATCGCCGGCGGCGCGACCATGGTGCTGGCGGTATGGGTCGTCCTCTGGCTTGACCTGCGGCGGGAGCCGGACCAGCCGCCCGGCCGCCTCGACGGCGCCGCCGCCCTGCGGCGCTACCGGGATATCATCCGCCTTCCGGCTGCCCGCCTTCTCTACATCTCGGTGGCCGTGGAAGGCGTGCTCGCCTTTGGGCTCTTCCCCTATCTGGCGACGCTGCTGGCGGTCTGGGGGATCGGCGGGCCGGTGCAGGCGGGGCTGGCGCTCGGCGCCTTTGGCGCGGCCGGCGTGGCCTATACCTTCATCGCGCGGCCACTGCTGACGCGGCTGGGCCTGGCCATGATGCTCCGCCTGGCCGGCGTCCTGACGGGCCTGGGCTTTTCCGCCATCGCCGTCACCGGATGGTCCGCGACCCACGGAGGCACCCCCGGCCTCTGGCCCGTAGTGGTTGGGATGTTCGCCATCGGCCTCGGTTATTTCGGGATGCACAACTCCATCCAGAACGGCGTGACGGAGGTGGCGCCCAAGGCGCGCGGCTCGACCGTCGCGCTGCACGCCTTCTCCTTCTTCATCGGCCAGTCGCTGGGGCCCGTGCTGTTCGGCACGGCGCTGGCGGCGCTGGGCGCGCCGCCGGCCCTGATCGCCTGCGGCATCGGCATGCTCGCGCTCGGCCTCGTGCTGTCGCGCAAGCTGGGTGGTGGCGGAGCGGATCGCCCGAAGGCGTGAACCGCTCCATCACCGGATCGGCAGGCTACTCCATGCGCACGTCGTTCTCCCGCACCACCCGGCCCCAGGCCTCGGTGTTGCCGGCGAACCAGCGCCCGAACTCCTCGGGCGAGGTCGTCCGCACCTCGCCGCCGATCTCGCCGATCCGGGCGGCCGTGGGCGGATCGCGCAGCGCCGCCGCCACCGCCCGGTTCAGCGCGGACACCATCGCCTCCGGCGTGCCGGCGGCCGTGAAGAGCCCCTGCCAGGTGCCGCTCTGCACCAGCATCTCCGGCATCTTCAGCTCGGCGAATGTGGGCTTGTCCGGCAGGGCGGGCAGGCGCGCCGTGCCGCTGACCGCCAGCGCCTTGAGCTGGCCAGAGGTGACGAAGGGCTGCGTCGCCGTCGCGCCGTTCACCACCGCCTGGCAATCTCCCTGCGCCACCGCCTGCACAGCCGGCGCGCCACCGCGATAGGGCACGTATTCCCACTCGATCCCGGCCTGCTTGCCCAGCACCAGCGCCGTCATATGCGGCCCAGAACCGACGCCGCTATGCGCCAGGTTCAGCTTGCGGCGCTTCGCGAGGGCCGCCAGCTCATCCAGGCTGTTCGCCTCCACCGAGGGATGCACGGCCACGATGTAAGGCGCGAAGGCCACCACCGTGACCGGTGCCAGATCCCGCATCGGGCTGTAGGAGAGGTTGGACACCAGCGCCGGCGCGATCGCCAGGCTCGCCGCATCGGTCAGCAGCAGCGTGTGCCCGTCCTTCGCCGCCTTCGCCACCGCATCCGCGCCGATATTGCCGTTCGCGCCGCTGCGGTTCTCCACCACCACGCTCTGCCCGAGCGCCTCTCCCAGCTTCGGCGCGATCAGCCGCGCCAGGATGTCGCTTGTGCCGCCCGCGGCGAAGGGCACGATCAGCCGCAATGGCCTGTTGAAGGACCCTGCCTGCGCCCAGGCAGGGCGGATGGTGGGGGCGGCGAGGACAGCCGGCGTCGCGGCCAGCAGCGTGCGGCGGAACATTCTGGTTCGTTTCCCGTTCTCGCGGCCCCGTCTGTCGCGGGGCCGTCCGCCGCAGGCTGGCAGCGACACAAGGAAAACCGCAAGCGCGACGTGGCCCGGCGGGGTTCTAAAGGCAAAGCCCCTGGAGCAACCTCGCCAATCCGCCCGCGCCGCGCAACACTGCGCAGGACGATGGAGTCTCCCATGGCCGATCCGCATTTTGTCCCCGCCACGCCCCAGACCACGCGCATCGGCGTTTTCGACGCCTCCTTCACGCCGGTGGCGAGCATCGCGGCCGGTGAGCGCGTCACGCTGGAATGCGTCTCGGGCTTGGGTGACGCCGTGCCGGGCCCGGAGAGCGGGCTGACGGTGCCGGAGGCCTTGCGCGCGATCGGCGCGGCGAACACCGCGGGCGCGGTGGGCCACATCATCACTGGCCCGGTGGAGGTGCGCGGCGCGGAGCCGGGCGATGCGCTGCGCGTGGAGATCGAGAAGATCGAGCTGGGCGCCGATTGGGGCTTCTGCGGCTTCCGCCCGCTTGCGGGGACCCTGCCGGAGGACTTCCCGTTCCGCCGCATGCTGCACATTCCGGTGGACCGCGAGGCGAAGATCGGGCGATTGCCGATGGGTGGCGGCATCAACCTGCCACTCGCGCCCTTCTTCGGCGTGATGGGCGTGGCTCCGCCCGCCGAATGGGGCCGCATTTCCACCAAGGAGCCGCGCGCGCATGGCGGCAACCTGGATAACAAGGAACTGGTGGAGGGCACGACTCTCTGGTTGCCCGTGCATGTGCAGGGCGCGCGTTTCTCAGCAGGTGATGGGCATGGGGTGCAGGGCGATGGCGAGGTCTGCATCAACGCGCTGGAGACCTGCCTGACCGGCACCTTCCGCCTGGATGTCGAGAAAGGTGGCGGCGCACGCGATCCGATCCTGCGCTTTCCGCGTGCCGAAACGCCGACTCACTTCATCACCATGGGGATGAATGAGGATCTGGATCTTGCGATGAAGCAGGCGTTGCGAGAGATGATCGCCTTCATCGCGTCGCGTACGAATCTCTCGCCCGCCGATGCCTACCAGTTCTGCTCGCTCGCGGTGGATTTCCGGGTGACTCAAACCGTGAACGGAGAGAAGGGCGTGCACGGAATGTTGAGGAAAGGTTTGCTCTTCTGATTCCGTGTGAAGCGGATCAGCCAAGGGGCTGATCCGATTCATCGCGCGAATCCTGTCCACAGGTTTTCCCACACATCCTTCCACAAGTTTTCGTGCGCCGCATCTTGTGGGAAGGCAACCTCGTGACCTACCGTATCTTGTACCGACGTTGACGAGGGTGGGCGCGATGGACTGGTCAGCGGAAGCGATCGAACAGCTCCGGGCTCTTTGGGCAGAAGGACACTCCACTGCGGAGATCGGGCGCCGCATGGGCATCTCGAAGAATGCGGTGGTGGGCAAGGCGCATCGCCTGCACCTGCCTGCAAGGCCGAGCCCGATCCAGCGTGAGCAAGCCGCCGCGGCTGCCGCCTCTCCGGCACCAGCCGCGCAGCGCCCCGCTGTCTCCCCGGCCGCGCCCGCAGCGGCTGCCGTACCTCGTCCCGCCACAGCGGTTGCGCCACGCATGCCGGCGCCTGCACCGGCGATGCGCACCGTGCCGCCCGCGGTGGTACGCCCCTTCCAGCGCAGCAATGCGCGCACCTGCTGCTGGCCGATCGGTGAACCCGGCACGCCGGAATTCCGCTTCTGCACGGCCGAGGCCTTCAGCGGGAAGCCCTACTGCCTCGAACATTCCGCCATCGCCTATGTGAAGGCGCGCGACCGGCGCGAAGACGCGGCCTGACCGCATCCTGACTCAACCGGGCGGGATAGAAGCCGCCCGGCGCGTGGTGGCGGCGCCGAGGAAGGCGCCCATCAGCAGCACCGCCGCCGCAATGAGGAAGGCGGTGCCGATGAAGGGGATCACGGCCCCCTCCCCCACCGAGAGCGCATAGACGCCGCCGAAGAAGACCGGCGATGCGACGCCCGCGATGCTCGACACGCTCATCGTCGCGCCCTGCAACTGACCCTGCTCGCGCTCCGACACGCGGTGAGTCATCAGCGCCTGCAGCGTCGGCATGGCGAGACCCCAGAGGGCATTCGGCACCAGCGCGAGCGCGAAGAGCCAGCCGCTGGGCGCGAGGCCCATGCAGGCGATGCCCACCGCACCGCCGACCAACCCGATCACCATGGTGCGGCGGTCACCCCAGCGCGCCGTGGCACGGCCGACCAGCATTCCCTGCACCAGCGCATCCAGCGCGCCGGCGAAGGAGAGCAGCAACCCCACTTCCCAGGCCGACCAGCCGTAGCGCTGCCCGGCATAGAGCACATAGACGGCCGAGAAGATGTGGTGCGCGAAATGCAGCAGGAAGGTGACGCCGGCCAGCCCCGTCAGCTCGCGGTCCCGCCCCAACAGCCGCATCGCGCCGAAGGGATTGGCGCGTGACCAGGCGAATGCCATCCGGCGCTCGCGCGGCAGGGATTCCGGCAGCACCAGCCAGCCATAGAGGAAGGTAATTGCGCTCAGCGCCCCGGCTGCCCAGAAGGGCGCGCGCGGCGAGATCTCTCCCAGCACGCCACCCAGCAGCGGGCCGGCGACGAAGCCGCCGGCGAAGGCGGCGCCGATCAGCCCATAGGCGCGGGCGCGGTGCTCAGGCGCGGTGATGTCGGCCATATAGGCATAGACCGTGGTGAAGCTGGCCGAGGTGATACCCGCCAGGATGCGCCCCAGGGCGAGCCACCAGAGATCCGGTGCCAACGCCATCAGCACGTAATCCGCCGCCAGGCCGGCGGCCGAGAGCAGCAGCACGGGGCGCCGCCCATAGCGGTCGGACAGCGAGCCTATGACCGGCGAGGCAAGGAACTGCATCCCGGCCCAGAGCGCGACGAAGACGCCATTGATCAGGCCCGCGCGGGCGTTGGATCCGGCGAATTCCTCGATGAGCTTCGGCAGGACGGGAATGACGATCCCCATGGCCACGATATCGAGCACGGCGGTGACGAGGATGAAGACGATCGCAGCTCGGCGGCCGGCGAAACGGGACAGAAGCGGCATGGGCGATGATCCATGGACCGGCTGGTCAGCCGGCCTGCGGGAGCGTGGCGCAAGGGCAGCAGGGCGATGAACCGCCTCGCCCGTGGGCGGGCGGTCAGAAGGTGACCGCAATCTCCAACATGGATCTCTCCAACTCGCGCAACGGAAGGCGCCGCGCAGGGCAGCGCTGATACGCGCGAAGCCCCACTCTCGTCAACAGGATCGAAATGATCCTTCCCGCCTTCTAGAGCAGACTCCGTTCATTCGGGTTCATAGCCGGCGGCTGTGAAGAGGTTGGCGCACTCGGCTGGTGTGAACTGGGGGAGTGCGGTCCCGATGACGGTCCAGAGGTCGTCGAGGTTGCGGGCGGC
>NZ_JAOXLP010000013.1 GCF_025791835.1 Roseomonas xinghualingensis
TGGGTCGGCCGTTCCCGCTCGGCATGGCGCCGCCGCAACTCCTCCTGCAGCCGGCGGGTGCGGAGGATCTCGGCCTCGTCTGGCACGCGGGTGTCGCCGCCTTCCTCGGAGGTGCCGGTGCCTTCGCGCAGGCGGCGGCCGAGGGGGTCGCGGCCCTCGCCCTGCTGCGCCATCTGGTCCTGGCCCTCGCCGCCCTGCTCGGAGCCGTCGGCCATGGCATCGCCCTGGCCTTCGCCTTCCTCACCCTCGCCGGGCTGCTGCTGCCCGGAGCGGCCGAACTGGCGCTGCATGCGCTGGGCCATCTGGCGTCCGCCCTCGGACAACTCGCGGATGGCGCGTTCCTGGTGCGGGCGGGGGTCGGCGCCGGAACCAAGGGCCTCGGCGCTCTCGCGCATCGCCTGGTCGGCGCGGCCGAGCGGGGCAGGGACTTCACCGGTCAGGTCGCCATGCTGCGCCATCAGCTCGCCCAGGGCGCGGCGTAGGGCGCGCTGGGTGCGGGCCTCGGCGGTGGGGTCCGTCTGCGGCTCGCCCGGGGAATCGGGCGCGCGGTTGCGGTTCCAGGGGTAGTTCTGGCGGCGCTCGCGCTCCTGGCGGTCGGTGTCGGCCTCGGCGCGGCGATGGGCGCTGTCGAGCAGGCGGGATTCGCGGCGGACCATGTCCTGGATCACGCCCATCTGCTGCTGCCCACGTTCGCGGCGCTGGCGGCGCTCCTCGCGCTGGTTCTCGGCCATGCGGCCGTTCTCCAGCTCCTCCAGCATGCGCTCCAGCTCGGCCAGCTCGCGCTCGGCGTCCTCGGGGCGGTCCTGCTGGTTCTGCTCGCGCATGCGCTCGGTGCGGCGCTGGGCCTCGCGCTGGTCCTGCGGGCGGGCGGCGCCCTGGGGCGGCGGGTTCTCGCCGTTCTCGCGCTGCAGGCGCTCGGCCAGGGCGTCGAGATGGCGGCGGACGGCCTCGCGCAGCTCCTGGATGCGGCGGTCGGTCTCCGTGCGGGCGGCATCGCGTTCGGCGTTGCGCTGGGCCTGATCCTGCTCCCGCTGGGCCTGTTCCTGCCGTGCCTGTTCCTGTTGGGCCTGGTCGTTCTCCCTGGTGCCAGGAGGCTGGTTGCGGTCAGCGTCGCGCCGGGCCTGTTCTTGCTGGCGCTGCTGTTCCGCTTCACGGCGCTGGGCCCCGGCGCGCTCGCGCTCCTGCTCCTGGCGCTCACGCAGGGCCTCGCGGAGGCGGTCGGTGGTCTCGTCCAGGGCGCGGGCGGTGCGGTCGGCGCGGCCTTCCTCCAGGGCCAGGGCGGTGTCCCACATGGTCTGCTGCACCTCGCCCACGGCTTCGGGGCGGGTATCGGTATCCAGGCGGGTGCGGGCGGAGCGGAGGGCGAGGGCGGTGGCGGTGTCGTTCTCGAAGGCGTCGGGGTTCTCCGCCAGGCGGTCCAGGCCCTCGATGGCGGGGCGGCGCTGGTCGGGGGTGAGGGAAAGGCCCTTGCGCAGCAGGATCAGGCCACGGGCCACCGGGTGGTTGAAGCCGCGCTCCGGCAGGGTGAGGGAAGCTTCCTCCGACCGGCCTACCTGGCCGGCGCCGTCACGGGCGAGGAGGGTGATGCGGACAGGCAGGCCGGCCCAGGGATGGGCGGAGAGGTTGGGCTGCGCGACGCCGCGTGGCGACCTGGCCTGACCGGGCGGGAGGGGGAGGTCCACGGTGAGGGGCGCGGCATCGGGGCGGGCGGCGAGGCGGATCTCGGCGCCGGCCGTGGCGACGCCCCAATCGTCCTCGGCACGCCAGGGGAGGCGGGTGGCGAGGCCGCGCGTGGCCTGGGCGGGTGGCTCTGAGAAGGCGATGCGCGGCGGGGCGTCCGCCTGCACCGCGATCGACCAGCTGGCGACATCGTGGCCGCCCTGGCGGATGGTCAGGCGGCCCGCGATGTCGAGCGGCACCTCGGCGCTGTGGCTGCTGGGGCCGAGCGGCTGGAAGGCGGCGAGGGGAGCGCCGTCCCGCAGGAGTTCGGGCGTGCCGGCACCGCCGGAAAGGGCGGCGCGCAGGCGGCTGCCGGCCGGAACGGTGACGTTGCCGCCGGCGGGATCGAGGAAGACCGGCGGGGCGCCCGTATAGGTGGGCGGCGTCACCCAGGCTTCGAGCCTGGTGGCGAGGCCGGGGGTTGCGGCGGAGCCTTCGGGCCAGAGGGCGCGGCGGAGGCGTTCAGGCGCTTCCGAGCCAGCCATGGTGAAGGCAGCGATGAGGGCGATGGCAAGGCCGGTGCGGAGGGCGCGCGGATCGCGCGCGGCAAGGCCGGGACGCGGCGTGCCGGCGCGGAGCTTGCGGATGCGGGCGGCTTCCCGGGCCTGATGGGCGCGCCAGAGGGCCTGGGCGGTGGCGTCGCCGCCCGCGGGCTTGTCCATCAGGGTGGCGAGTGGGCGGTGGGGAAGGCCCGAGGCGCGTTCGAGGCGGCGGTCGGCTTCCGGGTCGCCGGGCAGGGCGAAGCCGCGTGCGGCGCGGATCAGGGTGACGATCAGGCCTGAGATCAGCACCGCGAGCAGGGTGAGATGCCCCAGGGGCGGAAGGAGGAGGAAAACGCCGGAGAGGGCGAGGACGAGGAAGAGGCCGATCACCCCGAGCATGGGCCAGGCGCGGGGCCAGAGGGATTCCCAGAGAAGGGCGAGGCGGGCGCGGATGCGGAGGCGGCCGAGGCGGCGGAGCGCGGGGCTCGCCGCCTCGGCCGGGCGGGCCTTGGGGGGGCCGCCCGGGTCAGGGGGGGTGCGGGGGGCGGGCCCCGTCAAGCGGTGGTCCCCAGCCAGTCCGGCACAAGCTGGTTGGCCAGCAGAGCCTCATGCGTCTGGCGCGGGCGGGTGACGGCCCAGCGGGCGCCGTCCACCAGCACTTCCGCCGCGAGCGGGCGGGCGTTGTAGGTGGAGGACATGGTGGCGCCATAGGCTCCGGCATCGAGGAAGGCGACGAGGGCGCCCGGCGGCAGGTCCGGCAGGGCGCGGCCGCGGGTGAAGGTGTCGCCCGTCTCGCAGACCGGGCCGACGACATCGGCGGGGCTCAGCGGCGCGTGCAGCGCGTCCGGCGCCACAGGCAGGATGCCGTGCCAGGCCTCGTACATGGCCGGGCGCACCAGGTCGTTCATGGCGGCGTCCAGCACCACGAAGCGGCGGTTCTGGCCGCGCTTCTGCAGCACCACGGAGGCCAGCAGCACGCCCGCGGGCCCCGCGATCCAGCGGCCGGGCTCCAGCATCACCGGCAGGCCCAGCGGGCCGAGCGTGGCCTTGATGGCGCCGGCCAGGGCGGCGGGGGTGGGGGGCGCCTCGTCGCGATAGGGAATGCCGAGGCCGCCGCCGCAATCCAGCCGCTCCACCGGAAGGCCGCGGGCCATTAGGGCCTGGGCGAGTTCCGCCACGCGGGAATAGGCGGCGCGGTAGCCGGCCATGCCCTCGGTGATCTGGCTGCCGATATGGACGGCGAGGCCGATGGGGCGGATGCCGGGCAGGGAGGCCATGCGGGCATAGAGGGCGGCGGCATCGGAATAGGCGATGCCGAACTTGTTCTCGGCGAGGCCGGTGGAGATCTTGGCGTGGGTGCGGGCATCCACATCCGGGTTGATGCGGAGCGAGACGGGGGCGGTGGCGCCCATGGAGACGGCCACCTCGGAGATGCGCTCCACCTCCTCCGCGCTCTCGGCATTGATCTGGAAGATGCCTTCCTCCAGGGCCAGCGCGATTTCCCGGTGGGACTTGCCCACGCCGGAGAAGACGATGCGGTCGGCCGGGATGCCGGCGGCACGGGCGGCGCGCAGCTCGCCCTCGCTCACCACATCGGCCCCGGCACCCTCGGCCCCCAGGAGGCGGAGGACGGCGAGGCTGTCATTGGCCTTGGCGGCGAAATGGATGGTGGCCTTCAGCCCGGCCTCGATCAGCGCGTCCCGCAGGGCGGCGTGGCGGCGGCGGAGCGTGGCGGCGGAATAGACCCAGGTGGGGGTGCCGACCTCGCGGGCGATGTTCACCAGCGGGACGTCGTCCATCACCAGACCGTCCAGCGCATGGGCCTTCAAGTGCGGGCGGCGGGCGAGGAGGTCCGCGAAATCGGGATCGGGCGTGTCGTGGACAGCGGGAAGCGGAGAAGCCATCCCCTTAGTTTGGGGGCGGTGGGGCCCGGCGGGAAGCGTTTCCCGCACGATTCTTCCCCATGCAGGGGGATTCAGGGCGGGGCACCGGGGTTCGCACCGACTTGTCATTCCGGGCCGGGCCTTGCCGCCATAGGATCGGCGCCGGCCCATGCAAATTCAGCCACCGGGCCAGGAACCATGAAACGGCGGCTCATCCTGTGGGGCGGTCTGGGTGTCGCGGCGCTTCCCGTCGCCATCGGCGGGAGCTGGATTCTCTCGCTGCCTGCCGCGCCGGCGCCCGATGGGGTGGCGCCCGTCACGCCCGGGGAGGCGGAGGCGGCGCTTGGCGCCTTGAGGCCACCGAAGCGGCAGCGCCCGCTGATCGCTGTCATCGGCACCAATGGCGGCACCGAGGTCACGGACTACCTCATGCCCTACGGTGTCCTCCGGCGTGCCGGCATCGCCGATGTGGTGGCACTCGGGACCGGGCCGGGCCCTGTAACGCTTTATCCGGCCCTCAAGGTGGAGCCTCAGGCGACGGTTGCCGAATTCGATGCGCGGCACCCGGATGGCGCCGACCATGTCATCGTCCCCGCCATGCATCGTGACGACGACCCGGTGGTCCTGCCCTGGATCAGGAGCCAGGCGGCCAAGGGGGCGATCGTCATCGGTGTCTGCGCCGGTGCCAAGGTCGTCGCCGCGGCCGGGCTGCTCGACGGTAGGCGGGCGACGACCCATTGGTATTACCTGAAGGCGTTGCGGGAGAGGCATCCCGCGGTTCGCTATGTCGCGGACCGGCGGATGGTGGTGGACGAGGGGGTTGCAACGACGACAGGGATTACCGCGTCCATGCCGATGTCGCTCACGCTGATCGAGGCCATCGCCGGGCGCGAGAGGGCCGAGGCGGTCGCCCATGACCTGGGGCTGGCGCAATGGGATGCGCATCACGACAGCGAGGCGTTCATCTTCACGCGGCCCTTCGCGCTGACGGCGATCGGGAACCGGCTTGCCTTCTGGAAGCATGAGCAACTCGGCATCCAGCTTGTGCCGGGCATCCATGAGGTATCGCTCGCCCTTGTCGCGGATGCCTGGTCGCGGACCTATCGGTCACGCGCGGTGACCTTCGCCGACACGGCCGCTGCGCAGCAGGGCCGTGACGGCATCCGCATCATTCCCGATCAGGTTGCCACGGGCTGGCCCGCGGAGCGCCGGATTCCATTCGCCGTGGATCTGCGGCCGGCAAAGGCGCTGGAGCAGACGCTCCAGGCCATTGCGATGCGCTACGGCAGACAGACGGCTGAATTCGTGGCCATGCAACTCGAATATCCCAGGGACACCGCCCTGCGCCTGACCGTCCGCGAAGCACTGTGCACGAGAAGCTGAGGACGGAACCTTGGGATCTGGCGCGGGCGAGGGTTGTGAGGGCAAGGCGCAGATCGGCGCGGGATCGCGGTTCCAACACCCAGCCCAGGTCTTAGCCTGCTTTCGGGCCGGCGCCCCCGCCGAGACTGATCAACTCCGTACCGGTTAGCTGGCGTCCTGGGCATAGGCATAGGGTCCGCCGCGTTCCAGGGCGCGCTGGTAAGCCGGGCGTGCATGGATGCGGGCCAGGAAGGCGCTTGGATGCAGCCGTGCCGGGCCGAAGGGCGAGCGGGAGGCGGCGGCTTCCAGCGGAAAGCTCATCATGATGTCGGCGGCCGTGATCTCGGGCCCGGCGAACCAGCCGGTCTCCGCCAGGGCATCGTTCCAGTAGTCCTTCAGGCGTTCGAGATTCGGGGCGACGAAGCCCTTCTGCGCGCCCTGGGTGATCATGCGGGTGAGTGGACGCAGCAGGGCGGGCACCTTGCCGGGCAGGGCGCCCAGCACGAGCGTCATCACCAGCGGCGGCATCGCCGAACCCTCGGCATGGTGTATCCAGTGGCGGAAGCGCCAGAAATCGGCGCTGTCCTGCGCCGGCGCGAGGCGGCCCTGGCCGTGGCGGGCGAGGATGTATTCGATGATGGCGCCGGTCTCGGCGATGGTCAGCCCGTCCTCGGTGATGACGGGCGACTTGCCGAGCGGATGCACGGCGCGGAGTTCCGGCGGCGCGAGCATGGTGGCCGGGTCGCGCTGGTATTTCCGGATCTCGTAGGGGACCTCCAGTTCCTCCAGCAGCCAGAGGACCCGCTGGGAACGGGAATTGTTCAGGTGGTGGAGGGTGATCATGAACGGTCCCGTTTCTGCCAGGCCCAATCACCGTATCGGTGACGGAACGCGGAAGCACACCGGATCCGCCAGAACCGGCGCGCTTCCGCGTTCCTTGGGCCGGAAGGAAGCCTTGCGGCTTCCTTCACAGCATTCCACGGCAGTCCGAGAAAAATCAGATGATGCGAAGGCGGCCCAGAAGCCAGCCGATGCCGACCGCGATGGCGGTGGCGGTCAGGGGCTGGTCGCGGATGTAGTCCTCGAGCTGGCCGATCTGGTTCTGCGCCTGGCCCTTGGCCTGGTTCATCTGGCCCCGCGTCTGGGTACGGTTGTCGCCGATCAGGCTGCCCACGCTCTCCTGCACCTCGCCCGCCGCCTGCTTGCCGGCGCCGATGATCCGGTCGCTATCCATGTTTCTCTCCTCATCAAGGGCCGCGGCGCCGAGTCGGCGGCCCGCGGGGGAGGAAACGTGGCGAGGCGGCACGGGTTGAGGGGGTTGCCTGAATCGCTTGCGGCAATCGCTTGCGGCTCCAGTGGCTCCCCCCCGGGACCCGGGGGTTCAAGCCGGCTGGATCGGTGGCCCCGCCGCCTCGATGATCCCGCCGGCCTCCAGCAGGATGTCCTCGCGGTACCGGCCGGCGACGAGCTGCACGCCCAGGGGCGCGGGGCCGGAGAGATCGGTGGTCACGGTCAGCCCCGGCAGGCTCATCAGCGGCAGGCCCAGCTGGGGGAGGATGGCTTCGATGACGCGGTCGAAGGCCTCAGGGGATTCCAGGTCCAGCAGATCGGGGAAGGGTGGCTCCGCCGAGACGGGCATGAGGGCGATGGGATAGCGCTCGAGGAAGAGGCTCCATTCCCGCAGGAAGGCGGCGCGGGCCTGGAGGGCGTCCTGGAAGGCGTTCATGTCCGGCTCGGGGCAGAGGCGTTCCATCTGGGCAAAGATGAAGCTGGCGTCCGGATCGTCTTCCTCGATCAGCGCCTTCTTCAGGCCACGGCGGCTTTCGGCCAGCCAGAGCATCGCCTGGAGGCGGGCGGGTTCGCGCAGGGGCGGGATGGGGGTTTCGGCGACGGTCCAGCCGGCATCCTGCAGGCGGCGGGCGGCATCGCGCAGGGTGGCCTCCACCTCGGGCGTGGTGGGCATGCCTTCCGGTCGGATGCAGAGGGCGGCGCGCCTGGGGAAGGCTGGGCCTTCGAGGGGGGCGGGGACCCACCAGGGGTCGCGCATGTCCGGGGCGGACATGGCCTTCAGGGCCAGGCGGATATCGGCGATGCTGCGGGCGAGGGGGCCGGAGACCGCCATCAGCTGGGCGCCGATGGCGCGCTCGGCCGAGGAGGGGTTCCAGGCGGGGGCGCGGCCGATGGTGGGGCGCAGGCCCTGCACGCCGCAGGCATAGGCGGGGTAGCGGACCGAGCCGCCGATATCCGTGCCATGCGCGATGGCGCCGATGCCCGCCGCGACCGCCGCCGCCGCGCCGCCGGAGGAGCCGCCGGGGGTGAGGGCGTGGTTGCGCGGGTTCTTCGTATGGCCGTGCAGGCTGTTGCGGGTGAACCAGTGCAGCGAGAAGGCGGGGGTGTTGGTGCGGCCGATGATGACGGCGCCGGCCTTGCGGAAGTTGGAGACGACGGGGTTGTCGGATTGCGCGACCAGGTTCCTCTGGATGCGCAGGCCGTTGGTGGTGGCGTGGCCCTTCTGATCAACATTCACCTTGATGGTGACGGGGACGCCGGCGAGCGGGCCGGGGTCCTCGCCGCGCGCGAGGGCCGTATCCACGGCTCGGGCGGTGGCGAGCGCCTCATCGGGCATGAACTGCACGACGGCGTTGATGGCCGGGTTCGCGGCATCCAGGCGCGCGAGGGCGTCGCGCGCCACTTCCTCCGCCGAAAGGTCGCGCTTGCGGATGCGTTCCGCGATCTCGCTCGCCGTCAGGCGCCAGTGTTCTGTCATGGGGGCGCATGACAGCCCGGCTTGGCACACTTGTCCAACATCCCTGTCAACCAACTCCATGACTGGCCTTGCCCCGGAAGCGAGGGTAACCGGCGCCCGATGGACCGATCCACGCCGCAGGGCATCCTGCTCGCCTTTCTCGCCTACTCCGCCTATGCGGTCAGTGATGCCTTGGTGAAGCTGCTGCATGGGACGCTGAGCGTCTATGAGGCAGTGTTCTTCGGCTCGCTCTCCGGCGTGCTGGCGCTGCCGCTGCTGCGCCGGCCGGGGGAACGGCTCAGCGACGTGTTCCGGGCCAGGAACCCGGTCATGTGGTTCGCTCGGGCCGGGGCCGCGCTCACGGGAAGTGTCGGCAGCGTGCTGGCCTTCACGCATCTCTCGATGGCCGAGGCCTTCTCGCTTCTCTTCCTGATGCCGACCTTCGTGACGATCCTCTCCGTGGCCTTCCTGCGGGAGCCGGTCGGCTGGCGGCGGTGGCTGGCGGTGCTGATGGGCTTCGCGGGCGTGCTGGTGGTGCTGCGCCCGGGTTTCCGCGAGCTGAATATCGGCCATCTGGGCGCGGCGCTCGGCGGGCTCTCCGGCGCCTTCACCGTCGTGATGCTGCGCGCCTTCGGCAAGACGGAGACGCGGCTGTCGCTCTATGGCGCCGGGCTGATCGGGCCGATCGTCGGGGGCGGGCTGCTGATGCTGCCCGGTTTCGTCTGGCCGACGCCGATGCAATGGGTGTGGCTGATGGGTTATGGCCTGCTGATGGCGGCGGGGAACATCCTGGTGATGCTCGCCTCCGCGCGCATTCCGGCGAGCCTGGTGGCGCCGGCGCAGTACAGCCAGATGATCTGGGCGATCGCGCTGGGATACCTGGTTTTTGGTGACGGGGTGGATGCGATGATGGCGGTTGGCGTCGCCATCATCATCATCTCCGGCATCTTCACCTTCCGGCGGGAAAGCGTGCGCCAGCCGCGCGGCTGGAAGCGCGTGCCGCCGGTGCATCCGCAGTAGAGGGAAGAAGCCGGGAAGAATTCCTTCTTCCCGGTTCTTTCATCCCCCCGTGAAGTTCGGCTCCCGCTTCTCCATGAAGGCGGCCTTGCCTTCCTGGTGGTCTGCCGAGAGGAAGAGGAGCGTCTGGAAATGGCGCTCCGTTTCCAGCGCGGCGTCGAGGCCGGCGGCGAGCATGGACTTGGTGAGCGCCATCGGCGCCGGCGCCTGGGCGGCGAGGAAGCGTGCGCGCTCCATCGCCACGGGCAGCGCCTGGCCGCGCGGCACCACTTCCTCCACCAGGCCGATGCGCTCGGCTTCCGCCGCCGTCAGCTGCTGGTGCAGCATCAGGATCTTGCGCGCGCGGCCGGCGCCGATACGGAGCGGTAGGGTGAAGGGCAGGCCGAGGTCGCCCATCAGCCCGACCTTGCCGAAGCCCGCCATGAAGCGCGCATCCTCGGCGGCGACGACGATGTCGCAGGCGCAGGCGAGCGACAGGCCGGCGCCGACGCACCAGCCCTCCACCGCCGCGACCACCGGCTTGGTGCCGGCGGCGAGGATGCGGATGGAGCGGTAGGCGCGGCGCAGGCGCTCGCGGCCGGCGAGGGCGTCGTGCACATCCATGCCCGAGATGTCGCCGCCCGAGCAGAACACGCCGGCGGCGCCGGTGACGACGATGGCACGGATGGACGGGTCGCCTTCTGTCTCCTCCAGCACTTCCGCCAGCCGCTCGCGCAGCGGCAGCGCCAGCGCGTTGCGGCGCGCGGGGTAATCGAGGGTGATGACGAGGACCGGGCCGTCACGCTCGGCATGCAGGGCGATGCCTTCCGGCAGCTTCGTCGCGGCGCTCATGCGGCAAGTTTCCCTTCCTGCAGCGGCGCGGCGGTGACGCTGCGCAGATGTTCCATCGTCACGCCCGGGGCGAGGTCGCGCACCACGAAGCCGCTTTCGGTGACATCGAGCACGGCGAGGTTGGTGTAGACGCGCGACACGGCCTTCATGGCGGTGAGCGGGTAGGAGCATTTCTCGACCAGCTTCGGGCGGCCGTCCTTGGTGGTGTGCTCCATCATCACCCAGACGCGCTTGGCGCCGGCGGCGAGGTCCATGGCGCCACCGACGGCCGGGGCGCTGTCATTCTCGCTGGTGGCCCAGTTGGCGATGTCGCCGTTGCTGGCCACCTCGAAGGCGCCGAGCACGCAGAGGTCGATATGGCCGCCGCGGATCATCGCGAAGCTGTCCGCGTGGTGGAAGTAGCTGCCGCCGCGATGCAGGGTGACGGGCTGCTTGCCGGCATTGATCAGCCACCAGTCCTCCTTGCCCTTCTCGGGCGCGGGGCCCATGCCGAGGATGCCGTTTTCCGAGTGCAGCACGACCTCGCGCTCGGGCGGGACATGGTCGGCCACGAGCGTCGGGATGCCGATGCCGAGATTGACGTACCAGCCCTCGGGAATGTCGGCCGCGACGCGGCCGGCCATCTGGGTGCGGGACCAGGGTTCCATCGCTGTCTCCTCCTTCAGGCCCAGGGGGCGCCGCGCTTCACGTTCAGCACCCGGTTCACGAAGATGCCGGGCGTCACCACGCATTCAGGGTCGATCTCGCCGACTTCGACGATGTTGTGCGCCTGCACGATGGTCAGCCTGGCCGCCATCGCCATCACCGGGTTGAAGTTACGGCCGCTGCGGCGATAGGCGAGGTTGCCCCAGCGATCGGCCTCCCAGGCTTCTACCAGCGCGACATCGCCGGGAAGGGCGAGTTCCATCACATGCGGGCGGCCGTTGAACTCGCGCACTTCCTTGCCCCGGCCGAGCTGCGTGCCGGCGGCCGTGGGGGTGAAGAAGGCGGGGATGCCGGCGCCGGCGGCGCGCATGCGTTCGGCCAGCGTGCCCTGGGGGACGATCTCCAGCTCCAGCTTGCCGGCCTTGTAGAGTTCCTCGAACACGACCGACCCGGCGCTGCGCGGGAAGGAGCAGATGATCTTGCGGACGCGGCCCAACTCCATGAGGCGCGCGAGGCCCGTGCGGCCGGTGCCGGCGTTGTTGCAGACGACCGTGAGGTCCGTCGCGCCCTGCTCGATCAGCCCTTCGATCAGGTCATCGGGCTGGCCGGCCGCGCCGAAGCCACCGATGAGTATGGTGCTGCCATCCTTCACGCCCTCCATGGCGGCGGCCATGTCGCGGACGATCTTGTCGATCACGTCTGGTGCTCTCCCGAAGTCATGTATTGCGCAATGCGGTCGTAAGGCGTGAGGGCCGCGATGGCCGGCATGTCGCCCGCCAGCAGGGTCCGCCCCGCCTCCAGCGCGGCGCCATAGGCGGCGCGGGCGATGGCGCCGCCCACGCTGACACGGCGCACGCCCAGCTCCGCCAGCCGCGCCAGCGGCACGGCCCCGGCGCGCGGGCCGATGAGCACGTTCACCGGCCTGGGCACCACGGCCCTCACCACGGCGCGGATCGCATCCTCATCCGGCAGGCCGGGGGCGTAGAGGCAATCGGCGCCCGCTTCCGCGAAAGCGGCGAGGCGGCGGATGGTGTCGTCCAGATCCGGGCGGCCATGAAGGAAGTTCTCGGCGCGCGCGGTCAGGATGAAGGGGCGGTTGGCGGCGCGGGCGGCGCGCGCGGCGGCGGCGATGCGGGCGACCGAGGCATCGAAGCCGTGGATGGGATCGGCGGGATTGGCCGTCGTGTCCTCGATGCTGCAGCCGGACAGGCCGGCCTCGATGGCGGCGGTGACGGTGGCGGCGGCATCCTCGGGCCCGGGGCCGAAGCCGTCCTCGAGATCGGCGGAGACAGGAAGGTCGGTGGCGGCGATCAGGGCGCGGGCATTGGCCAGGGCATCGTCGCGGGAGATGGCGCCTTCCATGTCGCGCCGGCCGAGCATGAAGGCCAGCCCGGCGGAGGTGGTGGCGATCGCCTGGAAGCCGAGGCCCGCCATCAGCCGCGCGCTGCCGGCATCCCAGGCATTGGGAAGGGCGAAGCAACCGGCCTCATGCAGGGCGCGGAAGCGTTCGGCCCGCTCTGCGATCATGCGGCCATCTCCCCTGTCCGGTCATTGGTGAAGCCATGCAGGCGCATGGGCGCGGGCGGCAGGCGGTGCAGGGCCCGCAGGATGTTGGCGGCCAGCCAGGCATCCTCCAGCGCGCCGTGCAGCGCGGATTCCCGTGACAACCCGCAGGCGGCGGAGGCGTGGGCGAGGCCCGCGCGCTCGCCGGGGCGGTGCCGGCGCCAGCCGAGCATGGTGCAGAACTCGCCGGACCAGGGGCGGGGCATGTCCAGCCGGTCGAACTCGCCGCCCAGCATGCGGCGGTCGAAGGACAGATTGTGTGCGCAGCCCAGCGCGCCGCCGAAGAACTCTGCGATCTCCTCCGCATGGGCGGAGAAGGGGTTCTGCCGCGCCAGATAGGCGTCCGAAAGACCATGGACGCGATAGGCGCCGAAATGGCAGCGGATGCCGGGGGCGAAGACGAGGTGAAGCGTCGCCTCGGGCTCCAGCGCCGCGTCCAGGCGCACGGCGCCGAGGGAGACGACGCGGTCCTGGCCCGAGATGCCGGTGGTCTCGGTGTCGAAGACGATGACGGGACGGCCCGGAATCAAACCGGGGGCTTCCCCATGGCGGATTGCCGCATGTCCTTTCCTCCACACCCGCCGCTGGGGCGGGGTTGGAGGCAAACTGCCACAGGCGAGGGGGATCGTCTCCCCCTTGCCTGCCAGCGGCTCAGGCCGTGATCTCGCGGGCCTGGATCGCGTAGCGGAAGGTGGTGGGGTCGAGGTAGTCCTGCTCGCCCCTGGCCGTCATGGCGCAGGGATACATCAGGAAGTTCGAGTCCATCGGGCGCGGTGCGCCGGGGAGGGCGATGTTGGTGGCGCTGTTGAAGCCCACCCAGTTCATCTCCCAGTTCCCGAAGAGGCGCTCGCGCTGGCGGCGGACATGATCGCTGTCCACCGGCGCCTTCTCCTCCAGCACGATCTTGCGGATATCGGCGGGGTCCACCGGGATCCAGCCGCGGCCGTCGATATGCATCTCGGTGCGGCAATGCTGGGCTCGGGTGATGTCCGGGCTGCTGGTGCCAAGGGAGCGGGAATGCTCAGAGGCGGCGACGCGGATGCCGTAGACATCGCGGGCCGGGATGCCGCAGGCGCGGGAGAGGCCGGTCATCAGCGCGTTGATGTCCGCGCATTTGCCGCCCAGCCAGCCGGTTTCCAGCATGTTCTTGATGTCGCCGGTGCCGCAGCCGCGGGTGGCGCCGTTGCGGAAGGTGTTGTCCACCACCCAGTCATAGATGGCGCGCAGCTTCGCCTCGGGCGCATCGATGCCGGCGGTGATGCGGCGGGCGGTCTCGCCCACGATGCCGTCGGTGGGGATGCTGGCGGTGGGGGCGGTCCAGAGCACGCGCTCGGCGGCGCTCAGCGTCGCGGGCTCTGCGGTGCGGGGGCGGGTGGCGACGGACTGGGTCACCACCACCGTCTGGGCACGGGGAGAGGACCAGGTGACGCGGAGCATGGCGGCGCCATAGCGGGCATCATGGACCGTCTCGGCCTTGCCCTGGGTCTCGATCCTCGGGGCCTGGGCCTGCTGGTAGGTGCCGGCGGTCTGGGCGAGCGGCAGCCAGAGGATGGCGGGCTCGTCGCCTGTCTCGACCGTGATTTCGGTGCGGATCTCGAAGCGGCGCCAGCCGGTGGGCAGGGTTGCCCGGGCCGCCACTGGGAGGAAGGGCAGGCCGGCGGCGCCGGCAAGCAGGGTACGGCGATGCATGGCGGTCCTCCAGCCAGTGACCATGACTGGAATGTCACGTTTTCCCAGGCCTGGGCCAAGCAGTGGGAAATAGGGGCGGACTTGCTGCGATGGGGCTTCCCTTGGCCGGTCGTCTCTGAGGCGGCACGTCCGGGAGCTTTGCCGCCATGGCCCCGGGGCAGGACCCCAGGGCCATGGTAAGGCGCTTTCAGCCCTGTTGAGCCAGCTCGATCACCGCATCGGCGGCGAAGGCGCCCTGGCCTTCGGGCAGGACCAGCATGGGGTTCACATCCACCGAGGCCAGCCGGTCCCCCGCCGCCACGGCGAAGGCGGAGAGGGCCGAGAGGGCGCGGGCGAGGGCCGGGACATCGGCGCGGGGGCGGCCGCGGGCGCCGTCCAGCAGGGGGAAGCCACGGAGGGAGCGGATCATCGCCTCTGCCTCCGTCACATCCACGGGGCAGCGGCGGAGGGAGACGTCCCGCAGGATCTCGATGAAGACACCGCCGAGGCCGACCATGGCGACGGGGCCGAAGACCGGGTCCCGGTTGATGCCCAGCGCCACCTCCACCGCGCCGGTGATCTGGCGGGCGACGAGGACGCCGGTGACGCGGGCGCCGGGGGCGTTCTCGGCCGCGTTCCACATCAGGCGCTCGTAATTGGCGCGGACAGCCTCCTCATCGGCCACGTTCAGCATGACGCCGCCGACCTCCGACTTGTGGAGGATGTCCGGCGAAAGGAGCTTCATCACCACCGGGAAGCCGATGGCGCGGGCGGCCGCGACCGCCTCGTCCATGCT
Source organism: Roseomonas xinghualingensis (assembly GCF_025791835.1). Taxonomy (GTDB): domain Bacteria; phylum Pseudomonadota; class Alphaproteobacteria; order Acetobacterales; family Acetobacteraceae; genus Roseomonas; species Roseomonas xinghualingensis. The sequence goes on from NZ_JAOXLP010000013.1 coordinate 14,713, forward strand.
GGCGGCGGTGGCCTCGGGCACGGCGGGGATGCCGGCCTCGGCCAGCAGGCGCTTGGCCTCGGCCTCGTTGGGCGTGGAGGCGGGGAGGGTGACGGCGGGGAGGGGGACCTCCGCGCGCGGCGGGGGGGCGAAGGCGGCGCCGAAGCGGCCCTGGGCGGCCAGGGCGACCACGGCACGGTAGGGGTCCTCGAAGACGAGGTAGCCGTCATCCTCGTATTCCCGGATGCGCTCGGGCGGGGCGAGGACGCTGAGGGCCCAGATCCGGTCCGGATGGTCCGCGCGCACCCCATTCAGCTCGGCCCGGAGGCGCGGGGCGAGGGCGGGGGAGGCGCCGACATTGGTGAAGAAGGCGATCAGGCTGGTGTAGCCGCCATCCTCCACCATGCTGCGGGCGAAGGCGCCGATCATCGACATGTCGTTGAAGATCTGGGCGGTGCAGTCCACCGGGTTGGACGGGTTGCTGAAGGGGATCAGGGCGCGGAGCTTCGCCTGGGCCTCCTCCGGCATGGGCGGCATGGGCAGGTCCTGCTCCTCCGCCGCATCTGAAATCATCACCCCCGCGCCGCCGGAGACGGAGACGACGCCCAGCGTATTGGCCACCGGATAGATGCGCGGGGTGGCCGCGTAGCAGACATCCAGCAGCTCTTCGGTGTTGCGGGCGCGGTGGACGCCGAATTCCTCCAGCGCCACGGAGGTCACGGCATCGTCGCCGGCGATGCTGGCGGTGTGGGACTGGGCGGCATGGGCGCCCAGGGCGGAGCGGCCGACCTTCATCATCACCACCGGCTTGCGGGCGCGGCGGGCGGCCTCCAGGGCCGCAAGGAAATGCGGGCCCTCGCGCACGCCCTCGGAATAGGCAGCGATGATCTCGATGCTGTCGTCCTCGGCCAGCCAGCCGATGGCGTCGCCCAGCGTCACCTCGGCCTCGTTGCCGGTGGTGATGAGGATGGGGGTGGCGATGCCGCGGTTGCGGGCGGCGCCGAACAGATGGGTGCCATAGGCGCCGGACTGGCTGGCGATGCCGATGCGGCCGCGCCCGGCCTTCGCTTCCACCGGCCAGCCGCTGTCGAAGGAGGAGGTGAAGATCGGAAAGTAGCCAAGCGGCGCATTGAACAGCCCGAGGCAATTGGGACCGAGCAGGCGCATCCCGTGGCCGCGCGCGATGGAGACGAGACGCTCCTGGGCTTGGCGCCCAGCCTCGTCCACCTCGGCGAAGCCGGCGGTGAAGACGATGGCGGCGGGGCAGCCGCGGCGGCCCAGCGCATCCACCGCCGCCTCGGCCGCCGCGCCGGGGACGGCGACGATGGCGGCATCCGGCGTGCCTGGGAGGGAGGCGACGTCCGGGAAGGCGGGCAGGCCCTGAACCCGGTCCCGCTTCGGGTTCACCGGCCAGAGGGGGCCGGCGAAGCCGCGTTGGAGCATGCTGTGGATGGGGCGGCCGCCGATGCGCGTGGGTTCATCGGAGGCGCCGATCACCGCGAGGCTGCGTGGCGCCACCATCGGGCGAAGCGAGGCGAAGCCAATTTCCCGGCTCGGAACCGTCCAGCCATCCGCCATCGAGCATCCTCCATGTCCTTGGCATGGAGGCTGCCTCCGGCAAGGAGGCTGGGCAAGCCTCGAGGTCAGTCCTCCTCAGGTTTCCCTTCCTCCTCTTCCTCATCCTCGTCGTCCTCGTAGGAGACTTCGGCGCCGCCTACGACGGCGAGGCAATCGGCATAGGTGGAGAGAATCCAGTCGCGGTCGTGCTCCGTCTTTTCGCCCGAGCATTCCATGATGATTCGCAGCAGGGCGAGGGCAACCAGGGGCTCGCTGTCGCCCTCAAGATCGATTTTCGGCAGGTCGGACATGGGCATCCCTTTCATGGCAGCTGTTCACAGGGTGGGGCCGTGGCGTGGTGGCGTGCCTATTAAGTCTTAACATAGAGCAAGGATGCGCTGGCCCAGGGGGCTTCACGGGGAGTTGGCGGAAGATCGTAGCTGCAAGTCGTTCGCAACCGCGTTGCGTCTTGTTTGCAAGTGCGATACAGGCAGTCATCCGACTGACGCTTCGCGGACCCGGCGCCCCCCGCCGGGCCGCATCGCGCGTCGCGGTGCCTGCCCGGGCGCCGCGCCGGGCATCCGCCCGTCGGTAGAGACCGAAGGACGCGCAGAGACATGCCCCTCGCCCGCCCCATCCGCCTGCTGCCCATCTTCCTGATCGCGGCGGGGCTGTTCCAGGCGCCTGCACTGGCCCAGGACCAGCAGGCCGCCGAGGAAGCGGCGCCACGGGTTTCCGTGGAGCTGAACCGGCTGGAATCCCGGAACGAAGGCTGCCGCGTGTGGATGCGGGTGGGCAATCCGGGGCCGGCGGTGGATCCGCTGCGGCTGGATCTGGTGGTCTTCGGCAAGGACTCCGTGGTGAACCGGCGCCTCGCCCTCGATCTCGGGCCCTTGCCGGCCGAGAAGACCATGGTCCGCATCTTCGATCTGGCGGGCACGCCCTGCGACGGGCTCGGTTACATCCTGCTGAATGACGTGCTGGCCTGCGGGCCGGATGCGCCGCCGGCCTGCCTTGCCCGCCTTTCCGTCAGTTCGCGCGCCCAGGGCGTGGCGCTGGAGAAGTAGCCGATGAATCCCGAGACGTCGGCCGCTTCCGCCGCTCCCGTGGCGCCTGCCACTCCGGCCCCGGCCCCGGCCCCGGCCCCGGCCCCGGCCCCGGCCGCACCGCTCGACCCGTCCGTGGCTGCCGGCGGTGCTCCCGCCGCGCCGGCCGTTCCGGGCATTGCTCCGGCGGTGGACCCGGCCCTGGCTGGCGGCGCCCCGCCCGGCGCCTCCGTGACCGACCTCGCCCAAGCAGTGGCGGCGCATGACCTTTCACCCCTCGGCCTCTTCATGATGGCGGACCCCATCGTGAAGGGGGTGATGCTGCTGCTGCTGGTGGCCTCCATCGCCTGCTGGGGCATCATCATCGAGAAGATGATCGCGGCCCGCCGGATGCGGAACGAGATGCGCCGGCTGGCCGAGGCCGCGAACGGCACGGTGACGCCGGACCAGGGCCTTGCAGCCGAGGTGATCCGCGCCGGGGCCCGCGAATGGCATGAGGGCCGCGACCCGACCGAAAGCCGCGGCGAGTACCGCCAGCGCATGGAATACGCGATGCGCGCCCCGCTGGTCGCCGCCTTCCGGGCGGTGGAGCCGGGCCTGCCGCTGCTGGCCACCATCGGCGCCGTGGGACCCTTCATCGGGCTGTTCGGCACCGTCTGGGGCATCATGAACTCCTTCTCCGGCATTGCCAGCAGCGGTGACACCAGCCTCGCTGTGGTGGCGCCGGGCATCGCGGAGGCGCTTTTCGCCACGGCCATCGGCCTGGTGGCCGCCATCCCCTCGGTGATGGCCTACAACCGCTTCACCGTGACCTTCAACCGACTGCGCCAGGCGGGCATGGCCGCGATCTCGGAACTGGCGGCTGGCATGGCACGACGCCCGGCGCCCGCCCGCCCGGCCCGCGCGGCGGAGTAGCCTTCGATGGCCATGTCCATGGGCGGCCCCGGCGGCGGGGATGATGACGACGCCGCCCCGATGGGCGAGATGAACGTAACGCCGCTGGTGGACGTGATGCTGGTGCTGCTGATCATCTTCATGGTCGCGGCGCCGATGATGACGGTGGGCGTGCCGGTGAACCTGCCGAAGACCGCCGCCGCCCGCACCGCATCCTCCAACCCGCCGCTGGTGCTGACGGTGGCGCCCGGCAACCGCCTCTACATCCGCAAGGACGAGGTGACGGAGGAGCAGCTCACCCAGCGCCTGATCGCGTTGCGCGAGGCCGATCCCGAGGTGCCGGTGCATGTGCGCGGCGACCGCACCGTGCCTTATGGCGACGTGCTGCGGGTGATGGGCCGCGTCTCCCGCGCCGGAATCACCCGCGTTTCCCTGATCGCCGAGGCCGACGCCCGCGCCCCCGCCGTTCAGGCGCGATAGGGAGGCGGCCCCGATGGCCCAACTCCTTGCCGAGAAGCCTCGTGACATGCCCCGCGAGATGCCGCGCCCCATCTCGCCCGCGGAGGCCCCGCCCGAGGTGCTGGCCGCCGTGGCGGCGGCCATGGGCAAGGCACCCGCCCAGCCCCCGGTTCCCGGATGGCGCCGTTTCCTGGTCCCAGCGGCCTGGGGCGCTTCCGTCCTGGTGCATGTCGCGCTGATCGCGCCGATGCTGATGCCGGCCGAGCCAGCCGCCCCGGGCGCCCCTCTGCTTGAGGTCGAGACCCTGGCGGTGCCGGAGCCGATGCCGTCACCGGAGCCGACCGAGGTGACCGAGCCGGCGGCGTCGGCGCCGCCGGAGGCCGTGGCCGCCGATATCCCACCGCCGCCCGAAGCCGTGCAGCCCCCGCCGGATGCGGCGGAACCGCCCCCGCCCGAGGCTGCGGAGCCTCCGCCGCCGGAGACGGTGGCCGCCGTGCCTCCGGATGCGCTGCAGCCCCCGCCGCCCGACGAGGTGGCGACGGCCGAGTCCGAGCCTGTGGAGCCACCCGAGCCGGATATCGTGGAAGCCATCGAGCCGCCGCCGGTCCAGGTGGCGGAGCCGATGCCCCTGCCGCCGCCCCCCGCCCCGCCACCTCCACCGGAGCCGGTGCGGGCACGCGCGCCCCGCCCCACCCCGCCGCAGCCGCGTCGGGCGCAGGTGGCGGAACAGGTACCGGTTCAGCCCTATGCGCCACCCGTATCCCAGGCTCCGGTCGCGCCCAGCCCGGCGCCTGCTCCGGCGCCGGCACGGGCTTCCTCCATCCCGTCCAGCTACGCGGCGATGGTCTCGCAGGCCCTGAAGCGGGTGCAGCGGTATCCACCCGGCGCCCGGATCCGGCGTGTGGAGGGGGTGGCAATGGTGAGCTTCACGCTGAGCCGGGATGGCTCGGTGGTTTCCTCGCGCGTGGCCCGCAGCTCAGGGGATCCCGATCTGGATGAGGAGGCGGAGGCCATGCTGCGGCGCGTGAACCTGCCGCCCCTGCCCAGTGAGGTGCCGGGCGCCACCTTGAGCATGATGGTGCCGATCCGCTTCAACCTGCGGTAAGGGAGGCGGACACCGTTGCGGCTCGTTCAAGAGCCTGGAGATGAGTGGACGACGTCCGAAGGGCGATTCGGCGCCATGCAGGCTGACCTTTTTGGTGCGCACTTTCGCGTGAGAATGCGCGCCGAGGCTGTTCTATTTCCGGTTCTATTCCCCTAAGGAGCCCTCGACCCGGTTCTTCATAGAGCCGGATAAGGCCGCCGGTGGGTAAGGACGTAAGCTCCTGAACCCACGGCGGCTTTTTGTTTTGCTTAGCCAAGCACCGTATCGTGACGCGAAGGTCATGCGGTCTGTCGATTAAGGTGCGGCCGGCGCCGGGTACCGCGCCGCTTCCGATCATGACCCTCGTCCGCCCCTCCGGGCGAGGGTTTCGGGGTTGGCCATCTTATCCTTCGTGCCTGCCCCACTCCTGACATGGCATCGGTCCGAACCCGGTCCCATTAACAATGCAAAGCGAATCGGACCATCTTGGATTCGCCGCCGCGCATGGCGCGAGCTACTTTCCTCTCAGGTCTTCCGCCGATCCCCCCTCTGAGCGGAAGACTGTTCCGACCAAGGCCCTCGTCCGCCCCCCGGACGAGGGCTTCGGCTTTCCGGGCACCCGGCCCCTTACGCCGCCCCATTCCCGCAAAGCCGCCGCACATCGGCGGCCAGTGCCTCACCGTCCCAGGCCGCCGCGCCTTCCAGCCGCCCCCGTTCACGGCCCTGGCGGTCGATCAGGATGGTGGTGGGCAGGCCACGGGCGCCGAGGGCGCGCATAGCGGCGGATTTCGGGTCGAGCCAGATGCCCAGATTCCTGATCCCGGCGCGGGTGTAGAAGGGCTCCACCTGGGCGCGGCCATTGCGGTCCGAGGAGGCGGGGATGACCAGGATGTCCTCGGGCGCCAGCAGGGCGGCAAGGCGGTCGAGCGCCGGCATTTCCTCCACGCAGGGCGGACACCATGTGGCCCAGAGGTTCAGGACGATGCCCTTGCCGGCGAAGGACGGGATGTCGCGGCTCTTGCCCTCGGGATCGATGAGGGTGATGGCGGGGAGGGGCTTGGGGCCGTCCTCCCTGAGCTTGCCGATGGCCTGCGCGCGCGCTGGACGTTGGGGGAGCGCCGCGCCTAGTGTCCCGCCCGCCATGAGGGTCCCGATCCGGGCCAATGCGCCGCGGCGACCTGCAATCAACACCTGAGAAGACCTCCACCACCGTGCCCGACGATCACGCCAAGCCCAACAATTCCGCCAACGCCGCATGGGGCGGGCGCTACGCGGCCGGCCCCTCCGCCATCATGCAGGCGATCAATGCCTCCATCGGCTTCGATCGCAAGATGTGGCGGCAGGACATCAAGGGCAGCCTGGCCCATGCCGCGATGCTGGCGCATGTGGGGATCATCTCCGCCGAGGACGAGGCTTCGATCCGCGAAGGGCTGGAGGCGATCGGCCGGGAGATCGAGGCGGGCAAGTTCCCCTTCAGCGAGGCGCTGGAGGACATTCACATGAACATCGAGGCGCGGCTGACGGAGCGGATCGGCGAGGCGGGCAAGCGGCTGCACACCGCGCGCAGCCGCAACGACCAGGTGGCGCTCGACGTGCGGCTCTGGACGCGGGACGCGATCGACGGGCTGGACGCGCAGATCGCCGATGTGATGAAGGCGCTGGCAGAGCGCGCGCTGGAGCATGCGGGCACGGTGATGCCGGGCTTCACCCATCTGCAGCCGGCGCAGCCCACCACCTTCGGGCATCACCTGCTGGCCTATGTGGAGATGCTGTCGCGCGACCGCGGGCGGCTGGCGGATGCGCGCAGGCGGCTGAACGAGAGCCCGCTGGGCGCGGCGGCGCTGTGCGGCACGGGCTTCCCGATCGACCGGCACATGACGGCGGCGGCGCTGGGCTTCGACGGGCCGACGCGCAACAGCCTGGATTCCGTGGCCTCCCGCGATTTCGCGCTGGAGTTCCTTTCGGCCTGCGCGATCTGCGCCACGCATCTCTCCCGCTTCGCGGAGGAGGTGGTGATCTGGACCAACCCCTATTTCAACTTCATCAAGCTGACGGATGCCTTCACCACCGGCTCCTCCATCATGCCGCAGAAGCGCAACCCGGATGCGGCGGAGCTGGTGCGGGCGAAGCCGGGGCGGATCACCGGTTCGCTCGTGGGCCTTCTGACGGTGATGAAGGGGCTTCCCCTGACCTATGGGAAGGACATGCAGGAGGACAAGGAAGGCATCTTCGACGCCGCCGAGAACCTGGCCCTGGCCCTGGCCGCGACGGCGGGGATGGTGCGGGACATGGAGCCGGTGGCCGGACGGTTGCAGGAGGCGGCGGGCGCCGGCTTCTCCACCGCAACGGATCTGGCGGACTGGCTGGTGCGCGAGCTGAAGCTGCCCTTCCGCGATGCGCACCATGTCACGGGGCGCCTTGTCGCCAAGGCGGAGCAGATGGGGGTGGACCTGGCCGGGCTGACCATCGGGGAGATGCAGGCGGTGGAACCGCGCATCACCGAGGCGGTGTTCGGGGTGCTGTCCGTGGCCGCCTCGGTGCGGTCGCGCACCTCCTATGGCGGCACGGCGCCGGCCAATGTGGCGGCCATGGCTAAGGAATGGGTGGAGAAGCTTGCATGAGGGCTGGATCGCTTCTGCTCGCCGGGATGGGGGCGCTGCTGGCGCTCTCCGCCTGCGGGCGCGTGGGGCCGATACGGCCGCCTGGGCCGCCGAGCGAGATCATCTATCCGCGCCTTTATCCCTATTTCCCGCCGGGCACGGAGCAGGGTGCGCAGGCCACGCCGCCGCCCGCCACCACCAGGGGGGAAGTGCCTGTCGAGCGGAGCAACCTGCCGGTGGTGCGCCCGGCGAGCCCCCGCTGAAGGCGGTCGCCCGGGATGCGCGGCCTTTCACTGATGCTGCTGCTGGCCGGCGGCGCCGGGGTGATCGCCACCTTCGTGCTGGCGGTCTCAGGCGACACGCCGGGCGCCATGCAGGCGGCGGGTGCCTCCTGCTCGGCCCTGATCCTGGGGATGATCCTGTACCGGCGCGGTTGAGCCCACGCGGGGCAGGAATGCGCAGCCACCGGTTGCAGCGGGCGGTCCGGAGTCCGATATGAGGCGCCTCGCGGGGTCGCATTTGCGCCCCCGCGCTTTTTGCGCCGCCATCCGCGCCACGACATGTCCCTGGGGCATGCTGCCGCGTTCAGGCGCCTGTTGATCTCACTCTGGACGCCTGAATGCCCTTCGACGCTCTGCCTACGCCCCTTCGCGATGCGCTTTCCGCCCGCGGCTATGCCGACCCCACCCCTGTCCAGGCCGCCGTGCTGGCCGAGGGGACCGCAGGGCGTGACCTTCTTGTTTCCGCCAGGACCGGTTCCGGCAAGACCGTTGCCTATGGCCTGGCCATGGCCGGCGATCTCCTGGGCGAAGGCTCGCGCCTGCCGCCCGCCGGCTCGCCCCTCGCCCTGATCGTCGCGCCGACGCGCGAACTGGCCCTGCAGGTGAAGGCGGAGCTGACCTGGCTCTATGGCCCGGCCGGCGGCCGCGTGGCCTCCTGCGTCGGTGGCATGGACCCGGTGGCGGAGCGGCGGGCCCTGGCGGCCGGCGCGCAGATCGCCGTCGGCACCCCCGGCCGTGTGCGCGACCATATCGAGCGCGGTAACCTGAAGACCGCCAATATCCGCGCCGTGGTGCTGGACGAGGCGGATGAGATGCTCGACCTCGGCTTCCGCGAGGAGCTGGAGGCGATCCTCGGCGCCCTGCCGGAGGGGCGGCGGACGCTGCTCTTCTCCGCCACCGTGCCGCGCGGCATCGCGCAGATGGCCAAGCAGTTCCAGCGCGACGCGCTACGGATCGAGGCCACCTCGGGCAGCGAGCCGCATGGCGACATCGCCTATCGCGCCGCCCTCGTGGCGCCGGGCGATGTGGAGCGCGCCGTGGTGAATGCGCTGCGCCTCGAGGAGGCGCCGATCTCCATGGTGTTCTGCGCCACCCGCGCCGCCGTGGCGCGGCTGCATGGCAATCTTTCCGAGCGCGGCTTCCATGCCGTCGCCCTCTCGGGCGAGCTGTCCCAGACGGAGCGTACCCGCGCGCTGCAGAGCCTGCGCGACAGGCATGCCCGCATCTGCGTGGCCACCGACGTGGCGGCACGCGGCATCGACCTGCCGGAGCTGGATCTGGTGATCCACGCGGAGCTGCCGCGTGACCCCGAGACGCTTCTGCACCGCTCCGGCCGCACGGGCCGCGCCGGGCGCAAGGGTGTCAGCCTGCTGATCGTGCCGCCCAGCCGCCGGCGCGTGGCCGAGCGGCTGCTTTCCGCCGCCCGGGTGGAAGCCGCCTGGGGCCCGGCCCCTGCCGCCGAGGCCGTGCGCGCGAAGGATGCCGAGCGCATCGCCGCCCGCGCGACCGAAATCCTGGGCGAGGAGGCGGCCGAGGAAGACCTGGCCATCGCCCGCACGATCACCGGCCTGTCCGGTGATGCGGCGGGCTGGAGCCGGACTGAGGGTGGCGCCGCCCCGTCGGGTGTCGATCCCCTGACCCTCGCCGCCGCGCTGGTGAAGCTGCTGCGCGCGCCGCTGCCGGCGCCGGAGGAACTCTCCCCCATGGCGGCGGAGCGTGGCCGCCGCAACGCCGGTTTCGATGTACCCGGTCCGCGCGATGCCGGCGGGCCGCCGCCGCCCTCCGATGGCGTGTGGTTCCGCGTCGGCGTCGGCCGCGACGGGCAGGCCGATCCGCGCTGGATGCTGCCTTTCCTGTGCAAGCGCGGCGACGTGTCCCGCGCGGAGATCGGGCGCATCCGCATCCTGGGACGGGAGAGCCAGGTGGAGATCGCGCCCTATGCCGCGGCCCATTTCGCGGCGAATGTCCGCCGCCCGGGTGGCGAGGATGCGCATATCGCGGTGGAGCCGATGCAGCCCCTGCCGCGTCCGATGAAGCGGAAGCGCTGAGCGGTTCCGGAGGCTTTGCCTCCGGACCTCCGCCGGGGTGGTGGTGGCCACCCCGGACCCCGCGTCAGGTTTTGCGGGGGACAGTCAGGCCGGGCGCCCCCGGCCCGCAGGCCAATGTAACCTGTTACGCCTGCCTAGAGCTTTAGCCCCATTCGGCGGATCATCGCCGATTCCTCCTCCACCGTCTTGCGGACGAAAGCGGTGTAGGCATCCGGGCCCATATGCATCGCGGGCATGTCGAACTTGTCCAGTATGGCAACATGCACCGGATCGGCCACCGCCTCCTTGAAGGCGGCGTCCAGCACCCGCACCACCTCCCGGTCCATGGCTTTCGGCCCCGCGACGCCATAGGGGGAGGTGGAGACGATATCGATCCCCAGCTCCTTCAGCGTCGGCACCTGCGGGAAGCGCTTGGCGCGCTCCGGCCCCCAGCTGACCAGCAGGCGCAGGCGTCCCTCCTCGACCAGCGGTCCCCAGCCGGAACTGTCGGCCGTGGCATGGATCTGGCCGCCCAGCAGCGCCTGCATGTTCTCCGCCACCCCGCGGAAGGGCACATGCACCCATTGGACGTCCTGCTGGGTGGCGATCTGTTCCATGGTGATGTGCAGCGATGTGCCGACGCCGGGCGTGCCGTAGTTGAACTTGCCCGGATTGGCCTTGGCATCCGCCAGGAAGGACTTGAAGTCGGGCCAGGGCGCGTCGGCCTTCACCACCACGCCGAAGAGATAGCCGGTGAGGTGGGAGACATAGGTGAAGTCGTTCAGCGGATCGAAGGGCGGGCGCTGGCTCATGAAGGGCACGCGGAAGACGCTGATCGGCATCTGCGCCAGCGTGTAGCCATCCGGCCGCTCGTTCAGCAGGGCCTGGGCGCCCAGGATGCCGCCGGCCCCAGGCTTGTTCTCGACGATCACGGGCTGGCCGAGCCGCTTGCCGGCCTGTTCGCAGACTGCGCGCATCTGCACATCCGTGGTGCCGCCGGGTGCCCAGGGCACCAGCATGCGGATCGGCTTGTCGGGGAAGCTGCGCTGGGCAAGGGCGGGCGTGGACAGCGCGGCGGCGCCAAGGCCGAACGCATGACGGCGGGTGACGAGCATAATGATTTTTCCCGGACTGTTTCCTTGCCGGCATTATTGGGCAAGCTTCCGGTCTGAAGGAAGGAAGAACCGCGCCTGTGGCCGATCTTGCCCATGAGCGGGCCTCAGCCGCGCTTCCGCCAAGGGATTCGCGGCGGGACCCGGTTGCGCGTTCCCCCGACTAGCGGCGCCGCCTGATTTCGCTGATGTGCAGCCCACCGATGGCCTGGGCGATCCCGAAATAGGTGATCAGCCCCACCACCACATAGGCCGCCAGCACGACCAGCCGGGCCGTCGATCCCACCGGGTCGGGAATGGCGGCGCGCATGGCGAGCAGCACCACGGCCATGGCAAGGGTGGCCATGAGCAGGCGCGGCAGGCGACGGCGCAGCCGCCGGTCGGGGCGCCACTGGCCGCGATGGCGCAGCAGCCAGGCCAGCACGGCGACGTTTATCCAGGCGGAAAGGCTGGTGGCGAGCGCGATGCCGACATGCGCGAGGTAGCGCGTGAGGACCAGGTTCAGCGCCAGGTTCACCGCCACGATGCAAAGGCCGACCTTCACGGGGGTGGCCGTGTCGCCGCGCGCGAAGAAGCCGGGGACATAGGCCTTCACCAGGATGAAGGCGGGCAGGCCCAAGGCATAGACGGTGAGGGCGGCCGAAGTGGCAATGGCTTCCAGCTCTCCGAAGGCCCCGCGCATGAAGAGGGCGGAGATGATGGGCCAGGCGAGCACAGCCTGGGCCGCCGCCGCCGGCAAGGCCAGGGCGAGGGAGAGTTCCAGCGCCCGGTTCATCGTGCGGTGGGCGGAGAGCGGCTTGCCGCCACGGAGTTGCTTCGCCAGCAGCGGCAGCATGGCCGTGCCCACCGCCGCGCCGATGACGCCGAGCGGAAGCTGCCCGATGCGGTCCGCGTAATAGAGGTAGGAGATGGCGCCGGCGGGCAGGAGCGAGGCGATGACCATGTCCACCGCCAGGTTCAGCTGGGTGACGCCGGCCCCGATCAGGCCGGGGCCCATGCGGCGCAGCACGTCCTGCACCTCAGGCGTGAGGCGCGGGAGGGAGATGAGGCGCAGCGGCATGCCGGCGCGCGCGGCGGCGACCCAGACCAGCAGCAGCTGCGCGGCGCCCGAGGCGGTGACGCCCCAGGCGAGGGCATGGCCGGGGGTGGCGACGAAGGGTGTCAGCGCGAAGAGCGAGGCCATGGAGAGCAGGTTGAACAGCACGGGCGCGCCGGCGGCGGCGGCGAAGCGGTCCAGTCCGTTCAGCACGCCGGAGATCAGCGCGGTGAGGCAGATGAAGATGAGATAAGGGAAGGTGATCCGCGTCAGCTCGATGGCGAATTGGAAGCGGATCGGCTCGTCCACGAAGCCGGGCGCGAGGACATGCAGCAGCTGCGGCATGAAGACCAGGCCAAGGGCGGTGAGCAGCGTCAGCCACATCGTCATCAGCGTGGACATGCGCTCGGCCAGGGCGCGGGCCTGCGCCGCCCCGTTCAGGGTGAGCGTGGCGGCGAAGGTGGGGACGAAGGCCGCGTTGAAGGCGCCTTCGCCGAAAAGCCGCCGGAAGAGATTCGGCAGCTTGAGCGCGATGAAGAAGGCATCCGCGATGGGACCGGCACCGAGGCTGGCCGCGATCAGCATGTCCCGCAGGAAGCCGAGCACGCGGCTGACCAGAGTCCAGACGCCGACGGTGAGGATGCCCTTCAGCACGTGGCGCGACGCGTCAGCGCGGCGGCAGGAAGCCGACGATCTCCTCGGCCTTGGCGACGATCGGCTCCGCGACGGCACGGGCGCGGTCGGCGCCCTTGCGGAGCAGCGCGTCCACCGCGCCGGGATCGGCGAGCAGGCGGCGCGCCTCGCCGGCGATGGGGGAGAGATGCGCCACCAGCGCATCCGCCAGCACGCCCTTGAAGGTGCCGAAGCCCTGGCCGCCATATTCGCGCAGCACATCTTCCGGCGTGCTGTCCGTGACGGCGGCGAGGATGCCGACAAGGTTGCGCGCCTCAGGGCGGCCCTCCAGGCCCTGGACCTCGGAAGGCAGCGGCTCGGGGTCGGTCTTGGCGCGGCGGATCTTCAGGGCGATGGCATCGGCATCGTCGTTCAGGTTGATGCGCGACTGGTCGGAGGGATCCGACTTGCTCATCTTCTTCGTGCCGTCGCGCAGCGACATCACGCGGGCGGCGACGCCCATGATGTGCGCGTCGATATGCGGGAAGAAATCCACGCCGTAGTCGTGGTTGAACTTCTCGGCGATGTCGTTCGCCAGCTCCAGATGCTGCTTCTGGTCCTCGCCCACCGGCACGCGCGTGGCGTGATAGGCGTGGATGTCGGCGGCCATCAGGTTCGGATAGACGTAGAGGCCCGCACCCGCGTTCTCGCGGTCCTTGCCGGCCTTGTCCTTGAACTGCGTCATGCGGTTCAGCCAGCCGATGCGGGCGACGCAGTTGAAGATCCAGGCAAGCCGCGTGTGGGCATGCACATGCGACTGGACGAAGAGCGTGCAGCGGTTCGGATCCAGGCCGCAGGCGAGCAGGACGGCGGCCATGTCGCGCGTCTGGCGCGTCAGCTCCTTCGGGTCCTGCCACATGGTGATGGCGTGCTGGTCCACCACGCAGAAGATGCTCTCATGCGTGTCCTGCATCGGCACCCAGTTGCGGATCGCCCCCAGGTAGTTGCCCAGGGTGGGGACGCCGGAGGGCTGGATGCCCGAGAAGACACGCTGCATCGGAATGGGTTCCTGGCCGGCCGGCGGATGGAGCGCCGGGGGCTTCGTTGAGGTGAGGGGTGGGTGTCCCGCCCGGGGAGCCTCACGTCAAGGCAGGCGGAAGCCGGAGGCGCTGCTTGATCCCGCTGTTTCCCATGAAACGTGACGCGGGGTTCGGGGGTGCCGGCATCACCCCGGCTCCCAACCCGGCGGGGCCATCTCGAACCCCTCGAAAAGGAAGGCCGGGCTGACGGTGCACCCCACCAGGGTCCAGGCGCCCAGGCTTTCCGCCGCCTGCCAGCAACCTTTCGGCACCATGGCAAAGAGGCTTTCGCCTGCCGCAAGGTCTGGCCCGAGGCGATGGGTGGCGGGGGTGCCGCCATCCGAGATGCGTAGGGCGAGGGACGCGCCCGCATGCCAGTGCCAGCCTTCCGCCGCATCCACGCGGTGCCAGTGGCTGCGTTCCCCCGCCGCCAGGAGGAACAGGATGGCCGTGCCCGCCCCGCGCCCGCCATCCGCCGGGCTGTCCCGCCAGGTCTCGCGGTAATGGCCGCCCTCAGGATGAGGGCGGAGGTCCAGCGCCTCGATGATCGCGGCGGCGGGCAGGGCGGGGTCGCGCAGGTTCATGCCGGGGCGGTCGTGGCCAGCGCCGGATGGGTGGAGACGGAGGCGAACCACGCCGCGAGCTGCGGACGGCTCTCGCGCCAGGGCTCGGAGGAATAGCGGAAGTCCAGATAGCCGAGGGCACAGGCGACGGAGACGGCGCCGATGTCGTTCAGGCCCTGGGGCGGGTCGCTTTCCAGCCGGTCCAGCCCACGCTCGACGGCGGCCTTCTGGCGGGCGTTCGAGGCGGCGCGCGCTTCGTCCTGCGGTGCGGCGAGCTGGCCGCGGCGGAGGACGGCGGCGTCCATGATGCCGTCGGCCAGGGCCTGAAGGATCATGGCGCGCAGGCGGGCGGGGCCGGCGGCGGGCAGCAGCGGCGCGGCACCGCCGATCGTGTCCAGGTGATCGCAGATCACCGGGCTGTCATAGACGGCGGTTCCGTCATCGAGCAGCAGGCAGGGCACCTTGCCGAGCGGGTTGGCCACCGGCAGCTCCGCGCTGGTCATGGTGCTGGTGGGAACCTTTTCGATCTGGTCCTCGATGCCGCGGATGATGGCGCAGGCGAGGACCTTCCGGACGAAGGGGCTGGTTGCGGAGAAGAAGAGACGCAAGGAAGGATCCTCGTGAAATGGCCGGAGCCATGGTGTCTGAAACGGCGTCACGCCGGGGCACCTGGCCCCGGCGTGCCCTCGGTCACGGCGCGGGAGAGATATCCTGGGGACGGCCGATCTCGTCCACCCGCGCGACATGGGCCAGGCCCCGGCGCATGGCCCAGACATTCTTCTGGATGTGCAGCGGGATGATGCCAATGTCTTCCATCGCCACGCGCGTCGCCTGCTGGAACAGGGCCTCGCGCTTCGGGTCGTCCAGCGTGCGGAGGCTCTCGGCGAACAGCCGGTCATGCTCGGGATTGCTGTAGCGGGCGCGGTTGCTGGCGCCCCAGCCGCGCGTGGCGTCATAGGTGGCGGTGAGGGCGCGGAGCGGGTTGGAGGCCTCTCCGCTGTTGCTGCCCCAGCCCCAGAGGAAGGCGGAGAAATCCTGCTTGCTGGACCGGCCGACATAGGTGGACCAGGGCATCGCCTCCACGGCCGTCTGCACGCCGATGCGCGTCCACATCTGGCCGACGGCCTGGATGATGCGCGCATCGTTCACATAGCGGTCGTTCGGGCCGTGCAGGGTGATGCGGAAGCCGCGCGGATAGCCGGCCTCGGCGAGCAGGGCCCTGGCGCGGGCGGGATCGGGCCGCGGGGCGCCGAGGCCGGGGACATGGCCGAAGGAGCCTTCGGGCAGGAACTGTCCGCTGGGAACCGCCATGCCTTCCATCACCCGCGAGGCAATCGATGGCCGGTCGATGGCGATGCTCAGCGCCTCGCGCACGCGCCGGTCGTTCAGGGGGTTGGTCGCCAGCGGCTTTCCATCGGCATCGGTGACGAAGGGGGTGGCGCCGTCGCGGCTGCGGTCCAGGGCAAGGAAGATGACGCGCAGGCCAGTGACCTCGCTGATCTGCACGCGCGGGTTCTGGCGCAGCTTCTCCACGTCGCTGGTGGGGACCTGGTCGATGAAGTCCACATCGCCGGACAGCAGGGCGGCGGTGCGCGCGGGATCGGAGGAGATGAAGCGGATCGTGACGTTCTGCCAGGGCTGGCGCGGGCCCCACCAGTTGTCGTTGCGCTCCACCTCCACGCGTTCGCCCGGGCGGTAGGAGCGTAGGCGATAAGGGCCGGTGCCGATGGCGGCACGGCCGGCATTGAAGTCCTCCGTCGTCGCGCCCTCATGCGTTTCGCGGTTCAGCATGCGGACGCTGAACAGATCGGTCGGCAGCAGCGGGTAGGGGCCGCCCATATGCATGCGGACGGTCAGCGGATCGACCACCTCCACGCGCTGGATCGCGCGGACGAAGCCGGAAAAGGAGCCGGGGCTGTTCACCACCTGCGGTACGCGGGCGATGGAGAAGGCCACGTCATCGGCGGTGAAAGGCTTGCCGTTGTGGAAGGTGACGTTGGGGCGGAGCTTGAACTCCCAGACGCTGTCGCTGATGGCGCGCCAGGATTCAGCGAGGCCCGGCCTGAGGCGGACCTTTTCGTCCGTCTGCACCAGGGCGTCGAAGATCACATCGCCCATGGCGTTGTTCGGCGCCTGGTTGTGGAAATGCGGGTCCAGGCTGGTGACGGGGGTGCCGACGGCCGTGGTGAGGCTTTGCGCCCCGGCCACGGCCGGCGCGAGCGCCAGCACGGCCAGCCCGGCGATGGTTCTCAGCAAAACAATTTCCTCTCCTCGTTATACACCCGCTCGGCGGCGGGTTTGGGTGGTCAGCGTGGCGGGAAGGCGCCTCCGTCGGTCGGGCGAAGCGCCTCGAAAAGCTCGGTCACATGCGCGTAGTCGCGATAGCCGCAGCGGGCGATCGTCTCGGCGGCGACCATGTCGAAACGGCCATCCTGCATGCAGGCCTCGTCGATATGCACACCGACGACTTGGCCGATGGTGAGGAAGCCGTTGCTGGGCCGGCCGTCCTGGTCCTGCAGTTCCATCGCATGCACCACCCGGCATTCCAGCGCGGCGGGGCTGGCGGCCACGCGCGGCGGGCGCACGATGCGGCTCGGCGCGGATTCGATACCGGCGGAATCGAACTCGCTGACGCCTTCGGGCTGGCTGCCGGAGGAAGCGTTCATCGCATCGAACAACTCGCGGGTGGCGAGGCTGAAGGTGAACTCGCCGGTGGCGCGGGCATTGGCGGCGGAATGCTTCAACCCCTCGCTGCCGAAGGCGATCATCGGCGGCGCGTTATGGACGATGGCGAAGTAGCTGTAAGGGGCGAGATTCACCCGCCCCTGCTCGTCAATGGTGGAGATCCAGCCGATCGGGCGCGGGGCGACGATGGCCTTGAACGGGTCCCACGGCAGGCCGTGGCCGTTCTTCGGTTCGTAGAACATCAACCCTTGAACACGTCCTTCGCGTGGCGGCGCTCGGCGAGCTGCGCCTCGTCCCTCGCGCGCAGGAAGGGATTGGTGGCGCGCTCCTGGTCCAGTGTGGTGGGAACCGTCGGCTTGCCCGCCTTGCGGAGGCGGCGGACTTCCTCGGCCCGTGCCTGCAGGGCCTCGTTGTCGGGCTCCACCGTCAGGGCGAAGCGGGCGTTGCTCTCGGTGTATTCGTGGCCGCAGCAGATGAGCGTGTCACCGGGCAGGGCGTCCAGCAGGCGAAGGGCGCGGTACATGTCGGCGGGGGTGCCTTCCAGCAGGCGGCCGCAACCCAGCGAGAAAAGCGTATCGCCGCACAGAACCACCTTGGCATCGGCGATGTAGAAGGCGACGTGGCCGATGGTGTGGCCAGGGCTGTCCAGCACCTCGATCGAGCCGCTGCCGAGGGGGAAGCTGTCGCCAGGCTTCACGGCGAGGTCCAGCCTGGGCAGACGGTGGGCATCGGCGGCGGCGCCGAGGACGCGGGCGCCGGTGGCCTTCACCACCTCGGCCACGCCATCGACGTGATCGGAATGGTGGTGGGTGAGGAGCACCCAGTCCAGGCGCCCGGGTTCAGGCATCTCCTGGAGGGCGGCGAGATTCGGGGCGGTCTCGCCGGGGTCACAGAGGGCGACGGTGCCAGTCGCCTCGTCCCGCAACAGCCAGGCATAGTTGTCGGAGAGATTGGGCACAGCCCGGATCGTCCACGTCATTGGCTGACTCCCTTGGTTCGGACATCCTATATCCACGTCATGGGCGCCGAGGTCCACTTCACCGCCTGCGGATTGCAGGGCTTCTACGAGACACCGCTGGGAGCGGTGACGCGGCGCATCCTGCGTTCCCGGCTGCGGCAGGTATGGCCGGAGCTGGCGGGGCGGGAGGTAATGGGGCTGGGCCATGCCGGGCCTTATCTGCGCCTGTGGCGGCGGGGCGCGGCGCGGCTGGTTCTGGCCGCCCCCGAAGCGCTGGCACCGGGCGACAGGCGGATGGCTCCCTGGCCGCCGGATGGACCTTGCGCCACGACATTGGCGGAGGAGGACCGGTTGCCCTTCGCCGACATGTCCTTCGACAACATCCTGATGGTGCATGGGCTGGAGGCCGCCGAGAACGCCCGCCGGATGCTGCGCGAGGTCTGGCGCGTGCTGCGGCCGGAGGGGCGACTGCTGGCGGTGGTACCGAATCGGCGCTCCGTCTGGGCACATCTGGAACGCACGCCTTTTGGCCATGGACAGCCCTATTCGCGGGGGCAGCTCACGCGGCTGCTGGAACGGTCCATGTTCACGGTGGAGCGGCGGGAGGTGGCGCTGTTCATTCCGCCCTTTGGCCTGCGGCCCCTGCTGCGGGGGGCGAGGATGTGGGAGACGGTGGGGCAGGCGGTGGCGCCCCAGTTGGGCGGGGTGACGATAATCGAGGCGCGGAAGGTCGTGATGGGGCTGATTCCGCCCGCGGCGCCGGCCCGGGTCCGGCGGATCAAGGTTCCGGCCCCTGGCTGGGCGGTGACGGATGAAGCGAAAGTGCGATTGGTGCGTTCTCGAAACGCTGGGGGGATGGCTGGACGGACGGATTGAACCGCCCCTTGCTTCCCGCCCAGCGACAAGGAACCAGAATCATGGCACGTGTTCCGGCCTCTGTTTCGCTGGCTGCTGCAGCCCTTTTCGCGTTGTGTAGCCAAGCCCTGGCTCAGGCCCAGACGACCCCCATAGCGCCGCGGACAGAGGCGGCACAGCCCCAGCAACGGCCCGTGCGAGGCAACACACGCGCCGGGCAACTGACCTGCGATGTCGCGGGCGGGGTCGCCTTCGTCTTCGGCTCCACGCGCGACCTGACCTGCGTCTTTCTGCCGGTCAACGGGCCGCCGGAGCGCTATACCGGCGAGATACGCCGCTTCGGCGTGGATCTCGGCGTGACGGGACGTGGCGTGATCGTGTGGGATGTGGTGAGCGTGGGATCGCTCACGCCAGGCAGCCTTGCGGGCAACTATGTCGGTGTTTCAGCCAATGTCTCGGCGGGCCTGGTGGGGCTCGGCGCCGACGCGCTGATCGGCGGCAGCAACCGGCAGGTGGCCCTGCAGCCGCTGGCGCTCGAGACCAGCTCTGGCCTGAACGTGGCGGCTGGTATTACGGAGCTGACGCTGCGGGCGGCCAGCTGAGAACGCCCGAAGGCGGGACGCTGGGTTTGTTCTGTTGTGGCGTGACCACCTGAGGCCCTGTCTCCGGGTCATCCCGGGGGCCGCTGGAATCAGATGATCTCCCGCAGCCCCTGGCGGCGGTGGCCCTGGAAGCCCGTGGTTGTTTCCGCCGCGGCCATGGCGTCGATCACCGCCTCGGCGGTGGCTTCGGCCGCGGCCTCGAACAGCCGGTCGAGGCGGGCTTCCGCCAGGCTCTGGCGCGGCAGGATATGCGCGGATGGATCGTGCGGCAGGCGCTGGGCGGTGGAGAAGGCCAGGAAGATATCCCCGCTGCCATGGCCCCAGGACGAGCCGGTCCAGGCAATGCCGGCGCCCGCCCGGGTGGCAACGCGCCGGAGCTGGCGGGATTCCAGCGGCACATCCGTGGCGATGACGACGATCACCGAGCCGCGTTCCGGTGTGTCCTCCGATGCGCTGGCCGGCACCTGGCGTCCGTCTGGCAGGCGCAGCTCGCCGGCGCGGCCGAAATTCGCCAGAACAAGGGCACCGAGATGAAAGCGCGTGCCATCGAATTTCAGGCGGCGGGAGGCGGTGCCGATCCCGCCCTTCAGCCCGTAGCAGCTCATCCCGGTGCCGGCCCCGACAGCGCCGGAGGCGAATTCCTCGCCTGCGGCCCCGATGGCGGCGGCGGCATCGGCGGGCGTGACGGCCAAGGCCTGGATGTCGTTCAGGAAGCCGTCATTGCATTCCATCACCACCGGATTGACGGTGGAGGTCTCTCGGCCGATGCGCGGTTCCTCGGTGAAGGCGCGGCGGATCAGGGTTTCGGCGCAGGCGGCGACGCTGAAGGTGTTGGTCAGCAGGATGGGCGTTTCCAGCTCGCCCAGCTCCTCGACCTGCACGAGGCCGATGCTCTTGCCGAAGCCGTTCAGGACATGGACCGCGGCCGGGACCTTGCCGTGGAACAGGTTGTCACCATGCGGAAGGATCGCGGTGACGCCGGTGCGGATGGAATCGCCTTTCCGCAATGTCCGGTGGCCCACGAGGACGCCCGGCACATCGGTGATGGCGTTTCGGGGGCCGGTGGGCCGCTTGCCCCAGGCGAGGCCCAGATCGCGTGCCCTGACCGGCATCCGCCCCTCTTCATGCTCAAAACTTGAAGAAAAAGATGAGGGGTCCGGGGAGAATTCCTTCTCCCCGGCCTTTTTCCCCTACCGCGTCGGCCGCGGCGTCTCGCCGGAATAGTCGTAGAAGCCACGTCCGGCCTTGCGCCCGAGCCAGCCGGCCTCGACGTATTTCACGAGCAGCGGGCAGGGCCGGTACTTGCTGTCGGCCATGCCCTCATGGAGCACCTGCATGATGGAGAGGCAGGTATCCAGGCCGATGAAATCCGCCAGTTCCAGCGGGCCCATCGGCTGGTTCGTGCCCAGCTTCATGCCGGTGTCGATGGAGACGACATCGCCCACGCCCTCATGCAGGGCATAGACGGCCTCGTTGATCATCGGCAGCAGGATGCGGTTGACGATGAAGCCCGGGAAATCCTCGCTGGTCGCGGTGGTCTTGCCCATGCGGCGGGCCAGGGCCTCGACCGCCTGATAAGTGGACTCGTCCGTCGCGATGCCGCGGATCACCTCCACCAGCTTCATCACCGGCACCGGATTCATGAAGTGCATGCCGATGAAGCGCGCCGGGCGGTCGGTCGCGGCCGCAAGGCGGGTGATGGGGATGGAGGAGGTGTTGGTGGCGAGGATCGCCGAAGGCTTCAGATGCGGGCAGAGGGACTGGAAGATGGACTTCTTCAGCTCCTCCCGCTCGGTCGCCGCCTCGATGACGATGTCCGCGTTGGAAAGCGCCGACATCTCGGTACTGGTGTTGATGCGGGAGAGGGCCGCGTCGCGGTCCTCCGCCGAAAGACTGCCCTTGGAAACCTGGCGGTCCATGTTCTTGCGGATGGTGGAGAGCGCCTTTTCAAGCGCCTCCGCCTTCACGTCGATCATGGTGACGGTCAGGCCGGACTGGGCCGCGACATGCGCGATGCCGTTGCCCATCTGGCCGGCGCCGATGACGCCCACCGACTGGATGGAGGGCGTCGCGGCGCTCACTTCTCGAGCTCCGCCTCGATCTCCGGGATCACCTTGAAGATGTCGCCGACCAGGCCGTAATCGGCCACCTGGAAGATCGGCGCCTCCTCGTCCTTGTTCACGGCGACGATGACCTTGCTGTCCTTCATGCCGGCCAGGTGCTGGATGGCGCCCGAGATGCCGAAGGCCATGTAGAGCTCAGGGGCGACGATCTTGCCGGTCTGGCCGACCTGGAGGTCGTTCGGCGCATAGCCGGCGTCCACGGCGGCGCGGGAGGCACCGACGGCGGCGCCGAGCTTGTCGGCGATCTTGTCCAGGATCTTGAAGTTGTCGGCCGAGCCGATGGCGCGGCCGCCGGAGACCACCACGCGGGCGGCGGTCAGCTCAGGGCGTTCGCTCTTCACGATCTCGGCACCAACATAGGAGGAGACGCCCGGGTCGTTGGCCGACGGCGCGGCTTCAACGGAGGCGGAACCGCCCTCGGCGGCCACCGGGTCGAAGGAGGCGGCGCGGACGGTGATCACCTTCTTCGCGTCCGAGGACTGCACGGTCGCCAGCGCGTTGCCCGCATAGATCGGGCGCACGAAGGTGTCGGCATCCACCACGCCGGAGATGTCGCTGATCGGTTGCACGTCGAGCAGGGCCGCGACGCGCGGCATGACGTTCTTGCCGACGGCGGAGGCCGGGGCGAGCAGGTGGGTGTAGTCGCCCGCGATGCCCGCGATCAGGGCTGCGGCGGGCTCGGCCAGCATGTGCTCGGTGGGAGCATGCAGGACCTTGGTGACGCCGGCGATCTTCGCGCCGGCCTGGGCCACGGATTCCGGCCCCATCACCAGCAGGGTGACGTCGCCCAGCTTGCCGCCGGCGGCGACGGCGGAGCGGGTGGGCTGGCTGATGGAAGCGCCGTCATGATCGGCGAGGACGAGGACGGTCATCTCAGATCACCTTCGCTTCGTTGCGCAGCTTGGCCACGAGTTCGGCGGCGGAGCCCACCTTCACGCCGGCCTGGCGCTTCGCCGGCTCCTCCACCTTGATCACCTTCAGGCGAGGGGTGGTATCCACGCCCAGGTCGCCGGGCTTGATCGTCTCGATCGGCTTCTTGCGGGCCTTCATGATGTTCGGAAGGCTGGCGTAGCGCGGCTCGTTCAGGCGCAGGTCGGTGGTGACGATGGCGGGCAGCGTCAGCTTCACCGTCTCCAGGCCGCCATCCACCTCACGGGTGACGTTGACGGCGCCGTCGGTGATCTCGACCTTGCTGGCGAAGGTGCCCTGGCCCCAGCCCAGCAGCGCGGCGAGCATCTGGCCGGTGGCGTTCATGTCGTCATCGATGGCCTGCTTGCCAAGGATGACCATCTGCGGGCCTTCCTTCTCGACGATGGCCTTCAGGATCTTGGCCACCGCGATCGGCTCGACCGTGTCGGCCACCTCGACCAGGATGCCGCGGTCCGCGCCCATGGCGAGGGCGGTGCGGATCTGCTCCTGGGCCTGGGCCGGGCCGATGGAGACGGCCACGATCTCGGTCGCGGCGCCCTTCTCCTTCAGGCGTACGGCCTCCTCGACGGCGATCTCGTCGAAGGGGTTCATGGACATCTTCACGTTGGCGGTCTCAACGCCAGATCCGTCCGGCTTCACCCGGACCTTGACGTTGTAATCCACCACGCGCTTGACGGGGACGAGGAGCTTCATGCCGGGCGACGGTCCTCTGGCAGGCGCGGCACCCCTGATATCGGGAACCGGCGCGTTTACGGGACCGTGGCCGGCCCCGGACAGACGGGCACGAAGGGCCCGTCACCGGGCTTCGCATCCGCGGAATCAGCGGGGTCTATAGGGCTCGTCCCCAGGCGCGGCAAGCCGCCCGGCAGGCAGGTTTTCAGCCCCGCATCAGGAAAAGAAGCAGGGCGAAGAGGCCGAGGGTGACGCCCTGGAGCATCACGCGCCAGCGCATCAGGGCGTTGGAGCGCTGCAGGTTCTCGCCGCCCCGGACCATGCCGACCATGCCGGCGAAAAGGGTGCCGAGGGTGGCGAGCATCCCGAGGCCGACAAGGATGGTGAGGAAGGTGATCATGGCCGGCATCATCTGGGGATGCGGGGTTCCGGCGCAACGGCCCGGCGCGATCCGGAGGGAAATATGAGCAAGATTTAGGAATACGGTTCTCAGCCGGCGCGGCGCTTGCCCTTGGCGGACGGCTCCGGCGCCGGCTCGGGGCCCGACATCTTGCGCACCACGGTCAGCAGCGCGGCCTTGGTGGGGAAGTCCAGCGCGCGATAGGCGCGCAGCAGCGCTTCCTCATCCCCGGCGAGGAGGCCGAGCGTGCCCTGCTCCTCCTCCAGCACCTCGGTGGGCGGCGCGACATCCGGGTCCAGCCCGACAAGCCAGGAAACGGAGGTGCCCAGCACCTCGGCCAGCCGGACGAGGCGCGCGCCGCGCGGGACCTGCGCTGTGCCGTCCCGCAGGCGTGGCAGGAGGTCGGGTGGCAGGCCGGCCTGGCGGAAGGCTTCCTCAGGGGTGAGATCGAGGCGCTCCAGGCGGGATTCGATCAGCTCGACCATGGGGGGCGGTTCGTGTTCGGCGTCCATCGGCGCTCCTGGGCCGGGTTTCGGCCGGTGGTTGGCGGTGCAAGGGAACCGGCGCACAGAATGAGGGCGGGGCCCGCCAAGGACCAGATGGCGACGGGCCGCCTTCTGAGGGAAGGAGTGCGCCATGAAGCCATGGCAGGACCGGCGAATCCTGGATCTCTTCGGGATTGAGCTGCCCATCATCCAGGCGCCGATGGCGGGGGCGACCACGCCGGAGATGGTGATCGCCGCCAGCGAAGCGGGCGGGCTCGGCTCCCTGCCGGCCGCGCAATACACGGCAGCACAGTTCCGAGAGGCGGTGGCACAGGTGCGGGCCGGCACCTCCCGCCCGGTCAACCTGAACTTCTTCGCCCATGCCATGCCGCCGGAGGATCCAGCGCGGCAGGCGGCCTGGAAGGGGCGGCTGGCGCCTTATTACTGCGAGGCCGGGCTGGATCCGGAGATGCCCACCGCCCCTGGTGGCCGCGCGCCTTTCGACGCGGATTTCTGCGCGGTGGTGGAGGAGGCGCGGCCCGAGGTGGCCAGTTTCCATTTCGGCCTGCCGGAGAAGTCGCTGCTGGACCGGGTGCGGGCCGTGGGCTGCAAGGTGATCGCCTCCGCCACCACCGTCGCCGAGGCCGTCTGGCTGGAGGAGCACGGGGTGGATGCGGTGATCGCCCAGGGCTTCGAGGCCGGCGGGCACCGGGGCAACTTCCTGACCCATGACATGGCGACCCAAGTGGGAACCATGGCGCTGGTGCCGCAGGTGGCGGATGCGGTGCGGGTGCCCGTGATCGCGGCAGGGGGGATCGCGGATCACCGTGGGGTGCTCGCCGCCTTCGCCCTGGGCGCGGCCGCCGCGCAGGTGGGAACAGCCTATCTCCTCACCCCCGAGGCGCGCATCCTGGCGGTGCACCGCAGGGCGCTGAAGGCGGCCACGGCGGACAGCACGGCGCTGACCAATCTTTTCACCGGGCGCCCGGCGCGCGGCATCCTCAACCGGGTGATGCGTGAGGTGGGGCCGCTTTCCGATCTGGCGCCGGCCTTTCCCACGGCGGGCGGGGCGCTGGCGCCGCTGCGAGCCAAAGCGGAGGAGGCCGGGTCCAGCGACTTCACCAATCTCTGGTCCGGCCAGGCCGCGGCCCTGGCGCGGGAGATGCCGGCGGGGGAACTGACGCGGCGCCTGGCCGGGGGGTGAGCCGGTGACCCCAGGGAGGCTCGGACCCTCCGCCGGGGAACTGGCGGACTCCCGGATCCCGCGATCTGTTTTTGGTGATGCGCCTGAGGTCGATGACCTCAGGCGGCGCGCTTGCGCAGGCACCACACCCCGATGACCGCGCAGGCGCCGCAGAGCGCGAAGCCCGGCGCATAGCCGCCCGTCATCCCGACCAGCAGGGAGAAGGCGGTGGGCATGATGATCTGGGTGAAGGCGAAGACCGTCTGGAGCGCGGCGGTGGAGGCGCCGACGCGGCCGGGTGGCGCGATCCGCGCCACCTCGCCCAGCATCACGCCGTTATAGCCCACGGCGGTAGCGCCCAGGATAAGGCCGACCGCCGTTACCAGCAGGCCGGGCCAGTGCGGGCCGGCCAAAGCGAGGGCGAAGGTGCCGAGTGCCGCGCCGATGCCGCAGGCGGCCATCACCCGCACCGCCCCGGCGCGATCCGCCACCAGGCCCCAGGCGATGCGCCCGACGAGGCCGCCGGCCTGGGCCAGCGCCATGCGGAGGCCGGCCTCGGCCAGCGGGGTTCCCAGGGCGGAGACCTGCCAGGCGACGAAGAAGCTGCCGAAGCAGAACTGCGCCACCCCGAAGGCGGCCCCGGCAAAGGTCAGGGCGCGCAGGGAGGGCAACTGGCGGAGCAGGGCGAGGGCGGAGGCGGCTTCCCGCACCGCGCCTCCCGCACCGCCGGCCGGGTGGGTGCCGGGGGGCAGGCGGTCCGCGTCCAGCCCTGCGCGCAGTGGTTGGAGCAGGAGGGCGAGGAGCAGGGCCAGGGCGGCCATGGTCATCGCCCCCGCGCGCCAGCCGAAGCCGACCCCCACGACCGGGGCCACCGCCGCCACCAGCATGGAGCCCGCCGGGACGCCGCATTGCTTCAGGCTGAAGATCAGGCCCCGGCGCGAGGGGGGCGTGCGCGGCGCCAGGAGGTGACTGCCCGAGGCGGTGACCGGCCCATGCGCCATTCCGCAGATGAAGGCCGAGGCCGCCAGCAGGGCGGCGTTCGCCGCGAGCGGGAACTCGGGCGAGGCAAAGGTGGCAAGGAAGATTCCCGCCGCGATCCCCACCAGCGCCAGCTGGCAGAGCCGCAGCCCGCCGAAGCGCGGCAGCAGGCCGCCGGTGAAGGGCGCCGAAACCAGGGTGCCGGCATAGACCAGGGCGGTGTGGAAGCCGGCGAGGGATGCGGCCAGCCCGAGTTCCGCCCCGATCGCGGGGGCCAGGACAGGAACGGTGAGGAAGGCGCCCGCCCCGCCCAGATAGACGCCCAGAAGGGCGGTCATGACGATCCAGACGGAATGCTGCGCTGCCATATCCCGGGCATGCTGGCCGCAGGGCGGGGCGGCGTCCAGCCGGGCCGTAATCTGTCGTGAAGCGAAATGGGTGGGTGCTTGACCTGGAAGGTTAGGGCAGGCTCCAAGCCTGATCCATGCGCCTGACCAGACCCATTCTTGCCCTGCTGGCCCTGCTGCTGTCCCCTGTGCTGCCAGTGGGGGCGGCTTCTGCCCAGACCCCTGCTTTGCCCCAGGCGCCTGCCGCCCCTGTGGCGGCGCCCCAGGGGTCGGAGGCGGAACGCCTGTTGGGCGTGCTGCGTGACGACGCGAAGCGGGGCGAGCTGATCCGGAACCTGGAGGCGCTTTCAGCCGCCTCCCGCGCCGGGGCGCCCGCATCCGCTCCCGCCAATGCCACGCCGGCTCCCGCCGCGGCCGAGGGCGCGGCACCTGCACCCGCACCTGCCGCCGAGGCGCCGGCGGAGGTCGGAGTGCTGGCGCCCAATACCCTCGGCGCGCAGCTCCTGATGGGCGCGTCGCAGCGGCTGGCGGCGCTGTCGGATCAGATCGTCACCAGCATCCAGGCGCTGACGGACCTTCCCAACGTGGTTTCCTGGGCCTCCGGCGTGGCGCGCGATCCGGTGACGCAGGTGCGGGTGCTGGACGCCTCCTGGAAGCTGGTACTGCTTTTCGGCATGGGGTTGCTGGCGGAATGGTCGGTGTGGCGCCTGCTGGCACGCTGGCGGGACAGGCTGGATACCCATGCGCCGGAGCAGGAGAACCTGTGGACCTGGTTCCGGCGCATTCCCTATGTGCTGGCCCGGCTGGTGCTGGACCTGCTGCCGATCGGCGCCTTCGCCGTCATCTCCTACGGCATGATCCGGGCCGTGCAGCCACTGCCGACGACGGAGCTGGTGCTGCTGCTGGCGAACAACGCCTATATCGCCATCCGGGCGGTGATGCTGACATCCCGCATGCTGTTCTCCCCCAATTCGTCGCATCTGCGGCTGGTGCCGCTGCATGACGAGACGGCGGCCTACATCACCATCTGGCTGCGGCGGATCGTGGCGGTGCTGGTGGTGGGCTGGGCGGTGGCCGAGGCAGGGCTGCTCTTCGGCGTGCCCTGGGCGGTTTATGACGGCATCACGCGGCTGGCGCTGCTGATCGCCTCGCTCTTCCTCATCATCGTGGTCATGCAGAACCGCCATCTGGTGGCGGAGCGCCTGCGCGCGCCGGAACTGAAGCCGGATGACCATCCGGACCGTTCCCGCCGCATGTTCCGCGCGCTGCGCGACCGGCTGGCGGAAATCTGGCATGTGCTGGCCATCCTCTACCTGCTGGCGCTCTGGTGCGTCTGGGCGCTGGAGGTGCGGGACGGGTTCGAGCGGCTGCTGCGCGGCAGCGCGATGACGTTGGTGGTCCTGGCCGCGGCAAAAGGGGCGGACTACGTGCTGCGGCGGGCCCTGGAGCGCGGCTTCCGCATCACGCCGGATCTCGCCACGCGCTATCCGGGGCTGGAGCAGCGGGCCAACCGCTATCTTCCGGTGCTCAAGGGCATCGTCTCGGCCATCGTGGTGATGGTCACGCTGCTGGTGCTGCTGGAAGGCTGGGGGATCGACGCCTTCGACTGGTTCCGCCGCGGTGCGTTGGGCGCGCGCGTGGTGCGCAGCCTCGTCTCGATCGGGCTGACGGTGCTGGCGGCGGTGACGGTGTGGGAGGTGATGAACGCCGCCATCCAGCGGCGGCTGGTGAAGCTCTCCCGCGATACGCAGGCGGCGCGTTCAGCCCGCATCCGTACGCTGCTGCCAATGCTGCGGACCGCGCTGCTGATCATCATCATGATCTTCGTGGCGCTCAACGTGCTGAGCGAGATCGGGGTGAATGTGGCGCCACTGATCGCCGGTGCCGGTGTCGTCGGCGTCGCCATCGGCTTCGGTTCCCAGACGCTGGTCAAGGACGTGATCACCGGCATGTTCCTGCTGCTGGAGGATGCGGTGGCGGTGGGCGACACGGTCACGCTCGGTACGCCCCAGATGACGGGCGTGGTGGAGCAGCTTTCCATCCGCTCGATCCGGTTGCGTGCGATGGATGGCGCCGTTCACATCGTGCCTTTCAGTGCCGTCACCTCCGTCACCAACATGACGCGCGACTTCGCCTTCGCCGTGGTGGATGTCGCGCTGCCCTATGGTGAGGACATGGATCGGGTCACGGCGGTGATGCGCGAGATCGCCGCCGAGATGCGGCAGGAGCCGCGCTGGGCTTCGGCGACGCGCGACGAGATTGACGTGATGGGCGTGGACAAGCTGCTGGAGACGGGCGTGGTGGTACGCGCCCGGATGAAGACCGATCCGTCCCAGCGCTGGCCGGTGACGCGGGAGCTGAACCGCCGCATCCAGGCGCGCTTCGAGGCCGAGGGGATCAAGATCAATTCGCCCTGGCGCAAGATGGCGGAAGAAGAGGACGCCGAGGCGACGGCGCAGGCGGCCTGAGGAAGGGCCGAATGATTTGTATGCGGAACGTAGGGCCCCCGGGCTTTCCAGGGCTTGCGTTCCGCCGGAAGCGGCATAGTTTGGATCGCCATGTCATTTGTTCCGAACACGCGCGGGCGCCGAATGCGCCGAATTACTCGCCCGGTCGCCTGACCGGCGCGCGGGCCGATAGGCCCTGGCGCGTGGGCGGGCGGCCGGGCTTCCGCCCCGCCCACCCTTCGGAATAGAGACAGTTTCCCATGTTCGATGCCGTACCCGGTGCCCTTCTCGCGCCTGTCCCCGCTCCTGCAACCGCCCCTGCGGCTGAAGAGGAAGGCGAGCGTATCCTCTCCGTCCGCTACCTGCTGCGTGCCGAGCCCTCGCCGGGCCTGCTGCCGCGGCTGATGCAGCCCTTCGCCAAGCGCGACCTGCTGCCCGACCGTCTCCGCGCCGGGCGGGAAGGGGCAGCCATGCGGGTGGAGGTTTGCGTCACCCTGCCTGAGGGCATGGTGCATCTGGTGGCGGGCAATCTCCGCTCCGTGGTCGGGGTGATCCGCCTGGAGGTGGAGCACGGGCGGGTGGCCGCACTGGCGGCCTGACCCAGCGGAAATCCGTACAATCATGCGGGATTGTCCGCATACACTTTGCTTGAGCGGAGCCATCGCCGGACCGACATAGCGGATGTACCGGGCGATGGGCCTTCCTCGCCGCACGCCCGGCGGTCCCGGAGTAGCCTATGGAACAGGAAGCCCCCCGTCTCGCGCATGGCGCAAGCCCCTTCAGCCTGGGCGTGCGTGGCCTTTGCCCGCAATGCGGCAAGGGGCATCTCTTTGCCGGTTTCCTGCGGCTGCGGCCTGCCTGCGAGGTTTGCGGGCTGGATTACAGCTATGCCGATCCGGCCGATGGGCCGGCCTTTTTCGTGATGTCCGCGGTCGCCGTGCCCGTGACGATCTTCGCCGGGTGGCTGGAGCTTCGCTATGAGCCCGCCTTCTGGGTTCATATGGTCACCACCCTTCCTCTGCTGCTGCTGGGCTCGCTGACCCTGCTACGACCTTTCAAGGGCTGGCTGGTCTGCTCCCAGTTCATCCACAAGGCGGAGGAAGGGCGGCCGGTGATGCGCTCCTCTTCCGAAAGCTGACGGCCGGGCGGATTGTATGGGCCGAGCCATAGAGCCAGCTTGATGGCGGAACTGGCTGCCGGGGCCGGGAAGGACGCGTCCGTGTCCCCGGCTTCTGCCGCCCTCCTCCTGCGCCGCCATATGGCCGGACGGTCCGGCCCCCTCTACCGCGGCATCGTTGAGGCGATCGAGCGCGCCATCGAGGCAGGCGACCTGCAGGATGGCGACCGGCTGCCTCCGCAGAGGGAGCTCGCGGCGGTGCTGAAGGTGGATCTCACCACCGTCACCCGTGCCTTCAACGAGGCGCGGCACCGAGGGCTGATCGAGGCTCGGGTCGGACGGGGCAGCTTTGTCCGCGGCGGGGCTTCGGGGCGGCTCTGGCGAGAGGGCGGGCGGGCACTCATCGACATGACGATGAATCTGCCCCCCGCGCTGGAGGCGCCCTCCCTGCGCGTCCTGATGCAGGAGGGGATCGCCACCCTGCTGCGGCGGCAGGAGTTGGGCGGGCTGATGTCATACCGCAGCACGGCGGGCACGCCGGAGGAGCGCATGGCCGGGGCCGCCTGGCTGCGCCCGGTGCTCGGCGCCCGGCCGCCCGAGGAAATGCTGGTGGTGCCAGGGGCGCAGGCGGCGCTGGTGGCCGTGGCATCGACACTGCTGCGGCCCGGGGATGTGATCCTGGCGGAGCGCTTCGCCTATCCCGGCCTGCTTGCCATGGCTGCCCAGCTGGGGTTGCGGCTGGTGGGGGTGGAGATGGATGCGGAGGGGATGGTGCCGGAGGCGCTGGACCGCGCCTGCCGCGAGCATGCGCCGAAGCTGATCTGCTGCACGCCTTCGATCCAGAACCCCACCACCGCCACGATGCCCCTGGCGCGGCGGGAGGCGGTGATGGTGGTGGCGCGCCGCCATGACCTGCCGGTGCTGGAGGACGATCCTTACTCGCTGCTGCCGGACCGGCCGCTGCCGGCGCTGGCGCGGATCGACCCACGGCGGGTCTTCCATGTGGCGACTGTCTCCAAGGTACTGTCGCCCGGGCTGCGGACCGCCTTCCTCGCGGTGCCGGACACGGCCTTGGCGGAGCGCTTGGCGGCGACCTTGCGCGCCACGGTGATGATGGCGCCAGGTCTGCTGACAGGGCTGGTGCACCAATGGATCCAGGGTGGGCAGGCATTGGAGCTGCTGCACGGTGTGCGGCGGGAGATGACGGCGCGGCAGGCGATTGCGCGGACCATGCTGGGGACCATGGCGGATGCGCACCCGCAGGGGTTGCATGTGTGGTTGCATTTGCCGGAATGCTGGCCGGGCACTGATTTCGCAGCGCATCTGCAGCGGCGGGGGCTGGCGGTTGTTCCGGGCGATGCCTTCACCGTGGAGGGAGATCCGCCGCCGCGCGTGCGCCTCGCGCTTGGCACGGCAATGGAGCAGGGGATGCTGCGGCGTTCCCTGGAGATCGTCGCGGGGGCGCTGCGGCGTGGGTCGCGCGCTTATCTGGACGTCGTCTGAGGAGGAGCGCGGTCAATAGCGCGTGCGCTCCTCTGCCACGTGGTTGCCAAGGCCGGGTAACACCGCATCTTCCATGCGCGAGATGCATGTGAAGGCCTGACATGATCGAAGCCCTTCTGCCGAGCGCGCTAGACCTCGCCCGGTTCCAGTTCGCCTTCACTGTCGTCTGGCACTTCCTTTTCCCCGCATTCACCATCGGGCTCGCCAGCTATCTGGCGGTGCTCGAGGCGTTGTGGCTCTGGACGGGGCGCGCCCTTTATCTCGACACCTTCCGCTACTGGCTGAAGATCTTCGCCGTGGCATTCGCCATGGGCGTCGTCTCCGGCATCGTCATGTCCTACCAGTTCGGCACCAACTGGTCGGTGCTGTCGGACAGGGCGGGGCCGATTATCGGGCCGTTGATGGGATATGAGGTGCTGACAGCCTTCTTCCTGGAGGCGGGCTTCCTCGGTGTCATGCTCTTCGGCCTGAACCGGGTGGGGAAGGGGCTGCACATGCTGGCGACCTCGCTGGTCGCCATTGGCACGTTCTTCTCGGCCTTCTGGATCCTCTCGGCCAATTCCTGGATGCAGACGCCGGCGGGCCATATCCTGCTGCCGGATGGGCGCTTCGTGCCGGATGACTGGTGGGCCATCATCTTCAACCCGTCCTTCCCGTACCGCCTCGCTCATACGGTGACGGGGGCCTATCTCACCACGGCGCTGATCGTGGGAGCGGTGGGCGCCTGGCACCTGTTGCGGGAGCGCCGGGGCAAGGAGCCCGTGCGCGATGCGGGAATGGACACGGCCACCACGGCCCGCTTCCGCAATACTGCCCACGGCCTTGTGGAGGGCGGCGGGGATCTGGACCTGCCGGGGGCAGGCAGGGCCGGGGTGGCGCGGGGTAGGGAGGAGAGCGAGCGCGCGCTGAATCCGCGCGCGAAGCTCATGTTCTCCATGGCGATGTGGATGCTTCTGATCGTGGCGCCCCTTCAGGTGGTGCTGGGCGACCTGCACGGCGTTAACTCTTATGAGTATCAGCCTGCCAAGGTGGCCGCGATGGAAGGGCATTTTCCGACCGAGCGCGGCGCGCCCTCCATCCTCTTCGGCCTTCCGGATGCGGAAGCGGGGGAGACGCGGATGCAGATCGCGATTCCAAAGCTTGCCAGTCTCTATCTCACGCATTCCTGGGATGGCGAGGTGCGCGGGCTGAACGATATTCCGCGTGACCAGTGGCCGACCAACATTCCGCTGGTCTTCTGGTCCTTCCGGGTGATGGTGGGGCTGGGCCTGTTGATGGTGGCGCTGGGGCTGGCGAGCGGCGTGATGCGGTGGCGTGGGCGGCTCTACGACACGCCCTGGCTGTTGCGCGCGGCGGTTGCCATGGGGCCGGCCGGGCTGATCGCGGTGACGGCGGGATGGATCGTGACGGAGGCGGGGCGCCAGCCCTTCACCGTTTACGGGCATCTGCGTACGGCGGACAGCGTCTCGCCCATCGAGCTGCCGGCGGTGGCAACATCGCTGGCGGGCTTCGTGGTGGTCTACTTCCTCGTGTTCGGGGCAGGTATCTGGTACCTGTTCAAGCTGTTCGCGCAGACGCCGCGCCCACGCGAAGGGGCGCCGCCGCAGGGGCAGCCGATCCGCACCGCCGGGATCACGCCGGCGCCTTCGGTTGCGGCGGGGGCCGATCCTGGTCCGCAGCCGGCGGAGCAGGGATGATGGAGATGGCGGGCGAGCTGACGGGCTGGGCTTTCTGGCTGCCGCTGATCTGGGCGGTGCTGATCGCGCTGGCGGTCTTCTTCTATGTCTGCATGGACGGCTTCGATCTCGGCATCGGCATCCTGTTTCCCTTCATGCGGGACAAGTCCGAGCGGGACGTGGCGGTGAATTCCGTGGCGCCCGTCTGGGACGGCAATGAAACCTGGCTGGTGCTGGGTGGTGGCGGATTATTGGCGGTGTTTCCGCTGGCCTATGCGGTGGTGTTGCCTGCCCTCTACATCCCCCTGATCCTGATGCTGCTGGCGCTGATCTTCCGGGGCGTGGCCTTCGAGATGCGCTTCCGTGCCGAGAACAACACGCAGCAGATGTGGTGGGACCGGTCCTTCTCCTGGGGTTCCATGATCGCGGCCTTCTCGCAGGGCGTCGCGTTGGGGGCCTTCGTGCAGGGTATCCAGGTGGAGGGGCGCGCCTATGCCGGCGGATGGTGGGACTGGCTCTCGCCCTTCTCTGTGCTGACGGGTGTGGCACTGATCATCGGCTACGGGCTGCTGGGTGCCTGTTGGCTGCTGTGGAAGACGGAGGGGGCACTGCATCGCCGCGCCGTCGCGCTTGCCTGGCCCTTCGCGGTGGGGACGGTGGTGGCCATCCTGCTCGTCTCGGCGATCATGCCCTTCCTGCAGCCTGCTTTCGCGGAGCGATGGCTGACCTTCCCGAACCTGCTCTACGCGGCGCCGGTGCCGTTGCTGGTGGCCCTCATCATCTGGCGATTCTTCCATGCGCTGGCCGAGGACACGGGGCGTGGCGGGCTGGTGGATGCCCGACCCTTCCTGTTGGCACTGGGACTCTTCGCGCTTTCCTATGCGGGGCTTGGCGTGTCCATGTGGCCGATGATCGTGCCGCCAGCCTTCGATATCTGGCAGGCCGCGGCGCCGCCGGCATCCCAGAGCTTCCTGTTGGTCGGCGCAGCGGTGCTGATCCCGATCATCCTCGCTTATACGGGCTATGTGTACTGGATCTTCCGAGGGAAGGTGACGAACGAAACCGGATATCACTGATGTGGGGGCGGCGGCTGCTCTGGTTCATCGGGCTGTGGGCGGCCAGCATCCTGGTGTTGGGAACGATCGCCATGCTGCTGCGGGCGGTGCTGATAGGGGGCTGAGGGCGGGATGATCCCGACGCAGCCTCCGTCATGTCCCTGCTTCATGCCCCTGGAAGCACAGGCCCCCTGGAAGCATCGGCACCAGATGAAACATATTCCGGCTTGGTGTCCAAAGCGCGCATGTCCGCGGTCTTTGGGGCGAGTGTCTCCTCGATAAGGAAGCGAGGGCGCTGTTTCGTCTCAAGATAGATCTTGCCGATATACTCACCGACAATGCCGAGGCAGAAGGTCTGCAGACCGCAGATAAAATAGATCGGCACCACGGTAGAGGTCCAGCCCGGCACGGTGACCTGGAAGACAAGCTCCGCCATGATTGCCCAGATGGCAAGCAGGAAGGAGATGATCGAAACAGCAAAGCCCAGCAGCATGATCAGCCGCAGGGGGCGGGTGGAGAAGGATGTGATTCCCTCAAATGCGAAAGACAGCATCTTTCTAAGCGGGTACTTCGATTTCCCAGCGAAGCGGCTGGAACGTTCATAGGTTACCACCGCGGTCTTGAAGCCCAGTTGCGGGATCAGGGCGCGGAGGAAAAGATTGCTTTCGCGATAGTGCTGCAGCGCGTCGAGTGCACGGCGGCTAAGCAGGCGGTAATCGGCATGGTCATGAACGATCTCCACGCCAAGTGCCGAGAGGAGTTTGTAATAGCCTTGGGCAGTGTGGCGCTTGAAGGCCGTGTCGGTCGGCCGTCCGTTGCGCACACCGAAGACGATCTCCGCACCTTCCCGGTAGGCATCGACCATGCGGCCAATTGCCGCCGGGTCGTCCTGCAGATCCGCATCCACCGAGATGAGGGCATCACCCGGGGCGTGGCCCAGGCCAGCCATCAGAGCATTCTGGTGTCCACGGTTGCGCGACAGCTTCACGCCGCGCCAGCGCGTGGAGGAGGCGTGGAAAGCAGTGATCAATGCCCATGTGCGATCGCGGGAGCCGTCATCAATGAAGGTGACATGGCTGTCCGCCCTGATCCGCCCTTCTACGATCAGCTCGTCGAGGATCCCGGCGAGGCGGCGTACCAACTCCGGAAGGACCGGTTCCTCGTTGTAGCAAGGCACGACGATGCCCAGCGTCGGTGGTGGGCGCATGCTCATGGGTGGCGGGCGCTCACGCTGTACTGTGCCCCGAGGGGACACCATTCCAGCCGTGCTTCCAGTGGACGCAGCGCGGCCAGGGCTCGCGGGAAGAAGACATGGTAGCGCACGGAGGCGTCGCGCCAGCCTGCCTCTTCCAGCCGCCGCACCAACTCGCTGGCACGGATGAGCTTCGCATTCGCGTCAAAGGGGCAGGTGTTCACGGCCCGCACAGTCAGCGGGTTCAGTGGGTTGTGCTCGAAAATGGAGATGATGCCGCCCGGCCGTGTCGCCCTGCGCAGCTCCCGCAGCCAATGCACGTGCTCCTCATGCGGGATGTGGTGGAAGACACAGGCAGAGAAGGACAGATCCGCCTCGCTATCCGGCGCCGGAACGGCCTCGCCCGCCACGACCCTGTAATCCTCCCGCCCATCCGGGAAGCGTTCCTGGCTCATCTCCAGGCTGCGGGCCGATGTGTCAGTGCAGATCAGCCGCGCTTCGGGAAAGAAGCGGCGGAAGAAGGGGATCGAATTCCCGATGCCTGATCCGAAATCGAGGATCCGGTCCACCCTTGTTCCATAGGATGCTGCAATTCCGCGCAGGGCCGCGATCTTGTACTCGGAGAAAAAGGCGGGATCCTCGCCAGTGATGGCGATGTTGGCGCGGTGCTGAGAGTCGTAATCCTCCGCCACGCTGTCGAATTCGGCCTGGGCCATGTTCTGCTCCAGTTTTCTGGCTGCCTTAGGGCGCCTTCCGGATGGTAAAATTTCTCAAGGTCCAGTTAAGCGGCCGCGGATCTGAGTTCATGCCAAGATCCTTGGGTGAGCGGAGGCCCTCGAAGCGAAACGCGATTTCCAGACGGTCCGTGCAACCTGGGTTCGGGAGATGGAGATTGATCTCCTGTGCTCCGGGACCGGTCAGCACAGCATCGGGTGCGGGCGTTCCGTTAAGAGTGACCGCAGCTTTCCGCACAACATAATCCCCTAGAGCGAGGGGGGTGATGTGGGCGTTCAAGATCAGGTCGCCACAAACCGGTTGTGCGAGCTTGGTCTTGATCTGGGACTCTGTACCGATACCCCAGAGGCCTGCCGGGCTAGCCTCTGCCCAGCCGGCCCCAAGGAAACGCAGTCCGTCGCCCTCGACGGCGGTTGAGAGGGGCTGGTCCAGGTTAATCGTGTCTTCCGGTTCAAGTGGGGTGCCCAGGGCGAGCACAGACGGCCGCAAGGGATCCTTGGAGCACACATAGCCGATGCTGATGCTCAGGCACTGCATTCCCGAGGCAGCGGCTACTTCCCTGGGGGTAGTGGCCGGAACTTCGCTTCCGAGCAAGACGATCAGGGGATCCTTGCCAAGAGACTGACTGCGGAGATCCCGGCTGAAAGCCAGCTTCTCGGCTTGGCAGTCCAGGTCAAAGCGATTCACGATGGCGGAGTTTGTCGGTATGGCAAGGCGTACCGCTATAAGCCCGAAATCATAGAGCGCCCCACGGGTTTGGGGCGAAGCGCATAGAAATTGCGGCAGCATGAGCAACTCGTCATGCGACCGCGCGGCCTCGGTCCATGCCTCGCGGTCAAGCCGCTTCGGAGGGACGGCGGCACGGTGCTGGACAGAGGCCAGGAGGGGGCGAGTGTCCACCGCCTGCACAAGGATGGCCAACGTCGCCAGTACAATAAAACGCCTGGCACCGAGTTGGGCATGCAGCGCGTAGCAAGCCAGCGCCAGAAGAAAATAGCCGAGAGGCCAGAAGAAACGCCCGCTAGAGCGGAAGATGCCGCTCAGAAGGGCGAAGGGGCCGAACTCCTCTAGAACTGACAAGTTCAGGACGAGGTGCGTGCCCGCATAGACCTGGGTCGAAAGGGCGTAGGCAGCGAGGCCCATCAGGGTGATGCAGAGCAGGATATGCTGCTGTAGCCGGGCAAGCAGCGGGCGCCATGCAAGCACCACGGCGAAAAGGAGCAGCCCCAGGATGCCTAGGCCCAGATAGTTAAAGCCCTCGTATTGTCCGGCCACTCCCATAAGGATGAAGTTCTCGCGGCCCGGCCAGATGCTCAGCTGCGGCACGACGGGGGATAGGAGGTTCATGGAATAGAGGCCGAAACCGCCGCCGCTGTTCACCCTGCCGCCAGGTTCGACAAAGCCGCAGGCGACAGTGAGAACGACAACGCCAGACACCATAAGGACCGCCCCACTGGCTGCCTGCTTCCAGGCAAGCCTGCCGCGTAACAGCCCATCACCCAGCCCTGCCATGATCAGCGCTGCCGCCATGACCATGAGATACGGGTTGATGAGCACGAGCAGCAGCACAAGCCCTACTCCGGCGAGCACGGGCCGCCAGCCTCCTGTGCGGACAATCAGCACATGCAGGGCCAATGCGGCGAGAAGCGCCCAATGGCCGAGCAAAGGAAAATGCCCGTAGCGGAACACGAAGGTGGGTACGAGGAGAAAGAGCAAGCCGCCAACCAGCGCGGCGCCACGATCCAGTCCAAGGGTGCGCAGGAGCCAATAGCCGGTCACCGGCTGCAGCGCATAAGCAAGAAGAAGCCAGAATCCGAAATAATTTGGCAGCCAGCCGGTAAGCTTGAAGACCACCTTCCCGATGAGCGCCATCAGCGGGATGGGGTCGGTGAAGAGGATGTTCACGCCATCGGGCGGAGCAAGAAGGGTGGTACGGAAGATTGGCCAGCGCCAGGCGTCTCGCGCGAAAGCCTCATAGCCGATCCAGTTGACTGCGTTGTCGCCGCTGATGCGGTCCCAATAGGAGTCAAGGCCGAAGAGCAGTCCGGTGGGAAAGATGGCCAGGGCCAGGGCGATGCCCACGCCAGCAGCCAGCACTGCATAGATGTCCACCCCTTCATAACGCATCGTGCTAGCTTGGCCTGAGTCTGCCAAATGCATTTGTGTCTGCTCAACGCGCACTGGAGCGCTCCCTATTCTCATGCGTTCACTCCGAATGCTCGGTCCTGTTGTTTGGTGATCGGAACCATTATTCGGACAATGCCGCGCCTCCACAAAGAGGAGCAGATGGCTTGTTCCTCTTTGTGGAGTGCAGGTCTTACCTACGAGGTTGAAAAAGCCTTAGCTGGCCAGGCCCTGTGCCCGCAGGGCATTGCCGAGGGCCTGGACCACCCGGGCCACATCGGCATCCGAGAGCAGCGGATAGCTCGGCAGGGATAGCCCGCGAGCGGCAATGTCCTCGGCAATCGGGAAACGCTCGTCGCGCAGGTACATCGGCATGGTATGGGCGCAGAAGAACACAGGCCGGGTTTCGATGCCCTCGGCATCCATCTCGCGCATCAGCCGCTCGCGATCCGTGCCGGGCGGCAGAAGCAGGCTGACCAGCCAGTCCGAGGCGGAGACATCCGCGGCCGGCACCTGGAAGGTGACGGGCAGCGAGGCGGAGAGCTGGCGGTACAGCTTGGCGATGCCCCGCTTGCGATCCAGCACGGGCGCCAGGCGTTCGATCTGCGCCAGGCCGATCGCCGCGGCGATGTTGGTCATGCGGTAGTTGAAGCCCAGAACCTCATGCCAGTAGCGCCGCGTCAGAGACTGGCCCTGGCCCTTGGTCATGCGCAGCTGCGCCGCCAGGGCATCGTCGCCGGCGATCACCATGCCGCCTTCGCCCGTGGTGACAGTCTTGTTGCCGAAGAAGGAGAAGGTGCCGATATCCCCGAAGGTACCGACATGCCGGCCACCAATGTACGTTCCCAGCGCCTCGGCACAGTCCTCCACCACATGCAGCTTGTGGCGGCGCGCGATCTCCATGATCGTCGCCATGTCGCAGGCGGCGCCATAGAGATGCACGGGCATGATCGCCTTGGTGCGAGGCGTGATGCGCCGCTCCAGATCGGCAGGGTCCAGCAGCCAGTCCTCGGCCCGGCTTTCCGCGAAGACCGGCATCGCCCCGGTCTGCGCGATGGTGTTCACGGAGGCGATGTAGGTGAAGGAGGGGACGATCACCTCGTCACCTGGTCCGATCCCCAGGCAATGCAGCGCAAGATGCAGGGCGACGGTGCCGTTGCAGACGCTGATCGCATGCGGCGTGCCCGTGGCCTCGGCGACCGCAGCCTCGAACTTGCCAATGAAGGCGCCGAGGGAGGAGATCCAGCTGCTATCCACACATTCCAGGACATACCGGCGCTCGTTCCCGGACAGATCAGGCCGGTAGACAGGAATGCGCTCTCTCGCGTTCTGACCCACGGCGGGCGCCTGCTGAGCCGTCATGTGGTCCTCTCCTCCTGCGTCGCGCGCTCCTTCCTTGCCGGAAGCGCACCCATTTCGTCCAGTATCGTATCAATTCGGGCCAGGGCAGGATCGTCCGGCCTGAGCCCCAGCTCGAACAGTGTTCCAAAGAGCTGCTGTCTGGCACCGCTCAGTGCACCGGAGGATGACGCCAGCAATTGTCGGCGGACATTGCGGCGCGGGCGGGTGGCAACGATCTCCTCGAGAAACGGCAACAGGGCCTTGGCATAGGCGGCGGGAGAATGCCGCTCGCCGGCCAAGGCGCGGCCGCGCTTCCCCATGCTGACGCCCCAAGCCGGGTCCGCTACCAGATGCTCAAGGTGACGCATGGCGTCGAGCGCCTCGCTCTCCGGCCGGCAGGCCATCACCGTGTCTGGCGGCACATCGGCATAGCAGCCGTGATTCGTGACCAGGGTGGGGCGGCCCGAGGCTAGGGCCACCACCAGCGAGGCAGATGCGCCTTCCAGTACAGGATTACGCAAGCAGGAGATGACGTCCACATCCCGGAGTTGCGAGCGCAGATCCGCGTCGCTGACCCAGCCGGTGAACTCGGGCGGCGAAGCACCGGCTGCCACGGCAAGGGCGGTAAGCCGTTCACGCTCGGCTGGTGTGGCCTCCCCGATCACCCGCAACCGGCAACGCCCCCGCAGGATGGGGGAAGCGCCCATTGTCAGCAGAACCTGATCGATCCGCTTATTGGCGTTGGCATGGCCAATGGCCGCGATCGTCATCCGGCTGCCGGCGGGTGGTGGTGGTGGCAGATTGGGCGCGGTGAAGGCCAGGGGAATGGTGACAACCGGGCCCGTACAGGCGGTACGCAGGCGCGTTATGTAGTGCCCAGAATGAGCCACCGCGGCGATGGTTTGCCGTGCAAGCCATTCCAGCATGGGCCGGCGCCGGGCCATCTGCCCTAACTCGGTCCAGAACGGCTCGTCGGGCCTCAGGGCATCCTGGCCATAGGTTTCATGCACGATCTGCCGCAAGGCGGCCTCGCCGCCGTGCTGCTCGGCCCAGTCAACCATCAGATGCGCGTAAAAGGCATCGTGGAAGATACCCACGACCTCCAGGCCGCCGAGGCGTGGAAGGAGTGCGCCATGATAGGCGTGGTAGTTGCCTAAATGGCCGACCAGCACGTCGAAGTCGCGCGTCAGCTCCTCATCGCTGAGG
This sequence comes from Roseomonas xinghualingensis, assembly GCF_025791835.1. Taxonomy (GTDB): domain Bacteria; phylum Pseudomonadota; class Alphaproteobacteria; order Acetobacterales; family Acetobacteraceae; genus Roseomonas; species Roseomonas xinghualingensis. Next base: position 55,656 of record NZ_JAOXLP010000013.1, read on the forward strand.
TCGCTGAGGGAGAATACCGGCAGCGACGTCGGCCTCGGCGGGAATGCGAGGGCCGAACCTACTTCCGTGCGCAGGATGGTCACCGCGTGCCCGCGCTCCACCAGCTCAAGCGCGACGTTGCCGGCGGAATCTGCGATGGCGGATTGCTCGTTCCAGGGAGTGGCCCAGCCAATGCGCATGCCTGTCATTCCACTAGCTTCTGAATTGTGGTCGGCCAGTCCAGCCGTTCTGCGTCCATGGCCGCCCGTCCGGCGAGGCCGAGCTTGCCGGCGCGCGCCGGATCGCCGCAGAGCGTGGCCATCGCCGCTCCCAGCGCCTCAGGATCTGGCGTGGCGACGAGACCGGTCTCCCCGCATCGCACGATGTCCAGCACTCCACCGGAATCGGTGGTGGTGATGACCGGCTTGGCCGCCCGGAAGGCTTCCATGGTGCAGTAGCCCAGCGAGTCCTCATCAAAGGGCAGGTAGGCCACCGCCAGTGCCCCGTTGACCATTCGTGCAAGTTCGGAGCGCGGCAGGAAGCGCAGGTCCAGCCGGACCCGGTCCTCCACCCCCTCGGCAACGGCGAGCCGGTGCAGATGCACGGCATCCGCAGGCGTGTCTGGCGGCCCTGCCACGAGCAGGCGTGCCTTAGGGGCGTACCGCAGCGCCCGCACCAGGAGTTCCTGCCGCTTGGCGGCGTTCACCCGTCCGGTGGCCAGGATGTAGCCTTCAGATTCGCCGCCCGGAAACAATTCGGGATCATTCAGGGGCGGCCGCAGCACCTCGCTCCCGAAGCCGTTGTAGTGGAGCAGGCGCTGCGCGGTGGTGGGGGCGTTGGTGTAGATGCGCCGCGCTTCCGAGAAGGCGAGGGCGTCGCCGGACCGGATGGCGGACAGGATCTGCTTCCCGCGCGCATCGCCGGGGATGTTGCTCTGCCCGGCATCGAGCAGGTCATAGGCCTGCCGGTACTGGTGCAGCAGCCACAAGACTTTGTTGTTCCAGGGCACCATATAGGCGGGGAATTTCAGCGCGATGACGCGGTCCAGGTTGGACAGGCGTAGCCGTCGCGCGATCAGCATCTCGTCGATCAACCGCTCGGCCGGCTCCCAGGAGAAGGGGATGCGCATCCCCTCGGCCTCGACACCGGCAAGCTGCAGGTTACGAACGAGGTGGTCGAACAACTCTTCAGCGCCGCCATGCACGAAAGGTACCTTCGTGCTGAGCACGAGCACCTTCATGCGAGCAGCCTCTCCACGACAGTATCCCAGTCGATGCGCAGTTCCACGATCCGCCTGGCGGATGCTTGTCCCATGCGCCGGGCCAGTCCGCGATCAGCGTGGAGCCGGTCGAAGGCCTGCGCCAGGGCTCCGGGTTCGGGCTCGGTCACGAGCCCCGTCACGCCGCCGGATACGAATTCGGACACGCCGCCTGAATCCGTCGCGGTCACAGTGCAACGTTGGGCATGGGCCGCCTCGAGCGTTGGATAGCCGTAGCTGTCCTCGTCAAAGGGCGCGTAGGCGCAGGCGAGGGCATGCTCCAGCCGGTCGGCCTTCTCTTCCTCGGTGATCCACCTGTTCTCGATGGTCACGCGATCCGACAAGCCCAGGCGCTCCACGCTATTCCGAAGCTCATCGACATAGGCGGGGTCCATGGAGGTGCCGCTCAGGCGCAGACGCACCGGCGTGCGGGTGAGAGCCATCGCCTCCACCAGCAGGTGCTGGCGCTTGTGATGCTCTAGACGGCAGACACTGACAATTTCCCCGCCATACTCGCCGGAGCGGAACAGCTCCGGGCGCAACACCGGCGGATAGAGAACCTCGCTGCCGATCCCGTTGAAGCGGCGCATGCGGTCGCCGACTGCCTGGGAATTGGTGAACACCCGATATGCCTCGGTCAGCGCGGTGTTATCTACAGACATGACTGCCGCGCGAAGGGCACGCCCCTGAGGGTCATTGGCGACCGGGCTATAGGGGGTGTTCCAGAGATCGTAGAAGTGGCGGAGGTGGTGGATGAACCACACCACCTTGCGCGGGTGCTGCACCACATGGGCCGGAGGGCGGAAGGTAATGATCCGATCGAAGTGGTTCTCCAGCCGGATCATGCGAAAGGCCGCCATCTGCGGCAGGATGTGCTGCGGTTCGTCGGTATAGGGGAGATAGATGACCTCGACGGCGTGGCCGCGCTCCTGCAGCTTCTCCTGCAGCCATTCCACGATGAAGCGGTAACCGCCCCGCACCAGCGGTACAGCGGTGGATACCAGTCCGACCCTCATGCGCGCGGGCCCCGCCGCAGCGTCCGGGCCGGTACCCCGCCCACGACCGCCCCCGAGGGCACCTCCGCCACCACGGCCGAGCCGGCACCCACCACCGCATCAGCGCCGATGCATATGTCCGGCCGGACCGCGCTGCCGACGCCGATCAGCGCCCGGTCGCCCACCCTGACATTGCCGGCCAGGCCGCATGCCGGGGCCACATGGGCCGCGCGGCCGATCCGGTTGTCATGATCCAGGACGGCACCCGTGTTCACGATGGCCAGATCGCCCACCGTGGCTTCGGTTCCCACCACGGCACGCGCCATGATCACGACGCCCTCTCCCAGCCGGGCCGAAGGCGCCACGAAGGCGGAGGGATGCACGATCGTGGGAAGGACGAAGCCCATCTCCCGAAGCCGGCTGCCGATCCGTTCGCGCAGCGCATTGCTGCCCAGCGCCACCACGGCCGCCCCGATGCCTTCGGACAGGAGGCGCGGCAGGATATCGTCGCCGCCGAGAACCGGTATGCCCAGCACTGATCCGGAGGCCGGGGCCGGGTCGATCGTCCCCACCAACTCGCCTGCCGCTGCCGCCCGTACGGCTTCGATCACTACCTTGGCATGGCCACCCGCCCCGATAACGACGAGGCGGGGGGAACACTGGCCTGGGCTCATGCGAAGCTCAACTGAGGGAGGGAGGTTGGAGGCTGCCGCAGCAGCAGGAGATTAAGTGAGAAAACGGCGTTCAACTCCGCCATGGGGCGCAGCGGTCGCAACTGGCCCGTAACCTCGTCGATCTCATAGGCGGTGAAGCCGGGGGCGTGGAACTCCGCCAGCCATTCCTCCACGGAGAGGCCGGCGCGGCGCAGATGCTCCGGGCCGAATTCCACCAGGACGGCCAGTTCCGGACTTTCCGCGATCACGCGGCGCATGCCGCGCCAGACCTGGGGCTCGAAGCCTTCCGCATCGATCTTCGCCAGACGAACGCGCCGTCCTGGCTCGACCAGCTCGTCCACCGTCCTTACCGCGACCTCCTCGGCTCCCGCCGCTTCCGGCAGATCCAGGAGGGATGAATGGCCGGTGATGGCCGCCAGATGGAGCTGCGCGGTGCCTGCCGCTTCCCCGGCTGCGCAGAGATGCAGCGTCACTCGCTCGCTCAGGCCATTCAGGCCAAGGCTGCGTTGCAGCAGCCGGCCTACGCGGGAGGCTGGCTCAATGGCGATGACATGCCCCTCAGGACCCACCCGCTGTGCCGCCGGCAACACTGTCAGGCCGATGTTGGCGCCAACATCCACGGCCAGGTCGCCTTCCTGCAGCAGCGCCTGCATCACGGATACCGTGCCTGGCTCCAGCCTTCCGCCGCTCTCGTGCAGGGAGGCCAGCAAAGCGGCGTCCTCGGCCGGAGTCAGGAGGAATCCTTCGGGGGTCCGCACGAGCACGTCCTCGCCGAGAGGAATGGCGACACGTTGCAGAAGCAGGTTTACCCGGCCCCGGAGAAGATCCGCCTCATGCCGGGCCCCCTGCAGGAGTTCGGTCTGGCCTTCGCGGCTGGCCGCCACGGCATCCCGCTGCGCTTCGTTCATGGCGTCCAGCCGCGCCTGCAGTTCCTGATAGGCAGACACGGCGTCCCGCTGCGCTGCGTTCATGGCGTCCAGCCGCGCCTGCAGTTCCTGATGGGCAGACACGGCGTCCAACCGGACCGCATCCAGGCCGATGCGGAGCGTATCGAGCCGTACCTCCAGGCTTTCCATCTGCTTGTGGACACTCTGGACGGTAGAGGTGACGGAGGCGCTTTCGACCGCGCTCCGTATCCGCGCCTCCAGATTTTCTAGCTGCTCGCGGATGCTCTGGATGGACGCGTTGGCGTCGTGGACGGAGGAGGTGACGGAGGAGCTTTCGACCGCGGTCTGCACCCGCTGCTGCATGCGGTGCAGCAGCGGTGCCAGCATTGGGCGCAGGCTCCTAAGAGCACGGCGGCCCGCTGCGCGATGCCACGATACGGACTTGTCCACGAACGGCGACATCCAGGATTGGTGTATATACTCGCAGTGCAGAATAGCATGTCTTGTTTGGCTGGACCATACCGGGGGATTACGTTATTAAATTTTGGTTAGGTCATTTCTAAAGTGCTTCAAAAAAACAAGGAGTTTAATTTGACGTGCCGGAAAAAAATGCATGTTGATTTGAAAGATATTGCGTCTCCCATTCTGCACAGACCGAAATAATTCTATTTAAGAATTTTTCAGATACCTTCCCTGTAGGGAGGTTTGTTTTCCTGATGTGCTGAGATGTTCGGATTTCGTTATTGTTGATTGTATGTGATGATTTGTGTTGATGCGAGGCCTGCCTCGTACCTTGCTGCTCCGCTTTCAGCGCCCTGGAAGCCATACCCGCATCACGGCCCCATGCCCTGGCTCGCTCTCGATCAGCAGTTGCCCGCGATGGTGGCTGACGATGTGCTTCACGATGGCAAGCCCAAGCCCCGTGCCGCCCGCGCTTCGGGCTCGGCCGGAATCCACGCGGTAGAAGCGCTCCGTCAGGCGCGGGATGTGCTCGCGCGCGATGCCGGGCCCGTCATCGGATACGCGCAGAATCACACCGGGCGGCAGGCCGCCCTCAGGCGCCGTCAGGGCACGGATGGAGAGGGTGACGGTGCCGCCCTCCCGCCCATGGCGCACAGCATTCTCAAGCAGGTTGCGAAGCACCTGAGCCAACTGGCTGGGATCGGCCGGCACGGCGGTGGCCGGGGCGAGGTCGAGGGAAAGGGTGACGTTGCGGCTGGCCAGGATCGGGGCCATCGCCTCGGCCTCGTCCCGCGCCAGTGAATCGAGCCGCGCCTCGCCCTCCGGCGCCTGATGCTCCGTCACCTCGATGCGGGAAAGGCCGAGGAGGTCCTCGATCAGGCGGCGCATGCGCTCGGCCTGTTCGGCGATGATGGCAAGGAAGCGGGTGCTTGCCTCGGGGTCCCCGGCGGCGGGGCCGCGCAGCGTCTCGACGAAGCCGATGATGGAGGCCAGCGGGGTCCGCAACTCGTGGCTCGCATTGGTCACGAAATCGGCGCGCATCCGCTCTGTCGCCCGGGCCTGGGTGCGGTCGGCCAGTACCACCAGCAGGCGGCCGCCATCGGCCAGGGGTGGGTCAAGCGGGATGATCTGGGTGGAGAGGTCCCGCGATACCGGGACGGGTAGCATCACCTCGGCGGATTGCGCGGTGCCCTCGGCCAGCGCCCGGTCCACGGCGCCGGCGATGCGGGGATGCCGCAGGAAGGCGGCGGTGTCGGCCGTGCCCGTGCCAGTTCCCGTGCCGAAGAAGCGGCGGGCGGCGGCATTGGCGCGGAGCGGCCGGCGGTCTTCCGCCAGCACGAGGAGCGGGTCGGGCAGGGCCTCGATGATGGCGGCGTCGGCGCGGCGGAGCCGGGCAACCAGCGCTTCCCGCGCGGCGAGGCTGCGGGCGAGGCGGGTGGCCGATTCGGCCACGCCTGCCGCCACCGGCAGCAGGGGCGCGCGGGGGGGAGCCGGGCGGCCCTCGGCGGCGGCGCGGAGATCGGCTTCCAGCCCGGCCAGGGTGCCGGTCCAGGTCCAGGCGAGGAGCAGCGCGGCAATGATGGTGGCCAGCAGCCCCAGCCCGGTGGCCAGAGGATCCGCGGCCCCCGTTGCCATCAGGAGGATGAGGACGAGGGTGGGTACTCCGCCCACCAGCCCCGCCACCCCCAGCAGCGCTGGCCAGGAGGGGCGGGGGCGCAGGAGGAGGGGCCTCAGAAGCCGGCGGTGCCCGGCAGCACCGGCGGCTCGACCATGTGCGGCTCCGCGCCGGGCGTCAGCGCATAGACGGCCAGCGCGCGCTGCACCTGCCCATCGGGCAGCAGGCGGAAGGCGCCGTCGGCACCCTGCAGCGGCTCGCCCACCGGCAGTTGGGCCGGGGTGGCCGGGTTGCCCCCGTGCACCGAGCGCAGCGCCGCCGCCGTTGCGTCATAGGCGGTGGCGGCCAGGCGCGGCGGGCGCTCCCCGAAGGCGGCCTGATAGCGCGCCTCGAAGCTGTTGCGGGAAACAGGATCGGGCCCGGGCACCCAGGCGCCCATCAGGACGGGCTCGGTGGTCAGGGCGGCATCGCCGATCCATAGGGAGTGGCCGCCCAGCCGCATGGGCGGGGTGGCGAGGCCAGCGCCCCCCAGGGCGGCTGCCATGTCGCGCGCCTGGGTCCCGCTTTCGCCGAGGATCAGCAGGCCAAGCCCTTCCGGCCCGGCCTGGGCGGCGAGCTGCCCGGCCGCCTGGCTGCGGGAGGCGCCAGTGGGATAGGTGACGACAACTGGCGGAGGCAGCCCGGCCTCGCGCGTGGCGTTACGCAACGCCGTGCTGAGCTGCCGTCCGAAGGCGCCATCGGGCGCGGCGAGGCCGATGCGGCCGATACCGGCCGTCCGCGCCGCCGCCACCAGGCGCCGGACCTGCTGCTCGGGCGTCACGCCGAACACCCAAACGCCGTTGCCGCCCTGGCCCACGTCATTGGTGAAGGCGAGCACTGGCACGCCGGAGGCACGGGCCTGGCTGGCGGCGGAGGCGGTCTCGGTGCCGGTCAGTGGGCCAATCATCACGCGGGCGCCCTCGGCCAAGGCCGCGCGGGCGGCTTCCGATGCGCCGCCGGAGGAGCCGCTGGTGTCGTGCGGCACCAGTTCCACTCCCCGAACGCCGGAATCGAACAGGGCGAGGGTGGCCGCGTTCATCATGGCGGGGGCGAGGGCTGCCTGGGGGCCGCTCTTCGGCAGGAGGATGGCGACCTTGGTCGCGGGGATCGGCTGCGGCGCCTGCATGCCCTGGCCGAAGAGGGGCGCGGCCTGCCGGCCGTAATAGGGGCTATGCCCTTGCGGGGCGCAGGCGGCGAGGCCCACAAGCGCCAGCAGCGCCGAAACCGCCCCGAGGCGGGACAGGCCGCGGCGAGACAGGGAGACGGGGCTTGCAGCGGGACGAGGAGACCGGGCCGGAGCCCGAAACTGGCGAGGATCCACGCGAGGCCCCTTCTGGTTCTGGCGGCCGGGCCGCCGAATTGGCTCCTGGGTTATGGCTGGTTGCGACCCCTATCGGCAACCTGGGGGACCTCTCGACCCGCGCTGTCGTGACCTTGCGGGGGGCGGATCTGGTTCTGTGCGAGGACACGCGGGTGACGGCGCCGATGCTGGCGCGGTTCGGAATCTCCGCGCCGCTGGCGGCCCTGCACGACCATAACGAGGCCCAGGAGGTACCCCGCCTGCTGGAGCGGCTGCGGGGCGGGGCGCGGCTGGCGCTTGTCTCGGATGCCGGTACGCCGTTGGTGAGCGACCCTGGCTACCGGCTGGCGCGGGCGGCGATGGAGGCGGGAATCTTCGTCTCGGCCGTGCCTGGACCGAATGCGGCGGTGATGGCGCTGACGCTTTCCGGCCTGCCGCCGCAGCCCTTCCTGTTCATGGGTTTCCTGCCGCCCAAGGCCGTGGCGCGGGCGGAGGCGATCTCGCGGCTGCGGGCGGCGGAGGGGGCCGGACTCTCGGCGACCCTGATCTTCTTCGAGGCGCCTCATCGCCTCGCCGAATGCCTGGCCGCCCTGGCCGAAGGCTTCGGCGACCGCCCCGCCGCGGTGGCGCGGGAATTGACCAAGCGCTTCGAGGAGGTGCGGCGGGCCTCCCTGCCGGAACTGGCTGCGCATTATGCCACCCATGCCCCACGTGGGGAGATCGTGGTGGTGGTGGGCCCGGCCGCCGCGGATGCGCCGAGCGGGGTGGAGGAGGTGGAGGCACGGCTGCGCGCGGCCCTGGCCGCCGGTGAATCGCTTCGGGACGCCGCCGCCATGGTGGCGGCCGCGACCGGCCTGCCCCGCCGGCAGGTCTATGCCCGCGCCCTGGAGTTGTCGCGACAGGATGGCTGAACGGTTCTGGTCCGCCGGACCGGTGGTCCCGGGAGGAGGTCCGGAGGCGGAACCTCCGGGCAACCGGAACGAGGGGGTCGGTGCCGTCTGCCCTGGCCTTCTTGCCACCCCGCCCGCCACGCCGTAGCCCGTGGATCACGACAAGGAGAGAGGGCGAGTTGCCTGACGCGATGCCATCCCCGGTGCTGCACACCGTTCCTGCGCCGCCGGTGCTGGATGTTCCGGTCATCCTCTTCGCCTTCAACCGTCCCGCCTATCTGGAACGTGTCTGCGCTTCCCTTCTGAACCAGCGGGACGTGGTGCTGGACCCCCGCCGGGTTTTCCTGGTGCAGGATGGCACCGTCTCCGCGCGCACCGGGTTGCGCTATGCCGAGGATGCGGAGGTGGAGGCTTCCATCGCTGCCTTCCGCACGTATTTCCCGCGCGGGCATGTGGCGGCCGCGCGGAGCAATATCGGCGTCGCCGCCAATATCCGCCGTGGCGAGGTGCTGGCCTTCGAGGCGCTGGATGCCGAATGCGCCTATTTCCTCGAAGATGATCTGGAGCTCGGCCCCGAATACCTGCGGATCATGGAGCAGTTGCGGGCGCTGTCCGAACGCGATCCGCGCATCGGCTATTTCGCCGCCTATGGCGACCACACCGCCGCGCCGCCGGGCCCCGAGGCCTGGCTGACCATGCTGCAGCACCATTGGGCCTTCGGGTTGCGGCGCGAGCCCTGGCGGCGGTTGCGGGAATGGCTGGCGCCCTATGACCGCATCCTGGAAGGGACGGATTATGCCTATCGCGACCATCTGGCGATCTTCCGCTGGATGGAGACGCTGGAAGTGGCGGGCGGCTTCTCCTCGCAGGATGCGGTGAAGACGCTGGGCTGCCACGCGCTGGGCATCGGGCGGGTGATGACCGATGTCTGCTTCGGCCGGTACATCGGAGCCCAGGGTGCCTCCTTCCACGACGATAAGTTCCGGGAGATGGGCTACGACCGGATGGGCTGGGTGGAGGGCCCCCAGCACCATCTGGCCGCGGGGGTGGATGCGCAGGTTTCCGGCATCATCGCGGAGCCGCGGAAGCGGCACGAGCACTATCGCGCGGTGCGGCTGGCGAAGCTGCTGGAGGAGCAGGGACGCACGCGGCTGGAGCGCGACCGCCCGGCGACGCGCGAGGATGTGGTGATGCTGTTCCGCTGCCTGCTGGACCGGCTGCCGGAGGATGAGGCGGTGGATTCCCTGGTCGGCCGGCATTCGGTACGGCAGGTGCGGGAGATCCTGCTGACCAGCCGGGAGTTCCGGGCGCGGAATCCGCTTCCTAAAGGGGCGTAGGGGGACGGAGGCATTCTTCCGGCCCGGTTTTTCCGGGGATTGGGGTGCCGGCGGCATGGCTGGCGCGCCAGGGGGCTTTCGCGGCGCAGCATCTCCGCCCAACTTGACGGGGGGCCGGCTGGCGCCCGAAGGAAGGATGTCCGCATGAACGCTCCGCTCGATCCCTCGCAGCTGAAATTCGGCATCGGCCAGCCCGTATCCCGTAAGGAGGACCCGGTGCTGCTGCGGGGCGAAGGGCGCTACAGCGACGACCTGTCCCTGCCGGGGCAGGCTTGTGCGGTGATGGTGCGCAGTCCCTATGCCCATGGCGTGCTGAACGGGATCGACACGGCCGAGGCGGCCGGGATGCCCGGCGTCCTGGGCATCTATACGGGGCGGGACCTGGAGGCGGCGGGGATCGGCCCGATGCCGGTCTCGGTGGGGCAGAAGAACCGGGACGGCAGCAAGCCGAGCCTGCCGGTCCAGCCGGTGCTGACCACGGATAAAGTGCGCTTCGTCGGCGATCCGGTGGCGATCGTGGTGGCGGAGACGGCGAAGCAGGCGCGTGATGCGGCCGAGGCGGTGGTGCTGGACATCGATCCGCTGCCGGCCGTGACCGAGGCGCGCGATGCCGTCGCCCCAGGCGCACCGCAGCTCTATGACGATGTGCCGGGCAACCAGGTGGTCGATTTCCACTACGGGGATTCCGAGGCGGTGGCCGCGGCCTTCGCCCGTGCTGCGCATGTCACGCGGCTTTCCATCCGCAACAGCCGTGTGATCGTCTGCCCGATGGAGCCGCGCTCGGCGATCGGTACCTATGAGGACGGGCGCTACGTGCTGCGCCTGGGCAGCCAGGGCGTCTTCGGGATGCGCGGCAACATCGCCAAGGTGATGGGGGTGGAGCCCGGGGCGTTGCGCGTGCTGACGGGCCATGTCGGCGGCTCCTTCGGCATGAAGTCGAGCGTCTATCCGGAATATCCGGCGCTGCTGCACGCGGCGCGGGTGCTGGGGCGGCCGGTGAAGTGGACTGACACGCGTTCGGAGAGCTTCCTCTCCGACAGCCATGGGCGCGACCATGACATCGAGGCGGAGCTGGCGCTGGACGCGGAGGGGCATTTCCTCGCGCTGCGGATCACCGGCTTCGGCAATCTCGGCGCCTATATGAGCAACGCCACCACGCTGCCCGTCACGGGCAACACTGTGAAGAACGTGATCGGTGTGTACCGCACGCCGCTGGTGGAGGTCTCGACGCGCTGCGCCTTCACCAACACCACGCCGGTCGGCGCCTATCGCGGCGCGGGGCGGCCCGAGGGCAACTACTACATGGAACGGCTCGTCGATACCGCCGCGCGCGAGATGGGTATCGACCGCGTGGAGTTGCGCCAGCGCAACCACATCCGCGCCGACCAGATCCCGTATGACGCGCCCTCGGGCATGCATTACGACAGCGGCGACTTCCCCGCGATCCTGGAGGAGGCGCTGGCGGCGGCGGATTGGGATGGCTTCCCGGCCCGTCGTGCCGAGGCCCGCAGCCGTGGCAAGCTGCGTGGCATCGGCATCGGCCATTACCTTGAGGTGACGGCGCCGCCCTCCAAGGAGATGGGTGGCATCCGCTTCGACGAGGATGGCGGCGTGACCATCCTCACCGGCACGCTGGATTACGGGCAGGGCCATGCCTCGCCCTTCGCGCAGGTGCTGGTGGACCGGCTGGGCATTCCCTTCGACCGCATCCGCCTTTCCCAGGGAGACAGCGACCTGCTGATCGCGGGCGGTGGCACGGGCGGCTCGCGCTCGATCATGGCGAGCGGGCAGGCGATCGCCTCGGCCAGCGCGCTGGTGATCGAGAAGGGCAAGCAGCTGGCGGGGCATGTGCTGGAGGCTTCGGCGGCGGATATCGAGTTCTCCGCCGGGCGCTTCGCCATCGCGGGCACGGATCGTGGAATCGGCATCCTCGAACTGGCCGCGAAGCTGCGCGAGATGCCGGAACTGCCGGAGGATCTGCCGCGCGGGCTGGATGTGTCGCACACGGATCAGTACGAGGATTCCGCCTTCCCGAACGGCTGCCATGTTGCCGAGGTGGAAGTGGATCCGGAGACGGGCGAGGTGGCCGTGGTCAGCTATGTCACCGTCAATGACTTCGGCGTGCTGGTGAACCCGATGCTGGTGGCGGGCCAGGCGCATGGCGGCATCATGCAGGGCATTGGCCAGGCGCTGACCGAGCAGACGGCCTATAGCGAGGAGGGCCAGCTGCTCAGCGGCTCCTATATGGATTACGGCCTGCCGCGCGCGCAGCACGCACCCTTCTTCGGCTTCGCCAGCCACCCGGTGCCGGCGCGTACCAACGCGCTCGGCGCCAAGGGCTGTGGCGAGGCGGGCTGCGCGGGATCCCTGCCTTCGGTGATGAACGCGCTGGTGGACGCGCTGTCCGGGCATGGCGTGAAGCATGTGGACATGCCGGCGACGCCGCTGAAGGTATGGACCATTCTCAACGAGAAGGCTGCGGCATGATCGTCTTTGTCACGGGCGCGACGGCGGGATTCGGGGCCGCCATCGCACGGCGCTTCGCGCAGGATGGTGCGCGCATCATCGCCGCCGGGCGCCGCGCGGACCGGCTGGAGGCGCTGCGCGACGAGTTGGGGGCGGAGAAGCTTCTGCCCCTGGTGCTGGATGTGCGCGAGCGCGAGGCGGTGGAGAAGGCCGTGGAGGGCCTGCCGGCGGAATGGGCCGGGATCGACGTGCTGGTGAACAATGCCGGCCTCGCGCGCGGACTGGAACCGGCGCAGGCGGCCAGCCTCGACGACTGGGACGCGATGGTGGACACCAATGTGAAGGGGGTGATGTACCTCACCCGCGCGGTGCTGCCGGGCATGATCGCACGCGGGCGCGGCCATGTGGTGAATATCGGCTCCACGGCGGGCGAGTGGCCTTATCCGGGTGGCAATGTCTATGGCGCGACCAAGGCCTTCGTCCGCCAGTTCAGCATGAACCTGCGCGCGGACCTGCATGGCACGCCGGTGCGGGTGACGGATATCGAGCCGGGCCTCGTTGGCGGCACGGAGTTCAGCAATGTGCGCTTCGGGGATGATGCGAAGGCATCGGCCGTCTATGAAGGCGCCGATGCGCTGACGCCGGAGGACATCGCCGATGCCGTGCATTGGGTGGCTACGCGGCCGGCGCGGGTGAATGTGAACACGCTGCAGGTAATGCCCGTCTGCCAGAGCTTCGGCCCGCTGCGCGTTCACAGGCAAGGAAAATAGGCGGACCGGGGCGGCATCCCCGCCCCGCGCATCCTGAACCCGAGAAAAAAGATGGGGGTCCGGGGGAATTCCTTTCCCCGGCCTTTCGGCGTTCAAGGCCCGAGGCACCCCGAGGAGACCCGATGGACCAGCACCACCCCGCCGACGAGGCCATCCGCGCCGCCGCCGAGGCCGCCGGCCTGGCACTGCAGCCGCATGAGATGCGCCCACTCCTGAAAGCGGTGGGCGAGCAGGTGCCGGATTCGGGGGCGCTGCGGCGGGCGGTGATCGAGATCCGCCGCCCATCCTGGCGCAACCGGCTTTCCGCCCTCTCCAAGAGGATCGAGGCGCTGCCGGCGCGGGCGGATGACCTGGATGTCGCCGTGGCGGGCATCACGGAGCCCGAGCCTAAGGAAGCGGAATTGCTGGCTGCCTTGCGCGAGGCGGTGGTGGCGCGGCTGGGCGGCTACGGCACCCCGGAGGCGGCGCTGGCCGCCGCGCTGGAGGATCTGCCGAGGGGCACCACCGGGGAGACCCCGCTGGAGGTGGTGGGACATTGCGCCGCGCTGGTGGCCGAGGCCTTCGCCATGCCCGCGCCGGATGCCGCCGGCTTCGCCCGCCGCGCGACCGAGGCCGAGAAGATGCGCCGGGGCGAGCGCCGCGCCGCGGCACGGGCCGCGCGGGAGAGCCAGGCCGAGGAGGAACGGCGCCTCAAGGCCTGGGAAAGCTCGCTGGTCGGGATCGAGGCCGTGCCTTCCCTGCTGGGTGCCACGCGGGAGGAGGTGACGCGCTGGACGCGGGCCGGAATCATCCCGGTGGCCCGGCGGGTGGAGGCCCGCAAGGGCGGCCGGACCTTCCGCGAAGCCGAGTTCGACCCCGCCGCCCTGGAGGCGCTGCGGGACGAGGTTCAGTCCTGGCGCGACGCCGAGGCCGGCAACCGTCCTGCCACGGCCGAGGCGCCCGCCGCGCCGATGCGGCGGATCAGCAACGCCGCCGTGGCCCGCATCGCGGGGCTGGACCGCTATGCGGCGCATTTCGCCACCGCACGGGCGCTGAACCGGCGGATCATCGCCTGCCTCGGCCCGACCAATTCGGGGAAGACTTATTTCGGCCTGTCGCGGCTGGCGGAGGCGGAGACTGGCATCGCCCTCGGCCCGCTGCGGCTGCTGGCGCATGAATACCGGGAGGCGCTGGAGGCGCGGGGCGTGCCGACCTCCCTCTCCACCGGCGAGGAGCGCATCCGCGTCTCCGGCAGCCGCCATACGGCGGCGACGGTGGAGATGTGCCCCTTCCAGAATCCGGTCGATGTCGCGGTGATCGACGAGATCCAGATGCTGAGCGACCCCGAGCGCGGCGCGGCCTGGACCGCGGCGCTGATGGGCGTGCCGGCGCGGCAGGTGATCGTGCTGGGCGCGCCGGATGCGGCACCCATGATCCGGCGCATCGCGACGCTTTGCGGCGATCCGCTGGAGGAGGTGCGGCTGGAGCGCATGGGGCCGCTGACGGCGGCAAAGGTTCCGGTTCCGCTCTCCGAGATCGGGCGCGGGGATGCGGTGATCGCCTTCTCCCGCCGCGAGGTTTTCGCTCTCCGGGCCGAGTTGCTGCGGCGGGGGCGGACCGTGGCGGTGGTCTATGGGGCCCTGGGGCCGACGGTGCGGAAGGCGGAGGCCCGGCGCTTCCGCGAGGGTGAGGCGGAGGTGCTGGTGGCCACCGATGCCATCGGCATGGGGCTGAATATCGGCCCGTTGCGCCGGGTGGTGTTCTCCTCCCTGACCAAATGGGACGGGAAGGAGGACCGCCCGCTATCCGTGCAGGAGATCAAGCAGATTGGCGGGCGGGCCGGGCGCTTCGGCGGGGAGCATGCGGAGGGCATCGTCGCGGTGCTGGAGCGCGGCGGCGACCCGAAGCAGATCGCCCGGGCGCTGAGGGCCGCGCCGGAGGCGCCGGAGGATCTGCGCCCGCCTGTTGCGCCCGATGCGGAGATCGTGGCGGCGGTGGCGGCGGAGATGGGCACGGTCAGCCTGTTCGGCACACTGCGGCGGATCGAACGCGCGGTGCTGCGGCGGGATGATCCGAACTACCGTCTGGGCGACCTCTCCACCCAGATGGCCATTGCGGCGGCGGTGGATGGGGTGCGGGAACTCTCCCTGATGGACCGCTGGACCTATGCCCTCTGCCCGGTGGATGAGCGGGATGAGGGCATCGCCAGGCTGGCGGACTGGGCGGTGGAGCATGCCCTGGGCATGCCCGTGGCGCCGCCCAAGGCGGGGCGGCTGCCTGCGCCCGACCGCGCCGGGCAGGACGCGCTGCAACTCGCCGAGCGGGTGCATCGGCGGCTGGTGGCCTGGCGCTGGATGGCGATGCGCTTTCCCGGCACCTACCGGGACATCGAGGGGGCGCTGGCCGAAAGCCGGCGCCTGAACGAATGGATCGAGGCCGTGCTGGCCGCCCAGCCTTCCGGCCGGGCGCGCGCGGTGTCCGGCGGTGGGGAGATGCCGACGCGCCGGCCGGGCAGGCGGCGCAGCGGCGGGAGCGGGCCTTCGCCGGACAAGGGCGTGAAGCGCGGGGCAGGACAGGCGCGAGGGAACTGATCGCCCCCCTCTTCGGGGCCGCTACGGCAACGATCTGGGTGACACGCTGAGAGCGGCCGGGTGTCTTGGGATCTCCATGACAATGGCACCCGGTCATGGGGGCGCTTGGCCGGAACTCTTGGGCCTGCCTGCCGGGACGGCGGCGGAGTTTTCTCCGTATGGCACCTCCTGGCCGTGCCGCAGGTCGTCATGAAAGATGGCCTGTGCTCCGCGTCCTTCCCGGTGGCTTTGATCACGGGGTTGGGTCTGGCGCGCCGGAAGAGCGTCTGCAGGCTGCAGGAAGCAGCCTCCGAATGACTTGGATGAATCGCCCGGAGGCATCCCACAGCGAAGAGGATGGAAGTAGACGATCACAAAAGCGTGAATTGTAGGTTTTGTATCCTAAAACCTTAGGTTGTATTTGCCTCAAATTTGCAATCATCAGCCACTATCACAAAACCGTGAGATTTCCGTTGCGAGTGCCCAGGCCCGGCTGATACCTACCCCTCAGCCAAGGGGTGCTTGATCAGTCAAGGAACCAAAGCAGCATCTCCCAGAAACGATAATAAAATTCGTCTCCGGGAAGCTATTTGGGCGCCCCAATACATCGGTCTTGCTTACAAACAAACGAGCCCTGGCGCCTGAAAACTGCCCTGGGAAAGCGCGGCATTGCCGTGCAACGGAGATTGCTGAGATCATGACTACCCAAGCTCATGGCTTCGCTTCCATGAACGGCGGCACCACCGGCGGCTCCGGTGGCGCGACGATCACCGTCACCACCGGCAAGGAACTGCTGGCCGCTGTCGCCAAGGCCGCCGACGCGCCCCTGACGATCTACGTCGCTGGCGAGATCACCGCCGCCAACACTGGCGCCAACGTGATCAACCTCAAGGATGTCCATAACCTCTCGATCATCGGCGCCGATGGCGGCGCGGAGTTCGACGGCATCGGCTTCCATGTGAAGGGCGGCTCGTCGAACCTGATCTTCCAGAACCTGAAGATCCACGATGTGAAGAGCGGGCCCAAGGATGCCATCAGCATCGAGGGTGGATCCCACAACATCTGGATCGACCACAACGAGTTCTACAGCAGCATGTCGGTCAACAAGGACTACTATGATGGTCTGCTCGACATGAAGCGTGGCGTGGAATACGTCACCATCTCGAACAACTACTTCCACGACCACCACAAGGTTTCGCTGAACGGCTACTCCGACAGCGACCAGGGTGGCCGCTATGTCACCTATGACCACAACTTCTTCGAGAACATCGGCTCCCGTGCACCGAGCGTCCGCGACGGCTATGTCCATGTCTATGAGAACTACTACAAGGACATCGAGACCTCCGCGATCAACATGCGGATGGGTGCGGTCGGCCTGATCGAGAACAACGTCTTCGAGAACGCCCACAACCCGATCGTCAGCCTCGACAGCAAGGAGATCGGCTACTGGGAGCTGAACGGCAACGAGTTTGACAACGTCACCTGGGGGAAGGTTGGTTCCAAGGAGGCGACGGCCCAGAACGGCAAGTCCACCGGCAGCTACGACGCGCCTTATGACTACACGCTGGATCCCGCCTCTACCGTAAAGGATTATGTCACGGCCAATGCCGGCGTCGGCAAGCTCGGCCAGACCATTCCGGTTGAGATCGCTCCGGCTCCGACGCCCGCCCCGACCACGCCCGCCCCGGTCCCGGCCACGCCTTCCGAGCCGGTAGAGACCGTACCTCCCAAGCCCGTGGAAACTTCCCCGGTAGAGCTCAAGGGCACCGGCGCGGCGGACAAGCTGACCGGCACGGCCGGCAACGACACGATCGACGGTGCCGGCGGCAAGGACACCATCAAGGGCGGTGACGGCAACGACACGCTCATCGGTGGCAGCAACGACGACACGCTGCATGGCGACAACGGCAACGACACGCTGTTCGGCGACAGTGGCAACGATAAGCTGTACGGCGGTGCCGGCGATGATCGCCTGGAGGGCGGCGAGGGCAAGGACACGCTCGATGGCGGTGCCGGCAACGACATCCTCCTCGGCGGCGCGGGCGACGACAAGTTGGCGGGCGGGGATGGTAACGACCAGCTCGATGGCGGCGATGGCAAGGACACGCTCGACGGCGGCAACGGCAACGACATCCTGCTGGGTGGCGCGGGCAAGGACACGCTCCTGGGCGGCGCCGGCAATGACCGCCTGGTGGGCGGCCTCGATGCCGACAAGCTGACCGGCGGCGCAGGCAACGACACCTTCGTCTTCAGCCAGCTGGCGGACAGCAAGGTGGGCGGCAGCCGCGATGTCATCACGGACTTCGCCAAGGGCGACCTGATCGACCTCTCGGCCATCGACGCCATGGCCAAGCTCAATGGTGACCAGGCCTTCAGCTTCATCGGGAACCAGAAGTTCACCGGCAAGGCCGGCGAGCTGCATGCCATCCAGTCCGGCGGCGACACCCTCATCGAGGGCGATGTCAACGGCGACGGCAAGGCGGACTTCCAGATCGAGCTGTCCGGCTTCCACAACCTCGCCGCCAGCGACTTCATCCTCTGACCCTCAGGGGATAACGAAAACAGGCCCGGATCCCTCCAAGGGGGTCCGGGCCTGATCCGTTTCCGGAAGCCGTCGCCGGTCCGGTGCGAAGCGCCTGCCGCATTCCGGGCAGGCTCCTCCTTCCGCCTCTGAGGCGGAGTTTCTTTATTCCATCATGTGGAACTGCCCCACTGGCAGGCCGCTCCAGGCGATGGGCTCTCGTGCCAGCCATCGCCCGGTCTCCATGAGACCGGGCCTGTGGCCGGCCGGGCCTCAGCCCGCCTTGGCGGCCTTGCGCTTGGCCTTCTTCGCGCCAGCGAAAGCGGCGGCCTTCAGCGAGGGGCTCGCCTTGAACTTCACCGTGGCACCGGCCTTCACCGACACCTTCTCACCCGTACGCGGGTTCATCGCCGTGCGCTTCGGGGTCTCGCGGACCGCGAAGGAGCCGAAATCCGGCAGGGAGAAGCGGCCCGTCTCGACGATCTCCGCCTTGATGGCGCCGATGATCTCGGCAGCCAGGCGGCCGGCGGCCACGCCGGTCATGTCGGTGGACTGCTGGATGACATCGGTGAGGAACTTCTTCGACATGGTCGCATCTTTCCTAGTGATCGGACCTGAAGCGCCGTTCCTGGAAGGCAGGCGCGAGCTTACAGTCCATTGACGAACGCGCTCTTAAGGCCTTCGGCCCTTGCCTGTGAAGGCGCCAGCGCAAGACAAACGGAAGAAGCGTTTCATAGCCTCGTAACTTCAGGCATGGGAAGGGCCGGTGTTGGCGGACCTGCCTGGGCCAGGGGCGCCGTTCCTGCCTCAAACGGCCGCGGAGTGCCCTTGCGGCGCGGGGGCCAGATAGGCATCGAAGCAGGCAGCGACCTGCCGCACGAAGCGCCGCCCCGCGGGTGTGACGCGCAGCCCGGCTTCTTCCGGCAGCACCATCCCCTGCGCCTCCAGCGGGGCCATGCGCTCCAGCGCCTCCCGTAGGATCGACTGTTCCTCAGCCCCCGCGCCGCGCAGGTCGAGGGCGAAGTCGCACATCACGCGCTCGATCATCCCGGCACGAAGCCGGTCCTCCCGCGTCGCGGCGCGGCCACGCGCGATGGGGAGGCGGCCTCCGGCGATGGCCTCCGCATAGCGCCGCTCATCCACCTCGTTCTGGGCGTGGTTGCCCGCAAGCCCGCCGATGGAGGAGGCGCCGAGGCCCAGCAGCACCGGCGCGTCATCCGTGGTGTAGCCCTGGAAGTTCCGGCGCAGTCGCCCTTCCGCGGCGGCCCGTGCCAGGCTGTCCCCGGGCAACGCGAAATGATCGAGGCCGAGCGCCTGGTAGCCGGACGCGACCAGCACGGCTTCCGCCGCTTCCGCCTGCTCCAGCCGCGCGGGGGCGTCCGGCAGGGTGGTGGCGTCGATGGCCTTCTGGTGCGGCTTCATCCAGGCGACATGGGCGTAGCCGAAGACAGCAAGCCGGTCTGCGCCAAGAGAGGCGGCGAAGTGGGCGCTGGCTTCCACATGCGCGATGGTCTGGGTGGGCAGGCCGTACATCAGGTCGATGTTGATCTCCCGCACGCCGGCGCGACGCAGCCGTTCCACGGCCAGCTCCACCAGCGTGGTGGGCTGGGGGCGGCCGATGCGCGCCTGCACCGCCGGGTCGATGTCCTGCACGCCCAGGCTGGCGCGGGTGAAGCCGAGTTCGCCGAGTGTCTCCGCTGTCGCTTCGTCCAGTGTGCGTGGATCGAGCTCGATCGCGAGTTCCGCGCCGGGGCGGATGCCGAACCGGTGGCGCAGCGTGCCGATCAGCGCGCGCAGCCCGTCGGGCCCGAGGATGGAGGGCGTGCCGCCGCCGAAATGCAGGTGGGAGACGCCGGCATGGGAGGGTAGCGCCTCCGCGAGCAGCGCCGCTTCGGCTTGCAGCGCTTCGGCATAGGCGCGCACCCGCTCCTCCGAGCGCGTCGGCTTGGCATGGCAGGCGCAGTACCAGCAGAGATCCCGGCAGAAGGGAACATGGATGTAGAGGGAGAGGGCATCCGGCGCATGGACTTCCTCGCGCAGCCAGCGGCGGTAGGTCGCCTCGTCCAGCGGGCCGAATTGCGCGGCCGTGGGATAGCTCGTGTAGCGGGGCACGCGGGCTTCGGCGAGCGCGAGCAGGGCGCGGGACGTAGCGGCTTCGGTGCGGTGGGTCATGCCGCCTTGCTAATCGCGCGGCGATGCGCCGCCTTTGATCGAGGTCAAGGCCATGCGGCCTCCCTGGGGGCAAACTCCCTCTCATGCTGGAGGCTGGATGGTGAGCGAGCAGATGGGTGACAGCGCGGACGTGATTCGCCTCTGCGACGCCTGGCAGGCCCGGCTGGACGCGCGCATCCGGGCACTGCTGGCGGAACATGCGGCCCTGCGCGCCCTGTGCGATCGGCTGGAGGCCATTGCCGACGGGCTGCCCGGCCTTCCTCTGCTGGAGGAGCGGCATGCTGTCGCCGAACAGCTCACCGCCCTGCTTCTTGGCCACCAGCGGTGCGAAAGCGAGTTGCTGGACAACCTATTGCCATCGGATGAGGGCTCCGCGATGCGGCGCGTCCTGATCGAGCGCATCCGCAGCCAGCATGTCGAGGACATGGTGCATGCGCAGGATCTGGGCGCGGCGCTGGTGGATGGCAGAAGCGAGGCGCAGGCACTGGGCTACATGCTGCGCTGCTTCTTCGATGGTTGCCGGCGTGCCCTGGCCTTCGAGGAACTCGCCATCCTGAAACTGGCGCGCCAGCGCCTTTCCCCGGTTACGCGGGAATTGCTCGTGGCCTCGCTCGGCGCGAGGCGGCAGCCCGGCTGAGGCTAGAGCGGTTTCCGTTCGCCTTGGCTCACTCCAACCGCTCCAGGCTGTTGTTTGTAGAGCATCTTCACCCGTTCCGGTGATCCCACCGGAACAGGATCTGCTCTAGGGCTCAGGCGCTCTCGGCCCGCTCCCGCAGCGCGTTCCGGTTGCGGATGGTCACCAGCCGGTTGGAAGGCAGGCCGATCAACCCGTCACGCTTCAGCTTCGTCATCTGCCGACTGACCGTCTCGATGGTCAGACCCAGCACATCGGCGATCTGGGAGCGGGTGAGCGGCAGGTCGAAGGTGACCTCGCATGCCTTCTGCTGTCCGCCCAGATGGCCGGCCATGTCGAGCAGAAAGCTCGCCACCTTCTCCTCGGCGGTCTTGCGGCCAAGCATCAGCATCCGTGCCCTGGCCTCATCCAGCGCCGCCAGCGTCCGGCGCAGCAGAAGACGTTCCATCCGCACATGATTCTCCAGCGCGGCCTCGAAAGGTTTGCGCGGGAAGACGCAGAGCTCGACATCGGTGAGGGCGGTGATGCTGTGCTCCACCTCCTCCGCGAAGGGGCGGCCGACGAAATCAGCGGGGTAGAGCAGGCCGACGATCTGCTCCCGCCCATCCGCCGTCATGGCGCTGAGCTTGAGTACGCCCGAAAGCAGGTTGGCGCAGACCAGTGCCTCGCTCCCCGCCCAGGCGAGGGTTTCCCCGCGCGCCAGCTGGCGAGGGCGGCCAAGGCGGTTGAGCACCGCCAGCTCCTCATCGGTCAGGCTGCCACAGAGCGAGATGTCGCGCACGGCGCACTCGGAACAGACCTGGCTGATGGCGCGGACCTCCCATACCTTAACCTAGTTTATAGGGTAGATCGGCGGTTTTGGAGCCTTGTCTGCGGGTAGGCGGTTCGCGTGGGCAGAATGGCAAAGGCCCGGAGGAAGGATTCCTCCGGGCCTCTTTGTTTTTGCGTGCTCTTTTTTAGGAGGCCGGGTGGTCCCGGTCATCCAGCGGCAGGTGAAATTCGTGCCAGATGCCGTTCAGCACCCCGAAGGCGACGGCCAGGCCGAGGCCCAGGACCCAGGCGAAATACCACATGGGAAGGTTCCTCTCAGTAGAAGTGGGGGTTGCGGCCGACCTCCTCGCTCGTCACCCGGCCCCACAGCACCCGGTAGACCCAGGCGGTGTAGAGGAGGACGAGGGGGAGGAAGATGATGGTCACCACCAGCATGATGAAGAGCGTCGTCTGGCTGGAGGAGGCGTTCCAGACAGTCAGGCTGGAAGTGGGATCGACCGAGCTGGGCAGGATGTAGGGGAACATCGAGAGCCCGACGGTGGCGATGATGCCGAAGGCGGAAAGGGACGATCCCGCGAAGGCCGGCACTTCCCACTTCGCCCGGATGCCCAGCAGGGCCAGGGCGGCGCCCGCGAAGCCCAGTGCGGGGGCGATCATCATCCAGGGATAGGCCTTGTAGTTGGCAAGCCACGCCCCGGCCTCCTGCACGCTGGTGGTGCGCAGCGGGTTGGAAGCGCCCGCCGGATTCACGGTGTTGGTGATGCGGAAGCCCATGTCGCCCCAGGCCACATAGGCCCAGCCGGCCGCGAAGAGCGCCAGCGACAGCATGGCCGCCACCGTGCCGAAGGTCCGCGCCCGGTCATGCACCGGCCCGCGCTCGATCTTGATCGAGAGGAAGGCGGCGCCGTGCAGCACGATCATCGCCACCGAGAGTAGGCCGCAAAGGAGGGTGAAGGGCGTGAACAGCCCGAAGAAGCTGCCGTCGTAGAAGGCGCGCAGATTGCTATCCAGCCGGAAGGGAACACCCTGCAGCACGTTGCCGACCGCGACGCCGAAGACGAGGCTTGGCACGAAGCCGCCGATGAACAGCGCCCAGTCCCAGCGCGTGCGCCAGGCGGGATCGGGCTTCTTGGAACGGTACTTGAAGCCCACCGGCCGCAGGATCAGCGCGGCCAGCACCACGAACATGGCGAGGTAGAAGCCCGAGAAGCTGACCGCATAGACGAAGGGCCAGGCGGCGAAGATCGCGCCGCCGCCGAGGATGAACCAGACCTGGTTGCCTTCCCAGGTCGGGCCGATGGCGTTGATGACCATCCGCCGCTCGACATCCGTGCGGGCGACGAAGGGCAGGAGGGAGGCGACGCCGAGGTCCCATCCATCGGTGAGGGCGAAGCCGATAAGCAGCACGCCCATCAGCCCCCACCAGATGACGCGGAGCGTCGCGTAGTCGTAGGCGAGATCCATGATGCGGTTCCTCCTTCAGGCGACCGCGGGGGTGGCGGGGATGGGGCCGCCTGGCGGCAGCTGCGGATCTTCCTGCCCCGCGAAGGGGCCCTTCTTCACCGTGCGGACGATGAGCCCGACCTCGATCACGGCGAGCACGCCGTAGATGACGGTGAAGCCGACGATGGTGATCCAGAGTGCCGTGCGGCTGAGCGAGGAGACGCCCATGAAGGTCGGCAGAACGCCTTCGATCGCCCAGGGCTGGCGGCCCATCTCCGCGATGATCCAGCCCAGTTCCGCCGCGATCCAGGGCAGCGGGATCGCGATCACGGCCAGGCGCAGGAACCAGCGCGTGTCATGCTTGCGCAGGCTGCACAGCAGGAAGGCGGTGGCGAAGAGCCCGATCATGGCGAAGCCGATCATGGCCATGATGCGGAAGCTCCAGAACATCAGCGGCACGTTCGGCACCGTGTCCCAGGCGGCCTGCTGGATCTGCGCCGCGGTCGCGTTGCGCGGATCCTCGACATAGCGGGTCAGCAGCAGGCCGTAGCCGAGGTCGCGGCCATGGCGTGCGAAGATCTCGCGTGCGGCCATGTCGTCCGGGTTGGCCTTCAGGGCCTCGACCGCACCGAAGGCGTGGCGGCCGGATTCGATCCGCTCCTGCGCCAGCAGCACCAGCTCCGACATGCCCGTCACCTCCTTGTCGAGGCTGCGGGTGGCGATGACGCCGAGCACCCAGGGGATGTTCACGGCGTATGCAGTCTCGCGCGTGGTGCTGTTGGGCATGCCGAACAGCGTCAGCCCGGCCGGTGCCGGCTCGGTATGCCAGGCGGCCTCGATGGCGGCGAGCTTCATCTTCTGGTTGTCGGTCAGCGCATAGCCGGATTCATCACCCAGCACGACGACCGAGAGGGAGGAGGCCAGGCCGAAGGCGGCCGCGACCGTCATCGAGCGCTTGGCGAAGCCCACCCACTGCCCGCGCAGCAGGTAGAGGGCGGAGATGCCCAGAACCATCGCGGAGGCGATGACATAGCCGGCGGAGACGGTGTGCACGAACTTCGCCTGGGCGATCGGGTTGAAGAGCACGGCGGCGAAGTCCACCACCTCCATGCGCATCGTCTCGGGGTTGAACACCGCGCCTACCGGGTTCTGCATCCAGCCATTGGCAATCAGGATCCACAGCGCGGAGAAGTTCGTGCCCAGCGCCACCATGAAGGTCGCGAAAAGATGGCCGAGCTTCGAGAGGCGGTCCCAGCCGAAGAACATCAGCCCGACGAAGGTCGCTTCCAGGAAGAAGGCCATCAGGCCCTCGATGGCGAGCGGCGCTCCGAAGATGTCGCCCACATAATGGGAGAAGTAGGACCAGTTCGTGCCGAACTGGAATTCCATCGTCAGCCCGGTGGCGACGCCGAGCACGAAGTTGATTCCGAAGATCGTGCCCCAGAACTGCGTGATCTGGCGCCAGATCTGGCGGCCGGTCATCACATAAACACTCTCCATGATGACGAGCATGAAGGAGAGGCCGAGGGTCAGCGGCACGAAGAGGAAGTGATAGAGCGCGGTCAGCGCGAATTGCAGCCGCGATAGGTCGACGACACCGGGGTCCATTGGTTTGCTCCGCCCAGTCCGGCCGCCCGCGCGCATCGCGGGCGCGGTTCGGGCCTTGGGTGGCGCCAATTGGGCCGGGCAGGGGAGGTGGTGCTTTGATCTCGATCAAGGCCCCGTGAAGGGGGATGGGCGATGGGGAGCCCATGTCGCAGTCCTCCCCCGACACGCAACGCCCCGACAAGCAAGGCAACGCCCGCCGCCGGGCCTGGCTGAAGGAAGCCGTGAAGGCCGGCGGGCGCTGGAACGGCGCCGCCACCGGGCTGCTCTGCCTGGATGGGCTGGCCGCCATCGGCTTCGCCGCGGCGCTGGCGGGTGGGTTGACCTCTCTGGAAGGGGGGATGGAGGCGGTCTGGCCCTGGCTGGTACTCGGCATCCTGGCCGCCGCCGGGCGCGGGGTGTTCAGCACGCTTTCCGCCCGGGCCGGGGCTGAGGCCGCGCGCCGGGCGAAGACGGTGCTGCGCCGCCGGATGGTGGTGGCCAGCCTGGCCATTCCGGCCGGTGAGAGGCCGCCAGTGGGCAGCCTCATGACCTCGGCGGTGGATGAGGTGGAGGCGCTGGACGGCTACATCGCCCGCTTCATGCCCGCTCGCATGGCCGCCGCAGTCGTGCCCTTCCTGGTGCTAGGCGCAACGGCGCTGGCCAGCCCCTTCAGCGCCGGCATCCTGGCCTTCACCCTGCTGCCCTTCGTGCTGGCGCTCGCCCTGACCGGCGGGGCGGCGGCGGATCAGGCACGGCGGCAGTTCGATGCCCTTTCGCGCCTTTCGTCCCTTTTCGCCGACCGGGTGCGGAGCCTTCCCACCGTGCTTTCCTTCCAGGCGGAGGGGCGGGAGACCGCGCGCCTGGCCGGTGCGGCGGATGAGCTGCGGCGCCGCACGGTGAAGGTTCTGCGGGTGGCCTTCCTCTCCTCCGGCGCGCTGGAATTCTTCGCGGCGCTCTCGGTGGCGCTGGTCGCGGTCTATGCGGGCTTCAACCTGCTGGGCCTGCTGCCCTTCCCGGCACCGGAGGCGCTGGATCTGGGCCGCGCCTTCTTCGTGCTGGCGCTGGCGCCCGAATTCTACGCCCCCATGCGCCGCCTGGCGGCCGCCTATCACGACAAGCAGGCCGCCGAAACCGCCGCCGACCGCCTGGAGGCGCTGGAAGCCATGGCCCGCGCCCCCGACGCCGGGGCCCGGCCCATCGCCCGGGCACCCGCCATCCGCTTCGAGGATGTGGCGGTCCGTTTTCCTGGCGAGGACCGCGCGGTGGTGGAGGGCTTCAACCTCGACATCGCTCCCGGCCAAGTGGTGGCGCTGCTGGGCCCCAGCGGTTCGGGAAAGACGACGCTGCTGAACCTCCTTCTCGGCCTCGCGCCACTGACGGAGGGAGAAGTGCTGGTGGACGGGCTCGCGCTTTCCGAGGCCGGTTCCTTCGCGCCCTCCATCGCCTGGATGGGGCAGGCGCCGCTGATCGTGCCGGGCAGCATCGCGGAGAATGTCGCGCTTTCCCGCCAGGATGCGCCGGTGGAGGCGATCGCCCGGGCAGCCCGGCGCGCCGGCCTGGGCCCGATGCTGCTGGAGCGGCCGGGCGGGCTGGATGCCGTGCTGGATGAGCGCGGCGCCGGGCTTTCGGGTGGCGAGCGGCGGCGCATCGCGCTGGCACGGGCCCTGCTGAAGGATGCGCCGATCCTGCTTCTGGATGAGCCCACCGCGCATCTGGACGCGGAAGCCGAGGCCGCGCTGATCCCCGTGATCCGGGAAGGCGCGAAGGGCCGCACCACCATCATCGCCACCCATTCCGAGCGGCTGGCCGCCCTCGCCGACCAGGTCGTAAGGCTCGACTGAAATGTCATCCCCAGGTCGTCTCCAGCAGCTTCTCGCCGCCGAGCGCGCGCGCCAGCGTGGCCGCTTCATCATCGCCGGACTCGCGGCGGCCACCGTTTCCGCCGCCTCGGTGCTCCTGCTCGGCCTGTCCGGCTGGTTCATCACCGGGGCGGCGCTGGCGGGGGCCGCAGGCTCGGCCTCGGCCCATGCCTTCAACTACATGCTACCGAGCGCCGGGATCCGGTTGCTGGCCATCCTTCGCACCGGCAGCCGCTATGGCGAGCGACTGGTGGGGCATGACGCCGCGCTGCGTGCCCTGGCCCGCATCCGGCCGGCCCTCTTCTCCTCGCTGGCCGCCGCGCCGCCTGCCAGATCCATGTCCCTGTCCACCGGCGAGGCCTCGGCGCGGCTGGTGCAGGATGTGGATGCGGTGGAGGCGCACTTCGTGCGGCTTTCCGCCAATTGGGGAATGGTGGCCTCCATCGCCAGCGGCACGGCGCTGCTGCTTCTGGCCGGGATCGCGCCCGCGCTGGCGGCGGCGGGGATTGCTCTGGGCTTCCTGCTGCTGGCGCATCTCCTCGCCAATGCCCTGCAGGCGCGCGGGCGGGCCGCGCAGCGCGCCGCCGGGCGGCTGAAGGAGGATTTCGCCACCTATGCCGCCGCCGCTTCCGAACTGCGCGCCTATGGGCTGGAGGGCTGGGCCGCCGGGAGGATCGACGAGCGCAGCCAGGAACTGGCCTCCGCGCAGAGCCGCGTCACGGCCGGGGCGGGCTGGTTCGAACTGGGGCAGGCCGTCGCGACCGGGCTGGCGGCCGTCGCCGCCCTTGGCCTTTCCTATGGCGGGCCCCTGCCCATGGCGGCGCTGGCCGCCTTGGGGGCCGCCATGACGGTGGATGGCGTTTCCAGCTTCGCCCGTGGCCTGGAACGCCGCGGCACGCTGCGCGAAGCCGAGGCGCGGCTGGAGTCGATGCTGGACGCGGAAATTCCGCCCCGGCCCTCCCGCCCGCTTATGGATGCGGCCCCTGCCATCCGCCTTTCCCGCCAGGACGCTCTGCTGCGGCCGGGCGAGGTGGTGGCAGTCACGGGCCCTTCCGGCTGCGGCAAGACCACCTTGCTGGAAACCCTGCTGGCGCTGCGCGAGGTGGAGCCAGGCCGGATCAGCCTGGGTGGCGCCGATCTCGCGATGCTTCCGCCGGATGTGGCGCGCCGCTGCTTCGCCCATGCGCCGCAGGATGCCGCCCTGCTGGCCGGCACGGTGCGGGACAATCTGCGCCTGGCGGCGCCGGATGCCAGCGACGGCGAGTTGTGGGAGGCGCTGCGCGACGCGGCGCTGGCGGATCGCGTCGCCGCCCTTTCCGGCGGGCTGGATGCCTGGTTGGGCGAGAATGGCGCGCGGCTTTCAGGCGGCGAGCGGCGGCGGCTGGTGCTGACCCGCGCCTATCTCCGCCCGGCGCCCTGGCTGCTGCTGGACGAGCCCACCGAGGGCCTGGACGCTGCCACCGAGGCTCGTGTGCTGGACGCCCTGCAAGTCCGGCTGGAGCGCACGGGGCAGGGGGCGCTGATCGTCACCCATCGGCCAGGCCCGTTGGCTCTGTGCGGGCGGGTGGTGGCCCTGGGCGGACGGGAAGTGGCTGGGCCTGCGCTGGTTCCCATGATTGGGTGAGATCGCTGTCGTGATGGTGGCCTTCGGAGGCTCTGCCTCCGGGCCTCCGCCGGGGTGGCGGCGGCCACCCCGGACCCCGCGTTCGGTTTTCAGGAGGACAGCAAAATTAGGCAGCGCCGCATACAAAAACCTGGGCCGTGCGGGCTGCCATGTCAGTCGCCTGAGGTCACGGACCTCAGGCGCGCTTCCAAAGAACAGATCGCGGGGTCCGGGGAGCCCGTGGCTCCCCGGCGGAGGGTCAGGGAGGCGGAGCCTCCCTGGGTGACAGCCGGCACGCGGTGGTTTGATCGGGAAGAGGTTTCGCGGCACATGCATAGGCCGCAACGACAGGACGGAGTTCCCGAACCATGCCCCATGTCACGATCGAACTGCTCGCTGGCCGCACGGAAGAACAGAAGGCTGCCGTCGCGCGTGCGGTGACCGAGGCATTGCAGGCCCATGCAAACGCCTCGCCCGCCAGCACCAGCATCGTGTTCCGCGACGTGACGAAGGACAACTGGGCCTCGGGCGGCGAACTGATGTCGGCCAAGCGCTGATAACCAGGCGCTGAACGTCGGTGCGCGCGGCCTGGGGCCGCGCCACTTCCCCTGAGCGAGGCGGTCAGCCCATGCCGAGCAGGGCGTAGATCCGCTTCACATAGCCGCCGAAGGCCTCGCTGGTCTTGATAGCGAGGTCGCGCTCGGTGGGAAGGTCGATGTCGAAGTAATCGGCCATGCGTGCCGGGCCGGCGGTGAGCACGGCGCAGCGGGCGCCGAGGAAGACCGCTTCCTGGATGGAATGGGTGACGAACAGGATCGTCTTCCCGCTCTCCCGCCAGATGCGCAGCATCTCCAGGTTCATGCGTTCCCGCGTCAGCGCATCCAGCGCGCCGAAGGGCTCGTCCATCAGGATCAGCTTCGGATCATGCACCAGGGCGCGGGCGATGGCGGCACGCTGCTGCATGCCGCCCGAGAGCTGGTAGGGGTATTTCGCCTCGAAGCCATGCAGCCCGACCAGGGCGAGCAGATACCGCGCGCGGTCCCGCGCCTCGCGCAGCGGCAGGCCCCGGATTTCGGCCGGAAGCGTCACATTGTCGATGATGTTGCGCCACTTCAGAAGCAGCGCCTGCTGGAAGACCATGCCCACATCGCGGCCGGGCACGAAGGTGGAGCCGGCATGGCCGATCCGCACCAGGCCGCTATCGGCATCGTGCAGCCCCGCCAGGATCTTCAGCACCGTTGTCTTGCCGCAGCCCGAGGGGCCGACGAGGGAGACGAGATCCCCCTCCTTCACCGCCATGGTGACGTCGGAGACGGCCACGAAGTCCTGGCCGTCGGTACGGTAGGTCTTGCGGACGTTCTCGAGGCGGATGAGGGGTTCGGTCATGATAACCAGCGCTCCAGGTTCCCGGCGACGAAGGCGTCATCCGAGAGCTCGGGGTAGAGCCTGCAGATCCGGTCGATGGCCTCGGACTGGCCGGGGCTCAGCCCTTCCTGCGGGTTGAGGCACCAGGTGCCTTCCAGCAGGCCCTGGCGGCGCAGGATCTCGTGGCAGCCGGCGATGCAGCCGTGGAAGTCGTTCGCCACGTCGAAGAAGGCGGCGTTGCAGTCGGTGACCGCGGAATCCAGCGCCAGGATCTCCGGTGAAAGAGGACCGGCGGCGACGGCGGCCTTCAGCTTTTCCAGCATCTGCACGGCGCCGCGCGTCCAGACTGACCAATGGCCGAGCAAGCCGCCCTGGAAGCGCACCGTCACCGGCTCGCCATCGCGCTTGACGGTGAAGGGGGTGACGAGGTCCAGCACGATATGGTCGTCATTGCCGGTATAGAGCGTCACGCGCTCCTCGGCCCGTGCCTCGACCAACCCGCGGATCACGTCCAGCGTGCGGTAGCGGTTGAAGGGGGCGACCTTCACGGCGATGACGTTGTCGATGGCGCAGAACGCGCGCCAGAAATCGGCCCCCAGCGAGACGCCGCCCACCGCCGGCTGGAGATAGAAGCCGACCAGCGGGATTTCCTGCGCCACGCTGCGGCAGTGGGCGAGGATCTCCTCCGTGGAGGAGCCCTTCATCGCGGCCAGGCTGAGC
This sequence comes from Roseomonas xinghualingensis, assembly GCF_025791835.1. Lineage (GTDB taxonomy): Bacteria > Pseudomonadota > Alphaproteobacteria > Acetobacterales > Acetobacteraceae > Roseomonas > Roseomonas xinghualingensis. The sequence continues at coordinate 85,552 of NZ_JAOXLP010000013.1, forward strand.
AGGCCGGCATGATAGCCGAGAGAGAGGGCGGTCCTGGCCTCGTTCACCGCCTGCTGGGTGCGGCCGGCGAGGCCCGCCACCATCACCAGCGGGCGGTCGGTCCAGGCGCGGCTGTCCTCCATCGCGGCTTCCAGCACGGGACGGTAGAGGCCGACATCGCGGATCTCGAACTGCGTGGTGTGCACGCCCACGGCCAGGCCGCCCGCGCCGGCATCGATGTAATAGCGGCTGAGGGCGCGCTGGCGGCGGCGGTCGAACTGGCGCTCGGCGTTCAGCGCGAGGGGATGCGCGGGGATCGCCACGCCTTGCCGGAACAGTCGCAGGATTTCGGGCGGCAGGTCGGTGCGGTGCAGGGCCATGAGGTATCCTTGGAAGTGTCAGCCCAGTTCGGGGCCTGCCGCCACCATCAGGCGGGCGGGATCGCCGAAGGGCTCGGCCCGGTTGAGGGCCATGCGATTGAAGGGACGCTCGGGGGTGAGGCCACGCGTGCGGAGATGTTCGGCAAGCCCGGCCCAGCGGTCCGCGAGATCGAGCAGCACCGGGCCTTGTGCGGCGCCGAGGGCAGCATCCAGCAGGCATGTTGCCTCGGCTTCGCTGTCCGCCACGAGCGGGCCGATCTGCAGCGCCCTGCGCCCAGGGCGCGCGAGGACGAAGCCGGTGCCATCGGTCGAGCGGAAGGCCTGGGCCGGGGCGCGCCGGAACAAGTCGTGCAGCAGCGTGCCTCGATCGGCGCCGAAGGTGGCGGCATCGCTGGCGGCGATGGCGGGCAGGTCCTCTGGCACCAAGGGGCGCGCGCCTGCGGAAGCCGCTTCGCCGCCCATCCCGCGCCAGCGCGTCAGGCCAAGCTGCGTCCGGAAGCCGAGGGGGCGGTAGATGCGCTCGCCAGCCGGGGTGGCATCCAGCACGGGGCACAGGCCATCCGAGCCCAGAGCCTCGATGCAGCGACGCAGGATACGCGTGCCGAGCCCCTGTCCGCGCTGCGTGGCGGAGACGAGCACCATGCTCACCCAACCGAAGCCGCCAGGATAGGGCAGGGCCGCGCCGGTCGCCAAAAGTTGGTCCGCATCCTCGATTCCGAAGACGGTGCCGTGCTGGAAGAAGACGTCCCAATCCTCGGCGCCCTGGTTCCACCCGGCCTCGTCCGACAAGACGAGGCAGCCTTTCATGGCCGCGGGCGTCAGCGCCGTGATGGAAAGGGTGTCAGTAGGCGCCATCCCGCACCTCGAAATGCGTCGGCTTGCCGAGGCTCTTGCCGCCGCGCTGCACCCAATCCGCCACCCAATCGACCATGCGGGCGAGCGGGACCATGGAATAGCCGAAGAGGCGTGCCGCCTCCGCCGCATTGTTCAGCCAGGCGGTTGGCGCCTCCTCGCCGGTGACCATGGCGGGCTTGCCCAGCCGCTCGCCGAAGGCTTTCGCCAGCCAGCGTACGGAAATGGTCTCCGGCCCCGTGACGTTCAGCGGTGCGGAGGGGACCACGCAATGGCGGAGGGAGCGCAGCGCCTGGGCATTGGCGTCACCCTGCCAGATGACGTTCACATGGCCCATGGTGACATCCACCGGCTGGCCGTCGCGCACCTTGCAGGCGATATCGAACAGCACACCATAGCGCAGGTCGATCGCATAGTTCAGGCGGAACAGCCGGCCCGGTGTGTTGTGGGCGCCGGAGAAGTACTGCAGCAGCCTTTCCCGCCCGATGCAGGAGAAGGCGTATTCCCCCGGCGGGTTCAGCGGGCTGTCCTCGGTGGAGCCGCCGCTGCCGATGGGCACGAACGGGTACACGCAGCCCGTGGAGAAGGCGACGATGCGGGATTCCCGGAAGGCCTCGCCCACCAGGGCCGGCACATACGAGTTCATCGCCCAGGTCAGCGCCTGATCGCCCGAGGCGCCGAACTTGCGGCCCGCCATCAGGATGAGGTTGCGGGCGCGCGGCAGCTTCTCCAGCGCGGCGCGGTCCAGCAGATCGCAGGCGATGGTCTCGACGCCGTTCTTCTCCAGCTGGCCGCGCAGCCCGGCCTCGCTGAAGCGGGCGACGCCGAAGACGCGCTTGCCCGGGGCCGCGTTGCGCGCCAGCCGGGCAAGGGTGGGGCCCATCTTGCCGCCCACGCCCAGAACCATGATGTCGCCATCCAGGGCGGCAAGATCCTCGGCCAGTGCACGGCTGGGGCGCGAGAGGAAGGCGTCCAGCGCCTCGTCGCTCTCGAAGTGCTCGGGGAAGCAGGCGGGATCAAGCCAGCCGGTCTCGGGGGCCTGGGGCAGCGCGGCTGCGGACATGGCTTATCCCTTTCTCGCGTCCCGCGGGACGAAGCGATGCTCAAGGCCCAGCACGATGAGATAAAGCGTGATGCCGAGCAGGCTGAGAAGAACGACGGCCATGAACATGGCCGCCGTGTCGAGCGAGGACTGCACCTGGATCATGAGATAGGCGAGGCCACGCTCGGAGGCGACGAATTCACCGACCACCGCGCCGGCAACGGCAAGGATGGCGGCCACCTTCATGCCCGAGAAGATATAGGGCAGGGACCCCGGCAACTGGATGTAGCGGAAGACCTGCCAGCGCGATCCCTTCAGCGAATGCACAAGGTCCAGGAGGTCCGGCTCCACCTCCCGCAGACCGCGAGCCGTGGTCAGCAGGATGGGGAAGAAGCACAGGCTGAAGGTGATCAGCACGTTGGTGAAGATGCCGTAGCTCAGCCATACGATCACGATGGGGCCAAGCGCCACCTTCGGGATCATGTTCAGCGTCACCAGCAGGGGAAAGACCAGCAGCGTCAGCAGGCGTGACCAGGTAAAGACGAGAGCGAGGGCGACACCCAGGCCCAGCGCGAGCATGTAGCCGCCGATGATCTCCGCGGCCGTCACCAGCGTGTTCGAGACCCAGGCATGGGTCGGCACGGCGAGCGTCGCCAGCACGTCGCTCGGCGCGGGCAGGATGAAGGCGGGTACCTGTGCGGCCCGAACCAGCACCTCCCAGAGCAGCACGACGGCGGCATGGACCAGCGCGATTACCGCCCAGCGGCGGCGCGTGGCGCGGGCGGCCGCGGCCATGCGGGCATCCGCGACCGGAACGGGCTGGATGTCGGTGCTCGCCTCCGCGATCATTCCTGGCCCTTCCTGCGGAATCGCAGGGCCCACGGCCCTGTGGGAGAACGCTAGCGGAGGGGTTTTCTTGGTGTCAACTAACTGGTTGATAAACTGCCCTTCGGTGGAGAGCTCTGGGGGCGCAGCGCCGAGAGGACGAAATCGATGGTATGGCGCCGCCGCCGCGCAACCGCGGCCTTGCTGCCCAGGCGTGCCCCAAAGATCGCTGAAAGCGTGTGGTTGTTCGAGAAGTAGAAATAGGTGATGCCCGCGATGGAGATATAGACATCCACCGGGTCCAGGTCGTTCCTGAAAAGCCCTTCGGCCGCGCCGCGGGCCAGCGTTTCGCCAAGCAGATCGACCAGCGGCGAATGCATGGCCATCAGCCGCGGGGATTCACGCACATGGCGGGCGCCATGCTGGTTCTCGTCATTCAGAATCGCAACGAATTCCGGATGCTTCGCCAGGTAATCGAAGGAGAAGCCCACCAGGCGCTCCATCGCTTCCAGGGGAGGCAGCTGGCTGAGCCGGAGGGCCTGCTCCTGCGTGCGGATCGCGGCATAGACCTCCTCAAGCGCTGCCGCGTAGAGGTCCTCCTTGGTGCCGAAATGGTGGTAGACAAGTTGCTTGTTCACACCGGCTCGCGCGGCGATCTCATCCACCCGTGCTCCCGCCAGCCCCTTCTCGGAAAACTCGGCGATGGCGGCCTCCAGCAGGGATCGGCGGGTGCTGTCCGGATCGCGCCGACCCTGGATGCGGCGCGAAGGTGGTGTCGTCGTGGCTGGGCGGCGCATGGCTCGCGGAACGTCCTTACCAACCATTTGGTTGAATATTGTTGCGACTCCGGGGCTGCGTGTTAGACTTTTTGCACGCTGCCCGTGGCCGGAGCCCGGGGCCGCCACCGATAAGGGGATATGCCTGGCATGAACAGGGACCGTTCCGCCTTCTCCCGCCGCGGAGTCCTTCTGGCGAGCCTTGCAGCCCCCTTCATCGCGCCGCGAGGAGCCTTGGCGCGGGAGCGAATCAACTTCGTGCTGAACTGGACGCCAACGGCGGACCACGCACCCTTTTTCCTCGCAAAGGCCCAGGGCTGGTACGAGGCTGCGGGGCTGGATGTGACGATCGAGACAGGGCGCGGTTCCGGCGCTTCGTCGCAGCGCGTGGCGGCCGGTACCGCGCAGCTTGGGATATCCGAGATACCCACCGCGTTGCTGGCGCGCAGCCGTGGTGGAAAGCTGGCCGCCGTGATGGCGGTTTATGCGAATACGCCGCAGACCTTCTACTGGCTGCGCAGCAACGGCATCTCCGGACCGAAGGATTTTCCAGGCCGCTCGATTGGAAATCCCCCCGGTGACGCGGCCCGCGTGATGTGGCCGGCCTTTGCGAAGCGTGTCGGAATTGATCCGGCCTCCGTCCGCTTCGTCAACATCACACCCGCGGCCAAGGTCCCTTCGTTGAAGAGCAAGGTGATCGACATCACCACGGATTTCTACAATTCGCATGATGTGAAAATCCGCGAGCTTGGCGACGATCTCGGATTTCTGCGCTGGAACGATATCGGCCTGAACTCCTATGGCAATTCAATCATCGCGAATGCGGATGTCCTGGCGAGACAGCCGGATCTCGTGCGCAACTTCATCAAGGTATCGCAGCGCGCCTTCGCGGCCTGTGTCACCGATGCCCGGCCAGGGCTGGAAGCCCTCATGGCAGCCGCTTCCGGCCTGGAGGAGCGCGCCCAGCGGGACCAGTGGGAACGCGTGAAGGAGATGATGCGCGATCCCACCACCACCACGGTCGCGCTCGGGGCCTTCAATGCGGAGCGGATGAAGGCGGATTACGACCTCATCCAGGGCCACTTCGAAGGCGCGCAGCCCTTCGACATCGAGAAGGCCTATACGAATGCCTTCCTTGATACCTCGATCAAGATGGCGGCGGCCTGAAGGAAAAGGCCGGGGAAGTATCCCCCGGCCCCCTTCTGTTTTTGCCTGTGGCGCTGTAGCGCCGACGGCACTGGCGCATTCCAGCCTCGAAGAAAAAGATGAGGGGTCCGGGGAGAATTCCTTCTCCCCGGATTTTTTCTACCCACGCGCAGCCCGCACCACCGCGCGATGGATCGGGCTTTCCGGCTGCATGTACTGGTCGATGATGTCGAAGTGGTCATAGCCCGGCAGCACATGCACCTCCGGATCCCCTTCATGGCGCCGCAGGTGATGGGCGTAGCGGAAGGTCATGTCGATCCAGTGCCAGGGCTCGCGCCCGCCGACGAAGAGATGCACCGGGCAGCGCGCGGTGGGTGGGCGCCGTTCCAGATCGTGCCGCACAGCGAGCTCCGGCGTTAGGCGCAAATCAGTGTTCACCGTGGTGAGGATGGCCGGCGCCGGATCATAGATGCCGCTGATCATCACCGCGCCGCGCAGGAAGGCGGGGTCCAGCCCGCGCGCGCGCCAGTCCACCGCCAGCACCGCCGCGCAGAGATGTGCCCCGGCAGAATGGCCGGAAAGGCTGATAGCCATGGGGTCGCCGCCATATTCGGCGATGTGGCGGTGGGTCCATTCCACTGCGGCGATGGCGGAATCCACCGTCCCATCCAGGGTAGAATCGGGGCACAACTCGTAGCTGGCGATGACGGCGGTGATGCCCTGCCGCACCAGAGGCTCGGCGATAAAGGCGAAGCTTTCTTTGTCATTCGCGCGCCAATAGCCGCCATGGAAGAACACATGCACCGGGGCTCCGGGGCTGGCAGCAGGATAGACATCCAGGCGCCGCCGCGGGTGTTCGCCATAGGCGATGTCACCATGCTTGCGCAGCCCGGCATGGGCTGCGTCATTCGCCGGCGCGCGGCGGATGCGGTGCGATGCGAAATTTGGAAAGGCGCGCTGGGGATTGTAGTGGAACTCGTGCTCCTCCGGCGAAAGCGAGGACCATGGCGGCGCGGCTTGGCTCAAGTCATGCACTCCAGTGACGGGCGCTTCCGAGACCACCGGAAGCGCATGGCGGCGATCATGGCCCCCCGCGCCAGGACGGGCCAGATGCCACCATGCGGCGTGGCTTGCAGCCGAAGCTATGGCTCAATCGGCGGCCGCGAAGATCTTCGTGCCGCCCAGGAGTTCCCGGAACAGGCGCTGCTGCTCCCGTAGCTCGGCTGCGAGCGGTTCATGCACCGGGCGCCGGTCATCCCCGTCGGAACCGAGTTCGAACAGCCCGTTCGGGCAATAGCGGTCGTCGTCCCAGCCGGGATGGGAGAGCACCGGGTAGAGGCAGATGCCCTCGATCGGCACGCCGGCACGCATCGCGGCGCGCACCTCCTCGCAGACATAGCGGAACCAGGGCGCGCGTTGCTCACCCTCGATGCTGGTTTCCGCCATGAAGATCGGGCGGCGGTAGCGCTCATACACATCGGCGAAAAGTTGGCGCAGCGGCCGGTGCCTTGAGTCGGAAGGCAGCACGGCCTCGCGCTCGCCGCCATGCAGCCACTGGTTGTTCCAGTAATAGTTCACCCCGACGATATCGAGCACGTCAGGACCGCCGCCCAGTTCAGGCGCCTGCCTGCCGGAGAGCATGTCCCAGGCATGGAACTGGCCCTCATTGCGCCCCAGCGCATCCTCCGGATCCTGGCCTTCGCGGGGAATGATGTTGATCATGGGGTCAATGGCCAGGATGCGCGCCCCTGGTGCCGCCTCATGCGTGGCCTTGGCTCCGGCGATCGCGGCGCGGATAAGCTGCAGTTTCAGCTCATCGCTGTAGATGCGGTCCGTGTGGCCGGGATTCATCAGCCCTGCCTCGCCGCCAGCCCAGGCGAAGAAGGAGATCTCATTCACCGGGCAGACCATGGGGGCATGGCCTGTCTCCTCCAGATGCAGTCTGGCGAAGGCACGGGAGAAGGCCGCAAAGCGGTCCACGAAGGCGGTGGAATAGACATCCAGCCCATCGGGCCAGCCGTAATGGCACAGGTCCCAGGCCACCTGGGTGCCGGTCAGCGTCGCGGCCTGCAGCATGGGCAGCACCGAGGACCAGTCGTAATGGCCTGGGGTGGTCTCCACCAGATGCCAGCGCACACCATCGCGGGCGGCGCGCATGCCATGCTCAGCCAGCTGCCGGTAGTCCTGGGTCACCATCGCGTCGTGCCGGGTGCTGTGGGTCACATCCAGCCGGCGGCCATCTCGGCGACGATGGGTGGAGCATTCGAACCCGCCCATGAAGAAGCTGCGGAACAGGCCGGGGCGGGGCAGGGGCGTCACCTCCGCGTCCCGCATCGCATTCCGGAGGGTGCTGCATTCGCGCCATGCCCACTGCCCTGATCATGATGCATCCTGTTCACTCCAGAAATCCGCAAACCCTTGCGTCCACACGGCGGATCGGTTCAGCCGCCGGCGGCGCTCTCCGCATAGCGTGGCAGCGCCTTCGCCCGGCGCTTGGCGCCGGTCTCCAGCACCAGCCGCGCCGCGGCCTCGACCCCGCCTCCGCCCGTGATGAGGGACTTCGCGCGGGCCAGCATCGCCTCCGTTCTCACGGGGTCGCCCAGCACGGAGCGGAAGGCTTCAGCCAACCCGTCCGCGCTGACGGCATCCGGCGGAAAATGATGCGCTGCCTGGTGCCGGCCCAGCGCTGCACCGAGCAGCAGCGTTTCCGAGATCGGGCCCGGCACCAGCACCAGCGGTGTTTCCAGCCCGGCCGCTTCATGCATGGTGCTCGTACCTTCGCCGATCATGATGTCGGCCGCGCGAATATGCAGAAGCGCTTCGGCCTGCGAGACAACGCCCTTCAGCCAGACCCAGTCGGGAAAAGCTTCCAGCCCGAGGACATTCCGTAGTTCCTCCTGGTCCCGCACGGCGATGAGGTGCAGTTCGAGATCCGGATGCGGGCCCTGCCGCAGCCGTTCCACGGCACCATACAAGCCGTGCAGCACGCGGGATGCGACATCCTGGCCAAATGGAAAGTTCCGCACGGCGTAAAGCACCGTTGGCTTTCCGGAGAAGCCCACCCGTGCGCGGGCTTCCGCCTTGCCAGGCACGCCGGCGAGATCGAGGAAGGGGCCGGTCTTCACGATCTTGTCCTCGACGAGGGACAGTTCTTCCGGCAGCGCGACCAGCGGCGCATAGGCCCAGATGATCGCGTCCATCTGCTTCATGAAAGGCCAGTCCCCGAACAGCTCGTCGCCGACAGGCGGGATGGGGATGGATACCCAGGCCGCATCGGGCACGCAGGCGCGGAGCGGCAAGAGGTAGCGCGCTGTGTCATCCACGATCACATCGGCATCGCCAAGGCAAGCTTGGGTGATGGCGTTGCGGTTCTCTCGCGTGATGGGTGGCAGAAGGCGCGGCTGATAGCCCATCTGCACCGTCATCTCGACATTGAGCGGGCGAAGCCGCACCGTATCGAGCACATATTCGATCTCGACGGACGGATCGAGGCGCCGCAGGGCCCGTGCCAGGGTCGCCGTGCGCGAGATATGGCCGATGCCGCCTTCCACGCAGGGAAGCATGATGATCTTCACGAGAGCTGGCCTCGATCAAACGGTGTGTCATTGACAAGGCCAGGATTCATCCGTCCCTCCGTTTGCGCGCCGGAGCCATCAGCCATCGAACAATGGCAAGGATGCGGCACAGTGGATCCGGTCGGGCGCATCGGCGCCGAAGATGCCCCAGCACCCCGAAGGCCACAACGCGCTCGTGGCAGGGTTGATCGGAAATTGCGCTCCAGGTGAATGGAATTTCCTGGGCGAAGATTCGCGTGAAACTTTCACCTGGTTGAGTGAAATAAAGATAAGGCGCGGGCAATGGAGGCGTTTTGGGCCGCTGCGCATTGAGCAGCGCCTGGCCGGGAGAGTCATACATGGGCTTGCAACTCTGGGGCGGTATCGAATGCACGGTCCTGCGAACGCAGGGAGAATGGCGCGACCAGCTGAAGGAGACAGGCCATCATGATCGCCTGACCGATCTGGATCTCGTCGCATCGCTGGGCATCCGCAAGCTGCGCTACCCCGTGCTCTGGGAGAGGGTCGCGCCCACGGATCTCCGCAGTCCGGATTGGAGCTGGTCTGATGCGAGGCTCGGACGGTTGCGGGAGCTGGGCTGCGATCCCATTGCCGGCCTCGTGCATCATGGCTCGGGCCCGGCCTATACAAGCCTTCTCGATCCTCTCTTCCCGGAGAAGCTGGCCGATTACGCAAGGCAGGTGGCGGAACGCTATCCTTGGGTGCGTGACTGGACGCCGGTCAATGAGCCACTGACCACCGCGCGCTTCTCCGGCCTCTACGGCCATTGGCATCCGCATGGGCGCGACGGGCGCAGCTTCCTGACGGCCCTCACCAATGAATGCCGCGGCGTGCTTCTGGCCATGCGGGAAATCCGCAAGATCCGCCCCGATGCACGCCTGATCCAGACCGAGGATATGGGCAGGGTCTTTTCGACGCCGCCGCTCGCGGAGCAGGCCGAGCATGAGAATGAGCGCCGTTGGCTGAGCCTGGACCTGCTCTGCGGGCGTGTGGACAGCAACCATCCCTGGTACGGGATCATGCTTCGGGAGGGCGTGCCGCAGGAGCATCTGGACCAGCTGGTGGAAGAGGCCCGCGCGCCCGATGTCATCGGTATCAACCATTATGTCACCAGCGATCGCTACCTGGATCACCGCGTCCATCTCTATCCGCCCGCCACGATCGGCGGGAATGCCGATGGCCCTTATGCCGATGTCGAGGCCGTGCGCGTGCCCATCACGCCGCATGGGCAGACGGGGGCTGAGGCGCGGCTGCGCGAGGTCTGGGAGCGCTACCGCCTGCCCCTGGCCATCACCGAGGCGCATCTCGGCTGCCGTGAGCCTGAGGAATCCGTGCGTTGGCTGGTGGAGGTCTGGAATGGTGCCGCGCGGCTTCGGCAGGAAGGTGTGGATCTGTGCGCGGTCACGGTATGGTCGATGTTCGGGGCCATGGATTGGTGCTCGCTGCTGCGGCGGCGGGACGGCATGTATGAGCCAGGCGTCTTCGATGTTCGTCATGAGCCGCCACGCCCGACCCCTCTGGCCGAGGCCGTGCATGCCCTGGCAACGACGGGCCGCTTCGAGCATGCGATGGTGGCGGATCCCGGCTGGTGGCGGCGTGATGACCGCTACATCATCCAACCTGAGGACTTCCGGCTTCAGCCGCAGGAGGCCTGAAGGCCCAGGGGGCTGAATCATCGTTCCCTGGCATGCTCATCCGTCTTGCCCGGCATGGGCTTCCGCGCGCCGGGGGGCTCCCATGGTGCGCGCGGATGCCTGGCCGCTGGCGGGCGTTTGCTTGGCAGCAGGCCGCTGCGCGATCCGTGTGATCAGCCGCGCGCCGCGCTGGAAGGTGAGATAGCTCCAGAGCCACTCGAAGGAGACGACCACGCGGCTGCGGAAGCCGATCAGGTACCAGACATGGGCGATGCCCCAGAACCACCAGCCCAGAAGCCCTTTCAGCTGGAAGCTGTCCATGGCCACCACGGCCGAGCGGCGCCCGATGGTCGCCAGGTCCCCATGGTGCCGGTAGGAGAAGGGCCCTGGGGAAGGGCGCCCGGTGGCACGGGCGGCGATCACCTGGCCGATATAGCGGCCCATCTGCTTTGCCGCCGGGGCAATGCCTGGGATCGGCCTGCCTTTTCCGTCCTTGGCGCTGGCAAGATCGCCGGCCACGAAGATCTCCGGATGGCCGGGTACTGAAAGATCGGGGCTTACCGCCACGCGGCCCGCGCGGTCCCGCTCCGCCCCGATCCATGCCCCGGCGGGGGAGGCGACGACGCCCGCCGCCCAGACGGTGGTGCTCGTCCCGATCCGCTCATCGCCCAGGGAGACGCCTTCGGCATCGCAATCCGTCACCCGGGCATTGGTCCGTACCTCCACCCCCATGCGCCGCAGGGAACGGGTGGCGTAATCCGATAATTCCTCGGGGAAGGTGGCAAGAAGGCGTGGTCCGGCCTCGATCAGCACGATCCGGGCGGAACGCGGATCGAAATGGCGGAATTCCCGCCGCAGCGCGTGGCGGGCCAGTTCCGCCATGGCGCCGGCCAGCTCCACTCCGGTGGGGCCGCCGCCGATGACCACGAAGGTCAGCAGGCGTTTCCGTTCCGCCTCATCCGTGGACAGCTCAGCCCTCTCAAAGGCGACGAGGAGCCGTTGGCGGATGCCGGTGGCGTCCTCGATGGTCTTGAGGCCGGGCGCCACTTCGGCCCATTCGTCCTTGCCGAAATAGGAGTGTGTTGCCCCGGTCGCGAGAACGAGCACGTCATAGGGAATGGCCTTGCCATCCGCATGGACGGTGCGTGCCTCGGTATCCACCCCTGTCACCTCGGCCATCAGGACGGCGACGTTCTTCTGCCGGCGAAAGATGGTGCGCACGGGCCAGGCGATATCGCCCGGCGAAAGGGCGGCGGTGGCCACCTGGTAGAGCAGGGGCTGGAAAAGGTGGTGGTTCTGCCGGTCCAGGATGGTCAGCGAAACGGGTGCTCCGGCAAGGGCCCGGGCCGCTTCCAGCCCGCCGAAGCCGGCGCCTATGATCACCACACGCAGGGGAGGTTTCGCCATACCGTCCATTTACCGCCCGCCACTCCTGCCAAAGGTTGAGTCTCCGCCATGGCCGTTCAGGTCGAAGCGGATGCCATGGCGGAGCAGATGGAGGCGGGGATCGCGGATGGAGGATGCGCGGCCCGCCCCGGCTTGCGCGATGTTGGAAGGCGTGATGCCGCCGCCATCCACAAAATGGACTCCACCGCTCCCGATCACCTCGAGTTTATGGCCGTGCAGGGAGAGCGCCCTCCACAAGGATGCGCACCACCCTGAACGGAATAACGGCGAAATAGCTCATCACGCCGTGGCGTGGGTGGGTGGGAGCCTCATTGCGTTTTCCATTCGCGGTGTTCAGGCGCGGCCGTGCCGGTGGCTTCGGGGACGCGGCCGATGGCGGCGATCTGCCGCGCTGTGGTGAGCATCTCTTCCGCCGACATCTCCAGCAACCGTGCCGCCTGGTACTCGGCGCAGTCATGCGCCAGGGCACGCAGATCGAGCATCCGGCATGCCATGCGCCCGAGCGCCCATCGCGCGAGCGACACCAGCCCCGCATCACCGGCTGACCCGGGAACAACCAGATCGTCCTGGCCGATCCAGGGTGCGGCACCCTGGGTGCCATGGCCAAGACAGGAGAGGATGTACTCGATCCGGCGCACTCCTTCCTCGGCCTCTTCGCGCAACAGGCCGAAAGCCTGGGCAAGTGGTCCGGGTTGCGTCATCCGCATCCATGCTTCGGCCGCGGAAGCCAGCGCCGCCTCGCTGCGATGCGCGGCCCGGAGTTCGTGCAGGAAGATGGCGCGGCTCCGTCGCTCGCCCCCGGCCTGCGGGGTACCAAGCGCGGGCAGCCAGGAATACGGCAGCGCGCCACCGGCATTCGTATCAGCTCCCCTCATCAGATCCTCTCATGGGGCGCATCCATCCGGAGGACGCCCGCTTCCGCGAAGCTCCCGTCAGTCGTGCCGTCATCGGTACCCCCGGGGCGTATGGCTTTGCTCCGCAGCGGATACACAATGGAAGGGCGGGCCTGCGATCATGACCGGGCATGATGCCGGGCGTGATCACCGGATGACGGGGTGCTCTTTTCTGCCCGCCCTGGAATGCTGCCTTTAACCTGCGTTAGGCGGCTACAACGCTCACGCTCTTCTCCCGAATGAGTGATTTATGCGTCCTGCGTGTCCACGCCTCACATGAGCCATGGAGCGAAGGCAACGGGCGGGGCGAGTGGGCCTGGCGCCTCCACTGGGATGCCTGGCGCGAAAGGCTTCCTGCCGCAGAAGCACAAGGGTGAACCGCGCCTTTTCCGGGGCGTTCTGGTCCCGGTTGCTGCGAGAGGAAGGGATCAGGCGATGGCGAAGGCGAAGAAGGACAACCGACGCAATATCGCTGGAATGGGCTCCGGGACGGCCGCAAATGGCCGGCCGCGCCATAAGGCCGATGCTTGAGCGGGCCGCTCCCCCGAGGAGGATCGGGCGGCGGGATGAGCGGTCCGGAACGGGCGGAGCCGGCGCAGCCGGGAATGGCCATGGTGCTGTCGGGCGGGGTCGCCCTCGGCGCTTATGAGGCTGGTGCCTATCAGGCACTTGAGGAAGCGGGTGGCCTGCGGCCCGATTGGCTGCTGGGCTCCTCCGCCGGTGCCATCAACGCCGCCATCATAGCCGGCAATCCACCGGAGCGCCGTGTGGAGCGCCTTCGCCACTTCTGGGCTTCCATCGGCAATGATCCGTCGCCCTGGACCTCCTTCTGGTTCGGTTCTCCACCGGAAACGGGTGCATGGCGGCGGGCCTATAATGAGGCGGCCGCCATGCAGACGCTCCTGCTTGGCCGGCCTGGCCTGTTCCAGCCGCGCCTCATGCCGGGAAGGCTGTCCGGCGCCGCGCCGGCCCTTTACGATCTTGAACCGCTGCGGCGCCGCCTGCCGGAATGCCTCGACTTCGACCTGCTCAACCATCCGGACGCGCCGCGGATCTGTGTGGTGGCGACGGATGTGGTCAGCGGGGAGCGCGTCGTCTTCGACACGGCGCGCGGGGCACGCATAACACCGGAGCATCTCGTCGCATCCTGTGCGCTGCTGCCGCTCTTCGCCCCGCTTGAGATCGAGGGGAGGTTGCTCTGCGATGGCGGGCTTGCCTCGAACGCCCCGCTGGACCTGCTGCTCGCGGAACCGGCTGGCGGGCCTTTGCTCTGCTGCGTGGTGGAACTCTTTGCCCAGCAGGGCAGCCGCCCACGCTCCCTTGCCGCATCGGCGGCGCGCGCGGGTGACCTCGCCTTCGGCAACCAGACGCGCCGACTTCTGGAGGCTTGCGCGCGCGAATACCGCCTGCGCGCCCTGGTCGGGCGCCTTGCCGCGGAACTGCCGCCGGATCGCCGCGAAAGCCCGGAAATCGCGCCTCTCCTTGCTGAGGCGGAACCGCGCGAGCTGACCTTTCTCCTGCTTGGCTATCGTGCCGGGTTGGATGAGGCCGGGCCCGGCAAGGTCTTCGATTTCTCACATGTGACCCTCGCGGAGCGCTGGCAGGCGGGGGCGGAGGCCATGCGCAAGGGGCTGCGGCAACTGGAAGCAAAGGACGAGGCGGCAATGCTTGCTCCGGGCCTCGCACTGCATGAACTGGACGGGTAAGGCTTTCGGCTGGTGCTGCCGCGGGCCCGGTTCCTGCCTCGCCCGTTGCTCTGATGGGCGGATGGTGGGACAGGCTGAAGCTACATCATGGCCATGATTTGCCTGTTCCCGTAACGGCCTTCTCTAACATAGAGTGGTTGCGATATCGTAAGATTTCGTTGCCGCTGCAGGCCGCAGCAGGCTTGCATGGGTGGAGGTCCTTCTGTGACGGATACCGTGACTTATGATGGAAAGGCTTGGCCACAACCCGGACGATCGCATCGGGGCAGGGACCCACGCTCGACCGTGATCGGTGCGCATGTGGGCAGCCGCATCCGGCTTCGCCGGAACATGCTCGGTATCAGCCAGGGCGAGTTGGGGGCGGCGCTGGGCGTCACCTTCCAGCAGATCCAGAAATACGAGAGCGGAGCGAACCGTATCGGCGCGAGCCGGCTGTTCGACCTGGTTCAGGTGCTGGACGTACCGATCAGCTACTTCTTCGAGGGAATGCCCGCCATGGTCGGTGGGGCCATCGTCCCGGACACCGCCTCCGACACACCCCTGGGCTATATGAACGGCGATACGCTGCGGCAGCGGGAGACGCTGGACCTGGTGCGCGCCTATTACTGCATATCGGATCCCGGCGTGCGCAAGCGGGTCATGGCGCTGCTGAAGAGCCTTGCCTCCGAGGAGTGACGGGGGAGAGCCGCCGGCCACGAGCAAGCCTGAAGCGCCGGAGGGGCACCGCCGCGGTCCCTGCGCGGCGGCGGCTTACTTCAGTTCAGGCTCGCAAGGGCACGCACCAGCGTGTCGGGATCGAAGGGTTTTTCCCAGTGCGGCACATTCTGGAAGCGGGGTGGCAGGGTGCTACGCGCATAGCCTGTCGCGATCACGAAGGGCACCCCCCGGGCGTTGAGCGCATCCGCCACGGGAAAGACACCCTCGCCCTGCAGATTCACGTCCAGGACGGCGAAATCGATCCGCTCCTCCCCGGCCAGCAGATCGAGCGCCTGCTGTCGGGTCGGTGCCGGTCCAAGTACCTCGGCCCCCAGGTCCTGCAACGCCTGTACCAGATCGTCGGCGATGAAAAATTCGTCCTCGACGATCAGAACGCGGCGGCCGGTCAAATCCCCTTTCGGCCCTGCTTCTGCCATTGTGGCTTGCCCTTCCTCATGCAGCCTGTGAGGGCAGAATATGGCATTCCGCCGGAACGGTCTCAAACCGGCTCCAATCCGCTCGATTGCCGGTAACCCATGTTAAAGCGGTCGGGCTCCAAGGCGCTACAGCCCTGGCGGCACACAGGATCAGCCATGAACAACCCTCTCATACGCAAGCTGGAGAAGTTCACGAAACTGTCATCGGGGGAGATGCAGGTTCTGGAGCAGGTTGCAGCCGAGGGTCTGCGCCAACTCGGAACGCGGGAGGATATTATCCGCGAAGGCGACAGGCCCCAGGCCCTGAACCTCATCCTTTCCGGCTGGGCTTGTCGCTACAAGCATCTGGAGGACGGGCGGAGGCAGATCATGGCCTTCTTCCTGCCGGGCGATCTCTGCGACAACCACGTCTTCGTCCTGCGGGAGATGGACCATTCGGTTGGCACGCTGACCCCTGTGACCTTCGCGCAGATCCCGCGCCGGCGGATCGACGAGATCACGCTCAGCCATCCGCGGGTCACCCAGGCGCTATGGTGGGCATCGCTCGTCAGCACGGCGATCCAGCGCGAATGGACCGTCAGCCTCGGTCAGCGTGACGCACTGGAACGCATGGCCCATCTTCTCTGTGAACTGTTCGTGCGCCTGCGGGTTGTCGGGCTGACGGAAGAGAACCGCTGCGAGCTGCCGCTCACCCAGGCGGAACTGGCCGATGCCATGGGGCTGTCCACGGTCCATGTGAACCGTACCCTGCAGGAGCTTCGCGCGGCGAAGCTGATCATCCTCAAGGGCCGGACACTGACCATTCCGGATCTGGAGGCACTGCAGAGCGCCGCGCAGTTCAATCCCAATTATTTGCATCTTGAGCATGAGGGACAGCATCTTGATGCGAATGATTAAGCTGCCCCTCTCCTGTGCCAGGCGCTGAAGCGCCAGGGAGAAGCCTGACGAGGTTCTGACGACACTCACGGGCCTGCCGCCCGCATACGGCATGAACTCTGGTGAGGGATGGATCTTGGCCAGCGAGATCGGCACCAACGGGACCGGCTCCAACGGGACCGGCGTGAACACTCCCACCGGCTGGCCTGTGGGCGGTGGTGCGATGGGCGAACGGATCCGGGCACGGGACTGGGCCAGCACGCCGCTCGGCCCATCCTCGGAATGGCCGTCCTGCCTCCGCACGGCGATCGAGCTCTGTCTTGCCTCGGCTTTCCCGAGCTTCGTCTTCTGGGGGCCGGACCTCCTGCAATTCCATAACGACGCCGCCCTGCGGCTGATTGGCCCGCAAGGGCTGGAGAAGAAGCTCGGCCTCCCGATGCGGGAGACCTGGCCAGTAAGCTGGGGACTGGTACGGCCACTGACCGAGCGCATCCTTCAGGGCGAGACGATCTACCTGGAGGATTTCAGCTTCCCGGTGGCGTCGCCGAGGCCCGCCGGGGAGGCGCTTTTCACCTGTTCCGGCAGTCCGCTGCGCGATGGGGAGGGGCTTGTTGTCGGGCTGTTCGCCACCATGGTGGAGACGACCCGCCACGCGCAGACGGAGAGAGGGCTGCAGGAGAACCAGAGGCAGTTGAGTTCCCTTGTCGAGGGTATTCCGCAGCTCATCTGGCGCGCGACATCGGGCGGGCGCTGGAACTGGGCCAGCCCGCAATGGAGCGCCCATACCGGCCAGTCAGCGGAGGAGGGCCTGGACCATGGCTGGCTCCGGGCCCTGCATCCGGACGACCGCGAGATCGCCCTCGAGGCCTGGCGGCGTGCCGATGCGGGGGAGAGATACGATGCCGAGTACCGCATCCTCCATGCTGGCGAGCAGCGCTACCGTTGGTTCCAGACCCGTGCCACGCCCATACGGGACGAGGAAGGCCGGATCACCGAATGGCTGGGGACCTCCACCGATGTGGACGAGCTGCGCCGCATGGAGGAGCATCAGCGCCTGCTCCTGGCCGAGCTGCAGCATCGCGGACGGAACATGCTCAGCGTGATCCGCTCCATCATCCGCCGCACGGTGCGGGCGAGTGACACGGTCGAGGATCTTGCCATGCATCTGGACGGGCGCATCAACGCCTTCGCCCGCGTGCAGGCCGCCGTGACCCGCGATCCCGGCGCCGGGATCGATCTGGCCCAGATGGTCGCGGATGAGTTGCTCGCCCATGCCGCTCGGGAGGAAAAGCGGCTGTGGATGGAAGGACCGCCCGTGCATCTGCGGCCGAAGGCCGCCGAGGCGCTGGGCCTCGCCATTCATGAGCTGACCACCAATGCCGTGAAATACGGGGCGCTCTCCGTGCCCCAGGGACGCATCGATGTCACCTGGCGGACCGAACCTTCCCGGCTTGTCATCAACTGGCGCGAGAGCGGCGTGCCAGGCCCGGTCATCCCATTGCGCGAGGGCTTCGGCACAGACCTCCTGGAACGGACCCTGCCCTATGAGCTGAACGCCAAGGTTCGGCAGTCCTTCGAGGAAAGCGGGCTGCACTGCACCATCGAACTGCCCCTCACGGGCCGGATCCTGGCTGCTCCGGCGCCACCCAGCCCGATCCCGGCCTGAGGCCGACCGGCAACGTCGATCCGCCCTGCGCCTGGTTGGCGCGGCGGGCGGTGCGTCCTAGCCTTCGCCGCTCAACGTCAGGCAAGGCCAACAAGCATGAATCTCGCCCGCTTCCCACGCATCCGGCTGGGCCACCTGCCTACGCCGCTGGAGCCGATGGAGAACCTGTCGAAGCATCTCGGCGGGCCGAAGCTCTGGATCAAGCGGGACGATTGCACCGGGCTTTCCACCGGCGGCAACAAGACCCGTAAGCTGGAATACCTGATGGCCGAGGCCCGCGCGCAGGGCGCCGACACGGTCATCACCCAGGGCGCCACCCAGTCCAACCATGCCCGCCAGACCGCGGCCGCGGCGGCGAAGCTGGGCATGGCCTGCCACATCCTCCTGGAGGACCGCACGGGCTACACGGATGCCGCCTATACCCGCTCCGCCAATGTGATGCTGGACAAGCTGCATGGCGCGCAGGTCTCCCGCCGCCCGGGCGGCGCGGACATGCAGGCGGAAATGGAGGTGCTGGCCGCGGAACTGCGGAAGTCGGGCAAGCGCCCCTATGTCATTCCCGGGGGCGGTTCCAACCCCGTAGGTGCCCTTGGCTATGTCGGCGCCGCGCTGGAGCTGGTGGCGCAGGCCGCCGAGATGGGCCTGAGGATCGACCATGTGGTCCATGCCACCGGCAGCGCCGGCACCCAGGCCGGGCTGGTCGCGGGGCTGGTGGGCCTGAACAGCGGCATTCCCGTGCTCGGCATTGGCGTGCGCGCTCCGCGCGAAAAGCAGGAGGCCAATGTCCTGGCTCTGGCGCAGCGCACCGCCGATCACCTCGGCCTGCCGAAGGACACGGTGCGCGCCGAGCATGTGCGCGCGAATTGCGACTATGTCGGCCAGGGCTACGGCATCCCGACCCAGGGTATGGCGGAGGCGGTGAAACTGCTGGCGGAGAAGGAGGGCATCCTTCTCGACCCCGTCTATTCCGGGAAGGGCATGGCCGGGTTGATCGACCTGATCGGCAAGGGGCACTTCAAGCCGGAAGAGAACGTGGTCTTCATCCACACCGGCGGCGCTGTCGGCCTCTTTGGCTATCCGGATGCCTTCGACCTGCCGGCGGATGTGGCCTGAAGGGCAAGGCCTGAATGCGGGGCCATCGCAGCACCCTCAGGCGGGCGCTGCGATGGCCTCGGCCGTTGCGCGCGGGATGAGAGGATCCTGGCGCCCATAGATCCGGTCCAGCACCTCGGAGACTGTCACCAGCTGTTCGGCGACCGGATCGAAGCGCGTTCCGCCAGCGAGGCGCAGCGCCCAGCCGGCCGCCGCCCGCCCGCCCCATTCATCGGGCGGCACCGCCAGCGTCTCGCGCGAGGTCCCGTGGAAGCGCTCGGCCGTGAAGTCGTAGAAGGAGCCGTTCACATTGCGCAGCGCCGCGCCGCCCGAGGTGCCGTGGAAGTCGGCGGCGATCACCGCGTCGCAACCCGCATGGAGGTTCCAGGAGCAGGCGAGCCGTACCACCGCGCCGGTTTCCAGCTCGATGGTGGCAACCGCGTAGTCCTCCACCCGGTCCGTGCGCCCGGCGAGCGGCTCCCCGCCCGCGAAGAGCGAGCCCGACACCCGCGCCACCCTGGGGAAGTCCAGCGCCCAGAGGGCGAGGTCCACCAGATGCACCCCCAGGTCCATGACGCAGCCGCCGCCCGAGAGTGCTGGGTCGCGGAACCATGGCTTGTCCGGGCCATAGGCGTTGTGGAAGACGAGATCGATGGCATAGGGGCTGCCAAGTTCCCCGGCCCGGATCGCTTCCCGGATACGGCGCATGCCCTCGGTGAAGCGGTAGGAGAGGTCCACCTCCAGCAGCCGGTCCGCCGCGCGGGCGGCGGCCACCACGGCCCGCACCTCCGTCGCCGTGCGGCCCAGCGGCTTCTGGCAGAACACCGCGGCGCCCTGTGTGAGCGCCTGGATGGATTGCGCGGCATGCATCGCGCTGGGGGTGGCGATCACCACCCCATCCAGGCCGAGCGACAGCATCTCCTCCAGCGAGTCCACGAGCTTCGCGCCGGGCGCCAGCTTCTGCGCCTCGGCGGCCATCTCGGGCGAGGGATCGCAGATGGCGGCGGCCTCCGCCGCGCCGGTGGCGAGGATGGCCTGCATGCGGTGGCGGCCGATCCAGCCGACGCCGAGGAAGCCGAGGCGGGGAGGGCCCTTGCTGGAAATCACAGCCGTCATGCGAAGCGCACCACGGCCTTGAGGAAGCCATCGGGCCGGTCGCGCGTGGCATCCAGTGCCGCGTCCAGCCGTTCCAACGGGAAGTCGTGGGTGAAGAGCGGCCGGGGATCGAAGCGGCCGGCGGTGATCGCCTCCACCGCCTCGCGGATGCCCTGCACATAGATCTTCGGATCGCGCTCATGCGCGTTGATCACGTCCAGCCCGCGCCAGTTCCAGAGCCACATGTTCACCTGGCGCGGCCCATCCTGGTGATAGCCGGCGACGATCAGGCGCCCACGCTCACGGCACAGCTCGGCGGCGAGATCCAGCGGCCATTGCTTGCCCACGGCCTCGATCACCACGTCGCAGAACGTGCCGCCGGTCAGTTCCTTCACCCGCTCGATGATGCCGTGGTGGTCATCCATCGGGATGGTTTCGGCCGCGCCCATGCCGCGCGCGAGGTCCAGCGAGAAGGGACGGCGGGAGATGGCGATCACCCGCGCGCCGGCCTCGGTGGCCAGCTTCGTCAGGATGGCGCCAAGGAAGCCGATGCCGATGATGGCCACCGTCTGCCCGGCCTCGATCCCGCTGCGGCGGAAGATGTTCATGGCGCAGCCCAGCGGCTCGCCAGGAAAGGGCTGATCGCTGAGCGATGCCGGCAGGCGCACGACATTCGCCACATCGGCGATGTCGTATTCCGCATAGCCGCGATAGGTGAGGGCGGCGACACGGTCGCCCACCGCAACTCCCTCCACGCCCTCGCCCAGCGCATCCACCGCGCCCCAGGCCTCATGGCCCAGGTCGCCAGGCTCGGTGGGGAAGCGCATCCAGTCCGGCCCGGCCCAGGGGGTGAGGTTGGAGGCGCAGACGCCGCAGCCTTCCAGGCGCAGCCGCACCTGCCCCGGCCCGGGCACCGGCCGCGCCACCTCCCACACCTCCATCTGGCCCGGCCCGGTCAGGACCGCGGCCCGCATGCGCTCCGCAGCGGCGGGCGTCCCACTCATCAGCTCTTTCCTCATACAGCCTCGCCGGTGGCGCGATGGCCACCGGCGATCCGAATCAATCAGAAGCGTCCAGTCCTGGCCGGATCAGGCTGCGACCACGGCTGCCTTCGCCGGGGCGTAGCGCCGGATCATGGAGGCGCAGAATTCCGCGAATTCCTCCGGCACCTGGGGCGGGCTGGTGTGGTGCGGCGCGATGCCGCGATGCTCCGGCGTGAAGCAGAAGGTGACGGTGACGTCGAAATCCGCCAGCGCCTCCATCTGCCGGTCGAACCAGTCCAGCGCATTCGGGCGGAAGCTGTCGGCCCAGGAGAGGCCGGTGCGGAGATAGGTGACGCCCAGCCGCTTCATCCAGGCCACCGCGTCATACAGGCGGTGGTCCTCGTAGTGGAACCACTGGCACAGGCCCATCTGCGGCGCGTGCTTCACGAAATGCTCCATGGAGGGCTTGGGCGATCCGTCCTCGCGCAGCAGCCCCATGTAGAAATGGCGGTAGTAGGAGGAGCCCTCGGCCTCGCGGTGGCGCGTGGTGGCGCCCCAGGCCTGCGGCAGGTCGTAGAGGCTGTACCAATGGATGCGCGGCGCCTTGCCGATCAGCAGCTCGGCGGTGCGGTTGAGGCCCCAGACCTGCACTTCCTCCGCACCGAAGGTGGAGATACCGACTTCCGACACCCAGATGGGCTTGTCGGTCACCGCGCGGATCTCATCGATCTTCGCCGGCCACTCATCGATCTTCCAGAGGTTCCAGTCGAGCGGGAAGCCGTGCACGGCCACCACATCCACCTCGTCCAGCACGCCGCGCTCGGACATGTTCACGATGAAGGCCGGATCGATCGGGGAGATGCCGCCCAGCACGCGCGGCAGGTCCGGATTCGCTTCGCGGATCGCGCGGCCGGCCAGCTTCGCGGTCTCGGCGAACATGGCCCAGCCGGGATCGATCTCAGGGTCCCAATGGGACTTGTTGTTGGGCTCGTTCCAGATCATCGCGGCTTCGATCACGCGCGCTTCTCCTTCGCGGGATAGGCGGCGCCGGCGCCCCAGGGGGCTTCCACGCGCCGGCAGAGATACACCTCCTGTTCGGGGTGCTCGATGATGGCGAAACCGGCCGAGCGGAGCATCGCCTCCGCGCAGGCGGCATTCGGCACCCACCAATTGGTCAGGTCGCCGGTGTAGCGGTGTTCCACGAAATGCATCTTCGGGAATCCGGGGCGGTTGAAGACTTCCGTTTCCTCGAAGGAGTAGTCCGCCGCCACCGGCTCGATCTCGCGTGAACCGCGCTGCATGGACTGAAACAGCAGGAGGTCCTTGGCGGCATGCTCATGGATCAGGTCCAGCGCCAGCAAGGGGTGGCGCAGATGATAGAGCACGCCCATGAAGATCACGAGGTCGAAGCGCTCGCCCAGCGCCGCCACGTCATAGACGGAGAGGTTGCGGAACTCCGCCTCCAGCCCCGTGACCTCGGCGGCCAGCCGCGCCTGGGACAGGTAGCGGTCATCCGAATCGATGCCCAGCACGCGAGAGGCGCCGCGCCGCTTCATCTCCAGCGAGTAGAAGCCGGCATTGCAGCCGATATCGAGCACCGTCTTGCCGGTCAGGTCCTGCGGGACCGCATGGGCGAAGCGCTGGAACTTGTTCGCTGGGTAGTCATAGAGAAAGTGATTCGGCGCGGTCTTCACCCCGCCCAGGTCGAGATTATGGAACCAGTCGCCGAGGGCCTCGACCCGCTTCCGGATCTCATCCTTCGACAGCATCACGGTCTGGCTCATCCCGCCGGTATCTCCCCTGACAGCGAATGTTGCACGGGGCCGAGCCGCCGCGCCGGCGCCGCATCCAGCCGCGCCAACACCTCCAGCAACTCGTCCACGCGATGCGCGCAGCTGTGCCGCGCGCGGATCGTCTCCAGCCCGCTTTCCACCAGCGAGCGCCGCAGCCCAGGATCGTCCCGAAGGGTAGAGAGATGGTGCGCCATCTCCACCTCGTCACGCGCCGTCAGGTAATCCTGGCCAGGACGGAACAACCCCTCGGAATCCCGCCAGGGGGCGGAGACGAGTGGGATGCCGCAGGCCAGCGCCTCGAAGACGCGGATGGTCGGGATGCCCGGCAGCATCTCCACATAGAAGCGCCGCGGCACATGCACGGTGGCAAGGTGGTGCGCGAAAAGCTCCGGCGCGCGCGCATTGGGCAGCCAGCCACGATAGCGCACGCCATAACGCTGCAGCATGGCGAGCGCCTCATCGGGGTAGCGCACGCCATAGATGTCGAGCTGCAGGCGGGTGGTCTGCGCCGGCCGCATAAGGAAGCTTTCCAGCTCCGCCGTGCGTTCGCCATCGCCCCAGTTGCCGATCCAGATCAGCCCCTCGCGCGGGCCTTCCTGCGCGGGCGGCTGAAAGAGGCGCGTATCCGCCGCCTCATGCCAGACGAAGACACGATCGCCCCATCCCCAGCCGCGATACACCTCGGCCAGGGTGGCACCGAAGGCGAGCACCGCATCATAGCCATCCAGGTCGAAACGCCGGATCGCCTCCGGGTCGCTGACCGCGCGGTGATGCGTGTCGTGGAAGAGCAGGGTGAAGGGCGCGCCGCGCCGACGCATCCGCCCGATGGCGGCGACCAGTTCCGGCTCATTCCATTCATGCACCACCACCACATTGGCGCCGTCCAGTGCCGCCTCCACCTCCTCGAAAGAGGAGAAGACGCGGGAGTTCAGCTCGGGATAGCTGGCGCGGAAGGCATCCAGCCCCGCCTCGCCATGGTCGCGCAGCAGGTTTTCCAGGCTCCAGGCCCCCTTGGGCTCCAGGGAGAGCACCTCATGCCCGCGATGCACCAGATCCCGCAGCACGCCGCGCAGGAAATGCGCGTTGCCGTGGTTCCAGCAGGAGGTGAGCGAATGGGTGAGATAAACGAGCTTCAAGCGGCGGCAGTCCCCGTCAGCAGCAATGAGCGGTGCACCGCATGCATGGCTTCCGCCATCGCGCCCACGGTGTAGCGCGCCGCCCTCTCGCGCCCCGCGGCGGCCAGGCGCGAGCGCTCCCCGGCATCCCCCGCCAGGCGCCCGATGGCCTCCGCGGCAGCTGCGTCATCCCGCGCCGGCACGAAGAGGGCGGCGTCGCCCCATAATTCCCGGAAGGTCGGGATGTCGGACAGCACCAGCGGACAGCCTGCCTGCGCGGCTTCGAGGACGGCAAGGCCAAAGGGTTCATAGAGGGCCAGCGACACATAGATCGGCGCCTGGGCGAGCCAGCCGGCCAGCGTGCCCTCATCCAGCCACCCCAGGGCGCGCAGATACCGCGCCTCCACCAGCGTTCCATCCGGCCCATCCAGCGGCCCGGCGGCCAGCACAGGCAGATCCAGCCGCGCCGCCGCGCGATCAAGCGTTTCGAGGTTCTTCCCGGCATCCCATAGCCGCCCGGCGGTGAAGGCGAAGAGTGGTGGCGCCTTGTCCGGCACGCCGGATGGCGGGGGCAGGGGGGCACGCCCGTTATGAACCACGCGCGGCAGGCGCGGCAGCGCATAGCGGCGCGCCATCGCCTCGGCCAGTGCATGGCTGGGCACCACCAGCGCTGAAGCGGCCAGGGCACCGCGGCGGACGAGTTCCGTGCGCCAGGAAAAATCCTCGGGCAGATCTCCGTCGCGCACCGCATCCCACCAGGTGGCGACGCAGGAGTGGGAGACGGCAACGATCGGAACCGGAAAACCCGCACCTGCCGCATGGGCCGGGCTGTTGAGCTGGACGATGTCCACCCCCGCCTCCCGTGCCAGGGCGGCGAGCGCGACACCGGCCTGCGTCACCTCCCCTGGCTCATTCGCCAGCCAATCCAGCGGCAGGCCGGTGATCCGAAGCTCAAGCCCCGGAATCCCGGCGGCCTGTGTCATCTGGTCCGGTGTCGGCGCCGGGCCGAGCACCGCCAGCACCGTCACCACGCCATGG
This sequence comes from Roseomonas xinghualingensis, assembly GCF_025791835.1. Lineage (GTDB taxonomy): Bacteria > Pseudomonadota > Alphaproteobacteria > Acetobacterales > Acetobacteraceae > Roseomonas > Roseomonas xinghualingensis. The sequence continues at coordinate 110,558 of NZ_JAOXLP010000013.1, forward strand.
AGGGCAAGCCCCGCCGCCAGATCCAGCGCATAGGTCCAGACACCGCCGGCCGCATCAGCCGTCATCAGCAACCGAGTGGCGGGAACCCTCTGCGGATCGGCTGTCACGCGTTGGCCAGTGGCACCGGTGCGTGGAGCACCTCCGGGCCGGCGCGCTCCTGCCGCAGCCATTGCGCGAGGGCTACGACGCCTTCACGCCATGGCCGTGCCGTACGCAGCCCCAGTTCCTGTGCCGCGCGGCTTGTATCCGAGACGTAGTAGCGTTGGTCGCCCGCCCGCCAATCGGCGTAGTGTGTCTCTACCGGCTGATTCGTCAGATCTCCGATATGATCGAGCAGCTGGCGCAGGCTGATCGCATTGGCTGGCCCGCCGCCGAGATTGAAGGCGCGCCCGGAGACGGCATCGATCCTCCGCCAGGCCGCGAGATAGGCTTCCACCGCATCGCCCACATCCATCACGTCCCGCACCTGACAGCCATCGCCATAGATGCTGACCGGCTCGCCCCGCAGGGCACTGAGGACAAAATGCGCCACCCAGCCCTGATCCTCGGTGCCCATCTGCCGCTGACCGTAGATACAGCTCATTCGCAGCACGGCTGTTGGCAGGCCGAAAGAGCGGCCGAAATCGAGCACATACTGGTCGGCAGCGCCCTTGGAGCAGCCATAGGGCGTGTGGAAGTCGAGCGGCCGGTCCTCCCCGATGCCGCGTGCGCGGATCGCCGGATCGCACGGCACATAGGCATCGCCTTCCAGCTCCAGCGCGACATCCGCCAGATCGCCATAAACCTTGTTGGTGCTGGCGAAGATCAGCGGCACCCGGTCACCCCGCCGGCGCAACGCGTCGAGCAGGTTGAAGCTGGCGCCGAGATTGATCTCGAAGTCCTCACGAGGATCGGCCATGCTGGTCGTGACCGCGACCTGCGCTGCCAGATGGAAGACCGCGCTTGCCTCGGAGGCGGCCGCCACCAGGGAACCGGCTTCCCGCACATCGGCAACCACGGCCGAGATCCGCTCCGGATGCCGGCGCTTCAGCCAGTCCAGATTCGACTTCACGCCCGGCCGCAGCAATGCGTCATAGATGAGGACGTCATGTCCTTCCGCGGCGAGCCGGTCCGCCAGATTGGAGCCGATGAAGCCGGCGCCGCCCGTGACCAGGATCGGCTGCCGCCCCGTGACGGCCGGAGCGGACGGTGCCGCCTTGTTCGTCACGCGACGAGTCCCCGCAGTTCAAGCTCGCTCCGCGCCTGGCTGACGCGGTCCTGTGCCTGCTGGCGTGCCACCCACTCCGCCAGTTCCGCGAGATCGGCCCGGAAATCGAGATGGCGTGTTTCGTAGCCCAACTCCTGCCGCGCCTTGGTGATGTCCGGGATATTATGGCGAATGTCGCCAGCGCGGGTCTTGCCGGCGATCTCCGGCGCAAGGCCGGTGCGCCCCATGGCACTGGCCAGTTCGGCCGCCACCTCCTGCACCGTGCGGTCGATGCCGCTGGCGATATTGTACACCCCGCCTGGCGCCTTCGGATGATCGAGTGCAAGGAGGAAGGCACGTGCCACATCCTCAACGTGCACAAAGTCGCGCCGCTGCAATCCATCCTCGAAGATCATCGGCGGTTGCCCGTTCTGCAACCGCGCCGCGAAGATCGCGAGAACGCCCGTATAGGGATTCGAGAGTGCCTGCCCCGCCCCATAGACATTCCACAACCGCAGCGCCACGCCCTCCATTCCATAGGCCGGCGCAACGGTGAGGGTCAGGCGCTCCTGCGTGAACTTCGTGATGGCATAGACGGAGGCAAGATTCGTCCGCTTCCACTCCGGCGTCGGAACCGGCACCAGCGGTCGGCCCTTTGCATCCAGCGGATCCCAGGGCGCATCCGGCCCGCTGCGGGGCAGGCGCACCGCATCCTCGACGAGATTGCCGTCAGCGTCCTTGTACAGGCCCTCGCCATAGACGCTCATGGAGGAGGCAACGACCACGCGCTTCACCGGCTGTTCGATCAGTTGCTGGAACAGCATCGCCGTGCCGCAGTCATTCACCGCGACATACCGGTCGATCGCATACATGCTCTGCCCGACGCCAACCTCGGCGGCCAGATGAACCACCTTGTCGATGCCCTTCAGGGCACGGCGCACGGCATCGGCATCGCGGACATCGCCCCGCATAACCTCGACTTCGGAGTCGAGGCCATCGGCGCCACGGTCGGCATGCACCTGCTCGATAAAGCTGTCGAGCACGCGCACATGATCGCCGCGGTCGAGCAAGGCGCGCGACACATAGCGCCCGATGAAGCCGGCTCCGCCGGTGATCAGGATCGATTCCGCCAAACGCTTGCCCTCCAGCTCATGCCGAGCCCGACGCCGTCCGGAAAAGACCGAGAGCGCCCGCATTCACCACCAGGGTGAAGGAAGGCGCGTCTTTTGTCATTTCCGTCCGCCGTTGAGTCACGCCATTTCTTAGCCGTGTCAGCATGTTTGAAGAAGAGTGGAGACGACATCACATTTACTTGTAACTAAACCATTATGGCATGCTGCATCCTATCGCTGCATTGAACGCTTGCACCGCGGGCAGCTAAGTTGATGCGGCTCTGGCGGATTGCCGGACCGGGGGGCAGGAACCATTCTCACTTGATGATCGATCCGCGCTGCGACCTTACCCGTTTTTCATTTTCCGCGCCCCGGCGGTTGGAAAGCGCCCGCTCGTGAATCAGAGAACGGTCCGCGTTGCTGTCGTCGGTGTAGGAAACTGTGCTTCTTCCTTCGTGCAAGGGCTCGCCTATTACCGTGATGCCGCGGCGAATGAGCCGGTTCCGGGGCTGATGAATGTCGAGCTTGGTGGCTACCATGTGCGCGACATCGAGGTGTCTGCGGCCTTCGATGTGAATGCCGCCAAGGTAGGGCGCGACCTTGCGGATGCCATTCTGGCGCCGCCGAACAATACCCACCAATTCGCCCAGGTCGCTCCCACCGGCGTCAAAGTGGAGCGGGGCGCGACACTGGATGGAATCGGGCGCTACATGGCCGCCGAGATCCCCGAATCGGATGCCCCCGTCGCCGATGTCGCTGGCATCCTGGAGTGGTCGCGTACCGATGTGGTCGTCTCCTACCTGCCGGTAGGATCCCAGCGGGCAACGGAATGGTACGCCGAGCAGGCGCTGAAGGCGGGATGCGCCTTCGTGAACTGCATCCCTGTCTTCATTGCCTCCAATCCTGAATGGCGGAAGCGCTTCGAGGCGCGTGGCCTGCCGATCATCGGGGACGACATCAAGAGCCAGGTCGGCGCCACCATCGTGCATCGCGTGCTGGCCAACCTGTTCCGTGAGCGTGGTGTGCGGCTGGACCGTACCTACCAGCTGAACTTCGGCGGCAATGCCGACTTCCTGAACATGCTGGAACGCGAACGCCTCGAATCGAAGAAGATCTCCAAGACCCAGGCAGTGACGAGCCAGCTTGAGATCCCCCTGCCGGCGCAGGATGTGCATGTTGGCCCCAGCGACCATGTGCCCTGGCTGACCGATCGCAAATGGGCACAGATCCGGCTGGAGGGTACCGGCTTTGGCGGAATGCCGCTGAATATCGAACTGAAGCTGGAGGTATGGGATTCGCCCAACTCCGCCGGCATCGTCATCGATGCTGTGCGATGCGCGAAGCTCGGCCTCGATCGTGGCATCGGCGGCGCACTGTTCGGGCCGTCCAGCTATTTCATGAAGTCACCGCCGCAGCAGTTCCAGGATGGCGAGGCCAGGGAGCGTACATTGCGTTTCGTGGCCGGTGAGAGTTGAGGTGGGCCGGTGGCCACCACCTTCTTCCTGGTGCGCCATGCCGCGCATGATCGTGTGGGCAGCGTGCTCTGCGGCCGGATGCCAGCAGTGAATCTCGGTGAACTCGGCCGGCGCCAGGCCGATGCCCTTGCGGATCGCTTGGGGGGGGAACGGATCAGCGCGATCTATACGAGCCCACTGGAACGCGCGAGGGAGACCGCCGCACCCATTGCCCAGAGGATCGGACTTCATCCGCAGGCCAGTGATCCGATCACCGAGATCGATTTCGGCAGATGGACGGGGCGCTCCTTCGATTCGCTCGGCTCTGATCCGGATTGGACCCGCTGGAATGAATCGCGCTCCACCGCACGTCCGCCAGGTGGGGAAAGCATGGGCGAGGTGCAGTCCCGCGTGACCGGGGAATTGAGCCGCCTGCAACAGGATCATCCGGAGGGCCGCATCGTGCTCGTCAGCCACTGTGATGTGATCAAGGCGGCGCTGGCTTCCCATCTTAGGTTATCGCTTAACGATCTCGGCCGGTTTGAAATCGCTCCCGCATCCGTGAGCATCCTGGTTGCTTGGGGCAGCGAAGGGAAAGTCCTGGGCATGAACGAGGCGGTTGCGTCATGAGGATCGCCTTCTACGGATCAAGCCTGCTCTCCTCCTACTGGAATGGTGCCGCCACTTATTATCGTGGCCTCCTGCGCGATCTCGCCGCGCGTGGCCATTCCATCATTTTCTATGAACCGGACGCCTTTGATCGTCAGCAGCATCGCGACATCGAGCCGCCGCCCTGGGCCGAGGTGCGCGTTTATCCTGCAACGGAAGAAGCTGTCCGTGAGGTGATCGCCGAGGCGGTCCGTGCCGATGTGGTGGTGAAGGCAAGCGGCGTCGGCGTGTTTGACGACGTGCTGATCGAGGGGCTCATCGCCGCCGCGCGCCCCGATGCCATCCGTATCTTCTGGGATGTGGATGCGCCCGCCACCCTCGCGGAGATCGGCGACGCGCCGGACCATGCGCTACGCCGGGCTCTGCCCGCGTTGAATTTCGTGCTGACCTATGGCGGTGGCCCGCCGGTGGTCGATGCCTATGAAGGACTGGGCGCACGGCGCTGTATCCCGATCTACAACGCGCTGGATCCCGAGACGCATCACCCGGTGCCGGCGGACCCGCGCTTCACGGCCGACCTCTCCTTCCTCGCCAACCGCCTGCCGGATCGCGAGACGCGGGTGGAACGCTTCTTCCTGGACGCCGCCGCGCGCCTGCCGGAACGCCGTTTCCTGCTCGGAGGCAATGGCTGGGACGACAAGCCGATGCCGTCCAATGTGCAGCGAATCGGCCATGTCGGCACGCGCGACCACAACGCCTTCAACACCTCGTCGCTGGCGGTGCTGAACATCGCGCGCGACAGCATGGCCTCCACCGGTTATTCGCCCGCGACACGCGTCTTCGAGGCGGCGGGCGCCGGCGCCTGCCTGATCACCGATGCTTGGGTCGGGCTCGACCTCTTCCTGAAGGAGGACGAAGAGGTGCTGGTCGCGCGGGACGGCGCCGAGGTGGCGGCGCATCTGCAAAGCCTTACGCCCGCGCGTGCCAGGGCCATTGGTGAGGCCGCTCGCGCTCGCATCCTCTCCGAACACACCTATACACGTCGTGGAGCGGAGGTGGACGCACTGCTTCGCCGGGAAGCGGCGCGCATACGCGAAGGGGGCGTCCCGGCGTGATGGCGGGCGCACCGCTCCGCATCGTCGTACTCGGACTCAGCCTTTCCTCCTCCTGGGGGAATGGGCACGCAACGACCTTCCGCGCCCTGCTGCGTTCCTTCGCCGAACGAGGTCATGATGTCCTCTTCCTGGAGCGCGACGTACCCTGGTATGCGCAGAACCGGGACATGCCCTCACCGGATTTCTGCCGGCTAGAGTTCTACCCCGATCTGGCGGCGCTCGAATCCTGGCGCGATGCCATGGCGCAGGCGGATGCGGTGATCGTTGGCTCCTATGTGCCGGAAGGCGTGGCTGTCGGCCGCATGGTGCAGGAGACCGCAGGTGGCGTGACCGCCTTCTACGACATCGACACGCCCGTGACCCTGGCCAAGCTGGAACGCGGCGACGAGGAGTATCTCTCCCCCGCGCTGATCCCAGGCTATGACCTTTATCTCTCCTTCACGGGCGGCCCGACGCTCGAACGGCTGGAACGGCAATACGGATCGCCGGCCGCGCGGCAACTCTATTGCTCCGTGGACGCAAAGGCCTATCGCCCGCTTGATCTGCCGCCGCGCTGGGATCTGAGCTATCTCGGCACCTACAGTCCCGATCGCCAGCCCACTCTGGAGCGCCTGCTGCTGGAACCAGCACGGCGTGCGCCGGAGTTGTGCTTCGCTGTCGCCGGGCCGCAATACCCGGCCGATATCGAATGGCCTGCCAATGTCGAGCGGATCGAGCATGTGCCGCCCGCCGATCATCCTGCCTTTTACGCGCAGAGCCGTTTCACACTGAACGTCACGCGCGCCGACATGATTCGCGCGGGCTACAGCCCCAGTGTGCGGCTGTTCGAGGCGGGCGCCTGCGGCGTGCCGATCATCTCCGACAAGTGGGACGGAATTGACACACTGCTCCATCCCGATGCGGAGATCATCCTCGCGGATAATGCCGAAGCGGTGCTCCGCGCGTTAACCGACATGCCCGAGGCGCGGCGACGCGAGATGGGGCGGGTACTGCGCGAACGCGTCCTGGGCGAGCACACCGCGGCTCACCGGGCCGAGGAACTGGAAGGATACTTCCGCAAGGTCCTGGCCAGGCGCGCGGCGGCGCTCGACCAACCCGCGGATGAACAGGTGACCTCGTGAGGAACGGCAAGACCAAGCTCGTCATGGTCGTCGGCGGTGCCGGCTTCCTCGGTTCCCATCTCTGCGATCTGCTCATCAGTGAAGGCAAGCAGGTCATCTGCGTCGACAACTTCCAGACGGGGCAGCGCGACAATCTGCGGCACCTGCAGCGCGATCCCCGCTTCGACATGATTGAGGCCGATATTGCCGAGCCGCTCCCGGCTTCGCTTTCCTCCGAGCGCCTGCATTTCAGCGAGATCTACAATATGGCCTGTGCCGCCTCGCCGCGGCATTACCAGGCCGATCCCGAGCACACGATGCTCACCTGCGTTCTCGGCACGCGCTCGCTTTTGCGGCTGGCCGAGGCGAATGGCGCGCGCTTCCTCCAGGCCTCCACCAGTGAGATCTATGGCGATCCGGAGACGCATCCGCAGCGAGAAGACTATTGGGGCCATGTAAACCCGACTGGGCCGCGCGCCTGCTATGACGAAGGCAAGCGCGCCGCTGAGACTCTTGCCTTTGACTTCATCCGAGCCGGACGCGCGGAGGTGCGCGTGGCACGTATCTTCAACACCTATGGCCCGCGCATGTGCGCCGATGATGGCCGCGTCGTTTCCAACGTCATCTGCCAGGCGCTGGCGAGCGAGGACATCACCATCTATGGCGATGGCAGCCAGACCCGTTCCTTCTGCTATGTCGATGATCTGGTGGATGGCCTCGCACGGCTGATGGCCTGCGGGACTGAGCCGCCGGGCGCGGTGAATCTGGGAAATCCGGTGGAACTGACGGTGCTCGATCTCGCGGAACGCGTGCTGACCCTCACCGGTTCCCGGTCGCGCATCGTGCACCGCCCTCTGCCGGTGGATGATCCCCGCCGCCGCCGCCCTGATATCTCCCGCGCGAAGGCTCTGCTCGGCTGGGTGCCGCGCGTGTCGCTTCAGGCCGGGTTGGAGGCGACGGTCGCCTGGTTCCGGCGCGAGATGGCCCATCCGGTGCTGCCGACGCAGCCTGCGCTGCCAGCCACCGCCAGCCGCGCCGACTGAGGCGCCAAGAGCCGCACCTCATCCGGGGCTCCGCAATGCTGGTCTATGGCGATGCCCCACGCCGCGAGGATCCGCGCCGCAAGCTTGCGGAGCTTGCCAATGCACTCCGCGAACTCGCCAGCCTGCCGCCTGGAATCTGTCGCCATTCCGCCCTGGCTGCCGCGCTGATCGAGGCTGGGGAACTCGCGCAGGGCATCGCGGATGCTGATTTCGCCGAACGGGGCGTGGATGATTTGGCACCGGCACCGGAAGCGGCCATGGCGCTGCTGGTGCGGATCGCGGAGGCGCTGTGCCTCTCCTGGAATACCGGCTTCACCCAGCTGGGCGCCTGGCCCGAGGCCGAGTGGGCCGCCTTGGCCACCACGCCACTGCCCGGTTCCATTCGGACCAAGCGGGCGGAGGGCTTTGCCTATTACGCCCTCTATCCCGAGGTCTATGCGATGGCGGCGGCTTCCCTGCCATCTGGCGTGCCGCTGCGGGTGATCGGCCTTCGCTCCATCGGGGTGACGCTGGCGGCGATGGTGGCCGCCCGGCTTGGCGGAGCGCCACCCCGCAGCCTGCGCCCGGTGGGTCATCCCTTCCGGCGCAAGCTGGCGGTGTCGGACGCCTTGGCTGCGGATCTCCTCGCCGGTCCCGAAGCGCATTTCGCGGTGGTGGATGAAGGGCCCGGCCTGTCCGGCAGCAGCTTTGGCGCCGTGATCGAGTTCCTGGAAGGGCGCGGGGTGCCGCTGTCGCGGATCCATCTTCTTCCTGGCCATGGGGACGAGCCTGGATCGCAGGCCAGTCCGGAATTGCGTGCGCGCTGGGCGCAGGCGCAACGCCATTCCGCCTCCTTCGAGGACCTCCTCCTCCATGCCGTGCGGCCGGAACACCGGCTGGAAAGTTGGGCGGCGGATTTGCTGGGGGCGCCGGACAGGCCGCTGGAGGACATTTCGGGTGGCGCCTGGCGTCGGTTGCGCAGCGCGGAGGTGCCCTGGCCACCCATCCATCCCTTCATGGAGCGCCGGAAGTTCCTGTTTCATCGGGGCGGCACGGCCTGGCTGCTCAAATTCGCGGGGCTTGGCCACCGTGGCGAGAAGCAGGCGGAGCATGCCCGATTGCTTCACGCGGCCGGCTTCACGCCGGAGGTCGCGGGCTTCCGGCACGGCTTCCTGATTGAGCGCTGGATGGAGGAGGCGCGTCCCCTCGATCCGGCCCGGTATGATCGGAGCCGGCTGATCGCGCATCTGGGCCGCTATCTCGCATTCCGGGCGCGCAGCTTGCCGGCGGGGCCGGAAGGTGGCGCCTCGGCAGAGGCACTTTGGGAAATGGCCCGCCACAACACCGCCCAGGCATTGGGCCAGGAACTGGCGGCACGGATGGACCGGTGGAAGCCCTCCCTTCCGTCCTTCGACGCGCAGATCCGGTGGGTCTGGACCGACAACCGCCTGCATGCCTGGGAATGGCTGGTGCTTCCCGATGGCCGTCTGCTCAAGACAGATGCGGTGGACCATGCGGCCGCGCATGACCTGATCGGCTGCCAGGACATCGCCTGGGATGTGGCGGGAGCGGTGGTGGAACTTGGCCTGTCCTCCGCCGAGCAGGACCGGCTGGGCCATATCATCGGACAGGAGAGCGGCCGGGCCGTGGATCCGGAACTCCTGGCCTTCCTTACGCCCTGCTACCTGGCGTTCCAGCTTGGCTATCACGCCATGGCTGCGGATGCGTCTGGTGGTGAGGAGGTAGCGCGGGCGGGCGATGCCGCCGCCCGTTATGCCGAAGCCCTGAAAGCCGCGCTGCTGGCCGGCTGAAGCTTCGCTTCCAGAAGGAGGGCTAGCAAAGGCCTTTATTGAGAGATATGATATATCAAGAATGACGTGAAGGACCGGCGCCATGTCGCAGGCATTGGCTCCCCACCCGCAGCAGGCGGTGAACCGCCCCAACGACACTGCTTTGCGCGCTCGCGCGCGGCAGGTCATTCCCGGTGGCCTTTGGGGCCATCTGAACGCCGCCAAACTGCCGGAAGGCTATCCGCAATTCTTCCAGAGTGCCGAAGGCTGCCGCCTGACCGATGTGGATGGGCGCGAGTTCATCGACTTCATGTGCTCCTGGGGGCCGATCGTGCTGGGCCATCACCATCCGGCGGTGGAAGAGGCGGCGGCCCGCCAGGCGGAGCTTGGCGACTGCCTGAATGGCCCCGCCCCGGTGCTGGTGGAATTGGCGGAACTGCTGGTTGGCATGATCCCGCATGCCGATTGGTGCCTCCTGGCGAAGAACGGCACGGATGCCACCACCGCCTGCGTCACCATCGCCCGCGCCGGTACGGGGCGGCGCAAGGTCCTGGTTGCGCGAGGCAGCTATCATGGCGCGGTGCCCTGGTGCTCGCCTTCCATCGCGGGCGTCACGGCGGAGGACCGGGCGCATCTGCTTCCTTTCGAGTATAACGATGTCGCCAGCCTTGAGGCCGCGGCGGATCAGGCGGGGCACGATCTGGCGGGCATCATCGTCACCGCCTTCCGCCATGACATGAGCCGCGCGCTGGAAATGCCGGAGACGGATTTCGTGCGCCGCGCACGGGCGGTCTGCGATGCGACCGGGGCGGCGCTGATCCTGGATGACGTGCGCGCGGGCTTCCGGCTGAATCTCGGCGGCTCCTGGGAGGATCTGGGCGTGCGGCCGGACCTTGCCGCCTACAGCAAGGCGATCGCCAATGGCCATGCGATGGCGGCGCTCACGGGGGCGGAGCGCTTCCGCGAGACGGCAACGAAGGTCTACACCACCGGTTCCTTCTGGTGCACGGCGGTTCCGATGGCCGCCGCGCTGGCGACGCTGACGGAACTGCGCCGTATCGATGGCCCCGCGCGAATGCGTGCGATGGGTGAGCGCCTGCGCGCGGGCTTCGACCGCCTGGCCGCGCGGCACGGGCTTTCCATCCGCAACAGCGGCCCGCCCTCCATGCCGCTGCTGCAATTCGAGGGCGATCAGGATTTCCGCCTGGGTGAGGCCTTCTGCGCGGAGGCGCTGCGCCATGGGGCCTACTTCCACCCCCGGCACAACATGTTCCTCTCCTGCGCCCATACGGAGGCTGATATCGACGCGGCGTTGCAGGCCGCCGATGCGGCCTTTGCCGCTGTGGCGCGGATGGGATGAAGAGAAAGGCCGGGGAGAAGGAATTCTCCCCGGGCCCCTCATCTTTTTCTTCGAGTTTTTGGGCGCGCCAGTGTCACCGGCGCATCAGCGCTACAAACAAAAAAATAAAAGGGGGCCGGGGGATACTTCCCCCGGCATTTCCTACCTGAACACCCTGGGCAACCTGCCGATCCAGGGGCAGGCCGCCTCATAGGCCGCGGCCGCGCGCAGCACCTCCCTGTCGCCGCGTGGCGGTCCGATGATCTGCATGCCCATCGGAAGCCCATCCGCGCTGAAGCCCGCCGGAACGCTGATGGAGGGGAGGCCCGCCATGGTGGCGCCGGCGACGACTTCCATCCAGCGATGATAGCTGTCCATCGCGCGGCCATTGATCTCCTTCGGCCAATGCAGATCGGCCGAGAAGGGAAAGACCTGAGCCGAGGGGATGAGTAGGAAGTCGAAGCGCTCGAACAGGGCGGTGAAGGCCTTGTACCAGGCACCGCGCGCGATCCCGGCCTCATAGATGTCGAGGCCGGTGAGGCGGTGGCTCTGCTCGATCTCCCAGATCGCTTCGGGCTTCAGCAGGGCGCGCGTGCGCGGGTCCCGGTAGGCCGCGTCATGGCGGCCGCCAATGCTCTGCTGGCGCAGCGTGACGAAAGCGCGCCAGAGACGCTCGGGATCGAAATCCACCTTCGTCGGCTCAACGCTGGCGCCGGTTCCGGCCAGCACATCGCAGGCGCCGGCGCAGAGTTCCAGCACACCCGGCTCGAAGGGAAGGTGGCCACCGAGGTCGCCGAGCCAACCGAAGCGCAAGGTGCGGGGATCGGCCGAAAGCGCGTCCTCGAAGCGGAAGTCAGGCGCTTCGAGCGAAAGCGGCGCACGCCGGTCATGGCCGGACTGCACCGTGAGGAGCATGGCGACATCTTCGATCGTGCGCCCCATCGGGCCATCGGTGGAGAGCTGGCCATAGAAGGGATCGAGTCCTTCTGACGGGACACGTCCCTGGGAAGGCCGGAAGCCGAAGACATTGTTGAAGGCCGCGGGATTGCGCAGCGAGCCGCCCATGTCGCTGCCATCCGCCACGGGCAGCATGCGCAGCGCGAGGGCCACCGCCGCGCTGCCGCTCGAACCGCCACCGATGCGCGACGGGTCATAGGCGTTGCGGGTAACGCCGAAGATGGGGTTGTAGGTGTTGGAGCCGTAGCCGAACTCCGGAACATTCGTCTTGCCGATGATGATGGCGCCGGCTGCCCGCATGCGGGCAACGAAGATCGAGTCTGTTTCCGGGACCAGATCGGCGAAGAGCGGCGAGCCATAGGTGGTGCGCAGGCCCCGTGTCAGCGCGAGGTCCTTGATGGCCTGGGGCAACCCATGCAGCGGCCCGACCGCCTCGCCACGCGCAACCGCCGCATCGGCCGCCCGCGCCTCGGCCATCAGCTCCTCCCGCGGGCGCAGGGAAACGATGGCATTGCAGACCGGATTCACCGCCTCGATATGATCGAGATAGGCCGACATCACCTCGGCGGCGGAAAGCTTCCTCTCGCGGATCATGCGGGCGAGCGGCACCGCGTTGATCCCGCAAATCTCCGGCAGGGAGACCTGTTGCGGATACCAAGCTTCATTCATCGGGCCGAATACGCTCCATGCGAAGGGGAAGGCACCTGCGTGATAGCGCGCGGCTCGGCGCCGGGTCCAATCGGTGGGCGGAAGCGCGGCGGCCGCCGGAACCGATCCTGGCATGATCCGGTGGGCCGCTTCGGCACGCCGGATGATTCGCCCGAAAGGGCTCAGGACCGGGCCGGATCTTGTGAACGGTCTTTCTTCAGGATCCGCAACGTTATGCGTCCGCCGGGGTTAATGGCCGGCGCCTTTCGACCGACGGGGTGCGTTTGTCGTTAGGGTTTTCACGATGACCACCGAACTTCTTGTCGATTCCGATGCGCTCGAGATGGCGTTCCGCCAGCTCCTGGAAGTACGGCTTCTGGCATGCCCGCAGGCGGTGGACGAAACCCATACCCTTCTGCAGATCAGGGATGAGTTGTCGCTCCTGCTGCATCGTTCCGAGCTGGGTCCAGACCCTGTGCAGGAAACAGCCAGGCGCGCGCGTCTTGCGGCTGGGCTGGATGCGGCGCTGCGCGACATGCTCGCAGACCGTGCCAGTGCCTGAAAGGGCGGGTGCCTGAAAGGGCCGTTTTTAGCGTTGAATCCGCTTTCGCCGCCCCGGCCCCGCCATCCCCTGGCATGCCGTTCCTCAACCCGATGGGTGGGGAGGCCAGCCTTGCCGGCCTGTGTCGCGGGAACGGAGGGCCTGCTCCACCTCCCGCAGGAAGCTGAGCACCAGCTTCAGGCGTTGCCGCAGCGCGAAATCTTCGAGATTGGATAGCCTCTCATCCTGGCTGCCCTGACGGCCGAGATAACCGGCGTGGCCCAGTGTAATGGTGACCCTGGGCTGGCGTCTCGCCCTGGTTCGCGGCATGGCCGCCTCCCAACATGGCCATTGGTTGGTCCAGGCCGGAAGGCGCCTGGACTGGCTGAACCATAAGTGCCGCGACTCCATAGGGTTGCATCGCGAAATGACGCGCCGGCCCATCGGCGCCTGAGTTTGGCGCCTGCCGTAAGGGCGCGCCTTCCCGGCTTCTCAGGCGGCCCTCGCCAGCCGCCGGTTCCGCGCCAGGCGGTTCAGCAGTTCCGTCGCCGTGGCGAGTAGCCCCGCCACGTCCTGGCTGGCCTTCGGAAGCAGGATCCGTTCTCCGCGCAACTCCAGCGGCGCCTCGGCCGCCGGGGGCTTGCCGCGGAAGGTGGCGGCGGCCGCGTTGGGGCCGACTTCCAGCTTGGCGATGCCAAGCCGGTGGCACTGCACCCGCAGCCGGGCCAGGGCCAGGAGGTTGGCGGCGGGTTCGGGCGGCGGGCCGAAGCGGTCGGCCAGCTCTTCCGCGAAATCACCGAGCGCCACCGCATCGCCGCGTCGCAGGATAGCGGCGAGGCGGGCATGCAGTTCCACCCGCAGCGCTTCTTCCTCGACATAGTCCCTGGGAAAGCCTGCCGAGACACCGATGGCGAGAACCGGCGTCCACTCCTCCGACGGCTTCTCGCCGCGGGCGACATGCAGCGCGCCCTCGATGAGGTGCTGGTACAGCTCCATCCCGATCAGCTTCATATGGCCGGCCTGGCTTTCGCCCAGAAGATCGCCGGCGCCGCGCAGGTCCATGTCCCGCGCGCTGATGGCGAAGCCGGCACCGATGCGGTCCAGGGCCTCCAGCGTCTTGAGCCGCTTCAGCGTCAGCGGGGAGGGGGGGGCCTCGGGATCGGTCAGCAGGATGATGGAACCACGCACCCGCCCGCGCCCGACGCGGCCGCGCAGCTGGTGCAGCTGGCCCAGGCCGAAGCGGTCGGCCCGCCAGACGAGCATGGTGTTGGCGCGCGGTACGTCGAGGCCGGTCTCGACGATGTTGGTGGAGAGAAGGACGTCGCCCTTGCCCTCGGCGAAGCGCACCAGGGCGGTGTCCACCTCCTCAGCCGGCAGATCGCCATGGGCCTCGATGATCTCCAGCTCCGGCAGCAGGGCATTGATGCGCGCGCGCATGCCGGGCAGGTCCTCGATGCGGGAGCAGACCACGAAGCTCTGCCCGCCCCGCCGGTGCTCGCGGGCGAGGGCCTGGCGCAGCACCGCATCGTCCAGTGGGACATGCGCGGTGTGGATGGGCTGGCGGCGGCCCGGGGGCGTGGCGATGACGCTGAGATCCTCCAGCCCCAGCAGGGCCGCCTGCAGGGTGCGGGGGATCGGGGTGGCGGTCATGGCCAGGACATGCACATCCGCGCCCAGCCGTCGGATCATCTCCTTCTGGCGCGTGCCGAAGCGCTGCTCCTCATCGATCACCACCAGGCCGAGATCGCTGAAGCGCACGCCCTTGCCGGCCAGTGCCTGGGTGCCGATGACGATCCGCACGCTGCCATCCGCCAGCCCGGCCTTGACCGATTTCGCCTCGGCGGCGGAGGAGAGGCGGGAGAGCTGCTCGATCCGGATGGGCTTGCCGCCCAACCTCATGCCCGCGAAACGGCGGCGGAAGGTGTTGAGGTGCTGGCGCACCAGGACGGTGGTGGGGGCCAGCAGCGCCACCTGCTTGCCGGCCAGCGCCGCCACCGCCGCGGCCCGCAACGCCACCTCGGTCTTGCCGAAGCCGACATCGCCGCAGACCAGCCGGTTCATCGGGCGGCCGGAGGCAAGATCGGCCAGCACGGCGTCGATCGCCTCGGCCTGATCCTGGGTCAGCGCATAAGGGAAGCGGGCAGCGAAGCGGTCATAGGCACTGCCGCGCGCCTTCAGCGCGGGGGCGGTCCGCCGCTCCGCCTCCTGCGCCATCCGCACCAGCACCTTCGCGGTTTCAGCAACCTGCGCCTGGACCTCGGCCCGGCGCTTAGGCCATGCCTCGGTGCCGAGCCGATCCAGCGTCACGCTGGCGGCCTCGGCTCCGTAGCGCCAGATGCGGTCCATTTCCTCCAGCGGCACCAACTGCATCGCGCCGCCGGCATATTCGAGCCTGAGGCAATCCAGCGTCGCATCGCCGACCGTCACGGCCTCCACGCAGCGAAGGGCGCCAAGGCCGTGGTCGAGATGGACCACCGCATCGCCGGGCTGGAGGCCTGGCCCGGCCAGGTCGAGCATTCGTTCCCGCTCCGGCCCCTGGGCACGCGCCGGGGCTGGGCGGATGTCGTTGGGGGCGACCACCACCGCGTCTCCGGCCGTGAAGCCTGCCTCCAGCAGCCCATCCATCACGCCGAAACTGCCGGGAGGCGAGGCCCGCAGCGCGGCCCAGCCGGAAAACTGCCGCGGTTCCAGTTCCAGGCGCTGGCGGACCAGCCGCAGCATGGCGCGGGTGCGCTGGCGCGTGCGGCCCGAGAGGGCGACCCGACGGCCCGCGGCGAGTTGCTCCTCGAGGAAGCGGAGGAAGGCTTCCTCCGGCTCCCGCTCGTTGACGAAACGGGGGATGAGGCCCTCGGGCTCCTCGGGCGGTTCCTCCAGCCGTGTCACCGGGTGCCCGGCGAGGGCTTCCGACCAGGCTTTCTCATCCAGATAGAGGCGGGCGGGTTCCGAGGCCTGGCGCTGGCCCTCCTGCGGTGCCGCCAGGGCGAAGCGGGACCGGTAGGCGTCTGCGACATCCGCCACGCGCTGGGGGAGCAGTTCCTCCACCTCCGGGTCCAGCACAACAGGGGCTTTGGGGAGAAGGGAGAAGAGCGTTACGAGGGCCGGGTGAAGATCGGCCAGGGTGTGCTCCACCCCCTGGGTGTGGGTCTCCTCCGAATCCTCTGGCCAGACGACTTCCGAGGCCGGGCCGAGCGTGACGGATTCCACCTCCTCCAGGCTGCGCTGGGTCAGCGGGTCGTAGCGGCGGATGGAGGTGATCCGCCCTTCTTCATGTTCGATCCGGCAGGGCAGATCGGCCTCGCCCGCCGGGTAGAGGTCCAGCACCGATCCACGCAGCGCGGCCTCGCCGGGCTCGTCCACCCGCTCATCGAGGATATAGCCCAGCCGCTCCAGGCGGCGTTCCACGGTTTCCGTATCCAGCGGCTGCCCGATGCGGAACTCCAGCTCGGCATAGGTTTCTGGCGGTGGCAGGCGCAGGGTGGCGGCGTCCAGGCTGGCGATCACCAGCCATGGCTTCCCCTCACGGGTGACGAGGCCGTGCAGCACCGCCATGCGCTGGCCCATGATCTGGCGGGAAGGGGAGGTGCGGTCATAGGGCAGGCAATCCCAGGCCGGCAGGAATGCGACAGGCAGTTCCGGGGCAAGGGCCCGCGCTGCCTGGGCCAGGCGAGAGGCCCGGGCCTCGCTTCGCGCCACATGGATGGCGCCCCCGGCTTCCGCGGCCAGTTCCAGCAGCCGCGCGGCCAGCCGGCCTTCCGGTTCCGCCACCAATCCTGTCATCGCGCCCCCTGAGTGGATCAAGCTTCCCAGAACGCGGAACGGGCGCGCGGGGCGGCACGCTCACCGCCACCATCGCATCTGGACCGGCGCCGCGTGCATTTCGTCAGGCGGATCGATCTGGCCCGCAACCAGACGGGGTGATGCCTGTTCCTGCGCTGGCGCAGCCGATGGGGGTTGGCGCCGGGAAGGGGCCACCCGGCGAACGGGTGGCAGTGCCGACACACGCATGACACTCGACCAGGGTTTGGCGTTCGGGTTGATGGGCGTCACGATCGCCCTCTTCCTCTGGGGGCGTTTTGCCTATGACGCGGTCGCCCTCGGGGCGCTGCTGGCGGGCATCCTTCTGGGCATCGTCCCGCTGGACCGTGCCTTCTCCGGCTTTTCCGACGATGTGGTGGTGATCGTCGCGGCGGCGCTGGTGATCAGCCATGCCGTGGCCCGTTCGGGCGCGGTGGAGACCATCATGCGGCCGGTGACGCCGCATCTGCGCAGCGTGGCCGTGCAGGTGCCGGCGCTGGCCGGGGTCACCATGGTGCTGGCGATGGTCACCAAGAATGTGGGCGCGCTGGCGATCCTGATGCCGGTGGCGATGCAGCTGGCCCGCCGCACCGGCACCCCGCCCGCGGCACTGCTGATGCCCATGTCCTTCGCGGCGATGATGGGCGGCGTCGTCACCTTGGTCGGCACCGCGCCCAACATCATCATGTCCCGCGTGCGGGAGGATCTGACCGGCGCGCCCTTCCGCATGTTCGATTATGCCCCTGTGGGGCTGGGGATCTGCGTCGTCGCGTTGCTGTTCCTGGCGATCGGCTGGCGCCTGCTGCCCGGCGGGCGGCGCGGCGCGGCCTCCATGGATGCCGCTTTCAATATCGGCCAGTACACGGTGGAGGCGCGAATCCCCGAGGAGAGCGCGGCCATTGGCATGACGGTGGCGGAGCTGGAGGCCCTGGCCGAGGAGGAGGTGCGGGTTTCCGCCATCCTGCCGGCCAAGGAGGACTTCCGGGTGCTGGAGGGAGCGGGCGCGCCCCTGCCCCTGCCCATCATCCCGCCAGACTCCACCCATCCATCGCCCGGCCGGCGCCTTCAGGCCCATGAAGGGCTGATGCTGCGGGGGGAGGCGACGGATCTGGAGCGTCTGGTCGCCCGCGCCGGGCTGGTCCTGGCTGGGGATGCCCCGGTGCCCGACAATCCCGAGACCACCGAGGACGACATGAAGGTGGTGGAGGGGGTGGTGACGAGCGAGAGCCCGTTGGTCGGCCGTTCCCCGGCGGCGCTGACACTGCGCAGCCGCCATGGCGTCTCGTTGCTGGCTGTCAGCCGCCGGGGAGAGACCCGGATCCGGGATCGCCTCTCCCAGCTTCGGCTGCGGGCGGGTGATGTGGTGCTGCTGCGGGGTCTGGCGGCCACCATGCCTGACAATCTGGGCGAGCTTCGGGTGCTGCCCCTGGCGGAGCGCGGCATGGTGCTGGGCCGCGGCCACCGGTCCTGGGTCCCGCTCGGGGTGCTGGCGGCGGCGATGGCGCTGGTGGCGGTGGGGCTGCTGCCGGTGTCGGTCGCCTTCTTCGGTGCCGTGGTGGCGCTCTTTGTCTTCCGGGTGATGACCACCCGGGAGGCCTATGAGGCGGTGGACTGGCCGGTGATCGTGCTGTTGGCGGCGCTGATCCCGGTGAGCGGCGCCATCCAGCATACAGGCGGCACAGATCTGCTGGCCGGCTGGCTGACCGGGGCTGTGGAGGGGCTGCCCGCGATAGCCGCCCTGGCCGTGACCATGCTGCTGGCCATGGCGGTGACACCCTTCCTGAACAATGCCGCCACCGTGCTGGTGATGGGGCCGATCGCCGCGACGCTGGCCAGCAAACTGGGGCTGAACCCGGATCCCTTCCTGATGGCGGTGGCGCTGGGGGCCGCCAGCGACTTCCTCACCCCCATCGGACATCAGTGCAACACGCTGGTGATGGGGCCGGGCGGCTATCGCTTCGGCGACTACGCCCGGCTGGGGCTTCCGCTCTCGCTCCTGGTGGTGGCGGCGGGGGTGCCGCTGATCGCCTGGTTCTGGCCGTTGGCGCCGCATTGATGAGGGGCGCGCAACCGGGATGGTGCCCGCATACTTTTGTCATGCGTCTTTACCCGGACGCGGAGGTGACCATGACCGAAAGCGGAAAAGGCGGTTCCAGGCATGACCCGGGCGATTCCGTTCCCCCTGGCGTGGCCCCGGAGGACCCTGCACCGCTGAGCGAAGAAGAGCGTGAGGTGAAGCGGAAGCTGGAGGAGCTGGGTGAAGGCTCCGGTGATCCGCCCCCTCGCCGGGGTGAGCCGCAGGGTCGGGCGGAGCCTGAGGGGCCGGAGAAGAAGGGCGCATAACAACGCCTAGCCGCCAGCTTGGTTACGCTGCGATTTCACGAAGGGGCGAGATTCTTGGGAATACCCACTTGCGTTGTGTGCGTTGATGGCTCATATCCCCGTTCACCGGCAGGGCGCTGAGGCGCTTCCGCCGGGCCGGTTTCCGGGGGTTGGATAGGGGCTGCGAGGTCCTGGTTCAAGCGCTTCGGGTGGGGGTTTCGGCTCCTGCGGGCCTTTGAAAAAGGGCTCTTGCCAGCCGGACCGGGCGGTGCTAGATACCGCCTCCCGCTGACGAGGCGGTCGTTCTTTCCGGGTCACCGGTTGGTGGTCTGGGGTTGGGGCGCGTCTTCGTGGCGGTTTCCGATCTTTGTGCTTTCGGGCGCTGTTCTTTGTCCCTGCAGAGATGTGGGGCCATTCTGGTCGGCTGGATGCGGCGCCTGGCGCGGTGTTTGGGTGATCGGGTTGTTCTCTGACAATCGTATCTGTCTTTTGGAAGTGAATGTGCTTCCGGCTTTGCTGGCTGCGGCTGCCTCTCTGGGGTGGTGGCGGGCGGCGGGATCGGGAGGTGCATTATGCGTCGAGAATGGTGAGCGGAGCCTAGGTCGATGGTCATCTGCGGAGCCGGGCTTTGGCCTGGCGAGGCGAGATGAACTTGAGAGTTTGATCCTGGCTCAGAGCGAACGCTGGCGGCATGCTTAACACATGCAAGTCGCACGGACCTTTCGGGGTCAGTGGCGGACGGGTGAGTAACGCGTAGGAACATGTCCAGAGG
>NZ_JAOXLP010000014.1 GCF_025791835.1 Roseomonas xinghualingensis
ATGCCATCCAATCCTTTGGACGACTTCTCCAACATCTTGGACACGACCTTCTCCATGCTCAGGGACATGGAGAGACGGTTCACCAAGCTTGCAGGTATCGCGGACGGAGGGGGTTGCAGCCCCCTCCCCCACCTGCGCGAAGCTGGCGCGAACCTCGGCACCAGCGAAATTCATGAGGCGCGTGCCACGGGGCATTCCCCGACCGCGCTTCTCCAGACGGCCCAGAGCAACAAGCTTTGCCCGGACCTTCTCCACGCGCTTCTCTGTGAGGCGCAGCCGGATTGCGGTCTGCCGCTCCGTCAGGCCCTCGCGCGCCGCCTGCTCGACGGCATCGAAGTCACGGGAGAGCGGCGCCGGAACCGGCTTCGGCAGCGGCCGCTCCTTGCGGATCACCGTGTTGCAGGTGGAGCGATCGGGGAAGATGTAGCGCGGAAGGCTGGGGCGGACGGCGACGATGTGGCCGACAACCTCCACCACCGGCTTGGGCTTCGGGTACAGAGGCAGGCCGGCGAGAGCCCGCAGTGCCTTCTCGCGCAAGACATCGGGCTCGATACCGGCGGCGTCAGCCCAGCACTCGCGCGCCTCGGCCCATTCGCCCTCACGGTCAGTGAGGAAGCGGATGGCATTGTCCTTCTCATTGGGCGTCGGACGGGCGGCCGCCATGCCGCCGGGAATGTCCTCGGCGGCCCCGAGGTCAGCGAAAGCCAGGCTGATGACAGCGGCGGCGAGTTCGCGGCCCGTGTGGATGCTCATGCCGCCACCTTCCGGCGCGCATCCCGCTCGGCCCGTGCAGCCAGCAACGCGGCGACGCGCGGCCCGACCGTCGCGTTCGGATGAGGCGTCCACCGCATGTGCCGGCAGCGCGGCTCTTCCCCGGTCGTCAGGAGCGCCGCCCGATGCAGGCTGCGGAAGGAGAGGCAGTGCTTGCCGTCGTAATGCAGCTCCACCGGCTGATCGGGGAGGCCGGCCTCCACAAGCTGACGGAAGAAGGAATGCGCGTCCTGGGCGCGGGTGAGATCGACGCGCATCTACCGCCCCTCCCGCTCGATCACCGCGACCATGGCGACGACGACAGCGAGGCCGAGTGCGATGGCAGCAGCCCAGGCCAGGCCGCCGAGGACGAGGAACAGGTTCACCAGCACCCACCACGCGGAGACGGCGAGGATGCCGATCAGCGGCACGGCCGTCGCGAGCGGCAGGCGCTCGTCCTGCGGCTCTGCGCTGGGCGGCTCGTTGGGGAGGATGCAGGCGGTCAGGGCGGCCATGGATCAGCGACCTCCCAGCAGGAGAGCGGCGGCGTAGGCAGCGAGGCCGAGGGCGTGGAAGGCCGACATCAGGCGGCGCCTTCGTAGAGATGCGGGCAGGTATCCCGCACCGGGATCCGGTAGATCGCCTCGATCCTGGCCGCCTGCTCAGCCGGGACCCGGCCGCTGCGCTCCCAATTGCCGATCGCGCTCTTCACCACCCGCAGGCGCCTGGCCAGCTCAGCCTTGCTGCCAGCCAGCCGAATGGCCTCCGTCAGCCCGGAAGGGACCTCAATGTCTGCGGGTTGGATTTCGGACATGCGGTGCATAGTGCATGCACCATGCACCAACCGCAAGAGATTTTCCTGCACCGACACAAAGGCGCCGCTGATGCACCTTCCAGTGCATGGATCAAGCTATCTTGAGCCGCGCGGACCACATGCGGGCCGTCGGTGTTCGGCTGCGAAAAGTCATCGACGCCCTGGACATGTCCTATGTGGAAGCCGCGGCCCACATGGACGTTCCCAAGAACCACTTGGGGAACTGGATGAGGGGGGATGCCTATCCCCTCCCCTATGCCCTCTATCGGTTCTGCCGAATCACTGGCGCGACTGCTGACTGGGTCCTTTTGGGGGACCCTTCGGGCCTCCCGAAGAGGGTTTCGGACGAGCTGATAAGACGGGAACTGGAACCAGCGCCTCCTGCGGAACCGGATCGGCAGGATGCCGAAACCAATGAGCCCGGTGGAGCGGCACGCAGCCGACGGAAACGAAGCGCCGCTTCAGGCTAACTGAAGGCATAGAGGAGCGTTCCCTTTTAGTTCCTTTCGAATGTAGCTAACCCAGAATTAATATGTCTAGGATTGTTGCCCTTACGTAACCCAAACAACACCGCACAAAGCCGACAGCGTTCCTAGTTGGGCGAAAATTTCGTCGATTTATCTGGGACTGCCTGCCGACAGCGGGCAATTTTTGACCCACAAGACGGGCAATTTTTCACCGCTACTCCCGTTGCGCGCGGGGGTGAATGTTGCCTCCATGCCACCGCCGCCGGATTCACCTCTGGTTCTTACGATCCGGGACTACCTGAAGCGCACGGGAACGAGCCCGCGTGCGCTGTCACTATTGGTTGGTAGAAACCCAACGCTGGTCCGATCCATCATGGAGGGCCGGTCGCAGAACCCCCGCGCCGACACCCTGCGAAGAATGGCCTCGGTCATGCGCGTTCCGATCGAGGCGCTCACGGGAGGAGATGGCGAAGTGGCTTCCCCTCGGATCCCAGGCAGGAAGCTGACCGCATCCCAGCGCGCCGAGGTTCTGCGCGTCTGGGACGCCCTGGATGACGACCGGCGCAAGCTGATCCTGATAGTGGTGCGCGCCATGGCGAAGGACGCCGGCATTTCGGACGGCGATATCCTCCCGGCGCCCGAGCCAGGCCCAGGGACCAGAACGGGCCGCTAGCCAGGCAGCCCAACCACACCGCACCCCAATCAAACAGAGCGCCTAGCTGCTGACGGCCCTGCCGGCAGGGAATGCCGCATGCACTGAGGCTCTAATATGAGTGCATGTGAGATGCACTTTTCTGTTGACGGTGCATGACACATGCACCGATACTCCCCTCCACACCCCGAGGGCGCGGCCCTCGACGCAGGAGGGACAGATGCCAGACACCCCCGAGACCGTGCCCGTCGAGATCAAGGATCGCTGGGACGCATCGCGTGTGCTGTTCCGCGCCGAGGTTGACGCTTCGATCCCGCTCTTCGGGCGCATCAAGGCGGCGGTGCTGCTGGCGGTTAAGGCAAAGACGTACCTGGGCGGCGCGAACCTGCGCGGCGCGTACCTGGGCGACGCGGACCTGCGCGGCGCGGACCTGCGCGGCGCGAACCTGCGCGGCGCGTACCTGGGCGACGCGTACCTGGGCGGCGCGTACCTGGGCGGCGCGGACCTGGGCGACGCGAACCTGCGCGGCGCGGACCTGCGCGGCGCGAACCTGCGCGGCGCGTACCTGGGCGACGCGAACCTGGGCGGCGCGGACCTGGGCGGCGCGGACCTGGGCGGCGCGGACCTGGGCGGCGCGAACCTGGGCGGCGCGAAGATCAGGCTGAAGACGGGCTTGGACGCCAAGCTCGCAGATGATCGCCCCATCCTCCAGATCGGCCCCATCGGCTCGCGCGGCGACACGCTGATGATCTTCAACACTGATCAGGGCGTGGTGGTGCAGACGGGCTGCTTCGGGCCCGCGCCGCTCTCTGAGTTCGCCGAGGCTGTGCGTGACGAGCATGGCGAGGCGGGGCATGGGCGGGATTACCTCGCCGCAGTCAGGTTGATCGAGGCGATGTTCCCGGTCGCCGCGGCTGCCGAGAGGGACGCCGCCTGATGCGCCCCGCCCTCCCCGCCTGGAAGAACCCGCCGCTGATCCGCCGCCGCGAGCGTGCCGAGGTTCGCGCGGCGCTGCTGCACATCGCGAAGTCGCCCAAGACCTGGCGGGTCATCGGCGTGCTGGTCCTGGGCGCCGCGCTGTTCTCCGCCGCGTCTCAGGGCGCGGTGGTGTCCCTCGCCGTGGCGATGGGGGCGTGAGGATGGGCATCCGGTACTACCCCGATCTCGTCCAGGGCACGGAGGAATGGCTGCAGGCTCGCTGCGGCATCCTCACGGCCAGCGAGATGAAGCTGATCCTGACGCCGACGCTCAAGGTCGCCGCGAACAAGGACGTGCGCACCCACCTTTACGAGCTGCTGGCCCAGCGCATCACACAGCATGTGGAGCCCCACTATGTCGGCGACGACATGCTGCGGGGCCAAGAGGACGAGGTTGAGGCCCGCATTCTCTACGCCGAGCGGTACGCCCCGGTGCGGGAAGTGGGCTTCATCACCAACGACAAGTGGGGCTTCACCATCGGCTACTCGCCGGACGGTCTGGTCGGCGATGACGGCCTGATCGAGTGCAAGTCTCGGCGCCAGAAGTACCAGGTACAGACGATCCTCCAGCACGTTGAGGAGCGCACGGTTCCACCTGAATACCTCCTGCAGGTTCAGACCGGCCTGCTCGTCTCGGAACGCTCATGGCTGGACTTCATCAGCTACTCGGGCGGCCTGCCGATGGTGACGATCCGTTGCCACGCTGTCCCAGAGGTTCAGGAAGCCATCATCGGCGCGGCCACCGAGTTCGAGCGGCAGATCGCCGAACTCCGCCGGAAATACAGCCTCATCGTTGGCTACGCCCCGAACCGCCTCATCCCCACTGAACGCCGCATCGAGCAGGAGATGGTCGTCTGATGGACATGTCCACGACGGTTGCCCCGAAGAGCAACCAGCTTAACGCCGACGACCTGATCGCCGGCCCGCGCACCATCACCATCACGAAGGTCAGCGGTACCGGCAACGGGGACCAGCCTGTTGCGGTGTCCTTCGAGGGAGACAACTCGAAGCCCTACCTGCCATGCAAGTCGATGCGCCGAGTGATGATCGCCGCCTGGGGTCCTGATGCGGCGCAGTATGTCGGCCGCGCCATGACCCTCTACCGAGATGCCCGAGTGGCGTTCGGCGGAATGGAAGTGGGCGGCATCCGCATCTCGCACATGTCCCACATCGAGCGCGAGATGGTCATGGCCCTGACCGTCACGAAGGCCAAGCGGGCGCCGTACACTGTGAAGCCCCTGCGCCAGGCACCCCAGCAACAGAGCGCACCTGCCCAGGACAAAGCCTCGGGGGTTGCCCGCGACCTGATCGCCCGCATCAAGGACGCAGATAGCGCCGAGGTGCTGGAGGCCATCACAGGCGACGCCAAGGTGGTCCAGCAGAGGGAGTGGCTGACGGCCAAGCGCCCGGAGTTGGCCGCTGACGTGGATGCTGCGGTCCGCGCCGCTCTGGACGCTCTGCCTCAGGATGCCGACGCCATGCCGCCGGATGACGATTTCCCCGGCGACCGCCCGCTGGAGTCCGCGCAGTGACCCCGATGCAGACCCCCACCCCCATCCTCTCCTTCACCGAGGCCGAGTGGGCCGACCTCTTCACGGCGTCGCGTTGCATCGCAGGCATCGAGCGGCACGTCATGCGGGCGCTGACCGAGGGCGACGTGATGCTCGCGCTGGGCCTGCAGCGTGTTGCGACCCTCGCCCGCGCCGCCGTCGAGGCGAAGTGCCTGGGGGCGCGGATATGAGCGAGATGATGCATGCGCGCGTGGCGCGCGTCCGGGCGCCTGTCCTGATCAGCGGGACGTTCACGGCGGAAGACCTGCGCACGATCGAGGCCGAGTTCCTGGGGCTGGCTCACAAGGCGCGGCTGATGGCCAAGGAGCATGACGACGCTGGCGAGCCAGAGGCGGCCGTGCCGGCGCGTGAGGACGCGCGCCTCTACGAGAGCATCGCCCAGAAGGCGGGAGACGCAGCATGAGCGAGAACACCACCCACCCGCCGGGCGCGACCGAGGCGGCAGAGGCGTTCAATCAGGACGTGATGCGGAAGGCGCTTGCCCAGATCGCGGCCCGTGTTGAGCCCGGCGATCCGTCTCTACCTACTGATCCATACGACAACGGGGCATGGCGCAACGCTTGGTATCAGCAGGTGCAGCGCAGGCAGAACATCGCCCGTGATGCGCTTGACGCTGCCGATCCCAACCTAACCGCCCAGCCCCTCACCCCGCCCACGTCCACCGCACCCGCGGCCACCCCCAGCGACAAGGACGACGAAGCGCGCGGCCGTGTGACTTGGCATTCGACCGGGGAGGACGAAGGGCCGGACGTGGGCCTCTCCATGGGCCTGGGCAAGGGCGTCCTGTATGTCGGGGAAATTACCAGCGACTGCCACGCGGAGGGCGGCGAGGAAGCCGCTGCGCTTGGTGACGACTGCGGCTGGTGGCTCACCCTGCGCGGCATTCCCCTGGGGCGGTTCGTCAGCGTGGAAGCCGGCCGCGAGTTCTTCGATGTGCTGGAGGGCTTGGTCCGGCCAGCAGCTTCACCCGCCCCGGCTGGCGCGAGCGAGGCGGAAAAGAACCTCTTTTACCCGCCCGAGGTGCTTGCGACGGATCCGGCGCCGCATATTGGCCTGGAAGGTCGCGAGGCGGCATTGGCGAGCATCCGTGCCGAGAAAGTGCGGCACGCGCTGAACGGCTGCGATGCTTGGAACGAAAGCCTGATCGTCGGCACCGTGTCAGGCGAGCGCAGCCTCCTACACATTGCCAAGACGTTGGCCGCTGAGGTGCGCCGACTGCAAGCCCTCCCAACGACCGCCCCCAGCGGCGGGGAGGCTGTGCTTCGGGAGGCTGCGGCGCAATTGTGTGAGCGCGCCGGGGCAACGGTCCATTGGGAAGCCTTTGAGGACGAAGAGCGCGCCACACGTCTTCGGGTCTGCGAAGAGCGTCGCCACCAATGGGGTTCAGACGATGAGTGTGAGCATGACGGCATGTGCGCCGAGTGCGGGCAGGACATGGCCGAGCACCATGAGACAGACGCATCCAAGGCAGTCAGGAAGGTGTGCCGCAAACTAGCCGCTGCCATCCGCGCCCTCGCCCTCCCAGCGCCCGCGCCGGATGGGCGGGATGGGGAGGTGGAAAGGCTGCGGGAGGCGCTGGCAAACCTTGTCGCCGATGTGGACGCGCTGATCGGCAGCAGCGGCGGCGTCTATGGGCTGCACCTCAACGGGGACGTGGCTCCATGGGAGGAACTTTGCCGGGGCGGTCGGTTCGAGGAATGGCTGACGCGCCTGGAAGACGCCCGCGCCGCCATCGCGCCCAGCTCGGAGGAGCGGCGGTGAGCTACGTTCGCCACACAGACGACGACCTTGACCAAGCGCGGGACGAGCTGCGCGCGGAACTGGATCGTCTCGCCGAGGACGTGATGGAGCAGGTTCCGACCTGCTCCGGGCGCGGGGTCAGCGACTACGACCTGAGCGTACCGCAGATCGCGGCCGACATCATCGCCAAGCACCGCATCGCCGTGCTCGCCGAGATCAACCAGCGGGTCAGGGGGATGGGATGAGCGAGAAAGCGAAGCTGCCGCCTGACGTGTGCGACGCTTCCTACGATGAGCGGCGGCGCGGCTTCTACGATCAGATGTGTGGGCCGCAAACGCGAATGGAAGATCGGGTCTGGCCATTTGAAGAGGCGCATCGACGGGCTGCGGCCGAGATGCTGGACGAGATCCACCTCATGCTTCGGACCCTGCTGGAGAAGCAGAAATGACCCCCGACCCAGGCCGCCCGGCGCAGGGCGAGGAGGACGTGATGGAGATGGTGCCGACGAAAGCCGCTGCCATTCGACAAGCCCACCGCGACGGCGAGGGCGGCTATATGACGCTTGCCAAGCGGTTTGGCATCAGCAGAGATACGGTCCGCCGGTACATCCGAGACCCTGCCTTCGGTGATCCCGTCTGGCACTCCTGCGGCCGTAAGCAGCGCCACAGCACTCAGGCTGAAGCTGAGGCAGCGTTATCTCGGATGATTGCTGACCGAGGCACGGAGCGAGAGCGTGGCTGCCAAGTCTACGCCTGTGAATACTGCGCCGGGTTCCACGTAGGTCATCCCCGCTGCACCCACCCCGCCCCCACCGGACAGGCCGCGCTCGCGGCGAGGGAGAGCAAGTGATGGCTGGAGAGACCTACGAAATCCGCACCGTGGCGGACTTCTGGAACGTGCCAGAGGACAGGCTCGATCTTTGCTATCGTGAGTTCGGGCAGTGGCTAAAGCTTCATCTCGCCATGCGCATCTTGCAGGCAGGCATGGCCGAAGCCTTTCCCGGCGTCGAGATGAAGACAGACGACACCTGCTTCCGTTGGATCGACGACGACAAGGGCGAGGCGATACTGGACTTCAAGAATGCTCCGGACGGCGAGATCATCGCCTCTCAAGTGCTGAACATCTCGGAACCCTCCCCATGACCGCCCCTCTGCGCGCGCCGCTGGGCGGACAGGGGGTGGGGGAGAAGGTCGATCTCGACCACATCGACCTTTTCCTGCTTCGGTTGGGCACTTTGCCCGAGGGCGCGATGTGTGACGACAAGCCGATGAGCGCCACGCAGGCCGATATACAAGCGCGCTGTGAGGCTATGTCGGCTGCGGGGCTCATGTCCCGTGCGACGATGCCAGGACGCATCCGCCACTACTTCACCACGCCCGCCGGGGTCCGGACACACGGCCCATTCGGCAACGTGTCCTCGGAGGTGAACTGATGCCGCCGACCCCAACCCCACCCCTCCCGCCCGAACTCGCCGCCGCCGAGAGGGCCGGGAAAATCCAGACGCAGTGGAACGACATGTCGCAGACCTGGCTCTGGTGGACCAAGGCCCCTCCGCAGCCGAGGGCGAGGCAGGGAGGTGAGAGTGATGGGTGAGAATGCGCAGTACCTCCTTGTGGAGGGTGAGCCATGGCTGAGCATGGTGAAGGCGTGGCGAGAGAGCGTCAGCGCGGCTCATAAGGCGGGCTACGATTATGTCCGCTCCCTCGGGGCAACCTACGGCGTGGAGAACGGCCGCAGTAGTGGACTGACCGGCGTGGGGCTGGTCAACCCGGCGCCACTCGGCTGGAAGGTAATCCGCGGTCTTAGAGGCAAGCCGGACTACATGGTCCCGAACATTAAGGCTCGGGACAAGACGGCCCGCGCGGCGGCAGAGGAAGCCAAGCGGGCCTTTGACGCTGTGTTGCGTCCCCTGCCCCTTCACCCCATTGCTGAAGCCTTGGGCGTGCAGTCCAGCGTCTCCTACGAGGTGCCAGGCGGTTCGAAGGGAAGCATGAGCGCGGGCTACGGCTTCTTCTTCAGCCCGATCCAGATCCTGTGGTTTGGGGACACCTACGTCATCTATGCGCCGGACACCGGCCCCACCATTCAGAAGCTGCGAGAAGACTACCCGGACGTGGTGATCACGCACGGCGAGTGGTCGCCGCCTGCTGGCGTGCGAGCGATCTCCGAGGCTCGGTACAACCTCATGGTCTCTCAATGGAAGGTCGAGCGCGAAGAAGCGGGTGATCCAGTGGAGGATGACTCCAATGGCGAGTGAGTGGCAGCCGATTGAGACCGCGCCGAGGGATGGGGCGGCACTGCTTCTTGCATGCGCTGACTGGCCGCATTCAACCATTCTCGGCAAGCCAGTGCCCACCAAGGTTGGTGGCTGGGATGTTGACCGGCGCCAGTGGCACATCTTCGGCGGCACCTGGAAGCCCACCCACTGGCAGCCCCTCCCCGAGCCACCGACCAACCAGCCGCAGGCCGCGGGAGGTGGGGAGTGACCCAGGACGAACGAGATCTGCTGCTGTTTCTGGGGCGCGCGAGCGCCAAGGAGCTTCAGCGGCACGTCGCCTATCTCAACACACGGAGCGGCCCTGACAGTGAGCGTCTGGCGCGCGACGGGCAGGCGCTCGTCGTATACGTCGAGAAGCTGATCGGCAGGGTCGCCGCGGGAGGTGGGGAGTGAAGATCGGCCAGCCCATGAGCGAAGCAGAGGTCGGCCCTGCCGGCATGGAGGCCCTGCGGCTGATGGCAGCCTTGGGCGGGGAGCTACTGATCGACCTGTCGCATGGTGCTCATGCCGTTGCAGCCGCCATCGTGTGTATCACCCTGGCCCGGGATGGGCTCTGTGTTCACACGCCGACCGAATACATCGCCGGCTTCACCCTAACCGATGCTGGGCGGCGGCTGGTCGAAGGGGGGAGGCTTCACTGATGCCTGATGGTAGCGCCCTGCCTGCCTGGCCTCCGCTCCTGAGCGAAGCCCTTGCCGCCGCCTACTGCGGCCAGCTCTCGGTTGGCACCTTCCGGGCGGTCGTGGTGCCCGAGGTGCCAGCCGTCCCCCTCTCGGCCCGGCGCATCGCCTGGGCCAAGGAGGATCTGGATCGCTGGATTGCCCGCCGTCGTGGCGTCATGCCACCGTCAGGCGAACGGAACCCCTGGGACGACGAGTGACCCTCATCCGCCTCCGCTATGTCCAGCGGTTCAGGGACCGCCACGGGAAGGTCAGGCACTACCTGCGCGTCCCCGGCCAAGCCAGGGTTCCGCTGCCCGGCCAGCCCGGCACCCCAGAGTTCCAGGCCGCCTACAACGCCGCCCTGGCAGCCGCGCCACCTCGCCCGCCTATCGGGGCCGCGAAGGTGCTGCCGGGTAGCCTGGACGCCCTGGCCGTCGCCTATTTCGATTCGCACGACTTCAAGGCGCTCAGCGCCACGACCCAGGGCATCTACCGGCGGATCATCGAGAAGCTGCGGGCCAAGCACGGCGAGAAGCCGATCAAGCTCATGGAGCCCCATCACGTCCGCAAGATCGTGGCCGAGATCAAAGCCCCCTCGGCCGCGAACCACCGGCTCAAGGTGCTCCGCATCCTGCTCCGATTCGCGCTGGACCTGGGATGGATCAAATCCGACCCGAGCCGCGATGCCCGGCGGGTGAAGTACAAGGTGAAGGGCTACCCCGCCTGGACGCAGGAGATGGTGGATGCCTACCGGGCCCGGTGGCCCAGCGGGACCATGCAGCGGCTTGCCCTGGAGCTTCTGTTCCATACAGGCCAGCGGAAGTCGGACGTGGTGCTGATGGGGCCGCAGCACCTTCACAACGGCGTCCTGCGGCTGACCCAGGTCAAGACCGGCCAGGATTTGGCGATGCCGCTTCATCTGGAGGCGGCCATCGAGATCGCGTTGCTCCCGCCAGGGGAGCGTACCACCTTCCTTCAGACGGCCTATGGGCAGCCCATCTCGGCGAAGGGGTTCTACGCCTGGTTCCGGAAGGCATGCGTCGCGGCCGGCATCCCCAAGGGCTACAGCGCCCATGGCATCCGGAAGACCATGGCGGCCCGGGCAGCCGATGCTGGCGGGACGGTCAAGGAGATCGCCGCCTTCACCGGGCATCGGACCCTGGGCGAGATCCAGCGCTACACGGAGAGCGCCGACCGGGCGAAGATGGCGGGAACAATGGCGGCCAAGATGCAGGCCGCAGCGGGAACAGGGATTGTCAAACCGGCCCGCCGCAGAGTGTCAAACCGCAGGCCAACCGCTTGATATCATTGGATTCTTGTGGCGGAGTGGCGCACCCTGAGGGACTTGAACCCCCAACCAACCGGGTAGAAGCCGGTTGCTCTATCCAGTTGAGCTAAGGGTGCCCATTCGTGGCGGTCCGCCTCAGTGGGTCCAGTTGAAGAGGCGGTCCGTGCGGAAGTTGTCGGCATAGGCCTTGGGACGAAGGGCCGGGCGCTGGCGGCGCGGCTCCACCTCATACGCAACGCCCTCGGCCTTCGCATAGGCCACCGCTTCCTCGAGCGTATCGAAGCGCAGCCGCACCTGCCGGTTGGTGTCGCCCGAGCCATACCAGCCGGTCAGCGGGTCTATGCGCTTCGGCTCGCTCGGGGCCCAATCGAAGACCCATTCATCCGTGCGGGCCTTGCCCGACTGCATGGCGCTCTTCGGCGTCGAGTAGATGCGGGCGATGCTCATGCAGGGCACTCCAGTCCTACGTCTCGTCGAATCGGGGCGGCGGGATTCGAACCCACGGCCTCCTGTACCCAAAACAGGCGCGCTACCAGGCTGCGCCACACCCCGGCCGAGACGGGCGCAACCTATGAGGCCGCGCGCCCCGGCGCAATGGGGCGTGACGTTCAGACTGCCGGGATAACCTCGGCCCCGCCCATATAGGGGCGCAGGACCGGCGGAATGGCGATGGATCCATCCGCCTGCTGATGCGTCTCCATGATGGCAATCAGGGCCCGGCCGACCGCGACGCCAGAGCCATTCAGGGTATGGAGGAAGACGTTCCCCTTCCCTTCCTTCGGCTTGAACCGGGCGTTCATGCGGCGGGCCTGGAAGTCCCGGCAATTGGAGCAGGAGGAAATTTCCCGCCAAGCACCCTGCCCCGGCAGCCAGACCTCCAGGTCATAGGTCTTTGCGGCGCCGAATCCGGTATCGCCCGCGCAGAGCACGATCCGGCGCCAGGTGAGGCCCAGCTCCGTCAGCACCCGCTCGGCGCAGCGCGTCATCCGCTCATGCTCCTCGGCGGATTGGCCCGGGGTGGTGATGGAGACCATCTCCACCTTGCTGAACTGGTGCTGGCGGATCATGCCGCGTGTGTCCCGCCCGGCGGAGCCCGCCTCGGAGCGGAAGCAGGGCGAGAGCGCGGCGAGGCGGAGCGGCAGCGAGGCCTCGGGCACGATCTCGTCCCGCACCGTGTTGGTCAGCGGCACCTCGGCGGTGGGAATCAGCCAGCGGTCATCGGTGGTGCGGAACAGGTCTTCGGCGAATTTAGGCAGCTGGCCGGTGCCGTACATGCTGGAGTCGTTCACCAGCAGCGGCACCACCGTCTCGGTGTAGCCATGCTCGTCCACATGCAGGTTGAGCATCCACTGACCGATGGCCCTCTCCAGCCGGGCCAGCGGGCCGCGCAGCACGGTAAAACGGCTGCCCGCGAGCTTGGCTGCGGTGGCGAAATCCATGCCCCCCAGCGCCTCGCCCAGCTCGAAATGCTGCTTCGGCGTGAAGCTGAGATGGGGGATTTCGCCCTGCTGGTGCAGGACGACATTGGCCGACTCGTCCGCGCCCTCAGGCACATCGGCGTCCAGCAGGTTCGGAAGGGCTTCCAGGATGCGGGTCTGGGCGGCCTCGGCCTCCTTGGCCTCGGCGTCCAGCATCTCCATCCGGGAGCGCAGCTCCGTCGCCTCCGCCTCCAGGGCGGAGGTGCCGGCGCCGGTCCGCTTGCCCTGGCCGATCTCGCGTGCCAGCGCGTTGCGGCGGGCCTGGGCCTCCTGCGCGGTGGTCTGCGCGGCGCGGCGGGCGGAATCGAGGGTCAGCAGCTCTGCGGAGACCGGGGCAAGGCCCCGGCGGGCGAGCGCGGCGTCGAACGCCGCCGGATCGGCGCGAACGGCCCGGATATCATGCATAACTGGCGCCTCAGGTGGTCGGGGGCTTGGGCTTCGGGGTCATCCAGACGGCGGCCAGGATGGACAGCTCGTAGAGAAGGATCAGGGGTACGGCGAGGCCGATCTGGCTGATGACGTCAGGCGGGGTCAGCACAGCGGCGGCGACGAACATGCCGACGATTGCATAGCGCCGCCCCTTACGAAGCTGGTCCACGTTGACGATGCCGACACGGGCCATCAGCGTCAGCGCCACAGGCAGCTGGAAGGCCACGCCGAAGGCCAGGATCATGTGCATGACCAGAGACAGGTATTCGGAAACCTTCGCTTCGAGCTGCACGGGCAGCCCGCCGCCGCCGGTCGGCGTCTCGAAGGAGATGAAGAACTGCCAGGCCAGCGGGAAGATGAAATAGTAGGCCAGCGCGGCGCCGAGCACGAAGAGCACGGGCGAGGCGATGAGGAAGGGCGTGATGACCTTCTTCTCGGATCTGTAAAGGCCAGGAGCGATGAACAGCCAGAGCTGGGTCGCCCACATGGGGAAGCTGAAGAAGATCGCGCCGAAGAAGGCCACCTTCAGATAGGTGAAGAAAGCCTCGTAGAGGGCGGTGAAGATCATTCGCCGCTCGCCGCCACCCTGCTCCACCAGGATTTCGGCCAAAGGCCGGGCCAGGAAGCCGTAGATCGAGGTGGAGAAGTAGTAGCAGACCGCGAAGGCGATGCCGAAGGCACCGATCGACCACAGGAGCCGCGTGCGCAGCTCAAGCAGGTGGTCGATCAACGGCATGGGCTTGTCGTCGATCGTGTCTTCCGGGTCTCGGGGCACTGGCTCGGGCGCTTCTTGTTCAGGCGGTGTGGGTGGCGGGGCGGGGCGGCGCCTCCGCGGCGGGCGGCACGGCTGCAGGCGGAGCCGGCTCCGGGGCGGCCGCAGCCAGCGGGGTCTGCGCGGGTGCCGGCAACGGTGCGTCCGCCGTGGTTCCCGCAGGCGTGGTTTCCGAGGGTAGCGGCGCGGGCGGGGTCGCGTCCGGCGTGTCGGCGGCGGCCTTGGCCGCGATCACCTCGGGAGAAGGAGTGGTGGCATCCACGGGGGGCGCGCCCTCCGGCAACGTGGCCTCGGTGCCGGCGGCGGGCGCTATGTCAGAGGTCGGGGGCGGCGGGGCGCGGAAGGGATCGTCGCGGAAGGTGCGGGTGATGGAGCCGTCCTCATCCACCGCCTTCTCGATGGTGGATTTCAGGTCGAAGCTCCGGATGTCGCGGATCTGGTCGCGCACATCCTCCAGCTTCGCTTCGCGCACCACCTCATCCAGGTGGCCCTGGAACTCGCCGGCCATGCGGCGCAGCTTCTGGATGCCACGGGCGACGCCGCGCACGGCGTCCGGAAGGTCCTTCGGACCGATGATCACGACCGCAACGACGGCGATCAGCGCTATCTCGGACCAGGCAAGGTCGAACATGTCTCTCCGATCACCCGTGCCGGGTGGCCGGCACGCGGCCAGTCCCTTCGGGGGTCGTCTCCGTTAGCAGAACTCGCCCGCACAACAAATGGGGCTGGGCAGAAGATGGGCCCGGGCGCGTCACGATGGAAGCCGCGTTACCAACCTGTCGTGCGGCTTCACCCACCGGGGCGCGCCAGATCTGGCATCGGCAGGCCGGGCTCGGAAAGCAGCTCCTCCCGCTTCGGCAGGTCGCGCAGCGAGGTCAGGCCAAACTGCTCCAGGAATCGGGGCGTGGTCGCCCAGAGGGTCGGGCGGCCCGGCGCCTCCTTCTTCCCGCGCGGGGCGACAAGGCCGTTCTCGAGCAGGGTCTCCAGCGTGGTCTGGGACAGGGCGGTGCCGCGGATCTCCTCGATCTCGGCGCGTGTGACGGGCTGGTGCCAGGCGATGATGGCCAGGGCCTCCATGGCCACGCGCGGCAGGCGGCGCGGCACCTCCACCACGCGCGTCAAGGCGGGCGCGAGATCCTCGGCGGTGCGGAAGGCATAGCCGCCGGCCACGGAAACGAGGTTCACCCCCCTTCCCTCATAAACCGTTGCCAGGGCTTCCAGCGTGGATGCGGCACTCACCTCCGGCGGCAGCAGGGGCGCGAGGCGGGCGGCCGTCACCGGGGTGGCGGCGGCGAAGACCAGGGCCTCGGCGATGCGCAGCGCCTCGGGCGGAACCGGCAGGTCGGGGTGACCCGGAGGCGAATCCTCAGGATGAGCCACCTCGCCGGGCGGGGGCTCGGAGGGATCGGCCTGGCCCGGCAGATCGTCGGGCAAACCGGGCGGGGCGTGGCCGTCCTTCGGCCCGGAGTCGGGATCTGGAACGGAATCGGGATCGTGTTCAACGAGTGGTGTGCCCGTCGGCGGGGCGCCCTCGGACTCCACCGGGACCGGCGGCTCCTTGTCGTCGGGATCAGGCGGCGTCGGCATCGCGGGTCTCGGCAACAGGAGGGCGCAGGAGAATGGGGGCGAAGGGCGCATCCTGGCGCAGCTCGGCGGCTCCAGTCTTGGCCAGTTCCAGCCCCGCGACGAGGGTGCTGGCCAGGGCGGCCCGGCGCTCGGTCGGGTCCATCTCGGCCTCCGGGAGGAAGCGGGACAGCTCGGCCCAGCCCGGCGCATGGCCAACCAGGGTCTGAAGCCGCGACAGCGCGTCCTGCACCGTCCAGATCTTGCGCGGTTTGGGACGATAGGGGCGCCGGGCGGCGGCGCGGCGCAGCACGTCGGTATAGGCGCGGAGCAGGCCCGGCAGATCCGCCGCCAACCCCGAGCGGTCCTCCAGGACAAGGCTCTCCGGCGCGCCACGCGCCATGACATCATGGCCCAGCAAGGGCCGCTGGCCGAGCCAGGCGGCGGCCTCGCGCATCCGTTCCAACTCGCGCAGCCGATCGGCCAAGGCTCCGGCAAGGGCCTCCGCATCCTCTTCCGCCTCAGGGTCCTCGGGCAGGAGCAGACGGGACTTCAGCCAGGCAAGCCAGGCGGCCATCACCAGCCAGTCCGCGGCCAGTTCCAGCCGGACGCGGCGGGCGCCTTCGATGACAGCGAGATACTGGTCCACCAGGGAGAGGATGGAGATCTTCGCGATATCCACCTTCTGCGCGCGGGCAAGGTCCAGCAGCAGGTCGAGCGGGCCCTCGAATCCATCGAGGGTGACCATCAGGGCGGGTTCGGCCGTGCTCATGCACCATGGCCCGTGAGGGCGAGGATCACCTCGGCCGCGGGGAAGACCACCGCGCTCACCAGCCAGCGCAGCGGGTCTATCCCCGGCACGGCCATGGGGAGGAGGAAGAGCAGCGCCAGCACGATGAACAGTCCAGCCCGCTCCAGCCGCAGGAATGGGATGCCAAGGGCGGGCGGCAGAAGCCCGCCGAGGATGCGGCCGCCATCCAGCGGCGGGATCGGCAGGAGGTTGAAGGCCGCCAGAACGAGGTTGCCGATCAGGGAAAGGAAGAGGAAGCCCTCGAACCAGTCCAGGACATTGTCACCGCCCACCCCCTGCAGCGGATGCAGGAGCAGCGCCGCGACGGTGGCGAGCAGCACGTTGACCGCCGGTCCGGCGGCGGCCACCAGCACCATGCCGAAGCGCGGGTTGCGCAGCGCCATGATGTTGACGGGCACCGGCTTCGCCCAGCCGAACATCACGCTCACCTGCCCCGCGGCCAGCAACTGCGTGAACAGCAGCAGCCCCGGCACGAGCAGCGTGCCGACCGGATCGATATGCCGCAACGGGTTCAGCGAGAGACGCCCGAGGCGCGCGGCGGTGTCGTCGCCCAGGGCGCGGGCGGCATAGCCATGCGCCGCCTCGTGCAGGGTGATCGCGAGAATCGCGGCCAGGACCGCGGCTGCGAAATCCGGAAGCCAGTCCATGATGCTCAGGCGTCCGTCAGCACATGCGGCGTGAGGGCCGCCGGGTGCCTGGCGAGAGCCGCAAGGGCGGTTGGGCGGGCCGCCAGCATGGCGGAGCGGGCGGTGGCCAGACGTTCCGCCGTACGATCGGTCAGCAGCGGGCAGTCGCGCAGCAAAGCGGCCGTATCGGCCGCCACGCCGTTGCAATGCAGGACGAGATCGCAGCCTGCGGCCAGGGAGGCTTCCGCCAGATTGTTGCTGGGGAAGGCCGCGAGGGCGCCCATGGTCAGGTCATCCGAGACAAGCACACCGTCGAAGCCGATCTCGCCGCGGATGGTGTGCCCGATCAGGCGTGGGGAGAGGGTGGCGGGAAGCTCCGGGTCCAGCGCGGCATAGGTGATGTGCGCGGTCATGGCCCAGAGATGCCGGCCCGAATCCCGGGCGCAGACGGCGCGGAAGGGCGCGATGTCCGCGGCGAGCGTCGCGGCATCGGCATCCACCCGGGGAAGAGATTCATGGCTATCGGCCGTCGCGCGGCCGTGGCCGGGGATGTGCTTGATCACCGGGATGCAGCCAGCGGCCATCAGCCCCTCGATCCAGGCCTGGCCCAGCTTGGCGATCTCGGCGGGATCGGCGGAGAAGGCGCGGTCGCCGATCACGTCATGCGCGCCGGGTAGGCGCAGGTCCAGCACCGGGGCGCAGACCACATCCAGCCCCATGGCGGCGCATTCCGCGCCCAGCAGGGCGGCATTGGCAGCGGCACGGGCATCGGGGGCGCCCTCGAAGACGCTGGCGGGCGGGAAGGCCGGCCAATGCGGCGGGCGCAGCCGGGCGACGCGGCCGCCCTCCTGGTCCACCAGGATCGGCGCTTCCTCCCCCAGCGCTTCGCGGATGGCAGCGGTCAAGGCGCGGAGCTGGGACGGGCTTTCCACATTGCGGCGGAACAGGATCACGCCCGCGGGCGGGGTGGCGCGCAGAATTGCCGCCTCCTCCAGCGTGATGGACAGACCCGAAAGGCCAGTGACGGCGGCGCGAATGCTCATCCGCCGATTACTGCACAGGGCGCGCTCTTGGTCTTCGCGGAATCGCACAGGCTCTTGGCCGCGGCGGCATCGGGCAGTCCTGTGGCGCGGATGCGCCAGAGCGGCGGCAGGTCGCCACGGTCCACGCGGGTGATCTGCGGCTGGTAGCCGGCGAGTTCCGGAATGCGGCCCTGTAGGCGAACCCATTCGCCACGAGCGGCCTCCTCGGAGGAGACGGCGCCGAGCTGCACCACGAAACGGCCAGTGCGGGCGGGCGCGCGGGCAGGCGCGCCGGCGGGCATGGGCGGCGGGGAGATGGCCTGGACCGGCGCCTGTTGCTGAGCCTGCTGCTGCACAGGTTGCTCGGGCTGCTCAGCCGGCGCAGGTGTGGCGGCCGGTGCTGCCTGCTGGCCGAGACTTGGATTGAGCATCGGCGGCCGGATCGGCGCCGCATCAGGCAGAACGGGTGGTGGAAGGGCGGGTTGTGCCGGTGCCTGCGCGGTGGCCGCCTGCTGCGCGCGGGCAGCGGCCTGGCGCAGGGCCTCGACATCGGGGCGCTCCGGCTCCGGCGTCAGCCGCACCTGCGGCGATGCGCCGCCTTGGCTCGGCCCCTGGCGCTGGCTCTCGAAAATCCGCTCTTCCTGGTTGGCCACGCGCAATCCCCCCGGATCCTCGGGCTTCACGCGGAACGGGCGGGTGTCGGCCTCGATCGTCGGCACCTCCTGCTTCATGGCGCGCGTGACGCCCCAGACCAGGCCGCCGCCGATCGCAGCCGCGCCGGCTACCACGCCGAAGACAGCCAGCATGCGCCAGGGCAACTGAAAGCCCGCCCGTTCCGGGCGGACTCGATAGCTCGGAACCGAAAATTCGCTCACCGCATCTCCTCGACGGGCGTCACCCCCATGACCGCGAGACCGGAACGGATAACCGCTGCCGTGGCCGCGACGAGGGCAAGCCTCGCCCGCGTGGCCTCCGGTTCCCCCTCCCGGATGAAACGCAAGGTGGCATCATCGCGCCCCCGGTTCCACAGTAGATGAAAGTCGGCGGCCAAGTCATGGAGAAAGAACGCGATCCGGTGCGGCTCACGCGCCAGGGCCGCGCCTTCCACCGTGCGGGGCCAGGCGGTGAGGCGGCGGATCAGCGCCATCTCAGCCGGATCGGCCAGCGCATCGAGAGGCGCCTCCGCCAGATCAGCCAGCAATGGGTCATTCACCTGCCGCAGCACGCTACGGCAGCGCGCATGGGCGTACTGCACATAGAAGACCGGATTGTCGCGCGACTGCTGCACGACGGCGTCCAGATCGAACTCCATCTGCGCATCGGCCTTGCGCGTCAGCATGGT
This sequence comes from Roseomonas xinghualingensis, assembly GCF_025791835.1. Lineage (GTDB taxonomy): Bacteria > Pseudomonadota > Alphaproteobacteria > Acetobacterales > Acetobacteraceae > Roseomonas > Roseomonas xinghualingensis. Next base: position 19,243 of record NZ_JAOXLP010000014.1, read on the forward strand.
GAAGCGCACCGCGTCACGCCCCACCTCATCGATCAGGTCGCGCAGGGTGACATAGGTGCCGGCGCGCTTGGACATGCGCACGGGCTGGCCGCCCTTCACCACCTTAACAATCTGCGTCAGCACCACGTCGAGCGACACGGGGTGCTCAGTGGAGAGTGCCGCGACGGCGGCCTTCATGCGGGGCACATAGCCGCCATGGTCGGCACCCCAGACATGCACCAGCTCATCGAAGCCGCGTGCGATCTTGTCGGCATGGTTGCCAATGTCGTTGGCGAAATAGGTGTTGCTGCCGTCACTCTTGCGCAGCGGCCGGTCCACGTCGTCACCGAACTCGGTCGAGCGGAACAGCGTCTGCTCGCGCGGCTCCCAATCATCCGGCAGCTTGCCCTTCGGCGGCTCCAGCACGCCTTCATAAACGAGGCCGCGCGCCGCGAGATCGGCTATGGCGCGATCCGCCGCGCCACTCTTCACCAGAGCGGCCTCGCTAATGAAGACATCATGGCGAACACCCAGCGCCGCGAGGTCGTCGCGGATCTCGGCCATCATCATTTCGACCGCACAATCGCGCACGATCCGAAGCGTCTCTTCAGAAGGCGGCTCACCTTCCTGCGACAAGAGCTTATCGCCATACTCACGCAGCAGAGCCTTGCCTACGGGCACAAGGTAGTCGCCCCCATATTGGAGGGTGATGCCGAACTCGCTTTCAACGATCTCACGCGCCTGCTCTGGCGGCTCGGTCGCGAGCCGGGTCAGCACCGCACGGCTAGCATAGCCAGCCTGAGCTGCCTCATAGAGATAGCGCCAATAGGCGGCCCAGCCGAGCGCCTGCACCTGCGCGCCGGCATCGTTGATGTAGTACTCCTTCGTCACCGCCCAGCCGGCCTTGGTAAGAAGGTTAGCCAGCGCATCGCCGACCACCGCGCCGCGGCAATGGCCGACATGCATGGGGCCGGTCGGGTTGGCGGAGACATACTCCACATCGACCTTGCGGCCGCCGCCCGTGCTGCCGTCACCGAAGGCTTCGCCCGCGCGCAGGATGACCGAGAGCTGCTCGCGCAGCAGCGACTCATCCAGGCGCAGATTCACGAAGCCAGGGCCGGCTGGTGCCGCGCTGGCGATGCCGTCGCGTGCCGCCAGCCGTTCGGCCAGGGCCTGAGCCACCTTCTGCGGCGCCTGACGGGCAGGCTTGGCAACGACAAGCGCCGCATTCGTCGCCATGTCGCCGTGCGAGGGATCGCGCGGGGGTTCCACCAGCACGCGGGCCAGCAGCTCCTCGGGCAGATCCGGGAGAAGCGCGCGGAGTTCGGCCACGACCGCGTCGCGGATCGTGCGGAAGATGTCGTCGGTCATATCGTGTTCAGCCGGGAATGTTGGGGTCCGTCAGGCGACGGTGCTCTTCGAGCGCGAACTTGTCGGTCATGCCCGCCAGCCAGTCGCAGACGGCGCGGGCGGCCGCGGGCGAGCCGGCCTCCCCTGCGCGTGCGGCCCAGGCGGGTGGGAGCATATCGGGCTGGCCATGCAGCAGGGAGAACATCACCTGCAGCACGCGCTTGCATTTCAGCGTGGTGCGGTTGACGCGCCAGTGCCGGTACATCCGGTCAAAGAGGAAATGGCGCGTCTCCTGGTTCAGCGCGCGCATGCGGTCCGAGAAGAAAACGACGGGCTGCTTGGCGTTTCGGATATCCGTCACGCTCTTCGGCTTCAGCAGCGTGATACGGCGCCGCGCCTCTTCCACCACGTCGGTGATCATCAGGTTGATGACCCGGCGGATGATCTCGCTCGCGACCCGCTCGGGCGGCGCATCCGCCGGGATCGCCTCCATGGCCTGGTCGCGTGCCATGGCGATCAGCGGCAGGCGGCAGACCTCCTCCAGGGTGAAGAGGCCGGCGCGGAGGCCATCGTCCAGGTCATGGTTGTTATAGGCGATGTCGTCGGCGATCGCCGCGGCCTGCGCCTCGGCGCTGGCATGGCAATACAGTTCGAGATCGTGCTTCGCGGAATACTCGGCGATGTAGGGTGGCGGGCGGCGGAGCGGCCCGTTGTGCTTGGCCAGGCCTTCGAGCGTCTCCCAGGTCAGGTTCAACCCGTCGAAGCCGGCATAGCGATGCTCCAGCAGCGTCACCGCCTTCAGCGACTGGGCATTGTGGTCATAGCCGCCCCAGGCGCGCATCACGCCGTTCAGCGCCTCCTCCCCGGCATGGCCGAAGGGCGGGTGGCCAAGGTCATGGGCCAGGGCCAGGGCTTCGGCCAGATCCTCATCCAGATGCAGCTGCCGCGCGATGGAACGAGCGATCTGCGCCACCTCGATGGAATGCGTCAGCCGTGTCCGGAAGGCATCGCCCTCATGGTAGACAAAGACCTGGGTCTTGTACTGGAGCCGCCGGAAGGCGGTGCAGTGGATGATCCGGTCCCGGTCCCTCTGATAGGGCGAGCGGCCGCCACCCGAATCCTCGGGGTAGAGGCGGCCTCGCGAGGCGCCGGGCTGGACTGCCCAGGGGGCCAGCTCATGCGGGCCGCGCGTGGGCGTGGCTGGGGTGGGGGCGTCATCCATGGCGTGGCCGGGCCGTAGCACCCGGCCCGCGCCAGCGGCAAGGCTGGCGCGCGTTGGAGAAGCCGGGGGGAGGCCCTATCTTCATCAGAGATTCGCCGATTGCCCGAGGTTTACCCATGCCGGATGGCACTCTCCCACTCGCCCCCTTCTCCGTCACCCCGGCCGCCCTGGCCCAGGTCGCCGAGATCACGGCCGCGCAGGGCCGCCCCCAGGCTGGCCTGCGCCTGGCGGTGGAGGCCGGCGGTTGCTCCGGCTTCCAGTACAAGTTTGACCTGGCTGATGCTCCCGAGCCCGATGACCTGGTGGTGGAAGGGCGCGTCTTCATCGATCCTGTGTCCCTGGACCTGTTACGGGGGGCAGAGCTGCATTGGGCGGATGAACTGATCGGCGCCCATTTCACTGTGCGGAATCCCATGGCGGCCTCTGGCTGCGGCTGCGGCACCTCCTTCTCGGTCGGCTGATCCTCCCTTGCGCCTTTGCACCTTCAACGTGAATTCGGGCCGCAAGCGGATGCCGCATCTGCGGCGCCTGCTTGAACGGCATTCCCCCGACCTCGTCTTCCTCCAGGAACTGAAGTGCAAAACGGAGGAGTTCCCGGGCATGGAACTGGCCGATCTGGGCTATCGCAGCCATGCCGTGGGCCAGCCTGGCGGGCGGAACGGCGTGGCCGTGATCTCCCGTATCCCCTTCGAAGTGGTGGACGAAGCCCTGCCCGGCGGGGATGAGGACACTCATGCCCGTTTTGTCGAGGTGAAGGCGGCTGGCATGCATGTCGCCGGTATCTACCTGCCTAACGGCAATTCTGGTGGCGCCGAAGGCTATGCCTACAAGCTGGCCTGGATGGAGCGGTTGCGGGCCCGGGTGGCCGAAAGGCTCGATTCCTTCACACCCTATGCCGTGCTGGGCGACTTCAATGTCTGCCCGACGGATGACGACCTCTCGCCGGGCGCCCTGCCCCCGACCGATGCGCTGGTGCGGCCGGAGAGCCGGGCGGCCTTCCGTGCCATCACCCATCTCGGCATGACGGACGCGCTGCGTGCCCTGCACCCGAAGGACGCGCCCTGGACCTATTGGGATTACGGCCCGTCCTTCGACTCCAATCGTGGCCTGCGGATCGACCACGCGCTGCTGAGCGCGGAACTGGCCGAGCGGCTCACCGCCGCTTCGGTGGATCTGGTAGCGCGATCCGAGGAAAGCCCCTCGGACCACGCACCGGTCCTGTTCGACCTCGCCGCCTGAACCTCAGCGCTTCCGGAAGGTGATCACCAGCACGTCCCGGTGCGCGGGACGTGCCGGATCGATCGGTTGGATGGGGGTGACGCCGTGCATCACGCGGCGATCATCCAGGAGAACGGCGTCGCCGGATTCCTGCAGGGTGAAGCTGGCGGCCTCGCGCCCATCGATCTGGATGCCGGTTACGCCGCCGGCGACATTTTCCCGCCCGACCATCATCACCAGCACATAATCCACCCCATCCGAATGCATCCCCTCAGGGGTGGGCTTGCCGACCTCGCCTGGATGGCCCTCGATGCGGAACTGATGAACTTCGGCATGCCAGCCGGCGCCAGGGGCTACCCCGTCGAAGACGGCGCGGGAGCCATCGAGCAGCGAGCGAAGGGCGGCCCCCTCCCCCACTTCAGCTGTGACGGGGTCGAACCAGCGCTCGATGCCGCCATTCAGCTGGTTGTATTCGCGCGCCTGGTAATGCGGCTGGTGCGGGCCACGAGTAAGCGGCTGCCCGGGCTCCGCCGCATAGACGGCGTGGCGGCGCAACCGGTAGCGGCCGCCATCAGCCATGTAGCCATCCGGGCGAAGGTCGTTCCAGCTGTCGGCAAAGCGCGCCCACTCTGCGCCGGACAGCGCCATGCCGGCCGGATCGAAGGTGGCGCGGGTCTCGGCCCCGGAAAGCGGGACATAGCCGGTGTCGCTGATAGAGCGGGCGAGATCGCTCATGACCGTGCTGCTTCCATGACGCTGCGCATCCGGGAAACAGCCGTGGGCAGCCCCTCGAAAAGCGCCTGGCCCATGAGGAAGTGGCCGATATTCAGCTCCACCACCTCAGGGATGGCGGCAAGTAGCGGGGCAGTCTCGTAGTCGAGCCCATGCCCGGCATGGCACTCCATGCCGAGGGCGTCCACCTTCCGCGCCGCCGCCTGGAGGCGTGCCAGTTCGCGGTCGCGGGCCTCGTCGGGCACGGCCTCGCAAAAGGTGCCGGTGTGCAGCTCCACGGCGCGCGCGCCGAGGCGGGCAGCGGCCTCCAATTGGTGCAGATCGGGGTCCAGGAAGAGGGAAACACGAATCCCGGCCGCATTCAGGGAGGCGACGACCGGGGCGAGTGCCTCCAACTGCCCGGCGGCGTCCAGCCCGCCCTCCGTGGTCAGTTCCGCGCGATGCTCCGGCACGAGGCAGCATGCATGGGGGCGCAGGGCGATCGCAAAGGCCTCCATCTCGGCGGTCGCGGCCATTTCCAGGTTGATCGGAGCGGACAGGGCCTCCCGCATCACCCGGCAATCAGCATCCCGGATGTGGCGCCGGTCCTCGCGCAGATGGATGGTGATGCTGTCGGCACCATTAGCCAGGGCGAGCCTTGCGGCAGCCAGCGGATCGGGATGCGTGCCGCCGCGCGCATTACGTAGGGTGGCGACGTGATCGACATTCACGCCGAGGCGAATGGGCTTCATGCGGCAGCAGCCTTTGGAGGACGGTTCGCGGCCATGCCGGCCGCGAGTCGGAGTGCGGCGATCAGGCTGCCCGGATCGGCGATACCCTGGCCCGCGATGCCGAAGGCCGTGCCGTGATCGGGCGATGTCCGGATGATGGGCAGGCCAAGGGTGACGTTCACCCCCCCGTCCATGTCCAGCGTCTTGATCGGGATCAGCGCCTGGTCGTGATAGAGGCAGAGCGCGGCGTCATAGGTCTGGCGCATGCGGGCCGTGAACATCGTGTCCGGCGGAAGGGGGCCGAAGGCATCCACGCCCTGTGCCAGCAACGCCTCGATAGCCGGGACCACGAGGCGCGGCTCCTCATCGCCCATGGCGCCTTCCTCTCCCGCATGGGGGTTCAGCCCGGCGACGGCGATCCGGGGCGCGGCGATGCCGAATCCCTCGCGAAGCCCGCGCGCGAGGGCGAGGCCCGTACGGATGATCTCGGCGGTGGAAAGCGTGTCGAGAGCCCGGCGCAGCGAGACATGGATGGTGACCGGCACCACCCGCAGCATGGGCGAGGCCAGGAGCATCACCGGCGGCTCCGCCGTGCCGGTCAGCGCGCCGAGGAACTCTGTATGGCCCGGAAAGGCAAAGCCGGTGCGGTAGAGCGTAGCCTTGCTGATCGGGTTGGTGACGACGCCCCCTACCCTGCCCTCCCGCGCCAGCGTCACGGCACGCTCGATGGAGCCGAGCACGGCCGGGGCATTGGCCGGGTCCGGCGTCCCGGGAACGGAGGGAACCGGCAACCGGATGGTCATGACCGGCAGGCCGTCCGGAAAGACCGCCGCCGCCTCCTCGGGGCTGGCGACCTGGGCGACCGGGATATCCCACCCAAGCCGGGAAGCCATCGCCTCCAGGCGGCGGGGATCGTCCAGAGCCACAAAGGCGGGACCGTCCCGGCGTAGCCGCGCCCAGGCGGCCAGAGTGATTTCCCCGCCGATCCCGGCGGGGTCTCCCATGGTCAGTGCAAGGGGCAGCGGGGCGCTCATGGCACGAAGCCTGGTATGGCCATGATCCGCGCCGCATTCCCTGCACGGATCATGGCAGCCTCCTCGCTGTCAGATGTCGGCGTAGATGTGCGTCTCGGCCTCACCACCCGGATGGGTGACCGCGCCGAGATGAGCCGGGCCGACCAGCTGCGCGTATTTCCACAGCGCGCCCGAGTTGTAGTCGGTCTTGCGCGGCTTCCAGGCGGCCTTCCGCTTCGCCATCTCCTCATCGGAGATGTCCACGTCGATCGTGCCCTTCCCCGCGTCGATCACGATGCGGTCGCCGTTCTGCAGCAGCGCGATGGGGCCGCCCACCGCCGCCTCGGGTCCGACATGGCCGATGCAGAAGCCACGGGTCGCCCCGGAGAAGCGGCCATCGGTGATCAGCGCGACCTCGCCACCCATGCCCTGGCCATAGAGCGCGGCCGTGGTGGACAGCATCTCACGCATGCCGGGGCCGCCCTTGGGGCCTTCATAGCGGATGATGATGACGTCGCCCGGCTTGTAGGCGCGCTGGTCGACGGCGGCGAAGGCGTCCTCCTCGCAGTCGAAGCACAGGGCGGTGCCCTCGAAGCGCAGGTTCGTCATGCCGGCGATCTTCACGATCGCGCCGTCCGGGGCGAGGTTGCCCTTCAGGCCAACCACGCCACCCGTCTCGGAGATGGGATTGGAGACCGGGCGGATGACATCCTGGTCCTTCGGGAAGATCACCTCGCGGTGGTTCTCCGCCAGCGTCTTGCCGGTCACCGTCATGCAGTCGCCATGCAGCAACCCGGCGTCGAGCAGCGCCTTCACGATCACCGGGATGCCGCCGATCTTGTAGACGTCATAGGCCACGTAACGGCCGCCCGGCTTCAGGTCGCCGATATAGGGAGCCTTACGCATGATCTCGGCCACGTCCTGCAACGTGAACTTGATGCCCGCTTCATGCGCCATGGCCGGCAGGTGCAGGCCCGCATTGGTAGAGCCACCCGTGGCGCCCACGATCAGCGCCGCGTTGTAGAGTGCTTCCCTGGTGACGATGTCGCGCGGGCGAATGTTCTTCCGCAGCAGATCCATCACCGCGCGGCCGGATTCGACGGCCCACTTGTCGCGGTCCTCATAGGGCGCGGGGGCACCGGCGGAGCCGGGCAGCGCAAGGCCGATTGCCTCGGAAACGGTGGCCATGGTGTTGGCGGTGAACTGGCCGCCGCAGGCGCCGGCGCTCGGGCAGGCCACGCATTCCAGCGCGTGCAGGTCCTCGTCGGACATGTTGCCGGCGGCGTGCTGGCCGACCGCCTCGAACACATCCACCACCGTCACGTCACGGCCCTTGAACTTCCCGGGCAGGATCGAGCCGCCATACATGAACACGCTGGGCACGTTCAGCCGCAGCATCGCCATCATCATGCCGGGCAGCGACTTGTCGCAGCCAGCGAGGCCCACCATCGCGTCATAGCAATGGCCGCGCATGGTCAGCTCCACCGTGTCGGCGATGGCGTCGCGGCTGGCGAGGGAGGACTTCATGCCCTGGTGGCCCATGGCGATGCCGTCGGTCACCGTGATGGTGGTGAACTCGCGCGGCGTGCCATGCGCATGCTTCACACCGGTCTTCACACTCTGTGCTTGGCGGTTCAGCGCGATGTTGCAGGGCGCGGCCTCGTTCCAGCAGGTGGCGACGCCAACCAGCGGCTGCGCGATCTCTTCCTCGGTGAGGCCCATCGCGTAGTAGTAGGAGCGGTGCGGCGCGCGCTCGGGGCCGACCGTCACATGGCGGCTGGGCAGGCGGGACTTGTCCCAGGTGTTGTCCGGCATTGGCATTTGTCCTCTCGGCGAGGCTGTATCGCGCAACAAACCGCCAGCGGCAACGGCCGATGGCGCAATGCAGACGCGCGAGCCTCAGCGAAGGCGCGCCACCGCCTCTTCCATGCGCTGCCCGGCCTCGCGCCAGAGGGCCAGTTCCTGCCGGGCATCTTCCACGGCCCGATGCACCGGCTCGGCTTCCTCCGCCTGCCGCGTCAGGCCGCCCAGGATCTCCAGCATCAGCCCGGTATGATGGGCCGGATCAAGGCCGGCGCGGGCGAGGACCGAAAGGACAGCACCCTGCCTGGCCTCCTCCGTATCCCGCAGGCGCAGCGCGTGGCGCGGCAGGCCGGCGGCGCGAAGCAGGCGGCTGAGCCACTGGCCGTCCCAGGAGGGTGCCGAGGCATAGAGGTCATGGCCACTCAGCACCTCGACCATGCGGCGGGCCACCACGTCATGCGGCTGCCCCTCGCGCTCAAGGCGGTCCCGCGTCAGCCCATGAATGGCCTCGGCACCCTCATCCCACTCCTCCCATCCAGGAGCCGGGCGGATGAGGTGCCCCTCCTCGCTGCCATCTTCCGCGGCCCAGCCCACCTCGATGGGAAAACCACGCTTTCCCAGTCCGCTCGCCTCGAAATCCAGGAAGATGATCATCCGGCGTCATGCCTCCCCGCATTCTCGGGCCATGCCGTGACAGCGCCGGTGCCCGCGAAAGGATGCGGGTGCCGCGCCACTTACGGCGCGGCACCCGCCGGGACGCAGCAGGCCGTCAGCGATAGACGACGTAGCGGAGGATGTAGATCGCGCAGAGGACCGTGCTGAAGACGACGCCGACCCGCACCGCCTGCTGCTCGGTGATCCGCGGCTCCCTGTTCAGCCGCGGCAGCCGGGACCGGCACCACAGGATGGGCACGGTCGCCAGCACGGTGAGGGCGAAGAAGTCGAAGAACCTCATGCAGCGATACGGGCGATGGCCGCCGCCAGCCTGGCCGCCTCGGCCTCTGCGGCCGAGAGGCGCTCACGCGTCTCCTGCACCACCTCCTCCTTGGCGCGGCTGGTGAAGTCCGGGTTGGACAGCTTCGCCGAGATCTTGCGGGCCTCCGCCTCCACCTTGGCGTGCTCCTTCGAAAGCCGCGCGCGCTCGGCAGCGAGGTCCACCACCCCGGCCAGGGGGAGCATCACCGTGGCTTCGCCAACTACGGCCTGGGCCACGCCTACGGGTGCCGGGCCTTCCAGCGGCGCCACCTCAGTGGCGCGCGCCAGGCGGCGGATCGGATCGATCCAGCGGGCGGCGCGTGCCATCGACTCCTCGCTCGCCCCCTGCACCAGCAGCGGTACGGTGACGGAAGGCGGCACATTCACCTCGGCACGCACCGTGCGAACCTCGGAAATGAAGCTCACCAGCCAGTTCAGCTCGGCGCGAGCCTCCTCGGCGCCCATCACCGCCACCGGCTTGGGCCAAGGGGTACGGATCAGGCTGCCCTCGGGCCCGTAGCCGAAGCGGTCCCAAAGTTCCTCGGTTACGTAAGGCATCACCGGATGGGCGAGGCGCAGGATCAGCCCGAGCACATGCTGGGCGGCGCCCTTGGCCTCGGCCTTCTCCACCCCGTCAGGGCCAGTCAGGGCCGGCTTGGCCAACTCCAGGAACCAGTCGCAGAAGCTGCCCCAGGTGAAGCGGTAAAGGGAGGCCGCATAGTCATCGAGGCGGAAAGCCTCCAGCGCCGCGGTGGCCTCAGCGATGGCTGCATTGCCGGCATCGATGATCCAGCGGGCCAGAGGGGTGGTGGCCGCCATCGGATCGAAGGAGGCATCGGGGACGATGCCGTTCATCTCGCAGAAGCGGGCGGCATTCCACAGCTTCGTCACGAAGGCGCGGTTGCTCTCCACCTTCTGCCGGCCCAGCCGCACGTCACGCCCAGGGCCCGCGAAGGAGGCCAGGGTGAAGCGCAGGGCATCGGCGCCATAGGCATCCGCCAGTTCCAGCGGATCCATCACATTGCCCTTGGACTTGGACATCTTCTGCCCGCGCTCGTCGCGGACCAGGCCGTGGATGTTCACCACCTTGAAGGGCACGTCGCCCATGAAGTGGATGCCGAGCATCATCATCCGGGCGACCCAGAAGAAGATGATGTCGAAGCCCGTCACCAGCACGTCGCCGGGATAGTAGCGCTCCAGTTCCGGCGTCTTGCGCGGCCAGCCCAGGGTCGAGAAGGGCCAGAGGCCGGAGCTGAACCAGGTGTCCAGCACGTCCGGGTCGCGGGTGAGCGTGACCTCCTTGCCGTAATGGGCGCGGGCGGCAGCCTCGGCCTCCCCCTCGGTGCGCTCCACGAAGATATGTCCGTCCGGCCCGTACCAGGCCGGGATCTGGTGGCCCCACCAGAGCTGGCGGGAGACACACCAAGGCTGGATATCGCGCATCCAGGCGAAGAAGGTGTTCTCCCACTGCTTGGGCACGAACTGGGTGCGGCCGCTCTCCACCGCCTCGACAGCGGGCTTGGCGAGGGTGGCCGCATCCACATACCACTGCCAGGTCAGGCGCGGCTCGATCGGCACGCCGGAGCGGTCGCCATGCGGCACGGCGTGGACATGGGGCTCGATCTTCTCGATCAACTCCAGCCGCTCCAGCTCCGCTAGGATCGCCTTGCGGGCCTCGAAGCGGTCTAGCCCGGAAAGGGCGGAGAGCACCGCCGGCTCGGCTACGTCGGGCACGGCCTGGATCTCGCCCTCGATCTCGGCCAGGGTCACGCGCCCCTCGGCATCCAGCACAGAGGGGGATGGCAGCTTGTGGCGCTTGCCGACCTCGAAGTCATTGAAATCATGGGCAGGGGTGATCTTCACCGCGCCCGAGCCCTTCTCGGGGTCCGAATACTCATCCGCCACCACCGGGATGCGGCGGCCGACGATCGGCAGGATCACGAACTTGCCGATCAGGTCCTGGAAGCGCTCATCGCCCGGGTTCACGGCCACCGCCGTATCGCCCAGCATGGTCTCAGGGCGTGTGGTCGCCACCACCAGGAAGCGGCCGGGCTGGCCTTCCACCGGGTAGCGCAGGTGCCAGAGGTTGCCCTTCACCTCGCGACTCTCGACCTCGAGGTCCGAGATGGCGGTCTGGAACTTCACATCCCAGTTCACCAGCCGGCGGTCGCGATACATCAGGCCCTGGCGGTGCAGGGTCACGAAGACCTCGCGCACGGCCTCGGAAAGGCCCTCATCCATGGTGAAGCGCTCGCGCGACCAGTCCAGGCTGGCGCCCATGCGGCGCAACTGCCGGGTGATGGTTCCGCCGCTCTCGGCCTTCCACTGCCAGACGCGGTCGAGGAAGGCCTTGCGGCCCATCTCGCGCCGGTCCTTGCCCTCGCTGGCAAGCAGGCGCTCCACCACCATCTGGGTGGCAATGCCGGCATGGTCGGTGCCCGGCTGCCACAGCACGTCCCGGCCCTGCATCCGGCGGAAGCGGACCAGCGTATCCTGGATGGTCACGTCGAGCGCATGCCCGACATGCAGGCTGCCCGTCACATTGGGCGGCGGGATCATGATGGTGAAGGGCTTGGCGTCGGAGGCCGGATTCGCCGTGAAGGCGCCGGTGCTTTCCCAGCCTTCGTAGAGGCGCGGCTCAAAGCCGGCGGGCGAGAGCGTCTTGTCGAGCATGGGCGGAGGCTTGGCGGTGGGTTTGCCGCCCGTCAAGTGGAGATGGGCCCTGCCCTCTCAAAGGTGGTGGTCTGATGCACGTGGTCCGGGGCAAAGCGCCCCGGCATCCCGCAGGGGGATCAGCCGAGGGACCGGCTGACCACCCGCTCGATCTCCGCCCGCACCAGCCGCTCCATCAGGGGAGGCAGGTTGGTGTCGATCCATTCCTTCAGCAGAGGCCGGATCTCCTCGCGCACAACATCCTCGATCGAAGGGCCACCGCGATGGACCGGCGCGGTGCGCTCAGCAGCGACGGTGCGGGCAAGCTGGCCGATCAGGGCCGCCGCAGCAGCCGCCGTGGCCGGGGCGACCAGCCCTTCATCCTCGGCAGGTGCCCGGCGCGCGGCAGGAGGTTCAGCCTGGGCTGGGGGCGAAGGTGTAGGCTGTGGCTCCGGCGGGAATGGCTTGGGGGGTGGCAAAGGAGCGATGGGGGCAACCTCCACCGTCACCTCAGGTGAAGGCATCAGCACGGCCTCCGGAAATGGCGGGGACGAAACCAGCATCGCTTCCGTCAGCTCCAGCGGCTCAGGCCCCGGCGGTGGAGTCTGGCGCGGTCTGGTCGGGGCGGCGGGTTCCGCCTCCTCCTCGTTCAGGATCTTGCGGATGGAGGCGAGGATGTCCTCCATCGAAGGATCCTGACCTGGGGGCGCGGCGCCAGACATGTGGTGTTCCTTGGTGCGGACGGTCGGTCAGTCGCGGACCGGCTGGATGCCGGAATAGTCGCCCAGGCCGGCCCAGCGGTCACGCACGGCACGGTAATAGGCATCCGCGTTATAAAGAGTGACGGGCAGGCGCAGGTCGCGTGCCGTCAGCCGGCCGATCGCCTGGGTGACCGAGTAGCTGGCGGTGACGACATTGGTGAGCGCCCGCACGAGGGAGACGCGGGCGTTCAGCAGTTCCTGCTCGGCGTTCAGCACGTCCAGCGTGGTGCGGCTGCCGACCACAGCCTCGCGCTGCACGCCATCCAATGCGATTTCGGCGGCCCGGATCTGGGCACGCACGCTATCCACCGTGGCGCGAGCGCTGATGAGGGTCTCCCATGCCTGGGAAGCCTGCTGCGATGCGGTGCGCCGCTGCTCGTCCACCACCTGGCGCAGGCGGTTCGCGTCCTGCCGCGCCTGACGGACCGCCGCATACTCGGCGCCTCCCTGGTAGAGCGGCACGGTCAGGGTGGCGGTGATGCTCTGCCCGGCGATCCGGGTGCCGGCCGTCTGCTGGTTGTCGTTGCGGAATGCCTGGGCCTGGAGGCTGGCCTGCGGCAGCAGGGCCGAGAGCTGCACATCGACAGCGTCGCGAGCGGCGGACTCGTCGAACAGGGCGGCGACGACGGCAGGGTTGTTCATTGCGGCGACCTGCATCGCCTCCTGCCCGGTGCGCACGGCTGGCCGAAGCGGCTGCGGCGCGGAAAGGCGGGCGGGGGCCATGCCGATCACGCGCTGGAAGGTGGCGCGGGCATTCTGGAGCTGCCCTTCCGCATCGGCACGCGACGCCCGGGCGCCCGCAAGACGCGACTCGGCCTGGGCGACATCGGTCCGGGTGATCTCGCCCACCCGGAAGCGCTCATTCGTTGCTTCCAGCTGGCGTTGCAGCACCTGCACGTTGTTCAGGTTAAGCCGCAACTCCTCCTGAAAGCGGATGACGTTCACATAGGCGGAGACGGCATCCTGCAGCACCTGCTGCTCAGTCGCGAGCAGGCGGGCACGCTGGGCAAGAACCTGATTCTCCGCTTGCCGGGTCGAGGCGACGGTGCGGCCGCCACGGTAGAGCGGCTGCGTGACGGTGGCTGCGACACTGGCGACGGGCCGGTCCTGATCTGTCGTGACGCCGATTCGCTGGCCATTCGGCAAGGTGCCGCGGGTGCGGGCGCTGCCATCCGTATAGCCCGCGCTGCCGGAGAGGCTAACGGTGGGGCGCCAGCCGGCCAGGGCCTGCGGCACGTTCTCGTCCACGACCCGGAGCTGGGCCCGGGCGGTCGCCAGGGTGGGGTTGTCCACATAGGTCTGCGCCAGCGCTTCCTGGAGGGTCTGGGCATACGCGGGGGCCGTGCCACCGAATGCGAAGCCAGCCAGGGCGATGCCGGCAAGGGCGGTGCCGAGAAGGGCGTCTCGGAGACGCGCGCGCGGAGCGGGCGTGCTGGTCATCGGCTGCGATCCTCGAACGGCCGGCCGCGCCGCGGAGCGCGATGCCGGCCACGTGATTCCATGGCTGCCGATGTTAGCCCGGTCCCGCGTTCCGGGGCCAGGATACCGGCGAAAGCCTTTCGGAGGCGTTACCCTGGTGCATCGCCTCAGGCGCATCCACCAGGAAATCGCCCCTCGGGTCAGACGAACTGGAAGCCAGGCTTCGGCGCAAAGGCCGGAATGGGCGTCCCGCGTACGTCGAAGGCCTCGGCAATGCTGAGGTGCCCGGCCACCCGTCGGCCGATGATGGCGGAGCCCGCCTCCCCCGGCGCGCAGCGGATGGCGACGAGGCGGCCACCGTCGGTCAGCTGATCGACCAGCGCCGGCGGGACGGAAGAAACCGCCCCCTCGATCAGGATCAGATCGTAAGGTGCCCCGTCCGGAAAGCCGGCGGCGGGATTGCCCTGGTGCTGGCGAATGGCGCCGGCAGGCAGGTCTGAGGCCGCCAGGGCCGGTCCTGCCAACTCCAGCAGCGCCTTATCGTCCTCCACCGCCACCACCTGGCAGCCCATATGCGCCAGCAGGGCTGCGCCGTAGCCGGTGCCTGAGGCCAGGAGCAGCACGCGCTCCGCCGGGCGCGGCTCGGCAAGTTGGAGCAGCTGCGCGATCACCATGGGCTGCAGCAGGACGCGTCCGCCGCCCAGCGCCAGATCCTCGTCGCTCAGGGAACGCACCCGGAGGTTTTCCGGCACGAAGAGCTCGCGCGGTACCTCCTGCATCGCCCGAAGGATCCGGTGATCCGTTACCCGGTTCGGCCTCACCTGGCCATCCACCATGCGCCTGCGCGCCTCGGCGTAGTTCATGCCGCCCGCTGCCTCATCTACTGAACCCGGCGGTGTATAGGCGTCACCTGCTCCACTTGGAAGGACGGGGGTGGCGCCATGATGGGGAGAAAGCCCCAAAGGCGGGTTGACCAGCCGCGCGGGGAAGGCGATATCCGCCCGGCGTGCCGGCCCGATGGCAGAGTGGTGATGCAACGGACTGCAAATCCGTGAATGTGGGTTCGATTCCCGCTCGGGCCTCCACCGCGATTTCTTCCAGACACCCCTTGCGGGATTGGAGGGACCGCGGTATCCGGCGCGCCCCGCCACGGTTCGGTGGGAATGAATGATCCCCGATAGCTCAGCTGGTAGAGCACGCGACTGTTAATCGCTAGGTCGTTGGTTCGAGTCCAACTCGGGGAGCCATTTCAGGGGGATGCGCCGCAAGGTGCGTCCTGTCACTTCTACTTCGCCCGCCAGGCTCCGGCGGGAACGGCTGATCCCCGATAGCTCAGCTGGTAGAGCACGCGACTGTTAATCGCTAGGTCGTTGGTTCGAGTCCAACTCGGGGAGCCATTTCAGGGGGATGCGCCGTAGGGCGCCTCCCCCTTTTTCCTTTCAGCCCTCACCCTCCCCAGTACCTGCACGCGCCCGGCGGCGCAGCAGCCCAGGGTGCAATCCACCGGCCGCCCCTCGGGATCGCAGTTCAGCGTCTCGCTCTCCAGCACTGGCCGGGCACGACGATCATCCGCCAGGCCGAAGGTGGCGAGGACAGCGGCGGTTGAGGGATCGGCCCTTACGCCGCCTCAGTGCCGACGAATCGCGGCAGCGGGAACCGGCTCCGCGCATGACGCCTGGATGACAGTCCGGCAGCGAGGCTTGCCCTGGCGCACCGCTCAGGCAGAAGGGATGCATGAGCAACGAGACGATCCTGACCAATGCCAGGCTGGTTCTCCCCGATCGGGTGGAGACCGGCACGGTGCTGCTGCGGGGTGGGTTGATCGCGGAGATCTCCCCTGGCCGCAGCGCCGCCCCGGGTGCACAGGACCTGGGAGGCGACCACCTCATCCCCGGCGCGGTGGATGTGCATACCGACAATCTGGAGCGCCAGGTGCTGCCGCGCAGCATGGCGCGCTGGCCCTCGGCCTCGGCATTCCTCTCGCACGACTCACAGGTGGCGGTGGCTGGCGTGACCACGGTATTGGACGCGCTCTGCCTTGGCGATCTCGGCTTCGACGAAAGCCGCCTTCGCACCGCACGGGAAGGGGTGCGGGACCTGACCGCCCTCACCGAGGCCGGGGTGCTGAAGACCGACCACCTCCTGCACCTGCGCTGCGAGCTGCCGGCGCGGGACATGCTGTCGATGCTGGAGGAGTACCATACCCATCCGCTGCTTCGGATGGTCAGCCTGATGGACCATACCCCCGGCGTCGGTCAGTACATCGATGCAAACCGCTATCGCACCATGCGGGTACGCACCGGCGAGGAGCCGGAAGCTGTGGAGAGGCGGATGGTGGAGCTGGCCGCGCAGCGTGAGACAGTGGGCCAACCGAACCGCCGGGCGCTGCTGGCCCTTTTCGCAGGCCGGGATGTGCCCTTGGCCACCCATGACGACTGGGATGCCCGGATCGTCGCGGAGAACGCGGCGGATGGCATCCGGATCAGCGAGTTTCCGGTGAATCTGGAAGCCGCGCGCGCGGCGCGGGCGCATGGCATGGCGATCATCGCGGGCGCGCCCAATCTCGTCCGCGGCGGAAGCCATTCCGGTAATGTCTCGGCCGCCGCGCTGGCGCGGGCGGGCCTGGTGGACATCATCGCCTCCGACTATGTGCCGCCCGCCATGATCGAGGCAGCCTGGAGGCTCGTTCCTGAAGCAGGCATGTCCCTGCCGGCGGCGGTGGCGACCATCACCGCCAACCCGGCTGAGGCGCTGGGGCTGGCCGATCGCGGGCGCATCGCCCCGGGGCTTCGGGCGGATCTGGTCCGGGTCCGGGAGTTCGAGGCCATTCCGATGGTTCTGAGCGTATGGCGTGGCGGGGAGCGGATCGCGTGATGGGCGCCCACTCCAGCGCCCGTGCGGCCCTGTACTGGGCGCCCGCCACCGATGACCCTCTCCATCGCCTGGGCAGCCAATGGCTGGGGCGGGATGCGGAGACGGGCGCCAGCCTGATCCAGCCAGAGATCCCCGGCCTGGACCTGCATGCACTGACCGCCGACCCGCGCGGCTATGGCCTGCATGCCACTTTGAAGCCCCCCTTTCGCCTCGCCACCTCCTATGCCGCGCTCCGGAAGGATGCGGAGGCCCTGGCCGCCGCCACGGCGCCCTTCGAGCTGCCCCCGCTGAAGCTGGCCTCGCTGGGCGGCTTCCTGGCCTTGCGGGAGGCAGCCCCCTGCCCGGCCCTCCAGGCGCTGGCCGATGCCTGCGTGGCAACGCTCGACGCCCACCGCCTGCCGCCGGACGAGGCCGAGACCGCCCGCCGGAGGCCGGAACGACTCTCCCCGGCCGAGCGGTTCAATCTGGAGCGCTGGGGCTATCCCCATGTGTTCGGCCATTGGCGCTTCCACATCACCCTGACCCGGCGGCTGACGCCGCAGGAGGAAGAGGCGGTCCGCCTCGCCGCGGCTGCCCTGCTCGCCGAGGCGGCTGCACGGCCGCGCCGCGTCACGGAGCTCTGCCTTTTCACCCAGGCCGGCCCAGGGGAACCTTTCCTGATTGCCGAGCGCCTGCCCCTCGGCGGCTGAGGGCGCTGCCCCTTCCCTCCTGGCCAGCCCGGCGGCATGACTGTGGACGGGCGCAACGAAGCGGCGCCCGGTCTTCGGGAGGAGAGCGCATGCAGACGACGAATGACCAGCACCAGGAGCTGCGAGACGCTGTCCGCGCCCTCTGCGCTGAATTCCCCGCCGAGTACCACCGCAAGATCGATGCCGAGCAAGGCTATCCCGAGGCCTTCGTCGATGCACTGACCAAGGCCGGATGGCTCGCGGCCCTGATTCCGGAGGAATATGGCGGATCGGGTCTCGGCCTGACCGAAGCCTCCATCGTCATGGAGGAGATCAACCGCTCCGGCGGCAATTCCGGTGCCTGCCACGGGCAGATGTACAATATGGGCACGCTGCTGCGGCATGGCTCGGCCGAGCAGAAGCAGCGCTACCTGCCCAAGATCGCCTCCGGCGAGTTGCGGCTACAGTCCATGGGCGTGACCGAGCCGACCACCGGCACCGACACGACCAAGATCAAGACCACGGCGGTGCGCAAGGGCGACCGTTATGTGGTGAACGGCCAGAAGGTCTGGATCTCCCGCATCCAGCATTCCGAGCTGATGATCCTGCTCGCGCGCACGACGCCGCTCGCCGAGGTGAAGAAGAAGTCCGAGGGCATGTCGATCTTCCTCGTCGATCTGCGCGAGGCGATCGGCAAGGGCATGACGGTGCGCCCGATCGAGAACATGGTGAACCACGAGACCAACGAGATCTTCTTCGACAATCTCGAGATCCCGGTAGAGAACCTGATCGGCGAGGAAGGGCGCGGGTTCAAGTACATCCTCGACGGGCTGAATGCCGAGCGCACGTTGATCGCGGCGGAATGCATCGGCGACGGCTACTGGTTCATCGACAAAGTCGTGCCTTATGTGAAGGAGCGCGTCGTTTTCGGCCGCCCCATCGGGCAGAACCAGGGCGTGCAGTTTCCGATCGCGGAATCCTATATCGAGATCGAAGCCGCTAACCTCATGCGCTTCGAGGCCTGCCGGCTGTTCGATGCGCACCAGCCCTGCGGCGCGCAGGCCAATATGGCCAAGTACCTCGCCGCCAAGGCATCCTGGGAGGCGGCCAATGCCTGCCTGCAGTTCCATGGCGGCTTCGGCTTCGCGCATGAATATGACGTGGAGCGCAAGTTCCGCGAGACGCGGCTCTACCAGGTGGCGCCGATCAGCACGAACCTGATCCTGAGCTACGTGGCCGAGCACATCCTCGGCCTGCCGCGCAGCTTCTGACGGGGGACAGGACCATGGCGGGATCGAAGCCGCTGGCGGGGCTGCTGGTTGTCTCGATGGAACAGGCGGTGGCCGCGCCCTATTGCGCGGGGCGCCTTGCCGATGCCGGGGCGCGGGTAATCAAGATCGAACGCGTCGATGGTGACTTCGCGCGCGGATATGACGACGCCGCCAAGGGAACATCGAGCTATTTTGCCTGGCTTAATCGCGGCAAGGAGAGTCTGGTCCTCGACATCAAGCGGGAAGAGGACCTCGCGCTGCTGCACCGCATGATGGCTAAGGCGGATGTCTTCATCCAGAACCTTGCCCCCGGCGCGGCGGCGCGCGCGGGCTTCGCCAGTGCCGATCTGCGTGCGAAGCACCCGCGGCTGATCACCGTCGATATCTCGGGCTATGGAGAGAGCGGCGAATACGCCTCGATGAAGGCCTATGACCTGCTGGTGCAGGCCGAGAGCGGGCTGTGCAGCGTGACGGGACGACCGGAAGGCCCCGGCCGCGTCGGCGTCTCGGTTTGCGACATCGCCTGCGGCATGAATGCCCATTCCGCCGTACTGGAGGCATTGATCGAGCGCGGCGTCACCGGGCGCGGCAAGGGCATCGCCGTCTCGCTCTTCGACGGCATGGCGGATTGGATGAACGTGCCGCTCATCTACTACGAGGGTACGGGGAAGGTCCCAGCGCGTGTCGGCCTTGCCCATCCCTCTATCTGCCCTTACGGCGCCTTCGATACGGCGGATGGGGCGCAGGTGCTCATCTCCATCCAGAACGAGCGCGAATGGGCAGATTTCTGCGCGCGCTTCCTGTGGGAGCCGGAGCTGCCGCTGCGGGAGGGCTTCCGCAGCAATGTGGAGCGCGTGGCGAACCGGCCCATGGTGGATGCGCATATCGCCGCTGTCTTCGCGGCCCTCACCCGCTCCGAATGCGCCATGCGGCTGAAGGAGGCGAAGACCGCCTTCGGCTTCGTCAACGACCTGGATGCCTTCACGCATCACCCTGCCCTGCGGCGCGTGACGCTGGAGACACCTGGCGGCCCAGTGCAGGCGGCGGCGCCTGCGCCGATCTTCAGCGATGGCGCGCGGGAGCTGGGCCCCGTTCCCGCCCTGGGTGCCCATACGGACAGCATTCGGAAGGAGTTCGCGGCATGACCGCCCCGGCCATCGCCCCCCTTTTCGTTCCCGGTAACCGGCCTGAGCGCTTCGCCAAGGCCGCCGCCTCGGGTGCCGATGCGGTGCTCATCGACCTGGAGGATGCGGTCGCCCCCGAGGAGAAGGAAGCCGCACGCCGCGCGGCGGCTGGAGCGGCGCTGGAGGGCGCTCATGTCCTCGTCCGGATCAATGGCGCGGGCACGCCCTGGCATCAGGCGGATGTCGCCGCCCTCGCCTCCGCGAAGATCGGCGGGATCATCCTGTCCAAGGCAGAGGATCCGGCCGCCCTCGCGGCCATCCGCGCGGCGCTCGGTGAAGGAAAGGAACTCGTGGCGCTGGTGGAATCCGCCCGCGGCATTGCCGCGGCGCGGGAACTGGCGCGGGGCGCCACGCGCCTTGCCTTCGGCTCGATCGACTTCGCCGCCGATCTTGGTTGCGCCCATACGCGTGAGGCCTTGCTGATGGCACGGCTGGAACTGGTCCTCGCCTCGCGACTGGCCGGCATCGCCGCGCCGCTGGATGGCGTGACAGCCACGATCGGCGATGATGCGATGACCGAGGAAGAGGCGCGCTACGCTGGGGAGCTGGGCTTCGGTGGCAAGCTCTGCATCCATCCCCGCCAGGTCGCCTCCACGCTCCGTGGCTTCGCGCCAGGGGCCGAGGAGGTGGCGTGGGCGCGCAAGGTACTGGCCGCCGGCGGTGAAGGCGCCGTCGCGGTCGGGGGCATGATGATCGATGCCCCGGTGCGGATACGGGCGGAACGCATCCTGTCGCGGGCGGGCTGATCGGCCCGCCCGCGAAGGGCGTCAGTGCTTGGCGGTCGTGGCGACGGCGCGGAGCTGCGCCACCGTCTGCCGGTTGGTGATCTGCTCCGGGCTCATCCGCACCTCGATGACAGCCGGCTTGCCGCTCGCCCGCGCGCGGCGGAAGGCCGGCACCAGCTCATCGGTCGTCGTCACCACCTCGCCATGGCCGCCGAACGCCTCGATGAACTTGGCGAAGTCGGGATTCGTCAGCTGTGTCCCGGAGACGCGGCCGGGATAGGTCCGCTCCTGGTACATGCGGATCGTGCCGTACTGGCCGTTATTCACCACGATGACGATCGGGGCCACGCCGGATTGGAACGCCGTCGCGATCTCCTGGCCCGTCATCAGGAAGCCGCCATCGCCCACGAAGCTGACCACGCAGCGGTCGCGATAGGTGATGGCTGCGCCGACGCCTGAAGGCACAGAGTAGCCCATAGCGCCATTGGTCGGGCCGAGGAAATCCTGTCCCTCGCGCACGGACATGAAGCGCTGCGGCCAGGTTGCGAAGTTGCCGGCATCGACCGTGAAGATGGTGTCGGCCGGAAGTTCCGCCTCCAGGGCCTGCAGCGCCCGGGCGAAGTTCAGCGGGCCCTCATATTCAGGTGCGGCGACATTCGCCTCCCGGCACGCGCGCAGCTTGCGGGTCCACTCGCCCCAGAGGCGCGGCTTGCCAGGCGCGGCGTCGCGCAGCGCGAGCGCGAAGGCGTTCAGATCGGCCGTGATGCCGAGCAGCGGGCGGAAGACGCGGCCGATCTCGGCGGGATCCGGATGGACCTGCACGATCGGGCTCGTCTGCCCGGCAGGAAAGAGGGTGTAGCCCTGGCTGGTTGCCTCACCGAGGCGGCTGCCGATGGCGATGACAAGATCCGACTCCTTCACCCGCGCGACGAGGCTCGCGTCTGAGCCGACACCGAGATCACCGGCAAAATTCGGCGAGGAACCGTCGAACAGGCCCAGGCGACGGAAACCGACCGCAACCGGCAGGTCATGCGCGAGGCAAAAGTCGCGCACCGCCGCCTTCCCTTCCGCCGACCAGCCGGAGCCACCCAGCACGACCACCGGGCGCTGCGCGCCATCCAGCAACTCCAGCAGGCGGGGGATGGCACCGGAAGCGGGATAGGCAGGAAGAGTTAGGGCCGGGCCGATATCCGGCACCTCGACCAGCGACTTCTGCATCTCCTCGCTGATCGCGACCACCACGGGCCCCGGGCGGCCGCTGCGCGCCACGTCGAAGGCACGGGCCATCAGCTCGGGGATGCGCGCGGCATCGTCGATCTGGGTCACCCACTTCGCCAGAGGGGAGAACATCCGGCGGTAGTCCACCTCCTGGAAGGTGTCCCGGTCCGTCTCGGAGAAAGGGATCTGGCCGACGATCAGCACCAGCGGCGTGCTGTCCTGCATGGCGATGTGCACGCCGATGCTCGCATGGCAGGCGCCGGGGCCGCGGGTGACGATGGCGACGCCCGGCCTGCCCGTCAGCTTGCCATGGGCCTCGGCCATGTTGACCGCGCCAGCCTCGAAGCGGCAGGTGACCAGCTCGATCTTGTCACGGACCTCGTAGAGGCCGTCCAGCAGATCGAGGAAGGACTCGCCGGGCACCGAGAAGGCGTGCGTGACACCCTGCGCCACCAGCGCATCCGCCAGCAGTTGCCCGCCCGTGCGCAGTCCCGGCTTGCCGGTGATGCTGCCATCCATTGTTTCGTCTCCACCCCGTAGGAAGTCGACGGAGATTAGGCTGGAAGCCGTGGCTCGTCACTCCGCCGGAGCGGGGTGATGCGGCACCGCACCCCTTGCCTCCAGCTCCCGCAGCTTGGCCGCCACGGTGCCGACCGGCTTCGTATAGGGTGCCAACAGCAGGTAGAGCGCCGGGATGGCATAGAGGGTGACGAAGGTGGACAGCGTCACGCCACCGACGATCACGATGCCCAGCGCCTGACGGCTCTCGGCGCCCGCCCCTGTGGCAACAGCCAGGGGCACGGAGCCGAGGACGATGGCGATGGAGGTCATCAGGATCGGCCGCAGCCGCACCACCGACGCCTCCAGCACCGCGTCATGCACGTTGCGCCCCTGGTCCCGCAGCTGGTTCGCGAATTCCACCACCAGGATGCCGTTCTTCGCCATCAGGCCGATCAGCATCACCAACCCGATCTGGCTGAAGATATTGAGCGACTGCCCGGTGAGATGCAGCGCCAGCAGCCCGCCTGTGACCGCCAGCGGGGTGGAGAGCAGGATGATGAAGGGGTGGACGAAGCTCTCGAACTGCGCCGCCAGCACCAGGAACACCACCAGCAGCGCCATGGCGAAGGTGATGGCGAGGCTGCCCGAGGACTCACGGAATTCCAGGCTCTGCCCGCGATAGGAGATGCGGGCATCCGGCGGCAGCACCTCCCGCGCGAGCGCGTCGAGATAATCCAGCGCCTCGCCGAGTGAATAGCCGACCGCCGGGGTCGCACTGATGGTCATGGCGCGCACCCGGTCCTCGCGGAACAGGGATTGAGGCCGGGCACGCTCGCCCAGGGTGACAAGGTTGGACAGCGGCACCAGCCCGCCGCTCATGGTGCGGACGAAGATGTTCTGCAGGTCATAGGGCGTGCCGCGGTCGCCGTCCCGCGCCTGGAGGAGGATCTTGTACTCCTCGCCACCCTCGACATAGGTGCCGACCTCACGCGAGCCGAGCATGGTCTCGATGGTCCGGCCGACCGCCTGGATCGACACGCCGAGATCGGCCGCCTTTCGGCGGTCGATGGAGACCCGCAGTTCCGGCTTGGTTTCCTTGAAGTTGCTGTCGAGGTTCAGCAGGTTACGGTTGGCCGAGGCGCGTTCGAGAAAGCGGTCCCGCCACTGCAGCAGCGTGTCGAAGTCCGGCCCGCCGATGACGAACTGCACCGGCGGCTGAATGCCGCGCTGGCCGAGGCTCGGCGGGTTCAAGGGGAAGATGCGCGCACCGGGAATCTCCGCCAGCTGCGGCATCAGCTCCTGCACGATCTCCTGCTGCTTGCGCGTGCGGCTTTCCCAGCCAGCGAGGCGGATGAACATGGTCGCCTGGTTGCCCTGGGGCGGCCGCTGGAATCCCCCAACGGTTGCGAACACCACCAAGGCCTCGCCATTACGGAGGTATTCGCCGGTGATCCGCTCAACATTCCCCACCTGCTCCAACGTATAGGGGAAGGAGGCACCTTCCGGCCCCGTGACGGGAATGAGGATGCTCGCCCGGTCCTCGACCGGGGTGAACTCCTTGGGCAGGGCCTGGAACAGCGCAACCGCCAGCAGGCAGATCAGCCCGACTGCGGCCAGAACCAGATAGGGTACCCGCATCGTGTGCCGGAGCGACCAGCGCAGGGCCCCGTTCATGCCCAGGAAGAAGGGCTCAGTCCAGCGGACCAGCCAGGTGTCGCCCTGGTGCTCCTTGAGAAGCTTGGAGCACATCATCGGCGTAAGGGTAAGCGCGATCAGCCCGGAGAAGAGGACCGAGGCCGCCAGGGCGAAGCCGAACTCACTGAACAGCCGCCCCGTATTACCTCCCATGAAGGAGAGCGGCAGGAACACCGCCACCAGCACCAGCGTGGTCGCAATCACCGCGAAGGCGATTTCCCGCGAGCCCCGGATGGAGGCGAGCAGGACCGGCTCCCCTTCCTCGATCCGGCGGTGGATGTTCTCCAGCACCACAATGGCGTCATCCACCACCAGGCCGATCGCCAGCACCAGCCCGAGCAGCGTCAACACGTTCAGCGAGAAGCCCATCGCCGACATGGCGATGAAGGAGGCGATGATCGAAACGGGTATGGCGACCGCCGGGATGATCGTGGCCCGGAAGGAGCGCAGGAAGAGGAAGATGACGATCACCACCAGCACCAGGGCGGTAACCAGCGCGTGCTCCACCTCATAGATTGATTGGGAGATGAAGATGCTCTCGTCATAGCCGATCCGGGTCTCGATGCCCTCGGGCAGCGTGTCCTTGATCCGCTCGACCTCGGCCTTTACCCCGGCCGCGACGGAAAGCGTGTTTGCGGTGGACTGGCGCTGGATGCCCAGCCCCACCCCCTCCACGCCATTGATCCGGTAGCCGCCCCGCGTCGTCTCGGGGGCGACCTCCACCCGCGCCACGTCGCCCAGCAGCACCTGAGCGCCGCCGCCACGGGTCAGCACCACTTCCCGGAACTGCTCGGGGCGGGACATGCGGGTGTCGGTGCGGACGGTCAGCTCGCGCTGGCTGCTCTCAATGCGGCCGCCGGGAAGCTCCAGATTCTCCCGCTGGATAGCGTCCTCGACATCCTGCACCGTCAGCCCGCGCGCGGCGAGCGCCTGCCGGTCCAGCCAGATGCGCATCGAATACTTGCGCTCGCCCTGGATCAGCACATCCGCCACGCCGTCCACGATCGCGAGGCGGTCCCTGAAGCGGCGGGAGGCGATCTCGGTGAGTTCCATCCCGTTGTAGAGATTGGAGGTGAGCGCGATCCACAGGATCGCACGGCTGTCGCCATCCACCTTCGCGACCACTGGCGTTTCCGCCTGATCAGGCAGGCGGGAAAGCGCGCGGGCCACGCGGTCACGCACGTCATTCGCCGCGGAGTCGACATCCCGCGTCAGGCGGAACTCCAGCGTCACCACGCTGCGCTCGTCACGCGAGAAGGAGGTGAGGGTCTTGATCCCCTCGATGCCCGCGACAGCTGATTCGATCAGCTCAGTGATCTGCGTGTCCACCACCGCGGCCGAGGCGCCTGTATAGGTGGTGGTGATGGAGACGACCGGGGGATCGATCGCCGGGTATTCGCGCACCGGCAGCTTGAAGAGGGCGGCCAGGCCAAGGACCATCAGCAGCAGGCTGATGACGGTGGCGAAGACCGGCCGCTTGATCGAGATGTCGCTGAGGACCACGGCCCTTCCCCCTCAGCTCGTCGGCCGGGTCAGCGTTTCCGTGATCCGTACCGGTGCATTGTTCCGCAACCGCTGGATCCCGCGCACCACCACCTGATCGGTGGCGGAAACGCCGCGCAGTATCTCGACCTCGCCTGCGAGGCGCTGGCCAAGGGTGACCTCCGCGCGATGTGCCCGGTTGTCGCGGATGACGAAGACGAAGGCCCGCTCGCCCACCGGGTCCAGCGCTTCCTCCGGCACCATCAGCGCGTCATTCCGAGTCTCGAGATCCAGCTCGATGGTCAGGAACAGGCCCGGGCGCAGTGTCTCGTCGGGATTGTCGAACTCGCTGATCAGGCGGAAGGTGCGGGTGGCCGGGTCGATGCGTGTATCGGCGACCAGCACCGTGCCCTGGAAGCGCCGTTCCCCGAAGGCCGGGCTGCGGGCACTGACGATGCTGCCGGGCTGGACGCGGGCGACATAGACCTCGGGCACAGAGAACTCGACCCGCACGCGCGAGATGTCGTCCAGCGTCGTGATCGGCGTGCCAGGCTGCACCAGCGCGCCGACACTGACGGAACGCAGCCCCACCCGCCCGGCGAAAGGTGCGGTCACGCGCGTCTCGTCCATTCGTGCCTGAACCGACCGCACCCGCGCCTCCGCGCCCCGCGCGGCGGCAAACAGGGTATCGACCCGCTGCTCCGCCACCACGCCGGAGGAAAGGCGCTGGGCGCGCTGCAACTGACCGCGAGCGTCGTCGAGAAGCGCGCGGGCCTGATCCAGCTCGCCGCGCAACGCGGCGTCGTCCAGCACCACCAGTGCCTCCCCCGCTGGCACGCGCTGGCCTTCCTGGAAGCGGATGGCAGTGACGATTCCTGGGCTCTTGGGGGTGATCGTCACCGCTTCCCGCGCGCGGACAGTGCCGATGCTCTCGGCGCGCACGATCACCGTGCCCGTGCGAACGGGCGAAACCGCGACACTTACAGGCCCCGCCGGGGCAGTGGCCGCCGTGGCATTGCGTTTCTCCAGGCCGAGCAAAGCCATGGGCCGGGGAACACCGAACTGTTCCCCATAGAGCTGCCACGCGGCCCCGGCGCCTACCAGAACCGCCAGCACCAGCAACTGCGAGCGCTTGCGCATCAATCCGTCCAAAAGAGTGCTCGCATTCTCGCGATCAGAGCACCGCCACGCAACCGGAATCGAAAGGAATTGCGACACCGTCATCTTGCAAGCAGGCCTTTGGAGTATATGGCCTGCCAGTCTTGGAAGCACAGGCCGGCGGGGTCATCCTGCCAGCCTCACAGGAGCGGGCGGCGCATGAAAGCAATCTTCGTCATGGTCAAATGCGAGATGGGTGCGGCCTACCGGGTCGCGCGGGAGATGGCGGACGGCATTCCCGAACTCTCAGAGATGCATTCCACCAGCGGCCAGTACGACCTGCTGGGCAAGTTCTACCTGGAGCCCGATCAGGATATTGGCCTTTTCGTCGTGGAGCAGGTCCAGACCGTGCCGGGCGTGAAGGACACCTACACGCTTCAGACCTTCAATGCCTTCTCCGGCCAGCGGAGCTGAAGCCGGCTGGGCTGACGGCCCGCCATGAAAAAACCTCCATGTTGCCCCCGCCCCGCCGTCTGCGCGCCGCGCAGGCGCCATGGGCGGGACCGACAAGGGCAGCATCGGAGGTTCCATTCAAATGAAGGTTCGCATCCTTCCCGTCCTCGCCCTCGGCATCGCCCTTACGACAGCGGGCTGCCAGAACCCGGACGGCTCAACCAACTGGGGCAATACCCTGGCGCTCGGAGCCGGACTCGGCGTGGCGGCAGGCGCCGTTGCCGCGGCTGCCAGCGATGACGGCCCGCGCTACCGGCAACCTCCGCACCGGCATCACGGTTCCTATCGCGGGTATCAGGGCGGCCATGGCGGCCGCTATGCCCATGGCAGAGGATGGCGGTGAAAACTCGCCTCGCTACGCTGGCAGCGGCCAGCCTCGCGCTCGGTGGCTGCTACGGCCCCTATGGCGAACCTGATGTGGCCGGCAGCGCCCTGCTCGGCGCCGGAATAGGTGCCGCAGCCGGGGCAGCGATTGCGTCGGGCCCGACCTACTACGCCCCGCCACCGGTCTATTACGCGCCGCCGCCCCGCTACTACGGCTATGGCTACCACTATCGCCCATACGGCTATTACCGCCGCTGGTGAGGATTCCAGCCGGGGCGCGATCACGCCCCGGCCGCTGGCGCGCTAAAGGGCGCCGCTACCCACCCCGCCCCATTCGGCCAGCACCGCATCCGGCGGCAGGCGTCCCTCGAACCAGAGGCTGGCCGCCACGCGCGACATGGCGGCGCCGTCATGCCCGATATGGGGCACGGTCACCCGCCGCCAGTTGAAGGGCAGGCCCCGCCGCGCGGCCTCCTCCCTACCGCGCTCGAGATAATTCAGCGCCCGGGCGAAGCGATGCGGGCCCTGGGCGAGTGCTTCGGGCTGGGAGGGCAGGCTCGGGCCGCTGGTCTCGGTGTCGCACTCGCCGGAAAGGATGGTCATGGGAAAGGCGAGCAGCCGCGCCAACTCCGCCTCGCTGACGCCGATCCCGCCCAGCCCCTCAGGAAAGGCACGGTCGAGATCCGGCAGGGAGAACCAGCCGGGATTGCCGACCATCGCCGCCTCGAAAACATCCGAGGGTTCGGTCGAGAGCAGGCGGTGCAGGAACTGGCCGCCAGCCGAATGCCCGAAGATCAGCACCTTGGGCCGGGTGGACAGCCCCGCTTCGCGCAGCGCTGCCACCACCCGCCCAGGGATGCGGTAGCCACGCCATTCCGCGGGGGCAAGCGAACCATCCTCCGCCAAGACATTGCCGTTGTTGTAGCACTCGGGGCCAGGAAACAGCTCCGCCGGGAAGGTCGGCACTACGATCAGCAACTGATGGCGCTCGGCGGCTTCAATCCAGAAGTCACGATACTCGTCGCCGTTCCGGCCCATGCCGTGCAGCACCACCACCACCTGCCCATCCGGCTGCCAGTTCGCGGGACGATAGGCGTGGAGGGTGACGGGGCGCTCGGGATCGCCCGCCGGATCGGCGAAGACGATAGCGGCGCGGCCCGGCATGGCGAGGGCCTCGGCGAGTTGCTGAGCGAAGGGCATCGAAAAGGTCCGGTATGATGAGCCCTGGGGGAGAGGAGGCCGATACGGCCTGCCTCTTGCCGCCAGTGCTGGAAAGACTGGAATGCGCCGAGGGTTAGTAACCTTCGGCGCAGGGGATTCACTCTGCGGTCACTTCGGAAGCGAGGGTGGTCTGGTCCACCCGGCCCGGGTAGCGGAAGCCGCGACGGCTGGCCCAGGTCGCGCTCTCGAAATGGAGGGGAAGGACGGGCATGCGGTCCAGTGCCAGGCGCCCCGCCTCCTGCAGCTTGGCGGCACGGGCGGCGGGATCCATGAGCGTCAGCGCCTCATGCAGCGGCTTGTCGAATTCCGCGTCCGACCAGCCGCCGTAATTGCTGCCGCCCAGGCCGCGCGACGCGTCGGGGGTGGCGAGCCAGAGTTGCAGGAAGAGCAGCGTCTCCGCCGCATCCGCCGACCAGCCGCCCATAGCCACCGAGAACTCTCGCCGCGCGCGCCGGGTAAAGAAGCTGGCGCTCGGCACCGTCTCCAATTCCACCTTCACACCGATGCGCTGCCAGTACTGAGTAATGGCCTGGGCGATCCGGGCATCATTGACGTAGCGGTTGTTGGTGGCGTGGAAGGTGAGGCTGAAGCCATCCGGATAGCCCGCCTCCGCTAGTAGCGCCTTGGCGCGCGCGGGGTCATAGGGCAACACCGGCAGGCCAGGAATGGTGCCGGCCATGCCGTCGGGCAGGAACTGGGACGCGGCGACCGCGACATCGTCCATCACGCGGCTCACCACCGCTTTGCGATCGATGGCCAGCGACAGCGCCTGACGCACTCGTGCGTCCTGCAACGGGTTCGGCCCGGAGCCGCCCTGCACGAAGGGGCTGGGGCTGCGCGCCGTGTCGAATTGCAGGAAGATCAGGCGCGTAGTGGGCGCGGCGGACACACGGATAGAGGAGTTCTGCCGCAGCCGGGCTAGGTCGGCCGTGTTGGGCGCCTCGATCAGGTCGTGGTCACCGGCCAGCAGCCCCGCCATCCGCGGGCCGGCGGCGGTCACAGGGGTGAGGCGCACGGTCGCCCAATGCGGCTTCTGCCCCCAGTAGCCGTCGAAGCGCGCCAACTCGATCGTCCCGCCACGCGCGTAGGAGACGAGGCGGAACGGGCCGGTCCCGATGGCGGCACTGCCCTCGTTGAACTGCTGGGCCGTCGGCCAGGAACCCTGCACGCCACATTGCTGGTTGGCCTGGAAGTCCAGCTTGCCGGGCGGGACGAGCTTGCGCGGGATGATGGCGATATTGCTCAGGTCACGCGGAAGCAATGGCGCCGGAGCGCTGGTAACGACCCGCACCGTCATCGCATCCGGCGTCTCCACACGCTCCAGCCCGCGCGCGTAGCGGGAGAAGGACTGAGTCACCTCCCCTTTGTTGTTGCGGACGCGGCAGAAGCTGGCGACCACATCCTCGGCGGTGAAGGCGCTGCCGTCATGGAAGGTCACGCCCGGCCGCAGGTGGAAGAGCCAGCTCGTGTCGCTCTCCCGCTCCCAGCGGATGGCGAGGCCCGGCTGAAGGGAGAGGTCCGGCGCCGTCTCCATCAGCGAGTTGAAGATGTGGGACTGGAGGGTTGTGTTGGGGGTGAGCCCGTATTGATGCGGATCGGCGGAGGTCGTCTCCCCCGCCATGGCGATCCGAAGGTTCTGGGCCGCTGCCGGGGTCGACAGTGCGGCCGAGGCGGCGAGCAGGGCAATGGCGAGGCGGCGCATGGTTGACCTCAGTCGAAGCCCAGGAAGCCGGGCATGGTGGAAATAGGGGCCGCCTTGGACAGGGCCGCGATATCCGGCACAGGCCGGGCAAGTTCGGCATCGCCCTCCACCGCGGCCTCGATCGCGGCCGCCGCCCGCAGCACCAGCGCATCCCCGCCGCGCGGGCCCACGATCTGCAGGCCGAATGGCATGCCCTTCGCATCACGACCGAGCGGGATGGAGATGGCCGGATGACCCGTCAGGGTCACGATGTAGGCCATGGAGAGCCAGTGGAAGTAGGTGCGGGTCTTCTGCCCGTCGATCACGGCCGGGAACAGTTCCGACCAGGGGCGGGGCGAGACCGTGATGGCCGGGGTGATGATCAGGTCCGTCCCGGCCGCGAAGAAGGCCTGCCAGCGCTGGTAGAGCTGTGTCTGCAGCACCCCTGCCCGCGCCACATCCGCCAGCGAGTAGCCGAGGCCCTCCGCCACATTGGCCCGCACGTTCGGCCCGACCTGATCCGGCGTCTCGGCGACCTTCTTGCCGTGGCCGGCAACGAAATTCAGAGCGCGCAGCACCTCGAAGGCCTCGTCCGCGCCAGCGCAGTCCGGGGAGGTTTCCTCGACCGAGGCGAAAAGCGGCTCCAGCGCCGCGACGCGGGCGCGGAATGCCTCGCGGACGGTCCTCTCGACCAGAGCGAGGCCGAAATCCTCCGTGGCGGCGACGCGCAGAGAGGAAAGATCGAGGGGCGCCAGCGGCGTCCAGCTCTCCGGCAGCCCGCGTACCGGCTTACCCGGGAGGGTATAGGCCAACGGGTCACGGGAATCGTCGCTGGCCATGGCTGCCAGCAGCAGTGCCGCATCGGGCGTGTTGCGTGCCATCGGGCCGAGGACCGAGAGGTTTTGCCAGCCCAACAGCCTCCGCTCTGTCGCCACCAGGCCGGGGCTGGGCCGGAAGCCCACGATGCCGTTGAAGGCCGCCGGGTTGCGCAGCGAGCCGCCCGTGTCGGAGCCCGAGCAGATCGGGAACATCCCCGCCGCCAGCGCCGCGCCGGAACCGCCGGAGGAGCCGGCTGCCGATCGCGTGGGGTCATGCGGGTTGCCGGTGGCGCCATAAACGGCATTACGCGTGTTGGCGCCGGCGCCGAATTCGGGTGTGTTGGTCTTGCCCGTGATGATTGCGCCTGCCGCGCGGATGCGGGCCACCGAACCCAGATCAGCCTTCGGCACATTATCCCGGAAGAGCGGGCTGCCAAATGTGGTCACCAGCCCCTCGGTCTCTTCCAGATCCTTGATGCCGATCGGCAGGCCATGCAGCAGGCCAAGCCTGTCGCCCCGCATCACCGCCGCCTCCGCCTCGCGGGCCGCGGCGCGGGCGCGCTCCTCATCCAGGGCGACGACGGCGTTGATCGCCGGGTTCACCGCCGCGATCCGGCCAAGACAGGATTCCAGCAGTTCCACCGGTGAGAGCTTCCTGGTCCCGATCAGCCTCCGGGCTTCGAGGGCGGTCAGGTCACAAGGCTCGGTCATCGGCTCTTCCGGTCTGCAGGTCGATCCAGGGATGGGTCGCGGCCCGCCGGCCGCGACCCGGTGCGTGGGCTAGTAGCCCATCGCGCAGCCATCCTTGCGGGGGTCGGAGCCGCCGACAAGGATGCCGCGCTCGCGATCGATCAGGATCGCCTGTCCACCGCCATGCGGCTTCTTGACGAGCTTCGGCTGGTGGCCAAGGGCGGCCAGCTGGTCCCGCAGCTCGGGCGGAAGGCCGGTCTCGATCTCCACGTCGCGGTGGTTGGCGCCGACGCTCGGGAAGACGCGGGTCAGGTCCAGCGCCTCCTGCACATCCAGGCCGAACTGGAAGTGATTGGCGAGGAACCAGCTCTGGCCCATCGGCTGGAAATGCCCGCCCATCACGCCGAAGGGCATGATCGCCTTGCCATCCTTCATCACCATGCCAGGGATGATGGTGTGCATCGGGCGCTTGCGCGGCGCGATGCAGTTCAGATGGCCTTCCTGCAGGCGGAAGCCGAAGCCGCGGTTCTGCATCATCACGCCCGACTTCTCGGCCAGGATGCCCGAGCCGAAGCCCTCGAACAGCGAGTTGATGAAGGAGCAGGCATTGCCGTCCTTGTCGACGACGGTCAGGTAGACCGTGTCCTTGTGCTTCTGCCAGTCCACGTCACCGGCCGGCGGCAGCTCCACCATGGTCTTGTCGTCGCTGATCATGCCGCGCAGCTTGGCGAGGTATTCGTCCGAGAGCAGCCGGTCCAGCGGCACCTCGACCTGCGAGGGATCTGCCAGGAAGGCATCACGGTCGCGATAGACCAGGCGCGCGGCCTCCAGGTGACGATGCACGCGGGTCGCGGTCAGCGGCCCGCCCGGATCGGGGAAGCCCTCCAGGATGCCCAGCAGCATCAGCACCAGCAGGCCCGAGCCATTGGGCGGGCACTGGAACACCTCCATGCCGCGCCACTTGCGGGAGATCGGATCGACGAAATTGGCGACGTTCTGCCCCTCGGCGAAATCCTCCTCGGTGTGCAGGCCGCCGGCGGCGCGCAGCGTGGCCACCATGTCGGCCGCGATCTCACCCGTGTAGAAAGCCTTGGCGCCATGCTTGGCGATGGCCCGCAGCGTCTTGCCCAGTTCAGGCTGGGTGAAGCGGTCGCCGAACTCATAGGGCTTGCCGTCCTTCAGGAAGCGGCGCGCCGTCTGCGGCTGGATCGACAGCTTGGCGACGCTGTCCGCCCAGTCCGCCGAGACGCGGGAGGAAACGGCGAAGCCTTCCTCGGCATAGCGGATGGCGGGCTGCAAGATCTGGTCCAGCCCCAGCTTGCCATGCGTCTTGTTCAGCAGTTCCCAGGCCGAGATGGCACCGGGCACCGTCACGGAATGGACCGAGGTGTTGACCATGGCGGTCAGCCCGGCGGCGCGCAGGGCCTCGGGCGTGGCGGCGGCCGGAGCCCGGCCGGAGCCGTTGATGGCGATCACGCCGCCCGAGGCTGGGGCATAGAGGCACCAGCAATCGCCACCGATGCCGGTGGACTGGGGCTCCACCACGGCCAGGGTCGCGGCGGCCGCAATGGCGCCGTCCAGCGCATTGCCGCCCGCGCGCATGATGTCCAGCGCCGCAAGCGTGGCCGACGGCATGGAGGTGGCCGCCATCGCGTTGAGGGCCATGGCCGGGCTACGGCCTGGGAGGTGAAGGTCACGCATCAGCTGGTCCGAAGCCCCCATGGGTCAGCGGGCCTGCCGCATATGGCGTGACCCGGCGGATTACATCGCCCCCGCGACACGCGGGCAGCAGGCGAGGAGATACGCCGACGTCTGCACTTGCGGAAGTCCAGCAGCGCATTTCCGGTGCGGCACTGGCGTTCTGGCCACCTTCCCCCCTGGCGCCTCCTCCGCTATGCGCCGGGAATGGAAGCCGCCTCGCCCGCCACCATTGCCGAGTTCGACCGCATCGACATCCGCGTCGGTACGGTGGTGGATGCTCAGCCCTTCCCTGAGGCGCGTAAGCCCGCCATCAAGCTTTGGGTCGATTTCGGCGAGGGCATCGGCATCCGCCGCTCCTCCGCCCAGGTCACCGTGCATTACACGCCCGAGACCCTGGTCGGCCGGCAGGTGATGGCGGTGGTGAACTTCGCCCCCCGCCGCATTGGGGGCTTCGAGAGCGAGGTGCTGGTGCTGGGTGTTCCCGATCAGGCGGGAGCCGTGGTGCTGCTGCGCCCGGACCAGGCGGTGCCGAACGGCGCCCGGATGTATTGACCCAGGGCTTGCCCCCGCTGGATGCTTTGAAAGGACCGGAGACCATGCCTCCGCGCTACTACACCGTCACCTGGGATCAGCTGCACCGCGACGCTAAGGCCCTGGCCTGGCGCCTGGTCGGCAAGGGCCCGGTCAACGGCGGCTTCAAAGGTATAGTCGCCATCACGCGCGGCGGGTTGATCCCGGCCGCGATCGTGGCGCGAGAGCTGGATTGCCGCCTGATCGAGAGCGTCTCCGTCATCACCTATGACGAAGAGACCAAGGGCGAACCCCGCGTGGCCAAGCCCCCGGTTGCCGCCGGCGACGGCACGGGCTGGCTGGTGCTGGACGACCTGGTGGATACGGGCACCACGGCCAAGGTGGTTCGCGCCATGCTGCCGGGTGCCCATTTCGCGACGATCTACGCCAAGCCCGCCGGCAGGCCCCTGGTGGACAGCTTCGTCACCGAGGTGAGCCAGGACACCTGGATTCTCTTTCCCTGGGACACGGAGCCGCAGTTCGTCGCCCCCATCGCCAAGACGGCGGCGGCCGGCGGAGCCGCCTGAACCCAGGAAGCGGCCGAGGAACGGGACGCTGGCGCAACAGCGTCCCCTCAAAGCATGATTCGTCCCGGGAATCGGCCGCAGGCAGTGGCCGCAGGGGGACAGACATCATGACCGGCACTCCGCGGCCCATCGCCGCCATCCTGGACAACCGTGCCTTCGGCGTCCTCATGCGCATCGTCATCACCCTGCCCTACTGGGCGAGCGGTCTGGTGAAGCTCTTGGACTTCAACGGCGCCCAGGCGGAAATGGCGATGTTCAATCTCCAACCGGCAGCGCCAATCGCCATCGCCGTCATCATCACGCAGCTGCCCGGGGCAGCCCTGGTGATTCATGGGCGCCACGCCTGGCTCGGCGCCGGGGCACTGGCGGTGTTCACCTTGCTGACCATCCCCTTCGTCCATTCCTTCTGGGCCAAGACCGGGCCCGAGGCGGTGGCGAGCATGCATGTGGCCGTGGAGCATATCGGCATGTGCGGCGGCCTCGCCCTGGCGGCCATCCAGGCCCATTGGGCGCGGCTGCGCCGTTGATCCTATGACGGTCCTGCGCATCGCCGCCTTTTCCGATGGCCCATCGGGCGGCAATCCGGCCGGGGTGGTGATCGCCCCTACCCTGCCGGAACCCGCCACCATGCAGGCCATCGCGGCGGAGGTCGGCTATTCCGAGACGGCCTTCGCGGCGCCGGAGGGTGACGGTTGGCGCGTTCGATACTTCGCCCCGGCGATGGAGGTGCCCTTCTGCGGCCATGCGACCATCGCTTTGGGCGCGGCGCTGGCCCTGCAACAGGGCGATGGGCGCTTTTCGCTGAGACTGAACGAAACCGGGATCACCGTGGAGGGCTGGCGCGATGGCTCCGGCCTGCGGGCCGCCCTGCAATCACCCGCCACCAGCAGCAGGCCGGCCGGAGGTGACCTGCTCGCGCGGGCGCTCGATCTCTTCGGCTGGGACAAGGCGGCGCTCGACCCGAGGCTTCCGCCCTCGCTGGCCGAAGCCGGAGCGCGGCACCTCGTCCTGGCGCTGCGGGAGCACGCGGCCTTGCGGGACATGCGCTACTGCATGGAGGCCGGACGCGCACTGATGGAGGCGGAAGGCATCGTCACCATCGCCCTGGTCCATGCGCTGGCGTCAGACCGCTTCCACGCCCGCAACGCCTTCGCGATCGCCGGCGTGGCGGAAGATCCGGCCACCGGCGCAGCGGCCGCGGCTTTAGGGGGCCTGCTGCGCGACATTGGCTGGCCGCATGGAGGGCGGATCGCCATCAGGCAGGGAGACGAGATGGGCATGCCCTCCCGCCTGCTGGCCCAAATTCCCCCAGGACGGGGCGAATCGATCCGCGTCTCCGGCCAGGCTCGGATCATGGAGGCCGGAGAGGCCTGAGGCAGCCGTCAGACCGGCACCGTCTCGTCCTTGGCGACCAGCACCTTGTCCACACGGCGGCCGTCCATGTCGACGATCTCGAAGCGCCAGCCGCCGAAGACGATGCGGTCGCCTTCCTTCGGCACGCGGCGCAGCAGTGCCAGCATCAGCCCGGCGACCGTATGATAGGTGCCGGGCTGCGGTAGCACGGGCAGGTCCAGCCGGGCGCGCAACTCGTCGCTCGGCATCATGCCGTCCAGCAGCAGGCTGCCATCATGGCGCTCCACCGCCGGCCCGGCGGATGGCAGGGTGGTGGGGGCACCCAGCTCACCCACGATCGCCTCCAGCAGGTCCGCGGCGGTCACCACACCTTCGAAGGAGCCGTATTCGTCCATCACCAGGGCGAGGCCGAGCGGGTCCTGCCTGATCCGCTCCAGCGCGTCGAGGGCGGAAAGATTATCCGGCAGCACCATGGGCTGGCGAAGCGCGGCGGCCACGGACAAGGGCTGGCCGGAGAGGATCTGGTCCAGCAGGTCCTTGGCGGCGGCGACGCCCACCACATTGTCCACCCGGCCGTCAGCCACGACGAAACGGTTCACCGTCTCGCCCTTCAGTTTCTCCGAAACCTCCTCCGGCGTCGCGTTGCGGTCCAGCCAGGCGATCTCGGTGCGCGGCGTCATCAGGGCGCGGATAGGCTTGTCCGCAAGGCGGAGGACGCGCTCGATCATGTGGCGCTCCTCGGTCTCCAACGCGCCCGCCTCGGCCCCCTCGGCCACCACCGCCTTCACCTCTTCTTCCGTCACGGACTGCTCCACGGCGTGATGGGCACCGAGCAAGCGGAGCACACCAGCCGATGAGGTGGAGAGCACCCAGACGACCGGCGCGGAGATCCTTGAGAGCGCCGACATGGGCCGGGCGACCAGAGCGGCGATGCGCTCCGGGTTACGCAGGGCGAGCTGCTTCGGAACCAGCTCTCCCAGGATGAGGGAGAGATAGGTGATCAGCACCACGACGAGGAACAGCGCCACCTCGCCGCCATAGGGCGCGACGCCAGGAATGGAATTCAGCACCGGACCAAGGGTCGCGGAGAGTCGCGCGCCGCCGAAGGTACCGGCCAGCACGCCGACCAGGGTGATCCCGACCTGCACCGTGGGCAGGAAGCGCTGCGGGTCGTCCGCCAGCTGCATCGCGACACCGGCACCGGCCGAACCGGAGCGCTCCAACGCGGTAAGCCGGGCTCTGCGGGAGGAGACGATCGCCAGCTCGCTCATCGCGAAGACGCCGTTCAGCAGCACCAGCAGGATGATGATGCCGATTTCCAGTAGCGCCGACATGGTGAAGAGCGGATTCCTTCTGTTCTGCCCGGCGGAAGCGCCATGGGCTCGGGCCCCTTACATAGGGCCTTGCGCCCATATTGGCTAAGCGCCTCCGCAGAACTGGCCAAGGCAACTCACCTGGCTGACGTAACCTGCTTCAACCAACCTCTTAGGTTGCGCCGCAATATTGCCCCCTTTGGGCCGGAAGGACGCCGCAGCGTCGGGTCTTCATGCAAGGAAGCGCAGATGGCGCCCAGACCATGCCAGTCCGGATCGGCCGGGCGGTGGTCGGGAGCCTCGCGCCGGAGCCCTGCACGCGATGAACGCGCACGTTGCCCCGCGCCAACCCGCCGGTTCTTCCGCCGGCCTGACATCCCGCCCCGCCATGCCTTCGCGCCTGGCCCGCCATCGCGGCACGCTGTTGGTGCTTGTTCTGGTGGCGCTGGCCCATCTGGGCACCTGGTGGGTGATGAACCGCCCCGTCGAAATGCCCGGCTTCCGCGGCCAGGTGAACGGCCTTGCCTTCGCCCCCTATCAGCGCGGCCAGAGCGCCGAGGGGAACAACTGGCCCACCCCCGAGCAGATCGAGGGCGACCTGCGCCGGGTGGCACCCCTCACCCGCCATATCCGCACCTATGCCGCCCATGGTGGCATCGAGCGTATCCCTGAGATCGCCTGGAACACCGGGCTCGACCTGAAGATCACCCTCGGCTCCTGGCTCGACCGCCGCCTGGACCGCAACGCGGCCGAGTTGCGGCGGCTGGTGCAGGTGGCGCGCGAGAGCCGCAATGTCGAGCGCGTGCTGGTCGGCAACGAGGCCGTTCTGCGTGGCGACGTCACGCCCGCGCAGATGGTCGGATATATCGAGCAGGTGCGGCGCCAGGTGCGCCAGCCCGTCTCCACCGCCGAGCCCTGGCATGTCTGGATCGACCATCCGGAGATCGGCAATGCGGTGGACTACATCACCATCCACCTCCTTCCCTACTGGGAGGGCCTGCCGATCGACGATGCGCTCCGTTTCATCATGGAGAAGTATGACGCCGTGCAGGCGCGCTTCCCCGGCAAGAGGATCGTGATCGGCGAGGTGGGCTGGCCCTCCGACGGTGTCGCGCAGGGCGCTGCCCGCGCCACCCGCGTGAACCAGGCGCTGTTCATGCGCAGCTTCTTCAACATCGCGGAGCAGCGCGGCCTCGAATATTTCGTGATGGAGGCCTTCGACCAGCCCTGGAAGGTGTCCTTCGAGGGCCGCGCCGCCGGGCACTGGGGTATGTATGACCTCGACCGCCACCAGAAGTGGCCGCTGACGGGCCCCGTACAGGAGACGCCGGGCTGGCTCGGCTGGGCACTGGGCGCGAGCCTCGCCGCCTTCCTCGCCAGCTTCTTCTTCCTCTCACGGCGCCCTGACATCCGCTGGCAGGGCAAGCTGATGCTGGCCGTGCTGTCCCAGGGCTTCGTGGCGCTTGGGACCTGCGTGGTGCTGGCGATGACCGAGACCTACATGTCCACCACCGCGGGCGTGGTCTGGAGCCTGCTGATTGCGGGGCAGGTTCTGCTTCTGGCCCTGCTGTTGTCGGACGGTTTCGAGCTGGCCGAGACGGTCTTCGGCCGGGTGAGCAAGCGCCGCTGGGCGCCCCTGCCCGCCCCCGAGGGCACGAAGCTGCCCAAGGTCTCGATCCACCTGCCGATCTGCAACGAACCGCCGCATATGGTGCGCCAGACGCTCGATGCCCTGGCCGAGTTGGACTATCCGGATTTCGAAGTGCTGGTGGTGGACAACAACACCGCCGATCCCGCGATCTGGGAGCCGGTGGCCGAGCATTGCGCACGGCTTGGTGCCCGCTTCCGCTTCTATCACCTGGGCAAGTGGCCGGGCTTCAAGGCTGGCGCGCTGAACTTCGCCATGCGCGAGACGGCGCCGGATGCCGAGATCGTGGGCGTGATCGACAGCGACTACCTGGTGCGTCCGGACTGGCTGCGCCGCATGGTGCCTTTCTTCGAGCGCCCCGAGGTCGGCTTCACCCAGAGCCCGCAGGATTACCGCGACGCCCATGGCGGCCTCTTCAAGCGGCTGATGTTCTGGGAGTATGCCGGCTTCTTCAAGGCGGGCATGGTCACGCGCAACGAGCGCAACGCCATCATCCAGCACGGCACCATGACGCTGATCCGCAAGTCGGCGATGGTGCAGGCGGCGGTGGACGGCAAGTTCTGGGCGGAGTGGTGCATCTGCGAGGACAGCGAGCTGGGCCTGCGCCTGATGCGCCAGGGCTGGGAGGCGGTGTACTGCCCGGACAGCATGGGCCGCGGCGTGATGCCGGACGACTTCTCGGCGTACCGCAAGCAGCGCCACCGCTGGGCCTTCGGCGCGGTGCAGATCGTGAAGGGCCACTGGCGCGCGCTGCTCAATCCCTTCGACCGCAGCCTGACCCAGGGCCAGCGCTTCCACTTCGTCATGGGCTGGATGCCCTGGCTGGGTGATGCGCTAGGGCTGGCCTTCGTCATCGGCGGCCTGGTCTGGTCCGTCGGCCTGACGCTGATCCCGCTGACGCGGCTGTACCCGATGGTGGACATCTTCGGGCTGCAGATCGCGACCGAGGGGCTGCGCACCGCGCTGGTCTCGCTGGGCCTGTCGGACGAGTTCCCCATCGCCCTCTTCATGCTGCCGAGCCTCGGCCTCTTCGCCTTCAAGCTGGCGCAGATCTGGATGCTCTACAGCGCCCGCGTCTCCTGCGGCCTGCTGGACCGCCTGGGCGCTGCGCTAGGCGGCCTGGCGCTGACCCACACTATCGGCAAGGCAGTGTGGCAGGGCTTCTTCAAGCGACGCGCCCATTTCGCCCGCACGCCGAAGATGGAGAATGCGCCCGCCCTGGTGCAGGGCCTGATGACGGCGCGGCAGGAGGGTATCTTCCTGGTACTGCTTTGGGTGGCCGCCATCGGCATCACGGTCGCGCATCGTGGCGGCACCTGGGAGGCGATCCTCTGGACCGTCATCCTGCTGGTGCAGTCCATTCCTTACTTGGCGGCCGTATCCATGGCGCTGATCGCGGCGATCCCGGCGGCCCAGGCGGTGGTGCTGCCGGGCGCAGTGCAGGTGCAGTCCTCCGCCGGGCAGGTGGTGGCGCGGACCGAGGTCAACTGAGCCAGCCAAACGTCACGAAGGCGGGCCGCGGGCGAGATCCCCCGGGCCGCCGTCGCCATTCCGAAGTGAAAGTCGGTAACGCGGGTTGAAGATGGGCAGTCCCGCGGGCTGGCGTTAAGCATTCGCTTACCTTTCGCCGGAGCGACGCGCATGGCCGAGATCCTTCCCCTCACCCGCAATCCACAGGACCGGTTGCAAGCTGCGCTCCGTCTTCTTGCTGTTGCCCAGGATGAGCAGCGCGAGGCGCTCAACGAGTTCCGCGAAAGCCTCTACGAGTTGCGAGACACGGCGGCGCGGCTGCAGGACAGCGTGCATGGCTGGCACCGGAATGTCGCGGCGACCGGCCGTGATCTGCAGGCCACACGCCGGACCGTGCGCGACCTGGAGGCAGCGGCCGCACGGCTCTGATCTGTCAGAGCGGCCGGATGTGGGTGGCCGAACGCATCACCGCCGGCAGAAACCCGCAGGCTTCGTAGAAGGGCCTCGCCACCGCCGGGGCGCGCACCCGCAACATGCGGAAGCCATGCTCCTCCGCCGCCTGGACAGCGGCTTCCACCAGGGCACGGCCCAGCCCAAGACCTCGATGCGGGGGGGCGACGTACAGCCGGCGCAGGCGCGCGATCAATTTCTGATCGGCATAAGGATCGACGCTCAGCCCCACCATCCCTGCAAGGGTGTCGTCCCGCCAAACGGCAAAGAGCCCCTCACCTGCCGCGTCAAAGCGCAGAGTGCCACTGTTCCAATCCTCTTCCAACACGCGGAGCAGCTTCCAGCCTTCCGCCAGCGCCGCGTTCCGAAGATCAGGAAAGCCAGGCGGAAGGTTATGAGCCTGGGCGAGCCGGATGCTCATCCCTCGCGATGGACGAAGTGGAGCTTGTTGCCCTCGGGATCGCGCACATAGGCGCCGTAATAGTCCGGGGCGTAGCGCTCCCGCAGGCCGGGCGCGCCTTCATCCGTGCCGCCATGCGCGAGGGCCGCGGCATGGGCCGTGTTCACCGCGGCGCGGCTGGGCGCCATGAAGGCGACCATGCAGCCATTGCCGGGGCTGGGCGGGCTGCCGTCGAAGGGCTCCTGCACATCGAAGGTCGGGTGCCGGCTGCCGGGCTGGCGGTAGCAAATACCTTTCGGCCCGGCCTCCGCATCCGGGCCGCGTTCCAGCCCCAACGGAAGCAGCACCGCGTCATAGAAGCGCGCCGCCGCCTCCAGGTCACGCGCACCGACCATCACATGGCTGAACATCGACCCGGGCATCGCCTCACCTCACCACATCATTCGCGCCCGGACGAAGGCGCATCCCCGGGCGAAGGTTGCGGAAGGGCAGCGTGGCGGGATCGGCCACCACGGGCCCGGGTGCGGCCACCACCAGCACGCGCTCCGCGATTGGCTGGAAATCGGCGCGGAAATGCACGCTCGACTTCAGAGCGATGATGCGCTGCTCCGTCGGCTCCACGCCCAGATGCCGGAAGAGCTGGAAGTCATAGGCCTGGGTCTTCCGGCTGGTGACGATCACGCGCACCGCGCCAATCTGGATCAGTGCCGAAGGTCCCAGATCCGCCGGGTTGCCTCCCGCCATGGAGCCGATATTGACGTAGCGCCCGTCGCTCAGGCGGAGCACCTTAGCGGTGACATCCAGCGGCGCGCCATCGCTCTTGCCGCCGAGG
The DNA here is from genome assembly GCF_025791835.1 of Roseomonas xinghualingensis. Lineage (GTDB taxonomy): Bacteria > Pseudomonadota > Alphaproteobacteria > Acetobacterales > Acetobacteraceae > Roseomonas > Roseomonas xinghualingensis. The sequence continues at coordinate 61,304 of NZ_JAOXLP010000014.1, forward strand.
CTCAGCGAAACGGTGGCACCCTCGCCGGCCGCATGGCAGGCGGCGGCGCTCTCGGCGTCATTGATCAGGCCGAGCACCGCATCGGCATTCTGGCGCACCAATTCGGCAAGCAGACCCGTGGTGTCGCCATGCCCGCCGCCGCCGGGATTGTCCTGGGTATCGGCCAGCACAACTGGGCGGCTGGCAGTGGAGTTGATCGCCTCCGCCACCGCGCGGTCGGGTGGCAGGATCTCGCCAGCGAAGTCCCGCTCGCGCTTGTAGAGGAGCGCGAGGAATTCATCCGCCGCCGCGTCAGCAGACGCCTGATCGTCGCCATAGGCGGCGATGGCCATGCCGCAGCCGGGGAAGTCGGCATAGGGGAAGCCGAAGCAGAAGCCGAGTTCGGCCACGCCATGCCGGCGCGCGATCTCCTCACGCTCGGCATAGACCTCGCTCATAGGCGGAACCATGGTGCACTGGCTGGTGATGGGCAGCCAGAAATCCACCTGGCGGTAAGCGCGGTGGAACGGCTTGCCCTTCCGGATGCGTTGGACGAGCAACTCCATCGCGCGGGCGCCGGTCTGCTTCATGTCCACATGTGGGTAGGTGCGATAGGGCGTCAGCGCATCGGACCGCTCGACCATCTCGGCAGTCAGGTTGCAATGCGGATCCAGGCTGCAGAGGATGGGGACATCCGGCCCGGCCACCGCGCGCACGCGGCGCAGCAACTCGCCTTCCGCATCCGGGAAGCCCTCCGCGACCATGGCGCCGTGAAGGTCGAGATAGATCCCGTCCAGCGGCCCTTGTTCCAACGCATCCGAAAGATCGGAAACGATCCAGGCGGCGACCCGCTCGAAGGCTTCCGACACCACCGGCCCCGCTGGATAGGCGAAGGCCCAGGACAGCGGCGCGATTTCGATGCCCATGCGCTCGGCGGCCTGGATGGCGCCGGCTGAGGGCACTCCTGTGCTGCGAAGCCCGTCCAGCAGCGTGGCCGGGCGCTGGGGGCGGGGGAAGCCGCCAGGCTTCAGGAAGTCCGACCACCGGGTGGGAATGGGAGCGAAGGAGTGGCTCTCATGCATGAAGCCACCGATAGCAATGCGCATCGACTCAGGACCTCGCGATACCTGCGGCGGCGACGACGGCGTCGCCCAGGACAAGCAGGCCGGCCTCGGCCTGCTGCGGCGTGATGTTCTCCGCCTCGTTGTGGCTGATGCCACCCTCGCAGGGGGTGAAGATCATCACCGTGGGCACCTGCCGGGCCACATAGACGGCGTCGTGCCCGATGCCGGTGGGCATGTCGCGGAAGCTGATGCCCCGTGCCTTGGCCGCGTCGCGCAGATGCTGAGCGAGCGTGGCGTCGAACTGCGTCTGCGGGAAGGCCCAGAAGGGCTCGACCTCGATAGCAAGGCCACGCTCCGCGGCAACCGCCATCGCCCGGCTCCGCAGTTCCTCGGCCATCCGGTCCAGCGCCGCCTCGTCGCCGTGGCGCAGATCCACGCTGAAGACGACGCGCGAGGGCACGACATTGCGGCTGGAGGGCTCCACCGAAACCTGTCCGACCGTGGCGCGGCCATCGCCGCCCGCCTCCAGGGCGATGGATTCCAGCGCCTGGATCAGGACCGCGGCCCCGACCAGCGCGTCGCGCCGATAGGTCATCGCGCCTCCCGCATGGGATTCCTCGCCCGTGACGGTGACGGTGAACCACTGCTGGGCGAGTGCATGGGTGACGACACCGATATCCAGCCCTTCCCGCTCCAACACCGTGCCCTGCTCTATATGGAGTTCGAAATAGGCTTCCAGGTCCCGCAGCGCGGTGGGATCGGTGGTGCCTGCCCAGCCAATGGCGTTCAGCGCATCGCCGAAGCGGATCCCCTCGGGATCGCGCATGTCGAGCACCTGCTGCTCGGTGAAGGCTCCCATGGCGGCACCGCTGCCCATCATGGGGGGCGAGAAGCGCGCGCCCTCCTCATTGGTCCAGTTGACGAGCATGATCGGCGCTTCGGTTTCGGCCCCTGCTTCATGCAGCGCACGCAGCACCTCGAGCCCTGCCAATACGCCGAGCACGCCGTCGAATTTGCCTCCCGTCGGCTGGGTGTCGAGATGGCTGCCGATGGCGATGGGCTTGCGTGACGGGTCGCGGCCAGGACGCAGCAGCGCCATATTGCCGAGGCGATCGGTGGTCAGCGTCAGCCCGATCTCGGCGCCCCAGTGGGCGAGCAGCGCACGGCCCTCCCCATCCAGCGGCGTGAGGGTCTGGCGGTTGCAGCCGCCCTTGGGTGTGGCGCCAATCCGCGCCATCTGCATCAGCGAATCCCAGAGCCGCGCCCCGGAGAAGGGGATGTTGCTCATGCCTTCTCCACCCCGCACCACTCAGCCATCAGCAGCGCGATGCTGCGCGTGATGTCATGCATCGAGGCAAGGCCGACGCTTTCGTCGATGCCGTGGATTTCCTGTGCATCCGGTCCGAAGCAGGCCACAGGCGTATCCTGGTAGAGCGTGAAGAAGCGGCCATCGGTAAGACCCGTGGCGGGATAGTCGCGCAACTCGCCTCCTGAGACCTCCGCATAGGAGCGGCGGGCCTGCTTGCAGATGTCGCTTTCCATGTCGAAGGCGCAGGGGTCTGCCATGAAGCCCTTGAACTCCAGCTTTACCTGCGTGCCGCGCAGCGCCGGGTCGCCAGCCGCCTCGGCGACGAGGCGCTCGATATCCGCCTTAGTTTGCGCCGCGCTGTATCCCAGCATGACGCCGACCCGCAGCCCGATCCGCGCGCGCGTCGGCACGCTGCTGTTCCACTCGCCGCCCTCGACCGTGCCGAGATTGACGTTCACCGGATGGTTCACACCACGGAATGCGGCGTGGATGTTCTCCGCGCGGTTGCGCTCGTTCTCATAATCCTTGAAGCGCCGCGCGATGCTCATCGCCGCCTCGATCGCGTTGATGCCCGCATGCATGTCGCGCACATGGGTGGGGCGGCCGGTCACCGTCACCCAGGCCCAGACCACGCCCACCTCGGCGGAATACATGGCGGCAAGGCCTGGCCCCGGCTCCGGGATCACAACGCCATCCGTGCGCGGCAGGGCCAGCATGGTGGCGAGTGCGCCATTGCCGCTGCACTCCTCCTCGATCACCGCCTGCATCTGCACGGGGGCGGCGGGCTGCAGCCCCGCCAGTTTCAGCGCCTGGAAGGCCGTGAGATAGGAGACGATACCGGCCTTCATGTCGCCCGCGCCGCGGCCATACATGCGGCCATTGCGGATGGACGGCTCGTAGGGCGGCGTGATCCAGAGGTCGGCGGCGCCTTCCGGCACCACATCCACATGCCCCTGCAGTGCCAGGCTGCGGCCCTTCGCCTCGCGCGGCGTATGGATGGCGGCGACATTGTCGCGGCCTTCATAGGAGATCAGCGGCGGCGAGAAGCCGGGATGATCCTTCAGCGCATCCGGAAGGGTCGGGATGCGGCGGGCCTGCAAGCCAAGGGACTCGTAGTTCTGCGCCATCAGGTCAAGCGCACCGGCCTCGTTCCCCAAAGTCGAATCGCAGCGCACCAGGGCAGCGAGGCGGTCCACCGCCTGCCCCTCCAGAGCCGTCACCGCATCGAGGATTGCGCGCTTCGCACCGGGGTCGAGAGGGATCATGAAGCATCCTGGTCCGCAAAGGAGGCGTGCAGGCTACTCCCTCAGGCTGTCATGTCGAGGCGCGTGGACAAGCTTTCGGCCGCCCCATAGGGTCATCGCCCATGCGAGCCTTCGATCATCCGCAGGACTCGGCCCACGCGCCGCAGTTCTTCCTCATGCGGGGCGTGCTGCGCCCCAATTTCGAGATCCCCGCGCGGGCGGTCGCCTTGCGGGATGGGCTGAAGACCCTCGGCATCACACCCGAGGCCCCTGCCCTGCCCGAGCGCGCCGCGCTGGAGCGCGTCCACGCCGCGGATTACCTGGACTGGTTGCGGGATGCTCCCGCCGAATGGGCGGCCATGGCAGATGCGGGCTCGGAAATCGTCGCGAACATCCATCCATCGCCCGAAATGCTCGCCCAGGGAGCGCGCCCTTCCACCAAGGCGACAGGCAAGGCGGGCTGGTACACGGCGGATACAGGCTGCCCCGTCAGCCCCGGTACCTACCAGGCGGCCCTTGGCGCCGCCGGCTCCGCCCTGGCCGCCGCGGCCGTGGCGGCTGAGGGGGACACGGCCTATGCCCTTTGCCGCCCGCCGGGCCACCATGCCTATGCCGCACGGGCCGGCGGGCATTGCTATATCAACAACGCGGCCCTGGCGGCCCAGGCGCTGCGCGACGCCGGCGCGGCCCGGGTGGCGGTACTGGATATCGACAGCCACCATGGGAATGGCACGCAGGGCATCTTCTGGTCACGCGGGGATGTGCTGACCGTCTCCATTCATGCCGATCCGAATGCATACTATCCGTGGTTCGTCGGCCATGCGGCGGAGACCGGTGCGGGAGATGGCGCAGGCTTCAACCTGAACCTGCCCTTGCCCATGGGAACGGCCGAGCAGCGCTGGCTGGAGGCAGTTGCCGCGGGGATCGCGCGTATCCGGGCCTATGGCGCGGAGGCGCTGGTCGTCTCGCTCGGCTTCGATGCCTCGGAGCATGAGCCTCTAGCCGCGCTGCACGTGACGGAGGAGGGCTTCGCCCGCGCCAGTGCAGCCATCGCCGCCATGGGCCTGCCCACTGCCATCATCCAGGAGGGCGGCTATAATGTGCAGATGATCGGCGGACTGCTCGCCCGCTTTCTGGGAGAATGGCGCGGTTGAGCCTCGCCCGTGTCACGACATTCTCCTTCCAGGGCATCGAGGCGGTTCCGGTCGAGGTTCAGGTGCAGGTCGCCTCGGGCCTGCCTGCCTTCACCGTGGTCGGCCTGCCCAACAAGGCGGTGGGCGAGAGTCGGGAGCGGGTGCGCGCGGTGCTCTCGGTACTGGGGCTTTCCCTGCCGCCCAAGCGCATCCTGGTGAACCTGGCCCCCGCCGATCTGGTGAAGGAGGGCAGCCATTTCGACCTGCCCATCGCCCTCGGCCTCCTGGCCGCCATGGAGGTTATTCCCGCAGATGAGCTGGCTCATTTCGCGGCCATGGGGGAGCTGGCACTGGACGGGTCCATCCAACCCGTGGCCGGGGTGCTGCCCGCCGCCTTGGCCTGTGGAGAGCGGGAACTGGGGCTGGTCTGCCCCGCGTCCCAGGGGGCTGAGGCAAGCTGGGCGGGTGCGACCGAGGCACTAGCCGCGCCCGATCTCCGGTCACTGATCGCGCATTTTCAGGGCCGGCAGACCTTGGCGCCGCCCGCGCCCCCTGCGCCAGCCGCGCAGGAGCCACGTGGCCCCTGCCTTTCCGAGGTTCGCGGGCAGGAAAGCGCCAAGCGGGCACTGGAGATCGCAGCGGCAGGATCCCACAACATCCTGATGATCGGTCCGCCTGGGTCGGGGAAGTCGATGCTCGCCGCGCGGCTGCCGGGCCTGCTGCCCGATCTTTCACCCATGGAGGCGCTGGAGGTCAGCCTTGTCCGATCCGTCTCCGGCGGGCTGGAAGCAGGCCGGATCAGTGCCCGCCCTCCCTTCCGGGATCCGCACCATTCCGCCTCCCAGGCCGCACTGACGGGCGGCGGCCCGCGTGCACGGCCTGGGGAGGTCAGCCTTGCCCATCGCGGCGTTCTCTTCCTCGACGAGTTGCCGGAATTTCCCCGTCCTGCCCTGGAAGCCCTGCGCCAACCGCTGGAAAGCGGACGCGTGAGCATCAGCCGCGCGGCGGTGCATGTCTCCTACCCCGCACGGGTGCAACTGGTGGCGGCGATGAATCCGTGCCGCTGCGGCTATTTGGGCGATGCCGCGCGCGAATGCGGGCAGGCACCACGCTGCGGCGACGGCTATCAGGGCAAGCTCTCGGGACCGCTGATCGACCGCATCGACCTGACCATCGAGGTGCAGCCCATCCCACCGCGCGAGTTGGCGCGAGCCCCGACCGGAGAGGCCAGCAGCCTCATCGCCACACGCGTGGAAGCCGCCCGGGAGATGCAGAGGGTACGCTACGAGCGGCTGGGCTTCGCCACAAACGCGGAGGCGCCAGTGCAGGCCATCCGCGATGGCTTCTCCGACGATGCCCTTTCTCTGGCGGAAACCGCTGCGGAACGGCTCGGTCTTTCCAACCGCGGCTTCACGCGCACGCTGAGGGTTTCGCGCAGCATCGCCGATCTGGCGGGCGCCGAGATGGTCGCGCGCGCCCATGTGGCCGAGGCGCTGAGCTTCCGGCAACGCCGGCCGAGCGGATAGCGATCAGGCCGGGATCGGGGCCGGCCGGGTGTCGTCCACCACCTTCCCATCATTCGGCAGGCTACCGGGTGGCACCAGCTCCACCTCGCTCCGCAGCCGGGTGATGTCCTGGAGCGCCGCCACCAGGCGCTCGCGCAGCGCTGCATCCTCCGCGGCCTCGGCACGCAGCAGCATCCGGTCGCGGCCTCCTTCTTCGGAAACAACAAGGCGCAGCCGGCCCAGCCCCGGGCAACGCCTGGACAGTTCCGCCACCATTTCCGGCCGAACGAAAAGGCCGCGCACCTTCGCCGCCTGGTCTGCGCGGCCCATCCAGCCCTTGATGCGCACATTGGTGCGGCCACAGGGGCTGGCGCCAGGCAGGATTGCCGAAAGGTCGCCGGTCGCGAAGCGGATGAGTGGATAAGCCTCGTCGAAGACGGTCACCACCACCTCGCCCACTTCGCCGTCGCGCACGGGATCGCCGGTGCCGGGTCGGACGATCTCGACGATCACCTCCTCGTCCAGGATCAGCCCTTCCCGCGCCTCGCTTTCATAGGCGATCACGCCGCATTCGGCGGTGGCATAGGACTGCAGCACCGTCAGCCCGCGATCCGCATAGAATTGGCGCAAAGCCGGCAGGTAGGGCCCGCCGGAGACATGGCCGAGCCGAATCGATGAGACATCAAGGCCCAGCTCGTCCGCGCGCTCCAGAATGGTCTTCAGGAAGTCGGGCGTACCCGAATAGGCGCGCGGCCGCAGATGAGCCATGACACGGGCCTGCGCCTCGGTGTTGCCGGTGCCGGCCGGGATCACCGGGCAACCTAGGGCACGCGCGCCGCCTTCCAGCATGAAACCCGCTGGAGTGAAGTGATAGGCGAAGCAGTTCTGCATCACGTCGCCTGCGCGCAGGCCGGTGGCGTATAAGGCCCGGGCAAAGCGGAACGTGTCCACCCCCTGCCCTTGTGGCTCATGGATCGGGCCTGGCGAGACAAAGATCCGGGCAAGCTGCGAGACAGCTACGCCGTTCAGCCCCGCGAAGGGCGGGTCTGTCGCCTGAGCCGCGATGAGGTCCGACTTGCGCGTCAGCTGCAGCCGGGCCAGCGCAGCACGGGAGGTGATGTCTGACGGCGCGGTGCCATCCAGGATGCGCGCGGCATGGGCCGAACCAGCAGCGGCATGGGCGAGGAAACCCGGGAGGCGCGCCATCAGCACCGCCTCACGCGCCTCGGGCGGGCGGGTTTCCAGCGTATCGAAATGCGCGTTCACAGCCAGCGCTTCCGGCGCTTGTAGGATTTGAGGTTGCGGAAGGACTTCCGCTCGGCGCCGTGGCCGCCGAGGTAAAATTCCTTCACATCCTCATTGGAGGCCAGCGCCTCCGCCGTTCCGTCCAGCACCACCTTCCCCTGCTCCATGACATAGCCGTAGTCGGCGACGGAAAGCGCCATGCGCGCATTCTGCTCCACCAGCAGGATGGTCACTCCCAGTTCCGCATTGATGCGCCGGATGATGCCGAAGACTTCCTTCACCAGCAGTGGCGAGAGGCCCATGGAGGGCTCATCCATCAGGATCAGCTTCGGGCGCGCCATCAGCGCGCGGCCGATCGCCAGCATCTGCTGCTCGCCGCCCGAGAGATAGCCGGCGAGACCGGTGCGCTCCTTCAGGCGCGGAAAGAAGGAATAAACACGCTCGATATCCTGGCGCACCTCGCCGTCGCGCCGGGTGAAGGCGCCGAGGCGGAGGTTCTCCAGACAGGTCATGTCCGCCACGATCCGGCGCCCCTCCATCACCTGGAAGATGCCGCGCCGGACGATCTCATGCGGATCGATGCCGTGGATCCGTTCCCCGGCGAAGCGCACCTCGCCGCGTGTTACCTCGCCTTCCTCGGTCTTCAGCAGGCCGCTGATGGCCTTCAGCGTTGTGGACTTCCCGGCGCCATTGGCTCCGAGAAGCGCCACGATCTTCCCCTGCGGCACCGCGAGGGAAAGGCCGCGCAGCACCAGGATGACGTCGCTGTAGACGACCTCGATATTCGCCACCTCCAGCAGTGGTGGCGCGGCTGGCGCCGAGGCTGAAGGGGCGGGCTGCTGCACGGCGTCCAGCATCACCAGCCCAGCAGTTCGCGCTTGCGCTCAAGCTCCACGGTGGTCACCGGCTCCAGACGCATGGTGCCGGCGCGGATCAGGTCGCCGACAGAACCCTGGGAGGTGTCGCCATTCACCACGGCGCGGTAGATCGCCACCCGCATGGTGCCGCGATGATCCTCGGCGGTGAAGGTGGACGGTGTGCAGACGCCCTCGAAGCCCTTCGGCACCCAGTTCTGGCGTGCGTAGAAGCCGTCGCGGATGCGTTCTCCGGTGATCTGCCCGCCATTGGCGGCTGCCGTATCCATGGCCTCCACCATCAGCATCGCCGCACAGGCGCCGGCCAGGTAGTGAACCGGGCGATAGACATTGCCGGCCGGATCGGAGATGCGGCTGATGGCCCGGATCGCCTCCATGCCCGGCGCGTCCTGGCCGGTGACAACCTGGGTGCGGACAGGGAAAACCACGCCATTGGCAGCGGTGCCCGCTGCCTTCATGGCGTTCTCATCCATGCCCCAGACATTGCCCATGAACTGCACCTGCACCCCCGCCGTCTGGCAGGCGCGCAGCACAGAGATGTTGGAGCCCGCCGTATTGCCGAGATAGGCGTAGTTGGCCCCCTGCTGCTTCAGCGTCAGGCATTGCGCCGTGTAGTCGCCGGGCGTCAGGGCGAACTGGATCGCCGGCAGCACATCGAAGCCCAGTTCCCGCGCCATCGCCTCGCCCGCTTCCTTGGGCGAGTTCGGATAGGGGTGGTTGCCGCCCATATGGACGTATTTCGGCTTGCCCTGCTGCCCGCGCGACTTCCAGTCCTCCGCGGCCCAGCGCAGCATTCCGCGCAGCCCATCCGAATAGGATGGCCCGAAGAAGAAGTTGTAGGGTGCCGGCTCCACGCCCTGCCGGCCGGACTTGCCGCCCGCATCCGTCAGGGCAGCCGAATAGGAGCCGGAAATGAACGGGATGCGGTCCCGGTTCACGAAGCGGACCAGCGCCTCGGTATCGGCCGTGCCCCAGCCCTGGATGGCCACCACGCGCTCGCGCCCTGTCCAGGCCTGGTACTGCGACACGGCGCGTGGCGCCTGGTAGCCATAGTCAAAGCCAAGGACGTTCAGCTGGCGCCCGGTGACGCCACCCCGCGTCTGGTTCACCCAGGCGAGCGTATCCGCCACGCCCTGCCCATAGGGCACGCCTACATCGGAAGTGGCACCGGAATTATCCATCAGATGGCCGACCGGGATGCGCTGCTGCGCCATGGCTGGCGCCGAAAGCGCGACGGTGGCCGCCAGAGCGAGAACTGCCTTCATCGTCCGTATCCTCCTCGGCCGCATTGGCGCGGCTCGTTGTGAAAGCGATGAGCGTCAGTGCGAGAACGGGTAGAGCTTCCAATAGGCCTTGATGAGCTTCCACCGGTGGGCCAGCCCGTCCGGCTCGAAGATGAGGAAGAGGATGATGGCGGCGCCGATCGCCATCTCCCGAAGGAAAGAGATGTTGCCGCCGATCTTCAGCATCCGGTCGAGCGCGCCACCAGCCACCGCGTCCGCCCCTGCCTGCACCACCTCCGGCAGCGCCACCATGAAGGCCGCGCCCATCAGACTGCCCATGATGGAGCCCAGGCCACCGATGATGACCATGCCGAGGAACTGGATGGAGAAGAGGATGTTGAAGGCTTCGACGCTCACGAAGAGCAGGTGGTGGGCATAGAGCGCGCCTCCGATCCCCGCGTAGAAGCTGGCAATGCCAAAGGAGAGGGTGCGGTAATAGGCAAGGTTGATGCCCATGATCTCGGCGGAGAGGTAATGGTCCCGCACGGCCACCAGCGCCCGCCCGTCTCGCGTGCGCATCAGGTTCGATGCCGCCACGAACAGGATGATGACGAAAGCCAGGACGAGGTAAAAATAGCTCTCCTCCCGGTCCAGCGCGAAGCCGCCGATCACCGGGCTTTCGGTGACGCGCCCGGCCACGCCGCCGGTGAACCATTGGGCGCGGGCGAAGAAGTCCTCCAGGATGAACTGGGCCGCCAGGGTGGCTATGGCGAGGTAGAGGCCCTTCAGCCGCGCCGCCGGGGCACCGAAGATCAGCCCCACCGCCGCCGTCATCACGCCCGCGATCGGGATGCAGAGCAGCACGGGGATGCCATAGCGTTCATGCAGCCAAGCTGAGGCGAAGGCGCCGAAACCGAAGAAGGCGGCATGGCCGATGCTGATCTGCCCGGTGAAGCCCACCAGGATGTTCAGCCCCAGCGCCGCGATGCCGAGCGTGCCGATATTGATCAGCAGGCTCAGCAGGTAGCGGTCCAGCACCAGCGGAGCGCAGCAGAGCAGCGCAAGACCCGCCCAGAGCGCCATCCGGCTGCCCAGGGTAGGAAAGATGGTCGTGTCGGCGCGATAGCTGGTGCGGAAGTCACCGGCGGGTGTCATCACCGTCATGGCGTCACACCCGCTCGATATTCTTGGTGCCGAAGAGCCCGTAGGGCTTGATCAGCAGGATCAGGAGCAGCGCGTAGAATGGCGCCACCTGATACATGTTTCCCCAGTTCAGCCACTGGCTGTCCACATACTGGGCCAGGTTCTCCAGTACGCCGACGATCAGCCCGCCCAGCACCGCGCCCAGGATGGAATCCAGCCCGCCCAGGATCACCGCCGGAAAAACCTTGATCCCATAGAAGGACAGGGCGGAAGACACGCCGTTCACCATGCCGACGGTGACACCCGCCACGGCCGAGACCGCCGCCGAAATGGCCCAGGACATGGCGAAGACCCGCGGTACCGATATGCCGAGGGACTGCGCCACCTGCTGGTCGAATGCCGTAGCGCGCATGGCCAGGCCGTGTCGCGAATAGCGGAAGAACCAGCCGAACCCGGCCATGATGAGAAGGGAAATGCCGAGGGAGAGCAGATAGGCCGTCTGCACCTCCAGCCCCAATACTGAAATCCGCTCCGCGCTGAAAACGGGTGGGAAGGGCTTGGCGAAGACGCCGAAGATCCACTTCATCAGCGCCTGGAAGAAGATCCCCAGCCCGATCGTCGCCATGATGACGCTGATCACCGGTTCACCGATCAGCGGCCGCAACACCACCACCTGCAGGATGATGCCGAAAAGCGTCATGAAGGCGAGAGTGAAGAGGAAGCCGAGCAGGAAGGGCATCTGCCACTCGGTCAGGAACCACCAGCACACCCAGGCGCCCACCAGAAGGAACTCACCCTGGGCGAAGTTCACCACCTGGCTGGCCTTGTAGATTAGCACGAAGGACATCGCGACGACGCCGTAGAGCGCCCCCACGATCAGCCCGTTCAGCAGGAGCTGGAAGAGGAGCGTGCCGTCCATGCTCAGGCTGCCTCCCTCGCCCACTCGGCCGATGAGACGGCCAGCACGGTGCGGATGCGTTGCTTCGTGCCGTCCTGGAAGGTGATGGTGGTGTCCACCGAAATCGCCTCCTGCCCATCATAGATCGCGTCGATGATCGTGCCGTATTTCTGGTTGATGACGCCGCGGCGGACCTTGCGCGTGCGGGTCAGTTCCTCGTCATCCGCATCCAGCTCCTTATAGAGCAGCACGAAGTCCCGGATGCGCTGGGCCGGAGGCAAGGTGGCGTTCACCTTCTCCACCTCTCGTCGCAGCAGCTCCAGGACCTGCGGACGAGACGAAAGGTCCGTGTATGTAGTGAAGGAGATCCGGTTACGCTCCGCCCATTTGGAGACGATGGGAAAGCGGATGCAAATCAGCGCCGCCAGATGCGGACGCGCATCGCCCAGCACCACAGCCTCGGCGACATAAGGGCTGAACTTCAGCTTGTTCTCGATGTATTGCGGGCTGAACCGCTCGCCGCGCGAGGTTGTGGCGATGTCCTTGATGCGGTCGATGACCACCAGATGCCCCGACTTGTCGAAATAGCCGGCGTCACCGGTGTACAGCCAGCCATCCCTCATGTCCGGGATGCCTTCCACCCCGTGATAGCCATGGAACATGTTTGGATGGCGGGTCACGATCTCGCCCACGCCATTGGCGTCCGGCTCGTGGATACGAAGCTCCACGCCCTGGAAGGCCAGGCCCACAGTGTCGAAATTCACCTCGCCGGGCCGGTGGATCGTGTAGGCGCCCAGGCTTTCTGTCTGACCGTAAAGCTGGCGCAGCGGGACGCCCATGGCCTGGAAGAAGCGGAAAGTATCCGGCCCCAGCGCGGCGCCGCCCGTGGCGGCGGATTTCAGGCGGGTGAAACCCAGCCGGTCCCGGAGCGCGCGGAACAGCAGGAAGTCGGCGAGCCGCGAGCGCCGCCCTTTCGCCTGCGCCGCCAGCCCAAGCTTCATGCCCCAGTCGAAGGCACGGCGCTTGAAGGGCGAGGCATCCATCACCCGAGCACGGACATCGGCCGCCAGCGCCTCCCAGACGCGTGGCGCGAAGAGGACGAAGCTTGGGCCGATCTCACGGAAATCGGACATCATCGTCTCCGGCTCCTCCACGAAGGAGACGCGCATGCGTGAGACGAGAGCGAAGCCCAGGGCATAGATCTGTTCCATGATCCAGGGCAGCGGAAGGACGGAGACATATTCATCCTGGGGCCCCCGTGGATCGGCCTCCAGATAGGTCTCCACATGCCGTATCAGCGCGCGACCGCAGAGCATGGCGAGCTTGGGGCGGGAAGTGGTTCCGGACGTGGTGCAGAGAATGGCTACCCGCTCGCCATCCGTCGCCTCCACCAGCCGGTCCCAGGCTCCGGAATCGGCTGCGTGGGACGCGTCGCCCCGCGCGACCAGATCGGCCATCGCCATCAGGCGTGGGTCGGCATATTTCCGCATCCCGCGCGGGTCGGAATAGATGATGTACCGCAGCCCCGGAACGGAGTCCGCGATGTTGAGCAGCTTATCGACCTGCTCCTCATCTTCGGCGATCACCACAGCGGCGCCGGAATAGGAGAGGAGATAGAGGATCTCATCCTCCAGCCCGTCGCGATACATTCCTAGCGAACGGGCGCCCAGCGCATGGGCAGCGATCTCGCCCATCACCCAGTCGGGACGGTTGTCGCCGATCAGCCCGACCACGTCGCCGGGGCCGACGCCCAGCTCCAGCAGTCCGAGTGCGATCGCACGCGTCCGCGCCTCGTATTCCGCCCAGGTAAAGGACTTCCAGATGCCGAGGGCCTTCTCGCGCAAGGCCACCTCAGCGCCATGGGCACGCGCATTCCGGCGCAACAGGCGCGGAAGCGTGTCCTCCCTGCCCTCCAGCATCGCGCTCATGCGGTCACCGTCTGCACGGGCACTTCATCCGCCTCGCCCAGATAGGCACGCCGCACCTCGGGATGCGCCATCACCTCCTCGGGCCGCCCTTCTGTCAGCTTCCGGCCGAAATCCAGCACCATCACGCGGTGGGAGATGTCCATCACCACCCCCATGTCGTGCTCGATCATCAGGATGGTCATGCCCCATTCCTCGTTGAGGTCGAGGATGGTGCGTGCCATGTCCTCCTTCTCCTCGAGGTTCATGCCGGCCATGGGTTCGTCGAGGAGGATCAGCTTCGGCCGCAACGCGACGGCACGGGCCAGTTCCACGCGCTTGCGCAGCCCATAGGAGAGCGTGCCCGCCTGCGCCTTGCGGATATGCTGGATCTCGAGGAAGTCGATGATTTCCTCGACCTCGCGGCGGTGCTCCAACTCCTCGCGCTGCGCGCCGCCGATCCAATAAGCCATGCCGGAGAGAAAGCCCGACTTCAGCAGGTGGTGGCGCCCCACCATGATGTTGTCGAGCACGCTCATATGCCCGAACAGCGCCAGGTTCTGGAATGTCCGGCCCAGGCCGAGCGCGGCGCGGCGGTTCGGCCGCATCCGCGTGATATCCTGCCCATCGAAGAGAATGCGCCCCTCGGTCGGGCGGTAGCGGCCGGAAACGCAGTTGACCATGGAGGTCTTGCCCGCGCCATTCGGCCCAATGATGGAGAAGACCTCGCCGCGTTTCACGGCGAAGGACACCTCGGTCAGCGCGCGGATCCCGCCAAAGCGCAGGGATACGGATTCCGCCCGCAGGATTGGCGTATCATCGCCCACCCAGACGCTCCCCAAATCTTATCGTTGAGGGGAGCATGGGGGCCGCGCGCGGCCCCCGCAAGTGCCTTCTGTACGGCTAGCGGCCGCGCATCTTCATCGCCAGCACCGGGTCATCCGTTGCGATCGCATCCAGGCCGAGACCCAGCATCCGCTCGATCGAGGCAGCATGGTTCACGCCCCAGGCCCCGACGCGCAGGCCGGCGCCACGCAGCGCCGCCAGCAGTTCGGCGTCCATGACCGCCTCATGCGTTTCAACCATGCCCACGCCGATATGCCGCACCACCGCCAGCACCCCGCCGATACCGAGCTTCGCCAGCGTCGCGGGGGCGAAAAGCCAGGCCACGTTCCGGAACCCGCCGGCCGCCAGTCCAGCCGCAGCCATCTCCGCCTCGAAGACGATCAACTCGGTCCGCGCGCGGAGCTGGCCCTGGTCAAGCTCCGCCAGCACACGGTCCAGGATGCCGGGATAGGGGTGCCCTGCCGCGTCCAGCTTGATTTCCAGCTGCATCCCGGAGCGGGAGGGCGCCACCAGCCCCACCAGCTCCGAAAGGCGCGGCACGCCCTCCCCGCCCGCCGAGATGAGCTTCGTCTCCGAGAGCTGCTCCGCGCTGCGGGCGGCCACGGTCCCCCGGCCGTTGCTGGTGCGGTCGAGGGTAGGGTCGTGCATCACCATCACCTCGCCGTCGGCCGAGAGGTGCACGTCGCATTCCACCGCGTCCACGCCCGCCGCGATGGCACCCCGGAAGGCCATCAGGCTGTTCTCGGGCCAAAGGATCGCGCCGCCACGATGGGCGATAATTTCGGTCATGGTTCTTTCCGGTTGATCTGTTCGGCAAGGCCTGGGATGCTTGCGGTATCATGGGCGCGAATGGCCTTCCAGGCGCGCTTCCCCATCAACCCGTCCCCCGCTGAAGGACCGATCGGAAGCCCCATGGCTCTTTGCGTTGTTCTGCACGATCTCCCGCCCGCCGGGATGGACGCCATGCAGGCGGCCGTCTGGGAAGTCAGCGAAAGCCACTGGATGCTCTCGGGCGGAATGCTCGTGGCGACCAGCGTCTCGCCCTCCTATCTCCTCTCCCATCTCCGCCAGGCGGTGCGGCGCATCGGGCTTGAGGGCACGCTGATCGTCAACCGCGTGACCACGGAACCCGAGATGGCCTGGGTGGACGATGCCGCCCGCAGCTGGGTCGCCTCTCATCTGGAATTGGCGTCGGCCGAATAGGAAGGCTCGGGCGTCACGGCCTCGTCGGCCAGCAGTCCACCGCATCCGCCGCCGCGCGTGCCGGGTCTGCGCAACATCGGCACTACGGCGCCCTGTTCCACAGCACTGCCAAGGAGAGCTGTTACCGGGCCAAGCCCCTAGGGAAGCCTGGCCAAGCGCCGCCCCAGTAGCGCGAAGAAAGCCTCCGTATCGAGCGTATCGGGCAGGGTGACCGTGGCTGCCGCGCCACTGCGTCCCCAGCGGTCCACATGCGTCCGCCCGCGCGCCGGGCCATGGCCGCAATCCACCTGCACCGACACCAGGCGGGTCTCGAAAAGCTCTGGCGCGATCAGCCAGGCAATGGCGCAGGCATCGTGGAGAGGATGGCCTTTCCCGCCCAGGCGGCGGGAGGGTAGCACGGCATCCATGATGTCGCAGGCGGCCCGCAGACAGGCTCCATCGCCCAGCCCGCGCATCGCCGCAACGCGTTCCGGCCTGACCAGGGCCTGGGAGGTCAGCTCCAGCGTCAGCAGGGTCAGCGGAACACCAAGGGCAAGCAGGATGTCGAGCGCCTCCGGGTCGCTGGCCGCATTGAACTCGGCGGCAGGTGTCCAGTTCCCCTCCCCCCAGGCGCCGCCCATCAGCACGATCTCACGCAGCTTGCCCGCCAGCTCCGGCTCGGTGGCCAGTGCAAGGGCCAGGTTGGTGGCCGGCCCAATGCCCACCAGCGTCATCCCCGCCGGCGGCATGGTGTGAAGCATGGCGCGGATGGCGTCGGCCGCCACGGCTGCGACGGGCGGCGGGCCCGGCGGCAGGGTCACGCCGCGCAGCCCATCATCGCCATGCACCCTTACCTCTCCCGCGAAATGCCCACGCAGTGGCCGTCCCGCCCCGGGCACCACCGGGACCACGGCACGCGAGAGGCCGACCACCGAAGCCGCATTCGCCACCGTCCGCTCCAGCCCCACATTGCCGCCCACCACGGTGACCATTCGCAGGTCGATTTCCGGGGAAGCCAGGGCCAGCCAGAGCGCCAGGGCGTCATCCGTGCCCGGATCACAATCCAGGATCACCGGGCGCCGGGCGCCACTCACGCGCCGAGCTCCGCTTCCACAACGCCGCAAAGGAAGGCCGCGCCAGCTACGAGGGCAGCATCGTTGAAGTCGAAATGCGGGTTGTGGTGCCAGCCCTCGGGATGGGCCGGATCGCCCGTGCCGAGCCAGGCATAGGCGCCTGGCCGTGCCTCCAGCATGCAGGCAAAGTCCTCGCCCGCCGTGATAGGCGGGTGGTCGTCCCGCGCGTGTTCCGTGCCGAGGGTTGTGGCTGCGGCCGCGTGCATCAGCGCCGCCTGCGCCGGGTGGTTCACCGTGGGCGGCAAGCGGCGAGTATAGACCGGCACGGCCTCCACCCCATGCACGGCCGCCACGCCGCGCGCGATGCCGCCGATCCGCTCCTCCAGCATGTCCCGCACCTCCGGCGAGAGCGCGCGCGCCGTGCCGCGCAGCAGGACCTGTGCCGGGATGACATTCGGCGCCTCCGGATTGCCAGCCGCGATATGGCCGACGCTCACCACCCCCGTCGCCAGCGGGTCCAGCTCCCGCGAGACGATGGATTGCAGCGCCGTGATGAAGGCGGCGGCCGCCAAGGTCGCGTCCGTGCCCAGATGCGGCTTCGCGCCATGGGTACCGCGCCCCCGGAAGGTCACTTCCCAAGTGTCGGAACTGGCGAGTACCGCCCCCTTGGGCACAGCCACCGTGCCGAGCGGCAGGCCAGGAAGATTGTGGATCGCGTAGACGGCATCGACGGGGAAACGCTCGAACAGCCCATCCTTCAGCATGGCCTGGGCGCCCCCGCGCGACTCCTCGGCGGGCTGGAAAATCAAGTGGACGGTGCCGGCGAAGCGGTCCCGGTTGGCCGCCAGCCATTTGGCGGCGCCCAGCAGCATGGCTGTATGGCCGTCATGCCCACAGGCATGCATCCGGCCGGGGCTACGGCTGGCATAGGGGGTGCCGGTTGCCTCCTCCATGGCCAGGGCGTCCATATCGGCGCGCAGCCCGATGGCGCGGTTGCCGCCCGTGCCTGCAGCCGAGCCGCGCAGCGTGCCGACCACGCCCGTGCCCGCGATCCCCTCCTCCACCGCGATCCCGGCGGCGCGCAGCTCCCGCGCGACAAGCGCCGCGGTGCGCTGCTCCTCGAAGCCCAACTCGGGATGCGCGTGCAGATCACGTCGCCATTCCGTCATGATCCCGGCAAGCGGTTCCAGGGCTTCGACATTCGGCATAAACGAGCTCCATCACGGGGGGCGGGCCGTAATTGCCAGCTTGCCCCCCATCCTGCCAGCTACCCGCCGAGGTTCCCATGCGCCTGCGCGCCGCGCTGCTTGCCGCAGCCCTTACCCTTCCCGCCGCCGCCCAGGCACAGGATCTTCTTCGCATCGGCGTGGAGGCCGGGCCGACCAGCCTCGATCCGCATTATGCCAGCCTGATCACCAACATCGCCTATGGCCGGCATGTCTTCCAGCCGCTGATTCAGCAGGATGCACGGCAGGAACTGCGCCCGGCCATCGCCAGTTCCTGGCGGGTGGTGGACGACCTGACCTGGGAATTCACCATCGATCCCAAGGCCCGCTTCCATGATGGCGCGCCCGTCACTGCCGAGGACGTGGCCTTCACCATCCAGCGTGCGGGCAACGTGCCCAACTCCCCCTCCTCCTTCGGCTATGCAACACGCGTGGTGACAGCCGTGGAGGATGCAGGCAACGGCGTGGTCCGCATCCGCACCCGGGTGCCGACACCGCTGCTGGCAAACAACCTGTCACTGGTGATGATCGTCTCGAAGAAGCATGGCGAGGCGGCGACAACTCCCGATTACAATTCCGGCAAGGCCATGATCGGCACCGGGCCCTTCCGTCATGTCTCCTGGCAGCCTGGAAGTGCCTTCGTCGCCGAGCGGAATCCGCATTTCCACGGCCCCGCCCCCGCCTTCGCACGGGTGGAACTGCGCCCCATCACCGCCGCCGCGTCCCGCGTGGCCGCGCTGAATGCGGGCGATGTGGACATGATTGAGATCGTCCCGCCCGAGCAGTTCGAGCGCTTCAGGGGTGACCAGCGCTTCGCCACCAGCGAAAGCCCCTCCAACCGCCTGATCTTCCTGACACTGGACAGCGACCGGGAGCAGAGCCCGCATATCCGCGCCAAGGATGGCTCGCCGGTCGCCAATCCGCTGCGGGATGCACGGGTGCGCCGCGCCCTGTCCCTGGCCATCAACCGCCAGGCGCTGGTGGATCGCATCCTGCGCGGCCAAGCCGTGGCGGCGGGCGATCTGGGGCCCGAAGGCTATTTCGGCGCCTCCCCTGACCTGAAGGCCGAGGCGCTGGACCTGGAGGCAGCCCGCAAGCTGCTGGCCCAGGCCGGCTTCCCCCAGGGCTTCGCCGTGCAGGTGAATGGCCCGAACGATCGCTTCGTGAATGACGAGCAGGTGCTGCAGGCCATCGCCCAGATGTGGACGCGGCTGGGCGTTGCCGCGACGGTGGAGGCAAAGCCGCGCGGCGTCTGGCTGAGCGAGGCGGCGCAGTTGAAGTACAGCGTGAACCTTGCTGGCTTCTCCCCGAACCCGGAGGTTCTGGGAATGCTGGAAACTCAGGTTCATAGCTGGAACACTTCACTTGGCCTTGGAACCGCGAACCGTGGCCGTTACAGCAATCCGGCGGTTGATGCGCTGATCCAGCAAGCCCGCCAGACCATGAACAATGATGATCGCGCCCGGCTGACCCGCCAGGCGACACATCAGGCGATTCGTGAGGAAACCGCTCTCATCCCGCTGTATTTCCAGGTGAATACCTGGGCGATGCGTCGGGGCTTCACCTATGAGGGGCGGACTGACGAGATGACGCTCGCCCAGTCCGCAGGCCGGGCCCAATGATGGCCATGGACGCCCCCATCCCGGCCGGGACCCGCCGCGCGGCCATCCGCGCGGCCAAGGGTGAGGCCCCCTTCGACCTGCTGCTGACCGGCGGCACAGTGGTGGATGTGGCGCTGGGCGAATTGCGCCCAGCGGATATCGGGGTGGTGGGCGGGCTGATCGCCTCCGTCCACCGCCCCGGCAGCCGCTCGGATGCGGTGGAGGTCCATGACGTGACCGGGCGCTTCCTCTCGCCCGGCTTCGTGGACAGCCACCTGCATTTCGAATCCTCCTTCATGGCACCGGCCGACTACGCCTCGACCGTCGTGCCCCATGGCACGCTCACCACTGTCTGGGATCCGCATGAACTGGCCAATGTGCTCGGCGTGCCGGGCGTGCGCTGGGCGGTGGAGCAGTCGCGCGGCCTGCCGTTGCGGGTGCTGGTCGCCGCCCCGTCCTGCGTGCCGTCCGCCCCGGGGCTCGAAATGGCCGGTGCGGAGATCGGGCCGGAAGAAATGACCGAGATGCTCTCCTGGCCGGAGGTCTCGGGCATCGCCGAGGTGATGGACATGGCGGGCGTGCTCTCGGGCAGCGCGCGCATGGAGGGAATCGTCGCAGCCGGCATGGCCTCCGGCAAGAACGTCAACGGCCATGCGCGGGACCTGATCGGGCCGGCACTGCAAGCCTATGCGGCGGCCGGGGTCACCTCGGACCATGAAATCATGGGGCCGGAGGATTTCCTCCAGAAGCTCCGCGCCGGGCTGACGGTGGAGTTGCGCGGCAGCCATGACGCGGTGCTGCCCGGGGTGGTCGCGGCCATCAACGCCCTGCCCGCTCTGCCGCCGAACCTGGTCACCTGCACCGACGACGTCTTCCCCGACGAGCTGGTGGAAAAAGGGGGGCTGCGCGACACCCTTGCCCGGCTGGTCGCCCATGGCCTGCCGCCGATCCACGCGCTGAAGATGGCAACGCTGCATGCCGCGCTGCGGCTGAAGCGTGACGATATCGGCCTGCTGGGCCCTGGCCGCCGCGCCGAGATCGTCGTTCTCTCGGACCTTCCAGGCATGGTAGTGGAGCGCGTCTATGTGAGCGGGAAACTGGTGGCGCGGGATGGCACCATGCTCGCTCCCCTGCCCCGCGGCTTCGCGGCGGACGCGCCGCGCGACACGATGCGCATCCCACCGCAGCCCGCCCGGGCCTTCGCCCTTCGCCCGCATGGAATCACGAATGGCAAGGTGCGTCTGCCGGTGGTGGGCGGTGCGCGGGTGGTGCATTGGGCGGAAGTGGAGGTTGAGGTGCGGGACAGCGTGGCCGCCGTGCCGCCGGGCCATGCACTAATCGCCATCCTGCACCGGCATGGACGGCGCGATCCCTCCCCCGTCATCTGTCTCGCCGATGGCTGGGGTGAGCCGCGTGGCGCCGTAGCCACCACCATCTCCCACGACAACCACAACCTGCTGGTGATCGGGCGAGAGCCTGAGGACATGGCGGCCGCCGCCAATGCGCTGATCGCCTGCGGCGGCGGCATGTCGGTTGCGCGCGCTGGAGTGGTGGAGGCGGTCCTGCCCCTGCCTGTCGCGGGTCTCCTGGCCGAAACACCGCCGCATGAAACTGCCGCAGCCTTCGCCCGGCTGCGGGAGGCCGCCGGTGCGGTGATGGATTGGAAGCCGCCCTTCCGGGTGTTCCGCGGGATCACCGGCATCTCGCTCGCCTGCAATCCTGGGCCGCATCCCACTGATCTCGGCATCGCTGATGCGGCCCTGGGAACCGTGCGGGACCCCGCTATGCCCCTGCCAGCCATGGCATCAGAGTAGCGCTGCGGATTTCGTGCAACATTCCGCATTCGCTACATCGTCTCAATTTTGTTGGCATTGCACGCAATTCAGGATTGATCCTAAAAGCGGCTGGCGGCCCGGGGCCGCTAGCCGTCACCTTCGGTAGGCGGCCGCCGAAGGGGGTCCTCATGGCGCTGGTGGTTGGCCCTCACGGGCAGGCGGGGGCGCGCGACGCCCGATGATCTTCGCCTCCTTCGAATTCCTCTGTCTCTTTCTGCCGATCTTCTTCGCGGTCTATTTCCTCACCCCGTTCCAGTACCGGAACTGGCCGATCCTCATCCTGTCCTGGGCTTTCTACGCCTGGTGGCGGGTGGATTTCCTGCTGCTGCTCATCTTCTGCACGGTTTTCACCTTCTACACGGTGCAATTGATGGACCGCGTCGGGCCGAAGACGCGGGCTGGAAACTGGCTTCTCGTGATCGGCCTCGCCGGCAATCTCGGCGTGCTCGCCTATTTCAAATACGCCAATTTCGGCGTCGCGGTCTTCAATGACATCCGTGGCGCGATGGGGCTCGGCCCCATGCCCTGGGCCGAGATCATCCTACCGATCGGCCTATCCTTCTATGTGCTGCAATCCGTGTCCTATCTCGTGGATATCTGGCGCGGCACGGTGCCGGTCACGCGCAAGCTCCTGGATTATGCGACCTACAAGGCGATCTTCAGCCAGCTGATCGCGGGGCCCATCGTCCGATATGCGGAGATCAAGGACGAGCTGGTTTCACGCCCCCACACGCTGGCACAATTCGGCCTTGGCGCGCGGCGTTTCATGATCGGCTTCGCGATGAAGGTGTGTCTCGCGGATACGGTGGCGCTGGTGGCGGATGCCGCCTTCGCCCTGCCCGAGCCAACGATGGCGGATGCCTGGACGGGGGCCATCGCCTACACGCTGCAGCTCTATTTCGACTTCGCCGGCTATTCCGCCATGGCGATCGGGCTGGCGCTGATGATCGGGTTCCACTTCCCCGAGAACTTCAACCACCCTTACCTGTCCGGCTCGATCCAGGCCTTCTGGCAGCGCTGGCACATGACGCTGTCGCGCTTCCTGCGCGACTATCTCTACATCTCGCTGGGCGGAAACCGGAAAGGCCACTTCCGCACCTATCTCAATCTCTTCCTCACCATGGTGATCGGCGGTCTCTGGCATGGCGCGAACTGGACGTTCATCGTCTGGGGCGCCTGGCATGGCGCGCTGCTGGCAGCGCACCGCCTCTGGCAGCAGGCGGGGAACCGGCCCATGCCATGGATTCTGGGCAATGCGCTGACCATGCTCGCCGCCATCATCGGATGGGTCGTGTTCCGCGCACATGATATCCATAACGCGGCCACCATGTATGGCGGCATGATCGGGCTGAACGGTGCCCCGCTCAGCGATGCGCTCGCCTGGCAGGTCACGCCCGACCAGTGGTGGACGATGCTTATCGCGGTGGTGATCGTCTATCTGCCGTTGCTCGGGCCGCGCCTGCCCTTCCTGCGGACGCCCGAATTGATGGGCCCCTTCTGGCGGCCCCTTTGGGTGGCCGCCCCGTTGCTCGGCTTCCTTCTCGGGGTCGTGCTGCTCTACAGCCGCGCGGCAGTCCCCTTCCTCTATTTCCAGTTCTGAGGCGGCCATGACGGGAACCGGGTGGAAGAACGCGAATACCGCCGCCGCCCTCCAGGGCGCGGTGGCGGTGGTGCTGCTGGCGATCGGCGCATGGCAAGGCATTGGCGCCATTACAAGCGAACAGGGGATCCAACGGCTGCGCCCCTATCTGAACCTGGAGGCCTTCCTTTCCGGCCGCCTGACAGGCGCCGTGAACACCGTGCTGGTGCATGACCTTCCGGCCGATCCGCTGCTGCGGGCGGCCGGCGGCGTGCTCCGATACGAGCTCTTCGCTTCCGGCGGCCCGCAGGTCCGCGTGGGCTGCGACGACACGCTTTTCCTGACGGAGGAGCTCCGACCCTGGCCGGAGCCCGGCCCCGCCATGACCGAGCGCGCCGAAGGCGTCCGCCGCGTGAAGGATGCGCTGGCGGCCCGCGGCATTGCCCTGGCCGTGGCCATAGTGCCCGACAAGGCGCGGGTGCTGGCCAAGCAACTCTGCGGTGCGCCTCTCTCCGCCCAGGCCATGCAGCGGCACGACGATTTCCTGGCCGCGTTGCGCGGCAAGGGTATCGATCCGGTCGCGCTGCTGCCCGCCCTCCAGGAGCAGGAAGCGCGCGGCGGCGCCTGGTACCGCACCGACACGCATTGGAACCAGGAGGGGGCGAAGGCCGCCGCCGCCGCCATCGCGAAGGCGCTGCGCGACACCCCCCTCTCCCGCGCCGAGGATTACCGCACCAGCGTCGCCGCCGAGGATACGAATGGCCCCGGCGACCTGCTGCGCCTGATGAGCCTGGACCATGTCCCCGATGCCCTCCGTCCCGCGCCTGACCGGCAGCGGCTGGAGCGCACGGAGATGCCGGAAAGCGGTGGCGGGCTGTTGGACGAGACGCCGGCGCCGGAGGTGGCGCTGATCGGCTCGTCCTATTCGTTGAATGCGAATTTCCACGGGGCGCTGCAGGCGGCGCTGCGCGGCACCGTGCTGAATGCCGCCACCGCGGGCGGCGGATTCGCTGGCGCCGCTACTACCTATTTCGCCGGGCAGTCCTTCCGCGAATCCCCGCCGAAGCTGGTGATCTGGGAAATTCCGGAGCGGGTGGTCGCCCAGCCCCTGACGCAGGCGGAGCGCGACTTCATCGCGCGCTGGTAGCCCCGCGCTGCCGGTCAGGCAGCGCGGATGACCCGTGTTTCCGCTTCGGCCGGGGACGCATAGATGCGCCTGAGCGTACCGATGAACTCGTCTCGCCCGATCACGTCCCGCAGGCTGGCGGAGAGCCGCGCATGGATGTCCGGCACGGAGGCCTCCAGCAACGCGGTGGCTAGCCCGGGTACGGAGCCCGCGCGGAAATGCAGCCCGTCCACACCGTCCAGCACCTTCTCCGCCATGCCTCCGATGCCGCTGACGAGAAGCGGCGCGCCCAGGCGCCGCGCCTCCTGGATCACCACCGGCGAGTTCTCCCACCAGATCGAGGGCATCACCACCCAGCCAGCCGAGGCCATCAGCCCCGATACCTCGGGGGCGTCATAGCGTCCGCTGAAGATCAGCCGGTCCCCGGCCTCGGCAATGGAGTTCGCCACCCCCGGGAAGAAGCGCAATGTTTCCTCCGCCGTGGCGCCATGGATGGCGAGGCTCAACCCCGGCTTCTCCTTCAGCGCCGCGGCGAATGCAGGGATGAGGATGTCGAAGCCCTTGAATTCGGTTGGCTGGCCGAAGAAGGCGAAATGGCCCGCCAGCCGCGCGCTGTCCCGTGCGCGCCGCGGTACGGCCAGCAGGTCGTCGCCCAGATAGTTCTCCAGCACTGTCGCGCGATCCGGCGAAAGGCCCCAGGCGCGGTAGCGCTCCGCGATAAAATGGCTGGGATAGACGAAGTGGTCGAAGCGCCGCAGGGCGGAAAGCATCATCGCCTTGCGGAGCCGCAGCCGCTCCAGTGTCTGGTCCGGAAAGCAGGCCAGGCAGCGCTGCGCCGTCTCCTTGCGGCAAAGTTCGCGGGACCGGGTGCGCACCATCTGGCCGTGATGGCTGCAAATGGCGAGCATCTCATGCAGCGTCAGCACCAGCCGCGCATCCGGCCGCGCTTCAGCCAACTCGGCGATCAGGTCGAGGCCGACGCGCCAGTAGTGGTGGAAGTGATAGACATCCGCCTTCAGCCCGACCAGCAGGCGCAGCAGCGCGCGGCGATCATCCGGGTTTCGCCACCAGAGCCGGTCATCCTCCATGCCCCCAACAGCATAGAGATACTCCCGCTCGCCATAGCCGGCGGCCATCTCGCCCCGGTCGGAGGGCGGCTGCCCGTTCGGCAATTCGATGGCCGCGACGAAGCTGGCATCCCAGCCCTCCCCAGCCAGGGTCTGGAAGTGGCGATACGCCGCCATCTCCCCGCCCCCCTTGGAGAAATCAGGATGCGCATGGGAGATGACGCAGACGGCAGGCTGCCGGGCGCTCACGGGCGGGCCTCCCTGCCAGCAACCATGTCCCACACCATGCGCAGGTGCTCCGCAACAAGCCCGCCGATCGGATCGGGGCGCTGGCCGGGTAGATGGACCCCGCCCAGGTCGCGTCCTTCCATGATGGCCATGAGGCGCCGGAGGGTGCCCTCCATTCCGTCCATGCCAGCCACCACGTGAAGGGTTTCCAGCTTTGCGAGATGGTCCGCGCCCAGTGCATGGCCAGCCAGCCGTGTCAGATTGCCCTCTATGGCGGCATCCACCAGGGCGGGCGTGTCGATCGGCGTGACGAAACCCACACCGCGCGCGGCCAGCGCCAGCGCGGCCTCGGCATCCTCTTCCACCGCCACCTCCATTCGGCCCCGGTGAAGCAGCGCGGCGGCAGCACGGGTCGCGGCGGCGCCGGCAATCACGATCCGGCCGAACTGCGTCTCCAGCTGCGGCGCTAGGAGGGAAAGGACCCGGGCGGCATAGTCGTCATGCAGGTCGAAGATCAGCGCCGTGCCACCCGGTGCGGCGCGGCCGCCCCCCTGCCCGATCCCGCAGAGCCCCGCGCGCAGCACCTCGCCCCTGTGCCGCAGCGCCTCCTTCAACCAGCCATGCAGCGCCCCGGCATCGGCACCGGGCAGCTCGGTTCCCGCCAGGGTCAGGGTGGCGAGCAGCCCCGGCAACGCCACCGCCTCTGCCTCACCGCGGAACCACCAGCCGTGATCGCCCCGCTGCAGCTGGACCACGAGTTCCACCTGCGCGCCCAGGGACGGCTCGATCTGGCCGCGCAGGACGAAGCCGGTTTCGAGGGGCGCGAAGCCCTCATGGTGCAGTGGCACGATCCGGGCCGGCCCATCGCCCGGCCGCAGCATGGCGCAGGCCATGGCCTCGGTCCGTTCTCCGGCGGCGCCTGGCATGCCGAAGCTGCCCGAAACCGCCACCTCGCCCTCCGCCGTGCAGACGACCGATAGCTGGCTGAAATCCAGGAAGGCGCCGGTGGAGCCGGTGCGGCGCGGAAGGTGGTCCAGCCAACCGTTGAAAAGGCCGGCCGGCACGGCGCGTATGCGGGCCGGGTCGCGGGCCGCCGCATGCAGGAACTGGAAGGTCGCGCCAGGATCACGGGCGATGGTTGCCGCCGCCGGGTCGCCCGGCAGGTCATAGGCCATGAGGTCGAGGGCGATCTCCTGCCCGCCCAGGCCGATCACCAGCAGCCGCCCCGCCGCCCCTGGGGGAATGTCGTGGAGCAGGGTGAAGCCCGAGACGGCCATTCCGTCCGGCAACTCGACTTCCGTTCTGGGATGAAGCACCAGCAGGACCGTCGGCAAGCGCAGGCCGACGCCTCCAGCCACATGAAGGAGGGGTGTCTCGCCCGCCGGATGCCTGACCCAGCCGAAGATCGCCCCCTGGTCCGGGCCAATATCGCCCACGCAATCAATCTGTAGGTGCAGAGCCTGCCCGAGTTCGAAATACATAGGCTGCGAAGATCTCCCGGCGGATCCGTGGACTGGTCCGCGCCCCGGCGCAAGCCCACCCTGGGAGGCGGCTCCTCGCCCAGCCGCCTTGACCGCGCGGCCGTCACCCCCCTCTATCCTGCCCCCCGACCGGAATGCCAGGACGCATGCGCTGCCTCGTCATCTCGCCGACCCCCACGCATCCGCAGGATGCGGGAAACCGTCAGCGTATCCACGCCCTGCTGAGCGCGCTCCGCTCCTTCGGGCATCGCGTGGATTTCGCCTTCGTCCAGCGCGAGGCCGTGAGCGACGAGGCCATTGAGGCCATGCGCGCCGCCTGGGACCGCCTCTTCCTCATTCCCTATGATCGGACGCGCGAGGTGCCGAGCCTCGGCGAAACCTTCGCCATCGACGACTGGTTCCCGCCCGCTCTGGAGACGGCGGTTGCCGCCATCGCAAAGGCGGAGAGCTACGACCTCGTCCTGGTGGAATATGTTTTCCTCAGCCGCGCACTGGAACTCTTCCCGCCCGGCACGCTGCGGGTGCTGGACACCCATGACGTTTTTGCAGACCGCCATCACCGGCTGAGGGCGCTGGGGCTGCCCGTGGTTTTTTTTCATACCACGCCGGAGGAGGAGGCCCGCGGGCTCAACCGGGCCAACCTGGTCCTCGCGATCCAGGACGACGAGCGCCAACTCCTGGAAGAGGTGACGACAAGTCCAGTCGTGACCCTTGGTTTCCTGCCGGCGATGGAGCCCAAGCCGATCGCACCACATGAAGGGCTGCGGATCGGCTATCTGGGGAGCGCCAATCCTCTGAATGGCCATGCCCTGACCCGCTTCATTGAGGCGCTGGATGCCGATGCGCTGGTTTCGGCAGGTGCTTCGCTTCATGTCGCGGGCGGCGCCACGCGCTATGCGGGGCCGGCGCGGCCGGGGATCGTGCCGCTGGGCGGCGTTGGCGAACCGGCTGATTTCTACGAGTGGCTGGATCTTGCCGTGAACCCGCATGAGGGCGGCACGGGGCTGAAGATCAAGACGGTGGAGGCGCTGGCCCATGGCCGGCCCATCATCGGCACGGCCGAGGCCTTCCGGGGCCTCGGCGCACAGGCGGCCTTCCATGCCGCGCCCGATGCCGCCGCCACCGCTGCCCTGGCGCGGCGCTGGGCCACCGAGCCGCGCTTCCGGTACGAGGTCGCGCGGGAGAGTGCGGCGCTCGCCACCCGTTATGCCCGTGCGGTGCGGCGCCAGCTGGCTCCATTCCGCTCCCGCGAGGCTTTGGAGCGGCTGATCGATCGCCCGCGTGCCCTGCTGGTGACCGATGTGCCCTTCTGGCGCGAGAGCCTGGGCAATCAGGCGCGGATCACCGCCATGCTGCGCGTGGCACGGGGCGAGATGGATGTGGATGCCCTTTTCCTCGGTGAGGTCGGTCCGGAGGACGAGGCGGCGGTCACCCACATCCTCGGGCGCCGCGGCCGCCTTCTCTCCTCGCCCGGCGGCTCAGAGGGCCGCGTGGCAGGGCCGGTCCCGCCCCATGCAAGGCTGACGAATTTCGAGCGCCAGCATTTCGACGCCGCCCATTTCGAGGCCTGTGAGGCGGTGCTGGCGGAGGGTTCGCACGCCATCGTCGTGATCGAGTACATCCGCCTCTCCTGGCTCCGCCACGCGCGTCCGTCACCGCCGCTGCGGGTGCTGGACACGCATGACATCATGTCGCTGCGCTCACGGAACTTCGAGCATTTCGGCCGCCAGCACTTCCTGCGCATCAGCCTGCTCGAGGAGTTGAGCATCCTGAGCGGCTTCGAGCAGGTGCTTGCCATCCAGGAGACAGAGCATGCGCTGCTGCGCGATGCCCTGCCCGGTCGTTCGTTGCTCGTGCCCCATACCATGGCCGACCTGACGCCGGCGGACACCTCGCGCAGGGTGCGGCGCATCGTCTTCGTCGGCGGCGACAGTCCGATGAACCGCGATGGGCTGCGCTGGTTTATTGAGCAGGTCTGGCCCGCCGTCGCGGATCTGGGGGTGGAGCTTCACATCGCGGGCCAGGTCTGCAAGGCCGTGGAGGCCCTTAGGGCACCGGACGTGCAGCTTCACGGGGAGGTGGAGAACCTGCCCGACTTCCTTGATGCAGCCGATATCGGAATCAACCCAGTCTTCTATGGGGGCGGGCTGAAGATCAAGACGGTGGAGTATCTCTGCCGAGGCCTGCCCTCCGTCCTGACCGAGGAAGGTGCCTTCGGCCTGCATGATGGCGAGGGGCAGGCCTATCTGATCGCGCGGTCGCGCGCTGAATATGTCGCCCATCTGCGCCGGCTGATCCGTGATCCGATGTGGCGGCTCAGGATTGGTGAGGGCGCCTTTCGCTTCGGCCGCGCGCATTTCGGGCAAGCCGTCGCCCAGGCGGCCTTCCGCACTCTTTCCTTCATCGCCCGCGCAGCCGCCGCCGATCCCGGTGCGGCACGGGCCGCCTGACACGCCGGAGCGTCCCATGCCCTTTGAAACCCCCAGCGACGGCCTGGACCTCGCCTCCATGAATGAGGCTGCCGAGGCGGTGGATGCCGCCGCCGCCCGGGCCGTTACGGCGGCGCTGCGTGCGCGCATGGAAGGCGATCTCGCGGCCCTGCCGCCTTCCATGCGAAGCGCGATGGAGCAGTTGATCAAGGAAATGGGCCGGATCGGAGCACATGCCGAGGCGGCCTGGCAGGCGGCGACGGAAGCACGCCGCAGCAGGGGCGAGTGGCTGCAGATCGATCCCCTGCGCCACCTCCCCGAGGATCGCGCCGCCCCGCCTCCCCCGCCGCCAACGCATATCGAGTTGCGGGCCGACGATCCGGATTTCATCGGCTTCGGTTGGCATCCGGCTGAGCGGAACAGCCAGGAGAGCTGGCGCTGGAGCGGCCTCGCCCCTGCCGCCTCCATCATCCTTCCCGATCTTGGCCTGGGCGGCGCAACAATCGAGTTGGATGTTATCTTTCCCTTTGGCTACCCCTTCGATCTGAAGGCGGTGACGATCCTCGCGGATGGCGAACCTCTTCAGCTTTCCGCCACGCAGGTGAGAGGGAGCTACGCCACCCTCACCGCCTTCTGGGAAGGGCGCGAGGTGGCAGGTGGCAATCTGGGCCTTGTCATCCTCGGCCCCAGCCTGATGAGTCCGAAAGAGCACGATACTCGCAGGCTCGGGTTAGGGGTGCGGCGGCTGTGCGCGACGCGGATGACGAGACGGTAAGGGCATCCCGCCGTCCGGCATCGGCTCAGTGCCGTGCGATCTTGACCTGGAAGTCCGTGGTCAGCTCGTTATAGCCCCAGAAGTTCCTCAGCGAGGTACGTAGCGCGTTCGGCGGCCGCCGGAAGCGCTGCCCGTCCGGACGCGTGACCGGAACCAGCGGGGCCAGGATACGGCGCCAGAAATCCGCATCGGCCCACTCGTCGATGATGCTCAGATGCTGGCCCGGCACCGCATCGGCACGGCAGCCCGGAATATCGAAGGGCGACTGATAGAGGATATGCGCCTCCAGCCCGAAATAAGGTGCCTCGACCAGCACTGAGGAACTGACTCCCACCACCTGCCGCAGCCCCTCCGACACCATGAGGGCATAGACGTTCTCGTGGGTGATGTTCATCGCCCGCAGTGAAATCCCGGTGGCGAGCAGACCGAAATCGCTGTGGGCATAAGGATGCGGCTTGAAGGTTACCCCACCGTCGCCCACGACCTTGCGCAGCGCAGGCGCGAAATCCGATAGGTCCACGATTCGGCCGCCGCGCACCAGGGCGCGGTCGATCCGCGTCTGCCCTACCACCAGCGTCTCCGCTGATGGGCGCAGATCCGGCCGGAACTTGAGTGCGGTGGCAGCGAGCAGCCCGGCCGGGCCGTAGAAGGCGCCTGGCTCCGCATGGTCCGGCAGCATCGCCTCGAACACCGCTGCGTCATTGGTCTGCACGGCGAAGAAGATGTCCTGCAGGAAGCGGACGGGGTGGATGCTGAAATCGATGAACGGGATACCGAGCAGGCTGAAGATCCGCTTCATCGCCTCAGGCAGTTCAAAGCCGATCACGATGGAATCGCGATAAGTGCCCTCCATTTCCGCCAGCACGCCTTCGGGCGCGAAGCCGGCATCGAAAATGGTGGCCCAGCCACGCCAGCTCTTTTCTGCTCCCCAAAGCTCGTAGAGGCGCTCCGTGTCGATGCCTTCACCCCAGGTGACGGCGCTGACAGGACAACGCGCGGCCGCGTCCAACTGGGCGCGCACCAAACGGTGAAACCAGCGAATGTTCTCCGTCTGCGCCGGGCGAAAGGCTGTCTCGCTCGGGCGCAGTACATCTCCCGTGAAGACGATCCGCTTCAGGCGACAGCCTCCGCCATCGTGCCGCGATAGCCCTTCGGGTTCCGTGCCCGCCAGGCATAGGCGGTGCCCACGATGTCATCGAGCGCGCCAAGCTTCGGAGCCCAGCCGGTATCACGGCGCAGCCGCGCATTGGAGGCCACCAGCACCGCCGGATCCCCTTCACGCCTTGGCCCCAGCACATGCGGCACCGGGCGCCCGGCCGCACGCTCCACCGCGGCGATCACTTCCAGCACCGAGGCGCCGGTTCCGCTGCCGACATTGTAGCGGCATGAAGGACCGTCCTTCAGCCGGTCCAGCACGCGCAGATGCGCATCCGCAAGATCGGAGACATGGACATAGTCGCGAATCGCGGTGCCATCGGGCGTGTCGTAATCCGTGCCGAAGATGGTCAGCGGCGGGCCCAGACCGAGCACGGCGTTCACCGCATTTGGGATCAGATGGGTTTCCGGATCGTGATCCTCGCCCAGGCGCCCGCCTGGATCGGCGCCCGCCGCGTTGAAGTAGCGGAGCGCGGCGGAGCGCAGGCCGAGGCAGCGATCTGCCCATTCCAGGCCACGCTCGGCCATCAGCTTCGACTCACCATAAGCCGAGACGGGATCCTTGGACTCATCCTCGTCGATGGGGACGCGCTGAGGCATGCCGAACAGGGCGGCCGTGGAGGAGAGGACGAAGCGCATCACCCCGGCCTTCACCGCCTCCTCGGCGAGCCAGAGAGTGTTGCCGACATTCTCCGCAATGTAGCGCAGCGGCTCGCGCATACTTTCACCGACAAGGGAAAGTGCAGCGAAATGCAGGATGCCATCGAAGCGCCATCCGGCCAGGACCTCGCGCACAACGGCACGCTCCGCCAGGTCGCCCACCACCAGCTCAGCGCCCGTCATGACCGCGCAGCGATGTCCCTGGCGCAGGTTGTCCAGCACCACCACCTCGTCGCCGCGATCCAGCAGGGCGAGTACCACGTGGCTGCCAACATAGCCGGCCCCACCTGTCACAAGGTATCGTCCCATCCGTGCTCCTCTGCGGTCCAGGTTGGAACGGCACCTTAGATTAGCGGGCGCCGGCATCAAAGCATGCCGCATCCCATCAACATGCCCTCCGTTCGTTTGATGTGCCATACACCTGGGTTAGGCAGCCGGCATTTCCTGCCAACACCCACCCGCTCTCACAGGGAGTTGCGCCACGGGTCTTCAACAGGCCCTTATGAAGGGCCGATCTTCCAAACTGGGCTTCTGATGAAGGTCCATAAAATTTGAGACGCCGCCGCATGATGGCTGGGGTAGCGGCCATCACCTCTCTGATATTTTCGCCGCGCCTGACCAAGGCACAGGATTTTTCCCTACCTGAAGTTGAGGACGCCGAGTTGTCTTTGCTCCAGTCGCGCATCGACGCCATGGCGGGCGCTGGCGAAGTCGTTCTGGACAGGATGTATCGGATCAGGGGCAAGGCACTTACAATCCACAATCCCGGAATTACGATCACCGCCCGGACGCCCACCAGCGGGATCACCCAGATGACCTTTGGCTTGCCTGCGATCGATGTTCGCGCGTCTGACACGCATGTGAACGGGGGGACCTATACCTGCGCCGCGCCGAAAGAACTGTTGCGCGGTCGTTCGGGTCCCTTGAGGCTGCCAACGAGGGAGTATGCGGCGGGCATCTTCTGCCTCAATTCCAGCAATTGCCGAATACAGCCTGGCGTCGTGGAGAACTTTGTCGTTGGCGTGCGGATGGCCGGAAATGTTGGGCCTGTCGGGCGAAATGCCAAAGGCAATGTTGTTTCCGGCGCGGTGTTCCGGGGATGCGATTTCGGGGTGCTCGCCAATGGGCAGGAAGACTTCCTCATCCGCTCCATCAGCGGCGAGAGGACCGACAGGTCCCAGGGCCTTGATCCCCATCTCATCTATTTTTCGGCGCGCGCACAAACCCCCACGTCGAGCAATGTTGTGATCGAAGATGTTCGTGATGTCGACAACATTTACTCTGGCAGCATAAAAATCAACAAAGTAAGCAATTCAAAAATAAGGAATATTTACGCAAAGCGCATTGCCCGTGGCTCCGACATGTGGCTGTGCGAGGGCCTGGAGGTATCGAACGCGCATTTCACGGAGATTATCGCGCCTCCCCGCCGCGACACGCAGCAAGCCGGGATGGGATTTGACGAATGCACGCGTGTTCACGTCCGTGATTCGACTATCGCTCTGAGCAACGGCGTTAATTGCTCTGGCATATTCATATCCTCCGCCACGAAGGATTGCACATTTAGCAATGTAAAAATCAGCGTTCGTTATGATTCAAGGCATGGAAACCACGCTCCGGTTCGCGTTAGTGGCGCTGGCAACGAAAGGATACACTTCAACTCCATGAACTTCGACATGAAGGGAGTGGCAAATACTGCGATGCGACTGCAAAAAGTAGATCAGGCAAAAATCACAGATCCCCAGGTTTTCTCAGAGCACCCCGCCCCCATTTTCTTTAGGTTTGGCAATGACAGCCGGGGTGTTGAATTGCACTATTCAGGATTATCCATCCAATCGCCCATGGGTAAAATTTCGGTTTCCGTCGAGGACAGGGGCATTGGAAATATGACTATCCGGGTTCAGGACTGACAAACACACCACTGGATTCCACTGAAGCAAAATTCAAATCGGGATTCGCTTTCTCTGGAAAGCGGGCGTTTAGCTTCCACGCAGTCCATAAATCCGCAGCATTTTGAGAATCGCCGATCCACATCAGCACCTCTCAGCGCAGGAGCAATGGCATCGCTCTTGTACGGTCCTTCTCTCCAGCGCTTTGGCGGCAAGTCGCCCCTCCCCCGGCTTGGGCAAGGGTGCGTTCGCGCATGTTGCCGTCAGCGCCTGCGATTGGAAGAACATTGCGCGCATTGTGGCCGCACAATGGCATGGCTGGCGCGTGATCCGCAGCCGGATACCTGCCTGTGCCGAGTGCGTGCTCGTCGGCCATGAACCACGAGCGGAGGCAGGCTGCCAACGATGGACCACAGGCGGGTCTCGCCATCATTAGTAACTGAGATAGCGCAGATTTATCTCATTTGGCCCGATGTCGTTTCAATTCACACTCTTTTCCAAAAAAGTTCACGCATGTGACTTGCATTATATCCAGGCATCAGTATGGTGATGAATGATTGGGTGATTTTTGATGGGGCACAATATGTCGGTAGAAGTTCTAGTGCCAACTTCGATTGGCGAACTCGTAGACAAAATCACCATTCTCGAATTAAAAATCCGGTTCATAAACGATCCCAGCAAGCTGGAAAATGTTCGCCGGGAGTTGGACGCCTTAACGCAGATATTTGCTCCCATTCAGGAGAAGGCTCCTGCCGGGACCTCGGAGCTTATAGATCAACTCCGTGAGATCAATGGTAAGCTTTGGGTTGTCGAAGATGACCTGCGCGATCTCGAGCGGGCCAAGAGCTTTGGCGAAGACTTCATCCGCCTGGCTCGTGCGGTATATTTCACAAATGACGAGCGTGCTGCGGTGAAGAAGAAGTTGAATATTCTCCTGGGCTCCAAGCACGTCGAAGAAAAATCCTACAGCGCCTACAACTAGGTTTATCGGACATAATCCGCCTTTAGAGCGGCGATCATGCCTGGTAAGGTGGGCATCCCTTGGTCAGCGACGTCAGGAAGCCAAACTCATGGCTGCTGGCGTGGTTCGAAACCCAGGAGATGCCCACCCCCTCCAGGTTTCGGGCGGCGGTCCCTGCGTCTTGTCCTTGAATCGGCATATGTCCCCTCGCTCAGATCGCATAAACCTGCCAATGCTTGATGAAAGTCATCTGGCGTCGGGTAAATTGTGATCATGACCAGCGTCGGCGTCGTCGTTCCCAACTACAACTACTCGCGATATCTCGCTGCGCGCCTGTCATCCATCCTTGCCCAGGGAGACATGATTTCGAAGCTTGTCTTTCTCGACGATGCGTCAACCGACGACAGCATGGCAGTGGCTACCCCGCTTCTGACCAAGTTTCCCTGCGAAGTCGTAATCGAGCGTAATACAGAAAACTCCAATTCCGTTTTTCTTCAGTGGGCCCGAGGCCTCGAGAGCATCGACACACCTTTCGTGTGGATTGCAGAGGCTGACGATGGTGCCGAGCCGGGCATGCTGAATGGTCTGACCCGTCGCCTTATGGAAGATGAAGGCTCCATCTTTGCATTCTCGGACTCAGCAGGGATCGGCCCTGAGGACGAGATACTGGAAGAGAACTCCAAGTGCTATGCTGCAGCCATGGGCGATCATGTGTTGGGGAGTGACGCCACTCTCTCCGCGCACGAGTTCATGCGCCGCTGCCTCTGCCCACGCAACCTCGTCGTCAGCGCAAGCGCGGTGCTGTGGCGCACGGAGGCACTCCGTTCGGCTTTAGGAAGGCTGGGGAACGAGATCAGCCGCTGGCGCTGCGCTGGCGATTGGCGCATCTACGCCGAGGCCGTATCTGCTGGCGGGCGGGTGCACTATGATGCACGCCCTCTGAACAAACATAGGCGCCATCCTGGTAGCGTGACCAACAAGATCCCACGGCCCCGTCTCTTCGCAGAGGTCGTCTCGATGCATGCTGTCCTGCGCCAGTTTCTTGGCCGGGAAGCGGTGCAGGACGAACGGATGCGCCTTCATCTAGAGGATCTGCGGCGGTCCTGGGGGCTGCAATGACCTTGCAGACGCTGCGCTCCATATTCTTTTGCTTTTGCCTGAGCGCCTTTGGTGGATCGTACCTTCGCGGCTTGTCTGGCTCCAGCTTGCCCTGAAAAGCTTTTGGCGGTTGGCTTCCTTCGTATGAAGGGGCGCCGAGCAGGACTGAATAGATGCAACTCCGCGGTCACATCGAAATCTTTGCCCGGCGCGGTGCTTCCGTCCATGTCGCAGGATGGGTGCGCGCCCCAAAGGATCGCTTGGCGGCCGGAAAGGCACGCCTGGTTGTGTCTTGGGGCGAGGAGCGGCGCGAACTCCAACTCCGCCGGCTGCGAGACCGGAGCGACCTACCAGAACAGGGCGACCTGCCCGCTGGCTATGGCTTCCAGCTTTTGATGGAAGTACCGGACAGCCGGGAGCCCGCTTCAGCTGTCCTGCTGCTTGATGGCGAAACCATGCCATTCTCCCCTGCCCCACTTCAGGAGACCCTGTTCCGGCCGCAGGGCCATTTGGAGGCCGCAGGCCGCAACGGTGTGAGTGGCTGGGTGCTGAGCACCCCGGCCGAGCCCCCCATGATCCTGCTGGATGATCAGCAGATTCCGTTGGAACTCAATATCCATCGTGCGGATCTGCCCTTCGATGATGGCTCGGAGAAGCCTCTCTTCGGCTTCCACATGCCACTTGAAGCTCTCGCCGGCGCGTTGCGACAGAGTGATCCAGGTGCCGTGCTGTTCGACGAGAGGCCTCGTGAACTCGTCCTCCTTGCCTCCGGCGTGGAACTTTCCCGGCGCAGCGTCACCTTTCAACGCGAGATGATTGGAAAGCTCGAACGCGTCGTGGAAGGCGAGGCGAGCGGCTGGATCGCAGAGGCAGGACGTCCGGACGATCTGCAGGCGGTGGACCTGCTGCTCGATGGGACACGCTGGGCCACAGTTCAGGCCGATATCCTCCGCCCGGATCTTTCCCGGCACGGCATTGTCTATGGTGGCGGCGGCTTCCGCATTGCCCTGCCCCGCCGGCACCCCGGCGGGGGCGGTTCGTTGCACCTCGCTGCCCTGCCGCATCAGATGGCGAAGCCGTTGCCAGGCGCCGCAGAGTTGGAGAATTTGCCAGCCTGGCGTAAGGACCGCCAGGAACTTGCGTTCCGGATGCCGAAGGATGGCCAAGTTCCGGTTTCGGTGGTTGTTCCCATCCACAACGCTGCTGCGGAGCTGGACCGCTGCATAGCGAGCGTCGTCCGCTATACAACCGCTCCGGCACGGCTGATTCTGATGGATGATGCCAGCACCCAGCCCGAGGTAACGGAAGTGCTGCAACGTTGGGCACAGGTCCCCGGCGTCGAAATCCATCGCAGCCCACGGAATCTGGGTTTCACACGCACCGCCAACCGCGGCATCCAGTTCGCGGGGCGCGACGACGTGGTGCTGCTGAACTCGGACACGGTTGTCGGCCCCGGCTGGCTGGATGGGCTGCGCATTGCGGCACGCTCTGGCCCGCGCACCGGCACCGCCACGCCGGTCTCCAACAATGCTGGCGCCTTTTCCGTGCCGGAGCTCAACGCTGCGAACCCCATGCCGCACTGGTTCGGTGTGGATGACATGGCACGGCTGGTGCGCGGCACCGCCCTCTCCCTCTACCCGGTCGTGCCCACCGGACACGGCTTTTGCCTCTACCTCCGGCGGGACTGCCTTGATGCTGTAGGCAAGCTCGACGAAGCGGCCTTCCCGCGAGGTTATGGGGAGGAGAACGACTTTTGCATGCGCGCCGCGCGGGCAGGCTTTGAGAGCGTTCTCGATGACAGGACCTTTGTCTGGCACCAGCGCTCCGCCTCCTTCGGCGAAGAGAAGGTGACGCTCAACGCCGAAGGCCGTGTCGTGCTCGACGAACGTTACCCGGAATACCGGATGTTGACGCGGATCTTCGAGACGGATCCCACGATCCTTGCGGTGCGTTGGCGCCTGCGCCGCGCTCTGACGCAAGTGCGGGCTGAGGGCAGCACCCCTCGCCCACGCCTGCTCTTTGTGATCTCGACCGAAAGCGGCGGCACGCCTCAGACGAACCGCGACCTGATGGACGCTCTGGCTGACCGTTACGAGCCCTGGGTGCTTCGCTGCAACGGAACCGTTCTCACTCTGTCACGTCACAACGCTGCCGGGGTTGAAGTGGTGGAGGAGCACAGCCTGGAGCGGCCGATCGAGCCTGTGACCCACCGCTCCACGGAATATGACCGGCTTGCTGGCGACCTGATCCTGCGTCACGGTTTCGAACTCGTGCATATCCGTCATATAGCATGGCACGGGATTGGTCTGGCCGAGACCTGCCGGCGCCTTGGCATACCCGTCATCTTCTCGTTCCACGATTTCTATACGCTCTGCCCGGTGACCAAGCTTCTGGATGCGGAAGGCCGCTTCTGTGCCGGCCGCTGCACTGAAGGAGAGCAGGACTGCACGCCGGAACTCTGGCCTGGCGAAGCGGTGCCGCCACTCCGGCGCCGATTTGCGCCCCGCTGGAAGTCCATGATGGCGGAAGCCTTGATGGCCTGCGATGCTTTCGTCACCACCTCGCCCACTGCCCGTGACACGCTCCTGAACAACTTCCCCTTTCTTGCCGATCGGGACTTCCGCCTGATTCCGCATGGACGCAGCTTTGCAAGAATGGAGACCTTGGGCGCCGAGCCGGTTCTTGATGAGCCACTGCGGGTGCTGGTGCCCGGCAATGTCTCCGATTCAAAGGGTGGTGGCCTGGTCGCGGCGATGGCCGCGCTGGATCGCGGGCAGGAAGTCGAGTTCCATGTGCTTGGTGGAGTTGATTCCTCCCTCACCGCCGCGCCTGGCATCGTCCTGCATGGGCGCTATGATCGCTCGGACTTCGCCGCGCATGTCGCACGCATTCGGCCGCATCTCGGCGCCATCTTGTCGCTCTGGCCCGAAACCTACTGCCACACCCTGACGGAGTGCTGGGCCACCGGATTGCCAGTTGTGGCAACCGCACTGGGCGCCCTGGCTGAGCGGATGGATGAAACCCCGGGCGGTTGGCTAGTGGACCGCTGGATGGCCCCGGAAGAGATGCTGGCGCTGTTACGACGCTTGCGCCGCAACCCAACGGAGGTGCGGGCTCGTCGAAACATGGTGCTGGACTGGCAGGCCGGTATAGGCCGCCATCGCGACGCCGTGGCTATGGCCGTGGAGTATGATCGCCTCTATCGCGAGGTACTCGACCGCCGGCGCGCCTTCCGAGCAGCCCCCATGCAAACCCGGGTCATCCTGACGCTCGATCGTCCCGGCTCCTTCCTTTCCACACCGCTTGCAACGGCCACTCGCAACGCTGTGCCACGGCCCTTCATCTTCCGGCCTGTCCTACCTTCCTTCCCCTTCGGGGATGCGGCGGTGGGTTCCGCTGACGCGGTGCTGATTGCCCCAGATGCACTTCCTGCACATGATTTGTCGGCCCTACGACACCACTGCGCTTCCGTCGGCCTGCCGGTGCTGGAGGTAGCGGCTGGCGAAGCCAGCCCTGAAAGTGGGGGGAACGAGGTTCTTTTCGTGGGACATGGGCTTGAGATGGCCTCGTGGCTTGCCGACGGCCCGGCTGATATGCCTCCGCAGCCAGACTCGCTGGGGCCTTGCCGCGTGCTGCATGCCCTTGGCCCGGATCCTGCGGTGCTGCCGGCATTGCAGCCTATCTTTGAGCATCTCGCTGCCCTTGGCGTCGCGACGCTGAGCGTGCTCGGTGAACCACGCCAGACAGGTAGCTGGTTCATCCCTATCGGGCCTGAACCGGAAGGCGCAGTGGAAACCCTGCGCCGCACGGCGCGGGAGCATGAAATAGGCTTGGCCCCTCCAGGACCTGCGATGCTGGCACTACAGGCGGCTGGCCTTCCCGTGCTGACCATTCCACAGGATTTGACGGCAGAAGATCCGGATAGGTCCCGTATGGCGCGGGATGCACTTCTGCGGGACATCGCAGAACTGGCGGCGGACGCTCCACGCCGCACCGCCCTGGGGTGGGATGGCACCCAGGTAGCCAAGCGCATCATTAAGGATCATTCAGCCGGCCGCAGCTTCGACCGCCAACTCAGCAAGTTCCTTGACCAGATCTCCCCCATTGCCCAGCCCAATCCAGCCGAGGCGGTCGCCGTCGACCACGCGGTTTGGAGGGCTGGATAAGCGCTGCTCCAGACGCAAATCCCATATCCCGCAAGTGCCCGCTTATCAAAATCGGAGCTACACCTCAAAGCTGGCAATGCTTGGCCAAACCGCCTTGGCGGCATGGTATTCTTCCCACCATCGCCGGTCGCTATGCCGGGCAACTGAGCTTGCGCTGACAGCCCAGGGCTTATCAAATATGTAATGGTGAACGAGCGTCTTCTTCTCCACCAATTCTATTCCGAACTGCCTTCCAAGATCATAGATGGGTCGGGTTAAATTTATCCACATCGGCAACTCGCAAAATTTCGCTCCGCACTCCTGAAGAGCAAAATAAGTTAACCTTTGTTCGTATTGAGTCTTACCTTCCGCGGCCCGCTTAAACAATATTCCAACAAAATCATCGTTCATTAAATTTTTGCCGATTATAGAGAAGCCAGAATTAAAATTCACCGAATAATCAGCAAAGTTTTGTGCTCTGAATGGCCGCCGAGCCTGAAGAAATGCAGCAAGCTGGCTAGAGAACAGCTCGGAATCTTTTACCTTCTCCCAGAGGTCGCGAGGGATATTCGGCGCGGCGGCAAAATCAAAGACCACACCTTCAAGATTCGTAAAAAATTCGTCCAGAGAGGAAAACGCCAACATATCCGAATCAAAGTATATATTGTGATCATATCCAAAATCACGAAAAAGGAAAAATTTAAGCCAAGTGTATTTTGGTGCAACTTCGCATCTCTGTTTTTCCGGAATATGATCATTAGGCAAGCCCCGGTAACGCTCCAGGTAGTCCGTAGGAATCAGGCGTCGCACTTCAGAGACATTCCGAACGAATTCCTCATCCAGAACGGATTGATCATCACTGATGACTACAATTGGCATTCCAGCCAAGCTGGCTGTCTTCGACAGTGAAGAAAGTAAGGCTGCAAAACCCTTCAGATAAGCTCGGTCCAGCAGGAAAACCAAACAGCTTGCCTTGATAGAAAACTGCGCCATCATTGTTCTCCCGCGGACGCAACCACATAAATTAACTTCACATTAATACCAAATTCTTTTTGGTACCGATTTTGATTTTCTCGACGCGTTTACCGGTAGGCGCGGCACAGCGCCGCACCTACCAGCCACAGGATAGTACCCAGGCATATACCTCGAGAGCTTATTCAAGCTGTGCCCCGCCAAACCTACGCGACAAGCTCAGCGGCGCATGTCAGTGCGGTAGCAGTTGATGCCTGCTGAGTTCAGACAGCACATGCTGCTCCACCCGGTCGTAAGAGAGCTCTGCGATACAACGGCATTCGCCAGCCAGAAAGGTCTTGTGGCTGTTCGGCATAATTTCACATGGAGCGCAGTCCTTCGTGAGTCCAAGCCAGGAACTGCTGGAACGCAATGGGCCGCGCGTTGCCGGGTTTGTTGGCCCGAAAAGTGCTGTCAAAGGGATGGCAAGAGCGTTCGCAATATTCATGACGCCACTGTCATTGGAAATGAAATAGGAGCATTCCATCATCTTGCCGATC
This sequence comes from Roseomonas xinghualingensis, assembly GCF_025791835.1. GTDB lineage: Bacteria > Pseudomonadota > Alphaproteobacteria > Acetobacterales > Acetobacteraceae > Roseomonas > Roseomonas xinghualingensis. Next base: position 102,690 of record NZ_JAOXLP010000014.1, read on the forward strand.
ATCTCAGCGATGGTGCCGCCCGTCATATCCAGCGTGCCCTCTACATACTCCTCTTCGATGCCAAAGGAAGCGACCTCGAACCCTCTGCGCTGCAAGGACTGCGAGAGTTGCGCGTAGCCAGGCCACCTCTTGCTCATCCAAAAGCCCTCTTTTGAGCCTCCGTGGATGCCGATGCGCCGCCCGCCCGGCGGCCGCTGGTACACGTAGTCAGCAATGAAGTACTCAGTAATGTCCGCATCATCGTAGTCGATGTTCAGAAGGGCCTTCGCTGCCTCCAGGTTGAAAACCGTTTCATGGAACGGCCCCCCTGGTTCGAAGCTCATCCAATCACGTGAATAAGTCAGGCGCCTCGCCTGAAACGGCACTCGAGCACTGCCGAAGCTGTGCGTGATGAAAGCCTGATCATACTTCTTGCGCAGCACGGTCTGCCGCAACGAAAACACCGTGTTCACGTAGTTTGAGTTTTGCAAAAGGAACAGGCTGTTTTGATGGTCCTCGGCCACCACGATGTCGACCTTCCGGCCTGACCGCTTCGCGATGTTGCGCACCATTGGGCCGGCATGAAGCATGTTGCCAATACCCGAGCCGATGCCCACCAGAATTTGGTCGCCTAGGCCGGATACGATTCCATGCACGGCGCGGCGTTGCCGGTCATAGGAATATCGTGAGGAATTCTCAGTGGCGCGCGCCATAAGATCTGCATAGTAGGTGGGCTCATCATAGATACGCCGTAGTTCAGCTGCCCAGGCCTGTGAGTCTTCCGGCAAGGCGACTCCAGACTGTCGAAGCAGATAGGGAACATTGCCACGGTCGGAGCCGAGCACAGGTTTCCCATAGCGCTGCGCCTCAATGCAGACGCGGCTAAAGGTCTCGACGAAGCGATAACTCGGCACCGCCACGATCTTGCTGCGGTGGTAGAGAAGATCAATGCGATCGGTGCGCGGCAGGATAACAACGTTCGCGATGCCAGCTGCAGCGACTGCGGCTTCCGCCTCTGCCTTGTCCGATTGGCTCGAGACAGCCACGAATAAGATATCCGGGCAAAGTTGAGCGACCGCGACTAGTAGATCGAAACCCTTCTCGCCCTTGGCATTAGCCAGCAGGACGAAATCCCGGAGATTCCCCAGAAGCCCGCCAGCCTCGTCCTCCAAATTCGCCGTTTCGGTGACATCGATATCGCGAGGCAGCGAGTAGATGATCGGCGTCCGGGCGTGGAAGCATTCTTCCAGCACCGCCTGCGTATACTCCGAATTGGAGTAAACGCTCGCAGCTTGCTGGAGCACATAGCGAAAGGCAGGGCGTGGAACTGGATTGCGGTCGAGATCGAGGAAGAACCGCATATCGCCTTCCACCTGCCCCAGACAGTCACGCCAGAAGTGTACGCCGTAAACGAAAGGAATATCGAGGTACTCAAGAGCCGCTGCGACTTGGTAGCCAAGGCCGGAGAGCACATGCACAAGTGTCGGCTGAACTTCCAGGAAATAGCGGCGCAGGGCTGCCGGTGTTTCGTCGACGAAGCAGAAGGCCCGCCCCCCTTCCACACCCGATTGTCCTACCATTTCAGGCCGCGTGCCGACTATGACAGGATCAAAACCCATGTCCTTATAGTGCTCGGCCATACTGTCGAGGAACTGCTCACCGCCCCCGAACTTGATAATACCATGCTTGGACATTACGACCACGGTACCGCGCTTCTGCGCCACTCTAGAACCTGCGCGATCAGAAGCAGGTTGAAGCTGCCGGCTGGTTAGATCGATGGTCGAGGTAAGAGCGCGGTTGCGGGACGTAACCTCGGGCAGCTCCGCCAGGCTAAAAGCAAGGCCAGCTTCAGCAAATCCGACCAACAGATCGCGGCGCCACAGTTCCACTGGAATGCCGGCGTCATCGGCTATGAGCAGCCGGCCGCACCAACGAAAACCCTTTTCACGCAACCGGCTAAGCCAGTCGGCAGAGAGCACCGGCGGCGCGGAACCTGACGCATTAAGCAGCACCCATTCCGCGGACAAAGCGCCAAGCGCCTGAAGGGGATGAGCCCCAACTGACGTACCGGAAATCGGCGTTTGCTGTACCTGCCCCGCTATGAGGGCGACGCAGCTGCCCCCTATGAGGCCATTGCTGCTGTCGATCGACAGGATCACCACAGTGCCGGCGTTGTCAGCGGAATCGTCTTCGACCAGGGTGCGGAGCGAGCGCAGCTGATAGGTAGCGCCCTGATGCCCAGGATCAATCTGGATGACCCGCTCAGCAACGGCCAACGCGTCCCGAACTCGGTTTTGAGCCAGGAAGATTTGGCCGCGAAGCATCAACGCGTCAACAAAGTCGGGCTTGAGGGCGAGCAAGCGGTCGGTTTCGAGAAGCGCTTCAGAGAAGCGTCGAAGGTCGAAGAGATTTCTTGCAGCGCGCAGATACGTCCCAGGTCCCTGTTTGGGATCGGCAAGGATAGCAGCCTGCAGAAGAGCAGTGCTTTCCTCTAGCAGAGCAGTTCGCTTAGACGCTTCCGTCGTCTTATGGAGGGCTAGGCGCCGTAATATGGTGCCCTGCTCACCCAGAAACTGGGCATTCTGCGGTTGGAGCTCGAGCGCACGGCGACCATGGCTAACCGAGGCATCCAACTTATTATCTCGCGCAAGGGCCACAGCCGCGTAGAATTGGATGTTGGGGTCATCCTCTCCAATCGTTGCTAGACTACTCAAAAGCTTGGCTGCCGTGGAGTATTCCTGAGTGTAGATGTAACTGCGGCCAATCATGGTAAAAAGCTCGAGCTTTTTTTTTCGCGTTAACCCCACAGCTTGGTAGAGGAGATTCAAATCCCCCCACTTTTTTTGCTTAAAAAGCTGCTTTGCTAATTTTAGAAAAAGATTGTCTTCCAATCTCGTCCATACATCGACAAGCGTCTGCAGTGACACTTCGGCCAAAAGGTCTTCTATGGTTTTGGCTATTTCTTTTGAATTTTCCTTCCCTTTGGTGGCAATTTTTCTGCCCTTTTCAGCCGCATTCAATTCTGCATCCACCAATGGGCCGTTAGATGCTCCTGGGGAATCTGCATGCGCTTTCTGATCTGTAGAGACAGTGCTTGGCTTTGATCGTTTGTCATGGGCCGCATGATGCGACGCATGGGCCAGCGCTGTCGCACCTCCGCCCGAGGCCGTCTGCTTCTTCTCTACGCCAGGAGTCGTCTGAACAGGTAACTCCTCCTGCCGTGGTGACCCTGATTGCGGTTTCCGATGCGCGGCACTTTCGTGCAGGGATAGCAACTTGATGATTGAAGTGTGATGAGCTGGTGAGGTGATGACTGGCCCTGCCTGCGGATCGAGCAACAGAACCGTCAACAGCTCGTGCCAGCGGCGCGCATTCCGCATCAGGGACGCAGTCTGCTCCATAGGCTTAGCCACATCGATGGCCCAGCGCACGAGAGTCGCTGGCGGTGACGAGTGGCGTCGCTCGTGCGGAAGCGTCTGCTGCGCAACAAGACGAGGCAGCACTTTTTCAAGGAACTCTTGAGACGAAGTAATGCGGCGAAGTAAAGCGCGCGGAGGCATTTGGGCCATCTCGGCAACAGTTCCAGCAGGGCTAGCATGCCTCCCTAGAAGCAGAGCAAATGCCGCTTCCACGGCAGAGATATCAGGTTGTCCGTCCAAAAAATCGTCCAATTCCATAACCTCAAGTCTGCGACGCAACATGGTGCTGAGATGCAATCTTAACGCCGACCATGACAGGAGCGTAGTTCATTATCCGAACAGTGCTAAGACCCCGCCTTTGATACCGAGCTCATGGGAGCTCAAGTTCCTCGCAACGGTCCATGAAATTTCATTATCAGAGCAAATACCGCGAACAGGCCACCTCGTAGCATCGCTTCAATGCGCCGCGGCTAACGCTCGCTAGCACTTGTCGCCCACGACTCCACGATCAACTCGCCCCGCACTCCTTGATCGTGAAAGTTGCAGGCCCCGCCTAGCGTGAACCATTAGCGGTCAGGAGATGACCCCAGAGTCCTGTGACAAGCTACGCCACTCATGCACTGCTCAGCGGTGCTCTGCTTCCATGAGCACCTCAGCCGCGCGTTTGCTGGGTCTTTCCACGTCATTCTTTACACTATCGGGCCTTTTCCGCGTCCACATCCATCACGGCGCACCTACCTTAAGCGGCTACACTGCGATCGAGTTGCTATCAACAACCGTAGCCACCACTCATCGCCGCTCTCGTTCCATCGATGCAGAGCATAACCACTTCTCTTGGTCAGCTGGTCAAGCCAAGCGCCTTCAGAACCGCAGCTTCCACGGCATCGACCGTAATATCGCCGATGCAATGACATCTTCCCTGAAAGAAAGGTCCCTCGCGGCCCGCCAATTCACATGGAGCGCAGCTCTTCTTGAGCGCGATACTCATGCTTGCCGGGCCAAGTGGCCCCCTTGTCCGAGCCTCGGTCGGAGCAAAAAGCGCCACGAGGGGAATGCCAAGGGCATTGGCTATGTTCATGACACCGCTGTCGTTTGACACGAAGGCCCCGCAGGCCAGCATGCGTGTAGCCATTTCCTCTAAGCTTCCGCCTGTCCAGTCCAGCGTTCCCGGTACAAACTCGTCAGCACTGCCGAATGAGGCAACACGTAAGCCATGCCTGCCTAGTGCAGCGGCCAGGTTAGCAAAGAACGGCCATCGTTTGGCGGACCAAGCCCCTGTTTTTGATCCAGCGTGCAAACCGACCAAGCCGTGCTTACCTGATTTCCACCGCAAATCGGCGAAGAAGGCCTGCCTGACATCATCCTCTTCGTAAGGAATACCTAAGAGCGCCTCAGCCGCCGCCAAATTGAACTCTGCCTCATGAAACTTGTGCGATGCGCTGAACCTATCCCAGCTCCGAGACTGTACAACACGGGTTGCACGGAAAGGCGGGAGCAAAACACCAAAACTATGGGTAAGAAAAACCGTGTCGTACTGTCGGCGAACGGGAACATCATTGAGTAAGAAGGCATGATTCACGTATTCGGAATTGGCGACGACGGCCAAGGCGGCCTTTGAATCGCCAGCAACCACAACATCGATTCGTGAATTTAAATGGCGGGCAACATTCCGGATAAGTGGCGTCGTGTGCACAATATTGCCCACCCCAGAGCCGACGCCCAAAAGAAACCGCGCTGTAGTACCCTCGATGAGCCGGAGCAAACGGTCCTTCTGATTACGGAAAGCATACGCCTCGGAGTTCCTTATCGCGGCTTGAGACCGTGCTTCCCAATAAGCCGGGCAGTCAAAGAGTTGGCGAATTTCACTTACCCACAGTTCTGGGTCAGAGGGGAGGCTAATTCCGGACTCACGCAACAGAAACGGAACGTTACCACAATCAGACCCAATAACCGGCACGCCAAAACGTTGAGCCTCGATGACAACCCGGCTAAAGGTTTCAACAAACTGGTAGCTTGGCACGAGCACGACCTTTGCTGCCCTGTATAACTCAGCCATATTGGCGCTGCGTTGAAGAATCAGGACATTTTTCAGGCAGGCAGCAGATTTGGCTGCTACTGCAGCATCCACCCCTGACTGGCTAGCAATACCAACAAACTGAATGTCGGGCAGGCGCTTAGCAAGCTCAATAAATAAGCCGTAGCCTTTGTCAAATCGGCAATTTGCCAGCAATACGATGGATTTGCCCGTTTGGGATGCATGCTTCTCGAGCACAACGTCATCCGGGACTGAAGGGATGACGTTGAGGCGCGCGCCAAAGGTTTGTTCCACGACTGTCCGCGTGAATTCAGAGTTTGCATAAACGGCATCAAAATCGGCAAGCAAGGCATGGAAACTGGGTTGGGGCAGATGGCCCGCTGGGCAATCAGGAAAATAACCACCGCTGGCTGTTGTCGGATAAAACAGCTCACGCCAAAAATGAACACCAAAAACAAGGCGGGTCCCAAGAAAACGTAATGAGACACTCACCTCATAGCCAAGACCTGATAGAACATGCGCAAGAACGGCCTTGGTGGATTGAGCCAAACGAAACAAGGCGGCCGGGTTTGGCGAGATGTAGACATAGGGGATGCCGTCTTTGGCGCCACTTTCACCGGCGCGCTCCGCCCGAGTTCCTACAATAAGCGGATCATATCCCAAATCTCTATAAAGACGAGCCATCTGTGAGAGAAAATGCTCAGCGCCACCAAACTTCTGAACGCCAAATTGGGAAATGAGCAGTACCGTTCCGCGTGTTTCCTCGCGCCGTGCAATGAGGACTCGCCTCGCTGGTTGCAGCGACACCAAGTGGCGGTGCTCACGAGGAAATCGTGCAGCACAGTTTATCAGTTCCGAGATTGGCGCCCTGTTATCAACAATCTTGTATTCGATAATTTGCTGAAGATAGGCACGCCGCCAGAACCGGACTGGTTCAGCATCATGCTCCTGGAAGATATCCACCACGGCAGCACGCTCTGGCAGGTCGGCCAGGGCTTCCATCGCCAACATCACTTCAGGTGAAAGATGCGCCCCTGGCAGGCCAAGCCACTCTGGCGCTGTTTCCAGATAATCCTGCCAATTTTTCTGCGTCATCCTTGCCGCGGCTCGATCGTGATCAGTGGCTATGCAGAAGTGGCATCAATATTCACCGAAGGCAGCAGCCCAACCTTAAACGCACTACCTCGCCGCGCCTCAAGCCAGCGCTCCAAAATACGCACTGTAGAAGCGGCGGTATCGTTGGCCGGATCGCTCTCCGCTGCTTCCTGGGCTGCCTGAAGCGCTTCCTCAATTCGATCAAGGCGCACAAGGACACGCGCACGCTCGATACTGAGCGCATTCAAATGAGGCGAGCGGCGTCGCGCCTCATCCAATGCTTCCAGTGCCTCCACGAGCATGCCCTTTTGCTGCAAAAGGCCGCTCAGATCACGATGGGGCCGCCCGTCGCGCGGCATAAGTTCAGCGGCACGCTTGAGCAGATCTATAGCATCTTCGATTAACTCAGGATGCGGAGCAAGAACACCAAACCCACCGTTAACAAGCCGAGTGGTCACACGTGCCAGTTCAAAAACATACTTCGCTTCTGAACCCTGTAAGGACACACATTTCTCAAGAACGCGGCGGGCTTCGTCATAACGCTGAAGATTTGCCAACGCGACGCCAAGATAGAATAATGCTCCATGATGCTCCGGCGCATGACTTTCAATCCAACGCAGTTCCCTCTCGGCTTCCTGCATTCTTCCAAGATATATGTAGGCGCGCCCGATATAAAGTATTATATCATGAGTGTTCTTGATGGATGCGCGATGGGCTTGAGCGGTAACAACCACCTTCTCCCAATTTTTCTTTTTAAACTCACCCTCAATGAGGGCAACTGCATCCGACGGGTCAAATCCAGCACCAGGGTTCTGTGCTGTGCTGTCCTCCATCTTATGCAAAGGAGTCGAGTGTTCTGCCTCGGCTCCAGGTGAGTTGACATATAAGATATTTGGCGACTGGCCTCGTGGTATCTGCAAACCTAAGGTTCCGTGCAAATCCAAATGACCAGGCTTAATGACTTGCACACTTTTTTCTTGGAAGATGCCAACCTCCTGAATGGAGTTGGGAACTCGTAAAGTTGCCTTCTCCAGGAGATCTCCACAACGCTCAAATTTTTGCTTTTTTTGGCTTTCCAGCCCTATTTCAACGCCCTTGTCCCGATAAATAACTTCAACTTCAATCGGACTGGAAGGGCCTTCCCAAGAAAAAGGCACGAGGATCTCTTCGCCCCATGCCCCGTTCCTGAAGTCATTAACAACAATGACCTTCTTCTCGCAATTGGGCTTGATGTGGACGACGATATCATCCCCGAGAATATAATCGACGCTATGCCCACCACTAATGGCCGAACTTGTAAAAAGAAATTTCCGGCTGGTGGTGACGCTCATGTCCATCATTCCAGGAAGTTAGCTTCAGGATTAGGCAGCGTGCCGACCATAAGTCAGCGCACCCAGTGGACTAACTCATGTGCTTTGATACGCATGCGGCCCCCAGTTCAGAACCAGGGGCCTTCGGGAGCGCCCAGTGATCCTGCTCATGAGTTTCGCAAAGCGCCCCGACTGCCACCAGAAGACCATTCATCATAAGGTCATGGACCTGGCAGACCAAACCGAAGGGTCATCAATTCCGGCCACACACCAACTCGGCTAGATACTCTGGGTCGATCCAAGCCAATCTGCAGGAAGAGACCAGCCACTGCCCTTCAGCTTACGAAAAGCCTCCCTTTTCGGCAGCATAAGTCTTATTGTAAACATCAACAACTCGCGAAAGGATTTCAGCCCGAAGTTCCCCGTCGGCAATAACTCGGCTGGATTCTTGCGCGCGGGACACGATTTCTTCACAGGTATCTGCGTTCGATTCGGCCCATGTCAGAATTTGGTCCAGGTGAGAAAATCCGCCGGCAACAGGCAGGTAGTGATACCAAGGATGGAAATGGCAGTCGTAGAATGCTTCCCAGGGATAGGATTCTCTTATTACCAGTGAGTTCGTCTCTGAGTGCCATGGAAATGACGTAGCCCAGTCGTTACCGGAAATTTGCATCAGATACCGAAAATTCAACTGATCCTCTCGCCTGACAAAATCCAGTGTCAGGGCATCGATTTCCTTGATCTCACGGAAGTAACTCAGACGCTTCGGAAAAACAAATCCGACGTTAAATCCTGCTTTTCCAAAGTTGTCCCGTACAAACCGGAAGCGCGGCAGTGTCTCCAGGTGCGACAGCATATCGTCCCGTGAGATCTTTCCTTCAATATAATCCTTGACGACAAATTGAATATTTTTCTTTTTCCCGTTTACCAGACTGTGTCCTACCAAGGCGCCACGCCAGAAAAGAGATGCTTCCTTCTGCCCGAACGAAAGCTTGTCAACGATTCCAGAGCCGGCAAAACGCTCATCACCAATGTCGTGAAAGCCCTTAAGCGGCCACAAGATCGCGTTCACGGCCCGGGACATTCTATTGAACTGAAAAACAGGAAGCGGAGATTCGGTCGAAGAGACACTGTCCTGCATATCGAATGCAGCATTTGCATTAAGCCCATGCGCGAAAACCGACGACAGAAAATCGGAGTTCCGGTAGCCCTTGGAATTTCCACCAACGCTGGAGTAAGACCACTGCTGACCCCGCTCCTTGCTGGCATCAAAGGAGAGGCCGCTCCACTTATCGGAAGGATGAACCGTCATGCGGTCAACATCGACAACCCCGAAAAGCGAGCTTCTACGCCAGGCTTCCTGCTCAACCGCCGCAGCAAGTGTCGATTTCAGCTTGCGGTAATCTCCCAACTGAAACGCGACCTGCCTTTCGATGGCCACAAGACAGCTCTGGCTTCTGGACATTTACCTGCAATCTCTCTCTACACTTCGACAGCGAAAGTTTTGGGCAGTGCAGTCTCCACAAGGCAGAGGCTGGCACCAGCAACATGCTAACGGCAGTACAAACCCGTCACTAGCAAGCATGCCTGACTTCGTACATAGGGCTAGGGCCTCCAGGCTTCGAGGCAGAACTCCACATCCATGGTGTTCGTCGCCTGCAAGGTCGGCTCCTTCCGTGACATCTGCTCCATCGCCACGACCAGACGGGAGAAGCGCAGACGTGTGGGCATGCATGTCTGCTCAGCGCACCACAGCAGCAGGAAGGGAGCAACGGCTGCTCAAACTGAGTGGACTGCCGCAGACTTGGGCAACAATCGTCACCGGGGTCCCCAGGTCGGTGCATGGCACACTTCGGGCTGCATCTCCGCTGACGATCAATCATCCTTGTTGTGTGTCCACCAAGCGCCAGCGGGCCTAGAGCAGACTCCGTTCATTCGGGTTCATAGCCGGCGGCTGTGAAGAGGTTGGCGCACTCGGCTGGTGTGAACTGGGGGAGTGCGGTCCCGATGACGGTCCAGAGGTCGTCGAGGTTGCGGGCGGC
>NZ_JAOXLP010000015.1 GCF_025791835.1 Roseomonas xinghualingensis
CGGACCGGCTGGTTCAGGGCCGTGCACGTGAAATCGGAGCTCTCCCAGGAACTGCGAGCGCTGCTGACAGCCCGCAAACTGTTGGTCGGTAAGCTGCGGGACGTCGACAACGGCATCCGTGGCCTGCTGCGCGGCTTCGGGCTGAAGGTCGGCCCAGTCGGTGAGCGCACCTTCCCCGCCCGCGCCCGGGAACTCGCGGCGGACCGCCAGCCCCTTACTGCCGTGATCGAACCCTTGCTGCAGGTGCGCGAGACGCTGCTGTCCGAGCGGGAGCGGCTGCATCGCCTCGTCATCCACGCCACGCGCGACGATGCCGTATGCCGCAAGCTCATGACGGTGCCCGGCGTGGGACCGGTTACGGCGCTGACCTTCTGCTCGGCCGTGGACGACCCGGCACGGTTCAGCAGATCCCGTGCGATCGGCGCCCATTTCGGCTTGACGCCGCGGCGCTACCAGTCGGGTGAGACTGACCGGGTCGGCCACATCAGCAAACAGGGTGACGGTCTGGCTCGCCAAGCCCTCTACGAGGCCGCGAACGTGCTGCTGACAAGGACGAGCCGCTGGTCGTCGCTCAAGGCCTGGGGGATGGCGATCGCAAAGCGCTCGGGCATGCGCCGCGCCAAGGTGGCGGTGGCTCGCAAGCTCGCCGTCGTCCTGCTGGGCATGTGGCGCGATGGCACCGAGTTCCATTGGGGCAAGGAGGCGGTTGTGGCGTAATCACCCGCACCTCCGACCCAAGCGCCCGATGTCCCGTCGCGGGGACGCGGCAGGGCGAGACCGCAACAGCACCGGTGCCGGTACCCGCCGAGCCCGCTTGTTAGATTGGTCCACGCCGCCGGCCTGGCCGTAGCCTGTGGCGGCGCCACGCCGACCACGAGCAGAAGCGAGGAACCCGCGACGTGACACCAACGCCGGTCATTGACCGACCCGATTACAGAAGGTGTTCTTAACCATTTCGGCTACCTGCCGCCGGAATCGCGCAGGATGGAAGTCTGCATCGGTGCATCAGATGCTCTCAATCAGGGCCATGGTGCCAGGATCGCGTGGCAGCACGTTGATGATCTCTTGGGTCTTTGTGTGCCTGCCGTCGGCATCGAATCCCATCCCAGCAATGAACGTGCCCACCGCGTCTTCCCGTGCAGGCTTCGTGACCGCGGTGAGACGTTGGACGTCTGGTGGAGCCGAGTGATGTGATGCACCGCATAGCATCAATAGAGGTTCCCGCCTGGCGTTGAACAGGTTTAGATCTTTTCCTGCTTAATCGAACGCGTGGTCGGAGTTAGCGAAGTAGTTCCTGAATTCGGCTGGGGTGAAGGTGGCGAGCAGGCGGCCAATGGTACCCCAGAGCACCTCTTGGGTACGGGCTGCTGCCTTTCGGAGCGGCGCTTTCAGCTTAGCGAAGGCCTGCCTCAATCGGGTTCAGGTCAGGGGGCTATGGGGCGGCAGGTAGAGAAGGTTGGCGCCGGTGGCCCTGATCGTCTCGCGCACGCCTGCAATCTTGTGGGCAAGAGGGTTGTCCAGAACAACCACGTCGCCCTTTGCCAAGACCGGCGCAAGGAACTGCCCGACATAGGTGAGGAAGGCATCACCGGTCATGGGACCGTCGAGCACGCAGTTTGAACGCCAAGCCGCCGTGGCCCGAGATGACTGAAAGCAGAATGTCCGCTCCTGAAACAGGGTGTAGATGAAGCAGACATTGGCTGGCGGCCGCGTCCTGGTCGCTGTTGAACTCTGGCAAACACTCAATCCTGCTGCCTCAGCAAAAGCAGCGTCAGCCATTCTCATTTCAGCACGTAGTGACCACGACCCAGGCTTCAGTGATGTCGTCTGCGATCTCGACGGGGATGATGGCTCATCAAGCATTGCCGCGCTCGACACATCGAGCTGCGGCCAATGAGGTCGCAGGTTTCGAATTGGAAGATGTGTACGGGCGATTGGGGCGCCTCCGTGGTCAAGGATGAGCGCGGGGCAGCCAAGCTCCGCAGGCACGCGGCGCTGTCTCACTAAAGCCCGTGCCTGAGCGCTTCCGTGAACAGGCCGACGATGGTGTCACGCCCTCCCCGGCGCGACGTCAGTCCGACGGAACGGGCGTAGCGCTGGCTCGGGATGGCGAGCTTGCGGATGGGCCCTGCGCTCGGCGAGGTGATGCCCCAGTCGGGCAGCAGGGTCACTCCCAGACCCTGCGCGACCAGCATGACGATGGCCTCCTGCGCGTCCAACTCGAACAGTTCTCGCGGCCGGAGGTTATGGTCAGCCAGGAAGGCGCTGATGAGCCGCCCAGTCCAAGCGTCACGGTCCATCCGGATCAGGGGCATAGCCTGCAGCACCTCCTCGACCGTCGTGCCCCTGACCGCCGCCGGAGCCACCAGGGTCAGCGGCTCCTTGCGGACCTCCTCCCACCCCAACCCCTTGGGCAGGGTGAAGGGCGGCTCGACGGCCAGCGCGCAGTCCAGGTCACCGTTCTCCAGCATGCGGTAAAGGAGGGCCGAGGTGCCCGGCACCACCTTGATCTCGACACCCGGGTGGCGCTCCGCCATCCGGCGCAGGGCCAGGGGCATGATGGTGATCAGCGCTGTCGAGATGGCGCCGATCCGAAGCTGCCCGCTCAGGCGGCCGACTTGGGCGGCATGTCGGAGGTCGTCCACCTGCGCCAGGATTTCCTTGGCACCCTGGAGAATGGCTTGGCCCGCCTCGGTCAGCACGATCCCACGCCCCTGCCGCATGATCAGGGCCGCGCCGACCTCCTTCTCCAGACTGCGCATCTGCTCGCTGACGGAGGCCGTGGCGAGGTTGAGCTGACGCGCAGCGGCCGCGACCGACCCTGCCTCGGCGATGGCGCAGAAGGTGGTGAGGAAGCGCGTGTTCATTTGACGGCTTTTCCTGCTCCATGGGCAGGATAATCCAGGGTTTACCAGCTTGTCGAGCTGCCCATATCGCGACTGCGACATGGCATGGGGGCACCATGGCGTGGCAACCACGGGTATGGATGAGGGTGAATATGCAGATCGACGTAATCTCCTGGCCGTTGGCGCCGGTATGACGAGTGCCCTCGGCATTGCTTCGGCTCAGGCTCCGATGCCGCGTGACAACACGCCACCAGCGCAGAGGTTCCTGTTTACGCCGCCTGCTCGCGCTGCGCTGCCGATCTAGGCAGCGCCGCTGTTCTTTCAGAAGGCGCCAGACGTGATCGTGCAGGGAGGCGAGAGCGTGTCAGGCGATTTGATGGTGGCGCGCATCGGCAACCTGCCCGAGTTGAGGACGCCGGTCATAGGCGCCTGAACCACGAAACATCGGGAAATCCACTCTTTGAAAGCGAAAAGAGTATAGTTCTCCTGGGATGGGTTGGGGCTTTAGGGTTCCCCGCCGCAAGAGCTGGAGGAACCCATGACCCTGAACCACAGTGCCCGGGGCGTTTACCCGATCGCGCCCACGCCCTTCCACGAGGACGGGCGTGTGGACCTCGCCTCGGTCGATCGCATGACCGACTTCTACCCTGAGGGCGGCGCGACCGGCATGACGGTGCTTGGCGTCATGGGCGAGGCCCCCAAGTTGGACGGCACGGAGGCGCTGGAACTCGCCACCCGCTTCATCCGCCGGGCCGAGGGGCTACCTGTCATCGTCGGCGTCTCCGCGCCCGGCTTCGCCGCCATGCGCAGCCTGGCGCGCGCCGCCATGGACGCGGGCGCGGCTGGGGTGATGATCGCGCCGCCCAACACGCTGCGCACCGACGACCAGATCACCACCTATTACCGCCAGGCTTCCGAGGCCATCGGCGAGGACGTGCCCTTCGTCATCCAGGATTTCCCGCAGACCTTCTCGGTCGTGATGACAACGGGCGTGATCCGCCGCATCGTGCAGGAGAACCCCGCCTGCGTGATGCTGAAACACGAGGACTGGCCGGGCCTGGAGAAGATCTCCACGCTGCGCGGCTATCAGGCCGATGGTTCGATGCGGCCGATCTCCATCCTCTGCGGCAACGGCGGCCTCTTCCTCGATTTCGAGGTGGAGCGCGGCGCCGATGGCGCCATGACCGGTTACGCTTTCCCCGACATGCTGGTGGACCTCGTCCGACTGCAGGCTGAAGGGCGGCGAGACGAAGCGCACGACCTGTTCGACGCCCACCTGCCGCTGCTCCGCTACGAACAGCAGCAGGGGCCGACCGGTCTCGCTGTGCGGAAGTACGTCATGGCCAAGCGCGGCATCATCGCCTCCGACGTGCAGCGCAAGCCGGGCGTCGCCCTTACCGCCAAGGCGAAGGCCGAAGTCGAATACCTGCTTGCCCGCCTCGCGCGCCGCGACCGGCGCGCCGTGAAGCTGGCGGCCTGAGGAGAAGCATTCATGGATCTGGGAATCGAAGGCCGCTCCGCCTTGGTGCTGGGCGCCGGCGGCGGGCTTGGCCGGGCCATCGCGGTGGCCCTCGCGCGTGAGGGCGCCAAGGTCACGGCCGCTGACATTAGCGCGGAGGCGCTCGAGGGCACGCGGCAGGCGGTTTCCGCCGTCGGCGGTGCCATCCACACGCTGGTGTGGGACCTCGCCGATCTCGGCGCCGTCGACGGGCACGTCCGCTCGATCGAGGTGCGGCACGGCCCGGTGGGCATCCTCGTCAACAACACGGGCGGCCCGCCGCCCACGCCGGTGTCCGGGCAGGACCCCGCCGCCTGGGCCAAGTACTTCAACGCCATGGTGCTCTCGGTGATCGCCATCACCGACCGCGTGCTGCCCGGCATGCGCGACGCGGGCTGGGGCCGCATCATCACCAGCACCTCCTCCGGCGTCGTGGCGCCGATTCCGAACCTTGGCCTCTCCAACGCGCTGCGCTCGACGCTGGTCGGCTGGTCCAAGACCCTGGCACGCGAGGTGGGGCTCAGCGGCATCACCGCCAACATCATCCTGCCCGGACGCGTCGCAACCGACCGCATCCGCTTCCTGGACGAGCAGAAGGCCAAGCGGGAAGCCCGCCCGGTGGAGGAGGTCACCGCCGAGAGCACGGGTTCTATCCCGGTCGGCCGGTACGGCAACCCTGAGGAGTATGGCGACGCCGTCGCCTTCCTGGCCTCCGCGCGCGCGTCCTACATCACCGGCTCGGTCATCCGCGTGGATGGCGGCCTGATCGCCAGCATCTGAGGCGCGGGGCAAGATGGCACAGGTGACGATCCTTGAGCCCGAGGGGCTCTACGAGGGTAACGAACTCGAGTGCCCGATCTTCGGGCCGGATGTCGAACTGGTCCGCGGAGGCGGGCTGGGGCGCTACGACACCCTGCCGCCCGAGCTACGGGCGCGGGCCGAGGGGCTCTTCGTGTTCCGCAACTGGCTGCGGGCCGAGGACCTTGACCTCTTCCCCCGCCTGCGCACGGTGGTGCGTCTCGGCGTCGGCTACGACCGTGTGGACCGGGCGGCCTGCGCCAGCCGGGGCGTGCTGGTCTGCAACGTGCCGGACTACGGCACGGCGGAGATCGCCGACCACGCCGTGACCATGGCGCTGGCGTTGCGGCGTGGCCTGCTGCTGCAGCACGACATCCAGCGCGCCGACCCGCCGCCGCCCTGGGCCTATCTCGACCACCCGGTGATCCGCCGGTCTTCGGTGCAGACCTTCGGCATTGTGGGGCTCGGCCGGATCGGCACGGCGGCAGCGCTGCGCGCCAAGGCGTTCGGCTTCAAGGTCGTGTTCTTCGACCCCAAGCTCCCCAACGGAGTGGACCGCGCGCTCGGCATCGAGCGGGCGCGGACGCTGTCGGAGCTACTGCGGCAGAGCGATGTCCTTTCCCTCCACTGCCTGCTCACGCCGGAAACGCGCGGGATGATCGGCGAGGCGGAACTTCGCCAGCTTCCGCCGAGGGCCGTCGTGGTGAACACCGCCCGCGGGCCGGTGCTGGAACTCGGCGCGCTGGAACGCTGCCTGCGGGACGGTCACTTGGCCGGGGCGGGGCTGGATGTCCTGCCGGTGGAGCCGGTGCCGCAGCCGGAGCCGGACCTCGTGCGCGCCTACCGCATGCGGGAGGAATGGCTGCGCGGCCGCTTGGTCATCACCCCGCACAGCGCCTTTCACGCGCCCGAATCCCTGCACGACATCCGGGTGAAGGGCGCCGAGACCATGCGAGACGTGCTGCTCGATGGGCTGACGACGAACGTCATCCCGCCGGGAGCCGACTAGCGCCGCTGTGACCGGCCGTGGAGCCCAACCCCACGGCCACCAAGACTGCCGACAATAAGAAAACACGGAGATCCAAGAATGTTCTCACGCTGCCACTTACTCGGTGCCTCCGCCGGACTTGCTGCTTCCGGTGGGGGGCATCCATGCTCGTGGTGAGGGGTCAAAACAGGCCGTGGAGGAACCAGTCGAGGTCGCCGGTTGCCGGGTCCTCGCCGTCGCCGCGGCGGAATAGCCAGTAGCGGCGACCCTCCTCGTCCTCGACGGCCCAGTAGTCTCGAATCGCGCGCTTCTCGGCCTCGCGCCGCCACCACTCGCCGGTGACGCGCTCGGGACCGTCGGCATGGCGGACGCGGCGGCGGACGCGGCGCCAGATGAAGGCGGTGGGAGGGCGGTCCGGCAGGGCGGCGATGGCCTCGATCGGTTGCGGCGGGTCATCAGCCGGACGGGCCGGGGCAGCGCCTCCGGCCAGGACAGGTTAGGGTCGGACCAGAGCGGAGGCGCACGGCGAAACGACCGCTCGGGCACCCAGCTCTCGACCGGCATGGCGCGGAACACCCGGTCGCTGCCGAGCCAGTTGGAAGGTTGGCTTGGCCCCTGGTCTGGGCGCCAGGAATTGGGTGGTGTCAGAGGCGTCCGGTGAAGGATCTGCGGCTGCGCAGAGGCAGGCATGGCCACTCACTTCGGGGATGGGCGGCTGAGGACCGCTCAAACAGCCTCTGAGACGCATCGGCGCGCGAGACGTTTGCCGCAGGCATGATCGAATGGAGGCGGTCGCTGGAACCCTTTTACGTTGGCACAGCTGGCTGGGGCATTCCGAAGCAGCATGCTGGGTCCTTCCCAGGAGAGGGCAGTCACCTGGAGCGCTACGCCCGTTGTCTACCGGCTGTGGAGATCAACTCGTCCTTCTATCGTCCACATCGTCCCGCCACCTACGAGCGCTGGGCAGCCAGCGTGCCGTCGGGCTTCCGGTTCTCGGTCAAGGTGCCCCGCGAGATCACGCACACCCGTCAGCTCCTGAACGTGACGGAGCCGCTGGATCGCTTCCTTGGAGAGGTGCGGGCGCTCGGCGCCGCGCTCGGCCCCTTGCTGGTGCAGCTCCCTCCCAGCCTGCGTTACGATCAGGCCGTGGCTGAGCGCTTCTTCGGCGACTTCCGTGAGCGGTTTGATGGACAACTCGCCTGCGAGCCGCGCCACGAGAGCTGGTTCGGAGATGCCGCCGAAGCGGTGCTCACGAAGCATCTCGTCGCGCGGGTTGCTGCCGATCCGGCCGTGGTGCCGCGAGCGGCGCGGCCAGGCGGCTGGTCGGGCCTCCTCTACATCCGCCTGCACGGATCTCCGAAGGTCTACTACTCTGCCTATTCTTCCGATGAGGTCGAAGCTACGGCCAGGTGTCTGCTCGCCACCTCCGCAAAAGCTAGGACCTGCTGGTGCATCTATGACAACACTGCAGCTGGCGAGGCTGCCGGGCAGGCACTGGACCTGCTGCGTCGGCTTCGCTGACGATTGAGCGCCGGGAGTGGCGCCCGAGCGGCCGTTGAGGGATGGCCGGGTCTGGCCGCTTTAAGCTGAAGTCCCGGTTAAAAGCAGACGTGGGTCGAATTCACCTCGTTAGTGCTTGTTGGTCGAGGCCGCGTAGATCTCGCCCACCGACCTTTCGAGCGCCACGTTGAACTCGGCGTCCGACATCGAATGCTTCAGGTCCTCAAGAAGGGCGCGCGAGAAGCTGCCGATCAGCTTGTGGTTGTGCGCGAGCTTCTCGCAAGCTTCGTGGCGGCGGTATCCACCCGAAAGCGCGACCACGCGGGCGACGCGCGGATGCTCGATCAGTGGCAGGTAAAAGTCGGGTTGCTCCGGAACGGTGAGCTTGAGCATGACCTGACGGCCCTCGGAAAGGGCGTCGAGACCCTTCTTGAGCTCATCGCGGAGGATGGCCTCGGCGCCCGCTTTGTCGGGGCTCTTGATCAGCACCTCGGGCTCGAGGATTGGCAACAGGTCATAGGCCGCGATTCTCTCGCCGATTTCGAACTGCTGCCGAGCGATCGCGGCGATCCCCTTCTCGTCCGGGAGACGGATCGTCGACCGCATCTTGGTGCCGGCGACCCCAAGCCTGACCGCGCGCTCGAGCAGGGCCTCGAGTTCCGGCATGTCCTTCATCAGGCTGACGCCGTCGCGCTCGGCCTCAAGCCCCTTGTCGACCTTCACGAACGGAACCACGCCGCGCTCTTCCCAAAGATAGGACGGAACGGGCCGTCCCTTCACCTCGCCATCCATTGTCTGCTCGAACAGGATCGTCCCAATCACCTTGCTGCCGGTGAAGGCGGGTGCCGTGATGATCCGGACGCGCATCTCGTGCATCAGCCGGAACATCTCGGCTTCGCTGCCATAATTGCTCTCCGGAATGCCGTAGAGCTTGAGGGCGCCCGGGGTCGAGCCGCCGCTCTGGTCGAGTGCCGCGATGAAGCCGGGTTTGCCCATAATCTGAGCAATCATCTTCGTGTCGGCCATGGGCATCTCCTTTTGAGTGGCAAGGCTTCAGCAATCTGCATAATCCATGCGTCCAATCGAAGTTTAAACAGGAAGTCTCAAGCTCCTGAGTGCCAATGCGATCGCCCCGCGTTGTCCACCAGTTGCCGCAGTTGGGCTGGGTAGGCGGACTGTCTGCTTCGGAGAGAGGCGACTACTCGACTGAGCGACCGACAAGGGCGCTCAATGGACCTCCGCATCATCCCGCCCGCCTCGAGCCAAGGCGGCAGCCTGTTGAAGCCCAATTCCCTTGACGAGCGGGTCGGCGTGACGGTGTACCAGCCTCCAGCCATCCTGTTCGCGGCGGTAGACGAGTGTGACACGCAAGTCCCAGTCCTGCGCCGGTAATCCGCCGACCTCAACATGGGCATGCTCGATGAAGGCGAGCACCACCATGTCCTGGGAGCCATACGCCTCGACCATCTCCATCTGGAGCTTGCCGTTACGGAAGAAGCTTCCCATCGCGGCCATGCGTTCGGGGGTGTACTCCGGCCCGCGTGAGGGCGTTCCTCCAAAGGGCGACATCAAGGTGAAGTCGTCGGAGAGTGTCACGAGCTTGACGTAAGCGTCCACATCACCGCGCATCAGGGCGGCATTCGACAAGTGCGATAGGCGGATCAGATCCTCGACCTGGGCTTCCGCCCTGGCAGTGGCAGGTTCATGTACCGGACCAGTCGAGGCTGAGCCTAGCGCAGACGGGAGGCCGGAGTTCTGGTCTTCTGGAGGCGAGGGGCGTGACGGTGCCATCAGGGTTGCTCCTCTGTTCGATAGAACGAGTGCGGGCTGCTCTTCTGCTAATTAGGGCACACTTCGGCTGTTAATGACGACATCGATCCGGTTTTTAACCTATACCAAACCGGCCTCGCCGTTCGCGAAAGGCCGAAAGCGGAACGGGGCTCCGCTCCTGAGATACCAGGGGCAGCTCCTCAGTTCCTTCGATCTCCACCATCGCCAGCGGTTGGTCTGCCCTGCCTGCCTGGCCGAGAAGGTGGTCCACCGCGCCCGCTGGGATCTGCTCGGTTTCGGTGACTGTTCCCGGCACGGAACCCAGTTGCTCTGGCGATGCCCTGCCTGCGAGGAGGCGATCGGCTGGGACCGCTGCGGGATGTCAGCATGACGTTGTGAGGCCGACATGAGGCGAGTGGGCGTACCCGCATCCAGGGACGACCGCCTTGCCCTAGCCGCCTATCTTGAGAGAAAGATGGAAGGCGAAGCGGTCAACGAGCCGCTGCTGCTGGATGGCCTCAAGCTCTACCAGGCGATCAGGGTGATGATCCTGCTGGGCGCGCTACGTCTGGGTTCCCGCCCATGGGGGCCGGGGTACCATGCCCGCGCCCAGGAACGGCACGATCTCCTCTCCACGGGGTTCGCGCTGGCAGAGACTGGAGCCGCCGAGATCATGCATCTGCTGGAAGGGCTACCCGCGCTTTTCGGGCGAGAGCCGACCGGGATCCTCCACATGATCGAGGCTATGGGTGGATGGCGGCCTCCCGCAACGAGGACGTCTGCCAGATGGGACTGGTGCTCCTGGAGATCTGCCGGGAGGCGGAGCGTGCGCTTCCCATACCGCTCAGGCCTCTTAGAAAGGCCTGGTAGCCTTGGGGTGGTGGCCTTCGAATGCTCGGCAGTGCTGCCTCGAACCGGTCTGCTTCCTTGCGGTGACAAAGTTGACGGCGAGACCCTCGCTCCGGGACAATGTTGGATGTCACTGAGGGACAGGTTGTCCGTCACTACGTGACCACCAAACAAGGACTTAGAGTGGTTCCAGGGTCATGTTCCATGGCACCACTCAGTAGGGGCCCGAATAGCTGTCCCCGGCGGGAGCCACTTCCCGCCGGGTTCCTGGTCAACACCGGATTTGCTTGGTCATCCTCGATGGCAGGGCGTGTCGGCGTGCGGAAGAGGGCAATGCTGGCCAATGACGCCGCGCTATTTGCGGTGCCCATGCAGGCGGATGAAGGGGATCAGAAGGCAGCCGGAAGATCGCGCAGACGCGGATGGCACCGGTCCTTGTCTGAAAGGATGGGGCCGCCCAGCAGGTCAGGCCAAGGCAGGGCGAGGTCTGGATCGTCCCAGGCGATGCCCCGGTCCTGCTCCGGGGCGTAGTAGTCGGTCACTTTGTAGGCGACCTCCGTCTCGGGCTCGAGGGTGACAAACCCATGTGCAAAACCCACTGGAATGTAGAGTTGCTCATCGCTGCCGGCCGCCAGTGGAAGCGAGAGATGCTGGCCGAAGCTGGGGGATCCACGACGAATATCCAGCACGATATCGAGGATGGCTCCTCGCAGCACCCGCACGAGCTTGGCCTGAGCGCGCGGCGGTAGCTGGAAGTGCATGCCGCGCAGGGTGCCTGTCTCTGCCGAGAAGGAGTGGTTGTCCTGAACGAAGTTCTCCTCCACGCCGACAGTACGGAAGTCGCGCTCGCTGAAGCTCTCCATGAGATAGCCTCGATGATCTGCGAAGCGCCTGACCGTGAGAAGAAGAGGGCCATCCATCTTGAAGGCGCGTGCGGTGACGTTGCCGCTCATCCTGGGCTCGCCTGCCAGAGGGCTCTCGGGAAGGGAAGCGAGAGAGGCTGAAGACATTTCGGTACCTTTACGCTCATCGCCGGCTGGCGGGCTTTGCCATTCCGCTCGCGTCCTGCCGGGTGACCCGTGGCCGATGCTGCAGGCTTTGTAGGTGGCGGCCTTGTACACTATCTCAACCAAACCGACGCGGACGTGACCATCCTTGTCCGCCAACCGTCATGACAAGCTACCCGCGTAGCAAATCGTACTGCCCGGCTTCCCGGAGGCGGCCGCGCTCACGGGCTGCTTCGGCACCACCGAAGCTGCGGTGTACGAGACCAAACTTTGCTCCGCCAGGGCCTGTTGCTCATCAAGGCCGGTTAGACTGCGGAAGCCCAGGGGCAGTGCCTGCCGGACAGGAATGGTATTGATGGCGCGATCTGCATCTGATGTGGGCTTGATAAAGAGTATATAGTGGGCGTGTGGTGAAGAGAAATGGATGCATCTCGTGTATCTAGTGGGATAAGAGGTATCTGCAATATTTAGATTTCTTGGTTTATACTTTTATAAAGTGAGGTGTTCAGGATCGATTTGCTATTTATACTGTCTGGATAAAGTCTGTTATCTTGCCTGCAAGACGCAGCATCGACCAGGTCACCCGATGTTGTGGCTCGCCGTGAATTATCCGATTTCCGGCCGTGCCATCCTTGCCCGATTCTGGGCAGCAGATACGATCCGGCCAAATGAGCCAGCACGATCGGTCAATGGTAAGCCTCGACGGGCGCATGCGCCGGAACATTTTTCTCCTGGCATGCTGTCAGGCGATCGGTCAGGCCGGCAATACGATGATGTTCTCGGCCACCGCATTGGCGGTCGTGACATTCTACCCGCATCGGGACTTTGCGACCCTGCCGGTCACCCTGCAGCATCTGGGCGTCATGCTTTGGGTGTTTCCGGCCTCGCTGCTCATGCAGCGCATGGGCCGGCGCTTTGGCTTCCGGGTTGGATCGGTGTTCGGCATGATCGGGGCGAGCATCGTTGGCTACGGCCTGTATTCCGCCAGCTTCATGGCGATGTGTCTGGGCGGCCTGATGCTTGGCTATGCGGTGGCATGCTTGCAGATGTACCGCTTCGCCGCCGTGGAGCTGGCACCACCCTCCCATCGTGCCAAGGCGATCTCATGGGTCACCGCAGGTGGCGTGGCCGCTGCGGTCCTGGGCCCGAGCCTGGTCCGCTGGACGCATGACCAATTGGTGCCGCTCTATCTGGCCACCTATATCGGCATGGTCTGCGTGCACATCACCGTCTTCACCCTCATGTCCTTTATTCGCTTCCCGCCGCAGGCCGAGGTGAAGGCCGTGCCCGGGGGCGGTGCGCAGGCCGAGAACCTGCTGCCGGCGCGTCCCTTGCGCGTTATCGCATCACAGCCACGTTTCATCGCGGCCGCTCTCTCTGGCATGGTGGCCTTTGGCACCATGTCCTTCGTGATGAGCGCGTCTCCCCTGGCGATCGTCGCATGCGGGATGCCGCATACCGAGGCGCATTGGGTCATCTTCCTGCATGTGCTGGGAATGTTCGTGCCGTCCTTCTTCACCGGGAACCTGATCACCCGCTTCGGCACATCGATGGTGATGCTCTGGGGCATCGGGCTGTTGCTCCTCGGCGTTGTGGCCGGGCTGACGGGCATGACGGAATGGAACTTCCGGATCGCGCTGACCCTGAACGGCGTCGGCTGGAATTTCCTGTTCGTTGGCGCGACGGCACTGGTCACCACCTGCTATCGACCCAGTGAGCGCGGCAAGGCGCAGGCACTCAATGACTTCCTTGTCTTCGGAACCACGGCCAGCACGAGCTTCCTGGCCGGGTTCCTGCAGGAACGCCTGGGCTGGTACCCGCTGAACCTGTTCGCCATCCTTCTGGTAGCCGTGGCGGTGCTGGCGGTAGGATGGTTACGGTGGCAGCTGGAGCGCCAACCTCAGCAAGCGCCTGGTTGAACATGCCGCCCGGCCTTGGGGCGGAATGAGATTGTGCTGAAGCAAGGGAGGAGCCGGTGGCGGAGCAAAGCAGGCCGGATTCTGCCTATGCCTGGTGGCGGCTGCTGGCGACGGTGCTTCTGGCGACCATCGGCGGCATCGGCCTTTGGTCCATCGTGGTTGCGCTGCCGGTCGTGCAGGCCGAATTCGGCGTGGCCCGGGCAGGGGCCTCGCTGCCTTATACCCTGACCATGCTGGCCTTCATGCTGGGGGGCGTGCTGATGGGCAGGCTGGCCGACCGCTTCGGTGTCATCCTGCCGGTGCTGATCGGCACGTTTGCGCTCGGCACCGGATATGTTGCCTCGGCCTTCGCTGCCGATCTCTGGCAGTTCGCGGCACTCTATGCGCTTTTCGTCGGTGGGCTGGGTAGTTGTGCGGTGTTCGGGCCGCTGGTGGCGGACACCTCGCTCTGGTTCACCCGGAGGCGCGGCATCGCGGTGGCGCTCTGCGCCAGCGGCAACTACTTCGCCGGTGCCGTCTGGCCCCCGATCCTGCAGCATTTCATGGCCAGCTACGGCTGGCGGGCGACGCATATCGGCATCGGCCTGTTCTGTGTCGTCACCATGCTGCCGCTGGCTCTCGCCTTGCGCCGGCCGCCGCCTGTGCAGGCTGCCGGGGCCACGGCACTGGATACTGGCGGGCTGGCGCGGCTGGGGCTCTCGCCGGGCGCATTGCAGGCCTTGCTGATGCTTGCCGGCGTTGCCTGCTGCGTCGCCATGGCGATGCCGCAGGTGCATATCGTCGCCTATTGCGCCGATCTCGGCTACGGGCCGGCGCGTGGGGCGGAGATGTTGTCGCTCATGCTCGGCTTCGGCGTTCTCAGCCGGCTGATCTCCGGTGCCATCACGGACAGGATCGGGGCGCCGGTGATGCTGCTGCTGGGATCGGGCCTGCAGGCCGTGGCGCTGGCGCTGTTCCTGCACTTCGACAGCCTCGGCTCGCTTTACATTCTTTCGGCGATTTTCGGCCTGTTCCAGGGCGGCATCGTGCCCAGCTACGCCGTCATGATCCGGCAGTTCTTCCCGCCGGCCGAGGCTGGGCTGAGGGTCAGCCTGGTGCTGTCCGCCACGCTTGCCGGCATGGCGCTGGGCGGCTGGCTTTCGGGCGTCATCTTCGATGCCACGTTCAGCTACCATCTGGCCCTGGTGAACGGCATTGGCTGGAACCTGCTGAACTTGGCCATTGCTGCCTGGCTGGTGCTGCGCCTGCGGGGCCGGCCGGCACCGATGCTGGGGCAGCCAGGCTGAAGAGGGCGGCGGGCGGGAGACCCTTTCCCGCGCCGTTTGGCCGGCCCCTGTGCGAACATCCGGTCCAGAACATTGACACCTTGGATGGGCTGGGGACTTCAGTGTTCAGGTCACGGTGCAGCCGAGGGGTGGACTGAACATTCCATCGGCACAGGAGGGAGTGGACAGGATGGCAGAACGCGTTCTCATCACGGGTGGCGCATCGGGCATTGGCCGCGCGGTAGCCGAGCGTTGCCGCGCCGATGGTTATGAGCCCGTGGTGATCGACCGGGAAGGCGAAGCCGGCAACGGCATCATTCGTGCCGACCTTTCCGATCTGGAGCAGACGGCACGCGCGATCGAGGAGGCGCTGCGGGGCGGCCCCATCACGCGGCTTGTGAACAATGTCGGTGTCGTGCGCCCGGGGCCGCTGGAAGAGCAGACACTGGCCGATCTCGATCTCGGCGTCTCGCTCAACCTGCGCTGCGCGATGCAGTGCACACAGGCCTTGCTGCCTGGCATGAAGGAAGCGCAATTCGGGCGGGTGGTGAACATGGCTTCCCGTGCCGCGCTGGGGAAGGAGCTGCGTACCGTCTATGCCGCGACCAAGGCCGGGCTGATCGGTATGGCCAAGGTCTGGGCGCTGGAACTGGGCGAGCATGGCATCACCGCCAATGCGATCGGCCCAGGCCCGATCCGGACCGAGCTGTTCGACCGCGCCAACCCACATAACAGCCCGCGCACCCGGGCGATCATCGAGGCGGTGCCGGTGCGCCGCCTTGGCACGCCGGAGGATGTGGCGAACGCCGTATCCTTCCTGCTGGATGCGCGCAGCGGCTTCGTGACCGGCCAGGCGCTCTATGTCTGCGGCGGCATGACCGTGGGAGCGGCCGGGGCGTAAGCGGCCTGTCGCAGGGCCCGCCCCCATTGCCGGTATTGGAAGCATCGGCGTCGCCTTCGCGCTCGCTGGCCTTCCAACCCGGATCTG
The DNA here is from genome assembly GCF_025791835.1 of Roseomonas xinghualingensis. GTDB lineage: Bacteria > Pseudomonadota > Alphaproteobacteria > Acetobacterales > Acetobacteraceae > Roseomonas > Roseomonas xinghualingensis. The sequence continues at coordinate 15,429 of NZ_JAOXLP010000015.1, forward strand.
GGATTCCGGTGCGGCGGGGCGGGCGGTTATCCCAGGCGAGGTGAGGGCGCGGCTGGGCCACTCCCCGAGAAGCTTCGCCCGGATGCCTGGGCAGAGCGGCGATCTTTCTTCCTGAAGCTCTCTGAGCCTGCCCGGCCATAATCATTGGTTGTCAGGACTTGGGCACAGATGGAACACTTTGGGCCAGGATGCACCAAGCATCGGGGAGGAAACGAATGGTCCAGGTGAACCGCCGCGCGCTGTTGCAGCTTTCTGCTTCGATGGGGCTGGCAACTCCGGCTTTGGCACAGACGCGGGATGCATGGCCGAACCAGCCGGTTCGCCTCATTTGCCCCTTCGCCGCCGGCGGGCCGACGGATGTCGCGGCGCGGCTGGTGGCAGACGGCCTCTCCGGGACCCTGCCGCAACGTTTCGTTGTCGAGAACCGTACCGGGTCAGGCGTGGTTGTTGGAACCGAGGCGGTGGCGAAGGCGCCGAAGGATGGTCATACCTTCCTGTACAGCACCGTGGCGCATTCCGTGCTGCGCCCGCTCTTCAGCAATCTGAGCTTCGATCCGGTCGGGGATTTCCAGCCGGTTGCCCTGGTTGGCGTCATCCCGATGCTGCTGATGTTGAACAACAACGTCCCGGCCAAGTCGCTGAAGGAGCTGATGGAGATGTTCCGGGCGGCGCCCGGCCGGTATGATTACGGCAGTTCCGGCGCAGGCGGTGCCGTGCATCTGGCAACCGAACTTTTCCTGCACCAGGCCGGCGGGCTGAAGGTGAACCACATTCCCTATCGCGGTTCGGCGCCGGCCATGCCGGATCTGCTGAACGGCAATCTGGTAATGATCCTCAACGTCGCTTCCGATGGTGTCGCCAGCGTGCAGCGCGGCACGACGCGAGGGCTGGCCATCAGCTCCGCGCGGCGGATGCCGCAATTGCCGGATATCCCTACTTTCGCCGAGGCAGGGCTACCCGGATACGAGGCTTATACCTGGCATATGCTTTTCGCGCCGGCCGGCACCCCCGCGGAGATCGTGCGCGCGCTGAATGAGAACGTGAACAAGGTGATGCAGGATCCGCGCACTCAGCAGCGCTTTGCGGAGATGACGATCGAGCCGCGGTCCGACACCACCCCCGAGAGCGCAACGCAATGGCTCCACTCGGAAATGGCTAAATGGGAGCCGCTGGTGAAGGCGGCCGGTATTAGGCCCAGCTGACAGGGGAACCAGGGAGCAGCCGGTCCGGATCTGTCAGGTTTCACGCGCATGGGGCAGTAAAACGAGCGCAGCGGCGGCCTGCTGAACCACACGCAATACCCGTCGGGCGTGATCGCCCTCATGGTGCTGCGACGGCTAAGCTACCGGCGGATCCCGCGAGACCTGGCCGAGATGTTTCGCGGGCAAGACCTGACAGATCCGCAGGGCCCGCTCACCTCAGGGCCGATGCGATCGCGCGAAGATCGGGGTCGTCGCCCGCGCTGCCTGCGGCCATGCGGGCGATCTCGTGATTCTGCTGGATGCGCTCCGCCCCGCCCGGCCGGTCGAGCGCCGCAAGCAGGGCCGCCGCGGACGCCGCCTTTCCCTGCAGCAGCATGGAAAGGGCACGGTTGTTCGCCGCCGCCACATTGCCAGGCTCGATCGCCTGCACGGCCTCATAGCTGTGCTGGGCCTCGTCGTGGCGGCCGAGGAGGTCGAGCGCGATGCCCTGGCCATTCAGCGCCGCGATGTTGCGCGGCGCGCGCTCCAGCACCGTGCGGTACGCCGCCAGAGCCTCCTCTGCCTGGCCCATGCTCAGGCGCAGGCGGGCCATTTCGGCCAGCAGTGGGCTACTACCGGGATTGCGGCGTAGCGCCTCCTCCAGCACGCCCCTGGCGTGGTCAGGCTTGGCGTTGGCCAGCAGGGCCCGCGCATAGCGCAGCTGCACCTCCGGATCGCCGGGGGCCTGCCCGGCAGCCGTGGCGTAGAGGGACAGCGCCACGTCGCCCTGACCGGCCCTCTCCGCCACGGCCGCCACGCGCAGCCGCGTCGCCGCCTCGTCGCGGGCGCCCGTGGCGCAGCCGACGAGCAGGAGGGCGGAGAGGAAGAGGCCGGTCCAGGGATGGCAGGGAATGGGGCTCATCTAATGTCCCGACATTTGTTCGATGATCCGGATGGCGGACGGACCGATAAGCACGATGAACAGGCAGGGTAGGATGAAGAGGACCAGCGGCAACACCAGCAGGGCGGGAAGCCGCGCCGCGCGTTCCTCCATCCGGATCATCCGTTCCTGTCGCATCTCCGCTGCCAGCACGCGCAGGGCCTGGGACAGCGGGGTGCCATAGCGGATGGTCTGAGACAGGGTGGCCGAAAGTCGCTGGAAGCTTTCCACCCCCGTGCGCTCGCCGAGGCGCGCCAGCGCGTCCCGGCGGTCCGGCAGCATGCGCAGCTCCTGGCTCAGCAGCGCCAGCTCCACCGCGATGGCGGGGCTGGAGAACTCCATCTCGCGCGCGACGCGCTCCACGGCGCTATCCAGCCCCAGCCCGGATTCGGCGCAGACGACCAGGAGGTCCAGCGCATCCGGCAGGCCGCGTTCCAGCGCGGTGACATAGGGTCCGCGCAGCGCCCGCACCACCCAGCCCGGCACCAGGATGCCCAGCACCACCCCGGCGGCGGGAAAGAGCAGCGTGCCCTGCCCGCCTCCGGCCAGCTTCGCCGCGAACCACCCCAGCACTGGCAGCAGCAGCAAGGCCACCAGCTTGATGCCGAGAAAGGTAGAGACGGCACGGTGTGGGTTGAAGCCGGCGGCCGCCACCGCGCGCTCCAGCCCCAGAAGGTCCCGTTCCGAGAACAGTGCCGTGCGCCGCAACACCTCGCCCAGCCGTTGCAGCGCCTGGATCAGCGGCCGGAGGGCATGACTGGCGGGGCGGGGCCCGGCGACGGAGGGGCGCGTCACCTGGCGGATGCGGGCACTGAAATCACGCTGCCGCGCCTCCCGGTGCAGCAGGAACACCGCTGCGAGGGAGAGGAGCAGCGTACCGGCGCCGGCAATGCCGGCCAGGACGATGGGGGGGAGAGCGGACAGCGTCATTCGCTGGTGTTCTTGTGGATCAGCCAGCGGATAGTCAGCATCCCCATCCCCAGGAGGGTGAGCGCGGTCATCAGCAGGCCCTGTCCCATGGGCGTGTTGAAGAAGATGTTGAGGTAGCCGGGCTGCAGGAAGGAGAGGCCCAGCCCTGCCAGGAACGGAAGCACGCCCAGGATGAGCGCCGACATGCGGGCCTCGGAGGCCAGGGCCCGGGCGCGGCTGCGCATGGCCACCCGCTTGCGCACCATATCGGCGAGCGTGTCGAGCGAGCCGGTCAGGCTACCGCCAGTCTGCGCCTGAAGGCCGATCATGACGGAGAAGAATGCGTACTCGGCCAGGCGCGTGCGTTCGTAGAGCGTCCAGAGCGCCGTTTCGGCAGGGCGGCCGATGGCGATCTCGCCGACGATACGGCCGAAGGCTTCGCGCGTAGGCGACGGCATCTCCCGCGCGACGCTGCGCAGCGCCTCGGTCATCGGCAGGCCAGCACGCAGGCTGCGCACGATGATGCCGAGCGCGTCCGGCAGCTGCCGGAACAGGGCGCCCGTGTAGCGGCGGCTTTGCCAGAGAAACAGGCTGCGGATGGTCAGGGCGGCGGTGGCGAGCCCTCCGGCGGTGCCGATCGCCGGCCCCAGGTAGCTGTCGATGCGCGAATAGCCGAGCAGGCCGGCCGCGATGCCCGCGAGCAGGACCAGCGGCCAGGGGATGCTGTGCTCTGCCGGGTTGTCGGGGTTGTAGGCAACCAGCCGCAGGACGCGCCGCAGCAGCGGGTTCTGCGACCGTTGCACGACGCGGATATTCGGGTGAGCCGCAGCCGGCATTGCGGCCACAGGCAGCGCCCCCGCGCCGCGGATGCGCGCGCGGAGCCTGGCCTGCGCGCCGCCGCGGACCACCAGAGCTGCCGCGGCGCAGAGCATGGCGGCCATGGCAAGGAGCATGGCCGGCATCATGCGGGCAGCTCTTGCACCGCATCCATCCACGCCCGCTCCAGGCCGAAATAGCGCAGCTTCTCCGAGAAGCTGGGGCGCGTGCGGCTACTGACGTAGCGGCCCAGCAGCCTGCCGGTCGCGTCCTCGCCCTCGAAGTCGTAGGTGAAGACATCGTTCATCGTGATGACGTCCCCCTCCAACCCACAGATGTCGGAGACCTGCGAGACGCGGCGCACACCGTCGCGCATCCGCTCCACCTGAATGACGAGATCCACCGCATTGGCGATCTGCGTGCGGATGGCGCGCTGCGGCAGCGACATGCTGCCCATCTGCACCATGTTCTCGATACGGGTCGCGGCATCGCGCGCGGTGTTCGCATGGACGGTGCAGATCGAGCCATCATGGCCTGTGTTCATGGCCTGCAGCATGTCGAAGGCCTCGGCGCCGCGGACCTCGCCGACGATGATGCGATCGGGGCGCATTCGGAGCGCGTTCTTCATCAGGTCGCGCTGGCCGATCTCCCCCTTGCCCTCCAGGTTTGGGGGCCGCGTCTCCAACCGCACCACATGAGGCTGCTGAAGCTGCAGCTCGGCGGCGTCCTCGATGGTGACGATGCGCTCCTCATGGTCGATCAGCCGGCTCAGCGCGTTCATCATCGTGGTCTTGCCGGAGCCGGTGCCGCCGGAAACGACGATGTTGAGGCGGCAGCGCGCTGCGATCTCCAGCACGCGGGCCACCGGTGGGATCATGCTGCCATTCGCCACCATCGCGGCGAAGTCGATCTTCTTCTTCGAGAACTTGCGGATGGACAGGCAGGGCCCGTCCAGCGCCAATGGCGGAAAGACGACGTTGACACGGCTGCCATCAGCAAGACGGCAATCCAGCAGCGGGCTGGATTCGTCCACCCGGCGGCCGACGGCGGCTGCCATCTTCTGGGCGATGTTCGCCACCTGCGCCGCGTCCCGGAAGCGTACGTCGCACGGGCGCATCTTGCCCCGGACCTCGATGAACACCCTGTCGGGGCCATTCACCATGATGTCGCTGATGCTGTCATCCTGAAGCAGCGGCTCAAGCGGCCCATAGCCCACCATGTCATGCGTCAGCTCCTCGGCGAGCTGCGCCTGCTCGCGCGCCGAGAGCTCCAGCCGCTCGCGCCCTGCCAGTTCGTGCACCAGCGCTTCGAGCTGGCCACGCAGGACCGGCGCGGGCAACTCGGCGGCGACCACGGGGTCCACCCGGTTCAGCACCTGCGTCCGCAGGCGGAAGAACGGCGCCTCGCGCGCGGCTGGGCGTTCCGGCACGGTGTCCACGCTCCCGGCGGGTGCGGAAGAGGCCGCGAACTCGGTGCGGCGACCAAAGGATTTCATCGGCGCCTCCACAGTCGCACAAGATGGCGCAGCCCGCCGGCCGTCACCCCGGTCTCGTTGCCGGAGATCTCCCGGGCTAGCGGCGCCAGGGCGCGGCGAAAGGCCGTGCTGTCATGCAGCGCGGGGCGACCGAGATTCATGGCCTTCGGCAACTGCCCCGGTAGGTCGGGGATAATGATATCGGGCATCCCGCCCAGCCCTTCGGACACCAGCGCGTTGCCGAGCGCGCCGCGCATGCCAGCGCGGTTGAGCACGACCATCGGCGCAGAGCCGCCGGCCAGCGCCGCCACCATGCGCCGGCCGGCGCCCACGTCGCGGATACTCGCCACATCCGGACCCATGACGAGGATACGGTGCCGTGCCAGCGAGAGGACGCGTCGCTCCGGCACGCCAGGCGGGATGGGCATGTCCACGACGATGGCGTTGAAGCGGGTGCGTAGCAGCTCGAGAACACGGTCGATGCCTTCTTCTGTCGCGGCGGGTGCCGCCTCCAGCGGTTCCTCGGCGGCGATGAGGCGCAGCCGGTCCGAGATGGGGATGGCGACGCGGTCCAGGAAAAGCGCGTCCACGCGCTGCGGCTCCTCCAGCGCCACGCGTAGCCCGGCCCCGGGCCGCACGCCGAAGGCTAGCGCCGTGCTGCCGCCGCGCAGGTGCAGGTCCAGCAGCGCGACGTGGCCGCGTGTCGCCTCCGACAGGTGCAGGGCGAGGTTCACGGCGATGGTGGTCGCGCCGACGCCGCCCCGCACGCCGCCGACCGCGATGATGTGGCCGCCGCGCGGCGTCGCGGTGCCGGCACCCTCACCTGCGGCAAGGAGTTGGGCGAGCGGCGGCCCGAAGAGGCGGCTGACATTGTCGCGGGTCAGCGGCTTGTAGATGTATTCCTCGACGCCGAGATCGCGCGTGATCTCACGATAGAAGCTGAGGTCGGCCCGGTCGCCCACCACCAGCACGCGCACATCCGGCGCGCAGACCGCCGCCAGCTGGTCCAGAGCCACGCCGGGGTCCTCGGTGTTCGAGATGTCCACGATCAGGAGGCGCGGGGTGGGTTCACGCTCCAGGGCGCGAACCGCCGTCCTCACGTTGCCGCGCCGCACGGGCACCGCATCCGCCCACTCCGCCAGTCCACCGCGAAGGGCGGCCTCGCTCTCGTCATCCGCCAGGAAGGCGAGCACGACCGGGCGCTCATCCGGCGCCGTGCTCCTCGCCGTGTCAGCGGCCGGCATTTGCTCCCCCCTGGGAACCGCGCGCGTCCAACAACGGGCGCAACTTGTCCTCGCGCAGCCGCTGCGCCGCGGCAGCCGCGGTGTCGCCGCGGCTGCCCACGGCGCCGGTGCCGCGCCCGGCATGCGCCGGATCGGCGAGCATGGCGCGGAGGTTCCGGTCGTTCAGCCCGGTCGCCTGCCAAGTGCCGGGGCGGTCAACCGCCTCGGGGCCGCAGCTGGCCAGGAGCAGGGCGGAGGTCAGAAGGACGCGTGCGGTCATGGTGCTATTCCAGCATGAAGCCGGCATCGACCGGACGGCTCAGCGCCGGCATCGGCGGCACGCCACGGGCGATCTGGCGCTGCCGCAGCACGCGGTCCAGGTCGGTCGCGGGGCGGAAGCCGTCCACCGGGGTGGCCAGCGCCCCCGGATCGGAGACGGGGCGCACGACATAGGGCGTGACGATGATGACCAGTTCGCTCTCGTTCCGCTGGAACCGGTCGGACCGGAACAGAGGTCCCAGCACCGGCAGGTCGCCGAGGCCGGCGACACCCTGCCCGACCTGCGTGGTGCTCCGCTGCAGCAGCCCGGCGATGGCAAAGCTCTGCCCGCTGCCGAGTTCCACCGTCGTCTCGGCCCGGCGCACGGTGAGCGCCGGGATCTGCACCGTGCCGCCGCTGATCGGTACGCTGATGGCGCCAGCCTGGGACAGCTCGCTCACCTCCGGGCGGACGCGCAGGTTTATCCGGTCAGCGGAGAGCACCGTTGGCACGAAGGAAAGGCTGACGCCGAAAGGCTTGAACTCGATCGAAACCTGGCCCGTGACGTTGGCGGCCACGGGAAGCGGGAATTCGCCGCCCGCGAGGAAGCTCGCCGTCTCGCCCGACTGGGCCGTGAGGTTGGGCTCGGCGAGGATGGTGATCAGCTGGTCGGCGGCCAGCGCATCGATGACCGCATTGATGTCGAGGCGGTTGGTCTGCACGCCGGCCCCGATCCGCGCGGGCGCGACGCCACTGGCCAGGGACCCGGCGGCTGAGCTGATGGCCCCCGCCACCGTGTTCGCCGCAGCGCCGCTCCGCAGACCGAAGGCGAAGCTGCCGACCGAGCCGATGGCCTGCCAGTTCAGCCCCAGTTCGCGCGTGATCTGACGCGAGATCTCGGCGATGCGGACGCGCACGTTCACCTGCGTGCTGCCGAGCACGCGTATCTCGTTCGCCACTGGCCGACCCTCCCCACCGAAGGCGCCAGCCAGCGCCACGGCACGCTGGGCCTCCGCAGGGGTCGAAACCGTACCCTCCAGCACGATGGAGGAGGCAGTGACGCGGGCACGAAGTCCGCGCGCGCCGGGCAATGCGTCGCGCAGCGCCGCCTCCAGGGCTGCCGTGTTCACGGCCACCATGGGCGCACCACCAGGCGTGGCCGGGATGACGGCCGGCATGCCGTTGCCCGCGGCCGGTCCCACCGTGCCGCGCACGGTGATGTCGAATTGCGCGACGAGGGTTCCGTCAGCTGCCGTCGCGACGAGGGTGGTCCGCCCTTCAGCAACACCCATGACGAACAGGGAGGTGGGCGAGGTAGGCTGGACGCGGGCGATCCGGGGATCGGCCGCGATCACGGTGGCGGCGGGGCGTGGCAGGTTAAGCAGTTGGCCTGTTCCGGCTTCCAGTCGCGCAGAGGCGATGAAAGGCCCTGCGGGAGCAGGCGCCGGGGCGGCGGGGGATGTCGGCGAAGTCTGGGCGCGGGCACTGACGGCGCAGGACGCGGCCAGGGCCGCGCCCAGCAGGAATGGCAGCATGGAAGACTTCACCGGAAGGTGACGTCCTGCGCGTCGCTGCCTTGGATCACCTTCATACGGACGCTGGACTCCTGGCCAGGTTGAGCGAGGGCGCTGGAGACATCGGCGCCGAAGACGGCGGTACGGGCGGCCGGCTCGCCGCCGGCTGCATCCTGCATGGAGCGGACGGTGACGGACAGACGCCCGAGCCGGCCCGCCACAGCGACGCGCTCCGCTTCATGCGCGGTGACCTCCAGCGTTAGCGTGCGGGCCACATCGGGGGAAGGGGCCGGACCGCCGGCGCCCTGGGTCAGCCGTTGGTCCACGGCAATGACACGGATGTCGGTCAGCACCGTCTCAGCCACCACGCGCCGATCCGGCGTGGCCTGGGCGGCGGCGAATTCCTGGGTGAGGATTAGGTCCACCTGATCGCCGGGCCAGATGAGCCCGGCCGTGCCGGTCACGGCATCGACACCCACCGAGATGGCGCGCGCGCCCGGCCGCAGCACGGCGGCAAGGAAGCCGCGGTCGCGCGGGCGCAGCACGTCAGCGGGGGACAGGGGGGAGCCCGCATCGTGATAGACGCGCAGCATGGCACCGCGCAGTTCGGCGCGCTGCTCGGGGGAGTCGGACAGCGACTGCTTCGGAACCTCTTCGGGTGCGACTTCCCGCACGGCGACATCTTCCTCCTTCAGCAGCGATCCCGCGGGGAGCGGCCGGGCCGCGACGAGGAGCCGGATGCGGGCCGGCGGCGGCGGAGCGGCCTCGGCGGCAGCGATGGGACGCGGGGCAGGTGGTTGCACAGCCTGCCACGCGACGAGCCCGAGGCCCGACGCACTGAGCAGCAGGACAAGAACCAGAAGCAGGCGCATGGCCGTACCTTTACGTTAAGCCCGTTGCAGCAGGATCATGGCAGCGCCCAGCGCGATGGCGATGCCATAGGGCAGGGGGCCGCGGCGGCGTATGCGCCAGGCCTCGACATGGGCGACACGTCGCAGCAGGCCGGGCGCGGCGGGACGTGCAGGTTGTGCTGGCAGCAGCCATGAAAGCAGCAGATAAAGGAGAGCGAGCACGCCGCCTGCCATCGCGGTGACGACGACGAAGTGCCAGATTTCGGGTGCCGTCATGCCGAGTGCGAGAGCGGCCATCAGCTTGACGTCGCCACCGCCAAGGGCACCGCGCGCGAAAAGAAAGAGCAGCACGGCGAAGAGCGCCGTGGCAGCCATCAGGGAGAAGACCACGCCATGCGGTTGAAGAACCAGGTTGGAGGCGAGGCCGGTCAGGGCCAGTAGAAGACTGGCGGCATCGGGAATGGTACGGGTCGCGACGTCACGCCAGGCGACAACTGCCAGCAGGGGGATGGAGGCGGAAAGAAGCGCCGCTGAAACATCCATAATTCTGCCAAGGCCACCGAGGCTAAGGGAACTGCAAAACCAAGACCGTTCCAATCGCAACGAGATGCGCCGGCAGAGCCGGCGCAATCTGACGTCAATCGGCGGCACCGGCACGGGTAACAGTAGTGGTGATCTCGGTGAACTTTGCCGAGATTTGGTCACCGAGGCCACCAACAACCCCGGCGACGGCCACAACCATCACAGCGGCGATCACGCCGTACTCCAGGGCGGTCACGCCCTTCCGGTCGGCCTTGAGGTTGGCGAGTAGAGCAAAAGCCTGACCCATCATGGGTTCAACTCCGATGCGTAAGCCGGGCATAGACCAGCTGCCGCACGACCATCGCGCGAACTTCAGGTCACGAACCACTCGTCCCGGTAGCGAAAATGTGATTAACTAATCGGCATCATCAACCGCAAGTTGTTTTTCTGTTAACAGAACAGGAATGCAGTCACAGCATACCAACCGGCGGTTGCGGTCGGGCACATAGTGCCTGCCGTGGGGAGCCCGCATCCCTGAGACCCCTCCCCGCAAGACAGATTCCACTCGCCAATGCACCCCCTTCCGACTGCCAGGCTCCGACCGGCCGCAGAACGCCTCCGCCGGGACCGGCGTGGCGCGACCGCCATTCTCTTCGCCTTGAGCGGCACGGCTCTGCTGGGTGCCATCGCCCTCGCCGCCGATGGCGGGCTGCTCTACCTGACCCATCGCCGCGCGCAGAGCGCTGCCGACACTGCAGCCATCGCCGCCGCCTCGGCCGCCGAAACCCGCACCAAAGCCGCCGCCTTGGCCGCTGCGGGAGAGGTCGCGCAGCTCAACGGTTTCCGCCCTGGCAACGATACGACATTCGCCGTGCGTTCGCCCCCGGCCAGCGGCCCTCATCAGGGCAATGACAGGGCTTATGAGGTGGAGATCACGCGCCGCCAGCCATTGAGCCTTGCCGGTGCGCTCTTCCGGCAGCCGGAAGCCGATATCCGCGTCCGTGCCGTGGCAACCCTGCTTGGCACGATGCAAGTTTGCATGCTTGCGCTGAATGGCTCGGTCAGCTTTTCGAATTATGGGCAGGTCGAGGCGCGCGGCTGCGGCATTGGCGCCAATGGCACGGGCAGCAATGCGGTGAATATCAGCGCGAATGGCGGCAGATTCTCCGCGCAGGGTGTGATGACGGCCGGCAGTTGTACCGGCTGCACTGGCCGGAACGTGACGCTGACAGAGGGCTATCAGAACAACGCCCCCCGGATCGCCAATCCTTATCAGGGGCTGGATAGCTTGCAGGTGCCCGATCCGCCCTGCAGCACGAGCACCAATACCTCGTTCAACAGCCATGTGGAGATGCCGGCTTTCGAGCAGACCGGCACCGCCTTCTGCAACAAGGCCTATGCCATCGGGCAGGACAGCAAGGTCGAGCTGGATCCCGGCACCTACATCTTTCGCAACGCATCCCTCACCATCAGCAGCCTCTCGCAGCTTCGCTGCACGGGCTGCACCTTCATCCTGGTGGGCACCGGCACGGGCACCCCGGCCTCGTTCTCGGCGCAGAACCTCAGCAGCTTCATCTGCGATGACTGCACCATTGCCCTGCTCGGAAGCAGACCCGGTCAGGTCAGCTTCACCAGTCTTTCCAGCGCCCGCATCACGGCACCACGTGTGAACCGCTATGATGCAAGGTTGAATGGCATGATCATCACGCGCGCCAATGCCGTGGGCAGCGGCAGCCCGGCCCTGAGCATGTCGAACCTGAGTTCCATCGAGCTGGCCGGAGGCATCTACGTGCCGAACGGTCACGCGAAGATCTCGAACATGTCGGCGCCCAACCCCAGCTCCTGCCTGCCATTCGTCGTCGGCTCCCTTGAGGTGGGGCAGCTCAGCAATTTTCCCTTCGACACCAGCGGCTGCGCGGGCCGGAACACGGCGGTTCCAGAGATCAAGGTGCCACGGCTCGTCGAATGAACAGGATCACCAAGCTTCTCGTGCGGTGCCGCCGGGGCGTCTCGGCCCTGGAGTTCGCATTCGTCGCGCCCATTCTCGCCCTGCTGGTGATGGGGGGCATCGACCTGGGCAATGCCGTTCAGCAGACGCTGCGGCTGGAGGCGGCCGCACGCGCGGGTGCGCAATACGCCTTCAGCCGGCCCGATGATGCCAATGGCATCACAGCGGCCATCCGCGCCAACCTGCAAGGCTGGAGCGACATCACCATTCCCTTGCCGGCCAAGGTCTGCCGCTGTCCCAACGGGAACACGGTTCCCTGCCAGGGCAGCTCATGCGGCAATGATGTGCCCGCCATCTACGTCTCGGTGCGGGTGACGCGCCCCTTCACCGCCAGCACGCCGATTTCCGCGGCCGTCATTCCCCCAACCACGCTGAGGGGCCATGTTGAGCTTCGCCTTCGCTAGGCTGGGGTGTCGTGGCGCGGTGACGCTGGAATTCGGCCTGGTGGCTGTCCCCTTCCTGGCGCTACTCTTCGGCGGCATCGAGATGGGGCGCTACCTCCACACGGTGGAGGCGCTGCACAACCACGCCGACGCCACGCTGCGTGCCGCGGTGGTCTATGTCGGCAACGATGTGTCCAACCGGTGCCTGACCGACCTCTCCAACGCCATCACCCGCCCGCCCCTTCCGGCGGGGCTGGCAGCCGCGCGCCTGACCGTGGCGCGGCCCTCCTGCAGCCGCAACGACACGACCCGTGTCATCACAATCAGCGTTTCCGCCAGCTATCACTTCAGCTTCGTCGCGGGGCTTCTGGGCTTGGCGGATCAGAAGATCGACCGGGTGGTTCAGCAGGCGTTGTAGCAGCCGATCCACCTTCGCCAGGCGAAGCGCAGCCTCGCCGCGCGCTTTCCCGGCGCGCCCACAGCGGCTATTGCCCCAGCCCCAACCTTGCTGCCGTGGCCAGCTTGTCCGCCCGTTCGTTCATCACGTCACCATTGTGGCCGCGTACCCAGCGCCATTCCACCTGATGCGGCTTGGCAGCGGCCAGCAGGCGCTGCCACAGCTCGTAATTCGCCACAGGCTCCTTGGCGGAGTTGCGCCAGTTGTTGCGCACCCAGCCATGGACCCAGCGCGTCACGCCATTGCGGACATATTCGCTGTCCGTGTGCAGCACCACGCGGCAGGGCTTCTTCAGCGCCTCCAGGGCGGAGGCGGCGGCCGTCAGCTCCATGCGGTTGTTGGTGGTGGCGGGGTCATAGCCCGTCAGTTCCCTTTCATGGACCCCGAAGCGCAGGATGGCGGCCCAGCCGCCCGGGCCGGGATTGGGCTTGCAGCCGCCATCGGTCCAGATCTCGACCGCGTTCTCGGTGGGCGCGGTGGCCTCAGATTCCATAAGCGGAAACCCCCTGGGCGGCGGCGTGGAAGCGCAGGCGCCGGAGATATTCCAGCGGGTCCTTACGGGTAACCAGCGCGCCGGGCGGCGTGTTGGTCCAGTCATAGAGGCGCGTGAGCAGGAAGCGTAGCGCGGCGCCGCGGCAGAGCACGGGCAGGGCTGCCAGCTCGGCCTCGGAAAGCGGTCGGGCGGCGTTATAGCCGGCCAGCAGGGCACGGGCCTTGGTCACGTTGAAGGACAGGTCCGGCTCGAAGCACCAGGCATTGAGGCAGATCGCCACGTCATAGGCCAGGATGTCGGTGCAGGCGAAATAGAAGTCGATCAGGCCCGAGACCTGGGGCTTCCGGTTCTCGTCTTCCAGGAAGAAGACATTGTCCGGGAAGAGGTCGGCATGGATCTGCCCACGGGGAAGGTCTCGTGGCCAGTCCCGCAGGATGCCGGCGAGATGCGTGTCCAGCTCGGCGCAGAGGCCGGGCAGCACCGTGTCCCCATTCGGGCGGCAGCCTTCCAGCAGCGGGCCCCAGCCATCCGGGCCGAGTGCGTTCCGGCGCTCGGCGGTGAAACCCTGGCCGGCGGCATGGAGGGCGGCCAGGGCGGTGCCCAGCGGGCCGCAATGCGCGACCGAGGGGCGGCGCGGCCAGACGCCGGGAAGGAAGGTGCAGATGGCGGCGGGGCGGCCAGCCAGTTCCCGCAGGGCCTCGCCGTCGCGCCCGGCCACGGGCTCGGGGCAGGCCAGCCCATGGGCCGCCAGATGGCGCATCAGGCCGAGGAACCAGGGCAGTTCCGTCGGGTCCACACGCTTCTCATAGAGCGTGAGGATGAAATCGCCGGTGGTGGTCTTCAGGGCGTAGTTGCTGTTCTCCACCCCCTCCGCGATGCCACGGAAGGCGACCAGCTCGCCCAGATCATAGCCCGACAGGAAGGCGCGGAGCGCCTCGTCCGACACCTCGGTATAGACAGCCATGGAACCCCCTGAGCGGGGGTCCATGCATCAGCCGGGGCGGGACGGCAAGCGCCGCCGGTTCATTGCGCCGCCGCGACCCGGCGCGGAGGGGCAGGGTTCCGCAGCTGGCGGGGAAGGTTGAAGATCACCGTCTCCTCCGCGACGATCAGGTTCTCGATCGTCACGTCGAAGCGCTCCCGCAGCCGGTCCACCACCTCTTCCACCAGCACCTCCGGGGCGCTGGCGCCGGCCGAGATGCCGACGGTGGAGAGCCCATCCGCGAGGGCGGGGTCGAGTTCCCAGCCGCGCTGCACCAGCACGGCGCGCGGGCAGCCGGCACGCTCCGCCACCTCGCGCAGGCGGACGGAGTTCGATGAATTGGGCGCGCCGACCACGATGATCAGCTCGCAACGCTCCGCGATCGCCTTCACCGCCGCCTGGCGGTTGGTGGTCGCGTAGCAGATGTCCTCCTTCACCGGGGCGGACATGTGCGGGAAGCGGGCGCGAAGCACGTCCAGCACCGCGGCGGTGTCGTCCACCGAAAGGGTGGTCTGGGTGGCATAGGCCAGTGGGCCCTCGGGGGGCTGCACGGTGGCGGCCTGCTCGGCATCCTCCACCAGGGTCACGCTGCCCTCGGGCAGTTGGCCCATGGTGCCGATCACCTCCGGATGGCCGGCATGGCCGATCAGCAGGATATGGCTGCCGCTGGCATGGTGGCGCTCGGCTTCCCGGTGGACCTTGCTGACCAGCGGGCAGGTGGCGTCCAGATAGAGCAGCTGGCGGGCCTGGGCGGCGGCGGGGACCGATTTGGGCACCCCATGGGCCGAGAAGATCACCGGCTGCCCGTCATCCGGAACCTCGTCCAGCTCCTCGACGAAGACGGCGCCCTTGGCCTCCAGCCCCTCCACCACGAAGCGGTTGTGGACGATTTCATGCCGCACATAGACGGGGGCGCCGAATCGCTCGATTGCCTGCTCCACGATCCTGATGGCGCGGTCCACGCCCGCACAGAAACCGCGCGGGCCGGCCAGCAGCACCTTGAGAGGGGGCTTCACGGCTGCCCCGGGGGTGTTTGCGGTCTGGTCCATGCGTGCCACTTGGTCCTTCGGCGCCGGCGCGTACAGCCCCCGGCCGGACCGTGGGCGGGGCGATCCTAGCCCTCCCTGGCCCGGCCGCCCAGGGTGGAGCCGATCAGGCCAGGGCAATGCCTTAATTCCAGGCTTTTGGGTGGGGATTCCCCAGCCACCCCGATCATCCCTCCATGGCCCTGGCGGCCCTGCCTCTCCTGGCCGGCGTGGGTTCACGGCCACGCCGGAAGACCCGCCTTGATGGCCATGCCCGAACCGACGCCATGGTGGTTGCGCAGGCCCGCGCATTCGGGCACCACTGACGCACCCGTTGATACCGCGCGGGAGAGAAGGGCGGACACGCCCTCGCCGAAGGCGCAACCGGCCCCCGGAAACGCTCAGGCAAAAGGACCGCGCGGAGAAGGGGCCTCTGGAAAGCCCGTGGCCTGCAAAGGCCATGGCACCGACGGAGTAAGGGACGCCCAGCGCCCTGAATCTCTCAGGTCTCCGGACAGAGGGGGGCCACGATCTGAACCGGCCGCCTGCGCGGCCCTGGGGTGATGCGTGGCCGATACTGAGACATTGCTGGAAACGCCGCTCGCCGGCCTGCACCGCGAGCTGGGCGGGAGGATGGTCGGCTTCGCGGGCTATGCCATGCCGGTGCAATACACCGCAGGCATCATCGCGGAGCACCAGGCCTGCCGTACAGGGGCGGCGCTGTTCGACGTCTCCCATATGGGCCAGGCGGAGCTGCGCGGCGAAGGCGCCGCGGCCGCGTTGGAGCGCGTGACGCCCGCCGAGCTGCAGGCGCTGAAGCCCGGCCGCCAGCGCTATGCGCTGCTGATGAACGAATCGGGCGGCATCACCGACGACTTCATGGTCGCCAATCTGGGCGACCGGCTGTTCCTGGTGCTGAACGCCTCCCGCAAAGCGGTGGACATCGAGGCGATCGGTGCCGCCCTGCCGGCGGGGGTGACGCTGGTGCCGCGCCCGGACCGCGCGCTTCTGGCCCTGCAGGGGCCAGGGGCGGAGGCGATCCTGGCGAAGCTGGCCGAGGGCGTGGCCGCCATGTCCTTCATGGGCGTGCTGGAAACCCCGGTGGCGGGCGTTCCGGCCCTCGTCACCCGTTCCGGCTATACCGGCGAGGATGGCTATGAGATCGGCATTCCCGCCGAGGGTGCCGAGGCCGTGGCCCGGGCGCTGCTGGCGGCGGGCGCCACCCCAGCCGGGCTGGGCGCGCGGGACAGCCTGCGCCTTGAGGCCGGACTGCCCCTCTATGGCCAGGATATTGACGAGACGACCTCCCCGGTGGAGGCCGCATTGACCTTCAGCCTCGGCAAGCGCCGCCGCATGGCCTGGGACTTCCTGGGCGCCGAACGGGTGCGGGAGGAGCTGGACCACGGCCCGAAGCGCCTGCGCGTGGGCATCCTGCCCGATGGCCGCCAGCCCGCGCGGGCGCATACGCCCATCGCCCTGGGAGGCGCCACCATCGGCGAGGTGACCAGCGGCGGCTTCGGGCCTTCGCTGAATGCCCCCGTCGCCATGGGCTATGTCGCCCGCGACCATGCCGCCGATGGCACGGGCCTTGAATTGATGGTGCGCGGCCGGGCGATCCCCGCGCGCATCGCGCCCACCCCCTTTGTTCCCCATCGCTACAAGCGCGCCGCAGGAGCCACCGCATGAGCCAGACCCGTTTCGCCGAGAGCCATGAATGGGTCCGCCTGGATGGCGATGTCGCCGTGGTCGGCATTTCCGACCATGCGCAGAACGCGCTGGGCGATGTTGTCTTCGTGGACCTGCCCGAGGCAGGCCGCGAGGTTGAGGCCGGCGAGGCCATCGCCGTGGTGGAGAGCGTGAAGGCCGCCTCCGACATCTACGCGCCCGTGGCGGGCACCATCGCGGCGGTGAACAGCGCGCTGGTGGATGATCCCGGCCTGGTGAACCGCGAGCCGATGGGTGAGGGCTGGTTCTTCACCATCACCCCGCGTGACGCGTCCGACATCGGCAAGCTGATGGATGCTGACGCCTATGCCAAGCATGCGGAGGAAGGACATTGAGCGCGCTCGACCAGCTTGCGGTGCTGGAGGACAGCGCCGCCTTCGCGGCCCGGCATATCGGGCCGTCTGACGACCAGATCGCCGAGATGCTGCGCGTCGTGGGCGCGGACAGCCTGGAGGCGCTGGTGGGCCGCACCGTGCCCGACGCCATCCGCGACAGCCATCTGGGCGACCTGCCGCCGCCGGTGAACGAGGCCGCGGCCATCGCTGAGCTCCGCGCGCTGTCGGAGAAGAATCTCCGCGTGAAGTCGCTGATCGGCTGCGGCTATCACGGCACGCATACGCCGCCGGTGATCCTGCGGAACGTGCTGGAGAATCCGGGCTGGTACACCGCCTATACGCCCTATCAGGCGGAGCTCGCCCAGGGGCGGCTCGAGGCGCTGCTGAACTTCCAGACCATGGTGGCGGATCTGACCGGCCTTCCGGTGGCGAATGCCTCGCTGCTGGACGAGGCGACGGCCGCCGCCGAGGCGATGGCGCTGGCCCTGGCCTCACACAAGGCGAAGTCCACGACGCTGGTGGTGGCGCCGGACCTGCACCCGCAGACCCTGGCGGTGCTGCGCACGCGCGCGGAGCCGCTGGGCGTTACCATCCAGGTGACGGATGACGTGGCGGAATATGCCGCCCTGAAGCCCTTCGCCGTCGTGCTCTCCTATCCCGGCACCACGGGCGAGGTGCGTGACATTGCCCCCGCCATCGCCGCCGCCCAGGCGGCGGGTGCGCTGGCGATCGTGGCCGCCGACATCCTGGCGCTGACCATCCTCACCCCGCCGGGCGAGATGGGTGCGGATGTGGTGGTGGGCAGCACGCAGCGCTTCGGCGTGCCCATGGGCTATGGCGGCCCGCATGCGGCCTATATGGCGGTGAAGGACGGGCTGAAGCGACTGATGCCGGGCCGCCTGGTCGGCGTTTCCGTCGATGCCGCCGGCCGCCCGGCCATGCGCCTGGCACTCCAGACCCGCGAGCAGCATATCCGCCGCGAGAAAGCGACGAGCAACATCTGCACCGCCCAGGTGCTGCTGGCCGTGATGGCGAGCATGTATGCCGTGTGGCATGGGCCGGAGGGGCTGACCCGCATCGCCCGCCGCACCCATCTGCTGGCGAGCCTGCTGGGCGATGCCATCACGCGCGCGGGCTTCACGCTGCGCCACCAGTCCTTCTTCGACACGGTGGCGATCGAGGCTGGCGACAAGGCCGATGCGCTGATGGACGCCGCGCTGAAGGCCGGCTTCAACCTGCGCCGCATCGATGCCGGCTGCGTCGCCATCGCGCTGGACGAGACGGTGACGCGGCAGGACCTGATCGCGCTCGATGTCGCGCTCTGCGCGGCGGCCGGGCATGAGCGGGTCGGGCTGGCCGAGCTGACGGCACCCGAGCGCCTGCCGGCCTCGCTGGCGCGCCGCACCTCCTTCCTCAGCGCCGCCGTCTTCCGCGCGCATCACTCCGAACATGCGATGCTGCGATACCTGAAGCGACTGGAGGACAAGGACGTCGCGCTGAATCGCAGCATGATCCCGCTGGGATCCTGCACGATGAAGCTGAATGCCACGGCGGAGATGATCCCGGTCACCTTCCCGGGCTTCTCCGACATTCATCCCTTCGCGCCGGTGGATCAGGCGCGGGGCTATATCGAGATGATCAAGCGTCTCGAAGCCTGGCTCTGCGCCTGCACCGGCTTCGCGGCCGTGTCGCTGCAGCCGAACGCGGGCAGCCAGGGCGAATATGCCGGGCTGCTGGCGATCCGCGCCTTCCACAAGGCGAACGGGCAGGGGCATCGCGACATCTGCCTCATCCCGTCCTCCGCCCATGGCACCAACCCGGCCTCGGCCGTGATGGCGGGCATGCGGGTGGTGGTGGTGGGCTGCGACCGCGACGGCAATGTCGATCTCGACGACCTGCGCGTGAAGATCGACCAGCACGCGGAGAAGCTGTCCGCGCTGATGATCACCTATCCCAGCACGCATGGCGTGTTCGAGGAGGCGATCCGCGAGATCTGCGCTTCCGTCCATGCGGCGGGCGGACAGGTCTATATGGACGGCGCCAACATGAATGCGCAGCTGGGCCTCACCAGCCCGGCGGCAATCGGCGCCGATGTGTGCCACCTGAATCTGCACAAGACCTTCTGCATCCCACATGGCGGCGGCGGGCCGGGCGTGGGGCCGATCGGCGTGGCGGCGCATCTGGCGCCGCATCTGCCGAACCACCCGATGGTGGCCGAGGCCGGGCCTGCAACGGGTTTCGGCCCCGTCTCCGCCGCGCCCTTCGGCAGCGCGAGCATCCTGCCCATCTCCTATGCCTATATCCGCATGATGGGCGGCGCGGGGCTGACGCGGGCGACGCAGGTCGCGATCCTCAACGCTAACTATGTCGCCAGGCGCCTCGATGGCCACTTCCCCGTGCTCTATCGCGGGAAGCAGGGCATGGTGGCGCATGAATGCATCCTGGATTGCCGTGGCTTCCAGCAGGGCGGCGGCGTGCTGGTCGAGGACATCGCCAAGCGCCTGCAGGATTACGGCTTCCACGCCCCGACCATGTCCTGGCCGGTGGCGGGCACGCTGATGGTGGAGCCCACCGAGAGCGAGCCGAAGGAGGAGCTGGACCGCTTCGTCGATGCCATGATCGCCATCCGCGCCGAAATCCGCGCGGTGGAGCAGGGCCGCGTGGACCGTGCCGGCAATCCGCTGAAGAACGCCCCGCACACCGCGGAGGAGGTGACGGCGGAAAGCTGGACGCATCCGTATTCGCGCCAGGAGGCGGCTTTCCCGCTGCCCTGGATCGCGGGCCAGAAATACTGGCCGCCGGTGAAGCGCGTGGACAATGTGTATGGCGACCGCAACCTCGCCTGCACCTGCGCGCCGCTGGAGTCCTATATGGAGGCTCCGAAGGCGGCGGCGGAATAGTCTCCATGGCATGTGGGGCGTGGCGCTGGCGGGCTGTTGTCCCGCGCGCCTCCGCCGCGCTCCCTTCCATCCCGGCTTCGCCGCAGCGGCTGCCGCATTTTTCCGGCATGCTTCGGCACCATGACCGAATCGCCACAGGCTGAAGCGCCGCCCTGGGAGGTCCTTTCCTCCCGCACCGCCCTGCGTGACCGTTGGATCGACGTGACGGCGGATGCCGTCCGCGATTCACGCGGCAATGTGCTCGATCCCTTCTACACCTTGTCCTATCCGGACTGGGTTCATGTTGTGGCCATCACGGCGGCGGACGAGCTGGTGCTGGTGCGCCAGTATCGGCACGGCGCGCAGGCGGCCACGCTGGAACTGCCGGCGGGCGCTATCGACAAGGCCGACGGGGATCCCGTCACCGCCGCCGCGCGCGAGTTGCGCGAGGAAACGGGCTACACCGCACCGGCCTACCGGCATCTGGATTCACTCAGCCCCAATCCCGCCACGCATCGCAACCGGGCGCATACGGTACTGGCCCTTGGCGCCACCCTGACCCATCCGACGGCGCATGAAGCGGGAGAGGACATCACCGTGGAGCTCTGGCCGCTTCCGCGCGTGCTGGAAGGGCTGGGCCGCGGCGTGATTCTCCATGCTATGCATGTCGCCTCCCTGTTGCTGGCGCTGAAGGCTGCGGGGCGCATCGATTTCCGTCTGAAGGACGCATCATGAGCGAGATCCGTGTCGTTCCCGTCGAAGAGCGCCACCGTGCGGACTGGGACCGGCTCTATGCCGGCTATGCCGAGTTCTACCGTGTGACGCAGACGCAGGAGATGCGTGACCGCGTCTGGTCCTGGATCCATGATCCGGCGCATGAAACCAACGGCTTGGTCGCTGAGGATGCGGAAGGCCGCGCTGTCGGCCTCGCGCATTTCCGGGCCTTCGCCCGCCCGCTTTCCGCCAGCACCGGCGGCTTCCTGGACGATCTCTTCGTTGATCCCCATATGCGCGGCAAGCGCGTGGCCGATGCGCTGATCGCCGCGATTGCTGAGGAAGGCCGCAGGAAGGGCTGGAGCGTCATCCGTTGGATCACCGCCGAGGACAACCACCGCGCCCGCGCGGTTTACGATCGCGTGGCGAAGCTGACCGCTTGGCGGACCTACGACATCCCGCTCTGAAGCGCTCCCTCCTGAATCGCAGGGCGCTGCTTGCGGGGCCGGCCCTTCTGCCCTTCCTGGGCGAGGCGGGCTGCGCTGCCACCCCTTCGGCCGCCCCAAGGGCGCAGGAGACCCGCATCACCGAAACCCGTTCTGTCTGGCGTGATGCCGCGCGTGCGCGCGACATCCCCGTCCTGATCCGTGCGCCCGCGGGCACGGAGCCAGCGCCGGCCGTCATCGTCTCCCATGGGCTTGGCGGCACGCGCGAGGGGCTGGCCTATCTGGGCCGGGCCCTGGCGGAGGGCGGCTATCTGGCCATCCATCTCCAGCATATCGGCTCGGATGACAGCCTGTGGCGTGGCGGCACGGATCGCATGATCGGGCTCGCCGCTGGTGCGATGAACGTGCAGGCGGCGTTGGACCGGCTGCTGGATGTGAAATTCGCGCTCGACAACCTGCCCCGCCCTGCCGATCCGGCGCGCTTGGCCGTGGCCGGCCATTCCTTTGGCGCCTGGACCGTTCAGCACATGCTGGGGGAGCGCCTTCCGGGCGGCGACCGTGGCCTGGGCCTGCCGGATCCGCGCCTCAAGGCGGGGGTGGCGCTCTCGCCCATTCCTGCCGTGGGGCTGCCGCCGCGCCTGGCCTATGGCGGCTATGCGGCGCCGCTGCTGCATGTCACCGGCACCGAGGATCATGGCTATATCGAGGGCATCCGCGCCCCGGCCCGCCGGGTCCCTTTCGAGCAGTCGAGCAACCCAGGTGGGTTGGCCGTGCTGCAAGGGGCCATGCATGCCTCCTTCGCCGATGAGGCGGAGGCGGGCGGCCGTTATGCGGATGCCACCTACCACGCGCGCGCCGCGGCGCTTTCCGTCACCTTCCTGGATGCCGTTCTGCGCGCGGATGCGGCGGCGGCGGCCCTGTTGCGGGCAGGGGCCAGGGGGCTGCTGGGTCCTGGGGACGAGTTCGTCGTTCGCGGCCTCTGACCTCTTCCCCTCACGCCGTTCAGAGGCGATTCTGGAGGGCCAGAGGGAGGAATCATGCCCCGCTACGATCTGAATGGCCGTGCCGCACTGGTGACCGGCGGCGCCTCGGGCATCGGGCTCGCCACGGCGAAGGAACTGGCGGCCAATGGCTGTGCCGTCGCCCTGAACTTCCTGCCCGGTGATCCGCGCGGGCCCGAGGTCGTCGCTGCCCTCCGCGCCACCGGTGCGACGGTGGTCGAGGCTCCCGGCGCCATCGGGAATGGCACAGAGAAGACCATGGTGGAGGCCGCCGTCGCGGCGCTCGGGCGGCTGGACCTGCTGGTGAACAATGCCGGCACGCCCGGCGTCACCCGCACCATTCCCGCCCATGAGTTGAACGAGATCACGGATGAGCTCTGGGATGCGGTGCTGGACACAAATCTGGTGGGGTTGTTCCGCACCACCCGCGCGGCGGTGCCGGCGCTGAAGGCGGCGCGCGGGGCGGTGGTGAACATCGCCTCGGTTGCCGGGCTCAGCGGGCGTGGCTCCTCCATGGCCTATGCGGCGAGCAAGGCAGGGGTGGTCGCGCTGACCAAGCATCTGGCCCGCGGACTGGGGCCGGATATCCGCGTGAACGCCGTGGCGCCGGGCGCCGTGGACAGCACCTGGCAGATCGAATGGACCGAGGCGCAGCGGGCGCAATCCATCAGCAACGCACCCATGGGTCGCCGCTGCGTGCCGGAGGACATCGCGGAAGCCATTCTCTTCCTCGGCTGCGCGGGGGCCATGATCACCGGCCAGACGCTGACAGTGGATGGGGGGCTGATCCTCTAGATGGCGCGCGCGCCCAAATCCCGGCCACCGCCGCAAAGACCTGATTTCTCCCTCGAAGCCGCCCATGGGGGTGTCGTGGCGGGGGTGGACGAGGCCGGGCGAGGGCCGCTGGCCGGGCCGGTGCTGGCCGCCGCCGTGATCTTTCCGGGCCATCCACCCGAGGCGCTGGCCGCCCTGCTGGATGATAGCAAGCGGCTGGATGCGGCCCGGCGCGACGCCGCCTATGGCGCGCTGATGGCGGCGCGCGCCGAGGGCGCGGCGCTGATCGGCGTGGGTGCCGCCAGCGCGGTCGAGATCGGGCGGTTGAACATCCTGCGCGCCACCCATCTGGCCATGGCGCGGGCGGTCTCCCGCCTGCCGCTCATGCCGGCCCTGGCGCTGGTGGATGGCAATGCGCCACCGCGCCTGGTCTGCCCGGTGCGCTGCGTGGTGGGCGGGGACGGGCTTTCCCTTTCCATCGCGGCCGCCTCCATCCTGGCCAAGGTGGTGCGGGACCGGGCCATGGCGCGGCTCGGTGCTCGCTGGCCGGATTATGGTTTCGCCCGGCACTCGGGTTATCCCACTCCCGCCCACCGGGAAGCCCTGGCGCGGCTGGGTCCATGCCCGCATCATCGGCGCGGATTCAGCCCCGTCGATCAAGCCGTTCTGGCACTTTCTTGACGCGGCGACTCGGGCATGGGCATGGTGAGTCGGGGGCACGGCCCGGCGCGACGCGGGGTCGTGGCGTCGTGGCCGGCGATGAGTCGGGAGATGTGGCGCGCGTGGGAACGGGGCTTGACCTGCCGCTGGACAGCGTGCTGCGGGGTGATTGCATCGAGAGCCTGAAGCGCCTGCCGCCAGCCTCGGTGCATGCGATCTTCGCCGATCCGCCATACAACCTGCAGCTCAAGACCGAGCTGCGGCGGCCGGATGACAGCGTCGTCGATGGTGTGGACGACGAGTGGGACCGCTTCGACGATCTGGCGAGCTATGACCGCTTCACCCGCGAATGGCTGACCGAATGCCGCCGCGTGCTGCGGCGGGACGGCACCATCTGGGTGATGGGCTCCTACCACAACATCTTCCGCCTGGGTGTGGCGCTGCAGGATCTGGGATTCTGGATCCTGAACGATGTGGTGTGGCGCAAGTCCAACCCCATGCCGAATTTCCGCGGCCGGCGCTTCACCAACGCGCATGAGACGCTGATCTGGGCGGCGCGGGGCGAGGAAAGCCGCTACCGCTTCAACTACGCCGCCATGAAGGCGATGAACGACGACAAGCAGATGCGGAGCGACTGGTTCATCCCGCTCTGCACCGGCAATGAGCGCCTGCGTGGCCCGGACGGCACCAAGCTGCATCCGACGCAGAAGCCCGAGGCGCTTCTGCACCGCGTGATCCTCTCCTGCACCTCGCCGGGTGAGGTGGTGCTCGATCCCTTCCTGGGCAGCGGCACCACGGCGGCCGTCGCGAAGCGGCTGGGGCGCCGCTACATCGGGCTGGAGCGCGATCCGGCCTATGCCGATGCCGCCGAGGCGCGGCTGGCGAAGATCGAGCCGCTCTCCGAGAGCGTGGCCCTGGCCCTGCCGGCGAAGCGGGAGCAGCCGCGCATTCCCTTCGGCGTGCTGGTGGAGCGTGGCCTCGTGCCGCCCGGCACCAAGTTGTGGGACCGGCACCGCCGCTGGCAGGCCGAGGTCGGCGTGGATGCCACGCTGCGCTGCGGCCGCGTGGCCGGCAGCATCCATCAGGTCGGCGCGGCCGTGCAGGAGGCGCCCTCCTGCAATGGCTGGACCTTCTGGCATATCGAGCGCCGCGACGGCACGCTGCGGGTGCTGGATGAGTTGCGCGCGGAGCTTATGCCGGGGAGCTGAACCCGGGCTGGGCTTTTGGTGCGTGATCCTGGGGGCTTCGCCCCCGAACCGCTGCATCAGGATTTCACGGGAAATGCTGGGAAGGCAGCGCTAGGCAGGGCCGCTGCCGTTCTTGCGGAAGTCCCCGGATTCCAAGAAGCGGCTCCAGCAAGCCGCCAGCGCCGCGCGCGTAGATCTATTCGCTGAAGGCTTCCGGCTGGGTACCGAAACGCAAACCGCCCGTCCCGCGGAAGCGGAACGGGCGGCCTGAAACCGGATCGGTCTGAAGCTGGGATCAGCCCCGGCGCAGCGCCCGCATGGTGGCGAAGGCCAGCGCGGTCTTCACCGCCGTTCCGGGCACGAAGAGCAGGAAGCCGGCCATCCAGGCGCGCTCCCACCCAACGAAGCTGGCAAGCCAGACCACGCCCGGCACGAAGACGGCGAGATGGGCAGCCGTCAGCACGGTCGCCTGGCGGATGGCGCCGCGGCCTGCGAGGCCGGCGATCCAGGCGGAGGCGACGAAACCAAGGAGGAAGCCGGCGGTCGGGCCCATCAGTGCCGCCGGTCCGGCCGCGCCGTTGGCGAAGACGGGCAGGCCCATCGCGCCCTCGACGAGATAGAGCAGCACGGAGGCCGTGCCGAGGCGCGAGCCGCCCAGCGCGCCGAGCAGCAGCACGGCAAGGGTCTGGAGGGTGGCTGGCACCGGCCACATCGGCAGGCTCACCTGCGCCGAGGCCGCCAGCACGGCCGAGCCCATCAGCGCCAGGGACCAGAAGCGGAGTGCCGGCCGGGCGGCGAAACCCTGGATGGCGGTCATGAGGGAATTCCTTTCCTGCGGGCGCCACGCGCCCCGGGCCCCCGGCTTGCCATGCTCCCCGCGCACTCGGCAAGCGGCCCTTCGGCAAGGGCCAGCAGGCGCCGGATAGCAGTCGGCAGGGCGAGGCGGGCCGCATCCGGTTCCATCCAGACCATTCCCTCCGGCGCCGGCGCTTCGGGGGCCGGGGCTTCGGCCAGCCGCATCTCCAGTTCCATATGGGTGAAGCCATGCCAGGCGGTGCCGGGGCGCAGCGTCCAGGTCAGGCCGGGTAGAGGGGTATGGGGCAGGGCCTCGTCCAGCGACCATGGCGCTCCCTCCCGCCAGGGAGAGCCTGGGATTTCCAGCATGCCGCCCAGCAGCCCCTCGGGCGGGCGGTGACGCAGCAGCAGGCGCCCGGCAGGGTCTCGTGCAAGGAAATGCAGGCCATGGCGGTGGGTGCGGGCCGCCTTGGGCGCCTTCACCGGAAGGCTTTCCTGGATGCCCTCGCGCCGGGCGAGGCAATCCTCGCGCCAGGGGCAGAGGGCGCAGGCCGGGCGACGTGGGGTGCAGATGGTGGCGCCGAGGTCGAACAGCGCCTGCACGAAATCGCCGGGGCGGGTCCGTGGTTCTGGCTGTTCCATGAAGCGCGCGGCGATGGGGCCGATCAGGCGGCGGGCGCCGGGCAAGGGCTCCCGGATGGCCAGCAGGCGGGCCACCACGCGTTCCACATTGCCGTCCACCGGCACGGTCGGGCGGTTGAAGGCGATGGCAGCCACGGCGGCGGCCGTATAAGCGCCGATGCCGGGCAACTCGCGCAGCCCTGCCTCGGTATCCGGGAAGCCGCCGCGCGTGGCCACGGCCTTGGCGGCGGCGTGCAGGTTGCGGGCACGGGCGTAGTAGCCGAGCCCGGCCCATTCGGCCGCCACATCCTCCCAGGGGGCGGCTGCCAGGGCCCCTGCATCCGGGAAGCGGGCAAGGAATCGGGCGTAGCGCGGGCCAACCGCTGCCACGGTGGTCTGCTGGAGCATCACTTCCGAGAGCCAGATGCGGTATGGATCGGCCTCGCCCCGCCAGGGCAGGGTCCGGCGGTGGCGGTCATACCAGGCCAGGAGTGGGCCGGCGGGCGGAGGTTTGGGAATGGTGTCGGACAAAACGAGGGCAGGGGAGGGCGGGACGGCTGCCAAGGCAAGCCCCCCGCGCCGCCGTGCACCGCGCAAGGATGCCCAGGCGGCCGCTGCACCGGAGGCCAGCTCTGCCCGGACGTTGCCCGTCGAGGACCTGCGCCGCCCGGATCTCGGGCTGCGCCCGCTGGGCGGCTTCATCCCGCGCCTAACCCGCCCGGCCTTCAAGCGGCGCAGCCCGGCCGGGGCGCTGCTGATGGCGGACTGGGCCGGGATCGTGGGGCCGTCCATCGCCGCCGTCACGATTCCCAGACGGCTGACGGGCAGTACCCTGACCATCGGCTGCTCCGGGCCGGTGGCGATGGAGCTGCAGCATCTCGCGCCGCAGCTCATCGCCCGGGTCAATGCCGCGCTGGGAAGCGTGACGGTGGAGGCGCTGCGCTTCGTGCAGCAGGCCCCTTCCACCCCGCCTGCCCCGCGTCCCCGCCCCACCGCGCCGTTGCCGGATACTGTTCGTGGCGCGCTGGATACTGTTGGTAGTCCCGAATTGCGCGATGCCCTGGCAAGATTGGCGCGTGGGGTCTATCGAGCGCCCCCGAAGTGACATCCAGACAGCCCAAACAGGACGGGATCCCCGGACCGATGAGCATTGCCCGCCGTAGCCTTCTCCTCGCCGCCCCCGCAGCCACGTTGATCCCGGCATTCGCGCGCGCCCAGGCCGCCGATCCGCGCCTGGGCGAGCGCTCGACCGGCAAGCCTGACGCGCCGGTGACGGTGATCGAGTATTTCTCACTCACCTGTTCGCATTGCGCGGCCTTCCATGGCCAGACCTGGCCGCAGGTGAAGGCGAAGCTGGTGGATACCGGCAAGGTGCGGATGGTGTGGCGCGACTTCCCGCTGGACCAGCTGGCCCTGGCCGGCGCCGTTGTCGCGCGTTCCCTTCCGGCGGAGCGGTATGAGGCCTTCGTTGGCGCCCTCCTGGCCTCGCAGGACCGCTGGGCCTTCGCGCGTGGCGCCGACAATATCGGTGAAATCGCCAAGATCGCGGCGATGGCCGGGATGAGCCGTGCCGAGGTGGATGCCGCCTTGGCCGATCAGGCACTGCAGCGGGGCATCCTGGAGGTCCGGCTGAAGGGGCAGCAGGAGCACAATGTGAGCTCCACCCCCACTTTCGTCTTCAACAACCGCCCGCATCCGGGCGCCGTGACCTACGAGCGCTTCGCTGAGCTGGCTGGCGTTTCAGGTAGCTAATGGAAAACCACCCCGTCAGCCTCTCCGGGGCCGAGGCTCTGGAAAGCCCGGCGGGGGAGGCGGAGGTCCGCCCCGTCATGGGCGTGGCCAAGCATGGCGCGGTGCCGTCCGGCGGCCCCGCCAATGCCAACCTGGCTGAAGCCGAAAGGGCGGATGGCGAGGAGGACCGGCGCGATGACGGCGACCGGAAGCCCCGCACCGCCACCCTCGCGCGCGTGCGCATCGCCGGCTTCAAATCCTTTGCCGAGCCCACCACCGTCGAGGTGCTGCCGGGGCTGACGGGCATTGTTGGCCCGAATGGCTGCGGCAAGTCCAATGTCGTCGAGGCGCTGCGCTGGGCGATGGGCGAGACCAATGCCCGCGCCATGCGTGGCGGCGAGATGGACGATGTCATCTTCGCCGGTACTTCCACCCGCGCCGGCCGCAACCAGGCCGAGGTGACGCTGAGCCTGGAAGAGGCCGCCGGCCTTGCCCCACCGCCGAATTCCGAGGCGGCTGAGCTGGAGATCACCCGCCGTATCGAGCGTGGCTCGGGCACCGGCTACCGCATCAACGGCAGGGAGGCGCGCGGGCGCGACGTCGCCACACTTTTCGCCGATCTCGGCTCGGGCTCACGGGCCTCTGGCATGGTCAGCCAGGGGCGCGTCGCGGCGCTGATCGGCGCGAAGCCGGAGGAGCGGCGCTCGGTGCTGGAGGAGGCCGCCGGCACCGCCGGCCTTCGTGCCCGCCGCCATGAGGCCGAACTGAAGCTGCGGCAGGCCGAGACGAACCTGACCCGCGCCGATGACCTGCGCACCCAGCTGGAGACACAGCGCGAGAGCCTGAAGAAGCAGGCCAAGCAGGCGGCACGCTACCGCAACCTCTCCGGTCTGACCCGGGCCGCCGAGGCGGAATGGATGGCCGTGCTGGCCGCCCGGGCCGAACGGCAGCTTCTCTCCGCCCGTCATGCGCTGGATGCGGCCCGTGCCACCACCCGCGCTGCGGAGGCGGCGGCGGAGGCCGCGACGCGACGCGCCCATGCGGCCGAGATGGCCCTGCCCGGTCCCCGTGCCGCCGAGGCAGCCGCCCGCACCGCGCTGGAGCGCCGGCGCGTGGAAGGCGAGGGGCTTGCCGCCGCTGAAGCCCGTGCCCGCGCCGCGCTGGATGCCGCCACTAGCCGCCTTGCCCAGATCCAGGCTGACCATGGCCATGCTGCCTCCGTGGTCAGCGATGCCGAGGCTGCCGAGGCGCGGCTGACGGCCGAGGCACAGGAACTGGCTTCCGCGCTGGCCGCCCTGCCCGCACAGGTGGAGGCGGCGGCGGAGCGCCTCAGCTTGGCCGAGGATGCCATCCGCGAGCAGGAAGCCGCTGCCGAGCGCGCGGCCGAGGCCGCGGCTGAAGCCGCCCTGGCTTTCGAGCGCCTGCAGGATGCTCGCCGCGCCGCCGATAACACGACCCGCCGCCTGGCAGCCGAGACGGCCCGGCTGGAGGAGGAACGGGCAAAGGCTCTGGCCGCCAGTGTCTCGCCCGAGGCGCTGTCGAGTGCCGCCGCCGATGCGGATGCCGCCGATGCGGCGCTGGCCGAGGCCCGCATCGGCTTCGAGCGCGCGGAGGCCGCCCGTGCCGCCGCTGCCGCCGCCGAGGCCGATGCCCGCCGTGCCGCCACCGCCGCCGAGGCGGATGAGGCCGCCGCGCGCGAGGCTGCCCGCGCCGCCACCGAACGTGCCCGCCGCGCCACCGAGGGCCATGAGCGCCTGAAGCGCGAGCATGAGCAGGCCCTGGCCGCCTGCATCCCCGCCGAGCGCCAGGAGGCGGCCCGCCGCGAGGAGGCCGAGGCCACCGGCGCCGCCGAAGCCGCCGCCGAGGCCCTGGCCCAGGCCGAGCAGGCCCGTGCCGCTGCTGCGGCGGCCCTGTCCCGCGCCCGTACGGCAGAATCGGAGGCCGGCGCTGTCCGTGCCCGCGCCGCCGCCGAGGCCCAGGGCCTCGCCGCCCTGCTGCGCGCGGGAGAGAGTGGCAATGCGGTGCCGGTCCTTGATTCGGTTTCCGTGCCGCCGGGGCTGGAAGCGGCATTGGGTGCCGCGCTGGGCGAGGGGCTCGATTACCCGACGGATACGAAGGCGCCGCGCCACTGGCGTACCCTGCCGCCGCTGGCTCCGCTGCCTGCCCTGCCGGAAGGCGCGACGCCCCTGGCCGATCTGGTCCAGGCGCCGCCGGAACTGGTGCGCGCTCTCTCCCAGGTCGGGTTGATCGAGGATGAGGCGCGTGGGCCTGTCCTTCAGGAGGCGCTGGCGCCTGGGCAGGCGCTGGTGGCCCGCAGCGGCGGCTTCTGGCGCTGGGATGGTCATGGCGCCAATCCGGGTGCGCCCAGCGCCGGCGCCGAGCGGCTGCGCCAGCGCAACCGCCTGCGCGCGCGGGAAGCGGCGCGTGATGCCGCTGAGGCCGCGCTGACCATGGCCCGCGCGGAGGCCGAGGCCGCCAGGACGGCGGAAGCAGCCGCCTCCGCTGCCGAGGCGACGGCCCGTAACGCACGCCGTGAGGCGGATTCACGACTGGCGCGGGCGCGGCAGGAAGCGTCCCGGCTGGCTGCGGGGGCAGCGCTGGCTGATAGCCGCCTGTCTGCCCTGGTTCCTGCCCTGGAGCGTGCCGCCGCCGAGCGGACGGAGGCGGAGCGGTTGCTCGAGGGCGCGAAGGCCGCCCAGGCCGCCGTGCCGGATGCCGCCACCGCCCGCGCCGCGCGGGATGCCGCCGTGGCTGAGCTTCGGCAGGCCGCCCAGGCGGAGGAAGCCGCCCGCCATGCGCGGCGAGCCGCCGAAGGGCGCCTGGACGCCGCGCGCACCGCGCAGGCAGCCCTGGCTTCCCGCGCCGCCGCCGCCGAAGGGCGCCTGGCCGCGCTGGAGCCGCAGCTTGCCCGCCTCGCCGAGCAACGCGCCGAGGCCGAGGCGGCACGCGCTTCCATCGAGGAAGCGGCGGCTGCTGCGCCCGATCTCGAAGCTGCCCGGGCTGCCGCCCAGGCCGCGCGCAACGCTCTGACGGAGGCACGCCGCGAGGAGGCTGAGGCCCGTGCCGCGCGTCTGGCCCTTGATGCGGAGGAAGGACGCTTCGCGACCCGCCGCGCCGCGCTGGAGGAGGAAGCCGCCTCCTGGGCTGCACGGCGGACGGATGCCGCCAACCGGCTGATCGAGCTTTCCGCGCGCCGGGAGGCCGCCTCCGCCGAGGCCGAGGCCGCTGCCGAGGCGCCGGAGGAGGCCGCCGCCCAGCTGGTGAGTGCCGCGCGCATGCTGGCTGAGGTGGAGCAGGCCCATGCCGAGGCCGCCGCCGCCCTGGCCACCGCTGAGACGGAGGCGCGCGACGCCGCCGAGGCGCGCCGGCAGGCCGATGCCACCTTTGCCGCGGCGCGTGAGGCCCAGGCCCGTGCCGATGGCGCCGCTGCCCGCGCCGAGGATGAGGGGCGCGCCGTCGCCACGCGCATCATGGAGCGGCTGGGCCCGGATACGGAACTCCCGGAAGCGCCCGAGGACCTGTCCGACGCAGCCGAGGAGAAGGCCCGCCGCAAGACCGAGCGCCTGGCGCGCGAGCGCGAGGAAATGGGCCCGGTCAATCTCCGCGCCGATGTGGAGATGGCGGAGGTGGAGGAGCGCCTCGCGAATCTGGAGAGGGAACGCGAGGAAATCAGCCATGCCATCGCCAAGCTGCGCGGCTCGATCGGCCATCTGAACCGCGAGGGGCGGGAGCGCCTGCGCGCGGTGTTCGACCGGGTGGATGCCGAGTTCCGGGCCCTGTTCACCCGTCTCTTCGGTGGCGGCCGTGCGCATCTGGCGCTGGTCGGCTCCGACGATGTGCTGGAGGCGGGGCTGGAGATCTATGCCGAGCCTCCGGGGAAGAAGCTCTCGGCTCTGTCCCTTCTCTCAGGTGGCGAGCAGGCGCTGACGGCGCTCTCCCTGATTTTTGCGGTGTTCCGCTGTCAACCCGCGCCCGTTTGCGTGCTGGACGAGGTGGACGCGCCGTTGGACGATGCGAATGTGGAGCGACTCTGCAATTTGCTGGAAGCGATGACGGAGGGGGGCACGCGCTTCCTTGTCGTCACGCACCATCCGCTGACCATGGCGCGGATGCACCGGCTCTACGGCGTTACGATGCAGGAGCGGGGAATATCGCGGCTGCTCTCGGTCGATCTGGGCCGGGCAGTGGAGATGGCAGAGGGAGGAGCGGCCTGACGCCGAACTGGGACACAGGCTTGATCCGTGTCAATGCGCGCGACGTCAAAATGGTTTAATCGTAACTGCATATTATGTTCGATTTGGAGTGTGGCGTGAAGCCCTTGTGACTTCAAAAAAAGTTGACCTTCTTTCGGGAGAGTTGTACTTCCGCTGCGGCGTGCACGGAAACGCGAGGTGCGTTCCCTGTGCTCGAAACGTCGGAGTGGGTTTGCTGTGATCGAGATGTTCCGCGAGTTCACCTTCGAGGCTGCGCATAAGACAACGCCCGACACGCCGCTTCACGGGCATACCTTCAAGGTCAAGGTGGTCCTGACGGGCGAGCCGCATCCGGTCTATGGTTGGTCCCATGATCTGCTTGAGGTCGAGCCGGTGATCTCCCGGCTCCGTTCCCGGCTGGACCACACCTACCTGAATGACATCGAGGGCCTCGAGATTCCGACCCTGGAGAATGTGGCCGGCTGGGTCTGCCGCCATCTCGACAAGGAGATCCAGGGGGTGGATCGCGTCGAGGTGCGCCGTGGCCTCGAAGGGGCTGGCGAAGGCGTCGTGTTCCGCAACAGGCGCTGATCGCCTCGGCACTGATGCCAGGCGGCCGGCGCTCTCCGCCGAAGCCGTAGCCTATCCGTTTCAGGAGGCCTCCAAGTGAGCGTTACGCTTCGGCGTCTGCAATCCCGCGCCAGCCCGGCGAACGAGGCTCTCGACGAGCCGCTTTCGGCTGGTGAGCGGGAGGCCATGATCTGTGCCGCCAGCGAGAAGCTGGAGGAGCTGCTCGACATCCTGCGTATCGATCACCGGAACGACCCGAACACCCGCGGCACGCCCGTGCGGGTGGCGAAGATGTTCGTGAACGAACTCATGCGCGGGCGTGCTGTCGCTCCTCCGTCACTTACGGATTTCGAGAACCGGCTTGTCTATCAGGGTATGATCGTGACGGGGCCGATCGAAGTCCGCTCCACCTGCGCGCATCACCTCATGCCGATTCGCGGCGAGGCCTTCATTGGCGTGCTGCCCTCGGCCACGGGGAAGGTGCTCGGGCTTTCAAAGTACGACCGCGTCGTCGATCATTTCGCATCCCGCCTGCAGACACAGGAGGAGCTCGTTCAGCAGATCGGCGAATTCCTGTGGCAGAATACGAATCCCCGTGGCCTCGCTGTCCGGATCAGCGCGGCTCACATGTGCCGTATGCAGCGCGGCGTGCGCGCGGGGAATGGACGCATGGTGACGAGCGCCTATTTCGGTGCGCTCTCGGAAGAGCCGGCTCTTAAGGACGAATTCCTGCGCGAGTGTGTGACACTCGACGGTTCATCGCGCTAAACTCAGATCTGAAAACCCTGAGGGGAAGGATCTGAGCGTGACTGGTCTTTTGATCGGCAAGCGCACCTTGATGACGACGATCGGTATGGCTGCCGCAGCGGTGGCGCTGCCGAGCCGGGCTTCCGCGCTTCCGCAGCCCACTGAGTCGCCGATCCTGAGGATCGCCGGAAAAATCCGCATAAAGAACGATGGCGATGCCGCCGTGTTCGACCGGCCCATGCTCGACAGCCTGGGTTCGGCCACGATCACGAGCGTCACGCCTTGGTTCGATGGCCCGGTACGCTTCGATGGCGTTCCCATGGCGAAGCTGATGGAAACCGTCGGGGCGACCGGGGAGATGCTGACCGCCATCGCGCTGAACGACTACTCGACGGACATTCCGATCTCGGACTTCGCACGCTTCGGCGTCCTCCTTGCCACGAAGCGGAACGGCGCTCCGATGCGGGTGAGCGAGAAGGGGCCGCTTTTCATCGTCTACCCCTATGATTCGAATCCCGAGCTGCGCTCAAGGCTCTATTACAGCCGCTCCGCCTGGTCGGTTGCCCAGCTCATCATTCAATGAGCGAACAGGATGCCTCGGGGCCTGAGGGCAACCGGGGCAGCGCTTCCGGAGACTTCATGCGCCCCAAGGACAGGCGCAGCCCGGCTGCCTCTTCCGGGGCTCGCGTACAGACCGTTTTCATTGTTCTGGGCGTGCTGCTGGCTGGTGCCGCCGCTTATGCCTCAAGTCTCATTTTTGAGCGGCAGGAGGCACTCGCCAAGATATCCCGCTACAATCTTGGTTGGACGGCGGGCCAGGCGGTGCAGGAGGTTTCCAGGGTTCAGGCGTCGCTTGGCGCTTTTGCGTTGACCCGCGGCGAGGATGAACTGGACGCCGTCAGGATGTGGGTCGACATCGTCGAGAGCCGCATCACCATCCTCCGCCGGGGAGAGACGGGGGCGTTCATCCGGGCCGATCCCGAACTCGACCGGATCGTCAATCAGATGGCCGCGGCGATCGACGCGGCACGCCCCCTGCTGGAGTCGCTGAACGAGCCGGGGCACCTCATGCAGTTGATGCGCAACCTCCAGCAGCTCAACGCTCCCGTGGCGCGCCTTGCATCGGTGGCGCATGCCCGTGGTGCCGATCTCGCGGCGCAGGATACGCGGCAGCTTGACCGGCTGCAGAGCATATTCTCCAACCTGCTGCTTGGCCTGATCGTGTGCTGCCTGGCGCTGACGGTGATCGCCTCCTGGCGCAACCGCCTCCTCGCCAAGTCCAATGCCGAGGTGCAGGCCCTCGTGCAGGACCTGACGGTGACGGGGAAAAGCCTGTCCGACGCGAATCACCGCGTGCAGGAGGCCATGGCGGCACTGACGGAGCAGAACCAGATCCTGAAGCGGCGCGATGCCGAACTCCTGCGGCAGAACCAGCTTTTCGATGCGGCGCTGAACAACATGTCGCAGGGGCTCGGCATGTTTGATGCCGAGCATCGCCTCATCGTCAGCAACCGCCGCTTCAGCGATCTTTTCAGGCTTCCAGCCGATGCCGCGAAACCGGGTGCGCATGCGGCGGAGCTGCTGGCGCTTGCCGGCTCTGCTTCCGATGGTTTCGGGAAGGTCGTGACCGAAGCGGCCTGGGCCGAGCACCAGGAACTGGCTGCCCGGTCGAGGGCCTCGACCTTCGTCCGCGAGGACGAGGAGGGGCGCTCCCTGTCGATCTCACACCAGCCGCTTGCCGATGGCGGCTGGGTGGCGACTTATGAGGACGTGACCGAGAGCCGCAGGGCCGAGGCCCGCATCCGGCATCTTGCGAACCACGATGCCGTCACCGGCCTGCCCAATCGCCGCCAGTTCAGTGAGCGGCTCGGCGAGGCGCTTCGTGACCATGGCTCCCATATCGCGGTGCTGTTCCTCGACCTGGATCAGTTCAAGAACGTGAACGACACGCTCGGCCATCAGGCGGGTGACGAACTCCTGCGTTCTGTGGCGGCCCGGATCCGCGAGATCCTGCGCGAGGACGATCTGGTCGCCAGGCAGGGAGGAGACGAGTTCGCCGTGCTGATGAAGGGCAAGGCGGCTCAGCCGGAGCATGCCGAGGCACTCGCGGTGCGCATCATCGAGGCCTTCGCGACGCCCTTCGCTATCGGCAACTATCAGGCCTCCGTCGGGGTGAGCATCGGGATTTCAAGCGTCACCGCGCCCATGGCCAGTGCGGAGACCCTGCTCAAGCATGCCGATATGGCGCTTTACAAGGCGAAGGCGGCGGGGCGGGCAACCTACCGGACCTTCGAGGCGTCCATGGCCGCCGAGTTGCAGGCCAGGATGGATCTGGAGACTGACCTGCGCGGCGCCCTGGAGCGTTCGGAGCTGGAAGTGCACTATCAGCCTCTGCTCGACCTCCGGCGTGGGCATCTGAGCGGGTTCGAGGCGCTGCTGCGGTGGCGGCACCCGGTGCGTGGCATGGTATCGCCCGCCGAGTTCATCCCGATCGCCGAGGATACGGGTTTGATCGTGCCGATCGGCGAATGGACCCTGCGCCAAGTCTGCATGGATGCGGCGACCTTCCCGAAGGGCACGAAGGTCGCGGTGAACATCTCGCCGGTTCAGTTCGCGGGCACCGACCTCCTGGAACTGGTGCGCGATGCGCTGGCCCGCTCCGGCATGGAGGCGATCTCCCTTGAACTGGAGATCACGGAATCGGCGCTCATGCAGGATAGCGAGGCGGTGGTGGAGCTGCTGCACCGCCTGCGCGCGCTGGGGGTGCGCATCGCGCTCGACGATTTCGGGACGAAGTATTCCTCGCTGACCTATTTGCGCAGCTTCCCCTTCGACAAGATCAAGATCGACCAGTCCTTTGTGCGGGACATGGCCACGCGGGAGGATTGCCTGGCGATCGTGCGCTCCGTCGCGCGCCTTGCCTCTCAGCTCGGCATGACGGCCACTGCCGAGGGTGTGGAGACCAGCGCGCAGCTCGATCAGGTTCGGGAGGCCGGCTGCACGGAGGCGCAGGGCTATTTCTTCGGCCGGGCGGAGCCGGTGGAGAGTATCCGGCGCTGGTTCGAGACGACGCGGCCCATACTGGTCGCCAACGGGTGACCTGCTGCCGGGCCTCGCCTGAGGCCCGGGATGGCCGGCTCAGGCCACGCCGATCCTGAGCAGGTCGTGCAGGTGCAGGATCCCGGCAGGGCGGTCCTGCTCCAGCACGAAAAGGCTGGTGATGCGGCGCTCGTTCATCAGGGCCAGGGCTTCCTCGGCCAGCGCATCGGGGCCGATGGTGCGGGGATTGCGCGACATGGCATCGCGCACGGGGCCATCCTTGAAGCCGGCCTGGAAGGTGCGCCGCAGGTCGCCATCCGTCACCGCCCCGACCAGCCGGCCTTCCGCGTTCACCACGGCGGTGATGCCGAAGCGCTTGCCGGTCATCTCCATGATGGCCAGGGAGAGGGTGGCATCCTCCGGCACGATCGGCACGGCCTCGCCGCCATGCATCACGTCGCGCACCTTGCGGAGTTGGGAACCGAGCTTGCCGCCGGGGTGGAAACGGCGGAAATCCTGCGCCGAGAAGGCGCGGCGCGACAGCAGCGTGACCGCCAGCGCATCGCCGATCGCCATCTGCATGGTGGTGGAGGTGGTCGGGGCCAGGCCGTTCGGGCAGGCTTCCGGCATGGTGGGCAGGATGAGCGGGATGTCGGCCGCCGCGCCAAGCGCGCTGCCGGCGCGGGAGGTGATGGCGATGAGGGTAACGCCCCAGCGCCGCGTATAGGCGATCAGATCCGCCAGCTCCGGCGCCTCCCCTGACCAGGAGAGCGCGACGACCACGTCATTGTCACCGATCATGCCCAGATCGCCATGGCTCGCCTCGGCGGGATGGACGAAATAGGCGGGGGTGCCGGTGGAAGCGAGGGTGGCGGCGATTTTGCGCCCGACATGGCCAGACTTGCCCATGCCGGTGACGATCACTCTTCCACTGGCTTCACCGATGGCTGAAGCAGCGCGATCGAAGGCGGCGCCCAGTTCCCCATCCAGTGCGGCGCGCAGGGCCACCAGCCCCTCTGCCTCAAGCGACAGGGTGCGGCGGGCGGCATCCAGGGCGGGGGGCGGGGAAAGCGTCTGGTCCATGATGTTTCCTCGGTGGTCCTGGCCAGCGGAACCTCGCGGGACGGGGACACAGGGTCCGGGGGGCGTATAGCCGCGCATGGGCGCCTGGGGACACCCCCACGCGCGGCAGGGCTGACCGGCGTGCGGGATACGCTTCGCCGGGCGGGCATCCCGCGCTATGGGAGCGGGATGAAGGGGCCCAGGCCCCGGGCATGAGGCAAAGCGGGGCAGGAAGATGGAGCGGCGCGCGACAATGGACCAGACGATCCACCCCCGGCTCACCCTGCTTTCCCATCCACTGGTGCAGCACAAGCTGACCATCATGCGGCGGCGGGAGACCCCCACCGGCGAATTCCGCGCCCTCGCGCGCGAGATCAGCATGCTGATGGCCTATGAGCTGACACGCGACCTACCGGTCGAGGCGGTGCCGATCGACACGCCGCTGGAACCGATGATGGCGCCGACCATCGCGGGCAAGAAGCTTTGCATCGTCTCGATCCTGCGGGCGGGGGACGGTATCGCCTCGGGGATGCTGGACCTCGTGCCCTCGGCGCGCGTCGGACATGTCGGGCTCTATCGCGATCCGGTCACGCAGCGTCCCGTGGAATACTATCTGAAGCTGCCCGATGACGTGGCGGAGCGGCTGGTGATCGTGGTGGACCCGATGCTGGCCACCGGCCATTCGGCCGCGGCCGCGCTGAGCCGGCTTCGGGCCGCCGGCTGCGCCAACCTGCGTTTCGCCTGCCTGCTGGCGGCGCCGGAGGGGCTCGCCGTGCTGGCCCAGGCGCATCCGGATGTGCCGGTCTTCACCTGCGCGGTGGACCGGGCGCTGGACGAGCACGCCTATATCCGCCCTGGCCTGGGCGATGCCGGAGACCGCCTCTTCGGCACGAAATAAGCGCTGGCCGGGGAGGGAGACCCGCCCCGGCGAGGCCATCTTCCCTGGTCAGTCCAAGCTGAAACCGAAGTTGGTTCCGGTTCCTGCCGCTGGTCACTGGTTCCGGGCCGCCTGGCTTGCGACATAACCGGCCATCGCAAGCCAGGAAGAGGAACAGCATGGGACGCGTGCTTGTCACTGGGGCGGCCGGCTTCATCGGCGCGCATCTCTGCAGGGAACTGCTGCGGCGGGGCGATACCGTGGTCGGCCTCGACAACATGAACCCCTATTATGATCCGGCGCTCAAGCAGGCGCGCCTGGCGGCGCTGACGGGCGATGCCCCGCCGGGAGCCTTCGAGTTCCATCAGATGGACCTGGCGGATGCGGATGCTGTGCTGGGCCTGATGAAGGACCGCCCGGATATCGACCGCGTGGCGCATCTGGGCGCTCAGGCCGGCGTGCGCTGGTCGCTGGAAGCGCCCTTCGCCTACACCGCCGCGAATGTCACCGGGCAGCTCTCGATCCTGGAAGGTGTGCGGCGTAGCGAGGGGCGCATCAAGCATCTCGTCTATGCCTCCACCAGCTCGGTCTATGGCTCGCGCACGGATGGCAGCCAGTTCCGGGAGACGGACCGGGTGGACAAGCCCGTGTCCCTCTATGCCGCGACCAAGCGGGCGGGCGAGCTGATGGGGATCGTCTATAACGACCTCTACAAGCTGCCGATGACGGGTGTGCGTTTCTTCACCGTCTATGGCCCCTGGGGCCGGCCCGACATGGCCTATTGGCTGTTCACCGACGCGATGCTGAAGGGCAAGCCGATCCGCCTCTTCAACGAAGGGAAGATGCGGCGCGACTTCACCTATGTGGACGACATCGTCACCGGCATCGTGGCGGCGCTGGACCATCCGCCGGCGGATGGCGGGCACCGGCTCTATAATATCGGCAACAGCAACCCCGAGGAGCTGATGGACCTCATCGGCATCCTGGAGGAGCTGCTGGGTGTGGAGGCGAAGAAGGAGTTTCTGCCGATGCAGCCGGGCGACGTGCCGGCCACCTTCGCCGATGTTTCCGCCATGAAGCGTGACTTCGGTTGGGCGCCGACGACGAGCCTTCGCACGGGGCTCGGCCATTTCGTCGATTGGTGGAAGGGCTATTTCCCCATGCCCGGCAACAAGGAAGCCGCCTGATCCATCGATATTACAGGTTGTTTTCAGAAATCCGATCTGTTTGATGAATGCCTTTCGGCGGTCCAGGGTCCGGCCGCCGAAGGACCCCGATCTCTATGACTCTGTATGACCGCTTCTCCCGCCTGATGCCGGGCATTCTGCTTTGCGCCGGCATCACCCTGGCGGCGGTGGCGCTGGCGCGGCTGGAGGCGGCGCTGTTCGGCCGGGCCTGGGTGGAGGCGCTGGTCCTGGCGATCCTGCTGGGCACCGCGGTTCGCACCGCCTGGCGGCCGGGCCCACGCTGGAAGCCCGGGATCGACTTCTCTGCCAAGATGCTGCTGGAGGTGGCGGTGGTGCTGCTCGGCGCCTCGCTGAGCGCCGCCACTTTGCTGGCGGTGGGGCCAGCGCTGCTACTGGGTATTGCGCTGGTGGTGGCAGTGGCCATCTGCGCCAGCTACGCGCTGGGCCGCCTCTTCGGCCTGCCGGTGCGGATGGCGCTGCTGGTGGCCTGCGGCAATTCCATCTGCGGCAATTCGGCCATCGCGGCTGTCGCGCCCGTCGTGGGGGCGGATGGGGAGGATGTGGCGTCCTCGATCGCTTTTACGGCTGTGCTGGGCGTGGTGGTGGTGCTCTGCCTGCCCTTGCTGGTGCCGGCGCTGGGGCTCAGCCTCGGGCAGTACGGGGTTCTTGCGGGGTTGACCGTTTATGCCGTGCCGCAGGTGTTGGCGGCGACGGCGCCCGTGGGCGCGCTGAGCGTGCAGCTGGGCACGCTGGTGAAGCTGGTGCGCGTGCTGATGCTGGGACCGGTTGTGGTGGTGCTGTCCCTGCTGGCGCCGCGGCTGCGGGAGGAGCGGGTGGCGGCCGGTGACGTGGTAGCGGGCGACCGGCCGATGCGGCCGCCGCTGAGCCGGCTGGTGCCCTGGTTCATCATCGGCTTCCTGGTCCTAGCCGCGCTGCGCTCGGCGGGGCTGGTGCCGGAGATCCTGCTGGCGCCGATGGCGGCAGTGGCAGCGGCCTTCACCATCATTTCCATGGCCGCACTGGGCCTGGGGGTGGATGTGCGGACAGTGGCGCGCTCGGGTGGCCGGGTGACGGCGGCGGCCATTGCCTCACTGCTGGTCCTCGGGGGGATCAGCCTCGGCCTGATCCGGCTGCTCGGCGTGGAGTGACAACCGGCGCGGCGGGGATGAGCGCGAGCAGCGCTTCCGCCGCGCGGCTGGCCGGGCGGTCCCGGTGGCGCATCACCTGGAAGGCGCGTACCGGCAGGTCCACGGGCACGCGGTGAAGCAGCCCGGCCTCGATGCTGGGGGCCGCGACGGATGCGGAGATGGCGGTGGCGCCCAGCCCCGCCTCCACCGCGCCGCGCACGGATTCGTTGGAAGGCAGTTCCAGGGTCACATGGAGTGATCGCGGGTCCAGCCCGGCATCGCGCAGTGAAGCCTCGAAGACGGAACGGGTGCCCGAGCCGGGTTCGCGCAATACCCATTCACCATCCTGCAGGAGCGCGGCCAGATCGGCCGGGGGATCGGTTGCCCAGCGATGGCTTGGCGCCACCACGACCACGAGCTGGTCCATGGCAACGGTGCGGGCGATGAGGAGCGGATCGTCCACCGCGCCTTCCACGAAGCCGAGCTCGGCCGTGCCGGCCTGCACCGCTGCCGCCACCTGGGCCGTGTTGCCGATGGAAAGCGGCACGGTGATGCCGGGATAGGCACGCCGGAAAGCGACGATGTGGCGTGGCAGCCAATAGCCGGCGATGGTCTGGCTGGCATGGACGGGGAGGGTGCCACGCCGAAGGCCGGCGAGTTCCGCCAGGGCGATTTCCGCGGCTTCGGCGCGCGCGAGGACGGCGCGGGCCTCCGGCAGGAAGGCTCGGCCGGCTCCCGTCAGCTCGATCCCGCGGCCGACACGATCGAAGAGGCGCACGCCGTTGCGGATTTCCAGCGTGGCAATGGCGGCGCTGGCGGCGGATTGCGTGAGGTTCAGCGCCTCCGCCGCGCGGGTGACGTGCTGACGCTCCGCGACCGCCACGAAGACGCGGAGCTGATCCAGGGTCAGGCGCATCTCAGCCGAGCGTCGGGCGGATCATCTCGAACATCTCGCCGATCTCCGCATAGTCGCCGCGATAGCCGCATCGGCCGATGGGGCGGGCGGCCTTGGTGTCGAAGATGCCGTCCTTGATATGGGCGCGGTCGATATGCACCCCGACGACCTGACCGAGAATGAGGAAGGTGTTCACCTCCACGCCTTCGAGGTTCTTCAGCGGGACGATCTGGAGGAGGCGGCATTCCAGCGCGGCGGGCGTGTGGGCGACGCGCGGTGGCCGGACGATGCGGGACGCCGCCGCCTCGATGCCGGCGAACTCCATTTCCGACTCACCCTGGGGCAAGGGGGCGCTGCTGCGGTTCATCACCTCGGCCAGCGGGCGCGTGGCGAGGTTGCACACGAACTCCCCATTGGCCTCCACGTTCCGCAGGCTGTCCTTGCGGCCCTCGCTGGCGAAGCCAACGATCGGTGGATTGGAATTGAAGGCGTTGAAGAAGCTGTAAGGAGCCAGGTTCACGCGGCCTTCGGCATCCACCGTGGTGATCCAGCCGATCGGACGCGGCGCCACGATCGCCTTGAAGGGATCATGCTTCAATCCATGGCCGAGCCGGGGCTCGTAGAAGTGCTGGTCCATGTGTCGCTTCCGTTTTGGGCAGGAAATGGTCACTCGTCCTGCCAAATGCATGCAAGATAGGCGGAACGGGATCTGGATGGCTGAGGATCGCCCATAACGGCCGCGAGAATCTTCTTTCCGGCATCTCTTTCATAACTGTACGCTCAGTTAGTTCCAGCGGAAAGGCAAAGCCGATGGCCATCAGCGACGCGGACATGATCGAGGCCTGGAAGAAGGTCCTGACCCTCTCCCAACTGAAATCCGGCGAGGTGGTGACGGTGCTGACGGGGGCGGCGACGCATCCCCAGACGCTCTCCACGGCCATGATCGCGGCACGCGGCATGGGCGCCATCGTGAACCGGCTGGACTTGCCGCCGATGAACGGGGAGGCGTCCCTTTCCCGCGATGCGCTGGCTTTCGTAGGGGATACGCCGCTCACGGGGAACCCGGCCGGCATGGCGGCGCTGAAGGCGAGCGACCTCGTGCTCGACCTGATGCTGCTGCTGTTCTCCCCGGAACAGGGAGAAATTCTGGAGAGCGGCACGCGCATGCTGCTGGCGGTGGAGCCGCCGGAGGTGCTGGCGCGGCTGGTGCCAACCCTTGAGGACAAGGCGCGGGTGAAGGCCGCGGCGGAGAAGCTGAAGGCGGCCAGGGAGATGCATGTCACCTCCGCCGCCGGAACCGACCTGCGCTGCGCATTGGGTGATTACCCGCTGCTGGAGGAATACGGCTTCGTCGATGCGCCTGGCCGTTGGGATCATTGGCCGAGCGGATTCCTCGCCACCTGGCCGAACGAGGGCAGGTCCAACGGCACGATCGTCATCGACCGAGGCGACATCCTGCTGCCGCAGAAGTCCTATGTGCAGGACAGGATCACCCTGACGGTGAAGGACGGCTACGTCACCCAGGTTGAAGGCGGGCTCGATGCCGAGCTGCTGCAGGACTACATCCAGTCCTTCAAGGATCCCGAGGCCTACGCGATCTCCCATATCGGCTGGGGGTTGCAGGACCGCGCGCGCTGGTCGGTGCTCTCGCTCTATGACCGCGAGCAGACGATCGGGATGGACGCGCGCGCCTTCGCGGGGAACTTCCTTTTCTCGCTGGGCCCGAACACGGAGGCAGGCGGCACGCGCAACACGCCCTGCCATATCGACATCCCGCTCCGCCGCTGCACGATCCGGCTGGACGGCGTGCCGGTGACACAGGACGGCAAAGTGCTCGATGACTTCGCCATGGCGGCCGAATGAACGCAGGGCAGGTATCTGCCCCGCCATCACCTAACCATCAGGAGTAGCACCATGCATGTGACACGGCGCCTGATCCTTGGCGCGTCCGGTTCGCTCGCCTTGCCCGGGATCCTGCATGCGCAGGGAACTGCTCCGATCCGCATCGGTGAGATCAACAGCTACACCACCAACCCGGCTTTTACTTTGCCTTACCGCAACGCCATGCAGCTGGCGGTAGAGCGGGTCAACGCGAAGGGCGGCGTGCTGGGACGTCAGCTGGAGCTGATCACGCGCGACGATGCCGGCCGCCCGCAGGATGCGGTGCGCCTGGCCGGCGAGATGGTGAACGACCAGAAGGTGGATGTTCTGGCGGGCGCCTATCTTTCCAATGTGGGTCTTGCCCTTGGCGAATACGCGGCGCAAAACAAGCGCTTGTATATCGGCGGCGAGCCGCTGACGGATGCGATGGTGTGGGAGCGGGGCAACCGCTACACCTTCCGCCTGCGCCCCAGCACCTACATGCAGGCCGCGATCCTGGCGGAGGAGGCGGCGAAGCTGCCGGCGAAGCGTTGGGTGACGGTGGCACCGAATTACGAGTTCGGCCAGTCCGGTGTGAAGTGGTTCAAGCAGCTGCTGACGGCGAAGCGCCCCGATGTGCAGTTCGTGGGCGAGCAATGGCCGGCGCTGGGCCGCGTGGATGCCGGCGC
Organism: Roseomonas xinghualingensis; assembly: GCF_025791835.1. GTDB lineage: Bacteria > Pseudomonadota > Alphaproteobacteria > Acetobacterales > Acetobacteraceae > Roseomonas > Roseomonas xinghualingensis. The sequence goes on from NZ_JAOXLP010000015.1 coordinate 59,579, forward strand.
CACGGTGCAGGCGTTGGAGCAGATGAAGCCCGACGGCATCTTCAACGTTCTCTTCGGGCCTGACCTGACCAATTTCGTGCGTCAGGGCAACACGCGCGGGCTGTTCGAGAAGCGCAGCGTCGCATCCCTCCTGACCGGCGAGCCGGAATATCTCGACCCGCTGGGGGACGAGGCGCCGGAAGGCTGGATCGTCACCGGTTATCCGGGCGAGGCGATCGATACTCCCGCGCACAAGGCCTATGCGGCCGCCTACCGGACGAAGTTCAACGCCAAGCCGATGTGCGGCTCCCTGGTGGGCTATGCGCTGATCAACTCGATCGCCGCGGGTGTCGCCAAGGCAGGCTCCACCGATATCGAGAAGATGGTGGAAGGCTTCCGTGGCGCGCGCTTCGATACGCCGGTGGGCAATGCGGAATACCGCGCGATCGACCATCAGGGCACGCTGGGTGTCTTCGTCGGCAAGACGGCGTTGCAGCGCAATGCGGGCGTGATGACCGAATGGCGCTATATCGACGGCAAGGACCTGCTGCCGGGCGACGACTTCGTGCGTGGCCTGCGGCCCGCCAGCGCCAGCTGACGGCACGCCCGGCGGGCACATGGACAGCATCATTCCGCAGTTGCTGACGGGGCTCGCCGGAGCCTCGTCACTCTTCCTCGTTGCCTCCGGGCTGACCATCATCTTCGGCGTCACGCGGATCGTGAACTTCTCGCATGGCAGCCTGATGATGCTCGGCGCCTATATTGGCTGGAGCATCCTGACGCGGCTGCCGCGCGATCCCGAATGGTTCGTGCTGGGCATCATCGCTACCGTGCTGGCCACTGCGCTAATCGGCGTATTGCTGGAAATGGTGGTGCTGCGGCGAGTCTATCGCGCGCCAGAGCTGTTCCAGCTGCTGGCGACCTTCGGCGTGGTGCTGATCCTGCAGGACGTCACCCTGTGGATCTGGGGCCCGGTGGAGTTGCCGCTTCCCCGCTCGCGCTGGCTTCGCGGCTTCGTGGAGATCGCGGGCAACCGCTTTCCCTTCTATGACCTGATCCTGATATTTGTGGGCCCGGTGGTGCTGGGGCTGCTCTGGCTGGTGATGAACCGGACGCGCTGGGGCACGCTGGTGCGGGCGGCGACGCTGGACCGCGAGATGGTGGCGGCGCTGGGTGTCGATCAGCGCCTCCTGTTCACCTCGGTCTTCGCGCTGGGCGCGGGGCTAGCCGGGCTGGGCGGCGTGCTGTCCCTGCCGAATTCCTCGGCGAACCTGCATATCGACCTTTCCGTCATCACCGATGCCTTCGTGGTGGTGGTGGTGGGCGGGCTGGGCAGCCTGCCCGGGGCTTTCGTGGCCAGCCTGCTGATCGGCATCCTGCAAGCCTTCGGCATCGTGCTGGTGCCAAAGATCACCCTGGTGCTGGTGTTCCTGGTGATGGCCGTGGTGCTGGTCTTCCGGCCCAACGGGTTGATGGGGCGCCCCCAGGCCGAGGCGCGTGAGGCCACGGTCGCGGCCCCGGTGGTCCGCGCGGCGCCGCGTGAGCTGCGGATCCTGGGTGGCATCGCGCTGCTCCTGGCGGTCGCGGCGCCTTTCTTCGTGGGTGACTACTATCTGACCGTGCTGACGGATGCCTGCGTGGCCATCGTTTTCGCCGCGAGCCTGCATTTCATGATGGGGCCGGGCGGCATGGCGAGCTTCGGCCATGCGGCCTGGTTTGGCATTGGCGCCTATGGCGCGGGGCTTCTGGCGCAGTGGCTTGGGGCGCCCATGCCGATCGGCCTGCTGGCGGCACCTATCTCGGCGGGCATCGTGGCGGCGCTGTTCGGCTGGTTCGTGGTGCGCCTGTCAGGTGTCTATCTTTCGATGCTCACGCTCGCCTTTGCGCAGATCGTCTGGGCGATCAGCTTCCAATGGGTGGAGGTGACGGGCGGGGATAACGGGCTTCTGGGCCTCTGGCCGCCTGAATGGGCGCGCGATCCGTCCGTTTACTACTGGATGGCGCTGATCCTCTCAGTTGCTGTCGCCCTGCTGCTGCGGCGGGCGCTCTATGCCCCCTATGGCTATGCGCTGCGGGCGGCGCGGGATTCGGTCACGCGGGCACAGTCCATCGGGCTGGACGTGGCGCGGCTGCGGATGGTGGCGCTGATTATCGCCGGTGCCGCCTGCGGGCTTTCAGGTGCGCTCTTCGCCTATGCAAAGGGCGGTGTTTTCCCGACGTATATCAGCATCCCCCATTCGGTTGAGGCTCTGCTGATGGTGCTGCTCGGCGGGCTGCAGACCATGACGGGCCCGATCATCGGCGCGCTGGTCTATACCGGGTTGGCGGATATCCTCATGCGTTCCACCGATCTGTGGCGGCTGGTGCTGGGCACGGTGATCGTGCTGCTGGTCGTCGCCTTTCCCGAAGGCATCGCGGGGGCCGCGAGGCGCCTCTGGCTGCGGGGGCGCGAGGCATGAGCGTCCTTGTCGTGCAGGGGTTGAGCAAGTCCTTCGGCGGCGTGCAGGCGGTGGGGGATGTTTCCTTCGCCGTAGCACCAGGGGAGATGCTGGCGCTGATCGGACCGAATGGAGCGGGCAAGACCACCTGCTTCAACATGGTCGGCGGGCAGCTGCGGCCGGATGCTGGCTCCGTCATGCTGGATGGCAAGCCGATCACCGGGCTGGGACCGCGCGCCATCGCGCGCCATGGGGTGGGGCGCACCTTCCAGATCACCGCGACCTTTGGGTCCATGACGGTGCGGGAGAATGTGCAGATGGCGCTGCTCTCCCACCGGCAGCAGATCTGGCAGTTCTGGCGCCCCGTGGCTGGGCGCTACGTCGATGAGGCGGATGCGCTGCTGGCCCGGGTGGGATTGGAGGCGCAAGCGAACCGCGCGACGGGCGTGCTGGCCTATGGCGACCTGAAGCGGTTGGAACTGGCGATCGCGCTGGGCAATGAGCCGCGCCTGCTGCTGATGGACGAGCCGACCGCCGGCATGGCGCCCGCCGAACGCGTCGGCTTGATGAAGCTGACACGAAGGCTCGCGACCGAGCGTGGCGTGGCGGTGCTGTTCACCGAGCACGACATGGATGTGGTCTTCGATGTGTCGGACCGTATCCTGGTGCTGAATCGTGGCGTGCTGATCGCGGAAGGGAATGGCGCCGCCATCCGTGCCAACCCGGCGGTGCGCGAGATCTATCTCGGCACCGGCGCCACGAGCGGGGGGCATTGAGATGCTTTCGGTCGAGGGGCTGAACACGCATTACGGCCGCGCCCATATTCTGCAAGGCATGCAGCTGCGGATCGGCGCGGGCGAGGTGATGGTGCTGCTGGGCCGCAACGGCGCGGGCAAGAGCACCACGATGAAGTCGATCATTGGCCTGGTGCGGCCAACCAGCGGGCGGATCTTCTTCGACGGGCAGGATATCGCGGGGGAGGAACCGCACCGGATCGCGCGGCGTGGCCTCGGCTATGTGCCGGAGGACCGGCGAGTCTTCGCGGATCTGACGGTGATGGAGAATCTCGAAGTCGGGAAGCAGCCCGCACGGGAAGGGATGCGGCCCTGGACGCCGGAGCGGCTGTTCGAATTATTCCCCAATCTCGGGCGGATGCGGGACCGCCCAGGTGGGCGGATGAGCGGGGGCGAGCAGCAGATGTTGACCATCGCTCGCACGCTGATGGGCAATCCCCGGCTGGTCTTGTTGGATGAGCCGAGCGAGGGGCTTGCGCCGGTGATCGTGGAGCAGATGGCGAATGCCATCCTGGCCTTGAAAGACGAGGGGCTGACCATCCTGCTGGCCGAGCAGAACCTGCATTTCGCCGGTGGCGTGGCCGATAGCGCCACGGTGGTGGAGAAGGGCCGCGTGGTCTGGTCCGGCAGCATGGCGGTGTTACGCGCGGATGAAGCGGCGCGCACCCAGTATCTGGCCGTGTGATGCCGGTGCCGCGGGATGTCGCACTGGAGGTGAATGGGCAGCGGCATAGGCTGCATCTCGACCCCTCTGCGCCGCTGCTGCTGGTGTTGCGGAATGACCTGACGCTGAACGGGCCGAAATACGGCTGTGGCCTGGGTGAGTGCGGTGCCTGCACCGTGCTGCTGGACGGGAAGGCGGTCCGGTCCTGCGTCCTGCCGGTTTCACGTGCCGAGGGGCGGCGGGTAACCACGCTGGAGGGGCTGGGCACGATCGAGGCGCCGCATCCTGTCCAGTCCGCCTTCATCGCCGAGCAGGGGGCGCAATGCGGCTACTGCCTCAACGGCATGATCATGACAGTGGCGGCCTTGCTGGATCGGAACCCGAGGCCCACCGAGGCGCAGATCCGCGAGGCACTGGCTTATAATCTTTGCCGTTGTGGCACGCATATGGAGATCCTGGCTGCCGTGCGCTGCGCCGTGGCGGAGCGCGCGACGTGACCCCCCGGGCGCGCCTGGGCCTCTCGCGCCAGGAGGTGCTGCGGCAGGCCGGCGTGCTGGCCATCACCCGCAAGCGCCCACCGACGCCGGGAACAGAGCCTGGGGACAATGCACGGGACGAGGAGGATATTTTTGTCGCCGTCTTCGACGATGGCAGCGTGGCCGCCTTCAACGGGCATGTCGATCTGGGTACGGGCATCCGCACGGCGCTGGCGCAGATCGTGGCGGAGGAGCTGGATGTCCCGCTTGATGCGGTAACCATGGTGCTGGGCCATACGGACCAGACGCCGGACCAGGGCCCGACCATCGCCAGCGAGACGATCCAGATTTCCGCCGTGCCGCTGCGGCAAGCGGCGGCGGAGGCAAGGCGCGCGCTGCTGGCGATGGCGGCGGCGCGGCTGGGAACGGGGGCCCTGTCCGTCTCGGATGGCGTCGTCTCGGCTTCGGATGGGCGTTCGGCTTCCTATGGCGAACTGCTTCAAGGCAGGCAGGACATTGTGCCGATGAGCGGCCTGGCGCCGCTCAAGCCGGTGGAATCCTACAAGATTGTCGGCAAGCCGGTGCCGCGTGCCGATATCCCGGCCAAGGCCACGGGCGGGCTGACCTTCGTGCACGACATGCGCGTGCCGGGGATGCTGCATGGGCGCGTGATACGGCCGCCCTATGCCGGGCTGGATGGTGGCGCCTTCGTGGGCAGCAGCCTGCTCTCGGTGGACCGGGACTCGGTTTCGCACATTCCGGGCCTGGTGGATGTCGTCGTGATCGGTGACTTCATCGGCGTGGTGGCGGAGCGCGAGGAGGAGGCGGCCCGCGCTGCGCGGGAGCTACGGGTGGCCTGGAAGGCCTTCACTGCACCCGCCAGCCTGGATGACGTGGAGCAGGCGTTGCGCCTGAACCCCTCCACGCGCCGCGTGCTGAAGGATACCGGCGATGTGGATACTGCCTTGGCCGGCACGGCGAAGCGGCTGACGCGAACCTATTCCTGGCCCTACCAGATGCACGGCTCCATCGGTCCGTCCTGTGCGTTGGCGGACTGTGCCGAGGGGCGGTTGCGGCTGTGGTCGGGCACGCAGAACCCGCACATGCTGCGCGCGGCGCTGGCGCAGCTGATGGGGATGCCGGAGGCTCGGATTGAGATCACGCGCATGGAGGCGGCGGGCTGCTACGGCCGCAACTGCGCGGATGATGTCTGCGGTGATGCGGCGATGCTCTCCCGTGCCGTAGGACGGCCGGTGCGGGTGCAGCTGACCCGGGAGCAGGAACATCTGTGGGAGCCGAAGGGCTCGGCACAGTTGATCGATGTGGATGGTGGGCTCGATGGGGCAGGGGCTGTCGCGGCCTATGACTTCGTCTCGCGCTATCCGTCGAATGATGCACCACTGCTCGGGCTGCTGCTGACGGGCATCGTGCCGCCCAACCCAACGGTCCTGCAGATGGGCGACCGCACGGCCATCCCGCCCTATGACTATCCCTCCATGCGCATCGCCGTGGAGGATATGCCGCCGATCGTGCGGGCCTCCTGGATGCGTGGCGTGTCCTCCCTGCCCAGCACATTCGCGCATGAATCCTATATCGACGAATGCGCGGCGGAGGCGGGCGTCGATCCGGTGGAATACCGGCTGCGCTACCTGAAGGACCCACGCGCAATCGATCTCGTGCGTGCGGTGGCGGAGCGTGCCGGATGGGAGACGCGCACCGGGCCACGCATGAAGGGCGAGGGCGACATCCTCCGCGGGCAGGGCTTCGCCTACGCCCTTTATGTCCACAGCCAGTTCCCCGGATATGGCGCCGCCTGGGCCGCCTGGGTCGCAGAGGTGGAGGTGAACAGGCGCACGGGCGAGGTGACCGCCACGCGCATCGTCACCGGCCATGACGCAGGGCTGATGATCAACCCGGATGGGGTGCGGCATCAGGTCCATGGCAATGTGATCCAGGCCACCAGCCGCGTGCTGAAGGAGCGTGTCTCCTTCGAGAAGGGGCTGGTGGCGAGCCAGGAATGGGGCGGCTACCCCATTCTCGATTTCCGCGAGGTGCCGGAAATCGACGTCATGCTGATGCCGCGGCCGGAGGAGCCGCCGCTGGGCGCTGGGGAATCCGCTTCGGTGCCGGGCGCGGCAGCCATCGCCAATGCCATCTTCGACGCGACGGGTGTGCGCTTCCGCACCGTGCCCTTCACGCCTGAGGTGATCCGCGCCGGGCTGCAGCCCGTGGTGCAGGCCGAGGCGAAGCGGAAGCGGCGGCGCTGGTTCGCGGGATTTGGCGGGTTGGCGGGCGGGGTGGTGGTGGCGGCCGGAGCGGCGCTCGGCTGGGCCTCAGCCATGGGGCCGGCAAAGCCACCGGGGGCGGATGTGTTCTCCACCGCGCAGATCGAACGTGGGCGAATGCTGGCAGCGGCGGGAAATTGTGCCGTGTGCCATACCGCAGCCGGCGGCACGCCCAATGCGGGGGGGCTGCCACTCGAAACGCCCTTTGGCGTGATCTGGTCCACCAACATCACGCCCGATGCGGAAACCGGCATCGGCGCCTATTCCTTTGCGGCCTTCGAGCGTGCCATGCGCCAGGGCATCGCGCGGGACGGGCGGCATCTCTACCCGGCCTTTCCCTACACGTCCTACACGAAGATGACGGATGAAGACCTGCTGGCCCTCTACGCCTATCTCATGGCGCAGGCGCCGGTGCGTTCCGCGGCGCCCGAGACGAAGTTGGCTTTCCCCTACAACGTCCGGCCCCTGCTGGCGGGATGGAACCTGCTGTTCCATCGCCCGGGCCCGATGGAGCCGGACCCGGCGCGCTCGGCCGCGTGGAATCGTGGCCATTACCTCGTGAATGCGCTGGGGCATTGTGGGGCTTGCCACACGCCGCGCAACGGACTGGGCGCGGAAAAGGGCGGCGCCGCCAGTTTCGCGGGCGCGATGGTGGAAGGATGGGAGGCGCCGGCGCTGAATGCGTCGTCACGCGCGCCCGTTCCGTGGACCGAGGCGGATTTCTACGACTACCTGCGCACCGGCCATTCGCCCCGGCATGGGGTGGCGGCGGGGTCCATGGGGCCGGTGGTGGCGGACCTCCAGGCGCTGCCGGATTCCGATATCCAGGCCATGGCCCATTATCTGGCCTCGCTGAACCCGGTGGCGGAGGCAGATCCGGCCCTGCCAGCGCGTTTGATGGCGGCCGCGGCCATCGCCCCGCGCCAGGGCATCAATGAGGGGGCGCGACTTTTCCAGGGAGCTTGTGGCGCCTGCCATGGCGGCGGCGCGCAGGAGGGGCCAGAGGTGCCGCTCGCGCTGAGCAGCAAAATCCACAGCGACCGTCCCGACAACCTGTTGCGCGTGATCCTGGACGGCATCCAGCCATCCATGCCGGGGCATGGAGAGATGCCGGGCTTCCGGGACAGCCTGAGCAACCGGCAGATCGAAGTTCTTGCCGCCTTCATCCGCGCGAATTTCGCGCCAGACCGCGCATTCTGGGCTGACCTGCCGCGAAGCATTGCGCGGTTGCGACACGCCTCGGCCCCGTGAAGATTGCCCTTTCTTGTAACTGAACGATTAGTTAAATATAGCAAACCGTTCTGGAGACCGGATCATGAGCAAGCCCCGCATTGCCATTGTCGGAGCCGGACTCGGCGGGATTTCCGCCGCCTTGCTCCTTCGCAAGGAGGGCTTCGAATCCACGCTCTATGAGCAGGCACCGGCCTTCTCCCGCCTGGGTGCCGGCATCCATGTCGGGCCCAATGTGATGAAGATCATGCGCCGCATGGAGCTTGAGGCGCCGATGGAGGCGATGGGCTCGCATCCGGACTACTGGTACAGCCGCAATTGGAACGACGGCGCGATCCTCTCGCAGATCCCGCTGGGCGATTATGCCCGCAAGACCTATGGAGCCTCCTATCTCACCGTGCATCGTGGCGACTTCCACCAGCTGATGGTGGATGCGGCTCCCCCGGGGTCCATCCGGTACGACAAGCGGCTGACCGCCATCGAGGATCGCGGCCAGGATGTGCGGCTGACCTTCTCTGATGGGACGGTGACAGAGGCCGACATCGTGATCGGCGCGGATGGCGTGAACTCCGTCATCCGCGAGCACATGCTGGGCGCCGAGCCGCCGCGCTACACCGGCTGGGTGGCGCATCGCGCCGTCTTCCCGGCCTTGGCCCTCGCGAAATACGGCTATACCTTTGACCAGTGTGTGAAGTGGTGGTCCGAGGACCGGCACATGATGGTCTATTACGTGACCGAGCGGCAGGACGAATACTACTACGTCACCGGCGTGCCCCAGGCCGAGTGGGATATGAGCAAGGCCTGGGTGGAGAGCAGCCAGGACGAGATGTACGAGGCTTTCGCCGGCTACCACCCGATGGTGCAGTCACTGATCGATGCCTGCAGCGAGATTACCAAGTGGCCTCTGCTGGAGCGCGACCCGCTGCCGCTCTGGAGCCGCGGCCGGCTGGTGATGCTGGGCGATGCCTGCCACCCGATGAAGCCACATATGGCCCAGGGCGCCGCCATGGCGATCGAGGATGCGGCCATGCTGGCACGCTGCTTCAGCCAGGTGGGGCTGGAGGATTACGAGACGGCCTTCGCGCTGTACCGGGCCAACCGGATCGAACGCGCCTCCCGCGTGCAGAAGGTGTCGCATGACAACACTTGGCTGCGCACGAATGAGGACCCGGCCTGGGTCTTTGGCTATGACGTGTTCGACGTGCCGTTGGTCGAGCCGACCTGCGTGGCGGCATGACGGTGGCCGGCACCACGGCTGCCTTGCCCCGCCGCCGCATCGGGCGTCGCCCGGCCGACCCGGATGGTGTCTCCACGCAGGAAAGCATCCTTAGCGTCGCGGAGCAGGTCTTTGCGGAGCACGGCTATGTGGCTGCCTCGCTGCGCGAGATTGCCCAGCGGGCGGATGTGACGCAGGCGCTGATTATTTATTACTTCGGAAGCAAGCAGAAGCTGTTCGAGACGCTGTTCAAGCGGCGTGGGCTGGAAGTTTATCGTGAGCGGCAGGCATTGCTGGACGCGCTGATGGCCCGCCCCGAGCCACCAACCGTGCGGGAGCTGATCACGGCTTATCTCACGCCGCAATTCGCGCTGCGCCAGGAAGGGCCGCAGGCCATGGCCTTCGTGCGGATGCAGGCACGGCTGCACCACGAGCCGGATGAGCTGGCGCTGCGCCTGCGGCGGGAGGTTTATGACAGTTCCACGCGCAACTACATTGCGGCGCTGGAAAAGGTGGTGCCAGGGCTCAGCACGGCGGATGCGCATTGGCGCATGATGTTCGCCGTTGGCACCTATCTCTACATGCTGTCGGGTTTCGACCGGCTCTCCGATGTGTCGGAAGGCCGCTACACCACCGATGACACGGAGGAGGTGGTGCGGCGCCTGACGGACTTCCTGGTCGCCGGGATCACCGCGCCTCCCAGTGACTGATCAGGCCAGCCACTCCTCCACGCAACGACGCAGGAAGGCGGTGTCGGCCGGATTGTCCACCGGATTGCCGGCGCGATGGCCCCAGATGCTGAGGATGGGGCGTAACTCGGCATGGCGCAGATGCGGGAGTTCGGCCTCGTTGTCGGCCACACGGAAATAGATGTCGGTCGCGCCGGGGATCAGCAGAACGCGGGCCGTGATGGCGCGCAGCGCGGCTGTCAGGTCACCCTTGTGAATGGGGTTGTCGCTGATGTCGCCCGCGTTCCAGCAGCGCATCTGCGCCAGGAGGTTCTCGGCCTTCTTCTGGCTGTAGCGGGCTTCCCAGCCGCGCAGATAGGCCTCCAGATCAGGCGTGGCGGGCGTCAGATGCAGGCCGGCGCGGTAGAAATCCTGGCTCATCGCATGGCCGGCGTAATTGCGCCCGAAAGCACGGATCGCGGCCTCGGGCTGGGCGGAGAAGCGGCCACCGCCGAGATACTCCGGCGCTGCCTCCAGGATCGCCATCTGGGCACGCAGGAAGACCTGGTTGTGTACGGCGGTGCGGGCGCTGCCGCAATTGATGAAGACCGCTTCCACCATATCGGGAAAGAGCGCGGCCCAATGATAGGCCTGCTGCGCGCCCATGGACCAGCCATAGACGGCGCGCAGCCGCTCAATCCCGAACAGGTCCCGCAGCAGGCGGCGCTGGGCGTGGACATTGTCATAGGCGGTGACGAGGGCAGGGTAGTCCGGCGTATCCGAAGGGCTGGAGGAGAGGCCGTTGCCGAACATATCGATCTGCACGACGAACCAGCGCGACGGGTCCAGAACCCCCTCCGGCCCGATCAGCCATTCCAGCTCCGGCGTCGTCGCGCCATAGCTGGTGGGATAGAGGATGACGTTGTCGCGCGCTGGCGAGAGCGTGCCATGTGTCTGCCAGTGCAGCGTTGCGCCGGCGATGGTGCCGCCCTTCAGGACCGGCAGCTCGCCCAGCGCGTAACCTCCGCTTTCCCTGGCCCAGGTGGTCATGATTCGTCTCCGGCGGCTGCCATGGCAATCCAGCCGATGCCAGGCGCCGCCGCAAGACGGGCGGATGCGTCAATCCGCCCGGTGCATGCCTTCAGTCGAGCTTCAGGCCGATGCGCTCGATGATGCGCGAGTAGAGCGCGTACTCCCGGTCCAGGAACTCGCGCGTGGAGGCCGGGGTGCTGTTCTGCATGGGTGTCGTACCCGTGCTTTCGAGCCTCTCCCGCACGCGCGGCTCGGCCAGGGCGGCATTCGCGGCCTTACTGAGCGCCTGCGCCACGTCATCCGGCATGTCCTTGGGGCCGACCATCGCGGTCCAGGTGGTCAGCTCATAGTCAGGCAGGGCGGCTTCGGCGACCGTGGGTATGTCGGGGAAGTTGGGATCGCGCGTCTTCGTCGTCACGGCGAGCAGGCGCAGCGCGCCGTCGCGGATCTGCCCGACCACGGAGCCGAGCTGGTCCACGGCATAGAGCGTTTCGCCCTTGATGAGCGATTCCGCCGTTTGCGAGCCGCCGCGATAGGGAATGTGCAGGGCGCTGGTTCCGGCCAGATTCGCTAGGTAGTCCGCGCCGAGATGCGAGACGCCGCCCACGCCGGAGCTTGCATAGCTGATCCGTCCGGGCTCCGCCCGCAGCCGGTCCACCAGTTGCTTCAGCGTCGTGACGCCGGAATTGGTCGGCACCACCACGGCCAGCGCGCTGGTGCCGACGATGGTGATGGGCGTGAAGTCCTTGGTGGGATGGTAGCGGGCGGCACTGGCGCCGGAGGCAGGTGCGACGGCCAGCGTGGAGGCGGAGCCGACCAGCAGCGTATAGCCATCCGGCCGGGCCCGCTTCACGTAATCCGCGCCGATGGCACTGCCGCCTCCCGGTCGGTTCTCCACCAGCGAGCGGCCATCCGGGGTCAGGAGCGGCCCGAGCCGATCGGCGAGCAGGCGGCCCGCCAAGTCATTGGCCCCACCGGGGGCAAAGGGAACGACGATGGTGATCGGGCGCTCGGGGAAGGCGGCCAGGGCCGGGCGTGCCAGGGAAAGCCCGGCGGCGGAGAGGGCAAGCGTGGCGGTTCGGCGGCCGAGATGGCGTCGGGTCAGCATGGACATGGCTCCTCGCCGGCCTCGTGGCGGGCCGGTGTGAAGACATAGTGCCGGGCGGGGCAGGTCTCGTCACGCCGGGGGCTGGCCTGCCCACGCGGCTGTGAGGCGGGTTTCAGGCGTCGCCCACCGTGACCGTGACAAGGCCCGTGCCCTCGCAGGTCGGGCAGGACTTGCTGTCCAGCTTGCCCGAGCCGCCGCAGGCCGGGCAGGTGTTCTGGGCCGTCTGCGGCGCGTCCGGGCCGACCTCGTCCCCAGGGCGCTGCATTCCCGATGCGCCACCGTTTGCGGTATTTCCTGACATTGAACTCTCCCGGATGGCTGGGGTGGCACTGTGAACGCCCCCGGGGGAGCGGACGTTGCGGCATCCCCGCCAGCTCCTGCTCAAAGGCGATGGCCCGACGCGGCGCTCCTGAACTCTGCCGGTGGAAAGATGTGGATTTCATCAGCCGTTGACGGATGAGGCAGGCTTTCTTGACTTCAAGGGTGCCAGTGCCAACATCGCATCTATGAACCAGGGTGCGGCATATCGTCGCCTGCTTCGCGCAGGCAGTCTGCTCGCGGGCATCTAGCCCCGGGCCAGCCTACCCACGTCTTCTCCTGGCCCGGGGAAAACCTTCGACATCGGAAGCAGAGGCGGCTCGTGAGGGCTTCGCATGTCTGCTGTTTCCTCGGGGGAAATACCCATGGTCGCTTCAAGCGCTGATTGCGCGATGTGCGGAGCCCTGATCTCCGCGCCGCCCGAGCCGTGTCAGGCATGCGGGGGGGATTCAAGTTCAGTCACCTATCCAGGAACCGCGCATCCCGCCATCCGGCAGGAACAGCGGGCCGGCGGAGCCGATGATCCTGGCATCCTGATCACTGCCCGCGACTTCATGGTTCTCGAGGACCTCGCGCGCTTTTCGATGCGGCCCGCGGATGCCGTCACGCGCCTGCTGATCGACAAGCTGGAGCGGTGCCGTGTCTTGCCGCCCGGAACCCTTCCCAAGGGTGTCGTCACGCTCAACTCACGGGTTCTCTTCAGGGTCGATGAGCATCCGGCGGAGGCGAGGGTGCTCGTTCATCCCGATGACGTCATGAAGTCCGGGTGGACCCTTTCCGCCGTCAGCCTCCGTGGCCTGGCCCTTCTTGGACGAAGCGCAGGGTCCGCCGTGGAAGTGGAGCAGCGGGACGGCAGCCGCGAACGCATCAGCATCCTTTCCGTCATGCATCAGCTGGTGGTGCGTTCCCGGCAGGGCGCGCTGCCGGCTTCCATGGCGCCGCGGCCGCAGGATCAGGATCTGACCGGGGCGATGGATAGCCGCTGGCCTGCCGCGAATGACGACCTGCCGCCGCCGGCGGCATGAGGTGGTGTGCTGCCGGGGCAGGTGAAAAAGCCCTGGCTGTGGCAGCATCTTTCTCCCGGTTGCTCGCTTTCGCATGGTGAGGGCAGACGAAGGGAGAGAGGCAGCATGGACGGATGCCGCAGCCAGGAGGGCACGTCGCTCAATCTTCTGGAACTGGCCGCCGCTGCCCGTGAGCGGGGGAAAGGCGATCCCTTCGCCACTCCCGCCCTCGCCATGGCGCTGACGCTGAGCCGCCGGATGGATGATGGCGAACTGAGCCTCCCCATGCTGCGTGCCGCCCTGCGCGAGATCGGTGACCTTGCCTTTGCGGACCGCGCGGCCCGGCTCCTGCGCCATGTGGGCGGCGTCGATGCGAATACGACCGATGCCGCGCTGATCGAGGTGGCCAGCCGCACCGCCCGCCCTGATCCGGCGGACAGCCCCGTGCCCTTCGCCGCCTTCCGCAAGGCTTGTGAACGGCCGCTTGCCGCAGCGGTGTTCACGGCGCACCCTACTTTCTCGCTGCCGCGGGACACCAGCCGGGCCCTGGCCGAGGCCGCCTGTGGCGCGCCTCCGCCCGCCGGCCTGCCGCTTCGCCCCCTGCCGCCGGATCTGGAGGAGGAGTTCACCCAGGCCGCTGCCGCCATCGGCAATGGGCGGGACGCGCTGGACCGGCTGGCGGCCGCCTTTCTTGGCGTTGCGCGCGAAACCTGGCCGGATCGCTGGCGCAGCCTGTTGCCCTGTCCGGTGATCCTCTCCTCCTGGGTTGGCTATGATACGGATGGGCGCACCGATATCGGCTGGCACGACACGCTGCGCCTGCGGCTGCGCATGAAGGAGCTGGGTCTGGCGCGGCTGGAGGCACAGATCAGCGCCTTGCCGCCCGAGGGCACCGGTCCGCTGCGTGACCGCCTGGCCCTGGCGCTGGATGCGGTGCGCGCCCAGATCGCCGCCTGTCCGCCTCCAGGCCCGCCGGAGCCGGAGGCGGCACAGCGCTTCGCGCATCTGCTGGTGGGGCGGCGCGAGGATGCGCTGACCACGCCGGAACCGCTGCTGGAATTGTTCGGGGGCGCGATCGCCGCCGTGCCGGATGATCGAACGCGGCTCGTGCTCTGCGTCGCGCGGGCCGGGCTGGTGGCGCATGGTCTGTCACTCGCGCATACCCATGTGCGGCTGAACTCCGCGCAACTCCATAATGCGGCGCGGCTGCGCGCCCCGGATCTGGGTGGCGCACCCGATGATGCAGCCCGTCGCCGCGCGCTCTTCCATGCCATCAATGTCGCGCTGGACGAGGCGAAGGCGGGGCCGGTGGATACCGGCGGGCTACTGGCCGAATCCGCCAGCGCCATGCGGCTGATGATGGCCGTCACGCAGATCACCAAGCATATCGACGCGTCCCAGCCCGTGCGCTTCCTGGTGGCGGAGACGGAGAGCGGCTTCACCTTGCTGGCGGCCCTGCTGCTGGCGCGCCTCTGCGGGGTGGAGCGGCATGTGGAGATCAGCCCGCTCTTCGAGACGGCCGAGGCGCTGGAGCGCCGCGCCGAGCGAGTGATCGACGAGGCGCTGCGCTCCCCGCATTGGCGCGCCTATCTGCGGGGCATCGGGCGGCTCTGCCTGCAATTCGGCTACTCGGATTCCGGCCGGTATATCGGCCAGCCTGCCGCCAGCCATCTGATCGAGCGGCTGAAGCTGCGCGTGGCAGACCTGCTGGCCCGGCACGGGCTGGATGGCCTGGAAGTCGTGCTCTTCGACACGCATGGCGAAGGGCTGGGCCGCGGTGGCCATCCGGACGGGCTGGCTTCACGCTTCGACTATCTCGATCCGCCGGCGGTGCGGGCCGCCTTCGCCGCCCATGGGATTCCAACGCGGCTGGAGACGAGCTTCCAGGGCAGCGACGGCTATCAGCTCTTCGGAACGCCTGCCCTGGCCCATGCCACCATCGCCCGGATCGCGGAGCATGCCTTCGCGGCCCCGCCGGGCGAGGTGACGGACCCTGTTTATGCCGAGGCCGGATTCGCCGCTGATCTTTTCGCCGGCATGCGCGGGGCCATGGCGGGGCTGGTGGAGGACCCAGGCTATGCCGGCCTGCTCGGCGGCTTCGGCCCGTCCTTGCTGGACCGCACCGGATCGCGCCCCGCCGCCCGCCAGAGCGACACTGGAGGGCCTGCGACCATTCGCCACCCGCGCGAGCTGCGCGCCATTCCCAATAATGCGGTGCTGCAGCAGCTTGGTTTTCTGGCGAATCTCACCCATGGCCTGGGCGCCAACGCCCTGCGGGAGCCGGAGGGCTTCGCCGAGTTGCTGCGGAAGTCCCCGCGCTTCGCGGGCGCCATGGCCTTCGCGCGCGCTGGCCTCTGTCTTTCTGATCCCGATGTGTTGCGCGGCTATGTGGCGACGCTCGATCCCGGCATGTGGCTGGACCGGGCCGCCAAGGCGCGCCGCCCTGCCAATGCCACCACCCTCTCCGCCGTGGCGGCCGCGCTGGAGGAACCCGGCCTGGGCGACCAGGTGCGACGTGTTTTCCGCCGGCTGCTGGCGGATGACACGGCCCTGCGTGCCGCATGGCCTGGGGACGAGGAGAAGCCACGCATGTCGGACCGCCTGTTCGCCGTGCATGCGGTGCGGCTGCTGCTGATCCAGCGCATCTGGATGCGCTCCGTGAACATGCCCGAATTCTCCCCGCGCCATGGCGTGACACGGGATGGATTGCTCCGCCGCCTTCTGCGTCTGGAGGTGGAGGAAGCTGCGACGCTGCTGGATCAGGTCTTCCCCTCCCATGAACCGCCCAGCGCTGCCCTGGATTATGGCGAACCGCCCGCTCCCCGCTCCGGCGGCTATGGGCGCGAGCATACGGAGCTGATGGAGCCGCTGCGCGAACTCTTCGCCATGGTGCGGGAAGCCAGCGCCGTGGTGTCGCTGGAATGCGGGGCACACGGGTAGGAAACGGGGGAAAGCTTTCGCTGCCCCGGGAGCGGCGCCGGCGCTACCGCGCCCCCCGGTTGCGAGCCACCAGCCGCGCCAGCTCATCCACGCCCAGGAAGCGCGGCGAACTGCCGGCCGCCAGGGCGTCCAGGCTGGGGGAGGGCAGGCCGAGACGGCTGGCATAGATCCAGGAATAGGCCAGCACGCGCTGCACATAGGCGCGGGTTTCGTTGAACGGGATGCTCTCGATGAAAAGGAAGGGATCTTCGCGGTGCCGGCTGGCGGGCATCCAGCGCGCGAGATTCCCCGGCCCGGCGTTATAGGCGGCCAGAAGGCGGATCAGGTCTCCCTGGATATTCTCCTGCCCGGAGAGGTGCAGCAGGTAGCGCTGGCCGAGTTCCAGGCTGAAGCCCGCATCGTGCAGGCGGCGCTGGCCGCCCTCGCGTAGGTTCGAATCGCCGGTGATGTAGGCGGCGGTGGCGGGCATCACCTGCATCAGGCCACGCGCCCCGGCGGGGGAGACGGCTGCGGGATCGAAATTCGATTCCTGCCGTGCCAGCCCGTAGATCAGCGCCGGATCCGCGCGCCATCCGCCCATGGGCTCCAGCCGGGGCACGGGGAAGCGGGCATAGTCGCGCGGGCGGCCATCCGCCGCCTGCGCCTGACCGGCGAGCATCGTCGCCAGTTCCGTCATGCCGGCCCCCGTGGCGGCGGCCAGCATGGCGCGCGCAAGGGATGGGTTGCCTTGGGCGACGGACCAGAGGCGGCGCAGCTCCGCCTCCGCCCGGGTCTTCTGGCCAATCTGGATGAGGGCGAGGGCGCGCCAGCCACCGGCCGTTTCGGCCAGCACGGCGCCTTCGGCCTCTCCGGCAATTTCGCTTTCCCAGGCGAAGCCAGGGGGCAGGCCAAGGGCGCGGCGGGCGACCAGCCCATAGAAGGTGCGCGGCTCCTGCGCGGCCTGGAGCATCCAGGGCACATAGCCTTGTGGCCGCTTGGCGCGGACCGCGGTTCGCGCGGTCCAGAAGGCGGCGGCGGCGCGCAGCACGGCGGGGGCGGAATCGCTGCGGGCGGCGGTTTCGAAATAGGGCAGCGCCGTTTCATAACGGGTCAGGCCCCAGGCGGAGAGGCCGGCAAGGAAGCTCGCCTGGGCCGGCGCGCCGGGTGTGCGGGCGGCCATGGAGGCAATCCGGAAGGCTTCCTGGTCTCGCCCGGAGGTGAAGAGGACCAGCGCCACATCCGTCTGGAGGGCGGCGGCATAGGCCGGGGTGATGCCCCGGGTGTTGGCGATGTGGCGCAGCGCATCCTTCGGATCGCTGCGCCCCGCCATCTCCCGCACCGTGCGATCCAGGGTGGGGTTGCGGGTCAGCGGGCGCGCGGCGGTGGGGGGCTCGCGCTCCTCCGGTGGAATCTCCTGGCCGGGCTGAGGGGTTTCCCCAACGGCTTCCGGACCCGGCAGGGGCGGCGGGTTGGCATCGTGCGGCAGGCGCGCGGCCAGCATGGCGTGCAGCCGGGCTGCGTCCGGGTGATCCGCATGCGCGGAAAGCCAGGCCTGCAGTTCCGGCACCGTCGGCTCGATTCCGTCCTGGCGCCAGCGGTCGGCCAGGACATGGCCGATCAGGCGGCGATCATCCAGGCGTTCAGCTTCCCGCATGGCCTGGGCCATGTCGCCCCGTGCCTGCAGTTCGAAGATCCGGCGCAGCCGGGCGGCGTCGGAGGGGGCCAGCGGCTGTGGCAGGGTCGGTGTTTCGGGCCGGGCGAAGCCTGCCAGCGGCGTCCGCGCGAAGGAAAGGGCGATTTCCTGCGGCGTGTGCATCTCCCGCAGGCGGGTGGACCGGGTGGCCGCAAGGGAAACCGGTTCCGGTTCATGCGACTCGGCAGGGGAGATCGGGCGAGGGAGCTTCCGGCGATCCCGCTCCGCAGCCTGGGAGGGGGCAGGGCGGGCAAGCTGGCGCCGTTGGGCCGCGCGCGGCCGCGCGCGGGAGTTTTCGTGCTCGGGCCGGCGCGTCGAACTGCTGGCCGTCTGGCGCCTGGGCGGGGCGCTTCGCTGGGCCTGCCGCGAGGGCGTGCGCACGGCCTGGGCCCGTGGTGGAGCCGAGCGGGATGCATGGTTGGATTGGCGCGACATGGCATGCTCGCGCCGTGAACTGCTCTCCTGCGTGCGCTGCGGAGCCGCCAGGGCCACGGGTCCGCACAGGACCAGGGCCAGGACAAGCAAGAGCCGCACCGCGCGCGCTCGCCGGGGGGGGCGGCGATCGAGCCCGGGGGGGGAAGCTCGCATAGGGGAGGGTTAGGGGGGCAAGCCCGCCAGGGCAAGCCGCGAGCGCGTGAGCGACGGGGCCGCCGACAGGAAATCAGGGGCTTCTGGAAAATCGAACCTTCACGATCGAGTTAGGGCTATGTTTCGATTTCGTTTTTGGTGTCCAGGGCACGTCGCAGGAGGCGCAGATCGGTCCAGGCGTCGCGCTTCCCGGCGGGCTGGCGTAGCAGATAGGCGGGGTGGAGTGTCGCCAGCGTGGGGACCGGGCCCAGCCCTGGAACCTCCAGTGAATGCCACCGGCCCCGCAGGCGGGTGATTCCCTCGTTCCGGCGAAGCAGCGCCTTGGCCGCCGTGCCACCCAGGAGGACGATATGGTGCGGCCGCACCAGTGCCAGGTGGCGCAGCACGAAGGGGGTAAAGAGGCTCATCTCCGCATCCGTGGGGGTGCGGTTCCCCGGCGGACGCCAGGGCAGGATATTGGTGAGATAGGCATTGCGCGCCCGCTCGATGCCGATGCTGGCCAGCATCCGGTCCAGCAACTGGCCCGAGACGCCGACGAAGGGCTTGCCCTGCCGGTCCTCATCGGCCCCGGGGGCCTCCCCGATCAGGACCAGGCCCGAATCCGGCACGCCATCGGAGAGGACGAGGTTTCCCGCCGTTTCCCGCAATGGGTGGTTGAGCGCGGCCAGGGCGGCGCGCAGCCCCTCGATGCTGTCGGCCCCGGCGGCCAGCTCCCCCGCGCGGGTGGCGGCGGGGGTAAAGGCGGCGGCGGGGGCGGTAATGGCCGGGCGCGGCGGCGTCGGGCGCGGGGCGGCCGGAGCCGCAGCCGCCGGCGCGGCGGCGCGCGGCAGGGTACGGTCCTGCGGCGCCTCGTCCAGCGCCTCATCGGCGCCCCAGGCGATCTGCAGCTCCAATGCGGCGAGAAGGGCCGCTGTCTCGGCCTCGTCCAGCTCCATGAATGGGGTATCGCGCCCCGGCGGGACATCGCGCAATGGGCCCAAATGTGGTTGACGGGTTACGCGGAGTGAAAGGCGGGGCTAAATCCCTGTCCCCATCAGGAGGAGAGCCCGTGTCCGAACGCGAGAGCATGGAATTCGACGTGCTGGTGGTCGGGGGTGGCCCTGCCGGCTTGGCGGCTGCCATCCGGCTGAAGCAGGCATCACCCGACCTCAGTGTCTGCCTCGTGGAGAAGGGCTCGGAGATCGGTGCCCATACCCTTTCTGGCGCGGTGCTGGAGCCGCGCGCGCTGGATGAGCTGTTCCCGGACTGGCGCGACGATCCGCCGGCGCTGATGACTCCGGCAGGCGACGATCGCTTCATGCTGCTGACCGAGAAGCGCGCCTTCAAGCTGCCGACCCCGCCCGCGATGAACAACCACGGCAACTACGTGGTGTCCCTGGGCAATGTGGCCCGCTGGCTCGGCGCCAAGGCCGAGGGGCTGGGCGTGGAGATCTATCCTGGCTTCGCGGCCTCCGACCTCGTGATCGAGGACGGGGTGGTGAAGGGCGTCGTGGCCGGTGTGATGGGCATCACCAGGGAAGGTGAGGAAGGGCCGGACTACCAGCCCGGCATGGAGCTCCGCGCCACCTATACGATCTTCGCCGAGGGCTGCCGCGGTTCGCTGACCAAGCGGCTCTTCGAACTCTACGACCTGCGCAAGGACTGCCAGCCCCAGACCTTCGGCCTCGGCATGAAGGAGCTGTGGGAGATCCCGAAGGAGAAGCACACGCCCGGCCTGGTGTGGCATTCCACAGGCTGGCCGCTGACCTCCGACACCTATGGCGGCTCCTGGCTCTACATGCTGGGGGAGAACCTCGTCTCCATCGGCTTCGTGGTGGGGCTGGACTACAAGAACCCCTGGCTTTCGCCCTTCGACGAGTTCCAGCGCTTCAAGACCCACCCCGCCGTGCGGGGCTTCCTGGAAGGCGGCAAGCGCATCGCCTATGGCGCCCGCGCGCTGAACGAGGGCGGCATGCAGTCCATCCCGCGCCTGGTCTTCCCGGGCGGCATGCTGGTGGGCGACACGGCCGGCTTCCTGAACGTGCCGAAGATCAAGGGCACCCATACCGCGATGAAGAGCGGCATGGTGGCGGCCGACGCCGTGGCCGCGGCATTGGCGCAGGACACGCGGCCGGAGGTGCTGGAGAGCTATCCCGAGGCCCTGCGGAACTCCTGGGTCTGGGAAGAGCTGAACAGCGTGCGCAACATCCGCCCGGGCTTCGCGAAATACGGCTTCTGGGGCGGCATGGCCGCTGCGGCGCTCGACACCTATGTCTTCCGCGGCAAGGCGCCCTGGACCTGGACGCATCATGCGGATCACGAAACGCTGCGCCCCGCTTCCGAGAGCAAGCGCATCGTCTATCCCAAGCCGGACGGCAAGTTGACCTTCGACCGCCTTTCCTCCGTGTTCCTTTCGAACACCAATCATGAGGAGAACCAGCCGGTCCATCTGGTGCTGAAGGATCCAGGCCGCTGGAAGGGCGTGAACTGGGACAAGTTCCGCAGCCCCGAGAGCCGCTACTGCCCGGCCGCCGTCTATGAGGCGGTGGGGCCGGAAGCCGATCGCGAGCTGAAGGGCACGCCTGATGCGGAGGCGACGGGCGAGGGTGCGGAGGTCGAGGCCGGCGACGCCACCGTGCAGCTGGTGATCAACGCGCAGAACTGCGTGCACTGCAAGACCTGCGACATCAAGGACCCGACGCAGAACATCGACTGGCGCACGCCGGAAGGCGGCGGCGGCCCGAACTATATCGGCGGGATGTGAGGCAGGGCCGGGGAGAGATCCCCGGCCTTTCTTCTATTTCAGCGCGTTCTGCTGCGGCGCGTCCTCGCCGATCAGCAGGTGCAGGGCGCGCAGGATGACGGCGCGCTCGGCATCGTCGAAGGGCGCCAGCCGCTCGCGCTGATGAATGCGGGCTGCCGCCAGGGCCGGCTTCACCCGTGCGCGCCCTTTCGGGGTGAGGTGGATCAGAACGCGGCGCCGGTCCTCCGCCGTGGCCTTCCGGCGAATCAGCCCATCCGCCTCCATGCGGTCCAGCACCTTGGTCATGCTGGGCTGCTTCATCAGGGCCATCTCCGCCAATTGCCCCACGCCCAGGCCATCCGCATCGGTCAGGCAGGCCAGGACGCGCCATTCCGGCACGGAAAGATCCCATTCCCTGAGCGCGGCATGGAAGCTGGAGGAGACCTCATGGCTCGCCCGTGCCAGGAGATAGGGCAGATAGGCTTCGGTGAATCCTGCCACGGGCGGATTATATCCCTTTTCATGCATCTTGACCGATGCCCCTGATCTGCGCCCGAATGTGGGCGAACGTACAGGGGCGGCAAGGATGTTGGCGGACCGCATCGAGCACAAGTGGATCGAGGCCTTCACCGAGATTCTCGCGAAATGCGCGGTGAAGCCGGGGGAGGCGGTGGCCATCCTTTCCGAGACGCAGTCGCGCGCGCTGAACGTTCATCTGGCGGAGCTGGCCCTGCTGCGGCTGGGTGCGCGGCCCTTCCATATCGTCCTGCCAACCGGGCGCAACCCGTACCCCGTACCGGTCCGCTCCACCGGCGCAAGCGAAGCCATCGGCGGGCTGGAGCCGGTGGTGGGTGCGCTGGGCGCCAGCGGGCTGGTGGTGGACCTGACCGTGCAGGGGCTGATGCATGCGCGGGAAACAGGGGCCATCCTGAAGGCCGGGGCCCGCATCCTCTCCATTTCCAACGAGCATCCCGAGGCGCTGGAGCGGATGCGCCCGGATGATGCGCTGGCGGGCCGGGTGAAGGCGGCGACGAAGATGCTGCGCGGCGCAAAGCGGATGAGCGTCCGCTCCGCGGCCGGCACGGCGCTGGAGATCGACATGGCGGGCGCCACCACCGTTGGCGTCTGGGGCTGGACCGACCGTGCCGGCACCCTGGCCCATTGGCCCGGCGGGCTGGTGGTGAGCTTTCCTGCCGCCAACACGGTCAACGGCACGCTGGTGCTGGACACGGGCGACATCAACCTGACCTTCAAGCGCTACCTCGCCGCCCCGATCCACCTGACCATCGAGAACGACTATGTCATCGCCATCGAGGGCAGCGGCCCCGATGCCGAGATGATGCGCCAATCCTTCGCTGCCTGGGGCGACAGGGAGGCCTATGCCGTTTCCCATGTCGGCTTCGGCATGAACCCGGCGGCCCGATACGAGGCGCTGTCCATGTATGGCCAACGGGACACCAACGGCACGGAGCTGCGCGCTGTATCCGGCAACTTCCTTTTCTCAACGGGCGCGAACGAGTTCGCCGGACGCTACACGCCTGGGCATTTCGACATTCCTGTCATGGGAACGGACATCCTGGTGGATGGCGTGCCTGTCGTGGTGAAGGGTGAATTGCAGCCCCTGTTCGGATGATTTGGTCCTGGACAGGAATATTCCTTTTCATATGATCGGTTCCGTAAGGGAGTTGGCTGGCATGGCGGATGCGACGGCGGTCGTGATGCTGCATGGAATTGGCGCTGACGCACGGCTCTGGCAGCCGCAGCGCGCCTCCTTCGCGGCGCGCGGCTATCGCGCCGTGCCGCTGAACTTCCCGGGTTATGGCGAACGTCCTCCCGTCGATTCGATGGACTTCGACGGCATGGCCGCCGATGTGGAGGCGGCGATCGTGGAAGCCGGGCTGGAACGGCCCGTGCTGCTCGGCCATTCCATGGGGGGCATGGTGGTGCAGACCATGCTGCGCCGCCGGCCGGATGCCTATGCCGCGGCCATCCTCTGCGCCACCAGCCCGGCCTTCGGGAATCCCTCAGGCGAGTTCCAGCAGAAATTCGTGGCCGCGCGGCTGAAGCCGCTGGAGGACGGGCTGTCCCTCGCAGATATCGCGGAGGATACGCTGGCCAAGCTTGTCGGGCCGCGTGGTGCGGATCCCGCATGGCGGGCGCTGGCGATCGAAGCGCTGGCTGCCGCATCGCCCAGGACCTTTCGCGCGGCGGTGCATTGCCTCGTCACCTTCGATGAGCGCGGGAATCTCGGCGCCATCCGCATCCCCACGCTTTGCCTGGCCGGGGAGGCGGACACCAATGCGCCCGCGCCGATGATGGAGCGCATGGCGGGCAAGATCCCTGGCGCCGAATATATCTGCCTGCCCGGAGTGGGCCACATGCCGCAGATCGAAGCCCCGAGTGAATTTGACGCAGCGGTGCTGGGCTTCCTGGACCGCCATCTGACAGGGAAGGATCGGTGATGGACGCCATGCCCGCCGACGCGCTTCAGGACGAACCCATTTTCGCGCCCGAGGCCTTCAATCTCACGCCCCAGCAGGCGGAGCTGACCGCCCGCGCCCGCCGCTTCGGCAAGGCCGTACTGGCGCCGCGTGCCGCGGAATATGACCGGGAAGCCCGCTTCCCGATCGAGAACTTCCGCGACATGCACGGCGAAGGTCTGCTCCGCATTTGCGTGCCGAAGGGGGATGGCGGGGAGGGGGCTGACTTCACCACCTACTGCCTCACGGCAGCGGAGCTGGGCCGCTACTGCGGCGCCACGGCGCTCTCCTGGAACATGCATGTCTGCTCCACCCTCTGGTCCGGCCTGCTGTCCGAGGACCTGGAGATGAGCGAGGCGGACCGCGCCGCCCATCGCGCGCGCCGGTCCAAGCATTACCAGCGGATCGTGAAGGATGGCGCCATTTACTCGCAGCCCTTCTCGGAGGGCGGCGCAGCGGCGGCGGGTGCCATCGCCTTCGGCACCGAGGCACGGCCGGTCGAGGGCGGCTACATCATCAACGGCAAGAAGATCTTCGCCAGCCTGTCAGGATCCGCCGATTACTACGGCATCCTCTGCACGGAACGTGCGGGAGAGGAAGCCGCCAGCCGCCGCAACACCCTCTATCTCGCCGTTCCAGCCAAGGCGCCCGGTGTTTCCGTGGTGGGCGACTGGGATCCGCTGGGCATGCGCGGCACCGTCTCCCGCACGCTTCTGCTGAAGGACGTCTTCGTGCCGGAGGACGCCATGCTCATGCCGCGTGGCGTCTATTTCCAGGCGGCAGGCCGCTGGCCGCATATGTTCATGACGCTGACGCCCACCTATATGGGCCTCGCCCAGGCGGCCTATGACTTCACCATAGCCTATCTGCGGGGCGAGCTGCCGGGAATGCCGCCCGTGAAGCGCCGCATGTTTCCTACCAAGCAGATCGCGGTGGCGGAAATGCGCATCATGCTGGAGCAGACCAAAACCCTCTGGTTCCAGGCCGTGCGCGAGGCCCGCCCCGATCCCACGCGGGAACAGGTGCAGCGCGCCTATGCCGCGCAGTACACGGTGATGGAGAATGCCAATGCGCTCGCCGCCAAGGCCATCCGCACCTGCGGCGGCCAGGCGATGCTGAAGAGCCTGCCGCTGGAGCGCATCTATCGTGACAGCCGTTGCGGCTCGCTGATGCTGCCCTGGACCGCCGAGATCTGCATGGACCGCCTGGGTCGCGACACGCTCTACAAGCCGGGTGAGAAGGACGACTGAGCGGGTGACGAACCTCGCCAGCTTCATCGAGCGCAACGCGGCCTTTACGCCCGATAAGGTCGCGATCCGCTTCGAAGGCGCCTCGATCACCTATGCCGCCTTCGCACAGGAGATCGGGCGTGCCACCCATATGCTCCGCACCATCCATGCTGTGCGGGCAGGGGACAGGGTGGCGGTGCTGGCGTCGAACGGGCCGGGCTATCTCTCGCTGCTTTATGCCTGCGCGCGGCTAGGCGCGATCCTGCTGCCGCTGAACTGGCGGCTGGCGGCACCTGAGTTGCGCTACATCCTGGACCACGCGGAGCCACGCGTGGCCTTTGTTGAACCCGTTTTTGCGGAGACGCTGCGCGAGGCTGCGCCCGGCCTACCGTCAGCGCCTTTGGATTTCTCCGAAGGGGAAGCGGATGGGGAAGGCCCAGGCACGCTCGATGATGCGCTGCTGCTCGTTTACACCTCGGGCACCACGGGCCGTCCCAAGGGCGCGCTGCTGGCGCAGGAAGCGTTGTTCCAGAATGCGGTGATGAGCCACCACATGCATGGGATGACGGCCGAGGATCATGTCCTCGCCGTCCTCCCCTTTTTCCATGTGGGCGGGCTGAACATCCAGACCACCCCTGCGCTGCAGGCGGGCGCCACTGTCACCATCCATCCGCGCTTCGCCGCCGATGCCGTTCTCGCCGCGATCAGGAAGGATCGCCCGAGCCTCACCGTCCTGGTTCCCGCCACCATCCGCGCCTTGTTGGCGGAGCCGGGCTGGGCCGACGCCGACCTTTCTTCCCTTCGTGCCATCAGCACGGGGTCGGAGCCGGTGCATCAGGCGGTGGTGGATGCGGTCATGTCACGCGGCGTGCCGCTGTTGCAGGTCTATGGAGCGACGGAAAGCTGCCCCATCGCCATCTACACCCGCCTGGGCGGGGATCTGTCCCGCGGCACCTCCACCGGCCTTCCGGGCCTGCTCTGCGAGGCGCGGGTCGCGGATGATACCGGGCGCGAATGCCCAAACGGCATGGCCGGGGAGGTTCTGCTGCGCGGTCGGAACCTCTTCCGTGGTTACTGGCGAGATGACGCCGCGACGCGCGCCTGCATGCAGGATGGCTGGTACCGCACCGGCGATATCGGCACGCGTGATGCGGATGGCTATTTCCATGTGCATGACCGCCGGAAGAACATGATCATCTCCGGCGGCGAGAACATCTATCCCGCCGAGGTGGAGCGCGTGCTGCTGGAGCACCCCGCCATCGCGGAGGCCGCGGTTCTTGGTGAGCCCGATCCGAAATGGCAGGAAGTGCCGGTGGCCTTCCTCGTGCTGCGTGCCGGCATGGTGGTGGATGATGAGGGGGTGCGCGCGCATGTCTCCGCGCATCTGGCGCGCTTCAAGGTGCCGCGCCGCGTGGTCTTCACCGACAGCCTGCCCCGCACCGCGCTGGGCAAGGTGCGGCATTTCGAGCTTCGTCCCCTGATTGGAACCACAGCATGACGTCACCTGCCCGCAGGCTCCGAATCGCCGTGCTCAGCGGCGGCAACGGCTCCTTCGCCGCCGCTGGTGACATGGCCCTCGCGGGGCACGAGGTGCGGCTGTGGCGCCGCGATGCGGCGGCGGTGGAGATGCACAGGGCTGCCGGCGGCATCATCGCGGTGAAGGACGCGCAGGGCACGCATGAGGCGCGGCTCGCGCTGGTCACCGCCGAGATGGCAGAAGCCGTACGGGGCGCGGAGCTGATCCTCTGCCCGGCGCCGGCAACCGCGCAGCCCGACATCGGGCGGCTGCTGGCGCCCTGCCTGGAGGATGGTCAGGTGGTGTTCCTTCCGCCCGGCACGCTGGGCTCGGTGCTGATGGCCCGCGTGCTGCATGATTCCGGGCGCAAGCCGAAGGTGGCCTTCGCAGAGACCGGCACGCTGCCCTGGCTGGCCCGCAAGCACGGGCCCTTCCAGGTCGCCATCACGGTGCGGGCGAAGCGCCTTCCGGTCGGTGTCTTCCCGCTGGATCGGGAGGAGATGGCGCTGGAAATGATCGGCGCCGCCTTCCCGGGCGTGATCGAGCCCTGCGGCGATGCCCTGTCCGGCGCGCTGATGAATGCGGGCGCCATCATCCACCCGCCGCTGATCGTCATGAATGCCGGTCCTCTCGAACATTTCGAGAAATGGGACATCCACAACGAGGGCACCGTCCCGGCCATCCGCCGCACCACCGATGCGCTGGATGCCGAGCGCATGGCGGTGCGCGAGGCGCTGGGCTATGGCGCGCCGCATTTCCCGCTCGCCCATCACTACGCGAAGGAAGGCGAGGAATGGATGTATGGCCGTGCCTCGCATGACCGCCTGACGGAATCGGGCGACTGGCGTGAACGGATCATCCTCAACGAGCACCGCTACATGATGGAGGACCTGCGCCTGGGCCTGTCCCTCATCATCTCCGCGGCCGGACTGGCGGGGGTGGAGGTGCCGCTGGCGCGTGCCTTCTCCTCCATCGGTGCCGCCATTCGTGGGGAGGCGCCGACCCATGCCGGGCGTACCCTGGCGGATGCCGGGCTGGGCGGGCTGGACCGCGCGGGCATCGGCAGGGTGCTCCGCCATGGCTTCGCCTGAACGCCTTCCCATCACCTGCCTCGGC
This sequence comes from Roseomonas xinghualingensis, assembly GCF_025791835.1. Lineage (GTDB taxonomy): Bacteria > Pseudomonadota > Alphaproteobacteria > Acetobacterales > Acetobacteraceae > Roseomonas > Roseomonas xinghualingensis. Next base: position 87,054 of record NZ_JAOXLP010000015.1, read on the forward strand.
GCGGGTCGGATGGGGCGCGGCATCGCGGTGCAGTTCGCCTATGCCGGGCATGAAGTTGCCCTGCTCGATGCCAAGCCCCGCGCGCCGGAAGCCTTCGAGGCATTGCAGCGCGAGGCGCTCGCCGAGATCGGCGATTCACTCCGCACCCTGGGTGAGCTGGGCCTGTTCGATCCCGCCCATGCGGAAACCTTGCTGGCCCGCGTGCGGATCGTGCCGGAATCCGGCGCGGCGGAGGCGCTGGCAAGAGCCGGGATCGTCTTCGAGGGGGTGCCGGAGATCCTGGATCTCAAGCGCGAGGCCCTGGCACGCGCCTCGGCGCTGATGGGCCCGGATGCCATCCTCGCCTCCACCACCTCCACCATCCTGGTGGATGATCTTTCCCCGGCCGTAGTGGGGCCGCAGCGCTTCCTGAACGCGCATTGGCTCAATCCCGCCTATATCATCCCGCTGGTGGAGGTTTCGCCGGGCCGGGCGACGGCGCCGGAGGTCATCGCGCGGCTGAACGCCGTGCTGGAATCCGTCGGCAAGGTGCCCGTGACCTGCGCGGCCAGCCCGGGCTTCATCGTGCCCCGTATCCAGGCCCTGGCGATGAACGAGGCCGCCCGCATGGTCGAGGAAGGCGTCGCCAGCGCCGAGGATATCGACAAGGCCGTGAAATACGGCTTCGGCTTCCGCTTCGGCGTGCTAGGGATGCTGGAGTTCATCGACTGGGGCGGCGGCGACATCCTCTACCATGCCAGCCGCTATCTCACGGGCGCGCTGGGGCATGAACGCTACCGCGCGCCGGAGATCATCGAGCGCAACATGCGCGAGGGGCGGATAGGGCTTCGCACGGGGCAGGGTTTCCTGGATCATGCCGGCCAGGACATCGATTCCTATCGGCGGCGGCGCCTCGGCGCCCTTGTCGATCGGCTGCGGGCCGAAGGGCTCGCCAAACCACCCGTGTTGTCGGACTGAACTGGCGCGGAATCAAAGACAGGGACGGAAACGAGGCAACACGGCGTCACGCACGAAACCAAGGCGGAGACTGCTGCATGTTCGGTCGAAGGGATTTTGCCCGTCTGGCGCTTGGCGCCGGGGGGATGGCGTTGGCAACCGGCGTGCAGGCGCAGGGCAACTGGCCCGACCGTCCTCTGCGTTGGGTCGTCGGCTATGCGCCCGGTGGCGCGAGCGATGTTTTCGCGCGGCTGATGGCCCGCCAGATGACGCCTGCGCTGGGCCAGTCCATCGTGGTGGAGAACCGGCCGAGTGGCGGCGCCATCGTGGCTACGGAGACGGTGATCCGCTCCCCGGCCGATGGCTACAGCCTGCTGCATGTCGATAATGGCGTGCTGGTCTACAACCCGGCCCTGTATTCGAAGCTGCCTTTCGATCCGGACAAGGACCTGGCCAGCGTCGGCTTCATCGGGCGCTTCCCGATGCTGCTGGTGGTGAAGCAGGAGAGCCCGGTCCAGGATTTCGCCGCCCTTCTCGCGGCCGCGAAGGCGAAGACCATCACCTATGGCACGCCCGCCGTGGCCTCCCCGCACCAGTTGACGATGGAGGTGCTGAAGCGGCGCTCCGGGATGGATGCCATCCATGTGCCCTATCGCGGCACGCCGGCCACGCTGAACGGTGTGCTCGACGGCTCGGTGGATTGCGCCATCCTCGATGCCAGCAGCGCCCTGGGCGCAATCAAGGGAGGGCGCATCCGCGCGCTGCTCGTGGCGGGGGACCGCCGCGCCGCCAGCCTGCCGGAGGTGCCGACGGCGATCGAGCTGGGCTATCCCAATACCGTCGCCTATGGCTGGCAGGGTGTCTGCGTCGCGGCGGGTACGCCGCCCGCCATCGTCACGCGGCTGAATGAGATGATGCGCGCGGCGGTGGCCAGCCCCGAGATGTCGAAGCACATGCAGGAGATGGGCGTGGAAGCCGTGCCCCACAGCCCTGCCCAGATGGCCGAGTTCGTGAAGGCGGAGAACGCGCTCTGGCGCCCGCTGATCCAGGAACTCGGCATCCGCCTGGACGGCTGAGCGCCGTTCAGGTGCCGCAGAAGGTTATGTAGGGCGCCCCGGCCGGGGCGGGCGGCTCGTCCGCGCCCGGCTGGTCCTCATAGGGGCGGGAAAGGCTGTCCAGCAGCGCCTCGAAGGGGCCGAGATCGCCACGCTGGATCGCGGCCTCCAGCGCCGCCTCCACCTTCTGGTTGCGCGGGATCACCGCGGGGTTCACGGCCCGCATGGCGGCGGCGCGCGCCGCCGGATCGCCACCAGCCTCCACCAGCCGGGCGCGCCAGCGGACCGCCCATGCGTCATAGGCGGCGGGATCGGCGAAGAGGCCGCGCACCCGCGCATCGGCCGCCTCATCCTCCGCGGCACTGCAGAGGCGGCGGAAGGTGAGGGTGAAGTCGGCGCCATTCTCCGCCATGGCCTTCAGCAACTCGCCGGCCAGGGCGACATCGCCCATGCTGTCGCCGGGCAGGCCGATCTTGGCACGGAGCCCGGCGAGATAGGTTGCCTCAAAGGCCGGCGCGAAGCCGCCAAGCGCCTCATTCGCGGCGGCGAGCGCTGCTTCCTCGCTGTCGCCTATCAGGGGCAACATCGCCTCTGCCAGGCGTGCCAGGTTCCACTGCATGATGCGGGGCTGGTTGCCATAGGCGTAGCGCCCCATCTGGTCGATCGAGCTGAACACCGTCGCCGGGTCATAGGCATCCATGAAGGCGCAGGGACCGTAATCGATCGTCTCGCCGGAAATGGAGGTGTTGTCAGTGTTCATCACGCCATGGATGAAGCCGATCAGCATCCAACTGGCGACCAGCGAGGCCTGGCGCGCCACCACCCCTTCCAACAGGGCGCGATAAGGGTTCGGGGCATTCGCCGCCCCGGGGTCGTGGCGGGCGATGGCGTGGTCCGCCAGGATCCGCAAAGCCTCGACATCGCCGCGCGCGGCGAAGAACTGGAAGGTGCCGACGCGGATATGGCTGGAGGCCACACGGGTCAGCACGGCGCCGGGCAGGGGCGTCTCGCGCCTCACCTCCTGGCCGGTGGCGACGGCGGCCAGGGCGCGTGTGGTCGGAATGCCGAGCGCCGCCATGGCTTCGCTGACGAGGTATTCGCGCAGCACCGGCCCCATCGCCGCGCGGCCATCACCGCCGCGGGAGAAGGGGGTGCGGCCGGAACCCTTGAGCTGGATATCGAAGCGCTGCCCGTCCGGGGCCACCACCTCGCCCAGGAGGATGGCGCGGCCATCACCAAGCTGGGGCACGAAATTTCCGAACTGGTGGCCGGCATAAGCGGCGGCGATGGGTTCGGAGCCTTCCGCGATGCGGTTGCCGGCCAGGATCTCGACGCCCTCCGGCGTGGCGAGGGCGGCGGGGTCCAGGCCGAGGCGTCGCGCCAGGGCGGTGTTCAGCTTCAGCAGGCGCGGGGCCGCCACCGGGGTCGGGTCCAGCCGCGCGCGGAAGCGATCCGGCAGGCGGGCATAGGAGTTGTCGAAGGGAAAGCGGATCGCCTCACCCTGCCTGGCCGCCTGGAGCGTGCCGGTATCCAAAATGCTCATGGCCGCCAGATCGCGTTCTGGGAGGCCCGAAACAAGGTCCCGGCCATCCCTTCGGCGTGAGGCTTATCCCGCACACAGGTAGGAAAGGGTCGTAAGACGATCCATCGAGGCGGCATTCGCGTCGGCCTCGATGGCGCAATAGGTCTGCACCACCGCTTCGCTCCGCGCCGTCAGCCTTGCCCCGCCGCCACCCGCCGTTTCCACCACGGGCCGCACCCATACGCCTCTTGAGGAGGATCCCGGCGCTGGGCCGCGATCCTGGGCGGGCAGGGATCGGGCCAGGGGGTGGCGGGCCTTTGCCCGCCGCGCCGGGTCAGCCGAAGCTGCGCGGGCGGATACCCGCATGGAAATAGGTGATCATCGAGTAGATGTCATAGACCGGCCGGCCGACGGCGCGCTGCACGGCGGCGGCATAGGGCGGCATGTTGGTGCATTCCAACACGATGGCGCCCACCTCGGGATGCCGCGCCACAAGGCGCTGCGCGGCCTCCACCACATCCTGCTCGGCCAGGTCGATATCCATGTCGTCCTTCTCGGCCTTGATCAGCACGCGGAAGAACTCGCGCCCGCTCTCCGTGCCCTCATGAGGGATATCGAGCGGCACGCCCACCGCCTCAAGATGGCGCGGCGTGAGCGAGGAGCCGGAGACGGTGACGAGGCCGACGCGCTGGCCCGGCGGCAGCATCGCCTGCACCCAGGGCACCTGCATGAGGCTGCTTGTCGCCACCGGCACGCCTACATGCGCCGCCAGCTCCTTCTGGAAGAGGGAGAGGAAGCCGCAATTGGTGGTGATGGCCTCCGCCCCCTGGGCGACTAGATCGGCGGCGGCATCCAGGAAATCCTGCAGCAGCCCACTGGCGCCGTTCAGCACCACCTTTTCCGGGCTCGCGCCGCGCACAACGCGGTAGAGCACGGGGAAGGGCCAAGTCGTGCCATTGCCCATGTCACCGGGGATACGGGGAAAGCGCGCTTCCAGCATCAGGATGCCCAGCGGGGCGCCATAAATGGCCTTGCCGCCACGCGCGATGCCGCGGCGGGTGCTGGGGGTGGTGACTGCGGTCATCGGCTGCTCCATCGGCTCCGGAGGGGAGGATAGGGGCATCCCGCCGGGGCGGGGAGGGTGGGGCTGCCAACTGGCCTATGCACCATCCGGTCCCAGCGCCTGTTCCCAGTAGCGCAGGCTGGTTGCGTTCACCGGGCGGCCTGCGGCCTCGTTGCAGGCGGAAACCAGTGCAAGGAAATCCGCGGCGGCTTCCCGGCCCAGGAGGTCCCTCGTGGCGGCGATGATCCGGCTGATCCGCAGGTGGTTGTGGTCGGCCTGGGTCAGCCAATGGTCTGTCCCGGCGTAGAAGCGCACCATGCGCTCCAATCCGGCGCGGAAGCCCTCCAGCGCCACGGGATCGGCCCGGATCGCCGCCGCCTCCTCCGGTCCCAGTACCGGAGCGCCGGGCACAGCCCGGCTGGGCTCCGGCAGAGGGAATAGCCATTGGATGAAGTCATGGACGGCCTCAATCCGGCTGTCGTCGAAGGCCAGCACATCGGCCAGGTGGCGGCCCCGCCAATCCGGCCCTTCATTGCGCAGGAAGGCATGGATGGAACCTGTCATGTCGCGTCTCCTGTGCCACCGGCCCAGCCAGTCCAGCTCTCTCATCCGGAGTGGGCCGGTGGTCTGGCGCCGGATGCGCCGGAGCGTATTCTGCCGGCGATGATATTCCGAATGGCTGGTCCATGATGGGTCTGTATCTGGAGGCCGGCGCGTGACCGGAGCTGTGCTGCTGGCGCTCGTGCCGGTGATCCTGCTGATCGGGATGGGCTATTGGCTGCGCCACTCCGGCTTCCTGGCGGAGGGTTTCTGGCCGCAGGCGGAGCGCCTCGGCTATTTCGTGCTGCTGCCTTCGCTCTTCATCCATGGGCTGGCGACGGCGAAACTGGAATCCCTGCCGGTCTGGGGCCTGGCCGGGACGCTGGTCGGCTCGATCCTGCTGGTCTCGGCGCTGGTGGTGGCGCTCCGGCCGTTGATGCGCGTGGATGGCGCTGCCTTCACCTCGGTCTTCCAGGGCAGCGTGCGCTTCAACAACTATGTCGCGGTCACCATCGCGGCGGGGCTGTTCGGAACGCAGGGTATTGCCATGGCGGCCATCTGCAACGCCGCCATCGTGCCGACGGTGAATGTCCTCTGCGTGCTTGTCTTCGCGCGCTATGGTTCGGCGAGGCTGAATGCGCGCGGTATCCTGCGGCAGATCGTCACCAACCCGCTGGTGGTGGCCTGCGCGATCGGCATCCTGCTGCAAGGGCTGGGCCTTGGCCTTCCGCCGGGGCTGGAGCCGGCACTGCGGGCGCTGGGCGCGGCCTCCCTGCCACTCGGCCTGCTCTGCGTCGGCGCGGCACTGGATTTCGGCACGGCGCGATCCTGGATCGGGCCGGTCGTCACCTCCTCGGCGTTGAAGTTCCTCGCCATGCCGGTGGCGACGCTGCTGGTGGCGCTGGCGCTCGGGCTGCGCGGCCCGGCGCTGGTGGTGGCGCTGCTGTTCCAGGCCATGCCCACCGCCTCCTCCGCCTATATCCTGGCACGCCAACTGGGCGGGGATGCGCCGCTGATGGCGGGAATCACCGCCACCCAGACGGTGATCGCGGCACTGGCCATCCCGCTCGTCCTCGCCACCCTCACGGCACTGGTCGTGCCCTGAGGGGGCGCCGCCCGTACTAGTTCACGCGTCCGAGGAGCCCGCGGGCGATGACCTGGGCCTGGATTTCCGCCGCCCCCTCGAAGATGGAGAGGATGCGGGCGTCGCAGAGGACGCGGCTGATCGGGTATTCGATCGCATAGCCGTTGCCGCCATGGATCTGCAGCGCGCTGTCGGCATTCGACCAGGCGACGCGCGCCGCCAGCAGCTTGGCCATGCCGGCCTCCATGTCGCAGCGCTGGCCGGAATCCTTGGTGCGCGCCGCGAAGTAGGAAAGCTGGCGCGCCATCATTGTCTCGGTCGCCATCCAGGCGAGCTTCGCATGCACGCGCGGGAACTGCAGGATCGGCTTGCCGAACTGCTCGCGCGTGGTGGCATAGGCCACGCCCAGTTCCAGCGCGTTCTGCGCGACGCCGAGGGCGCGCGCGGCGGTCTGGATGCGCGCGCTCTCGAAGGTCTCCATCAGCTGCTTGAAGCCCTGGCCCTCCACGCCGCCGAGCAGGGCGGAGGCCGGGACCTCGAAGCCGTCGAAGCCGATCTCGTATTCCTTCATGCCGCGATATCCGAGCACGGGGATCTCCGCCCCGCTCATGCCGGGGGCGGGGAAGGGGTTGTCCTCTGTGCCACGCGGCTTCTCGGCCAGCAGCATGGACAGGCCCTTGTAGCCCGAGCCCGCCGGGCCGGTGCGGACCAGCAGCGTCATCAGGTCCGAACGCGATCCATGGGTGATCCAGGTCTTGGCGCCATAAACCTTGTAGACATCGCCCTCCCGCACCGCGCGGGTGCGGAGATTGCCGAGGTCGGAGCCAATATTGGGCTCGGTGAACACCGCCGTGGGCAGGGTCTCGCCGGAGGCGAGGCGCGGCAGCCAGCGGTCCTTCTGCTCCGTCGTGCCGCCGAGCCGGATCAGCTCCGCCGCGATCTCCGAACGCGTGCCGAGCGAGCCGACGCCGATATAGCCGCCGCTCAGCGCCTCGGAGACAAGGCACATGGCCACCTTGCCAAGGCCAAGGCCGCCATATTCCTCCGGGACGGTCAGGCCGAAGACGCCCATCTCCGCGAGCTTGTTGATCAGTTCGATCGGGATCAGCTGGTCGCGCTGGTGCCATTCCTGGGCATGGGGCGTGACCTCGGCGGCGGTGAAGCGCAGGAATTCGGCGCGGGTGGCCTCCAGTGCCTCGTCCTCCAGGCCGATGGCCCCGTACTCACCGTCGGACACGGCTCCAGCCAGGGTGAGGCGTGCGGCCTCCAGCGCAGCCGGTTGGGACAGGCGGGCCAGCACCGGGTCCGCCAGGAAGCGCACCACGGCCTCAGGTGGGATGCCCATGTCGCCGGGGCGCAGCGTCTCGGTCTGGCTCATCGGGATGCCGCCGGCGAGCTGGCCGCAATATTCGGCGAAGCCCAGCCGCAGCATGGCCTTCTCGCTGGCGCCGAGCGTGCCGGCACCTTCCAGCACGCGTGCCCAGCGCAGTGTCTGGCGCAGCGCCTCGACATAGGCCGCCTGCCAGGCGAGGCCATGCAGGGCGAACTGGTGCCGCTCCATGAGGGCGGCATCCGCCTTGCCGGTGGGGGCGACGGTGGCGGAGACGGCGCGGCGGCCTTCCTCGAACAGCCGCTCGGCGGCGGCCAGGGCGGCGTCGTAATCGGAAAGCGGGAGATTCACGGTCTCGTTCATGGCGGTGTTCCTCCCGTCAGCGTCCATCGGGTCCGGCGACAATCCCGGCATCATGCAGCCTGCCGATCGCGGCCGTGGACAGGCCCAGCACCTCGGCCAGTACAGCATCGCTGTCCTCGCCCAGGCGCGGAGCCGGGCGCGGATCAGGGCGCGGCGTGCCGGAGAAGGCGAGGGGCACGCGGGGCGCCAGGATGCGGCCGGCGCCCGGCTGCTCGATCTCCGCGAAGAGCGGGTTGGCGGTGGAGCAGCGCGGGTCCTCTCGCACCAGCTGGCCGAAATCCTGGTAGGGGCCCCAGAGGATGCCGCTGCCCTCGAACAGCCGGGCGATCTCCGCGAGCGTGTGCCTGGCGAACCAGGGGGCGAGGACGGCGGCGATGGCATGCCGCGCCTCGAAGCGCCCGCCTTCGTCGTTGAGGTCCACATCCAGCATGGGGCCGATCATGGCGAGCTTCTCGGTAAGGCCCGTAACCTTGCCGATGGCCCGCCATTGACGGTTGGAAATGGCGACGATCATCACGCGGCGCCCGTCGCTCATCGCGAAATCCCGGCCGAAGGCGCCGTAGAGTTCGTTGCCCATGGGCGGGCGCACGGCCCCGTTCACCTGCACATCGGCGACGTAGCCAAGATTCGCGACCGAGGCGAGCATCACATCCGACAGGGCCAGGACGATCTCCTGTCCACGTCCTCCGCGCCGCCGCACCCGTTCGGCCGAGAGCAGGCCGGTGGAGAGGTAGAGCCCGGCCGCGATGTCCCAGGCCGGGAGGACATGGTTCACCGGCTCCTCGCCGCGGCCGGTCGCCATGGGGAAGCCGCTGGCGCTGTTCACGGTGTAGTCGACTGCACCTGTGCCATCGGAATTGCCGATCAGGCGCAGCATGATCAGGTCCTCGCGGGACTGCGACAGGGCGGCGTGGCTCATCCAGCCGCTGGCGGGCAGGTTGGTCAGCAGGATGCCGGCATCCTCGCCTGGGGCGCAGATCAGGGCGCGGGCGATTTCCTGCCCCTCGGGCTTGTTCAGCGCCAGGGCGACGGAGCGCTTGGCCTTGTTCAGCCCGGTCCAGTAGAGGCTGGTTCCGTCAGGCGAAAGGGGCCAGCGGCGATAATCGATATTGCCGCCGATCGGATCGATTCGGATCACCTCGGCGCCCAGCTGGGCCAGGGTCATCCCTCCGATCGGCGCCGCGATGAAGGCGGAAACCTCGACAACACGCAGCCCAGAGAGCGGGGGAGGGGAAGAAGCCATCGAGCCGATACCCTATCGCGTTGGTCCCGCCAGCGTTTGCGGACGGATTGGACGTTCTTTGTCTGTGTCGTGCCCTGGCGGGCCGGCGGCCATCATGCCGCAGCCTTTCGAGGGAGCCTATGCCCCAGGCCTGCGCCTCTCCCCGGGGGGCGCTATACTCCACCGCGACAGCAACGGAGGGCTGACGATGAGCAGCACGAATCCGGAAGCAAAGCGCCACGCGCCGGCCGCGGTCCGCAACCGTGATCCGATCCTGGCGGTGTTGCGAGAATGGCTGCCGAAGCGAGGCATGGTGCTGGAGATCGCCAGCGGCTCGGGCGAGCATGCGGTCTATTTCGCCTCCGCCCTGCCGGGGCTGACCTTCCAGCCAACTGATTCCGATCCGGGAGCGATGACCAGCATCGATGCCTGGATGGTGGAAGCGGAAACGGGCGCGGGGGCGACGAACCTGCTTCCGGCATTAAGGCTGGACGCGGCGGTGGCGAACTGGCCGGTCGTGCAGGCTGACGCGGTCCTCTGCATCAACATGGTTCATATCGCGCCCTGGGAAGCAGCGCTGGGGTTGTTGCGCGGCGCGGCGGCGGTCCTGCCGCCAGGTGCTCCCCTGATCCTTTACGGACCCTACCACTGGAAGGGGCGCCACACGGCGCCGAGCAACGAAGCCTTCGACGCCGATCTACGGGCGCGCAACCCGGCCTGGGGCGTGCGAGAGGTAGAGACGATAGCCGAAGCGGCCTTGGCGCGGGGTTTCACCGGACCCGAAATCCGACAGATGCCGGCCAACAACCTCATGCTCCTGTTCCGGCGAGCTAAAGTGGATCACAGGGAGCGGGATCGCGTGGAGGCGTGAATCTGCTCATCCAGCAGGTAAACCAGAGCGTAGGATAAGGAGAGCGCTTCAGGCTGCCGCTTCTGGCCGCGCCGTGCCGCGCAGGTAGATCCGGACGGCCCTGACGATGCGCTCCCGCACCACCTCCGGCGGGAAGGCTGTTGCCACGCCGATCAGCAGCTCATGATGGAAGGCCCCGAGCGCCATGCCCATCAGCATGCGCGCCGCCTGCTGCGGATCGCCGACATCATAGCGGCCGCTCTGCTCCAGTTCCTCGAAATAGCTCTCCAGCGCCAGCCGCGCCGTGCCGGCGCCGCGGCCCTCGGCGGCCTCCAGGAGAACGGGGCTGTGAGTGTATTCAGCCATCGTCATCCGAAACAGGGATATGGAGGCGCTGCTCAGCAGGATACGGCTGCTCTCCTCCAGGAACTCGGTCAGGGCCGCCTCGGGTTCCTTCTGGCGATCGATCTGAACCTGGCAGACCACGTCCTTGGAGCGGGCGAGCAGACCGAAGAAAAGGTCCTCCTTGGAGCCGAAGAGCTTGTAGATCGTCTTCTTGGAACAACCGGCACGACGGGCGATGGCGTCCATGGTCGCCACATGGAAGCCATCGGCCGTGAAGGCTGTCTCCGCGGCGGAGAAAATACGGTCGCGCATGGCCGCCTCGCCTTCCTCGCCTACGCAGATAGGGCGTTGGTCCATCTCCGGTCGCATTCCGTCACTTTGCTGCAATGCAATATAGCCTTGACGTGCGGCCGGAAACTAGACAGTTTCCACCATAAGGGAAACCATAAAGTTTCCATTGCGAGCCCTCCCACCTGGATGCCGAGATGCCCAAGCCGAAGCTGCTTTCCGACCGCCTGCGCTCATGGCTGACCCTGCCGGTGCTGCTGCTGGGCGCTCCGATCCTGGCGGCCTGTGACGACAAGGTGCAGGCTGCGCAGCCGGCCCCTCCGCCGCCCCCGGTCTCGGTCATTCGGCTGCAGCCGGCTCCCGTGGTGATCCACACGGTCCTGCCCGGACGCAGCGCGGCTTATCAGGTGGCTGAGATCCGCCCCCAGGTCAGCGGCCTGCTGCAGGAGCGGCTGTTCCGCGAGGGCGAGACGGTGGCGGCCGGGCAGCCCCTCTTCCAGATCGATCCGGCCCCCTATCGCGCCGCCCTGGCCAGCGCCGCGGCGAACCAGGCACGCGCCGAAGCGTCGTTGCAGAACGCCCGCGCCACCACCAGCCGCTACCGTCCGCTGGTGGGCCAGAACGCGGTCAGCCGGATGGAGTATGACAAGGCCGTCGCCGTCCAGGCGCAGGCCGAGGCCGAGGTGGCCGCGGCCAAGGCGGCGGTCCAGTCGGCCCAGATCGACCTGGAGCGGACGCGCATCACCTCTCCCATCGCCGGACGCACCGGCCGGACGAGCCTGACGGTCGGCGCGCTGGTGACGGCCAACCAGGCGGCGGAGTTGCTGACCGTCACCCAGCTCGATCCCATCCTGGTGGACGTGACCCAGCCCGCCGAGGCCATGCTGCGCCTGCGGCGGGACTTGGAGGAGGGGCGGCTACGCCGCAGCGCCGAAGGGGGGGTGGAAGTCCGCCTGGCCTTCGGCGACGGCACCGATTACCCCCATGCCGGTCAGCTGCAATTCGCCGAGGCGACGGTGGACCGCGATACCGGCGCCGTGACCATGCGCGCCATCTTCCCCAATCCCGGTGGCATGCTGATGCCGGGCATGTTCGTGCGTGCCCGCGTGGAAACCGGCGTGGCGCAGAACGCGCTGCTGGTCCCGCAGCAGGCCGTTACCCGCAACCCGCGTGGCGAGGCGACGACGCTGGTGGTGGACGAGGAAGGTACGGTCCGCCAGCGGATCATCGAAACCCGCCAGGCCATCGGCAACAAGTGGCTGGTCAGCTCGGGCCTCTCCGCCGGGGACCGCGTGGTCGTCGAAGGCGTGCAGCGCGTGCGCGATGGCGTGAAGCCCGAAGTGCGCGAGGTGAGCCTCGAGGAGCTTGAGCGGGGCAGCCAGCCCGACCCGAAAACGGCGCAGGCGCGGGGCTGATCCATCATGGCGCGTTTTTTCATCGACCGCCCGGTCTTCGCCTGGGTCATCGCCATCGGCATCATGCTGATGGGCATGATCGCCATTCGCGGCCTGCCCGTCTCGCAGTACCCGACCATCGCGCCGCCGACGATCTCGATCCGGGCGACCTATCCCGGCGCCTCGGCCCAGACGGTGCAGAACACCGTCGTGCAGATCATCGAGCAGCAGCTGAACGGGCTGGACGGGCTGTCCTACTTCACCTCGCAGAGTAACCGCGACGGCTCGGCCGAGATCACCCTCACCTTCGCGCAGGGCACGGACCCGGACATCGCGCAGGTGCAGGTGCAGAACAAGATCTCTCCATCCCTGTCGCGCCTGCCGCAGGCGGTGCAGCAGCAGGGCGTGCGCGTGGTCAAGTCCGCCACTTCCTACCTGATGGCCATCGCCTTCGTCTCGACCGATGGCAAGCTGACCAGCAACGACATCGCGGACTACATTGCCTCCGCGGTGCAGGACCCGCTGTCGCGCACCTCCGGTGTCGGTGACTTCAACCTGTTCGGCGCGCAGTATGCGATGCGGATCTGGCTCGATCCGGAGAAGCTGGTCGCCTTCAACCTGATGCCGTCCGACATTTCCGCCGCCCTTTCCTCCCAGAACGTGCAGGTGGCGTCGGGCGAGCTCGGTGCGCGTCCCTCGGTGCCGGGGCAGCGGCTCAATGCCACACTGATCGGCCCATCCTATCTCCGGACGCCCGAGGAGTTCGGGGCGATCCTGCTGAAGGTGAAGGAGGATGGCTCCCAGGTCCGGCTGCGCGACGTGGCGCAGGTGGAGATGGGGGCCGAGAACTACGCCATCAGCAGCGTGCACAATAGCCGGCCCACGGCCGGCATCGCGGTCCAGCTGGCGCCGGGCGCCAATGCGGTCTCAACGGCCGAGGCGGTGCGCGCGACGATCGAATCCCTGCGCCCGACCCTGCCGCCGAATGTCGAGGTGGCCTATCCGCTGGACACCACGCCCTTCGTGGAGATTTCGATCCATGAGGTGATCAAGGCGCTGATCGAGGCGATGGTCCTCGTCTTCATCGTCATGTACGTCTTCCTGCAGAACTTCCGGGCGACGTTGATCCCCACGCTCGCCATCCCGGTCGTCCTGCTGGGCACCTTCGCCGTGCTCTCCGTCGCCGGCTACTCGATCAATACCCTCACCATGTTCGCCATGGTGCTGGCCATCGGCCTGCTGGTGGACGACGCCATCGTGGTGGTCGAGAATGTCGAGCGCGTGATGGAGCAGGACGGGCTCTCACCGCTTGAGGCGACGCGCGTCTCGATGGACCAGATCTCCGGTGCCCTGGTGGGCATCGGCCTGGTGCTCTCGGCCGTGTTCCTGCCGATGTTCTTCTTCGGCGGCTCGGCGGGCGTGATCTACCGGCAGTTCTCGCTGACCATCATCACCGCCATGACCCTCTCGGTGATCGTGGCGCTGGTCTTCACCCCGGCACTCTGCGCCACCATCCTGCGCCGCCCCAAGCATGGGGAGAAGCGCGGCTTCTTCGGCTGGTTCAACCGCAGTTTCGACCGGACGAACCGCGGCTATGTGAAGGGCGTGGGCCATATCGCCCGCCGCCCGGCCCGCTTCCTGATGATCTATGTGGCATTGGCCGTGGGCATGGGCGTGCTTTATGCCCGACTTCCTACGTCCTTCCTGCCGAACGAGGACCAGGGCGTGATGTTTGCCCAGGTCGTCGCGCCCCCGGGTGCCACGGTGGAGCGGACCCAGCGCGCCCTGGATGACCTGATCTCCTATCTCCTCACCGAGGAGAATGAGGCGGTTGATTCCGTCATGGGCGTTACCGGCTTCAACTTCAGCGGACGCGGGCAGAATGCCGCCATGGCCTTCATCCGGCTGAAGGACTGGTCCGTCCGAGAGGGCGAGGAGCACTCCGTGCAGGCGCTGTCGCGCCGCGTCATGGGGCACTTCGCCCGCTACCCGGATGCCATGATCTTCGCCTTCGCCCCGCCCGCGGTGTCCGAGCTGGGCAATGCCAGCGGCTTCAACATGCAGCTGGTGGACAATGGCGCGCTGGGGCGCGAGGCGCTGGTGGCCGCGCGCGATCGCCTCCTGCAGGCTGCGGCGCAAAGCCAGGTGGTCGCCAATGTGCGTCCCAACGAGCAGAATGCGGAGCCGCAATACCGGCTGGAGATCGACTGGGAGCGTGCCAGCGCCCTGGGGCTGACCATCGCCCAGGTGAACAGCACGCTCTCCGCGGCCTTCGGCACCTCCTATGCCGGCGACTTCGTGGATCGCGGGCGCGTCAAGCGCATCTACATGCAGGGTGACGCCAGCTCGCGCATGCAGCCGGATGACCTTTCCCGCTGGTATGTGCGCAACAGCCAGGGGGCGATGGTGCCCTTCTCCGCCTTCTCCTCCGCGCAATGGGAAATGGGCGCGCCGAGGCTGGGCCGCTTCAATGGCATCGGCGCCATCGAGATCCAGGGCGATGCCGCCCCGGGCCGCACCACCGGTGAGGCGATGGCGGAGATGGAGCGCCTGGCGTCGCAGCTGCCCCAGGGCATCGGCATCGCCTGGAGCGGTCTTTCCTATGAGGAGCGGGCCTCGGGTTCACAGGCTTTCGCCCTCTACGGCATCTCGATGATCGTGGTCTTCCTCTGCCTGGCCGCGCTCTATGAGAGCTGGGCGATCCCGGTCTCGGTGATGCTGGTGGTGCCGCTGGGCGTGCTCGGCGCCGTGGCCGCGACGCTGGGGCGGGGCATGTCGAACGACGTGTATTTCCAGGTCGGCCTGCTCACCACCATTGGCCTCTCGGCGAAGAACGCCATCCTGATCGTGGAGTTCGCGAAGGAACACTTCGAGGCGGGCGAGAACCTGCTGGACGCGGTTCTGCATGCGGCCCAGGAACGGCTCCGGCCGATCCTGATGACCTCGCTGGCCTTCGTGCTGGGCGTGGTGCCGCTGGCCATCTCGACCGGTGCTGGCGCGGGTGGCCGCACCGCGATCGGCACGGGCGTGATCGGCGGCGTGGTGACCGGCACGGTGCTGGCGGTGTTCTTCGTGCCGCTCTTCTTCGTGGTGGTGCTGCGCCTGTTCCGGACGAAGCGCAGTTCGGACCGGAAGCAGGCCGCACCGGCGCCCGCGGAATAGCCTCCCGGCCGGTGGCCTCCTGCTGACAGGGGCCACCGGCCGAGGGGATGACGCCCGGATAGGGGGAGTGTAGAGCCGAAGGCCCTCATCGCCCGCTTCCGGGAGTCTGGTCAGACGGTGCCGAAGTCCTCCGATCTTCTGAACGACCCGCTGACCCTGGCGCCGCCACCCAGCTTTCATCCCGAGGCGCTACGGCAGGTCCTGTCCGAGCAATACGGGCTGGAGGGCAGGCTCGAGCCATTGGGTGGGGAGCGTGACCGGAACCTCCGCCTGATCCTCGCGGATGGTGCGGTGTTTCTCGTGAAACTGGCCCATCCGGATGAGGACCCTGCCATCACCGACTTCCAGACCGCAGCCCTGCTGCATCTGGAGGAGGCCGATGCAGCCCTGCCGGTGCCCCGCATGCGCCGCACGCGGGAAGGGGCCACCGCCATTCCCCATTCGGCCGGGGATGGGCGCCCCTGCCTGCTGCGCGTCCTCACTTTCCTTCCCGGCCAGCCGATGACGGAGGCGGCAGGACCGGGGCGTGCCCACGACCTCGGCGGCCTTACCGCCCGGCTCAACCGCGCCCTGGCGGGCTTCGCCCATCCGGCCGATACAAGGCGCCTGATCTGGGACCTGCGCGAGGCGCCCGCTCTCCGCGCCCTGCTGCCGAATGTGGCCGAGCCGGTGCTGCGTGATCTGGCGTCCGCTGCGCTGGACCGCTTCGAGGCCGAGGCGGCTCCACTCCTGGCGCGCCTTCCGGAGCAGGTCATCCATAACGACCTCAACCCGCATAATGTGCTGGTGGAGGCAGGCGATCCAACGCGCCTGGCTGGCATCATCGATTTTGGCGACATGGTCCGTGCCTCCCGCCTGCAGGAGGTGGCGACAACCTGCGCCTATCTGCTGCGCCCGGGTCCGGCCCCGCTCGCCGGGCCTGCCGCCTTCCTTGCGGGCTATCGCGCGGTGCTGCCCTTGCCGGAGGAGGAAGCCGCCCTCCTGCCGCGTCTGATCGCGACCCGCATGGCGATGACCGTGCTCATCACCAGTTGGCGCGCGCGCCGCCAGCCAGAAAATGCGACCTACATCCTGCGCAACATGCCTGGGGCCCGCGCCGGGCTGGAATGGCTGACGCAGGCTTCGCCCCGTACCCTGCCGCCGCACGAGGAATGACCGATGCCCGACACGGCCCCGAAAGGCATGGCCATGATCAACGCCTTCGATCCGCGCAAGGCGACTGACCTCGCCCCGCGCGAGCAGGCGATGATCGAGCGGCGCCAGCGCCTGCTCGGCCCGGCCTACCGGCTGTTCTACGAGAAGCCGGTGCATCTGGTTCGGGGGGAGGGAGCTTGGCTCTTCGATGCCGAAGGCAACCGCTACCTCGATTGCTACAACAACGTCGCCTCGCTCGGCCACGCGCATCCCCGCGTGGTGGAGGCCATCGCGCGGCAGGCCGCGCAGCTGAACACCCACACACGCTATCTGCATGAGACGGTGCTGGATTATGCCGAGGCGCTGCTCGCGACTTTCCCGGCCTCGCTCGGGCATGTGATGTTCACCTGCACGGGTTCGGAGGCGAATGACCTCGCGCTCCGCATTGCCCGTGCCCATACGGGCGGCGAGGGGATCGTGGTCACCTCGCTCGCCTATCACGGTGTTACCTCCACCTTGGCGGAACTCTCTCCCTCCCTGGGGGAAGGCGTGCCGCTCGGCCGCCATGTCGCAACCGTGCCGCCGCCGGACGCCTATCGCGGCGGCCCGGACATGCCCGCGCGCTTCGCCGCCGACATTGCCGCCGCCTTCGCCGATCTGGCACGGCACGGCATCCGGCCCTGCGCCCTGCTGGTGGACACGATGTTCACCTCGGACGGTGTCTTCCCCGATCCGGCGGGTTTCCTGGCCCAGGCCGCCGAAGCGGCGCGTGCGGCCGGCGCCCTGTTCATCGCCGATGAGGTGCAGCCCGGCTTTGGCCGAACCGGCCAGATGTGGGGTTTCCAGCGCCATGGGCTGGAACCGGATATCGTCACGATGGGCAAGCCCATGGGCAACGGCCATCCTGTCGCCGGGCTGGCCATCCGCCCGGAGCTGCTGGAGCGCTTCGGCGGCCGGGCGCGCTACTTCAACACCTTCGGCGGCAATCCCGTCTCCGCCGCCGCCGGCCGTGCCGTGCTTGAGGTCTTGCGGGACGAGAAGCTGCCCGCCAATGCGGCAGCGGTGGGCGCCCATCTCCTTGCCGGCCTCTCGGAACTCGCGGAACGGCACGCGCTCATCGGCGATGTCCGCGGGGCGGGGCTTTCCATCGGTGCCGAGATGGTGCGGGACCGCAAGACCCGGGAGCCGGCCACCGCCGAGACGGCCCGCATCGTCAACGCGCTGCGCGAGCGCCGTATCCTCATCAGTGCCAGCGGGCCAGGGGCCAATATCCTGAAGATCCGGCCGCCGCTCTGCCTTACGCGGGAGCAGGCCGACATCTTCGTCGGGGCGCTCGGCGAGGTGCTGGCGGAGAAGGGCTGCTAGAGCAGACTCCGTTCATTCGGGTTCATAGCCGGCGGCTGTGAAGAGGTTGGCGCACTCGGCTGGTGTGAACTGGGGGAGTGCGGTCCCGATGACGGTCCAGAGGTCGTCGAGGTTGCGGGCGG
>NZ_JAOXLP010000016.1 GCF_025791835.1 Roseomonas xinghualingensis
CAGCTGATCGAATGGCTCGTGGCCCGGGTCGTCGTCACCGACGACGAGGTCGAGATCCGCTACGTTATCCCTACCAGCCCCGCTGCCCAGACCAGCGGCATTTGTCATTTGCGTTCAGACTATCGAGCGCTTGTTCTGCCGCCTCAAGAACTGGCGGAGATTGGCCACACGATACGACCGGCTGGCCCGGAACTTCCTGGCCAGCCTCGCCCTCATCGCCACCATCACAGAGTGGCCCTAAATGAGGCCCCTACCTAGGCCGGCACGAAGGCCTGGGCCTGGACAAGGCCGGCATAGAGGCCCCGCTGGGCCTGCAGGGCGGAATGCGTGCCGGCTTCAGCGACGCGGCCGGCATCCATCACCACGATCAGGTCCGCATCGCGCACGGTGGAGAGGCGATGCGCCACCACCAGCGTCGTCCGCCCCGCGCGCAACCGTCCAAGCGCTGCCTGCACGGCGGCCTCGCTGGCGGTGTCCAACGCGCTCGTCGCCTCGTCCAGCAGCAGCACGCGCGGGTTCCGCAACAGCGCGCGCGCCAGGGAGATACGCTGCCGCTGCCCGCCCGAAAGCCGTGCGCCGCCAGGGCCGAGCACCGTGTCGTAGCCCTGCGGCAGCGCCGTGATGAATTCATGCGCGGCGGCGGCGCGGGCGGCGTCCTCCACTTCCTGCTTCGTCGCGCCAGGGCGCCCGCAGGCGATGTTGGCATAGGCCGTGTCGTCGAAGACCGTCGCGTCCTGGCCGACATAGGCGATGGCGTCGCGCAGGCTCTCCAGCGACACGCTCCGCACATCCACCCCATCCAGCGTCACGCGCCCCGAGCTCGGGTCGTACAGGCGGGGCACCAGCGCCAGCGCGGTGGACTTGCCCGCGCCGGACGGGCCGACCAGCGCCACGGTGCGGCCGGGCTCCGCGACGAAGCTCACGCCATGCAGCGCCGAGCGGTCGTCGTCATAGGCGAAATGCACATCCTCGAAGGCAATGCGGCCCCTGCCCTGCGGCAGGGCCGGTGCATCCGGCGGGCTGGTGATGTGGCGCGGCGCGTCGATCACGGCATTCACCCGCGCCAGCCCCGCCAGCCCTTCCTGCAGGGCGGCGTTCAGGCTGCCCAGTGCGCGCACTGGGCGCGCCGCGATCAGCAGGGCAGCGACGAAGCCGGTAAACTCGCCGACGGTCCCCTCCCCCTGGGACACGCGCCAGCCGACGAGCGCCAGGATCGCGGCCACCGCCACGCCGCCGATCGCCTCCAGCATCGGGTCCAGGCTCGCCCGGGTGCGGGCGATGGACAGCAGGCTGGCGCGCAGATTGGCGAAAAGACGGGAGGCGCGGGTCTCCTCCGCCTCCTCCAGGCGGTAGGTGCGGACCACCCGGGCAGCAGAAAAGCTCTCGGTGAGGGCCGCGGCGGCCTCGCCCACCCGCTCCTGCATCCCACCCGAGGCGCGGCGGATGCGCTTGCCCAGCCGCAGGATGGGCACCACCGCCACGGGATAGAGCAACGCGGCCACCAGCGACATCTTCCAGTCCAGCCAGACCATGGAGGCGACCAGCCCGACGACCGTGAGCACATCGGCGATGGCATTGATCGCCTTGGTCAGCGCCTCCCGGATCGCCGCCGCATCGGCGGTGAAGCGGGCAGCGTGCCGGGCCGGGGCATCCTTCGACACCATCGCGAAATCGGCCCGGGTCAGGGCCCGGAAGAGCCGGTTCTGCAGCCCCTCGATCACGCGCAGCACGGTGGACTGGATCGAAACCGCCTGGCCGTACTGCGCCAGCGCCTTGGCGGCGGTCAGGACGATGATCGCGGGCGGGATGAACCAGACAATGCGCTGGTCATTGGCCGTGAACAGGTCGAATGCCTGCTGGATGACCACCGGGTAGAGGGCGGTGAGCCCGGCCACCAGGCTGGTGCAGAGCAGAGCGAGAAGGATGCGGCGGGGATGGTGCCGCACTTCCTCGCGCCAGAGGCGGGCAACAAGGGCGCGCGTCGTGTCGGGATCGATGCGCCGTTTCTGGGAAGCCATGGGCGGGGCGGTTACAGCACCGCACCCGCCACGGCCAGGGGAAAGGTCCCTGTCAGGCCCTGTTGCGGGCCGCGTCCACGCTCCACGGGCCCGGGCCCGCGAAGAAGATGTAGAGGAAGACGAAGCAGTAGAGGATCGAGGCGTCGCCACCGTTCAGCGTGGGGTAAAGGTTACGCGGTGCGTGGAACATCCAATAGGCCACTGCCATCTCACCGGAGAGAACGAACGCAACCGGCCGGGTGAAGGCGCCAAACAGCAGCAGCAGGCCGCCCACCAGCTCAAGGATCGCAGCGACCCACAACAGGGACACGGCCGGCGGAAAGCCCGAAGGGGGCGGAGCCGGGAAGCCGAACAGCTTCTGCGTGCCATGCAGCAGGAAGATCAGGGCCGCGACGATCCGCAGCACGGACAGCACCCGCGGTGCCCAGACGACCAGGGTGGATGACATAGGGGGCAAAGCCTCCGATTCGGTGACAAACAAGCCGTAACCTGTCCGCTCACCGCTTCGTAAGCGCATTCCCGTGAATGTCCGCCATCAGCCCGGCCAGTTGCGCACGGCAGGCCTCCGCATCGGCGGTACAGCCGCCCTCCAGCCACCAGCGCCGCGTCTCGGCCAGCAGCCGTCCCATTTCCGGTCCCGGCTTCACACCCATCGCCAGCGCGTCCCTTCCCTGGAGCGGGAACACAGGGCGCGGCATGGCGGCTATCCGCTCCCGGAAGCGGGCCCAGGCCGCGTCATCCGGCCCCTGCCAGCCCCAGGCGCGGGTCACTGCTTGGCGGTGCCAGGCGGCATCGGCGAGGCGCTCCGGCAACTGCTCAGCCAGGAGGCGCCGGAGCGTATCGTCATCCGGCCCGCCCTCGGCGATGGCGGGCTGCAGCGGAAGCAGGTCATGGCCCGCGCGGTAACGGGCGACCAGCCGCTGCACTTCCTCATTCGAGGCCTTGAGGCGCCGCGCGGCCTCGGCGCTGCCATGGGTCAGCAGCGCATCGAAGCGCAGCATCGGGTCCTGTGGCGCGCCGATCTCCGCCAGGGCACGCAGATGGCGCGAGGCCCCCAGGCAGTCCGGCCCGAGCACCGCCGGCAGCACGCCTGTCTCCTCCGCCAGCGCCACGGCCTCCGCCGGATCGGGAGCGGCGAGGAGGCGCTTGAGCTCCATCCAGATCCGCTCGACCGAAAGCCGTGAAAGATATGGCACCACCTTCCGGATGGCCCCGACCGCCGCCGGGTCCGGTTCGCCGCGCCCATAGCGGGCCTGGAAGCGGAAGTAGCGCAGGGCGCGGAGGTGATCCTCCTCCAGCCGGATCGTGGGGTCGCCCACGAAGCGCACGCGTCCAGCCTCCAGGTCCTCGCGCCCGCCGAAATAATCCCACAACTCGCCCGTGGCCGAGAGCGACAGGGCATTCATGGTGAAGTCCCGCCTGGCCGCATCCTCGCGCCAGTCGGTGGTCCATTCCACCACGGCGTGGCGGCCATCGGTCAGCACGTCCCGGCGCAGGCTGGTCACCTCCACTGGCTCGCCGCGCAGCACGGCGGTGACGGTGCCGTGGGACAGCCCGGTCTCATGCACCCGCAGCCCCGCAGCGGTCAGGCGGGCGGCGATCTCCTCCGGCGGAAAGGGCGCGGCGACATCCACATCGGCCACGGGGCGATTGGCCAGCGCATCCCGCACGGCGCCGCCCACCGCGCGGGAACCCGGCAGGGCGGCAAGCACGGCGGCGGGCGCGGGGCCGGACAGGAAGGCGGGTGGATCGATCCGGGCACTGGGCGGGTCGCTCATCGCGGTCGCGGGCCCTCATGCGGGGGTGGCGGGGCGGGGGCGGCAGCGGGTGGCGGCCAGGGCCCTGGCGGCCGGGCGGGCGCAACATGGCCGGGCTGGATGCCATCCGCCGTCACGCGCGGGGGAATATAGGCCGCATTCGGGTCCATCCCGCGCGACAGCCCGTACCAGATCGCCCCACCGATCGAGAGGGCCAGCCCCAGCAGGGCAAGCGCGATCACATGCGCCCCCACCGCCCGTCCGGGATTCAGCCGCAGCCAGATCGCGTAGAGAGCGAAGGGAGAGAGAAAGAGAATCGCCTCGATCAGATAGGGCATCGTAGAAGGTTATGGTCCCGCGGGGGCGAAGGCGGTAGGCCGCCGCCTCAGTCCCTCAGGGCCAGCGCCAGGCTCCGCAGCATGGTGGCCGTGACGCCCCAGATGGTTTGGGTTTCATGCGGCCACTGCCAGTAATGGCGCGTCCGCCCTCCGAAGACACCGCTGCGCCGTTCGGGCGCGGCGGGGTCCAGCAGGCGGGAGAGCGGGTATTCGAACACCTCCGCCACCTCCGCCGGCTCGGGCGTGAGGGACACGGGTGGGTCCAGCAGCGCCACCACGGGAACCACATGGAAGCCCGTGCCCGTCACCATATCGGGCAGCCGCCCGGCAATGCGCGGCAGGCGGGGGTCCAGCCCCACTTCCTCGGCGGCCTCGCGCAGTGCGGCGGCCTCGGGCGTCTCCCCCGGCTCGATCCGTCCGCCAGGGAAGGCGACCTGCCCGGCATGGGAGGAAAGGGTCGCGGCGCGGAGTGTCAGCAGGATGGTCGGCGCCGGATGCAGCAGGATCGGCACCAGAACGGCGGAACGGCGGGTTCCCTCCGGCGCTGCCTCGGCACGCGCCGCGCGGAGGAGGCGAGCGGGATCGGCGAGGCGCTGCTCCACCTCGGCCGGGGAAAGGCTCGCCGGGAGAAGGGCGGGAAGACTGTCCGTCACGCCACTTCGTCGTCGAATTCCTCGAAGGAACTCTCCTCGGTCGGGCTGTCGTCGATCACGAAGAAGCAGCCCTGGCTCCATACGCCCATGACCTCACGCCCATCCACTGTCTCCGGCTGGGCCAGCGCGACCAGCTCATAGAAGACCGGGCGGCTGATCCGGGCCTCCAGGCCGGGGCGAATGGTGACATAGGGGCGCGGCTCGCGCGTTACCGGGTCGATCTCCACGCGGATGGGGTGATGCTCATCGGCCGTGACCATCTCGTCCAGATTGGTCCGGAAGGTCAGGCACTGGCGGGCCTGGCGCCGGGAGGGCGCGCCCGAATCACAGGCACCATCCCCGCAGCAATGGCCCCAGTTCAGCTCCACGGCGACGAAGGGAGCATCCTCCACCTCGATCCGGCCGCGCTCGACAGGAGTTTCCAGCCAGAAGCTGCCATCGGCCTCGCGCTTCAGCACGGAGGCAAAGAGGCAGACCAGCTCCTTCCGGCCGATCGGGCTGCCCTGGTAGTACCAGGTTCCATCCCGCGCGATGCGCATATGGAAATCCCCGCAGATCGTGCGGGGCTGACGCGCCGGGACCGGAGGGGCCGCCTTCGGACCGCTTTTCAATTCATGCATCCCCAGCGCCATGTGACTTTCTCCGCGCCATCGAAGGGCCATACCCTCGCCATCCACTCATCACGCCTCCATCTGTCGTGGGAGGCGGGGTCAGGTGTTACCCCTCGGCAATATGGAAAGGGGCCATGCATGGTTGAAGTGCCCATCGCCACGGAACCGACCGTCGATGCAGAGAAGTTGCTGAGTGAGGCCGAGGCGCTCTCCGTTCGGTTGACCCGGGTACGGGCCGCGGTCGGGCGGGTGATCCTGGGCCAGGAGGAGGTGGTGGAGCAGGCGCTCGTCACTCTTCTGGCAGGCGGGCACATGCTGCTGGTGGGCGTTCCCGGCCTCGGCAAGACCAAGCTGGTGGAGACGCTGGGCACGGTGATGGGCCTCGATGCCCGCCGCGTGCAGTTCACCCCGGACCTGATGCCCTCCGACATTCTCGGCTCCGAGGTGCTGGAGGAGGGTGAATCCGGCCGCCGCTCCTTCCGCTTCCTGCGCGGCCCGGTCTTCTGCCAGCTTCTGATGGCGGATGAGATCAACCGCGCCTCCCCCCGCACCCAGTCCGCGCTGCTGCAGGCGATGCAGGAGCGCCGCGTCGCGGTGGGCGGGCAGGTGCTGGACCTGCCTTCTCCCTTCCATGTGCTGGCCACCCAGAACCCGATCGAGCAGGAGGGCACCTATCCGCTGCCCGAGGCGCAGCTCGATCGCTTCCTGCTGGAGGTCGAGATCGGCTACCCGGACGAGGCGGCCGAGCGCGCCATGCTGCTGGCCACCACCGGCGCCCGCGAGGCCAAGGCCGAGCCCGCGCTCCGTGCCGAGGAGCTGATCGCCGCCCAGACCCTGATCCGCCGCCTGCCGGTGGGCGAGGCGGTGCTGGATGCCATTCTGCGCCTGGTGCGCGGCGCGCGGCCCGATACCGCGACGCTGCCGGCGGTGAAGGAGCACCTCGCCTGGGGCCCCGGCCCCCGCGCGGCGCAGGCGCTGATGCTCGCCACCCGCGCGCGGGCGGTGCTGGATGGCCGCCTCTCCCCCAGCGTTGAGGACGTGCTTGCCCTGGCCGAGCCGATCCTGCGCCACCGCATGGCGCTGGGCTTCGCCGCCCGCGCGGACGGCATCCGTC
The DNA here is from genome assembly GCF_025791835.1 of Roseomonas xinghualingensis. Taxonomy (GTDB): domain Bacteria; phylum Pseudomonadota; class Alphaproteobacteria; order Acetobacterales; family Acetobacteraceae; genus Roseomonas; species Roseomonas xinghualingensis. Next base: position 6,492 of record NZ_JAOXLP010000016.1, read on the forward strand.
TTTCCGAGGTGATCGGAGCACTGAAGGCTGATCTTGCCTAAGGGAAGGGCCGAGGCCGCACTCCCACTCCGGGCCGAGGCCACAGCCGCGAGCCTGCCGCCGCTGGTGGTGGTGGCGGAGCGCGTGGCCATGACGGTGCTTCAGGGCGTGCATGGGCGCCGCCGCTCCGGCCAGGGCGACGCCTTCTGGCAGTTCCGCCCCTATCTGGCCGGCGACGATGCCGCACGGGTGGATTGGCGGCAGAGCGCGAAATCCGATCGGCTCTATCTGCGCGAGACGGAATGGGAATCCGCCCAGACCGTCGTGCTCTGGCGCGATTCCACGCCGGGCATGGGCTGGTCCGGCGCGAAGTCGCGCCCCACCAAGCAGGCGCGGGCGGATCTTCTGCTTCTTGCCCTGTCCTCCCTGCTGCTGCGCGGCGGGGAGCGGGTGCGGCTGATGGGCGGTGGGCGCGGCCTATCCGGACGGGCTGCCCTGCCCGAGTTGGCAATGCGGCTGGAGATGCAATCCGGCTCACCCGCCGATGATGCCCTGCCGCGCCATGCCCGTGCCGTGCTCTTCAGCGATTTCCTGGCGCCCCTGCCGGAGTTGCGCGCCAGCCTGGCGCCGTTGGCCGCCACGGGGATACGCGGGACGCTGATGGCGCTGCACGACCCGGCGGAAGAGACCCTGCCCTATGGCGGGCGCGTGCGGTTCGAGCCCCTGGACGGCACCGAAGCCGCGCTGGTGCCGCGCGTGGAGGGCATTCGCGCCCTCTATGAGGAACGCATGGCGGCGCATCGGGAGGGGCTTTCGGTCCTAGCGGCCTCGCTCGGCTTCCGTTTGATGTCACATCGAACCGACCATCCACCCGAAGCCGCGTTGATGGCCTTGTGGCAAGCGCTGGCGCCTCAGGGAGCGCGGTGATGGGCAGGGTTCCGATGCCTGGGAGGCATGGATGATGGGCGCTCTTTCCTTCGCCGCGCCCTGGCTCCTGGTCGCGCTGGCCGGGCTGCCGGTGCTGTACTGGCTTCTGCGCGTCACCCCCCCCACGCCGCGTCGGCAATCCTTCCCCCCGGCCCGCTTCCTGCGCGACCTGCCGGCGGTGGAGGAGACCCCTGCCCGCACCCCCTGGTGGCTGCTGCTGCTGCGCATGGTCGCCGCCGCGCTGATCGTAATCGGACTGGCTCGGCCGGTCTGGAACGCGGCGCAAGGTGATTCCGGGGACTCGCCGCTGCTGTTGGTGGTGGATGATGGCTGGGCCTCGGCACCCGACTGGCCGGACCGCATGGCGGCGGCCGGTGCGGCACTGGACGCGGCCTCGCGCGCCGGGCGCCGTGTGGCACTACTGCCCACCGCCCCCGGCACCACGGGCGAGCCCCCTCGCCCCACCCCCTGGATGCCGGCCGAGGAAGCGCGCGCCCGGCTTGCGGCGCTGCGCCCGCATCCCTGGGCGCCAGACCGCCCGGCGGCGCTGGCCGCGCTCGAAGCCGCTCGCTACGAGGATTTCGCCAGCCTCTACGTCACCGATGGCCTCGCGCATGGCGGGGATGATGGCTCGGCGCTGATGCAGGCCCTGAGCGATGCAGGCCCGCTGCAGGTGGCGCGCGGCATTCCCGGCATGGCCCGCGTGCTGCTGCCGCCGCGCGCGGAGGCGGATCGCCTCGTGCTCGGCCTGCGCCGCGCCCCGGGCGGGCCGCAGGCCGAGGCGGCCGTGCTGGCCCTCACCTCCGATGGCCGCGCCATGGGCCGGGCCGTGCTTCCCCTGGCAGCGGGCGCCACGGAAGCCGAGGGAGCGCTGGAACTGCCAGTGGAGATCCGCAACAGCGTCACCCAGTTGGCCCTGGAGGGCGATGCCCCCGGCGCCGCCGGGGTGGTGCTGCTGGACGAGCGCTTCCGCCGCCGCCCCGTGGGCCTGCTGGCCGCGCAGGAGGAAGCCGCCGATACGCCGCTGACCGGCGCGCTCTACTACCTGGACCGTGCCCTTTCCCCCACCGCCGAAATCCGGCGGGGCACGCTGGAACAGCTGCTCTCCCGCCGCCTTGCCGTGCTGGTGCTGGCCGACCGGCCGCTGGCCGAGGGGCCGGAGACGGAGGCGGTGGCGCGCTTCGTCGAGGAAGGCGGGCTGCTGCTGCGCTTCGCCGGGCCGCGCTTGGCGGAGAAGGGCGATTCCCTGCTGCCCGTGCCGCTGCGCGCCGGGGAGCGCGCCCTGGGCAGCGCCCTGTCCTGGGAGAAGCCGCAGACCCTCGCTCCCTTCCCCGAGGGCAGCCCCTTCGCCGGGCTGACCCCGCCTCCTGAGGTGACGGTCTCCACCCAGGTCCTCGCCGAGCCGGTTCCGCGCCTTGCCGAGCGGAGCTGGGCGCGGCTGGCCGATGGCACGCCCCTGGTCACCTTCGAGAATCGTGGCGCCGGGCGGATCGTGCTGTTCCACACGACGGCGAATGCGGATTGGTCCGATCTGCCGCTTTCGGGCCTCTATATAGACATGCTGCGGCGGATCGTGGCGCTCTCCTCTGGCGTGATAGGCAGCGAGGGCGAGGCCCCCCTGGCGCCGATCGAGACGCTGGACGGCTTCGGCCGGCTGGGTGCCCCGCCGCCCGCCGCCAGCGCAATCACGGCGGCGCAGATGGACTCCACCCAGCCCGCCCCACGCCATCCGCCAGGCTGGTACGGCACGCCTGGGGAAGGCGCCGAGCGCCGCGCCCTCAATCTTTCCGCCTATCTGCCCGAGCCTCGCGCGGCGGCGCCCACACCCTCCGGCGCGCGGGAGACGCGGATCGGCGGCGTGCCGGCGGAACGCGATCTCGGCCCCTGGCTGCTGGCGGCGGCGCTGCTGCTGCTGGCGCTGGACCTGCTGCTTTCGCTGCAGAGCCGTGGCCTGGGGCTGCGGACACGTGCGGTGGCCGTGGCGCTGGCGCTGATCCTGCCGGGCGCCGCCTCGGCCCAGGAAGGAATGCCGGAGGGCGCCGCCGCGCTCGCCACCCGGCTTGCCTATGTGGTGACGGGCGATGCGCAGGCCGATGAAGTTTCGCGCCAGGGGCTGGTGGGACTCTCGGACTATGTGAACCGCCGCACCGCAGCCGGTCTCGCCGAACCCGTCGCGCTGCGGCCCGGTCGTGACGATCTTTCCTTCTACCCGCTGCTCTACTGGGTGGTGCTGCCCGATGCGCCTGCCCCCGACCCCGCCGCCGTGGAGGCGCTGAACACTTTCATGCGCAATGGCGGCATCATCCTCTTCGACACGCGCAACGCGGGCTCGGGCGAGGGCGTCTCGCTCGGCGCCGATGCCGCGCTGCGCCGGCTGACACGCAACCTGCAGGTCCCGCCCCTGGCCCCCATGCCGGATGAGCATGTGCTGCGGCGCGCCTTCTACCTGCTGCCGGACCTGCCCGGGCGCTATACCGGCGGCCCCGTCTGGGTTGCGCGCGATACGGACCGGGCAAATGACAGCGTCAGCCCCGTCATCGTCGGCGGCCATGACTGGGCCTCGGCCTGGGCCGTGGATGCGCGCGGGAACAATCCCTATGCCGTCATGCCCGGCGGCACGCGGCAGCGGACGCTGGCCTACCGCTTCGGCGTGAACCTCGTGATCTACGCGCTGACCGGCAACTACAAGGGCGACCAGGTCCATGTGCCGGCCATCCTGGAGAGGCTGGGCAACTGATGGTCCGCTCCTTTTCCTCCATCGACCTGGCGCCCATCCTGCCGCACTGGCTGCTGGCGGCGCTGGCCATCATCGCGTTGCTGGCCCTGCTGCCTGCGATATGGCGGCGCGCGCGGGGCGCCTGGTGGCGGGCGCTGGCCTTCCTGCTGATCCTCGGTGCCATCGCCAATCCGCGCCTCGTGCAGCAGACGCGCGAGATGCGGCCCGATATCGCGCTGCTGGCGGTGGACAACAGCGCCTCCACCAGCGTCGCCGGGCGTGAGGCCGCCATCGCCGCCGCGCGCGCGCAGATCGAGGCGCGCGTTGGCCGCCTGCCCGACATCGAACTCCGCACTGTCACGGCGGAGGAAGGCGGCAGTCAGGGTACGCGGCTCTTCAGCGCGATCGAGCGCGGCCTCGCCGACATCCCGCGCGCGCGGCTGGCGGGCGTGATCGCCCTGAGCGACGGCCAGATCCATGACGTGCCACAGAACTTCACCGCCGAGGCGCCGCTGCACCTGCTGCTGCCCGGCCGCGCGGGGGAGCAGGACCGGCGGCTGCGCGTCATCGAGGCACCCGGCTTCGGCATCGTCGGCCGCAGCGTGGAAATGCGCGTGGTGGTGGAGGATCTGGGCGCGCCCACCAATGTCGCCCCCGCCCCGGTGCGGCTTTCCATCCGCCGCGATGGCGGCGCGCCGCGCAGCGAGAGCGTGGTGCCGGGCCGCGAGCACCGCATCACCCTGCCGATCGAGCGCGGTGGCCCCAGCGTGATCGAGATCACCGCCGATGAACGCCAGGGCGAGATCAGCACGCTGAACAACAGTGCCATCGTCACGGTGAACGGCGTGCGCGACCGGCTGCGCGTGCTGCTCGTGAGTGGCGAGCCGCATGCGGGCGAGCGCACCTGGCGGCGCCTGCTGAAGGCGGACCCGAATGTGGACCTTGTCCACTTCACCATCCTGCGGCCGCCCGAGAAGGACGACCTGACCCCGCTGAACGAGCTGGCGCTGATCGCCTTTCCCGTGCGCGAGCTGTTCCAGCAGAAGCTGCGCGACTTCGACCTGATCGTCTTCGACCGCTTCTCCAACCGCGGCATCCTGCCGCCGCAATATCTGCGCAACATCGCCGAGCATGTACGCCAGGGCGGCGCGCTGCTGATGTCGGTGGGGCCTGAGTTCGTGGGCGCCGGATCGCTCGCCAGCACGCCGCTCGGCTCCGTGCTGCCCGCACGGCCCCTGCCCGGCAACCAGGCACTGCTGGAAAGCGCCTTCCGCGCCCAGGTGAGCGAAACCGGCCTGCGCCATCCGGTGACGGAAGGGCTGACCGGCGGCAACCCGAATGCCTCCGCCCAGGCGAGCTGGGGCCGCTGGTACCGCATGCTGCGCACCGAACCGCGCAGCGGCGCCAACATCATGAACGGACCGGACGGCAATCCCCTGCTGCTGCTGGACCGGGTGGAGGAAGGCCGCGTCGCGCTGCTGCTTTCCGATCAGATCTGGCTCTGGTCGCGCGGCCATGACGGCGGCGGCCCCCAGGCGGAGCTGCTGCGCCGTATCGCGCACTGGCTGATGCGCGAGCCGGAGCTGGAGGAGGAAGACCTGACCGCCGCCATCGCTCAGGGACGGCTGACCGTCACGCGCCGCAGCATCTCGGACGCGCCGCCGCCGCAATTCACCATCACCGCGCCCGACGGCACCGCCACGCGCCATACGCCCGAGCGCCGGGATGGCGGCCGTGCCGTGGTGGAGGTACCCGCAACCCGGCCCGGCGTGTGGTCCGCGACCGATGGCGCGCGCACCACCTTCGCCGCCGCCGAAGCCGCCAACCCCCCGGAGATCGCCGATCTGCGGGCCGATGCCGGGCGGATGCAGCCGGTGGTGCAGGCCTCCGGCGGGGCAGCGCGCTGGATCGGGGATGGATCGGGCCTGCCCGATATCCGCCGCGTCTCCATGGGGCGCGATGCGGCCGGTTCCGGCTGGATCGGCCTGGTCCGGCGGGAGGACCATACCGTCACCGGCATTTCCGCCCTGCCGCTCCTGCCGCCCTGGCTGGCCCTGTTGCTGGTGCTGGGTGTGGCCATCGTGGCTTGGCGGCGAGAGGGACGGTAGGCAGTTCCGCTCGGGCCGTTACCGCAAGGGAACGGAGAGGATCACTTTCGGTACAAAAGCGCTGGATCCGCGTCTCGAAACACGATTCGGTGTGACACTGCCCCTTTCCTTAAATCTTTTGGTTGCGTCCCCAGATCAATCTCATGCGCAGCGCCCTGCTCTTCCCCCCGCTCCTGGCCCTGACCGCATGCGCGGTCGGCCCGACGCTCGACCAGCGCCTGGCCACCTATATCGGGAAAACGGAATTGCAGCTGGTAAGCACCCTGGGCGTGCCAACCAGTAGCTTCGAAACCGGTGGGGTGAAGTTCCTGCAATATGGGGAGCGGCGCGTGATCGCCCTGCCTGACAGCTATCCTGGCCCGCCCTTTGGTCCCCTTGGCCCGCTTGGCCCAGGCTACTACGGAGGCTTCGGCTACACTTCTTATGTCCCCGTGCGTTGCGACGTGACCTTTGCCCTGCAGAATGGGCGGGTCACCAGCTATAGCTACCGGGGCGACGGCTGCTCCTGATGAGGCTGCGGCGGGAACCCGCCTACCGGGGAGTGGTCCCGGCGGTCCTGGGCGGCTATAGCCATTGCGCCATGCGCCGCCTCACCCCCCTCCTCATCCTGGCCGGCACCCTGCTGGCCACCCCCTGCCTCGCTCAGGGAGCCGGACGGAACGCGCCGCTGCCGACCGCTCCCGGGGCCAACCGCCCGCCGCCGCCGGCCCTGCCGGGCCTCGCGGGTCGCCGTCCGGTGGAGCCGATTCCAGCCGAGACGCCGGCCTCCAACCTGCCCCCGACCGCCGCCTTGTTCGACGCCATCAACCGCGGCGACCTGGGTGCGGTACGCGAAGCCATGGGCCGGGGCGCGGACCTGAACGCACGCAACCAGCTGGGCCTGATGCCGCTGGATGCCGCCGTGGACCAGGGGCGGCAGGAGATCGTCTTCTACCTGCTTTCGGCACGCGGGAGCGTCATCAGCGAACCGACCCAGGCGCCCGCCGTACCGGCGCCGGCAGCGCGCGGTGGCCGCAGCGCCCCGGCGGCATCCGCGAGCCTGGGCAGCCCTCCCGCCGGCCGTCTCTCGCCGGAAGAGGATCGCCCCAGCCCCCCCTCCGGACTGCTGCGCGATCCGCCGCGCGGCGGCATGCCCGCCCCGGCCGCCGCCATGCCGGCCCGCGCGCGGCTCTTCGCGGGCGATGGCGGGGCGCCGCGCCCCGAGATCGGCTTCCTCGGCTTCGATGCCGGCCGCCCGGCCGGCGCCGAGCCGTTGCCGGAGACCGTCCAGGCCCGCTCCGCGGCTCGGCGCCGCGGGGCCTGATCCGCCGCTCCGGCAGGGTTCCGATGGCCGTGATCCTGGCCGTTTCCAGAGGTGCATGTTACCGCTCTCGCCCGCCGGCTCCCGGCGGGCGGGGTGCGTGATGGACAAGCGAGCCAATGTCCACGCCGCATGACCAGCCAGTCCCCGTCGCCGGCCCGCTGGTCCTCTTTGCCATGGGCGGCATGTCCTGCGCCCTGCCACGCGGCGTGGTGCGCGCCCTGCTTCCGCTGCCGCGCCTGGATACCCCGCCAGGCCTGCCTGTCCCCCTGGCAGGCTTCCTGAATCTCGGCGGCAAGGCCGTTCCGGTGGTGGAATTGGCGCGGCTGCTCGGCGTTCCACCCGGCGCACCGCATCTCTACCGCCACCTGATCCTGCTGGATCGCCCCTCGGCCGGGCAGGACGAGGCGCTCGCCCTGCTGGTGGACCGGGTGATGGATGTGGCCCCCGGCGGGCTGCCGATTCGTCCCGTGGAGGCGGACCGCTCGCTCGGCGGCATCATCGCCGGCGAAGTCGAGGCGGCCGGTGGCAGCGTGCATCTCCTGGATCCCGCCCGGCTGCTCATGGCGCAGGAGGCGGCGATCCTCGACGAGCTTTCCAACCAGGCACGGCGCCGGCTGGAGCAATGGAACGCCTCCGGCGACGCGGCATGAGCGCCCCCCTGCTGGCCTATCCGCCACCGGATGAGGCCTTCCCGCAGCTGAAGCGACGGATCATCCAACGCACCGGCCACGCCTATTACGAGGACAAAGACTCCTCTCTCTGGGAGCGCGTGCAGCGCCGCATCCGGGCCACGGGCGCGGGGAACAGCGCAGGCTATCTTTCCCTGTTGGAAGAAGGGGAAGAGGAGTGGATCGCCCTCGAAGCCGAAATCACCATCGGCGAGACCTTCTTCTTCCGCGATGCCGGCCAGTTCGACGCATTGCGGGACACCATCCTGCCCCAGCTCATCTCGCGCCGGGCGGAGCAGCGGCGCCTCAGGATCTGGTCCGCCGGCTGCTCCACGGGGGCCGAGCCCTGTTCAGTGTCGATCCTGCTGCGCCGCCTGCTGGGCGCGGAGCACCGGGACTGGAGCATCACCATTCTCGGCACCGATATCAGCGCGGCGGCGCTGGCGACGGCCCAGCAGGCGCGCTTCAGCCCCTGGGCGCTGCGCGGGATGGACCCGGCCGAACGCGCGCGGGACTTCCTGCCGATCGAGGGTGGCCACACCTGGCAGCTGCGCCCCGAGCACCGCAACACCGTGCGCTTCGAGCGCCAGAACCTACTCGGCCTTCTGGACGGCGCCCTGCCCTTGGCCATGACCGAGTTCGACCTGATCCTGTGCCGCAACGTCCTGATCTATTTTGACCGGGATCTGGTGCCGCGGCTGGTCCGGGCACTGGGGGAAAGGCTGGCGCCCGACGGATGGCTGCTGCTGGGCCATTCTGAGCCCGATCCCAGCTTCAGCGCCTTCCTGCGGCCCATCACCCTGCCCGGCACCACGGCCTGGCGGCCGCTACTGGCGCCGCCACCGCGAGCAGAGGAGCCGGTGACGGCCTGGGCTCCCGCCCCGGCCCTGCCCGCGCTGCCCCCACCAGAGGTGGCGGCCGCTCCCTTCCGTCCCATCCTTGTCACCCCCCCGCCGGCCCTGCGCCCCCCGAGCCTGGATGTACCGCCTCTCGCGAAGCCGCAGGCCCCTGCGCCCGTGGGCGGCGATTCCGATTCCCGCGCCCTGCTGGACCTCGCCCGCGCCCAGGCGGACTCAGGAGCCCTGGAAGCGGCGCGGGCGACGCTGCGGCAGGGATTGCGCGCCCATCCGACCCTTGCCGCGCTGCATCACCTGGATGGACTCGTGGCACGCGCCCTTGGCGATCCGGTGGCGGCCGAGGCGGCGTTGCGGCGCGCCCTCTACCTCGACAAGAACTTCGTGGCAGCGCACTACCAGCTTGGCCTGCTGCTGCTGGACCGGGGGGCGGCGGAGGCGGGGCGGCGCAGCATTGCCAATGCCGCGCGGCTCGCCCGCACCCTGCCCGGCACAACCACGCTGGAGGAGGGTGACGGAATGACGGCAGAGACGCTTCTCGGCCTCACGCGGCACCACTTCGCCGAACCCGGCAAACTCCGTTGATGCCTCTGCGCCTCCTTCCCGAACCGGCGGTTCTGGGCACGTTGGACGAGGCCCGCGCGGCGCGGCTGCTGGAGGAGCGCACCCAGCATCTGGCTCGCCGCAGAACCGCGCCTGATCGCCCCACCGTCTCGCCGGTCCTGCTGCTCACAGTGGGCGGCGAGACCTTCGGGGTGGATCTGCACCGCGTGGCCGAGGTGCTGCCGGCGGAGCCGCCCACCCCTCTCCCCGGCAGCCCGCCCGTCATCCTCGGCCTTCGCTCCCGCGCCGGGCGGCTGCATGCCGTGCTGGACCTCGCGGCGCTGCTCGGCCTCGCGCCCGGTGGCCGGGATGCCGGATCAGGCGGCCATGACGTGCTGCTGCGGCCCGATCCGCGATCTGCCAACGGGACGCGTCGCTTCGCGCTGCGGGTGGACCGCGCGCTTGCCGCCCAGGCGCCCCTGCCTCTTCCCCCCGACCGCACGCCCGCGAGCCCCGGCGGCGCGGTGGCCTTCCACGCCATGATCCCGGCGGAGGCCGGGGCTGGCGCGGAGACCGTCCTCGCCGTGCTCGACCTCGATCGCCTGCTGCAGGGCTTCGCGCCTGCCCCCTCTCCTCCGCCTCCAGCACCCGGAGCCTGAACTGCGTGTCCATCACCAATCGCGCCCTGCTGGGCTTCGTCACCCTGACACTGCTCTGCATCGCCCTTGGGCTCTGGAGCCTCAATCAGTTCGAGACGGTGCGCGATGCGGGCCGCATCGTCGCCACGCGCGATCTCACCGTGATGCGGCAGGTGAGCGAGATGCGTGACGCGCAGACCGAGATGCGCGACACGCGGGCCCGCATCATCGTGTCCCATCTCGGCCGCCGCTCGGCCGCTTCGGGCACGGCACCCCTGAATGTCCAGGCGGCCGACTGGCAGCGGGCAAACGCCCGCATGATCACTCTGCTGAACGAGACCATCACATCGGCACAGAGCTACTCCGCCCAGGCCATCGCCCCTGAGCGGCGGGAGGCGTGGCAGCGCGCCATCACCTTGCTGAACGGCATCACAGCCATCGCCACCCGTCATCGCGACCGGGTGGAGGCGCAGCTCCGCGCGGCGGAAGCAGATGACGCCGCCGCCGTGATGGCCGCCGAACCAACGGTGGCAGTCAGCACGGCAGAGCTGGACGAGGCGGTGGATCGCACGGAGGTGGCGCTGGAGAATCTCGCCTCGGTCGGCCAGCAGCGGGTGGAGGTGATCGCACGGGAGGCACGCACCCTCATCCTGTTCGGCATGGGGGTTGCCGTGCTGCTGGCGATTCTCGTTTCCTACCTCATCCGCCAGGCGATCGCGCGGCCGCTGGAAGCACTGATGGAATTCGTGCAACGGATCGGCCGCGGCGAGCTGGGCGGCAACCCGGCGCGCGAGGGGCGCGACGAGTTCGGCCGCCTGGGCGAGACGCTGAACACCATGGTGGCGGGCCTGCGCGACCTTGCCCGCCAGAGCCGCGATGCAACGCAGCAGCTGGACGCCGCCACCGCCGAGATCCGCGCCAGCACGCAGGAACAGGCGGCTTCCGTCGAGGAGCAGCTCGCCGCCGTGCAGGAGACGGCCGCGACGGTGGATGAGATCACCCATTCCGGCGCACAGATCGGCAAGCGCGCGCAGGAGGTGATCGCCGCCGCCCAGGCGACCGTGCGTACCAGCGACAACGGGCTGCGCTCGGTGGAGGAGACGGTGCGCGCCATGGACGGCATCCGCGAACAGGCCGAACGCGTGGCCGAGAACATCGTGGCCCTGAGCGAGAAGACCCAGGCGATCGGTGAGATCACCACCACGGTGAACGACATCTCCGAGCGCAGCCACCTGCTGGCGCTGAACGCCGCCATCGAGGCGGCGGCGGCGGGCGAGGCAGGCCGCAGCTTCTCGGTGGTGGCCGCCGAGATGAAGTCTCTGGCCGATCAGGCGAAGGAGGCGACCAACCAGGTGCGCGCCATCCTCGGTGACATCCAGCGGGGCATCAATTCCTCGGTGATGCTGACGGAGGAGGCGGTGAAGCGCGCCCTCACGGGGCGCGAACGCACGGCCACCAGCCACGAGACGATCCGCGAGATCACCGCGCGCGTGCAGGAGGCCGTGCAGACGTTCCAGCAGATCGTCGCGAGCACCAACCAGCAGCAGCTCGGCATCGAGCAGGTGATGAGCGCGCTGACCAATATCCGCCAGGCGAGCCAGCAGACCGCTGCCGGGACGCGACAGTTGGACCAGGCGGCGGCGAACATGGCCGGGCTGAGCCAGGGCCTTGTGCGGCTGTCCGAGCGGTACCGGCTGTAGCGCCGCCGGGGCCGGCCCTTGAACGACTTCCGCGCCGAGCTGCTAGCGGCCTTCGCGGCCGAGCACCGCGAGCACCTGGCCGCCATCCGTGCCGCCCTCTCCGCCGAGGACGAGGATGGCGCCGTCACGCTTGAGCCGGCGGCGCTGCGGGAGGTGTTCCGCCGCGTCCATTCGCTGAAGGGCGCCGCCCGTGCGGTGGACCTGCCGGCACTGGAGGCGGTGGCGCACCGGCTGGAGACGTTGCTGGCCCGCGAGGGCGATGCGGCCGGCGGCGGCGCGGCGCGGCTGGCGCCATCATTGCTGGCGCTGCTGCATCAGGGGCTGGATGCGATCGAGGCCCAGGCCGCCGCCATGGCCGGAGGCACCCCGCCCCCTCCTGTGGAGGCAGTGCTGGCTGCGCTGGATGCCGGGCCGGGTGGCACTTCAGCCCTGCCCCTTCCCCCATCCCAGGATCAATCCGCGGGTCCGCCACCGGCTCCTGGGGAGGCGAAGCCCGCCCCCGAATCCCTCTTGCCCGCCGAGGGCTATCTGCGCGTGGAGGCGAGCCGCGTCGAGCGGCTTTCCGCCACCATGCTCAGCCTTAAATCCCTGATCCAGCGGCAGGATTCCACCGGCGCCGGGCTGCGCGAGGTGGAGGGGGAGCTACGTGCCCTGCGCCGGGGCTGGGAAGGGCTTCGCACGGCCTTGCCTGTCGATCCCGCCCTCGCTCCCCGCCTGCGCGGCTTCGAGGCCGCATTGGGAGAGGTGCTGCGCCACGTCTCTGCCCTCTCCCGCCATGGCCGTGCCATCGAGGACGCCATGGACCGAGCTGCCCGCGCCCTGCGGGAAGAGGTGGAGGCCATCGCCCTGGTCCCGGCGGGCACCGTGCTCGGTTCCCTGGCCGCCGCCGCGCGGGGAATGGCGCGCGAGGCCGGTCGCGAGGTGACGGTGCGAACCGAAGGAATGGAGGTCCAGGCAGAGCGGCGCGTTCTGCAGGCCCTGAAGGACCCGGTGCTGCACCTGTTGCGCAATGCCCTCGGCCATGGCGCGCCGCGCGACGGCCGGCGGGCCGAGATCGGGCTGCGGGTGGCGGCGACCGGGGGCGGGCTCACCATCACCGTCTGGGACAATGGTCCAGGGCCGGATCTCGCGGCCATCGAGGCCACGGCCACCCGCCGGGCGCTGCTGCCCGCCCGCGCGCCGGATACGGCCCCTCCCCCGGCCGACACGCTGCTCGGCCTCGTCTTCGAGCCGGGCTTCTCCACAGCCAGCGAGGTGGACAGCCTCTCCGGGCGCGGCATGGGGCTTTCGGTGGTGGCGGAGGCCGCCATGGCACTGCATGGCGGCGCCGCCATGCGCCCTCGGCCGGAAGGGGGAACCGAGGTGGTGATCGCCCTGCCTCCCTCCACCGGGCGCCAGACCCTGCTGCTGCTGGAGGCGGGGGGGCAGGTGCTCGGCCTCCCCGGCTCGGGCGGGCTCGTTGCCGTTGGCCCGCTGCTGCGGCTGACCCCCGCGATGCTCACCACCGCCGAGGGGCGGGTCGTGGCGCGGTTATCCCTGGGCGAGGCGGAGGCGCTGGTGCCGGTGGTGGCCCTCGCCGCCGTGCTCGGCTGGCCGGAAGGGCCACCCACGGAAGGCCCCGTCCAGGCCATCCTGCTCACCCGGGGCGGAACGCGGCTGGCGCTCACCGTCTCCGCCCTGCGGGATGCCCGCAGCCTGGTGGTGACGGAAGTGGATGCTCCGGGGGTGGACAGCGCCCTTGTCTCCGGCGCCGCCCTGCTGGAGGGCGAGGCGGTAGCGCTCGTGCTGCGCCCCGAGGGGCTGTTGCACCGCGGGCTGCGCGAAGCCAACCGCCCTGGCGCCCGGGTGGCCGGCCCGGCGCCGGGCCGCCGCCAGCGCCATGTGCTGGTGGTAGACGATTCCATCACCACCCGGACCCTGGAACGCAGCATCCTGGAGGCTGGCGGCTATCGCGTGACCCTCGCCGTGGATGGGGTGGATGCGCTCAACTCTTTGCGTGAACCCGGTGCGGTCATTGACCTCATCCTTGCAGACGTCGAAATGCCGCGCATGGACGGGTTCGGTTTGCTCGAGGCGGTCCGGGCCGACCCCGCCCTTGCCGGGTTGCCTGTGATCCTGATGACATCACGTGACAGCCCAGGCGACGTGCAGCGTGGCATGGAGCTGGGCGCGACCGCCTATCTGACCAAGCAGGGCTTCGACCAGCAGGCCCTCCTGGCTGCCATCGGCCAGTTGATCTGAGCATCCGCCTTTGAACGATCCCGTACGCGTCATGATCGTGGAGGACAGCGCCGTTGTACGGCAGTTGCTGGCCCATATCGTCTCGCGCGATCCGAGGCTGGAGCTGGCGGCGGCCCTTCCCTCCGCCGAGGAGGCGCTGGCCGAACTGGACCGGGTGCAGCCCGACGTCATTTCCATGGATATCCGCCTGCCGGGCCTGGATGGGCTGGAGGCAACACGCCGGATCATGGCGGAACGCCCCACCCCGATCGTCGTGATCGCCGATGCCGTCGAGGAGCAGGGGCTCCGGATTTCGATGAACGCGCTCCGGGCCGGGGCGCTCACGGTGGTGGAGAAGCCGCTCGGCCCGACACGGGAGGGCTGGGAAAGGGTGGCGGATTCGATCTGCACCCAGCTCTACATCATGAGCCAGGTGCCGGTGATCCGGCGCCGCCCGCCGCGTCCTCCTCCCGCCCCCACCCCGCGGGTGGCGGACGTCATGCTTCCACCTGGCCGGCCGTCACTGGTGGGTATCGCCGCCTCGACCGGCGGGCCACCGGCCCTGGCCCGGGTGCTGGGTGGCCTTCCTGCCAATTTCCCTGTCCCCATCCTGCTCGTGCAGCACATGGGCGCGCCCTTCCTGGAAGGATTCGCAAGCTGGCTGGACGGGCTGGTGCCGCCCCGCGTGCAGCTGGCCGAGAACCTGGCGGTGCCCCGTGCAGGCCATGTCTATGTCGCCCCGGGCGACCGGCATCTGGGCATCACGGCTACCGGGGTGATGCAGGTAAGCGAGGCGCCGCCCGTTGGCGGCCAGCGCCCGGCGGCGGATGTGTTGTTCCAGTCCATGGCCAGCACTCTTGGCAGGCGGGGGCTGGGCATCCTGCTGACCGGCATGGGCGAGGATGGCGCGCGGGGTCTTGCCGCCCTGCGGAACGCCGGCGGACTGACGCTCGCCGAGGACGAGACGAGCGCGGTTGTTTATGGCATGCCGGCAGCGGCCATGCGGCTGGGCGGGGTTTCGGCCTCACTGCCGCTTGATCTGATTGGGCCGCGTCTACTCAAAGCCGTGGGAACCGACCGAGAGTGAACGCCGAAACGGCATTGCGGGCAGACCGCGCGGGCGAGGCCCCGCACATCCTGCTCGTCGAGGATTCCGAGACCCAGGCACTCCAGCTCCGCCGGATGCTGGAGGGCGAAGGCTTCACCGTTTCCCGCGCCGCGACCGCCGAGGCGGCGTTGGAAGGGCTGAACGGCCCCCTGCCCGCCCTGGTCATCGCCGATTACCACCTGCCCGGCATGAACGGGGACGAGCTGGTCCGCCGCATCCGCCTGAATGTCCGCGCCCGCGCCCTGCCCGTGCTGATGCTGACCGATGCGGAAGGCAGCGCCCATGGCGGCGATCTGGAGCGCCAGGGTCTGGAGAGCGGCGCCGATGCCTATGCGCCGAAATCGGCCGGGCGCGAGTTGATCCTGTTGCGCCTGCGCGCGCTGCTCCGCCGCAATGTCGGCGAAGCAGCGGCCATGCCCGATGCACCCGGCACCGCCTTCCGCCGTGCCCGGCTGCTGCTGGTGGATGACAGCCCGACGCACCGGCTCTGGCTCTCCTCCCTGCTGACCGGCGACGGCGACAGCGTGGAGGCGGTGAGCAGCGCCGAGGCCGAAGCCGCCGCCTCCCGCTCCGGCGATCCCTGGGATGGGGTGCTGGTGAATCTCGCCGGGCTGGGCCCCGAGGGGCTGGAGCTCTGCCGCAGCCTGGATGCCATCCGCGCCCAGGGACCTGTTGGTGGCTTCCGCATCGTGGCGCTGGAGGGGGCGCGCGCCGCCCCCGCCGCGGCTTTCGAGGCCGGGGCCGATGACGTGCTGCCCGCCGAGGCCGGGGCGGAGGCCATCCGCCTGCGCGTGCGCGCCCTGGTCCGCCGCAACCTGCTGCGGGAGGAGAACCGCCGCATCGAGGATGCGATGCGCGAGCAGCTGCGCGAGGTGGAGCGTGCCCGGGCCGAGGCGGCTTCCGCCGAGGCGCGCGCCGCCCTGACCGGCGCGCTGGAACGCGCGAATTCCGAGTTGGAAACCGCCAACAGGGCGCTGCGCGACACGCAGGGAAAGCTGGTGCAGGCGGCGAAGATGGCCTCGCTGGGCGAGCTGGTGGCCGGCATCGCGCATGAGATCAACAACCCGCTCGCCTTCATCCTGGCACATCAGGGCACCGTCTCGCGTCTGCTGGCCCAGGTGGCGCCGCGCGTCGCGCAGGACCCCGAGGCGAAGCGCGCGGTGGAGAAGGCGACGGTGCGGGCAGAGGCCATGACCCTCGGCCTGCGCCGCATCCAGGATCTGGTGCAGAACCTGCGGAAATTCTCCCGGCTGGATGAGGCCGGCACGCAGGAAGTGGACGTGCCGGAGGCGATCAGCACCGTCCTTGTGCTGCTGACGCACAAGCTGTCTGGCCGTATCGTGGTGGACAGGGACTTCACGGCACCGCGCATCCTGCGCTGCTCGCCGGCCCTGCTGAACCAGGTGGTGATGAACATCATCGGCAATGCCGCGGATGCAATTGCGGAAACCGGCCGCATCCGCGTGGCAACCCGCACTGAAGACGGGAACTACGTGATCGAAATCTGCGACACTGGCCCGGGTGTGCCCGAGGCGATCCGCGCCCGCATCTTCGAGCCCTTCTTCACAACCAAGCCCGTCGGCTCCGGCACCGGCCTTGGCCTGTCGATTGCCTATGCCGTGGTGGAGTCGCATCGCGGCAGCATCGTCGTGGACGACGCCGTTGGCGGCGGCGCCCGCTTCACCATCCGCGTGCCCCTGGAGAGCCACGTCCCGACGGAGGACGCGGTATGAGCGGCGGCAAAGAGCAGGGCGAGGAACGCGCGATCCTGCTCCTCGTCGATGACGAGGCGGAGATCCTGACGGCGCTGACCGACCTGCTGGAGGATGAGTTCAAGCTCGTCTCCACCACCCGGCCAGAGCACGCGTTGCAAATGCTGGCGGATGGGCTGCGGCCTTCCGTGATCCTCTCCGACCAGCGCATGCCCGGCCTGACCGGTGACGCCTTCCTCGAGCGCGCCCGCGCCTATTCAGATGCCGAAGCACTGCTGCTGACCGGCTATGCCGAACTCGAGGCGGTGGTGGGGGCGGTGAACCGCGGCCGCATCGCCGGCTATGCCGCCAAGCCATGGGAGCCAACCGGGCTGCTGGCCATGGTGACCGCCGCGCGCGACCGCTACCGGCTGCGCCAGGCCCTGGCGACCGAACGCGCCCTGCTGCGCGGCCTGTTGGACCATCTGCCCGACCAGCTTTCCTTCAAGGACCGTGAGGGCCGCTTCCTGCGGCTGAACGAGGCGAAGGCTGTCGCGCTGGGTACGACGGTGGAGGCCTGCCTCGGGCGGAAGGAAACCGAGTTCCTTTCACCGGATGAGGCCGAGCGGCTGACGAAGGCGGAACGCGCGGTTGCGGACGGCCCGGTTTCGGAGGTGATCGAGCAGCAATACGGCGAGGATGCCTCGGCACGCTGGCTGCAGGTCAGCCGTATTCCCCTCGGAGAGGGCGTGCTGGTGACCATCGCGCGCGATGTCACCCAGGCGCGGCAGATGGAGCAGCGGCTGCGCCAGGCTGACAAGATGCAGGCGCTGGGCACCATGGCCGGCGGCATCGCGCATGACTTCAACAACCTGCTCACCGCCATCCTGGGCAGCCTTCACCTTGCCAAGCGGCGGGTCCGGGACACGCCGGACCTTCAGCGGCTGCTGCGCAACGCCACCATGGCGGCGGAGCGTGGATCGGCGCTCACGCGGCGCCTGCTCTCCTTCTCACGCCAGAACGACCTAGCGCTGCGCACCGTCTCCGTGAACCGCCTGATCATCGGCATGAGCGATCTGCTGGCCCGGACGCTGGGCGGCACGGTGGAAATGCGGCGGCGCCTTGCCGCCGATCCGGACACCGCTCTGGTGGATCCGGACCAGCTGGAACTCGCCCTCCTCAACCTCTGCATCAATGCGCGGGACGCCATGCCGGGTGGCGGGGCTATCACCCTGGCAACCCAGGCGGTCTCCATGGAGGCCGAGGAGGTGCCGGAACTGCCTGCCGGGTCCTATGTGTGCGTCTCGGTCTCCGATTCCGGCACAGGAATGACGCCCGAGGTGCTGGCGCGGGTCTTCGAGCCCTTCTTCACCACCAAGGATGTCGGCAAGGGCACCGGGCTCGGCCTCTCCATGGTCTATGGGCTGGTGCGGCAATCCGGCGGTGGCGTGACGATCGACAGCACGCCGGGCCAGGGCACGCGCGTCACCCTCTATCTGCCGAGCGGCGGGGTTGAGCCGTCCAGGGAACGCGAGAACGAGTATGACGCGCCCGCTGCCCAGCGCCCGGTGCGCGTGCTGGTGGTGGATGACGACGCGACCGTGCGCGAGGTGACCGCCGGCTTCCTCTCGGATCTTGGCCATGAGACGGTGGAGGCCGCCGATGGTCCCGCCGCGCTCCAGGTGCTGGAGAAAGACCCTTCCGTGCGGCTGATGGTGGCGGATTTCGCCATGCCGCGCATGACAGGGGCCGAGTTGTCCGAGCGCGCGCGGGCGCTACGGCCGGACCTGCCGATCCTGCTCGTTACCGGCTATGCCGAGTTGACGACGCTGGCGGCGGATATTCCCGTCCTGCACAAGCCCTATCGCCAGACGGATCTGGCGGAACAGGTGGCCGCGCTGCTGGGCGTGACGGCGGAATAGCGGCGCTCAGAGGCCCGGCAGGCGATCCTGCGCCGCCTGGCTGGTCACGGCGGCGCCGGCCAACGCGGCGATCTCCCGCAGGGCAGCGAGGGTGAGCGGCACCTGCGTCATCGCGCCATCCGAGCCATGCAGATGCAGCGCAACCCCGGCCGGCCCTTCGAGAAGGGCGGCGGAGTGGATGGGGCGCAGCGCCCGGGCAGGGGCGGCGGGAAGCGTGGGGGTGCCCATCGGGGGTGACCTCTTCTTGAGGAGATACCGGTTCTTCCGGCCCGTTCAGGATTCCGGCGGCAGGATGAACGAAGAATGAAGC
Organism: Roseomonas xinghualingensis; assembly: GCF_025791835.1. Lineage (GTDB taxonomy): Bacteria > Pseudomonadota > Alphaproteobacteria > Acetobacterales > Acetobacteraceae > Roseomonas > Roseomonas xinghualingensis. The sequence continues at coordinate 25,179 of NZ_JAOXLP010000016.1, forward strand.
CCGGATGGTTTCCGGGCCATCAGCACGCGACTCGCTGAAGGCGATGCGGTTCCCGCCGGGCCGGTCGCCCGCAGCATCCAGGTGCTCTCCAAGCGCCCCTGGGAGCATTCTTGAGCCCGTGGGCGGGTGAAATCCAGGCATGGAGACAGCGTAACATTTGCGCCGCTCCCGAAAGCGCGATCTCGTCTAGGCAGCAGCCTTTCGGAAGGTTAATGGCGAAGGGGAGCGCCCGCGCCCGACGGGCTGCCAAAGGGAGCCAAACATCCGATGAACCGTCGCCGTTTCGTCGCAGGCGGGCCGCTGGTTGCTGCCGCCGCAACCACGCTTGCCGCCCCTGCCCTGGCCCTGGCCAGCCCGGAACTGCGCTGGCGCTGCGCCTCCTCCTTTCCCAAGAGCCTCGATACCATCTACGGCGCGGGCGAGATCGTGGCGAAGCGCGTTGCGGCGCTGACCGGGGGCAAGTTCCAGATCCGCATGTTCGCGGCTGGTGAGATCGTGCCGGCCTTCGGCACGGTGGACGCGGTGCAGCAGGGCAACATCGAATGCGCCCACACGGCCTCCTACTACTTCGTCGGCAAGGATCCCACCTTCGCCTTCGACGGCACCGTGCCCTTCGGCATGAACTTCCGCCAGTTGAACGCCTGGTTGAATGCCGGCGGCGGCCATGAGGTGCTGCGCGAGTTCTTCGAGGGCTACAACATCGTCTCCCTCCAGGCCGGCAACACGGGTGCCCAGATGGGCGGCTGGTTCCGCAAGGAGATCAAGACGGTTCAGGACCTGAACGGCCTGAAGTTCCGCATCGGCGGCTTCGCCGGCAACGTGGTCCAAAAGCTGGGCGCCGTGCCGCAACAGATCGCAGGCGGCGACATCTACGCCTCGCTGGAGCGCGGCACGATCGACGCCGCCGAGTGGATCGGCCCCTATGACGACGAGAAGCTCGGCTTCAACCGCGTCGCGCCCTACTACTATTATCCCGGCTGGTGGGAAGGCGGACTGAATCTGTCCCTCCACATCAACAAGGCGAAGTTCGACGAACTGCCGCAGCTCTACAAGGATGCGCTGCAAAGCGCCTGCCGCGAGGCGACGATCGAGACGATCGCCAAATACGACGCGCAGAACCCGGCCGCGCTGCGCCGCCTGATCGCCGCCGGCACGCAGCTCCGGGCCTTCCCGCGCGAGGTGATGCAGGCCTGCTACCGCGCGACTTTCGAACTCTATGACGAGACCGCTGCGGCCAACCCGCGCTTCAAGAAGGTATACGACCACTTCAAGGCCTTCCGCGACACCCAGCTCCAATGGTTCCGGGTGGCGGAGAATTCCTATGACAGCTTCGTCTACCTGATGCAGGCGCAGGAACAGCAGACGGCGCAGCAACGGCGCTGAGAGCGGCCCGGAGGATTTTGAACGACGATGAAGCCCCTGCTCGCCTTTTCCCGCGTCGTGGATGACATCAACGCGCTGCTAGGTCGCGCGGCGGACTGGATGACGCTGCTCGCCTGTCTCATCAGCGCGGGCAATGCCTTCATGCGCTACGGCATCTCCTACTCCTCCAACGCCTGGCTGGAGGTGCAGTGGTACCTCTTCGCAGGGATGGTGATGCTGGGGGCTTCCTACACCCTGTACCGCAACGAGCATGTGCGGGTGGACATCGTCTTCGGCAATGTCTCGGAGCGAACGAGGCTGTGGATCGATGTCTTCGGAATTGTCGTCTTCCTCCTCCCGGCCATGGCCCTGCTGGCCTGGATGACCTGGCCCTTCTTCCTGGACAGCTGGCAGCGCACGGAGGGCAGCCAGAACGCGGGCGGCCTGCTGCGCTGGCCGGTGAAGCTCCTGATGCCGGTCGGCTTCTTCCTGATCACGCTGCAGGGCATTTCCGAGCTGATCAAGCGCATTGCCCTGCTCCGCGGCCTGCGGCCGGCAAGCGAGGCGGTCGTCAACTACGAGCGCCCATTGCAGTGAACCACCAGACGAACCGACACATGAAGGGCGGACAGGACTTCGCATGACCTTGGACGTGATGCCCCCGCTGATGTTCGGCGGGCTGGTGGTGTTCCTGCTGATCGGCTTCCCCGTGGCCTTCTCCCTGGCCGCGGTGGGGCTGTTCTTCGGATTCATCTCGATCGAACTGGGCTTCTTCACGACGGCCTATCTCGGCAACCTGCCACTGCGGGTCTTCGGCATCCTGTCGAACGATCTGCTGCTCTCCATCCCCTTCTTCACCCTGATGGGCGCCATCCTTGAGCGCTGCGGGCTGGCGGAGGACCTGCTGGAAGGTACGGGGCAGCTCTTCGGCAAGGTGCCGGGCGGCCTGGCCTATGCCGTGATCCTGGTAGGCGCGGTGCTGGGCGCCATCACCGGTACGGTGGCGGCTTCGGTGATCGCCATGGGCATGATCTCCCTGCCCATCATGATCCGCTACGGCTACGACATGCGGATCGCCACGGGCGTGATCGCGGCATCAGGCACCATCACGCAGCTGATCCCGCCCAGCCTCGTGCTGATCGTGCTGGGCGACCAGCTCGGCCGCTCGGTGGGCGATATGTATGCGGGCGCGATCGGCCCCTCGATCCTGCAGATCATCCTGTTCATCCTGTTCATCGCGGGCGTCTCGATCTTCGCGCCCCACAAGGTGCCTGCCCTGCCGCCCGAGGCGCTGGGCGTGCGCGGCTGGCCGCTCTACTGGCGCGTGGCGAAGGGCATGGTGCCCTCCATCGTGCTGATCTTTCTGGTGCTCGGCACGATCTTCATGGGGCTGGCGACGCCGACGGAAGCCGGCGCCATGGGCACCGTGGGCGCGATCCTTCTGGCCATGATCAATGGCCGCTATTCCTGGAAGCTGCTGCGCGAGGCGATGGGCAACACGATGCGGATCACCGCCATGGTGATCTTCATCCTCATCGGCGCCACCGTCTTCTCCCTGGTGTTCCAGGGCGTGGACGGCGGAATCTGGCTGGAGCACCTGATGTCCCACCTGCCGGGCGGGCAGGTCGGCTTCCTGGTCTTCGTCAATATCTTCGTCTTCTTCCTGGCCTTCTTCCTCGACTTCTTCGAGATCGCCTTCATCATCGTGCCGCTGCTGGCGCCCGTGGCGGCCAAGCTGGACATCGACCTGGTGTGGTTCGGCGTGCTGCTCTGCATCAACCTGCAGACCAGCTTCATGCACCCGCCCTTCGGCTTCGCGCTGTTCTACCTGCGCGGCATCGCGCCGAAGAGCGTGCTGTCACGCGACATCTACTGGGGAGCCGTGCCCTGGCTGGTGCTGCAGATCCTGCTGGTCGCCGTGGTGATCCTCTGGCCGGAAAGCGTGACCTACTGGATCGACAAGGGCACGGGTGTGGACCCCGCCAGCGTCCGCATCGAGGTGCCGATGCCGGATATGGGAGAACCACCGCCCATCACCTTCGACTGAGGATGATGGATTTCCTGCAGAGGGCCTGGGGGGCGCTTCGCGGCGCCATCCCGGGCCTTTTCCGTTCACGGATGGCGGCCCCGGACTGGACGGCCGATCGGGCGCGCATCCTGCTGGTCGGGCCCAGCGGCGCGGGGAAGAGCACGCTGGTGAACGCTCTCCTGGGGGAGGGCACCGCCGAAGCAGGCTCTGGCGCGCCGGTGACGCGCGGCACCACATGGTACGGGCGGAATTCCGCCCTGCCGGTCGCGCTGGGTGATACGCGCGGGCTGGAATCGGTGGCGAGCGCCGATCAGGTGGCAGCTCTGGAGGCGGCGCTCTCCGCCCTCGCGGCCGGGCGGCGGCCACATCTCGTCTGGCTGGTGATCAATGCCGAAGGCGGGCGGGCCTTTAGCGGCGCGGGCACGCTGGGCGCGCTGGCGGCATCGCTGCGGCAGGCCGGAATCCCCTTCCTCGTCGTGCTCACCCATGCGGAGCCGGGCGAGAAGGCCCATGCGGAGCTGCGCACGCGCATCGCGGCAGTGATGGGGGATGTGCCGATCGCCGCGGTGAACACGCTTCCCCTGATGGGGGAGGACGGCGCGGTCCTGCTTCCCGTCCATGGGGTCGAAGCGCTCTGGCGGGCCTCCCTGCCCTTCCTTCCAGCCCTGGCCGTCCGTCCATGACCTCCGGGGTCATGGACCCGCCTCTCCCGGCGGATCAGCCTACGGTGGTCCTGCAAGGAGATGCCCCATGCCCGCCTATGCCGCCGCCCATCTTCGCCAAGTCTCGATGGGCCCCGAGATCACCGAATACCTCCGGCGCATCGATGACACACTCCGCCCCCATGGCGGCCGCTTCCTGATCCATGGTGGCGCGGTGGAGGTGAAGGAGGGCGACTGGACCGGCGACCTCATCGTGATCGAGTTCCCCGATCTCGACCGGGCACGCGCCTGGTACGCCTCGCCCGAATACCAGGCCATCCTGCCGCTGCGGACAGGAAAGGCGACGGGCGAGGTCGTCCTCCTGGGCGGCGTCCCCGAGGGCCACCGGGCCATGGACGTGCTGGCGGATCAGCCCCCCACCGTGCTCCGGAAGGGCAGCAGCAGCAGCTCCCACCAGGCCATATGGGCTACACCGTAGAGGCCCGCCTTCCACATCAGCGCGGACCGGAAGCCGAACATCACCACCAGCATCGGCAGGAGGCCGAGTGCTGCGGTCCAGAGCAGCTCCCGCCGCACCGGCCGGGCCAGCGCATCCGCCAGGGCCAGCGCCACGCGATCGCGGTCATCCTGGTAGATCACCCGCGCCAGCCGGATGCCGAGGCGGGGGACGAGCGAGGCTGCATGGGCGATCTCGGTCATCTTCGCCTCCAGCAGGGTGATGGCGTGGCGCGCCAGCACGAAGAGGGCGAATCGGAACACCGGCGCGCCGCGCAGCAGCACCAGCGCCCGGACCAGAGGCCAGGCGGAGACGACCCCCTTGGCGAAATGTACGAGGTACCAGAACAGCACCACGCAGGCCGCGGACAGGGCCCAGGTGAGGCTGGGCAGATAGGGCGCGATGAAGGCGAGGGCGAAGAAGATCGCCGTCACCACGATGGCGATCAGCGCCTCCTCGGCAATGTAGCGGAACATCGCATTGCCGATGAAGGCCTCCACCACCGGCTCCAGCTCGCCCGCCAGCTCCGCCTCGCTGCCCGCAAGCAGGGCCGCGATGAGAGAGGCGCTGTCGCTGTCCGGCGATGCCTGCGCGAGGCGATGCACTTCCGGCAAGGCGCGTGGTTGTCTGAAGAGGCCCATGCTGGGCAGAGTCGTCCCCGATGTTCCGCAAGACCGTCAAGCCTGATCCGATCGAGATGGCACTGGATTACGCCCGGCAGGCCGTCGCCGGGGGCGATCCCCTGCCGCTCCTGCTCCTTTGCACCAAGGGGGAGCGGGCGGAGATCGCGGCGGCGGCGAAGCTGGAGGAAACCGATCCCCTGGCCCTCGCCAGGGCCCTGCGACCCCTGCTGGTCGAGGGAGTGGATGTGGCGCCGGGCCTGCCCGCGCTGCTGACGGCGCTGCGGGTGCAGAAGCTTTCGGCCCTGGGGGACAAGGCGGCGGTGGTGCGCGGCTTCACCCGCCCGGCACGCAGGCGCGGCACCTGGCTGGGCCGGCTGCTCGGCCGCGGCGCGACGTTGCTGGACGAGGCGGTGTCCGCGGTGCCGGGGGTGGAGGATCGCCTGGCCGGGATGCAGCGCTGCAACGTGCTGCTCGCCGGCCGCTCGGGATCGGGCAAGAGCACGCTGGTGAACGCCGTCTTCGGGCGGGTGGTGGCGGAGACGGGGGAAGGCGCGCCGGTCTCCAGCGCCGCTGTCTGGTACCGCCATCCCTGCGCGCCGCTGCATCTGGCCGATACGCGGGGATTGGAACCTGGCGCCTACCAGGAGACGCGGGGAGCGGTGGAGGCCGAGCTCGCGCGGCTGGCGACGCTGCCCGAGGAGGAGCGGCTGCACATCGCCTGGCTGTGCATCGACGCGGCCGGGGAGCGGGTGGAGCCGGCGGACCAGGACTTGGCACGGCTGCTGGCCGCGCATGGCGTGCCCGTGATCGTGGTGCTGACCAAGGCCTGGGGCGAGGACCGGCTTTCCGAGCCAACGAAGGCGCTGATCCGCGAGGCGCGGGCCGTGCTGCGCGTGGTGGCGGCGCCCCGCCTCTTCCCTGGCGGCGCGCGGGTGGAGGCGCGCGGGCTGGAGGCGCTGGTGAAGGCGACGGTGGATGCCCTGCCGGAAGGGCGGCGCGCGGCTGCGGCGGCGGCCAATCTCGTGGCACTGGCCCCGAAGATCGCGGAAGCGGAAGAGGCCATCGCTATGCATGCGAAGATCGCCGCCGCCATGGCCGCCACGCCCATTCCCTTCGCCGATGTGGCGCTGCTCTTCGGCGTGCAGGCGAAGATGATCGTGGACGTGACCGTGCGGATGGGCACGCCCGCCGAGGAGATGCCGCTGAAGGCCGTGGCCGCCGCCTTACTGGGCCCGGCGGCGGCAGGGATCGGCGGGCGCGTGGCGGCGCGGGCCTTCGGCACATTGCTGAAATTCATCCCAGGAATCGGCACCGTGGCCGGCGGGGCGGTGAATGCCGCCGTGGCCTTCGGGCTGACCACGGCGTTGGGGCAAGCCTATCTCGCCTTCCTCAAGGACCGCTGGGCGATGCTGCAACACCCGCCGAGCCTGCAGGAGGTGGTGGCCTTCCTGGGGCGCTTCCGGGGCTAGCGCGACCTGCGCGCCGGGATCATGTTGCGACGCAACAACCAGCCGGAAGACTTGCCTTGAAGCCCGTGATTCTGATGTCGCCGCGCCTGCCCGCAGCTTTCGCGGCGCGGCTCCAGGAACGCTACACCCTGATCGGTCCCATCGCGGGGATCGAACCCTCCGCGCTCCCCCCGGAGGCGCGCGAGGCGAAGGCGCTGATCACCCTTGGCAACCATCGCACCGACGACGCGCTGATGGCGGCCCTGCCCTCCCTCGGCCTCATCCTCTGCTACGGCACGGGCTTCGAAGGCGTGGATCTGGGCGCCGCCGGCCGGCACGGCCTGGTGGTGACGAATGCAGGCGATGCGAATGCCGAGGCGGTGGCGGAATTCGCCATGGGGCTGGTGCTCGCCACGGGACGCAAGGTCGTGGAAGGCGACCGCTACATCCGCGCGGGCCGCTGGAGCGGCAATGCGATGGAGCGCCTGCCGCTGGTGCCCGGGCTGTTCGGCAAGCGCATCGGCATTTACGGCCTGGGCGAGATCGGCAAGCGCATCGCGACGCGCGCGGCCGCCTTCGGCATGAGCATCGGCTATTACAACCGGCGTGCCGTCGCGGATCTTCCCTACGCCTACCATGCCTCGCTGGAAGAACTGGCGCGCTGGTCCGATGTGCTGATGGTGGCGGTCCGCGCTTCGGCGGAAACCCGCCACGCAGTGGATGCCCGTATCCTGGAGGCCCTCGGCCCGCAGGGGCTTGTGGTGAACATCTCGCGCGGCAGCGTGGTGGACACCGAGGCGCTGTGCGACGCGCTGGAGCGCCGCGTGATCGCGGGCGCCGCCCTCGACGTGTTCGAGAACGAGCCCGAAGTGCCGGAACGCCTGCGCGCGCAGGAGAATGCCGTGCTGACGCCGCATATCGCCGCATACGCGGCATCCGCCCAATCCGCGCAGCAGCAATTGGTGATGGCCAATCTCGAAGCCTTCTTCGCCGGCCGTCCGCTTTCCAGCCGCGTCAACTGAACGCGGGTCCGGGAGGCTTTGCCTCCCGGGCCGGTATCAGGTGCCGACGCGGAGTGCCGCGCCCATCTTCCGGAGACAGGCGACGGTGGAGAGCGCGGTGATGCGCCCCGTCTTCGGGTTCTCGCTCGGGATGTTCTCGATGGTCATGGAGAAGCTCGCCGAGTCCGCATCCACCTGGATGGAGTGGGTGTTGCGGGTGAGCGCCGGGTCCGCCCAGATCTCCAGCTCCGTGCGATCCGGTCCGATGCCGGCAAGCGACAGCGCGACCGCGACGTTGAGATTCGCCGGGAAGCCGATCGCCGCCTCGCGCGGCGTGCCCTTGAAGATGCGCAGCGGCTCGCGGATCTCCTCGATGGAGATGTTGTTCTCGACGAGATAGGGCGCGCCGAGAAGCCCGCGCACCGGCTTGCGCGTCACCATGCGCACGGAATGGATGGTGCCTTCCGCCGCGGCCACCACGGCATCGAGGCCAAGCAGCGCGCCGGTGGGCACGGTGATCTGGCCGCCATGCTCGCGGGCGAGGTCGATCAGATGCTCCGCCCGCAGCAGCGCGCCGGCACTCAGCACCACCGCGCCCTTGCCGGCGCGCAGGAAGGGCCCGACGATCGCGGGCAGCAAGGCAGCCGGGGCGGCTTCCACCACGATGTCGGCCAGCGGCTCCAGCTCCTCCACCGGCACCACCGGCACGGGGCGCGGCAGGCGGGCCTTGGCGGCCTCCACATCGCGTGCCGAAACGGCGGCGAGGATGCAGCCGGGGATGCCGGCCTCCAGCGCCGTCACCACGGCCATCCCGACCGCGCCCAGCCCGGCGACGGCCACCCGTAGGGGCGGTCTGCTGCTCATGAAGCTTCCTTTCGTCAGATCCGCGGGCAGGCAATGCACGGCCAGCGGTGGGATTGCCTGAACTTGCCTCTTACGCTCCGCCATGTGGCCAGCAGATGCCGGGCCATGCATGGCCCACATCCCGGCGTCCTGGGGATGCCAACGGCTTTCCCTAAAAATTCTGCCGGATCAAGGGCATGAAACCGGCTCGCCCCCATTCTTCGCTGTGCCCACGCAATTTGCGCCTGAACGTTTTTATTGCCGAGGCGTTAACCCAGGCAAGTAACCTGGTGGAATTGGAGCGGCCCATGCCTGGCGTCGTGGTGCTGGAAGATGACGAGTTGGTGCGGGAGGTCCTGACCGACATTATCGAGGCCGAGGGTTTTACGGTTCGCCCGGCCGCGACAGTTGGTGATGCGATCGCGCAGATTGATTCGATGCCTCGCTGCGAACTCCTGCTCACCGACATCGATCTTGGCCCTGGCCCGAGCGGCTTCGATGCCGCCAAGGTCGTTCAGGAACGCCATCCTTGCCTGCCGGTCATCTATCTGACCGGCCGCCCGGATCATGCCAATGACCGGCATTTCGGGCCGAGGGAGCGTTTCCTGCGTAAGCCGTTCCGCACGCCGGAGCTGGTGGATGCGATGCGGAGTCTTGGCGTGCACCCGCCGGCCCAGAGTTACGCGGCGGATTGATCCCTACAGCATCGCCAGCGCCTGCTTGCGCTTCGGCGGCGGGAAGGCGGAATCCAGTTCACGCAGGTCCTGCTCGGAAAGGGTGATGTCGCGTGCGGCGGCATTCTCGCGCAGATGCGCTGGGTCGCCGGCCTTGGGGATAGCGATCACGCCGGGATGCCGCAGGGTGAAAGCGAGGGCAATAGCGGCTGGCCCCGTACCATGGCGCGCCGCCACCGCCCGCAGCGCCGGGTTGCGCAGCAGCCGCCCTCCCTGACCCACCGGCGAATAGGCCATCACCGGCATGCCGCGCTCCTGGCAGAAGGGAAGCAGGTCGAATTCCGGTCCGCGCGCCTCCAGATTGTACAAAACCTGGTCGGCGGCGCAGTCCGGCAGGGCAGCGCCGAGTTCCTCCAGATCCTCCACATCCAGGTTGGAGACGCCCCAGCGGAGGATCTTCCCGGCCTCGATCAGCCGCTCGAAGGCCTCGACGGTTTCCGCGAGCGGCACGCCGCCCCGCCAGTGCAGGAGGTAAAGGTCGATCGTCTCCACCCCCATGCGGCGCAGACTGGCCTCGCAGGAGAGGGCCATGCGGGCGCGGGAGGCATTGTGGGGATAGACCTTGCTGACGAGGAACACCTCATCCCGGCGCCCGGCAATGGCCTCCCGCACCACCTCCTCGGCGCCGCCATCGGCATACATCTCCGCCGTGTCGATCAGCGTCAGGCCCAGATCGAGGCCCAGCCGCAGCGCATCCGCCTCGGCCCGCCGGTTGGCGCCGCGCTCGCCCATGTGCCAGGTGCCCTGGCCGAGGGCGGGAACCTCCGTGCCATCGGGAAGGCGGACGCGGTTCGGGGGATGCGGCACGGGCGGCTTCCTTCGCATGGGTCATCGCGCGATCGCGCGACTCAGGGAGGCGGTTCCGTGCGAATGTGGGCAGCATGATCCGGCTTGTCTCCCTTCTCCTCCTGCTCGCCGCACCGGCGCTGGCCCAGACCAAACCCCCGATGCCCTCTGCCCAGAGCACGGAGACCATCGGTCCCTGGCTGCTCTCCTGCACGACGGACCGCATGACCGACCGCTCCGAGTGCCGGATGCTGCTCAGCCAGCCGGTGCAGCCCTCCGCGCCGGGGCTGGCGCCGCTGGCGCTGGAGGTGGTGGATCGCGGCGGCCGGCTGGTGCCGGTGGTGGTGGCGCGGGACCTCTCCCTGGAAGGCGCGGCGCGCGGCGCGCTGGCCCTGGCCGGCACGGTGCAGTTGCGCTTCCCTCCGAACCCCTTTTTCGAGATGCCCTGTGGGCTTGAGGGCCGCTCCGTGATCTGCGCGCCGCGGAGCAGCGACCTGGAGCGGGCCGCGTCCGAACTGGCGCGGGCGGATCGGGTGCTGGTGCGGGTGACCGGCATGCTGGTGCCGGAGGCCCAGGCCATGCGCGAGCCCGTGGAGTTGCGACTGAACGACACCGCCGCCGCGCTGGGCCGCTTCCGGGCGCGCCAGCCGGAGGGTTCAGCCCCGCCCCCTGCCCCACCCGCCATGTGGGACCTGCGGGAGATGTTCTCCCGGCTGATGGGCCTGCTGAATGTGCAGTGAGGCGTGCGGCATGGGGTGGCGCATGGCGAAGGCAAGCCGGGAAGGCTCGTCCCCGGGCAGCCTTGCTTCCGCGGCCCGCCTGCGGCGAGTTGCTCCCGGAAGGCGCCCGGCGGATGCCGGGCGACTGCAACAGCCTTCTAGGCCGCCGGCGGCTCCCGCTTCAGCAGCCAGACGCCCAGAGCCACCGAAATCAGGAACAATGCCGCGCCCAGGATGAGCTGCGCCGTCCGGTCCACCGCCACGCCATCGCCGAGCAGGGCGAAGACCAGGGTCTGCGGCAGGTAGCCCAGGCCCGAGCCGGCCAGGAAAGGTACCAGCGCAACGCTGGACAGCCCGGCCACGAGGTTAAGCGCCAGGTTGTTGCCCACGGGCAGCAGGCGCAGCGCCAGGGTGGCGCCGAAGGGATTGGCCACCAGCCGGTCATGCAGGGGGCGGAGGCGCCGCCCGAAGCGGCCTTCCAGTCGCCGCGCCGCCCATTCCCGCCCCAGCAGCCTGGCCCAGCCGAAGGAGGCCGCGCAGCCGAGAAGCTGTGCCAGCAGGGCCAGCCCCGTGCCGATCGCCGCCCCGAAAGCATAGCCGCCGAGGAAAGCGACCGCCTGGCGCGGCAGGCCCACGGCCGTGGCGGCGGCGCCGGCCGCGAGGAACACCAGCTCACCCCAGAGTCCCTGCCCCCGGATCCAGTGGTCCACCCAGGCCATGCCGGTTTCACCGCCCGGTGCCAGGCCGAGGGTACGGATGACCCATCCGGCGATACCCAGGCCAGTCGCCAGCACCGCCATCCGCCCGGCGGCAACCAGGGCACGGCGGGTGCGGGTGGCCGGCGTGCCGCGTGTGGTGCTCACGCCTTCTCCGATGCCCTGGCATCGTCTGGCAGCAGGCTCGGGCGCGTCCAGCGGCGCTGCAGCCATATCATGCCGAGCAGATCCACAATGCCCACCGCCAGCCGGTCCAGCGTGCCGTATTTGGAGACGCCGCGCGTGCGCGGGCGGTGGCCCACCGGCTCGCTGACCACCCGCCCGCCGCCACGCAGCACCAGCGCGGGCAGGAAGCGGTGCATATGGTCGAAATGCGGTAGGGCGAGGAAAAGCTCGCGGGGGAAGACCTTCAGCCCACAGCCCGTATCCGGGGTGGCGTCGCCCAGCAACCGGGCCCGCACGCGATTGGCGATGCGGCTCGTGAAGCGCTTCGTGGCCGTATCCTTGCGGGTGGTGCGCCAGCCGGCCACCAGCGTATCGCCCCCTTCGGCCTGGGCTCGCGCCCAGAGGCGCGGGATATCGGCCGGGTCATTCTGCCCGTCGCCGTCAAGCGTGGCGATCCAGGGGGCGCGGGCGGCGCGGATGCCGGTGACGATGGCGGCCGACTGACCGCAGGAGGCGGCATGGCGAAGGAGGCGCACCGGCGCCGGAGCCCCGCGGACGGCCTCCGCCGTGGCATCGGTCGATCCATCGTCCACATAGAGGATCTCATGCGGCACCCCGGCCAGGGCGGCGGCGATCTCCGCCACGAGCGGAGCCACATTCGGCGCCTCGTTCCGCACCGGCACGACGACGCTGATCAGGGGGCCGGGCTCCGGCGAGGGATGGATTGCCGGCCTACCGAGGACCGGAAGGCCGGGCACCGGGCTGCCGGACGGGGAGGAAGGCGGGGACATGCGGCGGCGGGGGGTAGCAGGGGGCGGAGGGCACGTCCAGCGCAGGCCGGCACACCCGTTGCATGCATGCAATATTTTAAGGGCGATTCAATCGCATCATCCTCTTGCCCGACATGCCGGACCATACTTCCCTGCGGTTGCGCCGCGCGCGCGACTGACCCAATTGCCGGACATCATGCCCTTCGACGCCCAGGCTCCCTATCTCAGTACCGCTGCCACGCCGACCGGACAGTCCCGCGCCGTGGCCTATTGGCTTCTCGCCGTCGCCCTCATGGTCTGGGCGATGGTGGCGATCGGCGGCGCTACGCGGCTGACCGGATCCGGCCTGTCCATCATGGAATGGGCGCCGCTCAGCGGTACCCTGCCACCGATGAGCGAGGCAGAGTGGAACCGCCTCTACGACCTCTACCGCACCATCCCGCAATATGAGCTGGTGAATCGCGGCTTCGGGCTGGAAGGTTTCAAAGGCATCTTCTGGCTCGAATGGATCCACCGCTTCTGGGGGCGGCTGCTCGGCCTCGTCTATGCGGGCGGACTGATCTGGTTCTGGCTGCGCGGCGGCATCCCCAAGGGTTATGGCAAGCACCTGCTGCTGCTGCTGGTGCTGGGCGGGCTGCAGGGTGTCGTCGGCTGGTTCATGGTCGCCTCGGGCTTTGAAGCCGACCGCACCGCGGTTTCGCCCTGGCGGCTGGTGATCCATCTCGGCCTCGCGCTGCTGCTCTTCGCCATGCTGCTCTGGACGGCGCTGAGCCTGCTGCGTCCCGAGCGGAATGCGCCGCCCGAGGCCAAGGCGCTGCGTCCGCTGGCCCATGCCACGGCGGGGCTGATGGTGCTGACCATGGTGGCGGGCGGCTTCGTCGCAGGAATCAAGGCCGGCCTGGACTACAACACCTTTCCGCTAATGGGGGGACGAATCATCCCCGAGGGCTATGGCGCCCTGACCCCGTTCGCGCAGAACTTCGTGGCCAATGTGGCGGCGGTGCAGTTCAATCATCGTCTGCTGGCGACGCTGGCAGGCCTGGCCGCGCTGGCACTCGGATGGCTGGCCCTGCGGCGCCTGCCGGCCGGTGTCGCGCGCAAGGCCGCCATCGGGTTCGTGGGGGTGGTGATGGTACAGTACGGGCTGGGGGTCGCCACGCTGCTGCATGTCGTGCCTGTCTGGCTCGGCACGCTGCATCAGACGGTGGCCGTGGGTGTGTTGGGCGCGGCGCTGATCCTGCTGCACGCGCTGCGCCGCCCTCGCCAGCACCCGCCCACTTGAGCACCCCCGGCGCAGTCTGGGATCCGCTGCCGCGCTCCGTCCTAGACGCGCTACCGGTGGGGCTCGCGGTCTATGACGCAGAGGCGCGGCTGGTTTATGCCACCCCCGCCTTCTGGGCTCAGGCAGGCAAGGATGTGGCGGCCCTGCCGCCCGGGACGCCCCAGGCAGAAGTCACCGACCTGTTCACGCGGAGCGGGCATTACAGCCCTGACGCTCCGGAGGAGGGCGCCGCGGCCGCGGCAAACCGGGGCCATCCTCAACGCCGCCTGGCCCGCAACGATGCCGGCCGCTGGTACGAGCTGACCAGCACTCCGCTGCCCCATGGCGGCTCGGTCAGCCTCTCGGTCGATGTCACCGGGGACAAGTGTTCCAGGCCGGAGGCGGTGGAGCATGCCGCCTTGCTCGAAACCATCCTGCAGCGTCTCGACACCGGCATCATGGTCACCGATCACCTCGCACGCGTGACCTGCTTCAACGAGGCCTATCCCCGGCTCATTGGCGTCCAGCCCGGCGTGCTGCGCGTCGGCATGACACGGGCCGAGTTGCTCGATCATCTCCGTTCCATCGGTGAGCTGAGCCAGCTGACACCGGAGGAGCAGGAGGGCTTCGACCAGGTCGAGAAGCAGGGAACGGCCGATTTCGCCTGCCACCGGCCCAACGGAGCAACGCTGCGTATCCGGGCCCGCCCCCTGCTCGAAGGGGGCGTGCTGACCGAGGTGGACGACATCACCCCGCTCAGAAAAGCGGAGCAGGCGTCCCAGGAACGGGCCCAGTTGCTGGATGGCGTGCTCTCCGCCCTGCCTCACGGGGTCTGCGTCTATGGACCGGACCGGCGCGTGCGGCTGGTGAACGCGGCCTACCAGCGCATCATGGCCGGATGCGAGGTGAAGGTGGGGGACCACCACACGGAGATCGCCAGGAGCCGCATCGCCTCCGGAGAGTATGAGGCGGAGGCAGCCGCCGCGCTGATGCGGCTGCAGGAGGATTTCGGGAATCCGGAGCCTTACGAGCGGACACGGGCCCGTCCGAACGGCACCGTGGTCTCCGTCCGTGCCGTGCATCTGCTAGGGGGCGGGTTGGTGGTGGTCGTCACCGATGTGACCGCCCGCGCCCGTGCCGAGGCGGAGGCCGAGCAACGCGCCGCGACATTGCGTGCCATGCTGGACAACCAGCTGGACGGCGTCGCGCTGTTCGACCGGCAAGGCTACCTCATCGCCGCCAATGCGCTGGCGGCGCGCATGACCGGGCTGTCCGAGGAGGACATGTCACCCGGTCGCCATCTGCTGGACCTGCGCGCCCGGCAGATCTCGGCGCATGAATTCGGCCGGCGCCCGGAAGACCAGCAGGCCTTTGTCGAGGCGCGCGGCCAGACCCCCCTGGAGACCGGCAAGCGCTATATCCGCCGGCGTCCGGACGGCACGCTCCTGGAGGTCGGCACAGACCTTACCTCGGATGGCGGCTTCATCCGCACCTATCGCGACGTCACCGAGGACCGGCGAATCCGGGCCGAGCTGGAGGCGGCGCGCGATGCGGCCGAGGCGGCCTCCCGCACCAAGTCCGACTTCCTCGCGACCATGACGCATGAGTTGCGCACGCCGCTGCATGCCGTGATCGGCTTCTCCGAGGCGATCCTGGAGGAGACGAAGCCCGAGCGGATGCGCGCCCATGCCGAGGAGGTGCTGGCTGCCGGAAAGCAGCTCCTGGGGCTGGTGGACGGGCTGCTGGAGGCAACCCGGATCGAGGCCGGCAGCCTTTCCCTCCACGGCGCGGTGTTCGATCCCGCCCCCCTGCTGCGCGCCGTCGCCGCCCCGTTGCGCAAGGCGGCGAAGGAGGGGCGGATCGCATTCGAATTCGATGTGCCGGATGCGCTGCCGCCCATGCGCGGCGACGAGGGGCGGATGCGCCAGGTGCTGAGCGCGCTGCTGTCCAATGCGCTGAAATTCACCCCCGAGGGCGGCCGGGTGACGCTCTCCGCCGCCCCGACCGGCGACGGGGGAAGCATCGTCACCATCCGCGACACCGGCATCGGCATGGCGCCCGAGGACATCCCGCGCGCCTTCGAAGCCTTCACCCAACTCGAGGCCGGGCTGACGCGCCGCTACCCTGGCTCCGGACTCGGCCTATATCTCGCGCGGGCCCTTGCGGGCGCGATGGGTCTGGCCCTGACCCTGGAGAGCGCGCCCGGGCAGGGCACCACCGCAAGGCTGGCCCTGCCGCCGGCAGAGGAGATTCCGGGATGACCACCGAGACGCCGCTGGACGCCACCGCCCGCCTGTTCTTCCGTGAACTGGACGGTGTGGAGGCCGGGCGGATCACCACCGACGCATTGGCCGGCTCCGAGGATGGGGAGCTGTTCCTGGAATACCGCGAGAGCGAGATGATGAGCCTGGAAGATGGCCGTATCCGCTCCGCGAGCTTCGACACGATGCGCGGCTTCGGCCTGCGCGCCGTGCGCGGGGCGGCGGCGGCCTATGCCCATGCGGGCGAGATCTCGGCCCCTGCCCTGCGCCGCGCCGCCGAAGCCGTGCGCGGCCTGCCAGGCGATGGCAGCATCCGGGTGGCCGAACCGCCGCGCGCGACCAATGCGCGGCTCTATGATGCCGCTAACCCGCTGCATGCCATGGACTTCGCCGCCAAGACGGCGCTGCTGGCGGAGATCGACGCCTTCGCCCGCGCCCGCGACCCGCGCGTGGTGCAGGTGATGGCCTCCCTGACCGGCGAATGGCAGGCAGTGCGGATCATGCGCGCCGATGGGCGGGAAGTGGCCGATCTGCGCCCGCTGGTGCGGCTGAACGTCTCCGTGGTGGTGGAGCGGGACGGCCGGCGCGAGACGGGCAGCCATGGCATGGGCGGCCGCTTCTCCTATGAACGCCTCCTGGGCGAGGCCGGCTGGAAGGGCGCGGTCGATGAGGCCCTGCGCCAGGCCGTGCTGAACCTGGACAGCGTCCCCGCCCCGGCGGGCGAGATGGAGGTGGTGCTTGGCCCCGGCTGGCCCGGCATCCTGCTGCATGAAGCCATCGGCCACGGGCTGGAGGGAGACTTCAACCGCAAGGGCACTTCCGCCTTCGCCGGGCTGATGGGCCAGCGCGTCGCCTCCAGGGGCGTGACGGTGGTGGATGACGGCACCCTGCCGGACCGCCGCGGCTCGCTGACCGTGGATGACGAGGGCACGCCCTCCGGCCGCACCGTGATGATCGAGGACGGCATCCTCACCGGCTATATCCAGGACCGGCAGAACGCGCGGCTGATGGGCGTGGCGCCCACCGGCAATGGCCGCCGCCAGAGCCATGCGCATACCCCCATGCCGCGCATGACCAACACGGTGATGCTGGGCGGCGACCACGCGCCGGAGGAGATCCTGCGCAGCGTGAAGCGCGGGATCTATGCCGTGAATTTCGGCGGAGGCCAGGTGGACATCACCTCGGGCAAGTTCGTCTTCTCCGCCTCCGAGGCCTATATGATCGAGGATGGGAAGATCGGCGCGCCGGTGAAGGGCGCGACGCTGATCGGCGATGGCCCCAGCGCGCTCACCCAGGTTTCCATGATCGGCAACGATATGTCGCTCGACGCCGGCATCGGCACCTGCGGCAAGCAGGGCCAGGGCGTGCCGGTGGGCGTGGGTCAGCCGACGCTGAAAATGACAGGGCTGACCATCGGCGGCACGGCCGTCTAGCGCAGGTGGCGATCGGCGAGCTCGTCCTGGTCAATCTGTCGATCGGGCTCGCCACCATCGTGCAGCTCGCGGCGGGGATCGGGATGAGCCTGGTGGGCGTGCCCCTGCTGCTCCTGGTCGAGCCGCGGCTGGTGCCGGTGCCGTTCATCCTCTCGGCCGTGCTGCTGCTCTTCGGGCAGTGGCGGGTGGATGCGGGCGCCGTGCCGTCCGGGCTGCTGCGTCCGGCGGTGCTGGGCGTCGCAGCCGGCACGGCAGTCGGGATGACCCTGGCCGTCTTTCGTCCCGACCTGGCGACGCGCCAGGGATACGGTATCGTCGTGCTGCTGGCGGTGGCCTTGGCCGTGGCAATGCCGCGCCTGAGGGCAACGCCGCCGATGCTGGCGGGGGCAGCCCTCGTCTCCGGCGTGATGGGAGGATTCTCCGGCGTGCATGGACCACTGATGGGATTGGCCGTGTCGCATCTGCCGGCCCAGGCGGTGCGCGGCTTCCTCGGGCTCTTCTGGCTGCTGGCCTATCTCACCCTGCTCGCCATGGCCGTCCCGGCCGGCCGGCTCGGCTGGGCGGAACTGTGGTTGGCCCTGGCGCTGCTGCCAGGGATCGCGCTGGGCGCGGCGCTCTCCGGCCCCGCGCGGCGCTGGCTGCAGGGCCCCCGGCTGCGCTGGGGCATCCTGGCCATCTCGGCGGCGGGCGGCATCGCCCTGGTGGTGGCGGGATGAGCGCTCTCCGCCCCGCACGGCCGGGCGAGGCCGGGACCATCGCCGCCCTCACCGAACGCGCCTATGCGTCCTATATCCCGCTGCTCGGCCGCCGGCCGGCGCCGATGGATGACGACTTCACCTTCCGCATCGCCCATGGCCAGGCGCATGTGCTGGAGCGCGATGGAAGGATCATCGCCCTGGCCGTGATCGAGGATCGCGGCGATCACCTCTGGATCGAGAACCTGGCCGTGGAGCCGTCGCTGCATGGCGGCGGCATCGGCCGTGCGCTCCTCGCCTTCGCGGAGGCGGAGGCGCGGCGCCTGGGCCTGCGCGAGTTACGCCTGCTGACCAATGAGCGGATGGCACGAAACCGCCAGATCTACGCGCGGGCCGGCTTCACCGAGACGGAAAGGCGCGAGGAGGAGGGCCTCCGGCGCGTCTACATGATGCGCCGGCTGGGCCCGTAGATCACAGCTCCGCTTCGCCGAAGGCGCGTGAGATGTCGCCCTGCCATTCCTCGGCATTGCGGCGCATCCAGTGGTCCGCCTGGGTCTCGCCGCTGGCCGCGATAAACTCCAGCGGGGTGAGAAAGCGTTCCTCGCCATGGCCGCGGGCGCGAAGCCCTTCCGCGGAAATCGCGAGGACGTCGCGCGCCACCTCGCGCAGCGTCATGCCGCCGATCTGGGCATCCAGCGCGCGCTGCGGCACATCGGCGCGCAGCGCTTGCATCTGCGCCACGGACCAGCCGCGCACGAGGCTGGCGGCCGCCTTCTGCGCCGCGTCGTCATAGAGCAGCCCGACCCAGAAGGCCGGCAGCGCCGTGACCATGGCCACTGAGCCCATGTCGGAGCCGCGCATCTCCAGGAAGCGCTTGAGCCGCACATCGGTGAAGACCGTGGTCACATGGTCCGCCCAGTCGCCCATAGTGGCGTGGACGGAATCATGGCCCGGCAGGCCCTTGCGGATGAAGTTCCGGAAGGTGGTGCCCGTGGCATCCACGAAGCGGCCCTCGCGCATCACGAAATACATCGGCACGTCGAGCACCCAATCGGCGAAGCGCTCGAAGCCGAAGCCATCCTCGAAGGCCACCGAAGGGATGCCGGTGCGGTCCGGATCGGTGCGGGTCCAGACATGGGCGCGAAGGCTGCGGTATTCGGTGGTCTCGCCCTCGCGGAAGGGGGAATTGGCGAAGAGGGCGGTGGCCAGCGGCTGGAGTGCGAGGGAGATGCGGAGCTTCTCCACCATGTCCGCCTCGTCGCCGAAATCGAGATTGGCCTGCACGGTCGCGGTGCGGAGCATCATGTCGAGCCCCATGTCGCCCACGCGCGGCATGTAGTTCCGCATGATGGCGTAGCGGGACTTGGGCATCCAGGGAATGGCCTCGCGCGTGGCCAGCGGGTGGAAGCCCAACCCGGCGAAGCCGATGCCAAGCGGCTCCGCCACCTCGCGCAGGTCGCGCAGATGGTCCTCCAGCTCCGCCTCGGTCTCCTGGATGGTGGTGACCGGGGCTCCTGAAAGCTCGAACTGGCCACCGGGCTCTAGGCTGACGCTCGCCTCGCCGCGCTTCAGGCCGATGAGCTTGCCGGCGTCCTCGATCCGCTCCCAGCCCTTCGGCACCAGCCCTTCCAGCAGGTCGGCGATGCCGGCCGGCTCATAGGGGGGTGGCGCAAAGCTGTCGCGCTGGAAGCCGATCTTCTCGTGCTCCGTGCCCACGCGCCATTGGTTACGGGGCTTGCTGCCCGCCGCGAACCAGCCCGCGAGGTCACGCACGGAGTGGATCGGCGTGAGATCTGCCTCGCCAGGGTTCGACATGCGGTTTCTACTCGCCCGTTCCGATTGTTGGGCTGTGGTGGGCCCAGTCGCCGCGGATCGCCTGGACAATCGCCAGCGCCGAGACCGCCGCCGTCTCCGCCCGGAGGATTCGGGGGCCGAGGCTGGCCATTGCAACAAAGGGATGCCGCGCCAGGGCGTCAAGCTCCGGTCCCGTGAAGCCCCCTTCCGGACCGATCAGGAGAGCTGGAACAGGACCGGTCAGGAGGCTTGCCAGAGGGGCGGCTTCACGCCGTTCGGCGGCCACGATCAGGGGGGTGGCGGCGTCCCAGGCATCCAGCACGGCATGCAGGGGCGCGGCCTCGGCCAGTTCCGGCACGTCCAGCCGCTCGCATTGCTCGGCGGCTTCCCTAGCGATCAGGGACAGGCGGGCGCGGTTCACCCGGTCCGGCACGGCCCGGGTGGTCAGCACGGGGCGGATGGCCCGCGCGCCCAGTTCGGTTGCCTTCTCCACCACCCATTCCATCGCGTCCCGCTTCAGCGCGGCGACGAGCAGGATGGGGCCCGCCGAGGGCAGCTGCGGCCGGATCCGGCTTTCGGGCAGGAGGGAGGCGTCATCCTTGCGGATGGAGGCGATGCGGCCGCGCCACTCCCCGTCCCGCCCATTGAAGAGGAGGACGGCGTCCCCCTCCCGCTTGCGCATCACCGCGCCGAGATACCGGCCCTGGCCCGGCGCCGCGGGGATGGCGGCTCCCTCGCGGAGGTCGTGTTCTGTGAAGAGGCGCGGGATGGACACGGGCGATGATCCGTCAGACAGGAAAGGCGTGGCTCCTTACACCGATATCCGCCGCGAAGGCCTCTCCGCCTGGCTGCCGGCCGCGCTGATCCCCTATGCCCTGCTGATGCGGCTGGACCGGCCGATCGGCTCCTGGCTGCTCTTCCTTCCGGGCCTCTGGGCCTTCGCCGCCGCCGCTCCCTCCTGGGAACGCGGGCTGTGGCTGACCTTCCTCTTCGCGGTCGGCTCCGTGGTGATGCGCGGCGCGGGCTGCGTGGTGAACGATATCTGGGACCGCGACCTGGACCGGAAGGTGGAGCGCACCACTGGCCGCCCCCTGGCTTCCGGCGCGGTCTCGGTCCGGCAGGCGCTGGCCTTCCTGGCCGCCCTGATGCTGATCGGGCTGGTGATCCTGCTGCAGCTGCCACTGGCGGCGATCTGGCTGGGCGTCGCCTCGATCATCCCGATCATCCTCTACCCGCTGGCCAAGCGGGTGACGAACTGGCCCCAGGCCATGCTGGGCATCACCTTCACCTGGGCCGCGCCGACCGGCTGGGCCGCCAGCACGGGGGTGCTCGAACTCCCCGCCCTGCTGCTCTGGGCCGCCGGCTTCTGCTGGACCCTGGCCTATGACACGATCTACGCGCATCAGGACCGCGAGGACGATGCGCTGGTCGGCAACCGCTCCTCAGCGCTGACCCTCGGCGACCGGACGCGCCCTTTCCTTTTCATCACCTATGCCTGGGTCCTCCTCCTCCTGGCGGCGGCGGGGCTGCTGGCGGGGCTGAACCCGCTCTTCCTCGTTGCCCTGGCCGCTCCGGCCGCGCATTTCGCCTGGCAGGCGCGGCGGCTGGATATCAACGACCCGGCGCTGTGCCTGCGGCTCTTCAAGTCCAACCGTGAGGCGGGGCTGCTGATCGCGGCGGCGCTGTTGCTGGGGCGGCTGTGAGATGGGGCGGGGCTGGGGAGGAAAGATTCTCCCAGGTCCCCTCACCCCATGAACCCTGAAGCCTTCGTCCTCGCCCAAACCGCCATCGCGCGGCCAGCCCTGGTGCCTGAGGTTCCGCTGTACCTGGCCACCGAGGTCACCCCGATCTGGCAGGCCACCGAAGACTGGCTGGGCGAGCAGGGCATCGAGCCGCCCTTCTGGGCCTTTGCCTGGCCCGGCAGCCAGGCCCTTGCCCGCTGGATTCTGGACACTCCCTCCCGCGTGGCCGGGCGGCGGGTGCTGGATTTCGCGGCGGGCGGCGGGCTGGCGGCCATTGCCGCCGCCCGGGCCGGCGCCGCTTCCGTGGAAGCCGCCGAGATCGACCCGCTGGCCCATGCCGCGACAAGGCTGAACGCGCGGCTGAACGGCGTCACGGTGCTGGAGGCGCCCGGCGATGTCGTGGGCAGCGCGAAGCGCTGGGACACGGTGCTGGCCGGCGATGTCTGCTACGAGGCGCCGATGACGCAGCACATCATGCCCTGGCTTCGCCGGCTCGCCGCCTCGGGGGCGGAGGTGATTCTGGCGGATCCTGGCCGTGCCTATGTCCCACGCGAGGGGATGGAACCTTTGGCCCGCTTTCAGGTGCCTGTGGCGCGGGAGCTGGAGGACCGGGAGGAGCGCGAAGTCATTCTGTACCGCGTCACGGCCTGATACCGCCGCCTGATGCAGGCGGAGCACAGTGCTGGCAAGCTGTTGCCCAAGGGAAACCTACGGGGCCGCCCCTGGTTTTCCCCTGGTTCTTACCAGCGGATGTGCCACCTCATGTCGCAGCGTGTCCTGATCGTGGAGGACGAGGCCCTTATAGCCCTCGATCTCTCCCATTGCCTCGAAGCCATGGGCCATGAGGTGGTCGCCACCGTGGTGGATTCAGAAGAGGCGTTGTCCGTGGCACCGCAGGGCATCGATCTTGCCCTGGTGGACCTGAACCTGCGCGATGGCCCCACCGGCCCCGCCCTGGGGGAGACCCTGGCGCGGAAGTGGGGCGCCACCGTCATCTATCTCACTGCCAATCCGGGCCAGGTGGCGCCCGGGATCGCCGGACCGGTGGGCATCCTGCCCAAACCCTTCACCGATGCGGCGCTCACCCAGGCGGTCAGCTTCGCGGCATCCCTGCGGGAGGGCGGATCAGCCGTGCCGCCTTCCGAGCTACGGCTTCTGGCGGGTGCGGCGGTTCAAGGCATTCGATGGGAGGCGCGCCTCTAGCTCCAGCCCCTCCGGCGGCCAGAGGCGGGTGATGCTGCCGCCGAGCTGGCCCTGGATGCTGATCATGGACAGGCGTGTTCCGAAGCCCTCCCGCTCCGGCGGGCCAGGGAGCGAGGGACCGCCCCGTTCCCGCCAGCGCAGCATGAGCGCGTCCTCCATCTGCACCACCGAGATGACCACCCGCCCCCCAGGCACGGAGAGGGCGCCGTATTTGGCCGCATTCGTACCAAGCTCGTGAAAGAGCAGCGCGAGCGGCGTGGCGGCCGCGTCGTCGAATGTCTGGTCCTCGCCCTCGATGACGATCCGCTCCTCCTGCCCGCTTGCGGGGGCATAGGCGGAGAGCAGGTCGCGCAGGAAATGGAACAGGGTGGTCCGGCCGGGCGGGAGATGGCTGTTCGCGGCATGCGGACTGGCGAAATCATGCGCGCGGGCCAGGGCGTTGATCCGGCCACGCAGCTCCTCCGCGAAGGGAACGGCCTCGGGATAGCCGCGCGCGGAAAGGGAGATGAGTGAGGAGATCACCGAGAAGATGTTCTTGATCCGGTGGCTCAGCTCATGGCTGAGCACCTCCCGCTCCTCGGCAAGGCAGCGGATGTCGTGGATATCCGTGCAGGTGCCGAACCAGCGAGAGATCCGCCCGCGCGCATCCCGCACTGGCAGGGCGCGGGCGAGGAACCAGCGCCACGAGCCATCGGCCATGCGGAGACGGTACTCCACCTCGTAAGGCACGCCGGTGGACAGGGCATCGCGCCAGCGCTCCCAGGCAAGTGGCTGGTCCTGCGGGTGGACCAGGGTGGACCAGGCCTCGCCATCCGTCTCGCCTTCGCGCGTGCCGGTCAGCTCATGCCAGCGGCGATTGAAATAGTCGTGATAGCCATTGGCCAGGGTGGACCAGACGGCCTGGGGCATGGTGTCGGCAATGGCGCGGAAGCGGTTGTCGCTGTCACGCAGCGCGGCCTCGATGCTTTTCTGCTCCGAGATGTCCAGCGCCACGCCGGCCAGGCGCGTCGCCGTGCCGGCTTCATCGCGCAACACGCGGCCACGCAGCTGCACCCAGGTGACGTCACGGCCCGGCGGCCAGACCCGGTAGGCGATGTTCAGCGCCGTGCGGCCGGCGAGCGTCGCGGCCAGGGCGCGGTCCAGCGCCGGGCGGTCCTCCTGAACCACATGGACCAACAGCGCGGGGCCTGGCGCGCCCTCCTCACCAAGTGCCGGGTCCATGCCATGCAGGGCGCAGGCGCGCGCATCGCCGTGGATGAGGTTGGTTTCCGCATCCCAGTCCCAGGCGCCCGCGATGCCTGAGGCCTCAAGCGCCAGTGCGAGGCGCTCCTCAGCCCAGGCACGGGGCACGGCGGGGGGCGTGGAATCGGCAGACAAGCGATGTTCCGACAGGGGTGGGGGATGACCTTAACGCCATGCCGGAGCACCGCGTCAAACGCCCAGATTATTCCTCATGCCGTAGCGACAAGGGCTACAGGCAACCGCCCCAGCAGCCTGCCCGCCTCCAGGCGCTCCCCGCTCATGACCGCCCCGTCACCAAGCGCATTCCGGAAGGGCAATCCAGCCAGGGCGGGGGGAAGGATCAGCGCGGTGTCGCCCCAGGCCCCGGCAGGAACCAGGGGCAGGTTTTCCTCCCGCAGCAACTTCGCCGGCAGGCGGGTGACGGCGATGATGCAGGCGGTATCGCCCTGGCGCCGTGCGAAGGCGAGGATATGCGACGCCATCTCCCCCTCCGCCTCCAGCGGGATGTAATCGCCCTCGGCGAAGAGATCCGGCAGGCGGGCCCGCAACGCGAGGGCGCGAGCGAGGATGGCGGCCTTCACCCTTCCATCCTTCCAATGGGCCAGCAGTTCCGCGGGAGCCTCCCCGGCCCTGAGCACGGCCTCGCGCGCCGGGAAATCGACGGGACGACGGTTGTCGGGATCGACCAGGGAGAAATCCCAGAACTCCGTGCCCTGGTAGAGGTCCGGGATGCCCGGGGCGGTGCAACGGATCAGCGTCTGGGCCAGGCCATTGACGGCGCCGGCGGGGGAAAGCCGTTGCACCAGGGCCGCGACTTCGTCCCGCAGGCGGGAGGGGCGGTCAGCGGCCAGCATGGCGGTCAGGAAATCGCGGCAGGCGGCCTCATAGGGCTCATTGGGCACGGCCCATTCGGAGCGGCGCTTGCCCTCGCGCAGCGCCTTTTCCTGCCAGGCCGCGAGGCGCGTGATCAGCGCCTCCACGCCCTTCTCATCACCGGGATCGAGATCCAGTGGCCAGGCGCCGATCAGCGACTGATACAGCATGATCTCATCGGCAGCGTCCGGTGCTGGCTCGCCCTCCACCTCCTTCTTCAGCACCGCATTCAGCCGCGTCCAGCGCGTGAGGGTGCTCGCCCATTCCTCCGGCAATTCGGAAAGAACGGCGAGACGCGCGCGGGTATCCTCGCCACGCTTGTGGTCATGGGTGGCGGTGGCAAGCAGCTCACGCGGGAAGAACTTCGCACGATCACGGCAGGCGGCATGGAAGGCTGCGGGGGTGATGGCGAAATGGGAGGGCTCCGAGCCCACCTCGTTGCGGGAGATGAGGCGGCCGTAACGGTAGAAAGCCGTGTCCTCCACCGACTTGGCGGCAACCGGCGCGGAAAGCTGCTGGAACCGCACGGCGGCACGCTGCCGCTCGCGGCGTTGCGCATGCGGCAGGCTGCGCGGTGGATCGCCGCCGAGCCAGGAATCCAGCAGCTCCAGCAAAGGGCGCTCCGTGGCGCGCACGGTGCGGCGGGCGCCGGCCATGGCCCAATCCAGCAGGCGGCGGTCGGCCTCGCTGCGCCCGGCGATGCCGAGATAGGAGCGATAGGCCGGGAAATGCACCAGCACTTCCGTCAGCGCGCGGCGGATGGCGGTGAGGGTGAAGTCGCGCGTGGCGAAATCCCGCATCGCGATGCGCTGCAGGGCGACGGAGGTGCCGTTCAGCTCCGAGGCCAGGTTGTAGCGCAGGATCTGGCGGCGGGCCTCGCGGGCCTCCTCGCCGAAGTCGCGCGGACGGCCGGTCTGGGCATGCCAGATCTCGGCAAGCGGTTCCGCGCCGGCGGGATCGTGCAGGACTGCGGAGACCTCGTCCATGAAGTTGTAGCCGGTGGTGCCATCCACGAACCAGTCGCGGCGCAGCTTCTCATGCGGGGCGAGGATCTTCTCCACCAGCAGCAGCGGCCTGCCCTTCGGCGCATCGGCGGGACGCTCCCGCTCCAGCGCCTGCAACCGGCGCCGCAGCTTGCGGCAATAGCCGCGCGGATCGGCAAGGCCGTCCACATGGTCCACGCGCACGCCGTCGATCAGCCCCTCGGCATACAGGCGGAAGATGAGGGCGTGCGTCGCCTCGAAGACGCTGGGTCGCTCCACCTGCAAGCCGCCGAGGGAGGTCACGTCGAAGAAGCGGCGCCAGTTGATCTCATCCGTCGCGGCCCGCCACCAGGCAAGGCGGTAGTTCTGCTCCTCCAGCAGAGCGTGCAACCGGGCGCGGCCGGCCACATCCTTCGGATCATGCGCCGCGATCACCGCATCGATCTGCGCGCGGCCCTCCGGCGTGGCGGCATGCTGCGCCAGCAGGTCGAGCGCGAGGCCGGCGGCGGCGCGGGTGGCATCGCGGTTGCCCTGGGGGTCGAGCGCCCGGAAGATCTGCGCGATGCCGATCAGCTTCGGCTCATCTGTCGCGGAGAGCAGAAGGGCGTAGCTGCGTGGCGTGATGGGAAAGCGGTGCTCGAAATACTGCGCATGGATCTTGCCGCTTTCGGGCTCGAAATGCAGCGCGAGGTCGCCGGATTCGAGCACGGTGCCATAGGGTGCGCCGAGGAAGGGCGCGAGCATCCTGCCCTGCAGGGCAGGATCTGGCGGATTCCAATCGATGTCGAAGAAATGCGCGAAGGGCGACTGGGGCCCCCATTCCAGCACATCCAGCCACCAGCCGTTGTCGGACCCGCCGACGCCCATATGATTGGGCACGATGTCGAGGATCAGGCCCATGTCATGGGCCCGCAGCGCGGCGACGAGGCGGCGCAGCGCCTCCTCCCCGCCCAGTTCCGGATTGATCTTCTCCGGATCGACGATGTCATAGCCATGCGTCGATCCCGGCCGCGCCTTCAGGATGGGCGAGGCGTAGACATGGCTGATCCCAAGCGCGCGGAAATACGGCACCAGCGGCACCGCCGCATCCAGCGGGAAGTCCTTGTGGAACTGCAGCCGGGCTGTGGCTCGCGGCGTGGCGGGGGCAGGCATCAGCGGGCCTCGGCGAAAGCGCGCAACCTCGCGGCGGCGTCGGGCGCGTCGAGCAGTGTGGCAGCATCGCCCGGCAGGCGCCGGCGCCAGTTCGGATGGCCTTCCGTTGTGCCGGGGAGGTTCGGTGCCTCATCCAGCGCCAGCACATCCTCCAGCGGCAACAGGGCCAGCGCGCAGGCTGCCGAGGCGACATGGCGGGCGGCTGCGGTCGCCACCTCCTCGCCCTGCTCCTCACCGGGCATTCCACCCTCGGCGGCGCCGCTCCGGCACATCGCCTCCCAGAGATTGGCCCGGTCGCGCGCACGCTCCTCGCGCTGCTCGCTGCCATCCGCACCTTCGCCCAGGAGGCCCAGCTTCACGCGCCAGTCGATGTCGCGGCCCTTCCACCAGCCGGCAACGGTGGGCAGGTCATGGGTGGTGGTGACGGCGACGGCACCGGGTGACCACTCCGAAGGCAGGGTGAAGTGGCCGTCCGGCGCCTGCTCGAAATACAACACGCGCAGTCCCATGATGCCTGTCTCGTCCAATTGCCCGCGGAAGCCTTCCGGCAAGGTGCCGAGATCCTCGCCCACCACGATCGCCTCGTTGCGGTGGGACTCCAGCGCGACAAGGCGCAGCATGTCCTGCACGGGGAAACGCAGATAGGCGCCCTCCGTCGCGTCCCGCCCCTCCGGCACCAGCCAGAGGCGCGCGAGGCCCATTGCATGGTCGATCCGCACGCCGCCGGCATGGCGCATGGCGGCGCGCAGCATCTCCAGGAAAGCCGCATAGCCACTCTTGCGCAGCCCGCGCGGCGAGAAGGCGGAAATGCCCCAGGACTGTCCCAGGGGCGAGAAGATATCGGGTGGCGCACCCACCCCCACGCCGGACAGGATCTGCTCCTGCCGCGACCAGCCATGGCTGCCGCCGCCATCCGTGCCCACCGCAAGATCGGCGATCAGGCCGATCTTCGCGCCCGCGCCCTTCAAGGTCTCCTGCGCGGCGGACAGGCTGCGATCGGCGACCCATTGCAGGAAGCTGTGGAAGGCAACCTCCCGCTCATTCTTCCGTGCGAAGTCGGCGACACCGGGGGCGTCGGGCGCGCGGAACTCCGCCGGCCAGTTCCTCCAGTGCCAGAGCGAGGGATCGCGGCCGTAGAAATGGGCATGCAGCGCCTCGAAGCGGGCATGGCTTTCCAGCGCCTCGCCACCCACAGCGCGGAAACGATCGAACTTGGCATCGCCGGGGAACTTGTCGAACATCGCGCGGAAGAGGCGCAGACGCAGGCGCGACGCCGCCGGCCAGTCCACGAGATCCAGCGACTCCAGCCGCGCGAACTCCTCGGCCGAGCCGGTCTCCGCGAGGGCCGCACGCAGCGCATCCATCCCCAGCGTTGCGGGATCGGCATGCAGCACGTTTAGGAAGAGGCGAGAGGAAGGTGCGTAAGGCGAGAAGCGCTCGGGATCGGCCGAGAACTGCGCGTGCACGGGGGAGATGGCGACGGCATCCGCCCCGTGCCCCGCGGCGGATGCCGCCAGCTGCGCCAGGCCCGTGAAATCCCCGATTCCGCCGTCACCCTTGCGGTGCGGCGAGTAGAGCTGCACTGCCACGCCCCAGGGCCGTGTGCCCGGCGTGATGCCATGGCAGCGCTGTGGGCAAACCGCCAGGGTCGTTTCCTGCCCGTCGATCCGAAGGTGGTGATAGCCTGTCTCGGCCACTGCCGGCAGAACGCAAAGGCCATCCTGCCGCCGGGCGCGGCCCTCGCGGATTTCCCCGCTCTCCAGGCGCAGATGGAATTC
The DNA here is from genome assembly GCF_025791835.1 of Roseomonas xinghualingensis. Lineage (GTDB taxonomy): Bacteria > Pseudomonadota > Alphaproteobacteria > Acetobacterales > Acetobacteraceae > Roseomonas > Roseomonas xinghualingensis. Next base: position 53,950 of record NZ_JAOXLP010000016.1, read on the forward strand.
GGGTTCGTCCGGCAGGCCGAGCAGGATGGGGCGATCCTGGATGGCGGTGCAGAGCGGCGGCAGGCCGCGCTCGCTTTCACGCAGGCGCTCGCGACTTTCACGGATCTCCGCCTCGCTGCCCGCCGGCAGTTCCAGCGCAGTCAGGATGGCGCGCATGGCATCGGGGCTGACCGTGTTGTCGCGCCCGTTCACATCGCGCCATTCCACCGCAATGCCGGCGGCCTGGGCGAGTTCGCGAAGATTGTGGTCACTCATCGTGTCGGGGAGTCCAGGAGGGCGATGGTCGTGCGCGGTGGCAGGGTGCCGGCGGCCAGGGAGGAAGCAGCGCCGGGCTTGCTCTCGAACAGGATGCGGGCGCCCTGCGCCTTAACCTGTGCTGGATCGGCACCAAAATTCGTCGCGATGGTCAGCGTCGCGCCATCCCCCATGCGCCAGCGCGCAATGACGGCGGCGTCGCCCACCGCTTCCGCGCCCTGGGCCATGGCACCGCGCAGGCGCGGGATGATCTCGGCATGGCGGATGGCCAGCAGCGCCTTGTGATGCTCCAGGATGGCACCGTGTGGCAGGCGCTGGGCCTCGGCGGGATCGGGGCGGGAAGCTTCGAAGGTTGCGGGGTGGTTCGGATCGGGGATGCTCTCCCGCGCCGACTCATCCTGGAAGGCGGCGAAATGCGCGAACTCCTTCCGCCGGCCCTCGCGCACCGCCTTGGCCAGTTCCGGATCGGGGAAGCCGGTGAAGAAGAGGAAGGGTGCGGAGGCGCCCCACTCCTCGCCCATGAAGAGCATCGGAATCTGTGGGGAGAGCAGCAGCAGCGCCGCCGCAGCACGCAGGGCCTCGGGATCGGCCAGGGCACTCAGGCGCTCTCCCATGGCGCGGTTGCCGACCTGATCGTGGTTCTGCAGGAAGAGCACGAAAGCGGTGGGCGGCAGATGCGCGGATGCCTCACCGCGCGGGCGGCCGAGATGCGGCATCTCCTCGCCCTGAAAGAGGAACCCCTCCCCCAGCACGCGCGCGAGCTTCCTCGCGCCATCATCGGCGAAGTCCTCGTAATAACCCTCGCGCTCACCTGTCAGCAGAGGGTGGAGCGTGTTGTGCCCGTCATCATTCCATTGGGCATCGTAGAGGCCGGGCACGAGCTTCGAGGCGGTGTTGCCCTCATTCTCCAGCACCAGATGCACCTCGCGTCCGGTGATCTCGGAGCGGATGCGGCGGGCCAGCGCGTCCAGCCAGGGCTGATCGGCGATGGCATGCACGGCATCCAGCCGCAGCCCATCGATGCGGTAGTCGCGAAGCCACATCAGCGCGCATTCCTCGAAATAGGCGCGCACGGGCGGCTTCGTGAAATCGATGGCGGCGCCCCAGGGCGTGTGGATGCCCTCGTCGAAGAAGGGCCTGGCATAGGCGTGCAGATAGGCGCCGTCCGGCCCGAAATGGTTGAAGACGCAATCGAGGAAGATGGAGAGGCCAAGCCCATGCGCCTCATCCACCAGCGCCTTCAGCTCCTCGGGCGTGCCGTAGCTGGGATCGGGGGCGAAGGGCTGCACGCCGTCATAGCCCCAGTTGCGGTCCCCCGGGAACGCGGCCAGCGGCATCAGCTCCACCGCGGTGATGCCCAGATCGCGCAGCCGCGGCAGCATGGCGCGCACGCCGGCATAGCCGCCGCATGCGCCGACATGCAGCTCGTAGAGCACTGTCTCGTGCCAGGGGCGGCCACGCCAATCCGCATGGCGCCACCGGTAGCTGGCATGGTCGATCAGGACCGAGGCGCCATGCACATCCTCCGCCTGGGCACGGGCGGCCGGATCGGGCACCAGCAGGTCGGGCGAGACACGGAAGCGATAGCGCGCGCCGGGTTTCACGGGAGCATCGGCGGCATACCACCCCTCCCCCGCCGCGCGCATCGGAACCGGGTCCATCCCCTCGACCTCAAGCGTCACGCCGTCGCTCGAAGGGGCCCAGAGCCGGAAAGTCGCGCCATCGTCGTGAAGCAACGGGCCCCAGAGCGACTTATCCGGCATCCTGCCGATCCCTTCGATTTTACGCCGGACCCATCCGGCTCCAGAGGAGGACGACAGAACGGGACCCGACCTGCACGGTTTCCTCTCCCTCCTCCAACATGCGCTCCTCCGCCTCGGGATTCGCGCTGTCGAGCAGGATGCGCCAGTTCTGCGCCAGGCCGGGCAGGGTAAATGGCTGGTCGGCGCTGTCGGCATTGATCATCAGCAGCACCGTATCCACGCCACCATCCCGCGTCTGGTCGGCGCGCAGCATGGCGAAGGTCTTGGCCACGGGATCGCCCCAGGCCTCGGGCATCAAGGACTGCCCGTCCTGGCCGAACCACTGCGTATCCGTGACCCCCGGCACCGGCTCGGACTTGCCGTGCGGGAAGCGTGGTGGGCGCAGCGGGCAGAGGCGATGGCGCAGCTGAGCAAGGCGGCCGGTAAAGCGGATCAGGGATTGCGCGGATTCCGTCTGCGCCCGCTTCCAGTCGATCCAGGATATCTCGTTGTCCTGGCAATAGGCGTTGTTGTTGCCCAGCTGGGTGCGTTCCATCTCGTCGCCCGCCAGCAGCATGGGCGTACCGGCGGAGAAGAACACCGTCGCAAGCATGGCGCGCTTCAGCCGAGCGCGGATATCGTTGATCTCCTCCTCATCCGTTTCGCCTTCCACGCCCCAGTTGTAGCTGTAGTTCTCGCTATGGCCGTCGCGGTTGTCTTCCTTGTTCGCCTCGTTGTGGCGCTCATTGTAGGAGACGATGTCGTGCAGCGTGCTGCCGTCATGCGAGGCGATGTAGTTCACACTCGCCCAGGGCCTGCGTCCGCGATGATCGAACAGTTCGGCTGAGCCGGTAAGGCGGGCGGCGAGATCGGGGCGCATCCCCTCATCGCCCTTCCAGAAGCGCCGCACGCCATCGCGGAACTTGTCGTTCCACTCGGCGAATCCAGGCGGGTGATTGCCAAGCTGATAGCCGCCCGGGCCGATGTCCCAAGGCTCGGAAATGAGTTTGACGCGGGAGAGGACAGGATCCTGCCGGACCGCGTCGAAGAAGCCCGAGCCAGGATCGAAGCCCCCCGTCTCGCGGCCCAGGACAGTGCCCAGGTCGAAGCGGAAGCCGTCCACATGGAACTGTTCCACGTAATAGCGCAGGCTGTCCATCACCATCTGGATGACGCGGGGATGGGACATGTTCACCGTGTTGCCGGTGCCCGTGTCATTGATGCAGTGGCGCGGATTGTCCGCGACCAGCCGGTAGTAGGAGGCATGGTCGAGGCCGCGCCAGGAGAGGGTCGGCCCCATCTCCGATCCCTCGCAGGTGTGGTTGTACACCACGTCCAGGATCACCTCGATGCCCGCGCTGTGCAGGCGGCGCACGGCGGCGCGCATCTCGTTCAGATTGCCTGTGGCCAGATAGCCCGGCTCCGGCGCGAAGAAGGAAAGGGTGGAATAGCCCCAGTAGTTGGACAGCCCCTTCTCGATCAGGAAACGGTCCTGCAGGAAGGCATGCACCGGCAGCAGTTCCACCGCTGTCACGCCGATCTTCAGCAGATGATCGATCACCGCCGGATGGCCGAGCGCCTGGAAGGTGCCGCGGATCGCACCGGGCACTTCCTCATGCAGCTTCGTCAGCCCTTTGAGATGGGCCTCATAGATGATGGTGTCGCTCCAGGGGCGCTCCGGCAGGCGGTCATTGCCCCATTGGAAGGCACGGTCATCCACAACCACGGCCTTGGGCATGGCGGCGGCGCTGTCGCGGCGATCCATGGTGAGATCGCCGCGCGGGCTGCCGACACGGTAGCCGAACAGCGCATCCGACCAGGTGACATTGCCCACCAGTTGCTTTGCATAAGGGTCCAGCAGAAGCTTCGTCGGGTTGAAGCGGTGGCCCCTGTTGGGATCATAGGGGCCGTGGGCGCGGTAGCCATAGACGGTGCCGGGGCCGGCATCGGGCAGGTAGCCGTGCCAGACCTCGTCCGTGCATTCGGGAAGATCGTAGCGGGCAATCTCCCGCCGACCATTGGCATTGAAGATGCATATCTCGATCCGCTCCGCATGGGCGGAGAAGACGGCGAAGTTGACGCCCAACCCGTCCCAGGTAGCGCCCAGCGGATAGGGCTTCCCAGTTTCCAGGCGAGCCGGTGTCGGCGGCATTGGTTTTGGCGGTCCCTTATGGCGAGAGGATGAGCGTCGCGAGCGGCGGCAAGGTCAGGACGAGCGATGCCGGTTGCCCGTGCGACTCCTCGTTCCCCGCTTCCACGCCTCCGCCGTTCCCAACGCCCGACCCGCCATAGTTGGATGCATCGGTGTTGAGAATTTCCTTCCACCATCCCCCGAAAGGCACACCGATCCGGTAGCCGTGGCGAGGAACCGGGGTGAGGTTGCAGACGACCAGCACCGGCGGGGCACCTTCCGCCATCCGCAGATAGGCATAGACGCTGTTGGTCGCGTCATCGCCCACCAGCCAGGCGAAGCCCGAAGGATCGGCGTCCTTCACATGCAGGGCCGGGTTCTCGCGGTAGGCGTGGTTCAGGTCGCGCACCAGGGCCTGCATGCCCCGGTGGCGCGGGTTGTCCAGCAGGTGCCATGGCAACTGGCTGTCGTGGTTCCATTCGCCGGGCTGGGCGATCTCGCCGCCCATGAAGAGCAGCTTCTTGCCCGGATGCGTCCACATGAAGCCGTAATAGGCGCGGAGATTGGCATGCTTCTGCCAGTCGTCGCCCGGCATCTTCCGCAGCAGGGAACCTTTCCCATGCACCACCTCGTCATGGGAGAGCGGCAGCATGAACTTCTCGGAGAAGGCATAGACCAGCCCGAAGGTCATCTCGCCATGGTGCCAGCGCCGGTTGACCGGATCCTCCTGCATGTAGTGCAGGGTGTCGTGCATCCAGCCCATGTTCCACTTATAGTGGAATCCCAGCCCACCCTCGGCGACAGGCTTGGAGACGCCTGGCCAGGCAGTGCTTTCCTCCGCCACCACGATGGCGCCGGGGCAGCGTTCCCGTACCGCCTCGTTCAGCTCGCGCAGGAAGGCCACCGCCTCCAGGTTCTCGCGCCCGCCATGGATGTTCGGCGTCCATTCGCCGGCGTTGCGCGAGTAATCCCGGTAGAGCATGGAGGCCACCGCATCCACGCGCAGGCCGTCCACATGGTAGTGTTCCAGCCAGTGCAGGGCGGAGGCAATCAGGAAGCCGCGCACTTCGTTACGGCCGAAATTGTAGATCAGCGTGTTCCAGTCGCGATGGAACCCCTCGCGCGGATCGGCATGCTCATACAGCGCGGTGCCGTCGAAATGCCCCAGCCCATGCGGGTCCGAGGGAAAATGCGCCGGCACCCAGTCCAGGATCACACCGATCCCCGCCTCATGGCAGTGATCCACGAAGCGCGAGAAACCCTCCGGCGTACCGAAGCGCGCGGTGGGGGCGAAAAGGCCAAGCGGCTGATAGCCCCAGGAGCCGCCGAAGGGGTACTCCATGATCGGCAGCAGCTCGACATGGGTGAAGCCCATGCCCGTGACATAGGGGATCAGCCGCGCCGCCAGCCCGTCCCAATCCGGCGACTGCCCGTTCTCCGCCCGCCACCAGGAGGCGGGATGGACCTCGTAGATCGAAATCGGCGCCTCCGGCGCCTGCAACGCGCCGCGCTGCTCGATCCAGTGGGCATCGCTCCAGGAATGCGGCTCCGGCTGCGCCACGATCGAGCTGGTGCCGGGCGCCAACTCCGAGGCCCAGGCGACCGGATCGGCCTTCAGCGGCAGCACCCCGCCAAGCCGGCCCTGGATCTCGTATTTGTATCGCGTGCCCGGACCCAGGCGCGGGATGAAGAGCTCCCACACCCCCGCCACGCCGCGCAGGCGCATCGGGTGGCGCCGGCCGTCCCAGGAATTGAAATCGCCCACCACCGAGACGCGGCGCGCATTCGGGGCCCAGACCGCGAAGCGCACGCCGGGAACGTCATCGATGGTCATCGCATGGGCGCCGAAAACGCGGCCCATCTCGCGATGCCGGCCCTCGCCGAACAGGTAGATGTCCAGATCGCCCAGCAGCAGGCCGAAGGAATAGGGATCCTCCGTCTCCTGCACGCCGCCGGGCCAGGAGATACGCAGCGTGTAGCGGCCCTCTGGCACCTCCCCCTCGAATATCCCCTGGTCATGCACCTGGCGCAGCAGGACGGGAGAGCCGCCCTGCGGTACCGCCTCCACCGCCAGGGCACCGGGCTGGAAAGTCCTCACCTTGCCGCCATGCGGGCCGAGCACGGCGAAGGGATCGCCGTGGCGACCTTCCGCGATGGCGTCCAGGGCAGCGTCGAGAGAGGCGTCGCTCATGGGTTCACCAGTCTGTCGGCCAGCGCGGCAAGGCCACGCAACGGGATGGGAAGCCAGGTGGGGCGGTTCGCCGCCTCGTAGCGCAGCTCATAGGCCGCCTTTTCCAACAGGAAGAGGTCCAGCAGCGCATCGCGCGTCTCGGCGGGGGCCCATGCCATGGGCGCCTCGTCTTCCACCTTGCGATAGGCTGCGCTGAAGGCCGCCCCAGCCTCCTTGCGGAAGCGCGCCAGCAACGCATCCCGCCGTTCTGCCGGGGCGGTGCTGAGGGCCGCGGCCGCGGCCGCCGCGGCATAGTCCAGACTGCGGAGCAGGCCCGCCACATCCCGCAGCGGACTGCCCTTGGCACGGCGCTCCTCCAGCGTGCGCGCCGGCTCTCCCTCGAAGTCCACGATCACCGCATCGCCCTGCGCCACCAGCACCTGGCCCAGGTGGAAATCCCCGTGCACACGCGTCATCAGCGCGCCATCGGCGGACTGCGCGAGGCGGTAGGCGGCCTGCCTCAGCGCATCCCGGCGGGCGAGAAGCCCGTCGGCCAGGGCCTGATCCTCGTCGTCCAGCTCGGCCTTCGCCAGCAGATCCAGCGCGGGATCGAGCTGTGCGATGGCACCCTCCGCCCAGGCGGTGCGGGCTTTCACCCCCGCCACCTCCGGCGTGAAGGCAGGGTCGTCGCTCGGCCGGGCCAGCACGGCATGCAGCTCGCCCAGGCGCCGGCCCAGGGCGGAGATGAAGGACAGGTAGCCGGCGAGCGCGTCCTCGTGCGCATCATCGGTCTGGTCGGCAGCGCGGGCCAGCCAGTCCAGCGTCCAGCCCCAGCCATCGCCCTGGTTACGGACGAAGCCCTGCAGCAGCATCAGCGTGACGGGCATGCCATCCTTGCCCTCCCGCACCACCTCGCCGCGGAGGGGCGCGATATTGGCGAAGCCGGCATCGGTCAGGTAGCGCGTCATCTCGGCCTCGGGGTGGATGCCCGGGGTGAGCTTGCGCAGGATCTTCAGCACCACCTCTTCGCCGACGATGATGGAGGAGTTGGACTGCTCTCCGGGCAGGCGCCGCACGCTGGGCTCATCGCCCAGTTCGAGGGAGGCCATGCGCTCGCCGCCAATGAAGACGATCGGCCCGTCCTCGGTCTGCGCCGCCGCGCCTTCCCGCAACGCCTTCAGCACGCGGTGCACGAAGTGGTCGGAGGCGAAGGCATCCGTCAGATAGCCGACCTGCCGCCCCTGGCGGACGCGAGAAAAGGCGAGCTGATAGGCCAGCGGCCCAACGCCCTCATCCTCCCTCATCACCGCCAACGGCATGAAGTAGCGCTCCGTGCGGTTGGGCAGCGTCACCTCCACCTCAGCCAGCAGCGTGTACCGGCCACCGGGTATGGGGGTGATGGCGTGGAGGCTGGCGGATTGCAGCTTCTCATTCTTGGAGGCGAACCAGCGGCGCTTGGGCAGCCAGGCCGGCAGCACCTCGCGCTCGATTTCGGCCTTCTGGGCTGCGCCCATCGCGGTCGCGGTCGTCGGGAAGACGATGGTGCGGAGGTCGGGCAAGGGTTCGTGCGCCTTCACATGCCAGGGCGGGAGCGCCTGTTCTGTTGCGAGAACAAACCAATAGAAGCCATAGGGCGGAAGCGTCAGCAGATAGGTCAACTGCCCGATCGCCGGGAAAACCGTGCCGCCCAACATCTCCACCGGCACGCGGCCTTCCATGTCGGAGAGGTCCAGCTCCACCGCCTGGGCCGAGCGCGAGAGATTGAAGACGCAGAGGATGGCCTCGTCGCCCATCTCGCGCAGATAGGCCAGCACCTTGCGGTTGCCGGGGTAGAGCAGCCGCATCGTGCCACGGCCGAAGGCCTGACTGCGCTTGCGGGTGGCCAGCATGCGCCGCGTCCAGTTGAGCAGCGAATGCGCGTCCCGCGCCTGCGCCTCCACATTCACGGCCTGGTAGCCATAGAGCGGGTCCTGGATCGCCGGCAGCACCAGCTCCGCCGGATCGGCCCTGGAGAAGCCGCCATTGCGGTCGGGCGACCACTGCATCGGCGTACGCACGCCATCGCGGTCGCCGAGATGGATGTTGTCACCCATGCCGATCTCGTCACCGTAGTAGATGACAGGCGTGCCGGGCATGGACATGAGCAGCCCGTTCATCAGCTCGATGCGGCGGCGGTCACGCTCCAGCAGCGGCGCCAACCGGCGGCGGATGCCCAGGTTGATGCGGGCGCGACGATCGGCCGCATAGGTGTTCCAGAGGTAGTCCCGCTCCTTGTCGGTCACCATCTCAAGCGTCAGCTCGTCATGGTTCCGCAGGAAGATCGCCCATTGGCATCCGTCCGGGATGCCGGGTGTCTGGCGCAGGATGTCGGTGATCGGGAAGCGGTCCTCCTGCGCGATCGCCATGTACATGCGCGGCATCAGCGGGAAGTGGAAGGCCATGTGGCATTCATCACCTTCGCCGAAATACTGCTGCGTGTCCTCTGGCCACATATTGGCCTCGGCCAGCAGCATCCGGCCATGATGGCCCTTATCCAGTTCGCGCCGGATCAGCTTCAGGATCTCATGCGTCTCGGGCAGGTTCTCGTTGGAGGTGCCGTCGCGCTCGATCAGATAGGGCACGGCATCCAGCCGCAGCCCGTCCACGCCCGCGTCCAGCCAGAAGCGCATGATGTTCACCACGCGCTCCACCACCTCCGGATTATCGAAGTTCAGATCCGGCTGGTGTGAGAAGAAACGGTGCCAGAAATACTGGCCGGCCACCGGATCCCAGGTCCAGTTGGACTTTTCGGTATCCAGGAAGATGATGCGCGTGCCCTGGTAGATCTGGTCCGTATCCGACCAGACATAGAAGTTGCGCTCGGGTGATCCCTTCGGCGCGTTGCGGGCGGCCTGGAACCAGGGATGCTGGTTGCTGGTGTGGTTGATCACCAGTTCGGTGATCACGCGCAGGCCCCGCCGGTGCGCCTCCTCGATGAAGCGCTTCACATCCTCGATCGTGCCGTAGTCGGGATGCACGCCCGTGTATTCGGCGATGTCGTAGCCATCGTCCTTGCGCGGGCTGGGATAGAAGGGCAGCAGCCAGAGCGTGTCCACGCCCAGTTCCGCGATGTAGTCGAGCTTCGCGATCAGCCCGGGGAAGTCCCCCACCCCGTCATTGTTCGAGTCAAAGAATGACTTGATGTGGAGCTGATAGATGACCGCGTCCCGGTACCATTGCGGGTCCCTGGGGTCGGGCTGGTGTGTCGGAAGGACCGCGTCGTCGGGCATGGGGATCTCGTCTCGGGTCAGGTGCCGAAGGGGCGAACGCGCCAGATGGCGAAGGGAAGGCCGGCCGGGTCCAGGCGCATGTGCTGGTTCTTGCCGTGGAAGGCGAAGCGGTGGCCGTGCATCAGGTCCTCCACCTCCAACCCCGCATGGTCGGGCAGGCCCCAGTGCCAGAGCGGCAGCTCGAAGCCGCCCTCCTGCACATGGGAAGGATCCATGCTCACCGCCACCAGCAACACGTTGGAGCGGTCCGCCGTCGCCTTCTCATAATAAAGGATGTTGTCGTTCCAGACGTTCAGGAAGGTCACGCCGAGATGCGTCTGCAACGCCGGGTTGGCGCGGCGGATGAGATTCAGCCGCGTGACCTCATCCACGATGTCCCCTGGCCGCCGGTCAGGCCAGACGCGGATCTGGTACTTCTCGCTGTCCAGATACTCCTCCTTGCCCGGCAGCGGCGTCGCCTCGCAGAGTTCGAAACCCTGATAGACGCCCCAGAGGCCGGACAAGGTCGCCGCCAGCGCCGCGCGCACCAGATGCATCGGGCGGCCGCCATTCTGCAGGTGGCGCGGGTTGATGTCGGGCGTGTTGACGAAGAAATGCGGGCGGAAGAATTCGCGCGGGGCCGTGGTGGTCAGCTCCGTCAGGTACTCCTCCATCTCCGCCTTGGTCTCGCGCCAGGTGAAGTAGGTGTAGGACTGGCTGAAGCCGGCCTTCGCCAGCCGGTACATCACCTTCGGACGCGTGAAGGCCTCCGAGAGGAACAGAACCTCCGGATGCTCGGCGCGGATTTCGCCGATCATCCATTCCCAGAAGGGCAATGGCTTGGTGTGCGGGTTGTCCACCCGGAAGGTCTTCACCCCCTGCTCCACCCAGAACTTCACCGTCTGGTACAGCGCCACCCAGAGCGAGGGCTTCGCGCCCTCCGTGTAGAAATCGACATTGACGATGTCTTCGTATTTCTTCGGCGGGTTCTCGGCGTATTTGATCGTCCCGTCGGGGCGCCAGTCGAACCATTCCGGGTGCTCGCGCAGCCAGGGATGATCAGGCGAGCACTGGATCGCGAAGTCCAGCGCCAGTTCCAGCCCATGGGCATGCGCGGCATCGCGCAGGCGGTGGAACGCCTCGATCGTGCCAAGGGTGGGATGCAGCGCGTCATGCCCGCCCTCCTCCGAGCCGATGGCATAGGGGCTGCCCACATCCTCGGGCCCTGGTGTCAGCGTATTGTTGCGCCCCTTGCGGTTCTTCCGCCCGATCGGATGGACCGGCGGGAAGTAGAGTACGTCGAAGCCCATCGCCTTCACGCGGGGCAGCTGGCGGATCACGTCGTCCAGCGTGCCGTGCCGCTCGGGATCGCCCGACTGGCTGCGAGGGAAGATCTCGTACCAGGAAGCGAAACGGGCGGCGATGCGCTCCGCCTCGATGAGGCCGGGCGGATTCTGTCGCACGCGGTGCGGCCGGTCGTCGGCCAGCGCCATCAACCGCGCCGTCTCGGGCGAGAGCAGCATGGTGAGGCGCTCGGATTCCGTTGCCTTCTCCAGCGATTTCGCCAACAGGCCGAGCGGACGCTTGGCGGCGCCGATGCGCTTCGCAGCCTTCTCGACCAGCCGCCGCCCTTCCTCCAGCTCCAACGAGACCGGCACGCCGGCCGCATGCTTCTTCGACAGCTCGTCGCGATAGCCTGCGAAGACATCGAGCCAGGCCTCCACCGCGAAGACATGGCGGCCCATCCGCTCCAGAGGAAAACTGGCGGTCCAGCGATCATTGCCCAGCGGCGTCATGCGCAGCTCGCGCCACGCCCTCTCGTCCACCGGGCGCCAGAGCAGCGCCACGCCGAAGGTGGCATGGGTGTCGGCGACGATATCGGCCTCCACCGTCACCACCTCGCCCATGATGCGCTTGGCCGGGAAGCGGCCGCCCTCCACCAGCGGCGTCACCGCCTCGATGCCGATTCGCGGAATCGCCACGCCCTGCTCCGGCGGCATGCGCATGGTGGCGGGGCGGAGGATCGGGCTGGACCGCCCGGCCTGCATCACCCGCACCTCTCCGGGGGAGAGCAAAACGGGCACGCCCGGCGTCAGCATCTGGACGCCATCGGCACCCCGGAAGGGCCCCGGGCCACCGCCGATACCCGGCAGGATCACTTCCGGCAGCAGCGTGGCCGAGGCATGGCGATCGGGATTGGCGATGACGAGCGTGGCGGATTCCGCGAGACGCGGATCCTCCGGGGCACGCAGCACGGCCAGCACCGGGGCTCCCGGTCCGCTCAGCGGGCGCATCACCTGCCCCGAAAGCGGCGCCAGGTTTCGCACCAGCGCATTCGCCTCCCGGATTTCATTGGAGAGGTCGTAAGGCGCGTTCTCGCGCAGCCAGCTCCAGTCACCCGGCCGGTCCTGCGACGGGTCGCTGGAGCTGCGCGCGCCATATTCGAAGCCCTGGGGAACCAGCAGCGCATCACAAAGCGTGGCGGCGAGACGCAGGGAAAGACCCGCGGCGCGCGCCCGCGCGGCCTCGTCACCTTCGTCCACGGCCGCCCGCTGGCCAAAGGGCACCTCGGGGAAGCCGACCAGCGGGGCACCCAGGGCCTCGCGCTCGGCCAGCCACCAACGATCGCGCCCGTTCCACCAGGCCAGGGATGAGGTCAGCCAGCCGAAGCCTACCTGCCGCAACGCGGCTGCCTCGGGCCAGGGCATGCCCGTGGTCCAGGCGATGAAGCCCGTACCGGCGCCCGCCGCACCGATCAACCGCGCCCAGGAGGCCGCAGGCACCTCGCCGGGGCGCAGCGCACGGAAGCCCGAGACCCCCGCCGCCACCCAGTCTCGCAGACGCGCCTCCCAGAATCCGAGCGGCCCTTCCGCGGAAAGATCCAGCCGCGCCACGCCCAGCGGAACGGCGGCGCCGCGCGGATCGGGAAGACCGTCTCCGGCCCTGCGGAACCATTCCGGATGCCTGGCGCAGAGCGCGCCCTCCGCCGCGACATTCTGCGGCGACAGGTCGAGCCAAAGATCCAGTCCGGCGGCACGGCAGGCACGCGCCAGGGCGGCGATGGCCGCGGTGCCATCTGTTCCCATTCCCAGCAGCGGGTGGGGACGGTCATGATCCGCCACATCCATCAGATTTCCGGAACGGCCGGACGAGAGCGGCGGAGGGAGGCAAATGGCGCTGAAGCCGAGAGCCGCGATCCGTTCCAGTTCAGCTCCCCATCCAGACAAGGGACCGAGCAGCAACGGGTTGAGATGGTACATGGCCATAGGTCGCATCGGCGAGGAACGGTGGTCGGCGGTCATGGTTCCCGGCTCCGGCATCGTCGATTGGGTCAGACGGGGATCGCAGCCATTCCGGGCCCGGCCAAGCGTGCCGCACCGCAACAAGGCGTGAGGACCTCAATGTTCCCGGAAGCCCCTCCGGCAGAGCAGCCCCAATGTGTGGACTTGCTAGTCTTTCCGGATACCGGCACCAGGCGCCGCCCTGGAGGCGCCCCATCCTTCCTGGACAAGGCCCCCGGGCCGTCTCTTCGCGGGGAGGGCCGCCATGATCGCCGCCGCCAGCGCTTCCCGTCCGAAGGGCTTGTCCAGGCGTGGCACATCCGGCGCCTCGCCGGCCGCCATGTCGGCATAGCCAGAGGCGAGGATCACTGGCAGTCCCGGATGCGATGCCGCGATGCGCGCGGCAAGTTCCGCTCCCGTCATCCCGGGCATGGCGTGATCGGTCAGCACCAGATCCGGCAACTGCCCCGCGCGCAGCATCTCCAGCGCGGCGGCGGCGGAGCCGGCCACCCAGGCCAGATGGTCAAGATCCGCCACCAGGGCCGCGGTGCTGGACAGCACCAGCGGATCGTCATCCACCACCAGCACGACAAGGCGGCGCCTGCCTGGGGGCTCGGCAGGGACGGCCGAGGAATCGGGGACGGGCCCGGCCCCGGTTTCGGCCCGTGGCAGCCACATCTCGGTGGTGGTCCCCTCGCCCGGGACGCTGATCAGGCGCAGGGCACCGCCGGACTGGGCGCAAAGGCCATGCACCATCGAAAGCCCGAGGCCAGTGCCACGCCCGATGCCCTTGGTGGTGAAGAAGGGCTCCGTGGCACGGGCCAGGGTCCCCGCATCCATCCCCGTCCCCTCGTCGATGACGGCGATGACGAGACAGTCGCCTGGCGGCACCTCCCCCGTGCCGCTGCTCAGCTTCGCCCGGTTCCCGGCAGGCTCGTTGCGGACGGTGACACGGACGCGTCCATGGGGATAGTGATCCGGCGGCATGGCATCCCGCGCGTTCACGCAGAGGTTCAGCAGGGCCAGTTCCAGCTGGTTCGGATCAGCCTGCACCCACCACAGCCCCTCGGGGAGGTCGATCTCCAGCGGTGTGGCCGGCCCCAGGCTGCGGGCAAGGATGTCGCGCAGCGAGGCGATCAGCGCCGCCGCGTCCACCACGCCGATCCGTAATTCCTGCCGGCGCGCGAAGGCCAGCATGCGGCGCGTCAGCGCAGCACCCCGCTCGGCGGCCCCCGCCACCCCCTCCAGCAGCCGCCGCGCGCCCGGATCAGCCGCCACCGCCGGGCGCCGGCCCAGCAGCGCGGTTCCGGAAGCCACCACCTGCAGGAGGTTGTTGAAGTCATGCGCCACACCTCCCGTGAGCTGACCCAGCGCCTCCAGCCTTCGGGCCTGGGCCAGCTGGGCATGGGCCGCCTCGGCGGCGGCGACGGCCTCGCGGACGCGCCCCTCCAGCACCGCCTGCGCGGCACGGCGCTCTGTCACATCGGCATAGACCCCGATGAAGCGCCCCATGGGGGAGGAGGAGGATGGCGGCAGCGCCCGGCCCGTCGCGGCGATCCAGCGTTCGCCGCGCGGAGTGCGGATGCGGTACTCCATGACAGTGGTGCCGCCCTCCGCCAGCACCTTCTCCCAGGCCTCGCGGGAGATCGGCCGGTCGTCGGGATGCCTCATGCTCTGCCACGTGGCCAGGTCCCCGCGCAGGTCGGGTGGCGCCGGCAGACCCAGGAAGGCGAAATGCCCCGGCGAGAAGACGCCTTCCCGCGTGTGCAGATCGACGTCGAAAGCAATCAACCCACCAGCCTCGAGCGCGAGGCGAAGGCGCTCCTCGGCGGCAGCCAGGGCAGCCTGGTTCTCGGCCAGCCGAGCCTCGGTACGGCGCAGGGCGGAAACATCCACATGCACACCGCGCACCCGGATGGCCCGGCCCTGCGCGTCCCGCTCAATCTCGGCCAGGGCAGAGATCCAGCGCGTCTCGCCCGCCGGTGTCAGCACCCGGTACTCCGCGATGTAGTCGGAGCCCTTCCCCTCGATGAAAGCGATGAAGTCGGCGACGCCGCGGGCGCGGTCCTCGGGGTGGATGCGCGATACCCAGGCGCCATGCGGCTCCTCCGCCGCTTCCGGGCCAAGCCCGTGCAAGGCAAGGTATTCAGGGGAGCGGCGGTTGTGAAAGACCAGCGGCGCGCCGGGCGGGTGCTCAATCAGGATCTCGAAGCCACCGACCCGCGCCAGCCTCTGCGTTTGGGCCAGTTGCGCCTCGCGCTCCCGCAGCGCCGCGTCACGCGCCGCGATGGTGGCGGAGGCATGGGAAAGGGCTGCGCCCACCGCATCCGCCTCCCGCAGCGCGCTCCGCACCGGCGGCACGGCCTCCCCCTTCCCCAGAGCGGCCGCAGCATCCGAGAGGGAGCGCATCGCACGGGCGATGCGGGCGCCGGAAACGAGCGCCAGCAATATGGCGCAGGCCAGCAGCAGCGCGCCTACCCCCAGCAGAGCCTGGACGGCGCGATGGACCGGTGCATCCACCACATCGGCGGCGAGGCTGGCGCCCACGGTCCAGCCCACATCGATGGGAGCATGGGCGAACACCACGGCTTCGCCGTCGTAATTCTTCCCGCGCCAGATGCCATTGGCGGGATTCCGGAATCGGGGTCCCGCCTCGCGTCCCATAGACGCCTCAGCCGAGGCGCTGCGGGCGACGATGCGATTCGCGCGGTCCACCACCACGGCGGTCCAGCCCGGCTCCGGCAGCTCCCTCCGCAGCTGTTCAGCCAGATGCCGCGCAGGAAAGCCAGCAGCCAGCAGCAGGCGAGTTCCATCGGCACCCCGCAGCGGCAGAATGATGCCGTAGCTTGGCGCTTTCGAAGTCGTACCCAGAAAAAGGTCGGTCACCCGGGGGGCATCTTGGGATGCGGCCCCCGGAACCGCCCATTCCGGGCGCAGCGGATGGTGTTCAAGCGATTGCCCATAGGGCACCCCGCTGTGGAGGATCGGCCGCCCGTCCCTATCCCGCAGCGACAGGTTGGCCTTCAACTCCCCCGACATGGCGACGAGGTGCCGGTGGACGCCCTCGAGGTCGCCTGAGCGCAAAGCATCAGTCGCCGCGATGGTCCGCAAGGTAGAAGTGAGCGCCTCGAACTCCGAGTCCACCATCCGCGCCAGCCCTTCGGCGCGCGCCAGCAGGTTCCGCTCCACCATTCCGCGTTGCGCCTCGGCGAAGCGCCAGATGGCGAGGCCGGCGAAGCCGAGCACGGGCAGCACCGCCGCGAGCACAAGCAACAGCAGCCGCGCGCGGATGCCCGCGGTGGGCAGGGCGCCGCGCAAGGGTTTGGGCGTCTGGATGCGGGTTCCCCATGGTGGTTCCGATGCGAAACTGCACCGGGCACCGATTTGGCGCCAGACCTGCGGGCAGAAGGCGGATGCCGGCCCCGAGTGGTCGGCTACCCCGCGGCAGCCGCCTGAGGCGCGAGTTCCACCACAGCCTCCAGCCCCATCGCAGCCGCCAGGCTGTCCACGCGCCGCTGCACGCTCTCCCCGGCGAAGACGCCGCTGCCCTCCACCAGCCGCAGCACCAGTTGCCCGCCCCGCAGCGCCAGGGAGGTGCCGGCCAGCAGCGCCGGCGTGCCGCCGGACAGCGTATAGGCAAGGCGCAGCGCCGCCCCGATCCGCTCCGCCCGCTGCTGCGAGGCCGTCCCGAGCAAGGCGCGCGCCGGCGCAAGAAGCGCGGCATCGCCCGCGTCGTAGCGAAGCGCGGTGGCAAGGGCGAGGAAGGCCCGCGCATGATGGTCCAACCCTACGCCGGGCTGGCGTAGCACGCGCAGGAAGGCCTGTTCGGCGCGGTAGTCCGGATGATCGTGGCTGCCCGTATCCGAAACTTGGCAGGCGGCACGGCGCAACGCGGCCTCGGCCATGCCCTCGCCGGGGAAGAGCGGCGCGGTCCAGTCCATCAAGGCCCTGGGCATCTCGGGATCGCGGCCGAAGCGCGCGGCCAGATCCGCCCCCGCGGCCTCCAGCGGATCCTGCCGCCGCACCGCCTCGGGCAGGTGCCGCGCATACCATCCTTCCCGTAGCCCGTTGGCCGAGAAGACCACGCGCCTTGCCCCGGTTTCCCGCAACAGGCGGCGCAGCACCACGGCGGCATAGGGCAGGTCCGCCATGCGCTTGGAAGGCGCACCGGGCAGACGAACCGAGCGCTCCCCCGCCAGGACCACGGCGGAGCAGAGATCGCGCGCCTCATCCTTCGGCAGCACGTAGTGATGAACGATGGAGAGCGGATAGCCAGTCTGGGTGATGTGGATCTTCGCCATGGCGCGCCAGGCGCCGCCGACGAGGTAGAGGTCCCTACCCTGCCCGCGCTGCAACCAGGGCACGGCTGAGAGCTCCTGTTCAGCGATGGCGCGGGCGCGGGACGGCACCGCGCCCGAACGCTCCGCGAGGCGAATCACGCCCAGCGGCAGGCTTACGGAATCCCTCGGCCGCCCCGCCGAGAGATCCACCAGCTCCAGGCTGCCGCCACCGATATCGCCAAGGATGCCGTCGGCGCCAGGCACGCCGAGCAGCACGCCCTCCGCCGACATCGCCGCCTCCTCCTCGCCGGTCAGGATGCGCAGTGGCACGCCGGGCATGCGGGCGCGCAGCGCCTCGGCAAAGGCGGGGCCATTGGCGGCATCGCGCATGGCGGCCGTGGCCAGCACCTCCATCGGATCGGCGCCCATGGCCCGCGCGATGGCGAGGTAGCGCCCCATGATGGTGAGTGCGCCCTCCACCGCCTTGGCATTGAGCTTGCCGGTGGATTGCAGTCCGCGGCCAAGGCCGAGCACCGCCTTCTCGTTGAAGATGGCGACCGGATTGCGGCAGCGTCCCTCGAAGACGACGAGGCGGACGGAATTCGAACCGAGATCAACCACGCCCATGCGCGGCAGGAGCGAAAGCGGCGGGGATTGCCCGGTGCCGGTATGAAGATCCAAGCGTCTTAGTCCTGTGCCACGCGATCCGGCCGGCGCCGCACGGGAGCACGGGCACGCGGCGCGCGGTGCAGCGCGCTGCCCCGGCCGGAGAGAGAGGGATTGGTCATGAAATACTCATGCGCCGAAAGCGGCGTCGCCGCCGGGTCGACACGGCGGTAGCTGTCATCCGGGAACAGTTCCCAGGACTGGTCCCGGTCCTTCAGGTTCACCACCATGATCTGGTCCAGCACCTGGGCGTGCACGGTGGGGTTCTCGATCTGCACCAGCGTCTCCACGCGCCAGTCCATGTTGCGCGCCATCCAGTCGGCGCTGCTGATGAAGACGCGCGCGCGGCGGCTGGGCAGGCGGTGGCCATTGGCGAAGACGCAGATGCGCGAATGCTCCAGGAAGCGCCCGACGATGGACTTCACCCGGATGTTCTCGGACAGGCCCTTCACCCCGGGGCGCAGGCAGCAGATGCCACGGATGATGCAATCCACCTTCACCCCGGCCTGGCTCGCCCGGTAGAGCGCGTCGATCAGCGTCTCGTCCACCAGCGAGTTCATCTTCAGCCAGATGCCGGCGGGGCGGCCCTCCCGCGCGTTGATGATCTCCTGCTCGATCAGCCCCATCAGCGCGGGGCGCATGGTCAGCGGCGCGAAGGCGAGGCTTTCCATCGTCTCCGGCCGCGCATAGCCGGTCATGTAGTTGAACAGCCGCGCCGCATCGCGCGTCAGGCCAGGATCGGCGGTGAAGAAGGAAAGATCCGTGTAGATGCGCGCGGTGACCGGATGGTAGTTGCCCGTGCCGAAATGCGCGTAGGAGCGCAGCCCGCCCCCCTCGCGCCGCACGACAAGCGAGACCTTCGCGTGGATCTTCAGGTCCACGAAGCCATAGACAACCTGCACGCCAGCCGCCTCCAGCTCACGCGCCAGGGCGATGTTGCGCTCCTCGTCGAAGCGCGCCTTCAGCTCCACCATGGCGGTGACGGACTTGCCCGCATCGGCCGCCTCGATCAGCGCACGGGCGATCGGGCTGTCGCGGCTGGTGCGGTAGAGCGTCTGCTTGATCGCCACCACCGCCGGGTCGCGTGCCGCCTGCCGCAGGAACTGCACCACCACGTCGAAGGATTCATACGGGTGGTGGACGATGATGTCCTTCGCGCGGATCGCGGCGAAGCAGTCCCCGCCGAAATCCAGGATGCGCTCCGGGAAGCGTGGCGTGTAGGGCTTGAAGAGCAGGTCCGGCCGGTCGTCCAGGATCAGCTGCTTCAGATCCGAAAGGCCCAGCAGCCCTTCCAGCGAGAAGATCTCTCCCCGCGGCGCATCCAACTCCTCCGCGACCAGCTCCACCAGGTCGGAAGGCGTATCGGAGGTGACGGAAAGGCGGATGGCACGTCCACGACGTCGGCGCTTCAGCGCCGACTCATAGGATCGTACCAGATCCTCCGCCTCCTCCTCGAACTCCACATCAGTGTCGCGGATCAGGCGGAAGAGGCCGCGCTCAGCCAGGATGAAGCCGGGGAAAAGCCGCTTGAGGTTGAGGAGCAGTACCTCCTCCAGCAGCACGAAGCGCGCGGGCTCCCGCGTGCCATCCGCGCGCGGACCGCCGGCCGGAAGCCGGATGAAACGCTCCAGTTGCGGCGGCAGGGGCAGGATGGCGCGCATCGTGCCGCCATCCTCCTCCCGCACCAGCTTCATGATCAGGCAGAGCGAGAGATTGGAGAGGAAGGGGAAAGGATGTGCGGGATCGATCGCCAGCGGCGTGAGAACCGGAAAGACCCGGTCCATGAACCAGTCGGAGAGCCATTTCCGGTCCGCCTCGCTCAGCTCGGCAGGATCGCTGACGCGGATGCCGGCTTCGGCGAGCTGTTCGCGCAGGTCCAGCCAGCGCTGCTGCTGCCGTGCCAGCAGCCGTCCCGCGCGATCGTGGATGGCGGCGAGCTGTTGGCTGGGGGTGAGGCCATCCGGTGAGACGGCGGCGATGCCGGCCCGCTCCTGCCCCACCAGCCCGGCGACGCGGACGGAGTAGAACTCGTCCAGATTCGCCGATGAGATCGCGACGAAGCGCAGCCGCTCCAGCAGCGGATGGGCGGGGTTGGAGGCTTCGTCCAGCACGCGCTCATTGAAGGCAAGCCAGGAGAGTTCCCGGTTGATAAAGCGCCCCGGGTCGTTCAGGACGGAATCCTGATCCTCCGACGGCGCCGGGGCGGGATCCGGCGAAGCGCCGCGCAGCGACGCGTCCTTTGGCTCGCGGAGTGCCGCATCCCGCGCCGTCACATCCTTCAGCACGGCCTCACCGGGCGGCCCCTCGCCCACGGCGCCGGGGCGGATCAGGGTCGGGCGTGCCGCCTCCCGGCGCGGCTGGGCCTTGGGCGCAGTGGGGCGGGGCGACTCGGTCTTGGAGGATTCTTGGTTGGCATCCATCGGCGGAAGCTACAGCAATCGCCCCATGGACGCGGAGGGTGACACAAGGGTTACCACGCAATCGTCACCGAAGGCGTCGTCCCAGCCGATTTCCTCCGGCAGCCCATCCCCGCTGCCATCGATCAATCCGGCCAAAGCGAGCCGAGCCAGGGCACGGGTGACGGCGCCGCCATGGGCGAGGGCCGCGCGGTCCAGCCGGGCAGCGGCCTCGGCCAGAACCGCGGCCTCGCGCGGCAGGCGGGCCAGCAGCCAGTCCTGGATGGCAGGCTCCACGCGCAGCTGGCGCCGCTCGAAATGCCGGGCCAGCAGGGCGCGCAGCAGGGCGTCGGTAGGCTGGCCGAGTGGCGCGGCGGCGGTGGCCCGCAACCGGCTGGCGAGGTCCGGCAGGGCCACCTTCCAGCGTGCGGGCGGCTCCCGCCCCGCCATCAGCAGCAGATGCCCCCCGGCGGCACAGGCGTTGATCAGGTGGAAAAGCGCCGGCTCCTCGGCAGCGCAATCGGCATCGTCCAGCGCGGTCGGCGCTCCATCCGGCACGCCGCGCAGCGAAGGGCCGGACAGGCGGCGCAGGCCCAGGCGCCGCGCGGCCTGGGCAAGGAAGGCCGATTTCCCGCTTCCCTCGGGCCCGTGCAGCGCCAGCCGCCCGGAAGGCCAGCTGCCGGGATCGCCAAGCCAGGTGCGCGCCACGGCATTGGAGGAATCGGGGATCGGGTCGATCTCGATCTCGGCACGTGGAAGCAGCGGAAGGGGGAGCTGTCGGGCAGCCATGGAGGATCAGCCCCCGGTCCGGGGCGGGTCGAGATACAGGGGACTCTCCAGGTAGCGCCGCAGCCAGTAACGGGCCAGCACCCCGATGGCAGCCGCGATGGGCACGGCCAGCAGCACGCCCAGGAAGCCGAAGGCCACGCCACCGGCGAAGAGGGCAAAAATCACCCAGACGGCGTGCAGCTCCACCCGATCCCCGAGCAGGCGGGGATATATGATGTACCCCTCCACGATCTGCCCGAAGAGGAAGACCACCGCGACGAGCGCCACGTCTGGCCAGGTCCCGAACTGGCCGATGGCCAGCAGGATGGAGGTGGCCATGCCAGTCATCGAGCCGACATAGGGGATGAAGGTGAAGATCCCCGCCAGCAGCCCGACCAGCAGACCCAATTCCAGGCCCACCGCCGACAGGGCCAGGGCGTAGTACACGGCCAGCAGGGCACAGCAGATCAGCTGCCCGCGCAGCCAGGCGGAGAGCACCCGGTCCGTGTCATGGGCAAGCTGGCGCAGCACGGCGGCGTTCCGGCGCGGCAGCCAGCTTTCCGCCCGCCCGATCAGGCGAGGCCAGTCCCGCAGCAGGTAGAAGCCCACGATCGGCGTCACCACCGCGAAGGTGAAGACGTTGAACAGCGCGTAGCCGCCCCCGATCAGCCGCGTGGCCGAGGTGCCGAGCCAGACCAGGATGGAGCCCACCTGCGAAACCGCGAGATCCTTCAGCCGGGGATCGAGGACCATGGGCTGCATGGCTTCCTCGGCGGCTGCGAGCAGGTCCTGCAGCTTGGCCCCGATGGTGGTGACATAGGCCGGCAGCCGCGCCAGCAGCACGCCGATCTGCGAGATCAGCAACGGATAGAGCAGCAGCAGGGCAATCAGCGCCAAGGCCATCAGCCCCAGCACCAGCAGCCCTGCCCCGAGCCAGCGCGGCACCCCGATCCGTGCCAGCCGCGTCGCCACCGGATCGAGGAAATAGGCGATGCAGACGGCCAACACGAAGGGCGTGAGGATCGTGGAGAAGAACCACAGCAGGAAGAGGGCAGCGGCCAGCAGCCCGAAGACCAGCCCCAGCCGCTGCGCCCGCGTGGCGTTGCGCGGGCCGGGGGATGGCGGCAGCGGCGCGCGGGGGGGCGAAGGCGGCAGTTCGGGCGCGCGTGGGGCCGCCCCACCCGGGCCGGCGCTCATGCCGGCAGGCTGCGCGCGGCATCACGCACATAGGCGGCGCCGGAGGCGATGGTGGTGAGGGTGACGCAGCCGATCAGCAGCGGCATCAGCCAGCCGGCATCCAGATCGAAGCCTGACAGCAGCAGGGCGGTGGCGGCGACGGCGATCTGCATCAGCGTATTGAGCTTCGAGACGAGGAGCGGCCGGATGGCCGGGGCCGTGCCCATCAGCGCCAGCACCAGCAGCCCACCGACGATCAGCAGGTCCCGGAAGACCACCAATATGGCCAGCCAGTCCGGCAGCACGCCGATATAGGCAAGGGTGACATAGACCGAGACGAGCAGCGCCTTGTCTGCCACCGGATCGAGGATGGCGCCAAGGAAGGAGCGGGCGTTGCGCACCCGCGCCAGCCAGCCATCCACCGCATCGGATATTCCGGCGCCGACGAAGAGGAGGAAGGCGATGTCCAGCCGGTGCTGGATCACCAGCCACACCACGGCCGGCACGGCGCAGAGCCGGGCGAGGGTGATGACATTGGGCAGGGTGAACAGCACGCTCTGCGCAGGCGGGACAGGGTTGGGCCTGTCCGCCCCGCGAGAGGCCTCGGGAGCGAGGCCGGGATCATGCCCCTCCTGCAAGTCCAACTCGCCAGGCCGGGCCGGTGATGGGGCTCGGCAGCCCGGTTGGGGATATGGGCTGGATCGGCGCCAGGACGATCCCGCCCCCCGCCAGATCCTGCGCCGCAACGTTGGGCGGGCTGCGGAGACCCAGGCGGAGCCGCGCCCCTTCGGTGGAGATCGCCAGGATATCCAGGCTGCCGACCGAGGGCTGGGAGAGCAGCCGGCGCCGCAGGAGGAGCCATTCATCCAGGGAGCGGAAGTTGGCCCCGGCCTCGAGATAGGCCGTCAGCGGCATGGAGGGCGGCAGGCTGGCCAGCGGCGAGGGCGCCGGGCCGCCGAGTGGCGGCAGCGCCCCCTCCGCCGTCGCGCGGTCTCCGCCGCCGCCGCCGGACGGACGCCCGCCCCGGAAGCGGATGGTGTAGCGGCCGGAATAGCCGTTCAGGGTGGAGCGCTCCTGCTCCACCACCATGCTCTGGATCTGGGATTCGATCTGGGAGGCGGAGGCGTTGGGATTCGCTCCCGTGGCCGCCGCATAGCGCTGATAGGCAAGGCGCTGGGCATTCGCGATGGCGCGCTCCTTCGCCACCACCGCGTTCTCCGCCGTCGCCTCCGCAGGCACGCCGCGCTGCACGGCCGGATCATCCTGCGCCATGGCGTGAGGGGCCAGGGCAGGCGTGGCCAGCAGCGCCGCGGCCATGGCGACACCCATCGCCGCACGGATCATCGTGCGCATTCCCGCCCCGCGCAGAGCATGGATTGCGCCGGAGCGCGGGACATGATGGGTAGCGCGACCGTCTGAACTGGGCATAAGCCGCTCCCCGTGGACCGCCCCTGGGATAGCCGATCAAGGACCGCCATGACCAGACTGACCTACCGCGACGCCGGTGTGGATATCGAAGCCGGCGATGCGCTGGTCGACCGGATCAAGCCCCTCGCCCGCTCCACGGACCGCGCCGGGACCATGGGCGGGTTGGGCGGCTTCGGCGCCCTGTTCGACCTGAAAGCCGCCGGTTTTCAGGACCCCGTGCTCGTCTCCTCGACGGATGGCGTCGGAACGAAGCTGCGCCTGGCCATCGATGCGAAGCACCACGCCACGGTTGGCATCGACCTGGTTGCCATGTGCGTGAACGACCTGGTCGTGCAGGGCGCTGAGCCGCTCTTCTTCCTCGATTATTTCGCGACCGGCGCGCTGGACGTGGCCCAGGCCGCCGAGGTGGTCTCGGGAATCGCCGAGGGCTGCCGTCAAGCCGGCTGCGCCCTGGTGGGCGGTGAGACGGCCGAGATGCCTGGCATGTACCACAAGGGCGATTACGACTTGGCCGGCTTCTCGGTGGGCGCCGCCGAGCGCGGCGCGCTGCTGCCGGCCGGCGATGTGGGCCCAGGCGACGTGGTGCTGGGGCTGGGCGCCTCCGGCGTGCATTCCAACGGCTTCTCGCTGGTCCGCCGAATCGTGGATGCGGGGAATGCCGGGCTGGGCGATCCGGCCCCCTTCGCCGCCGGCAGGACGCTGGGCGAGGCGCTGCTGGAGCCGACCCGCATCTATGTGAAGCCGGTGCTCGCGCTGCACTGCGCCGGGCTGGTGAAGGCGGCCGCCCACATCACCGGCGGCGGCCTTCCGGGCAACCTGCCTCGCGTGCTGCCTCATGGAACCGTGGCCGTGGTGGATGCCACCGCCTGGCCCGTGCCGCCGGTCTTCGGCTGGCTGGCCCGCACCGGCGGCGTGGAGCCGGAGGAGATGCTGCGCGTCTTCAACTGCGGCATCGGCATGTGCCTGGTGGTGGAGGCCGGCAAGGCCGATGCCGCCATCGCGATGCTGAAGGAGCAGGGCGAGACGCCCTATCGCATCGGCCGCATCGAGGCCGGATCGGGCGAAGCAGAGGTCCGCATGGAGGGGCTCTCCCCCGCATGGCCGAACTGAAGCGGGTCGCGGTCCTCATCTCGGGCCGCGGCAGCAATCTGGGCGCGCTGATCGCGGCGGCGCGCCAGCCCGGCTACCCGGCGGAACTCGCCCTGGTCCTCTCCAACCGCGCCGATGCGGCCGGGCTGGAGCGGGCCCGTGAGGCCGGGATCGCGACCGCCGTGGTGGAAAGCCGCCCATTCGGGCGAGACCGCGCGGGCTTCGAGGCCGCGATGCAGGCGAAGCTGGACGAAGCCGGGATCGGGCTGATCGCCCTGGCCGGCTTCATGCGCGTGCTGACCGAGGGTTTCGTCACCCGCTGGGCCGGCCGGATGCTGAACATCCATCCCAGCATCCTGCCCGCCTTTCCGGGGCTGGATACCCATGCCCGCGCCCTGGCCGCCGGGGTACGGCTGCATGGCTGCACGGTGCATTTCGTGACCCCTGGCGTGGATGAGGGCCCGGTGATCGCCCAGGCCGCCGTGTCCGTCCTGCCGGAGGATGACGAGGATGCCCTGGCCGCACGCGTGTTGGCGCAGGAGCACCGGATCTACCCCGCCGCCCTTGCCTGGGTGGCCTCCGGCGCCGCGCGGCTGGTGGATGGGCGCGTGGTTTTGAAGACGACTCCTGCGGAAGGCGCCTTCGTGAACCCCTTGCCCGCTTTCGCTGGCCTGCCTAGAGAAACGGCCTGACCGCCGCTCCCGGATGGAGCGGCCCATCACGAGGCGGATCCATGGCCGAGGCCCAGCAGCACATCGACTATGTTGAGGTGAAGGCGCAGGACATCCTGGCCGAGCGCCAGAATGGCTGGGTGATGTTCACCCGCGCAACCACCTGGACCATCATCGCGACGGTGGTGCTGCTGGTCGCCCTGAAGGTGTTCTGGGGCTGATCCGGCTGCCGCGCCCTCAGCGGCGCGGCATCCCGAAGCCCAGGCTGCGGCCCATGTCGCCCAGATCGACACGGCGGTAGCCCTCAGGCACGCGGAAGCGCGCGGGGTCCTGGCGGACATAGTCCACCCGTACCGCCTCGATCCCCTCCCCGCGCTCGTTCACCCCGCGTAGCAGCACGCCATCGGCCGTCAGACAGGCGGTCCCGCGCTGGCCCTGCTGTTCCCAGCGGTAATTCGTACAGCGCTGCCCGGCCTGGCCGGCCGTGCCGGCGCTGGTCAGGCGCGCGTTCTCCGCCAGGCGCAGGTAGCGCATCGCCTCCTCCTGCCGCACCGGGCTCGGGGTCACGACGCGCATGACATCCATCACCATCTCGCTGCGGCCGGTGTGACGGTCCACCAGCCCCCAGGCGGGCATGGAGGGCGTCTCCACCCGCAACCGCCCCTCTGAGGCCAGGGCCGCCACGGTGAACTCGCGCGGCGTCTGGGGTGAGGCCTTCCCGAGCACCCGGTAGGAGACGACCACATCCCGCGTCGGGAAGGTGGCGGGGCGGCTCTGAGCCTGGGCGAAGGCCGGCAGAAGCACCAGCGCAAGGGCGGGGAACAGGCGTCGCATTGGCGTCGGGCTCCGGTTCAGGCGTCGAGAGAAATCTCTGCCAGGGGGCAGCGCAAGGGAGGCGTGGCTCAAGCCTTGGTGCGGCCGCCGCGCTCGGCCATCAAAGCTGGGATTCAATCGGCAACCACTGAACCAGACGTGAGAGGAAGCGGCGCCGGAGCGAGGCCTCCGGCTCGGTCCGGCTGGTCACCTCCCTTCCCTGGACCTCGGCGGTCCAGAGGAGATGGCCCGGCCTCTCCCGCGTCACGCGCCAGCTTCGCGCCGGCTCGGCCAGCCGCGCATGCTCTTCGCGCAGACCTGCCGCCACGCCCTCATGGCGGATGAAGGTGCCCATCTCCGTGTTCAGCGTGGCCGAGCGCGGATCGAGGTTGAAGGAGCCGACGAAGGCGTGCAGCCCGTCGATCACCAATGCCTTGGTGTGCAGGCTGGCGCCCCGTGAGCCGAAGACGCTCACCGCCTCCTCGCCCGAGGGCTTCAACTCATGCAGCTCGACCCCGGCTTCCAGCAGCCTCTCCCGGTAAAGCGCATAGCCGCCATGGACGGCGACGACATCCGTCGCCGCCAACGAATTGGTGACGACCGACACGCGCACACCCTGGCGCGACAACTCCTCCAGCAACGCCGCTCCCTCCTCCCCCGGGACGAAATAGGGGGAGATCAGCAGCGCTTCCTTGGTGGCGCCGCGCAGGGCGTCATGAATGGCCCTGGCCAGGCACTCCTTCTCCGGCGCCTGGCCCCGAACCTTCTCCGGCGGATCGGCGACGACCCGGATGTCCCGGGGCGGCACCGCCGCGAGCTGGGAGAGATCGCCCGCTAGTACCCTGGCCACGCCCGGATCGGCCCGCAGCCCTTCGAAGAAGGGCCTGGCCTCCGGCGTCTTGCGCGCCGCGTCGAGCAAAAGGGAAAGCGCCCGGAAGCCGCCCCGCCGCTTGGCCACGGGGCTGATGCGCCAGACCGGCCGCGACAGCTTGTAGTTCCAGTAGCGCTCGAAGATGGCCTGTGCGTCCTGGGCCGCCGCGCCGGCGATCAGCAGGTCCAGGTCGCGAAAATTGATCTGGTCGGCAGCGTCGAAATACTCGTCGCCGATATTGCGGCCGCCGCAGATCGCCACCCGCCCATCGGCGATCCAGGCCTTGTTATGCATCCGCCGGTTCAGGTGCCAGCCGCCGAACAGCATCTCCAGCACCAGGCCCAGCAGGCCGAAGCGGCGCCAGCGCGTGGCGTTGAACAGCCTCAGCTCGATCTGCGGATGCGCCCCCAGCGCGCCCAGCACACGCTCCCGCCCGATGGCGTACATGTCGTCGAGCAATACGCGCACCTGAACGCCGCGATCGGCCGCATGCAGCACCTCGCGCGCCAGGAGCTGGCCGGTCAGGTCATTGCGCCAGTTATAGTATTGCAGGTCCAGGCTGGTCTTCGCGGCGCGGGCCGCCTCCACGCGGGCGGCGAAAGCGGTCAGGCCGCCCGGCATCAGTGCGACGTTGCTGAGCCCTTCCGGGCTCGGCGCCTTCAGGCTCCCCGCCTCTGCCAAGGGGTACGGAGCGTTCATGACGATCGCGCCTTCCTGCATGCCGAGCCTCAGGCGGCGGTCGCCAGGGCAGCAGCAGGAACGGGGGAGGCATGGGCGGCCTTCAGATCCAGCCTAGCCTTCAGCGGCAGATGGTCCGAGGCAAGGCGCGCAAGCGGTGAATCATGCGCCTCAAGTGCCCGGATAAGGCCGCGTGGCCGGCAGAAGATGCGGTCCAGCGCAAGCAGGGGCAGGCGGCTCGGAAAGGTGGCGGGGCCGGGATGGGCACTGCCGAAGCGGGTTTCCAGCGCCCGCAGAGAGGATCGCGGGCCAGGGCGCCATTCGTTCAGGTCGCCCAGCATCAGCGTGGGCATTTCCTCGGCCTCGGCCAGCAAGGAGAGGATCGCCGCCACCTGCTGCGCCCGGTGCCGCCGCAACAGGCCGAAATGCGCCGCCACCACGCGCAGCGGCCCGGCCGGCAGCCGGAGATCCGCAACCACGGCGCCGCGCGGCTCGCCGCCCGGCAGAGCGAGGCGATGCAGCCGTGTCACCTCCCCCGCGCGGAGCAGCAATGCGTTCCCGTGCCATCCATGCCCCTGCGGCACGGTGGAGAGCGGCACGAGGCGAAGCCCGGTATGCCGCTGGATATTGGCCATGTTCAGCAGCCCCACACGGCGGCCGAAGCGGCGATCCACTTCCTGCAGGGCCAGGATGTCGGCATTCAGCTCGCCGATCACCTCCGCCACCCGTGCGGGATCGAAATGTTTGTCCGTGCCAACGCATTTATGAATGTTGTAGGATGCAACCGTCAGCGCATCGGACGGGACCGGACGAGAATCCGCATGCGGGCTGCTGAGGCGCCCACGGATTTCCAGAAGCGTGCGTGGCAATGCGGAGCCGCGACCAGGCGGTGACCGCACGAGTGATGAAATCATCCTCACTTTGGACCTGGATGGCGGGCGACCATCCGCCCGGAGGACACTGATCTGGTCATTCGAGTCGCGCGATCCAAGCCACCAGCCCATCCGCCCATTTCCAGACCGGGCAATACAGGGGGGAAAACCCCACGCTGTCAGCCCCAACCCGGCATCAACCCACCATCGACAGGGTTGGTTGCAGGTAGGGGCACGGCGGAGAGATTGGCCTCCACCGCCGCGCGCTCGGCGGGATCGCCGCGCCGGATGTCGTAATCCGCACCGCCGGGATAGGCGCCGACCACCTCGAAGTCATCACTCGCCCATTCGAGGCAATGCCCGACCCCGGCCGGGATTGCCGCCGCGTCACCACGGCGCAGGATGACCGTCTCGCCATCCGGTCCGCCGAAGCGCACCCGCGCCTCACCGCCGGACACGCCAAGCACCTCATGAGCGATGCTGTGGAAGTGATGATAGTTGAAGATGCCGTTGGTCCAGGCATTGGACCAGCCATGGCGCGCGAAGCGCTCCTTGATCGCGGATGCGGTCTTCGGCAGCGCATCGCGCCAGATCACCAGCGGCAGCCCCGAATTGGGAATGTCACCGGCAGGCGCGAGGCGATGCGCCTCAATCATCGACGCTTGCCCGCGACACGAGCACTTCCCGCTTGCCGACATGGTTGGCCGGGCCGACCACACCCTCGCGCTCCATCTGCTCGATCAGCTTGGCGGCGCGGTTGTAGCCGATGTTGAGGTGGCGCTGCACGAAGCTGGTGCTGGCCTTGCCCTCACGCGAGACCAGCGCGACAGCCTGCTCGTAGAGGCCCTTCTCGCCGCCGCCGTCGAGCGAGGGCATGGAGCCGCCGCCCTCCTCCTCGTCCTCGGTTTCGGTGACTTCCTCAATATAGGCAGGCTCGCCCTGCTCACGCAGGAACTCCACCACCCGCTCCACCTCCTCGTCGGAGACGAAGGGACCGTGCACGCGGTTCACGCGGCCGCCGCCCGCCATGTGCAGCATGTCGCCCTGGCCCAGCAACTGCTCCGCGCCCTGCTCGCCCAGGATGGTGCGGCTGTCGATCTTGCTGGTGACGGAGAAGGAGATGCGGGTCGGGAAGTTCGCCTTGATGGTGCCGGTGATGACATCCACCGAGGGGCGCTGCGTCGCCATGATGACATGGATGCCGGCGGCGCGGGCCATCTGCGCCAGGCGCTGCACCGCGGCCTCGATCTCCTTGCCGGCCACGATCATCAGGTCCGCCATCTCGTCGATGACAACGACGATCATCGGCAGGGCGGCGAGGTTCAGCGGCTGGTCCTCGAAGACGGGCTTGCCGGTTTCGGGATCGAAGCCGGTCTGCACGCGGCGCGTCAGCTGCTCGCCGCGTGCGGCGGCAGCAGTGACCTTCTCGTTGTAGCCGCCGATGTTACGGACGCCGAGCTGGCTCATCGCCTTGTAGCGGCGCTCCATCTCGCGCACCGTCCACTTCAGCGCACCGATCGCCTTGGGCGGTTCCGTCACCACCGGCGCCAGCAAATGCGGGATGCGGTCATAGACCGAGAGCTCCAGCATCTTCGGGTCGATCATGATGAAGCGGCATTCATCCGGCCCGAAGCGGTAGAGCAGCGACAGGATCATGGTGTTGATCCCGACCGACTTGCCCGATCCGGTGGTACCGGCGATCAGCAGATGCGGCATGCGGGCGAGGTCCGCGACCACGGGTGCGCCGCCGATGTCCTTGCCAAGCGCGAGCGGCAGCTTGCCGGGATTCCGCGCCCAGTCCTCCCCCTCCATCATCTCGGAGAAATAGACCATCTCGCGCTTCGCATTCGGCAACTCGATGCCGATCACGTTGCGGCCGGGAACGGTCGCGATGCGGACGGCGAGCACGGACATGCTGCGCGCGATGTCGTCGGCCAGGCCGATGACACGGGCGGATTTGGTGCCGGGGGCCGGCTCCAGCTCGTAGAGCGTGACCACCGGGCCAGGGCGGATATCGGTGATGCGGCCGCGCACGCCGTAATCCTCCAGCACGGATTCCAGCTGGCGCGCATTCTCGGCCAAAGCCTCCTGGGTGGGGCCGCTGTCGCGCTTGGTGGGCGCGGGCGCCAGCAGGGAGAGCGGCGGCAGACGGAAGCGGCCGTCATCGCCCTTCTTCACCGTCTCGGAGATCGGCAGGCGGCGCGGGGCCACCACGCGGTCGGCGATGCGCGGCCCGTCGTCGGACTTCACCTGCGGGGCGGGCGCCTCGGCGAGGCGGGGCGTGCGGCGCGGGGCGGGGCGAGGCGCGGGCGGCTCCGCCTCGGCAGCGGCATCGGCGTTGCGCAGCAGTTCGGACAGCTGCGGCGAGGGTTCAGCGCGGCGGCGCATCAGCTCGGCCAGGGTGCCGGAACTTCCAAGCAGCCGGGCGAGCAGGCCGGGGCGCTCCTCCGTTTCCGCATCGACCTCTACCTTGACCTCGCGCCGGGCCAGCCGGTCACGCGCCTGCCGGGCTTCGGCGGCGCGGGCGCGGGCCTCGTGGCGGCGGCGCATGAAGTTGCCGGCCATGCCCGAGCCCTGCCGCGCCGCTGCCTTGCCCGCGCGCCGCCAGGAGGAGAGCGGAACGGCCAGGGCCAGCACCGTGGCCACCGCCGCCAGCGCGGCGATGGCCGTGCTGCCGATCACCGCGCCCAGCGGGCCGAAGAACGCGCCGATCGTGTCATCCACCGCCTGCCGCACCATCGGCCCAACGGCGCCGCCCGCCGATCCCCCAGGGAAGGGCGCCGGCAGCAGGCTTGTGGACAGGGTGGCGGCCAGGATCGGCAGGGCGGCGAGCAGCGCCGCGACGCGCCCGGCGAAGGGCGAGAGGCCGCGATGGGTGGAAAGGCGCAGCGCCCAGGTCAGCAGGCAGAGAGCCGGAAGCACCCCCGCCCAGCCGAAGCCCTGGAGCAGGACATCCGACACCATGGCGCCGAAGGGCCCGGCCAGGTTGGTCGGCTCCCGGCTGGTGGCTGTGGAAAGGGAAGGATCAGCCGGGTTGTGGCTGACCAGCGCCACCAGCACCGCGAGCCCCAGAAGCCCGGCAAGCATGCCCAGGAGCTGGCCTCCGCGTCGCTTCAGGGCAGCTTTCACGGCCGGCGAAGCGAAGCGGCGCATGCCGGTGACGCCAAAGGAACTCATCCCGGCTTCCGCGGCGATCGGCGTGGTGGTGGATCGGTTCGCGGATGCGCGCGGCATGGTCTTCCCGGACACGGTTGATGCAGCGGGAAAAGACTACACGGCAATGCATTGGTTTGTACGACACAGTTGCCAACCAATCGACAAATGAAACGGGGGCGGCCCCGGCCATGAAGGCCAGCGCCGCCCCCATGAGGACGTCCGCGATGGGGGTCGGGGGCCGGCCTGACCCCGGGGCGGCCCCCCCCCCGGGCGGGGGGGGGGGGGGGGGCGCCGCCCCCCCCCCCCCCCCCCCCCCCCCCCCCCCGCTCCCGGGTCAGTAGCGGTACATCTCGGCCTTGAAGGGGCCGGCCTGCGGCACGCCGATATAGTCGGCCTGCTGCTGGCTCAGCTTGGTCAGCTTCGCGCCCACCTTCTCCAGATGCAGGAAGGCCACCTTCTCATCCAGGTGCTTCGGCAGGGTGTAGACCTGCTTCGCGTAGGCCGAACCGTTGGTCCACAGCTCGATCTGCGCCAGCGTCTGGTTGGTGAAGGAAGCGGACATCACGAAGGAGGGGTGGCCCGTGGCATTGCCCAGGTTCACCAGACGGCCCTCGGAGAGCAGCGTGATCTTCTTGCCGTCCGGGAACTCGATCTCGTCCACCTGCGGCTTGATGTTCGTCCACTTGTAGTTGCGCAGCGCGGCGACCTGGATCTCGCTGTCGAAGTGGCCGATGTTGCAGATGATCGCGCGGTTCTTCATCGCGCGCATGTGGTCGGCGGTGATCACGTCCACATTGCCGGTGGCGGTGACGAAGATGTCGGCGCGCGGCGCGGCTTCCTCCATCGTCACGACCTCATAGCCCTCCATCGCCGCCTGCAGCGCGCAGATCGGGTCGATCTCGGTGACCATCACGCGGCAGCCGGCGTTGCGGAGCGAGGCGGCCGAGCCCTTGCCGACATCGCCGAATCCGGCAACGCAGGCGATCTTGCCGGCCATCATCACGTCGGTGCCACGGCGGATGCCGTCCACCAGCGACTCGCGGCAGCCATAGAGGTTGTCGAACTTCGACTTGGTGACGCTGTCGTTCACGTTGATGGCGGGGAAGAGCAGCTTGCCCTCCTTCGCCATGGTGTAGAGTCGGTGCACGCCCGTCGTCGTCTCCTCGGACACGCCCTGGAGGGAGGCGGCGAGCTTGGCGAACCAGCCCGGCTTCTCCGTCAGGGTGCGCTTGATGAGGGCGAAGAACACCGTCTCCTCCTCATTCGTCGCCTTGTCGAGGAAAGCGGTGTCGCCCTGCTCGGCGCGCAGGCCGTAATGAACCAGCAGCGTCATGTCGCCGCCATCGTCCAGGAGCAGGTTCGGCTCGCCACCATCGGCCCATTCCAGGGTGCGGCGGACGTAGTTCCAGTAATCCTCCAGGCTCTCGCCCTTGATGGCGAAGACCGGGATGCCGGCGGCCGCGATGGCGGCGGCGGCGTGGTCCTGGGTGGAGAAGATGTTGCAGGAGGACCAGCGCACATCGGCGCCGAGGGCCTTCAGCGTCTCGATCAACACGGCGGTCTGGATGGTCATGTGAAGGCAGCCGGCGATGCGGGCGCCCTTGAGGACCTGGGACGGGCCGTATTCGCGGCGGGTGGCCATCAGGCCGGGCATCTCGTCCTCGGCCATCTCGATCTCCTTGCGGCCCCACTGGGCGAGGGAGAGATCGGCGACGACGTAGTCGTTCTTCGGGGGGAGAGTGTCGGGCATGTCAGGCTGGCCTTCCGGGTAAGCGGAAGGCGCCTATCACGCCGGGACCAAAATGGGGAAGGGCTTAAACGATATCAGGATATCTTTATATGCCCTCAGGTCACCTTCTCTCCCGGTACGAAGCCCATCACAAGCTCCTGGATCCGCTTGGGATCGCTCTGCTCCATCACCCGCCGGGCGAAGCGGGCGCAATCGTCGATATTCAGGGCGCGGACCATCTGCTTCACCCGCGGGATGGCGCTTGCATTCATGGAAAGGCTGCGCAGGCCCAGCCCCATGAGCAGCGGCACCAGCCGTGGATTCCCGGCCATCTCCCCGCAGACCGAAACCGGCATGCGCAGGCGCAGCGCCGCCTCGGTCGCGAACTGGATCAGGCGCAGCACGGCGGGGTGCAGCGGGTCATAGAGGTGGGAGACCTCGACCTCCCCCCGGTCCACGGCCAGCGTGTACATGGCCAGGTCATTGGTACCGATCGCGAAGAAATCCGCCTCCAGCGCGACGGCATCTGCCGCCAGGGCAGCGCCCGGCGTCTCGATCATCACGCCGAGCGGGGGAAGCTTCTCCGGCAGGGTCACGCCGCGACGGCGCACGCGCTTGACCACGCGTTCATAAATCTCACGCGCCTCCCGCACTTCCTCGGGGATGGTCACCATGGGCAGCAGGATGCGCACCGGCCCCTGGGCGGCCACGCGCAGGATGGCGGCGAACTGCACCTCCAGCAGCTCCGGCCGTCGCAGCAACATGCGGATGCCGCGCAGGCCCAGAGCCGGGTTAGGACCGGCATGGAAGGGCTCGATTCCCTCGGCCAGCGCCTCCATGTCCTTCTCGCCGCCCCAGTCGAGCACGCGGATGGTCACACCTGCCCCGTCCGTCGCCTCCACGATCTGGCGATAGGCTTCGTAATGCGCCTCCTCGTCCGGAAGGCCCTGGCGGTTCATGAACAGGAACTCGGTGCGCAGCAGCCCGATGCCGGCGGCACCGGCCTGGGCGATCAGCGGCAGTTCCGCCGGGATCTCCAGATTGGCCTGGAGTTCCATCTCCTCCCCATCGGTGGTGATGGCGGGCAGGCGGCGCAGCTTGCTGAGGCGGGTGCGCTCCTTCGCATAGGCCATGGAGGCCACGCGCCCGGCTTCCAGTGCCTCGGCGCCCGGGCGCAGGACAATGGTCCCGGTCCCGCCATCCAGCACCGCCTGGTCGCCCCGGGCGATAGCATTCGTCAGGCCGGGCAGGCCCAGCACGCTGGGGATGCCGAGGGCACGCAGCATGATGGCCGTGTGGCCGTCCGCCCCCCCTTCCTCCGCCGCGACACCCGCGATGCGGGAAGGGTCGAGCAGTGCCGCATCGGCGGGCGTCAGCTCCTCGGCCACCAGGATCGAGCCCCCGGGCACATCCTTGAAGGAGCGGAAGCCGGATTGCGTCAGGTTGCGGGTCAGGCGGCGGGCAATTTCATGCACCTCGCTGGCGCGGCGGCGCAGCCCGGCCTTGTCGTCGTCCCGGGCCTGCAGGATCGCGGCGGAGATCGCCTCCGCCTCGTCTTCCACCGCCGTCTCGGCGGCGAGGAGTTCCGCCTCGATGCGCTTGCGCGCCCCACGGATCAGCCGGCTTTCGCCCAGCATCATCGCATAGGCGTCCAGCAGCGGCTCCAGCTCCTCCTGCGCCTCTTCGGGCAGGATGGCGAGTCGTGCCTTGAGCTTGTTGACCTGCTTGCGGGAGGCGGCGATGGCAGCCGTCAGCCGGGCGCGCTCCGCCTCCACCTGCGAGGCTGTGATGCTCCGGCGCGGGGCGGCCGCGGGGGCCTCGGCGGTGTCGTAGATGGGGCCGATGGCGACCCCCGAGGAAATCGGGATTCCCTTGATGGACAGTTCGCGCGCGCGGCGCCCCTTGCGCGTCTCGGCACCCTTGCCGTCCGCGCCACGAGGGGTGGCGTGCGCCTCCGTCTTCATCCAGTTCGCTCCTGCCGGCCGCGTGCCGGCGGCTCGATTCCTGCCGGCGAAGCCGGCTTCATTCCTCGTGGAAGCCAGCCTCGATCAGCGCGGCCAGCTCGTCCAGAGCCTCCCGCGCATCCCAACCCTCGGCTTCGAGGATCACGATGGCGCCCTGGCCGGCGCCAAGCATCATCAGCCCCATAATGGAGCAGGCCGGCACCGTCTGTCCGTCATGCGTCACGCTGAGGCAGGAACAGTGCTTCTCCGCCAGTGTCACCAGCTTCGCGGCCGCGCGGGCATGCAAGCCGCGCTGATTGCGGATCTGGATACTCCGCCGCAATGGCATGGGCGCGCCCTCCGGCTTCTGGGCGGCGGCTGTCTGCGCCGTGTCCTCGCTCATCGCTTCGCTCCCCCGTTCACGGTGGCCTCGCCCCGCAGTTCGCCCGCGGTGGCCATGTATTTCCGTCCGGCATTCACCGCATGGTCCACGGCCATGGCCAGCGGCTCGCTGCCGCGCAGCTTGGCCAGCTTCACGAGCAGCGGCAGGCTCACCCCCGCGATCACCTCGATCTGCCGCCCACAGCAATCCGGCTCCTTGCAGCGGTCCCGGATGGAGGCCGCCAGGTTGGAGGGAGTGCCGCCGAACATGTCCGTCAGCACCACCACGCCGTCGCCCTGATCCACCTCATCCACCGCGGCACGGATGTCGCCGCGGCGTCCCTCGAGGTCGTCCTCCGGGCCGATGCAGATCGTCGAGACGTATTTCTGGGGTCCCATGACATGCTCCATGGCGAGGCGAAGCTCCTCGGCCAGGCGCCCATGGGTGACGAGGACAAAGCCTATCATCGGTGGTCCGGGAGAACCGCATTCGCCGGCTTCGGCGAGGAAAGGGGAGAGGCAGGGGCCGCACGGGGCGCGGCCGGGGAACGGTCGTTCATGATCTTGGCATCGATATGGGATGCGGCGGGGGCCGCTTGGAGTCGGGTCGTCAGGGTTCCGGTTCCAGGAAGGCTTTCCCGGACCGCCAGCTCCCGGTGGGTGAGTTCCACCGGCCAGCCGCCCCGAGAGAGGTGGCGCGCGAGGCATTCCGCCGCAAAAACAGAGCGGTGCTTGCCGCCTGTGCAGCCGAGCGCCACTGTGAGGTACTTCTTGCCCCCCGTTTGATAGGCCGGCAAGAGCGGGTCTAGCAGCGCCGTCATGCGTGCCCAGAATGGGGCCCATTCCGCATCCGCCTTGATGTAGTCGGCCACCGGGGTGTCGCGGCCTGTCATCGGGCGCAGCGCCGGGTCGTAATGCGGGTTCCGCAGGAAGCGCATGTCCAGCACCAGGTCGGCCTCGCGCGGCAAGCCGCGTGGATAGCCGAAGGACTGTACCGTGACCGACATTCCCGCCGTGCCGGCAATGCCGTAGCGCCGCTCGATCATCCGCCGCAGCTCCGGCAGGGGCAGGCCGGAGGTGTCGATCAGCCAGTCCGCAGCCTCGCGGAGCGGGGCCAGGGCGGCGGCCTCCCGCGCGATACCATCCGCGACCCCGGAACCTGGCAATCCGGCGGGAGCGAGCGGGTGGCGGCGGCGCGTCTCAGAATAGCGGCGCAGCAGGATGGTCTCGGACGCTTCCACATAGACCAGTTCGGGCGCAACGGCGCCGCGGGCGCGCAGCGCATCCAGCCCGGCCAGCAGGGCGGTGGCATCGAAGCCGCGGGTACGGGCGTCCACCCCCACCGCCAGGGGTCGCTCCCCCGGCCCGGCCATCAACTCGCCCAGGACAGCCAGCGGGGGGTTGTCCACTGTCTCATGGCCGAGATCCTCCAGCACCCGCAGGACGGAAGACTTCCCGGCGCCGGAGAGGCCCGTGACCACCACTGCCTGACGCAGCGGCATCGCCGGATGGGATAAGGACGTGCTCAGTTCATCGACTCCAAGGCACCAGCACGGCAGGCAATGAGGCCCGCCAGAGCGTCCAGCGCCAAAGTGAGCTTGCGTGGGGCGGAGGCATCCAGCGCATGCAGGGCCATGCGCGGCAGGCTGCGGTCCAGCGCCTTGAAGCGGAGCGGCTCGGGCAGGCGGGGAACCTCCTCCCGCGCGACGCAATCCACGGCCAAAGCCAGAGGAACGTCGGCGTCGGAAGCGAAGCCGGCCATCACGCCAAGGCCCCGCACCTCCATCATGCCGCGCAAGGAAACGGGCGCCGTGGCGCGCAGGGCATCACCCTCGGCACGCAGCACCACCTGGTCATCAGACACGAGGCGCCATCCCTCCCCGGTCAGGCGAAGGAGGAGATCGGACTTGCCGGCACCGGGCGGGCCCAGGAGGAGCACCCCCAGGAGCCCACCGGCCCCGTCCCGCGCGGCGCAACTGCCGTGTAGCAGCATGGCTGAATGGCAACACCCCGGACACCGGGCGGAACGTGGCAGAAATCGGGCAGGGACGGAAGCCGGGGGTCCGAGAGGCTGCCCTGCAGGGTGGTGGACAGAGCGCTGCCGAAGGGCCATGCCCAGGCTATGACCACTCGCTCCGAGATCGAAGCGGCCGCAGCACGCATCGCCCCGCATATTCGGCACACTCCTGTCCTGGCGCTGCCCGCGGCGACGCTCGGCACACTAGGCAATATAGTCCTTAAGCTGGAACAATTGCAGGTCAGTGGATCATTCAAGGCGCGTGGGGCCTTTAACGCGTTGCTCCAGTCGAATGCGGGCACGGCGGGGGTGATCGCCGCCTCGGGCGGCAACCACGGCGCGGCGGTGGCCCATGCCGCGGGCGCGCTGGGAATCCAGGCCGAAATCTATGTTCCCGCCATCTCCACGCCCTCCAAGGTGGCCCGCATCCGGGAGGCCGGGGCGGTGGTGGTGCAGGGCGGCGCCACCTATGCCGAGGCCTTCGCCGCCAGCGAGTCGCGCCGTGCCGAGACCGGCGCCATCTCCATCCACGCCTATGACCAGCCGGAGGTCCTGGCCGGCCAGGGTACGCTGGCGCGGGAGTTCGAAGACGATTTCCCTGACCTGACCCATGTGCTGGTGGCCGTGGGTGGTGGCGGGCTGATCGGTGGCGTGGCTTCCTGGTTCGCCGAAACCGGCATCCAGGTGGTGGCGGTGGAGCCGGAGGGCTGTCCCACCCTCCATTCCGCGCTGAAGGCCGGTGCGCCGGTGGATGCGCCGGTGGGTGGGCTCGCGGCGGACAGCCTGGGCGCGCGGCGCGTCGGTTCCCTGATGTTCGAGGTGGCGCGGGAAGCGATCCGCACCTCCGTGCTGGTGACCGATGACGCCATCCGCGAGGCCCAGCGCCGCCTCTGGTCCGCCTGCCGCCAGGTGACGGAGCCCGGCGGCGCGACGGCACTCGCGGCACTCACCTCCGGCGCCTGGATGCCGCCCGAGGGCGCCCGGGTGGGCGTGGTGGTCTGCGGCGGGAATTGCGAGCCGGGGTCGGTGGCGGGCTGATCGGGACCCTGGTTGCTCCCAGGGGCGCTGCCCCTGGAACCCCGCCGGGGAGCCAACGGGCTCCCCGGACCCCGCGATCTGTTTGTTTGAAAGCGCGCCTGAGGTCCATGACCTCAGGCGACTGGCAGGTCAGCCCGTGTGGCCCAGACTGTTTGCCTGCGGCGCGGCCTGATCCCGCTGTTTCGCTGGAAACCTGACGCGGGGTCCGGGGTGGCCGCTGCCACCCCGGCGGAGGTCCGGAGGCAGAGCCTCCGGAGCCGCCGCGCAGCCCCCTCAGGACAAGAGCACATACCCGCTTTACTCCCGCGCGATCCCGAGATCGCGCAGAACCTGGCGATTGGCCTCGCTTTCCTCCGTGAAGCGGTCGCGGAAGACCGTGCCGCTGGCATAGCTCGGCACCGAATTCAGCCGTCCCGCCGCGGTGCGGAAGCCTTCGCTGTTCACGGCTTCCTCGCAGGCCTTTTCGATCACGGCGGCCGCGGCATCCGGCAACCCGGCCGGGGCGATCAGCCCGCCGGCGGAGCTGCCGACGATCGGGTAGCCGGCTTCCGTGACGGTCGGGACGTCGGGCAGCCCGGCAATCCGCCTCGCGCTGAACACGCCGCCCACCGGCAGGCCGGTGGAGGCGGGGATGGAGGGGCTTTCGACGAAGGCCATGATCTGCCCGCCCAATGCGGCCTGCGACATGGGGCCGGCACCTGTGAAGGGTGCATGAAGCCCCTCCACCCCGGCGGCGCGTAGCAGCCGGGCGATCAGGATGTGCTGCGTGCTGCCCTGGCCGGGCGAGCCGAAGACCAGGGCCTCCTTCTTGCTGCGGCCATGGGCGACCATCCCGGCGATGTCCCGGAAAGGCGCATCGCGGCCCAGCACCAGGATCTGCGGGTTGTCATAGACGAGGCAAAGAAAGCGGAAGCTGTCGAGCGAGTAGCTTAGCGGCACGAGATGTGTCTGCGTCGTCAGCGGCGCATTCGGCGAGAGGGCGATGGTGTAGCCATCCGGCCTGGCACGGGCGAGTTCCGCATCGCCGATCGTACCGGCGGCGCCGCCACGGTTGACGATCACCACGGTCTGGCCAAGGGCCTGGGACAAGGCGGGCTGCAGGGCGCGCGCCATCAGGTCCGTGTTGCCGCCCGGCGGGTAGGGAACGATCAGCTGGATCGGGCGGGCAGGATATTTCTCCTGCGCCGCCAGCGGCCCGGAAAGGGCAAGGGGCAAAAGGCCAAGCAGGGCGATGCAGCAACGCCGTGCCAGATGCCGCCATTCGCGCATCGACGATTCCTCCCGGATTATTCTTGCCAGGGAGGGTATCGACCACGCCTGTCTTACTCAACGACCACGCGTCGTGGTCCGCACCGGGCTACCCCAGTTCGGAGGCTCCGGGCGGGCTGGGCCCGATTGCCTTCGCCGCCCGCACAGCGCGCAGCACCGCCGCCGCCATCACATGCGGCACGATGGCACCCAGCGCCATCATGTTTCCGGACTTGCCGCTCTTGCCGGTGGCGAGGGTGAAGATCGTGTCGCCATCCGACATGGTGTGAATGGGATCGATGGTGCGGGCCAACCCATCATGCGCCGATCCGGCGAGGCGCTGGCATTGCGCCTTGGTCAGCATCGCATCGGTTGCCACGACGCCGAGGGTGGTCGCCATGCCGGCCTGCATCGAAGCTGGCAGCTCGCCGCGCAGGATGGCTGTGGTGGTGCCGATGGGGTTACGCCCTTCCACGTCGCGCGCGCCGGCGACCACCTGGCCGGTGGAAGGGTCGATCACGTCGCCCACCGCATTCACCGCGACGATCGCGCCCACGGTGATGGCACCGACCTTCAACGAGGCTGTGCCGATGCCGCCCTTCATCGCGCGCGCCACGCCGAAGAGCTTGCCCACCGTCGCCCCCGTGCCGGCGCCGATGCTGCCCTCCCCGGGCGCCTGGTCGGTCGCGGCCTGGCAGGCGGCATAGCCAGCGGCCGCATCGGGGCGGATGCGATGGTCACCCACAGTCAGGTCGAAAAGGATGGCGGCGGGCACAATGGGCACGCGGGCCGGGCCGGCGGGAAAGCCGATGCCCTTTTCCTCCAGCCAGCGCACCACGCCCGTCGCGGCCTCCAGCCCGAAGGCGGAGCCGCCGGAGAGCAGGATGGCATGGACCTGCTGCACCATGTTGCTGGGATTCAGCAGATCGGTCTCGCGCGTACCGGGGGCGGCGCCGCGCACATCCACGCCGGCCACAGCCCCTTCTTCCGTCAGGATCACAGTGCAGCCGGTGGGGCGGCGCGTCTCGGTGAAATGGCCCACCTTGATGCCGGGCACATCGGTGATGGCGCCCCCCATGATCCGGGGCTGGGGCTGGGCTGTCTGGGCCATGGCGGCTCCGGCGAGGGTGGCGGCGCCGAGGCCGGCGGCCAGGTCGGTGGCGAAGGCTCTGCGGTTCAAGCCGGTGCCCCTGTTGCTACGGAGCCCGAGGCCCCTCCCCGCGCCCGGTCCGGGTCGGTTGCGCGCAGGATGAATTCATCGATCTTCGGCGCATAGTCGCGCCACAGCCCGGCCAGTTCGGAGATGGGATCGGCGGCGCGGTCCACGCGCAGATCCACCAGGGCGAAATCATGGTCCCCATGCAGTTCCAGCACGGCGGAGATGACCGGGCCATGCTCTCCGCCCGCCTTCTCGCCAGCGGCCAGGGCGGCCAGCAGGCGGTCTCCCAGCGGGGCATCGGGATCAGCCTCGAAGGCCCGCACCATCGCGGCGGGTACGTCCGCGCTGGCGAGGATGTTGCGGATGACGATGCAATCCTTGCCATGCGCATCCGCGCGTTCCGCCTTCACCCACGCGCCGTGGTGATGTGCGGTGCGCCCCTTTGCATCCAGCGCCGCCAGTTGGCGCCAAGCCTCATGCGGCGTCGAGGCGACCAGCGCCGCCACCGTTTCCGCCGCCGGACAGCCGCTTCGCAACAAGCCAATGCCGCGCGGGCCGAGGCGCGGATCGGTGCGATGCTGGGTGAGCACCGCCCCCACCCCGCCCGCGATGTGCTGGATGCGGGCGCCCACCCCGATATCCGAGGTGGCGCCGGCGGCGCCGAT
Source organism: Roseomonas xinghualingensis (assembly GCF_025791835.1). Lineage (GTDB taxonomy): Bacteria > Pseudomonadota > Alphaproteobacteria > Acetobacterales > Acetobacteraceae > Roseomonas > Roseomonas xinghualingensis. The sequence goes on from NZ_JAOXLP010000016.1 coordinate 95,821, forward strand.
CTGCCCGGTGCGCGCGCAGCGGCCAAGAAGCGAAAAGGTCATCGCCCACGATCCTTGAGCGGGATCGTACCGCTGTCCATCAGGCTTGCCCGTGGAGGCCTTGCCTTCACGTGGAACACCGGTCCATTTTGATCACGAAAAAGAGAGTTACATTAACAAACCCGATGATGCGTAGCTGCAGGCTCGCCCTGCTGATCCTCCTGGCCCTGCCGGCACGCGCCGAGGAGGTGCCGGCAAGTGGCAGTGATTTCGGCGGTGCCGGACTGATCGAGATGCGCAACGCCCGCTTCCGCGAGGACGGCACGCTTGAGGCCGGCGCTTCCCTGCGGCACCAGCGGCGCTTCTGGTTCATGAACTTCCAGGCCCTGCCCTTCCTGGAGACCACCTTCCGCCTGAGCGAGCGGCTGAACGCCACCACCGGCCGGGGCAGCACCACCGACCGCGCCTTCGACGTGAAGCTGCGGTTGCTGGAGGAAGGCCCCTGGAACCCGGCCCTGGCCATCGGGCTGCAGGACGTGATCGGCACTGGCATCTATGGCGGGGAGTATGTGGTTGCCTCGCGCCGCTGGGGGCCGCTGGACGTGACGTTGGGCCTTGGTTTCGGGCGGCTGGGCACGCGGGGCGACTTCGCCAATCCGCTGACGGGAATCTCAGAAGGCTTCCGGGAGCGGCCGCGCGATGTGGGGCGCGGCGGCACGCTGCGGCTGGATTTCTTCCGTGGAGAGGATATGGCCGTGTTTGGCGGCCTGGAATACAGCCTGCCGCGCCTCGACACGCCCTGGGGTGAGCTGGAAGGGCTGCGCGCCAAGGCCGAATGGTCCGGCGATGCGCTGCGGGACGAGCGTGGCGGCTATCCCGTGCGGCACGGCGCGTTGCGCGGCAAGGCGCGCAGCCTGGTGAATCTCGGGCTGCAATGGTCCGGCGAGCATATCGATGCCGGGCTGCATTTCGTGCACGGGACCGATCTGCTGGCGCGCCTGTCGCTGCGGATGGATCCGGCCAGGCCACCTGCCGCGCCCCCCTTGCGGCCATTGCCTCCCATGCCCGCGCGCCGGGCCACCGGAGAGGAGGATGCGCGCTCGGTGGCGGCCTTCGCGGCGCTTCGCGAGGCCGGCTTTCGTCCCCTCGCCTATGAGGAACGCGGGATGGAGGCGCGGATCGCCATTTCGGAAGGACGGTTCCGCACCCTTCCGCAGGTGGCTTCCCGCGCGTTGCGGGCGGTGAACGGCATCCTGCCGCCGGAGGTGGAGGTGATCCGCCTTTCCTGGTGGCAGGCGGGCGCGGAAATGGGTGCGCTGATGATCCCGCGGCAGGCCGTGGAAGCCGCAGCCGGCCCCTGGGGCAGCGTGGAGGAGGCCTGGTCCGCCACCACGCTCTTCCCGGCCCAGGGCGCCATCTGGCCGGATGCCCATGCCGAGCGGGGGCCCCATTGGGACTGGGCGGTGGAGCCGCGGCTGGGCCTGCAGCTCGGCGATCCCTCGCGCACGCTGCGCTACCAGGGCGCGGTGGCGGCGGGGGCACGGGTGGAGTTTGGGGATGGCTTCAGCGCGGCCGGGGCAGTGCAGCAGGCGTTGTTCGGCAACCTGGGTGGTGGCCTGCCCTCGGACAGCCAGTTGCCGCATGTGCGCAGCGACTACGCGCTTTATGCGCGGGACGGGAAGACCTCTATTCCCGGCCTCTATGCCGAGCGGGTGTGGAACCTGGCGCCCGATGTCTTCGCCCGTGCGACGGCGGGGCTGCTGGAGCCGATGTTCGGCGGCCTGTCCTCGGAAGTGCTCTGGCGTCCGGTGGACCGTGGCTTCGCACTCGGCCTGGACATGAACCTCGTGCAACAGCGGGCGACGGACGGGCTCTTCGGCTTCCGCGATTACGGCGTGGCGACGGGCCATGTGTCGCTCTATTCGGATCTGCCAGTGTGGAATCTCTACGGCATCCTGCGCGCGGGCCGGTACCTGGCGGGCGACTGGGGCGCGACGATCGAGATGGGACGCCGCTTCGACAGCGGCATCGAGGTGGGCGCCTTTGGGTGATATAAACGCTCCCCTTTTCCAATGTGCGCCTCAACTGACTGTTATTTATATCTTCTTCTTTGGCCTCGATTCTACCAAAAAGAACGATCCCCTTTCCCAGATCCGAAAATCCCAGGGTCGAGCAGAACGTTCCCCTTTTCCCAAGCGCCCCGGTTCGTCTGATTCGGCTTGAAGGGGTCGAGTTCCCTTGCCGGACTAGCCATCCAGCCATGGATCGTCGGCAGCGCCCTTTGCCGGGAAGTGATTTCTTGCCGTGCCGGACACCACTTTGAGCCGTTCACGCAAACGAACTGGGCTTCCGGATCGAGATCGGTGGCCGGTTCTGGACTTATCCTGGTCTCCACGAGGACAGGACGACCGGGCGGATGGTGACAAGCGGTAACGCGGCCAGCGGCACGGATAGTGATGGCCATTCTTTCCTCAGCGCGCATAGCCTCACACTCAGTGGTCTAGCCCACATGGGAGGCATCGTGGGTGCCGGTGGCGCAGTGATCGTCTTCGGCTACGCTCTATTTGCGCCCTGAGAGCCACCACATTCCTTCGGTCTCGCCAGTGCGACAGAAATCATCACGAAGGCTGGCGGAAACGTCGCGGCGGATAGTATCGCGATGCTGTTAGGTTCGGTTCTACCGGACATCGGATAGGCTATCAGGATGGATCGCATCCACAGGATGCAGGGGATCATGACTGCGGCGGAAAACAACAGCTGGCGGACTACCAAAAGCTTCATTCGCGCCTCCTCACCACCGACCAGACCAACTCAGGTCTGAGTGCTTCATTCTGAGCTTCCAGGAGGCGGATAGGCCAGGATCTCACACGTCCTGTGCGCAGGAGATACCGAATCCACTTCCGATACGCTCCTCCTGTGCCACGGACAATTCCCAGCATCGGTGAGCGAGGGCGGCCATGATCTGTTGGACCGATCTAGACTGTCCGTCGTCGAATGCTTTGGGACAGTGAGGAAGCTGACTTAGCGGAGGCTCCGGCACATCTGGTGATGGACGTTAGGCGGCTCGACGCTGGTGCAGCAAGCGTCGTTGTTGGAGGGTCTGGCGCT
>NZ_JAOXLP010000017.1 GCF_025791835.1 Roseomonas xinghualingensis
CGCCGCTACTTCCACGGCTCCGACCGCAGGCGCGTCTGCATCGCCCTCACCGATGAAGCCGCCAACATGGTCGTCTCAGCCCTCCAGGAAGAACTCGCCTTCTACCAAAGCATCCAACCACGCTGAGAGCACCAACCAACGGCTCTTGCCTCATGCGGATCAGGCCTTGAGGGCTTGATCCGCATGAGGCTGCCGAAGAAGCCGCCTTCCAGCCGCAGCGTTGCAAAACAACCTGGGCTGCAGAACGCATGGCGGGAGCACGCCGCCAGAATTCCAGCCGATCATATTCACTGTCATCGCCAGGAAGCCGGCACGATCCGCGCCGCCACCGCCATTCACTTCGCAAGGATCTATTAACAAGCGGAAGCATGAAGCCGCTTCTCAGTCATAGGGCGGCGTGAGCGCGAACTGCTCAGCGGCGGCCCTTTCCAAGACAAGCCTGCCGCAAGAACGAAGAAGGGGGCACGACAGAAACGTCGTACCCCCCTTCCCTCAAGCCGTTTTTGCCGGCTCAGCTTCCGCCGACGAGCGTACCAATCGCCAGCGCCCGGACCAGCGGGGTAACGAACTTGCCGATCTCGTACACAGGCGCATTCGTCACGTAGATCGCATCATCCGGCTGCAAGGCAACCCGCTGCGCCACGAACATCGATTCCGCCTTGGCGAGATTCAGATGCATCACCAACGGCCGCGGCGTGCCATCCATGCCCTCACGCAGACGGAAGACGAAGACATTGCCGGGATGGGCCGCGTCGTCGTTCAGGCCGCCAGCCACACCCAGCCCGTCCAGCAGACTCATGCGTTGGGAAACCATTTCATGCAGGCCCGGCCTGGTCACGGCACCGGCCACCGTGAACCGCTGCGCATTCGCTTCCACGACCACGCTGTCACCACGGTTCAGGTAGATGGGCGGCTGCTCCAGCAGGCGGGAATAAGGCATCCGCTGCGTCGAACCGCCGAGATTCAGAGTCACCTCCACCGCCCGGGGCGGAGCCGTCGGACCGCCGGAACGCGCAATCGCCTCAACAGCGCTGAGTGGTCCTTCCGTCGTGGTGACGCGGCCCGGTGTCTTGACCTCACCGGCAACCAGAACGGACTGCCCAGGGCTGGAAACCATCTCCACATGAACCTGCGGATCGACCGCCCGGCTGGCCAGCGCACCCCGGATCGCCTCGGCCGCACGCTGCAGGTCCCCACCCGCCACGCGGACACGCCCCGCATAAGGCAAGGTCACCGTGCCGCGGTCATCGACACGCACGGCCTGGAACACGGTTCCGCCCGTGGCGGTGGTGGCGAAGGTGCCACCATCACTCCGCTCGAACACCACGATCCGCAAGGTATCACCCGGCCCGATGGAAAAGCCGTTGGCAGCGCGCGCACGGATCAGCCCTGGCGACGCATTGCGCGTCGTGCGAACCAGATAAGGCGCCATGGTGGCAGGCGTTAGCTCCACCAGCTCATAGGAGGCTTCCTCCTCGGCGGGCGAGAGGATGGCTGATGCAGTCGGGCCGCTGCGGGGCGTCAGAGCGCAGCCCCCGACCGATAACATAAGGCCCACGAGCACCGCAGTGCGGGGGAAAGTCTCAAGCAACGTAGGCCTCCATCGTTTGCTCGATCATACGAGCGAGTGAGAATCGGTCTTTCACGAAGCGCCGTGCGCGCTCCGAACGCTCCAGGGAATAGGAGCCCGCCAGAGCAACGAGCCGTGCCGCAGCCTCATTGAGGTCTGGCACGGAAGCGCTGCCCAGTACCCAGCCTGTTTCGCCCTGAAGAAGTGTCTCAGCTGCGCCACCGGCCGGGGTCGTGACCACGGGAACTCCCGCAGCTTGCGCCTCGATGAGCACATTGGGCAGCCCCTCCGTGCGAGACAGCAAAAGGAATGCATCAAACTGATGCATCCAGAAGCCCACATCGGGCCTGCGGCCGGCGAACAGGATGCGGTCCGCGATGCCCAGGGATTCAGCACGCGCCTCCGCCGCATCCCGTAGCTCACCATCGCCGACGATGATGAAGCGCGCGTCAGGACGCAGCGCGAGCACCCGCGCTGCGCAGTCGATCCAGGGGAGAGGCCGCTTGTTCTCGACAAGCCGCATCACACCACCGACGGTGAAGCCAGGTCCGGTGCGGGCCGTGAAGGCATCCATCAGCGCCTGGCTCGTGCCCAGCGCCTCCGCCGCGGGCATCGACAACCCGTTCGGCGCCACCGCCACGCGCTCCTTCGGCAGGGCGATCCATTCGGCATAGCGCCCGGCCGCGAAACGTGAATTGGCCATCATGATAACACCCGGCGCCTGCATCAGCAGCGGGTAGAGCACTGCATACTCAGGACGGTCACGCTCCGGCCTGTCAGGCGGCGGAGCACCGCGCACGGACAGAACGATGCGCGGAACGCCCGCGAGCAAGGCCGCCAGCGCACCGGCGAGGATGGTGCCATCCTGCCACAGATGCACGACCGAGGGCGCGCGCGCGTGAAACGCATCGGCCAGTCGCGTCGTTCCTTCCAGGACACGCGGCGGCAGGAAGTGCAGGAGATCACGCCATTCAGCCACGATCGACCTGGCAGGATCGCCGCCAAAGACAGGGAAGCGGTCGTAGCGGCTGACCGGCACGCCATGATCCCGCAAGGCCGGCAGGAAGAAATCTGCGCCGGGACGATCATCCAGGGATCGGCAGACCACTTCGATCGGCCCATCGATCCGATGGCCCGCCAGGGCAATCCCTGCCTCATGCGCGCGCTGCAGCCCAACGGCGGTGTTGACGAGTTGCCGCTCGGCGCCGCCCGCTCCCAGGCAACCATTCACCAGCATGACAGGACCCAGCGCACCGCGCCTGGGCGCCGGCGTGCCACGGCGCCGAATGGCTTCCTGCAGCAGATGCGCAAGCACACGCGTGCTGGCATTGGAGGGAGCGCCCGGAGAAAGAGGCGGGAGGGATTCGATCCTTCGCAGATCTGCATCCATCCGATCGAGCTCGGTCGAGAGACGCGGCGCCGGCCCAGCTTGCCGCAGTGCCATGGCGAGCACCTCTCGTGCTCCTTGGCGGTCGCCGCGGCGCTCCAGCATCCGGGCATGCAGCAGCGGCGCCATCTCATGCGAGGGATCCAGCTGGAATGCAGCCACGAAATCCGCCGCAGCTTCCTCGATGGCACCCAGTTCGTCCCGTGCCCGGGCACGGAGCAGCAGATCCTCCACCGTGCCGGGCTGCATCGGGAAGCGTGCCGCAATGGCCTTGCGCGCCGCCGTTCCCCCTTCCATCCGAAAGATCCAGCGCAGCGTCAGCAGGAAGGCTTCCTGGCAAGCCGGGAAGCGGGCGCTGAGCGCAATCCAGGCTGGGATCGCACGGTCCCGGCCGGATGCGCGGTCCAGCAGCCGGGCCGCCAGCACCTGAAGGCGCTCGCAGCCGGGATGGCGCCGCACCAGATCCAGCATCGCCTGGAGACCAACCGACGCGGTACCAGCCTGCAGATGCGCGGCGCAGAGCGCATCGGCAGTCTCCAACGTGGCGACATCCGGACGGCCACCCATGCCTCCCTCCATCACCGCCTGGGTGATGGGATCAACATACCTCGCCGCGGTGGCATAAGGGGAATGAGAGTCGAAAGGCACCGCTGTCAGACCTGATGGTACGACCGGTACCAGTCAACGAATTGCGCAACCCCTACAGAGACGGGTGTGTTCGGCCGGAAGCCGGTGATGGCCTCCAGCGCGGAAGTGTCCGCCCAGGTGGCCGGCACATCACCCGGCTGCATGCCCATGTAGTTGCGGATGGCCTTGCGGCCCGTTGCCTTCTCGATCGCCTCTATGAAGGACAACAGGTTCACCGGCTCGCTGTTGCCGATGTTCACCACCCGGTAAGGCGCGGCCGGGCTACCCCCGGCGCTCTTCTCGTCATGCTGCGGCGGAACCTTCGCCAGCCGCACAATGGCCTCCACCAGATCATCGACATAGGTGAAGTCGCGTCGCATCTGGCCATGGTTGTACACGTCGATCGGCCGCCCCTTCAGCGCATTCTCGGTGAAGCGGAACAGCGCCATGTCCGGGCGGCCCCAAGGCCCATAGACGGTGAAGAAGCGGAAGGCCGTAGTCGGGATCGACCAGAGATGCGCATAGCTATGCGCCATTCCCTCCGTCGCCTTCTTCGTCGCCGCGTAGAGCGTCAACGGATGATCCGTGCAATGCCCCTCGCCAAACGGCATGACCGAGTTGGCGCCGTAGACCGAAGACGTGGAAGCGAGCATCAGATGCCCCACGCGGCACCGGCGGGCCTGCTCGATCACGTTGAAGGTGCCGATCAGGTTGGAATCGACATAGGCACGCGGATTCTCAATGCTGTAGCGAACGCCAGCCTGCGCTGCGAGGTGGACCATGACATCGGGCTCGGCCTGATCCACCACCTGCGTCAGGGATTCCATGTCCTCGAGCATGAACTCATGCGCGTGGAACCTCGAATGCTCCTTCAGCATCGCATGCCGCCGCCGCTTCAGCTCCACATCATAGTAGCTCGTCATTCCATCGACACCGGTGACGTCATGGCCATCGGCCAGCAGGCGGCGAGCCAGGTGAAAGCCGATGAAGCCTGCTGTGCCTGTGACGAGATAATGCATGATGTCTCCAAAAGGGGTGATGACGCGCGGCGGGGATTCAGGCGTGGTCCCGCACCGCGTAGTAGAGGAGAATGGTCATCGCCCAGGCCAGGACAGCGCAGCCAAAGACGATCAGCGGGGAAAGCCAGGGCCGCGGATAGGCGGGCTCCACTGCAAGCACCGGGCGGACGAAAGGCAGGAGATAGGTGCCCTGTCGCACCGCGTTGGTGCGGGCGATCTGCAGGTTCTCGGTCGCGGTGTTGTAGCGGCTCTCGAGCCGGCGCAGCTCTGCGGCCAGCGCCTCATGCCGGTCGATCACCGCAGCCCAGCCGGCGCCCTGCTGATCGCTGGCGCTCCGCCCCACCTGCCGCTCCAGCTGAGCAAGCTGCTGGCGCATCGCACGGATGCGGTTGTTCAGGGCCGCGAAGGCCGGGCTGTTCTGGCCACCCGAGGCACGAAGGCTTTCCGCCTGGCTCTCGGCCGTGATCAGCTCCTGCCGCAGCCGGCCTTCCAACTCCACATTGGACGCGGTGGAGCGCGTGGCATCGAGCACGCCACTGCTCGCCCGCAGGGCCTGGAGTCGGGACCGTACGGAAGTCAGTTGCTGCTCCGCGACCTGCGCCTCGTTCTCGGCATATTTCAGGGCATCGGAATGAGCCCTGGCCGAGACCTGATTGATCATGCCTTCACTCGAAGCCAGGATCGCAGTGGTCAGGGCCAGCGAATCCTCTGGCGTGTAGGCATAGGTCTTCAGCGTGACCACACCGCTGGTGATCTCGAACTCAGCCCGCACCATCGACTGCCAGGCGCGCATCAGCCGCTCGAGGCTGGCGTCAGGCGGCAGGCGAACCAGCGGATCCGCCAGAGGATTGGACAGGATGCGCCGGACATCCACGCCGCGGCGGGTGATGTCCTCCACAGCCGGCGCCGACGAAATGTAGCGCGCAAGGCCATAGGATTGGGTGACGGCAGCACCACTGGCCGGTGGACCGAAGGCCCCTACGAGCGATCCTTCGCGCGCGGCCGTGTCGTCGCGCTCCTCGCCCACACGCAGGGCAAAGACAGCGGTCGTCTCGTACTGCTTCGCGGCGATGAAGTTGAAGTAGACGATGCTCGCCAGCGTCGGCAGCACCACCATCAGGATGAACACCAGCAACCCGATCCGCCGGCGCTTCGGTGGAGGCGGAAGCTGCGGCAGCGTGATCCCACTGCGCGGCGCATGCTGCTCCGTAAGCGCAGAGGATGAGTCGAGCCGTGCCCTCAGGGGATTCTGGGTTGGCGTGATGACGTCAGACATGCAGCACCATCAGGTTGTTCTCATAGGCCTGGATCGCATCCGCCATGCTTCCATAGACCTGCAGCCGGCCATCCTCGAGGACGGCACCCTGCTGGCAGATGCGGCCGATCGTTGTCACCGCCTGCGAAACCATGATCAGCTTCGCGGCCTTGCGGCGCTCGGTCAGGGCCTGGATGCATTTGCGCTTGAAGGCCACGTCGCCGACCGCGGTCACCTCGTCGACGAGATAGACGTCGAATTCGATGGCCATGGAGAGGGCGAAAGCCACGCGGGCCTTCATGCTGTTCGAATAGGTGGTAACCGGCCGCTCGAAGTGGTTCCCGATCTCTGAGAAATCGCGAACGAACCGGGTGACGCCAGCTTCGTCCGCGCCGTAGAGGCGGGCCATGAAGCGGACATTCTCATGCGCCGACAGATTGGGATGGAGCGCCCCACCATAGCTGATGGGAAAGGAAACGCGGACGCTCCGCCGCACCGTCCCGCTATCGGGCTTGTCCATGCCGGCGATGATCCGCAGCAGCGTGGACTTGCCGGACCCGTTGCCGCCGAGGATGCCAACATCAGTCGAGCAATCGAAGATCGCGGACAGGTCGGAGAGTACCGTCTGGCGCCCCAGCGGGCTGCGGTGAGTCTTGTTGACGCGGATGAGCTCAATCATGCGGACTGCACCTGTCGCTGCGTCACCCGCTCGAGGCAAAGGCCGATCAGGATCGACGCGATCGCCCATTTCAGGAGGTAATTGGCATCCAGCGTGACCGAGGCATATTCAGTGATATAGCCCTGCCGGAACCACTGCACGCCATGCATCAGCGGGTTCCAGGAAAGCCAGTATCGCAGGTCTGCCGGAATACGGTCGATGAAGAAGAAGATCGCCGAGAAATGGTAAAGTGGCTTGGTGATCATCGGATAGATCATCACCCAGGACTTCCACATCGTCATGATGACGGCGTTCACCAGCCCTACGCCGAAGCCAAGTCCGAATGTGGCGATCACCGCGGCCGCACAGACCAGCGGATGATCCGGCATATGCGCGCGGCCCGTACTGACCATGAAGCCAAGAATGATCAGCGTGACGCACAGCCAGGTCACTGCCTCCAGCAGCGCACGGCCCACCACAAGGTCCATCCCGTTCACCAGCGGCAGGCGAAGCAGCGTCTGCCCGCCCCGCAAGGCGCCACCGACATTCCTGGCCGTCTTCTGGAACAGGAAGTAGGGCAGCACTCCCGTGACAAAGAACAGGATGACGTTGTCACCCACAGGCGCACGGCGGTTGATCGCCCAATAGACGACCGACATGACCATGACGTGCGAGATCGGCTCAGCCAGAGCCCAGAGATAGCCAAGGCGCGTCCGCCCGAAGCGCGTCCGGGATTCGCGCAGCAGGATCGCCCCGACGATGCGGCGCTGATTCGCGAGGGCCTTCCAGATCACAGGCGGTCCCCACGCGCGCCGGCAATGCGGCTGACGCAAATGGACACGCCTGGCGTGTTCGCAAGCGGCATAGGGGGCGTAACCCGGTGTTGTTCCTGGCTGATCCGTAGCCTCCGCAGCCTTCCACTTCACGCGTTGTCTGGTTCAGATTGCGATCAGAATTGGCTCGCGGATGTGAGATATTCGGCCTTTTCTCGTGCTATCCCCGCCTGGAAGGCAAGGGAACAGCCAGGAGCCAGGCACGGCCAAAGAGTTGAATCACTGGCTCCGAAGTCTGGGCGCCGGCACAAACCAGCGGTGGTGTGGCGCCCGAGTCACACCCGCAGGCGCCGCGGGTCAGCCGACGGCACAACTATAAATTTTACTTCCAAACAAAAGTTACCTTCAAGTTGAATTACTATTCGACACCGACCCGGATCTGACTTTCCTTGATCCAGAAGCCTTTTTCTTATAGCCCGTGAAGACGGAAGAAAATCCAAGGCGAAAATATTTCGATTACGGAAGTTTTTTGCCGTGGCAGGTTGGGCAATCCATGAACGCTATTGTGGTTTCTGGCCGCACTTTCGTCGCTCTGCGCAAGGCAGGGCGCCCTCGGCATGGTCGGGCCCCGGTTTACCATGCAGTTACGCCTTATCTTCGGATGTCTCTCTGTGGGGACGAACCTGGGCCCGGATCAGGCTGGGCAGAGCCGCCTGGCCAGGGCGTCACTTGCCCGGAGTGCCTCAAGCGCCTTGCCAGACTTCACGGGTCGTGATCAGGGACTGGGCAGCCTAAGCAGGTAGATATAGTCGAAGATATACTCCACCACGCTGTTCTAGCCGCCAAAAAGCAACACTGCCCGGAACAGGTGCATTTTCACTTCGCGCGGCAATGGCGGCAAACGGCCAACAACCAGCATCTCACAAGATAGGATTATACGGCCATATTTCACGGCAAAAGACCGCGTTGCAGCGGTCCGCACACCACAGCACAAATTTGCACATTTCTGGATGATAGTGTGGCGCCCCAGCTGATAGCGAGCACTGCGATCAAGCGGCAAAGAAGCTTACAAAATCACCCGCTTCATTAGTCCAAATATTATAGCTCCAAACGCTCGCCGGCCCAATGAATTATATCGTTGCCGCCATGGCGCAAACCAAGCTGATCTACGCCGACCGATGAGGAAAACCACTGGTATTGTTGCAGATATCGGTTTGGGTTCGATCCTGGTCAGGTGTTCTGATTTGATCAGACAAGGACGACGCTCTTCGGCATGCCGAGGTTTTTGAAGGTATTCAGGATCACACAGCGTATCTGGATCCTTGGCGACTGCGCATTCAGGGTCGTGGGCCGAGAGACGCTCGCCCAGACGCTTGAGGCGCGACATTGCCATCTTAATCATGCGTCATCGGTGATAGCGGCTCCACTTCTTCCAAAGCCACTGGCCGAGATGCCTGATCGTACGAATATCTCATTGCGCCCCAACCCGGTCGGAAATCAGGCCTTCCATGGCTGGCAACCGCGCCTTCGCCGGCAAGGCCAGAGAACTGCGCGCGGTCAGATCTATGGCTCCATCCAGACCAATGCCGATGGCACAGGCGACGGCAGGCCAGACTTCAGGATCAAGCTGGTCGGCCGTCACTCACTGCCAGTCAGTGACTTCATCCTGTAGCGGCCAGCTAAGGCCTCGGCAGCCGATACGGAGCCCGCCAGAATGAACCGGATTGCCTTGGCGGAACCCTGCCGCCCTGGCGCATTCTTGCCTCATGGCGATCATCGATGGCGCGGCGGAAGGATGGGTGCGCGGCCCCTTCGAGGCTCCACATCCCTTTGCACGGCTGCTGGCCAGCAAAGTAACAGCGAAGCCATCCCAACCGCCGCCCTCCAAGGCGGAACTTGCGGCACGGCACCGCGCCTTGTACGACAGCATTCCTGGCTTTGAATGCGAGCCAGGCTGCACCAGCTGCTGCGGGGCAATCGCGATGACAGGCTGGGAATGGGAGCAGGTGGCCGAAAAACGCCATGCCCCATCCAGCTGCCTCACCTGTCCCTATGCCGCGGATGGGAATTGCGCGATCCACGCCGACCGTCCGCTGATCTGCCGCCTCTTCGGCGCTGTGGACCATCCGCGGCTGACATGCCCGAAGGGCCACGGCCCAGCGCGCAAGCTCAGCGCCGAGGAGTCCGGGCGCCTCATGGAAGCGCACCAGCAACTCCTCGTGGACAGCGCGGCCACCCAGGAGGCTTTGGAACCCTCCACCAGCCCAGCGTGATCGCAGGCACCTTCTCAGGCACTGCCACGCCGCACCAATTCGAAGCCAAGATCCCGTTCCAGCCCGGCATCAGCCTCCCCGGCAATGCGTGCCAGCACCATCTCGGCCGCCGCGCGGCCGATGCCGCGGGGATCGATCCGTATGGTGGTGATGCCTGGAGCAATCTCGGCGGCGATCTCGAAATCACCGAAGCCGGCGATGGCAATCTGGCCAGGCACCTCCCTGCCCCGCGCCTGGCATTCGAGCACGGCCCCGACGGCATAGGGATCTGTCGCGCAGAACAGAGCATCCATCTCAGGATCACGCGCCAGCAGAAGCCGCACCGCGTCCCGCCCTCGCGCGAAGCCGTATCCACCCTCATTCGGTTCAAGGATGAGGTCGGCCGCCAAACCCGCCTTCTGCATTGCCTCGCGGAATCCATGGCGGCGCTCCGCAAAACGATGCGTGGCAGGGCCGGTGAAGTCCACATAGCCGATGCGCCGTCTCCCCAGGGCAATGAGATGCTCTGTCATCTGGCACGCCGCCACCCGATTGGAGAAGCCAGCCGCCATGTCCATGGCGGACTGGTCGAGGTCCCAGGTCTCGACCACCGGGATGCCCGCAGCGCTAATCATCGTCCGCGAAGCCACGCCGTGATCGACACCGATGACGACCAGCGCATCAGGCCGGTAGCCAAGCACAGTGGATACGGCGCGCTCTTCCTCCTCTGGCGTGGGGCCGCATTCGGCGATGAGCAACTGGTAACCTGCCTGCCGCAGCGGAGCCGAGAGGCCTTCCAGCGTGTTGCCGAACTGCACCTCTGAAAGGAAAGGGATGGTGGCAGCGACCACCCGGCTGCGGCTGGATGAAAGCTGGGCTGCGGCGCGGTTGGGAACATAGCCTAACTTGGCCGCGGCCTCAGCGATCCGCCTTCGCGTTTCGGCCGATACCCGCCCCGCATCCTGGTAGGTTCGAGAAACGGTCATCATGGAAACCCCGGCCAGGCGGGCCACATCCGCCATCCGGACCCAACCACTGCCGCGCTTCGCCATGCGCTTCCCGATGGTGACCATCTCCTTTAGCGCGACAAAGTCCGCTCCACCGCCATCATGGCGATCTGCCCCGAACGATCAATCGAAAACGAAACAAATTGGGAGGCCAAGCCGGGATCCCATTCCTGTCCCGACCGCCAGATGGAGATGCAGGCGGCTCATCCCCTCAGCCTGGAGCCCTGTAGGCAGGGAAATAGCTACCATCGCCACACCCTGCGGAGAGCCGCGCATAGGCCGTGTGATCCAGGACGTGGCCACAGAGATGGGCAATGCGGCTGGCATTGGCGAAGCCCCGCTTGAACTGGGCAAGCCCATCTCCCTCAGCATCCGAGAGGCCCGCGCCACCGCCAAGATCAATCGCCTCGCGGCTGGCGAAATGCTCGATCGCCGCCGCATAGAGCCCATAGGGCGCCCTGGCCCGGTACCCCGCCATATCGGAAGCCGCGAGGTGGCTGTAGGCAATCCGCCCGTCATCAATCCAGAGATGCATGGCAATGATTTCGCCCGCTTCGGATTCGGCGACGAAGACGTTTAACCCATCAACCTCCGCTAACGCCGCGAAGGAAGCACGCGGGAAGGCGTGAAAGCCGGCAAGGCCATGGCGCCGGCACAATCCCGCATAGAGGCGGCACCAATCGTCCAGATGATCCTCCAGCACGCCCCTGCGAATATGGCAGCGGCGGCCGGCCATGCGGATTTCCTGCCTGTGGTGCCGTGAGAAGTCTGGCTGCCCAGCCGCGCGCTCCACGGTCCAATGCATCTTGAAAGGGCGGACGGCATCGAACGCACCGCAAAGATGATCCGGCCCCGGCGCGGTGAAGGGATCGGCCACTGCCACCACGCTGACAGCGCCCGATTGCCGCAAGGTCTCCATGCCGGCCGACAGGTCGCCCCCCTGCCGAATGGCGCATAGCGGGTAGAGGCCTGCCACATCCTGGGCGCCACCCGGCGCATCGCGCAGCAGCATGGCTGTGCCCCATGGCTCCACCCAGCAGGGGCGGCCGAGATGCGCCATCGTCTCCGCATAGCGGCGACTTGCATAGGGATGGACAGACACGCTGCTCAGCCCCGGATGCACGCCTCGCTCGTCACCAGTCGAGGTGAAAGGGAATTTTCCCCCTGCAACGCCAGGCGCCGCAGCACGCCGCAAACATGGTCGACCTGGGTGGCCGTCATGTCGCGCCAGAAGGGCAGGCCGATGCTGCGGCGGGCAATGGCTTCCGTCACCGGCAGAGGGTCGCGCGGGCAGTGGGCATAAGCAGGCTGGCGATGGCATCCATCGCCCCACCAGCGCATCGTGCCAATTCCCTCGCTTACCAGGCCTTCCGCCCCATGCACCCCGCTCCGGGGCAAGCAGACGGTGAGGGTGGCGCCGACCCAATCTCCACCGAAACCGGGCGAAGGGGCGAGATACGGATTGCCCGCGAGCACCTCAGCATAGTGCCCAGTGAGCACCTGCCAGGCGGAGCGGGTCTCCGGCCAGGCATCCAGGGCGGCCAATCCGACCGCGGCTGCATATTCCGAAAGCTTCGCATTGGTCCCGGCCAGCACAGCCTCCCGCGAACCGAGGAAGCCGAAATTGGAAAGGCGGCGCAGCCGTTCCAACCATTCCGCGTCGCGGCTCAGTACGGCGCCCCCCTCCCCGATTCCGAATACCTTGGTTGCGTGCAGGCTGACGATCAGCGGTGCCTGGCCCACCTTCATGGGGCCCCCGGCACGCAGAGCATCGAAGGCGGCCGCGGCATCAATCACCACGGGAATGCCAGTGCGCGCGGAGAGCGCATCCCAGCGTGCCGTGTCGATCGGCCGCCCGAAGGGAGCGACGACGAGGATGGCGCCCATCTCGTGCAGATCGGGCCGCGCTTCCACCGCGTCCGGGTCCAGTGCCCATGTTCCGGGATCGATATCCGCAAAATGCGGCACCAATCCCGCCTCACGCGCCGCGCCGGCGGTGGCGACGAAGGTCCAGGACGGCATAAGGCATTTGCGGCCTGGAGCCACGCCGCTGGCTCGCAGCGCCAGGGCCAATGCCAGGGTCGCATTCGCGGTCAGCGCCACCGCTTCCGCCTCCAGCCCCCAATGCGTGGCCAGGCGCGACTGCAGGCGCAGCCAGAGCAAGCCATGATTCGCATACCAATGATTCGCGTCGATCTCCTGCAGGTAAGGCAAGATCGCGCAGGCATCCGGCAGGCGCGGGCGGGCGACGGGAATGGTGGGGGCGGCGAAGCCGCGCGTCAGGACCGGATTCACCGCGATATGCCGCAGGCTGCGGACAGCATCGGCGGGCGGGGTCGCGTCGAGAGGCATTCTGGCGCTCCTGATCATCCTGACCGGGAGCCACCCGCCCGTGCGGGCGGCTCATCGGAACGCTAGCGGGGAAATCTTTCCAGCCGGTTTCCGGCTTGCACCAGGGCAGCGAGATCCATCATCCCGTGCAGGAAGCCCTCCGCGCTGAAGTCGCGCTCCGCCACCATCAGGGCAGCCTCGGTCAGCGGACCGTAATCGGTGTCGTCGGCCCAGATGGCGGCGATCCGTTCCGCCAGATCCGGCGCGGTCCAATCCAGCCCGAAATAACTCGGCAACGCCGTGAAGCGCGCACGGGTAAAGGCATTGTCGTCCGAGATCATGCAGGCGCGGGCCGCAAAGGCATTCGGAATGCGCTCATGCACGCCATGGCTGAAATTCGGGTTGGTGCTGACAAGGAAGCGCGTGCCGGCATAGAGGGCGGGCAGTTCCACCGCAGGAATAGCCGGACGCAGCGTCGCGCGGGCCCCCTGCATGTCCAGATGATCCCAGCCGCGCCCAATGATCTCGGCGCCCAAGGGCAACAGAGCGCGGGCAAAGGCATTGGCCCGCAACGCGCGAATATGCAGATCAACCTGATGGATCAAGGCGAAGAGCAGCTCCAGCCGCTCCTCCAGATGCAGGCCGCGGGCGAGCGCCGCCTCCAGCACCAGATCCGTGATGTCCCCGGTGGGGCGGCGCGCGGCCTCCTCCGCCGCATCATGCAGCACCGCGCGCAGCGGCCTGGGCCACCCCTCCCATGCGGTGCGGTGGCGCGCGGGATCCTCACCGGTCTTCACGAAAACCATGCGATGCGGCCGGCGGCACCAGGGAATGGAGTCGCGATGCGGGTTGGGCAAAACGCCGTGCGGCAGGATGGCGGAGATCTGGGACGAACGGATGAAGCGCCGCTGCACATCGAACCAGTCCCGGTACATGTAGCCATTTGCAACGAAGCGCGACTCGACGCGATGATTGGCCGGCAACCAGCAGGGCGGATCGGCCAGCGCCGAAACAAAAGGAACCTGGAGCATCTCCCACAGGTTCTCGCCGCCGATCTCGAGCGCGGCACCGATGCCGGCGGCGCCCCAGGCGAAGGCGATCCCCTCCCGTGCCAGCGGCTGCAGCGCATCGGCCCAGCCTGGCGCGTGCAGGTCGATGACATGGCCGCGCAGGCCGACGGGCATCAGCCGCTCCATGAAGGCACGGCTGACATCGGCGAGGATGCCGTTCTCGTTCTCGCCCACGAAGGCGACGACATTGGCTGCCATCCTGGCCTGCTCCAGCTTCACGGCCGCCGGGCGGCCCAGGCCAAGGTGGCAGGGCGGAATTAATCGCCGATGAAGCAGGCGGCCCGGCGAAGCCAGGCAGGTAGTCGCCTGACGGCGTCGCCCCGGCAGTCAGGGCGAGCATGGGAGCACGCATGAAAGGCCAGCAGCCCTCCCGGCCCGAATGCGGGCCCGGAACCTCCGGGCCCGTGGATCAGGTCAGCGCCAGCTCGGGCCAGGGGCCTTGCGCACACGGCTATGCACTTCCTCAGCCGAGAGAATGCTGCCTTCCCAGAACTCGTCGATCAGGTCGCGATTGGCCATGACCCAGGCGGAGACGCGCTCGAAATCGCTCTGCCCGAGGCCGCCGCTCACCTGCATGACGATCGGCTCGACCATCAGGATGGTCAGCCGGTCCGTGTCCAGCCGCGTACCGGGAGTGACACCCACGAGGATATTCTCCTCCCCATGGCCGCGCCGCAACCAGACCACCTGCGGCAGGCCGGTCAGGTGGGAGCGGATCCGGATCATGTCGTCCATGATCTGGTCTATCGGCCCCTGCCCCGCCTCAGCCTCCTCACGGCGGGGGCGGCGGTCCTCACGGGAACGCTCCTCCCGCTGGCGGTCCTCGCGGTGCCGCCCCTCACGCTGGCGTGGGCCAGCGTGATCGGCACGGTCTTCCTGAGGCGGCGGCTCCACCGCTTGCACCGGCACCGGTACCGGAACAGGCGAAGGAAGAGGAAGCTGGGCCGGGGCCGCCACCGGTGCCGGCTCCGAGGCGGACACCGCCTCCGACTGGGCATGACGGACGCTCACGCCCTCGTCATCCACAGCCAGTTCAATGGAAAGATCGGCCTCGAAGACAAGCCGCAGCGCCGATTCGAAGGCTTCCCGGAAGTGCGCTGCATCCATTCCAGGCGTTCCGAAGCGCTCTGCCAGATCCGGCCAGGGCGCCGTGACGGTGGCACCGGTGCCGGCACGGGCCAGCGCCTCGCGCGTCCAGGCATGTGCGTCCATCGCCTCGGCGGAAGCCGAGAGCGCGCGCAGGATGCCACGGTCCAGCGGCACCGCATGCTCGGTCAGGCTCGCGAGGAAGCGTGTGTTCAGCTTGACGGAACTCGGCCAACCGCCACCACGCGGGCGGCTGCGCGCATCCAGCACGCTCAGCTCCGGCCCATCATCGACTGAAACCGAGATGCGCGCGGCGACCATCCGCTCCACCTGCTCTGCCAGCGGCGCGGCGGCCGTCTCCACCAGCCCCAGCCGAGCGGCGAGGGCTGCGGCATCGGCGCCCAGCGCCACGGTCGGGCTGCCGGCGCGCAGCGCGGCGTCACAGAGAAAGGCGAGCAGCAGGCGCAGTCCGGGGCCATCGGGCAGCGTCTCGCCGGCCGTGCCGGGAGCGAGGCGCAGGGCGGCATCTACGCCGTCCCTCCTCCAGGGTTCCGAAAAAGGTGCCACCGGCAGGCCAAGGCGGCAGAAGGCAGCATGGTGCCACAGCACGGATTCGGGTGCGGACGCCCGATCGGGCTCCGCCGCGACGGCTGGATCGGTACGGGACGTCATGGACAGGTGGGATCTGAACTCAAGAAGGATGACGATGATGGCCGCGAGGCCGGCACCGGAAGCGGGGTGCCATTCGCGGAGCGACCGGAATTCAGCCAGATAGATGCCACGCCCTTCCGCGACAAGCCCATTACAGCCACGGGACCGGCACGATATGCCATCGCAGCCCGCAAATCGGCAGGCTTCGCATCCAGGCGGTTCTTTTTAGTGAAATCGATTCGGGCTCCTGCCCGCTTCGGCCCTTGGCCGAATGGCCGCGGATCAATGCCGCGGCATCTTTGTTCCTCGCCGGGTAACCCGTCGGGAAAAAGCGGCCTGCCCCATGCGGAGGCAGGCCGAAGGCGGCGCCCAAGAGAGCGCCGCCAGGAGCCGTCAGACGGCCTCCTTCAGCTCCTTGGCCGGGCGGAAGGCGATCTTCTTGCTTGCCGCGATCTGGATCTGCTCGCCGGTCGCCGGATTGCGGCCCATGCGGGCCGGACGGGACTTCACCTCGAGGATGCCGAGGCCGGTGATGCGGATCTTCGCGCCCGCCTTGAGGTGATCGGCGAGGGAGTTGACGAACTCACCCACCAGGGCCTCCGCCTGCTTCTTCGGCATCTCGTGGCTATCCGCCAGGCTCGCCGCGAGTTGCTTGAGGCTGACCACCGCCGGGGCGCTCGCCGCACCCTTCTCGGTGCCCTTCGCCGCCGGAGCCTTCGCTGCGGGCTTCGTGGGTGCCGCTGCCTTTGCCATGTGAACCGCCTGTCTGTTGCGCTTGGTCGGCGAAATCACCACGAAGCGCGGAAGTCAACAATAGGGATGGCGATTTTACCCAATGAAAGCTGGGCAAATCGGCATCCGCGCCACAGTGCCCCTCACGAATCGGGTACATTACGGCGCAATTCGGCCAGCCAGGCCGCCGCATTGCCATCCGACGGCGCTCGCCAGTCCCCCCGCGGGGAAAGGGAGCCCCCCGCGGAAACCTTCGGCCCGTTGGGCAGGGCGGAACGCTTGAACTGGGAGAACCCGAAGAAGCGGGAGAGGAACACCTCCATCCAGCGCCGGATAGTGGGCAGGTCATAGGCGGCGCGGCGCGAGTCCGGAAATTGCGGCGGCCATGCCCCGCGTGAGGCATCGGACCAGGCGTGATGCGCCAGGAAGGCGATCTTGGATGGCCGGAAGCCATGGCGCAGCACATAGAAGAGGTTGAAGTCCTGTAGCCCATAGGGGCCGATTTTCGCCTCGGTGCTCTGAATGGCGCCGCTTGCATCCGCCGGCACCAGCTCGGGCGAGATCTCGGTGTCCAGGATGTTCTCCAACACCGCGGACACCTCGACGTCGAACAGCCCTTCCTCGGCCACCCAGCGGATCAGGTGCTGGATCAATGTCTTCGGCACGCCGCCATTCACATTGTAGTGCGACATCTGGTCGCCGACGCCATAGGTGCACCAGCCGAGTGCCAGTTCGGACAGATCCCCGGTGCCAAGCACGATTCCGCCCTCGTTGTTCGCGGCGCGGAAGAGATAATCCGTGCGCAGCCCTGCCTGCACATTCTCGAAGGTCACGTCATAGATCGCTTCGCCTTCCGCGAAACGATGCCCAAGATCAGCGAGCATCTGCCGCGCGGAGGGACGAATATCGAGTTCGCGCGCGGTGATGCCGAGCGCCGCCATCAGCCGGTGCGCGCTGGACTTCGTTCCCGCGCTCGTACCGAAGCCGGGCATGGTGTAGCCGATGATATCGGTGCGTGGCCGTCCCATCCGGTCCATCGCGCGCGCGGCAACGATCAGCGCCTGCGTCGAATCCAGGCCACCGGAGACACCGATCACAATCTTAGGATGCCCGATCGCCTGCAGCCGCTGCATCAACCCCGAAACCTGGATCGCATAGGCCTCGTAGCAATCCTGGTGCAGCCGCTCGGGATTGGCGGGCACGAAGGGGAAGCGCTCCACACGCCGCTCGAAGCCGATATCCTCGGAAGGCGGAGCGAGGCGGAACGGGATTGTACGGAAAGGCCGCGCGTTCAGGCGGCGATTGTCATCGAAGGTGCCCTGGCGCGCGCGTTCCTGCCGGAGCAGGTCGAGATCCGTATCGGCAAAGACGATTTGCTGCCCGGGTGGGAAACGCTCGCTCTCCGCAACCGTCGCGCCATTCTCGAAGATCGAAACCTGTCCATCCCAGGCCAGATCCGTCGTGGATTCCCCTGCCCCCGCCGCCGCATAGATATAGGCCGCAATGCAGCGCGCGGATTGCGAGGCGCAAAGAAGACGCCGCGTCTCCGCCTTGCCGATGGTGATGTTGCTGGCGGAAAGATTCGCCAGCACCGTGGCGCCAGCCAGCGCACCGTCGCAACTCGGCGGGCTGGGTACCCAGAGATCCTCGCAAATTTCCGCATGGATGGTCAGGCCACGCACATCTTCCGCTTCGAAGATCAGGTCGGGGCCGAATGGTGCTTCAAGCGCACCGATGCGGATCGCCGCACCTTCCGTTCCCGCACCAGAAGCGAAGTGGCGATGCTCATAGAACTCGCGGTAGTTCGGCAGATGGATCTTCGGCACCACGCCGAGCAACCTTCCGCGATGCACGGCAATGGCGCAGTTGTAGATCCGGCCCGTATGGCGCAGCGGCGCCCCGATCAGCAGCACGGGTAACAGATCCACTGATTCCGCCACGATGCGCGTGACCGCTGACTCCACCGCATCCAGCAAGACGTCCTGCAGCAGCAGGTCGTCGATCGCGTAGCCGGAAAGGCCGAGCTCCGGGAATACGGCCAGCGCCGCGCCGCGCGCATGGCATTCCCGCGCGGCCTCCAGGATGGCGGCGGCATTCGCCTCCGGATCGGCCAGGGTGCAGCGCGTGGTGCAGGCGGCAAGCCTAGCGAAGCCATGACGGTAAAGGGAGTGGAAGCTCATCACGAGGGTCTGAACGATCCAAGAGGCGCAGCGTTGACGGGGCCGGAGCATCTTCCCTGCCGGTCACGGGTGCAACCCGTTCTGCCGGCCGCCTGTCCATCAGCCTGTCCTCGCGTTACGGGACAGCCACGCTTCCCCCGGACCTGCCGCATGCCAGATAACAGCGCCCCCCGCATGGTCGCCGACGCCTCCCCTGCCCCTGCGGCATCGCGCCGCACCGTCTTCACGGGCGCGATGCTCTGCATCCTTCTCGCCTCGCTCGACTCGAACATCGTCAACACGGCATTGCCGCGCATGGTGTCGGATCTTGGGGGGATGGCGCATCTCTCCTGGGTCGTGACGGCCTTCATGCTCTCCTCCACCGTCACCACGCCCCTCTATGGCAAGCTGTCCGACACCTATGGGCGGCGCAGGCTGTTCCTGGTGGCCATCGTCATCTTCCTGGCGGGCTCGCTCCTTTGTGGCACGGCGGATTCGATGACGCAGCTCATCCTGTTCCGTGCCCTGCAGGGCCTGGGTGCCGGCGGGCTGCTCGTGCTGGCCCAGGCCTCCGTCGGCGACATCGTCCCCCCGCGTGAACGCCCCCGCTACCAGGGCCTGTTCACCGGCACCTTCGCCCTGGCCAGCGTGGCGGGGCCGCTGATCGGAGGCATCATCACCTCGGCGCTGTCCTGGCGCTGGGTCTTCTATGTAAACCTCCCGCTCGGGGCAGTGGCGCTGCTGCTGATCGGGCTGGGGTTGAAGACCCCGCGTTCCGGTCGCGCCCGGCCGCTCGACGTGGCTGGCACCATCCTGATGGCCGCCGGCACCACGGCGCTGCTCCTGCTGCTGGCCTGGGGCGGGCAGGAATTCCCCTGGGCCTCAACGGCCAGCGCCGGAATGGCCGCCCTCGTTCTCGCCCTCTTCGCCGCCTTCCTTTGGCGGGAGAGGCGGGCCGAGGATCCGCTGATCCGGCTCGGCCTGTTCCGTAATCCGGTTTTCGCGCGCGGGGTCAGTGTCAGCGCGATGATGACCTTCGCCATGCTGGGCTCGACCGTCTTCCTGCCGCTTTATTTCCAGCTGGTCCTCGGCATGAGCCCGGCCCGCGCGGGCGCGATGATGCTGCCGCAGGTGGCCGGGATGGTGCTCACCTCCATCCTGGGCGGGCGGGCGGCATCCCGGATGGGCCGAAACAAGGCCTTCCTGCTCTGGGGGCTGGGTCTGGAGGCGGTGGCGCTGGTCGCGCTCGCCACCCTCGCCTGGTCCGCCGCGCCCCCTTCCCTGTTCCTCGTGGCGCTGGGCGTGCTGGGCCTCGGCATGGGAATGGGGATGCCGAACCTGACCACCGCCGTGCAGAACGCGGTGGATTACAAGGAACTGGGCGCGGCCACGGGGACGATGACCTTCGTGCGTTCCCTGGGCGGCGCGGTGGGGGTGGCGGCCTCGGGCGCGATCCTGGCGGCGCGGCTGGCAGGACCGGTGGATGTGGAAGCCATGACCCGCGGCGGCGCCGAGGCCCTGGCCGCGCTGACGCCGGAGCAGCACGCCCTGCTGGCCGAGGCCTATCGCACCGCCCTGACCGGCTGCTTCATCCTCAGTGGCGTGGTGATGAGCGCCGCGTTTCTCCTGGTGCTTGGCCTGCCCGAGCAGAAGCTGCGCTCCACGGTGGAGCAGAGACCTGCCTGAGCACCGAACCCTCCCCTTCTCCAGGCGTTGCCCCCGGGACAGGAGGAGCCCGGCGATGAGCGAGCGGAATGGCCAGGAAACGGAGGAGGAGCGCGCAAGGCGCCTGGAGCGCCAGCGAGTCGGACCTGAGGAGGAGGTGCGGAAATCGCCCGAGGAGGCCGAGTCCCGCCTGGAGGAGCATGACGAGCCTCCCGCTCGCCCCGCACACCCCTCCGGCTGAGCCGCATGACCACGCCTCCGAAGGCCTTCGCCGATCTCGTCCGCCGGTGCATGGCCGGGCGGCGCAGCAACCCGTCGCAGCCTTGCGCGGCGCGTGGTAACGCCCAGCCATGACGACCACCCCATCCCTCGCCGCCGCCCGGCGCATCGTCGTGAAGATCGGTTCCGCCCTGGTGGTGGCCCCCGAGACGGCGGCGCCGCGCACGGAATGGCTGGCCTCGGTGGCCGCCGATGCCGCGCGGCTGCGGGCGGGCGGGGCCGAGGTGGTGATCGTCTCCTCCGGTGCCGTCGCCCTGGCCCGCCATGCGCTCGGCCTCACCCGGCGCGCCTTGAAGCTGGAGGAGAAGCAGGCGGCCGCCGCCGTCGGCCAGATCCGCCTTGCCGGCGCCTGGGAAGCCGCCCTGGCCAGCCATGGGCTGACAGCCGCTCAGGTGCTGCTGACCCTGGAGGACAGCGAGGACCGCCGCCGCTACCTCAATGCGCGGGAGACGCTGAAGACCCTGCTGCATCTCGGCTGCGTTCCTGTCATCAACGAGAACGACACGGTTGCCACCGCCGAGATCCGCTTCGGCGACAATGACCGCCTGGCCGCCCGCGTCGCCGAGATGATCGAGGCCGATGCGCTGGTCCTGCTCTCCGATATCGACGGCCTCTATACCGCCGATCCCCGCCGCGATCCGGATGCCCGCCACCTGCCCGTGGTGGAGCGGCTGACGGAGGAGGTGATGGCCATGGGCGGCGATCCGCCCCCCGGCTATTCCTCCGGCGGCATGCGGACGAAGCTGATCGCAGCGCGGATCGCGACCGGCGCGGGCTGCGCCATGGCGATTTCCCTCGGCAAGGAACTCCATCCGCTTTCCGCCATGCTGGATGGCGCGCGCTGCACCTGGTTCCTGCCCGCCCCCGGGGGCCGCTCCGCACGCAAGAGCTGGATCGCCGGCTCCCTGGCCCCGCTCGGCCGGCTGGTGGTGGATGACGGTGCAGCCAAGGCGCTGGCCGAGGGCAGTTCCCTGCTTCCCGCCGGCGTGCGGGAGGTGGAAGGCCATTTCCAGCGCGGCGATGCTGTCAGCGTGCGGGATGGCACCGGGCGGGAACTGGCGCGCGGCCTCTCCGCCTATGATTCCAAGAGTGCGCGGCGCATCGCCGGCCGGCGCAGCGCGGAGATCGAGGCGATCCTCGGCTGGCGGGGACGCGACGTGATCATCCACCGGGACGACATGGTGCTGATCTGACTGGCGGCCCTCAGGCCGCCAGCAGCTTCACCCGCGCCGCATCCAGCGCAAGGGCAGCGCGCCCGCCGACCGGCAGGTGCCCTTCCCCGCCCATATGCGGCGTATCCACCAGAACCTCAGCCCCCGCCACCCGCACGCCATAGCGGATACTGGCACCGAGGAACTCGCGGTGGACGATTTCGCCTTCCAGCAGCCGGCGGCCGGGTGCCTCCGTGCCAACCGGCAGCAGCGACACATCCTGCGGGCGAAACATCAGCCGTGCACCCGCAGGCACATCCAACCCGGGCGGAAGCGGGATGCGTGTCCCGCCATCGATCTCGAAGGCCTGCGCGGCGCCATCGCGCAGCACCGTGCCCGGCATGATGTTGGCCGTGCCGAGGAAGCCCGCGACGAACAGATTGGCAGGATGGTCATACAGTTCCATCGGCGTGCCGACCTGCTGCACCACGCCCTCGTTCATCACCGCGATGCGGTCGCAGACCGTATTGGCCTCTTCCTGGTCATGGGTGACGAAGATGGTGGTCAGCCGCAGCCTCTGCTGCAGGTCGCGCAGCTCCCGCCGCACCTGCACGCGCAGCCTTGCATCGAGATTGGACAGAGGCTCGTCCAGCAGCAGCACCTTCGGGCGCACGGCCACGGTGCGCGCCAAGGCCACGCGCTGCTGCTGCCCACCCGAAAGCTGCGCGGGGCGCCGTTCGCCCATTCCCTCCAACCCGACGAGCTTCAGCGCCGCATCCACGCGCGGCCCGATCTCGGCGCGCGGCACGCGCCGCTCCTCCAGGCCGAAGGCGACGTTGCGGCGCACGGTCATATGCGGCCAGAGCGCATAGGACTGGAACACCATCCCCACATCCCGCTTCCAGGGCGGCAGGTCCGAGATGTCCTGTCCCCCCACCAGCACGCGCCCACGCTGGGCCGTGTTGAAGCCGGCGATCAGCCGCAACAGCGTCGTCTTGCCGCAGCCGGAGGGGCCGAGAAAAGCGAAGAACTCGCCGGGCCGGATCTCCAGGTTCACGTCGCGCAGCACGCGGGTGGTGCCATAGGAGAGGTCCACCCCCTCCACCCGGATGCCCGCGGGCTCGCGCGCCAGAAGCGTTTCTTGAGCAAGGGCGCTCATGCGGATTTCCTCCCGCCGCCATGTTCGGCGACCAGATGGGACAGCCAGGTGGAAAGGCCCACGATCACCACGGCGATGATGCCCAGCGCCGCCCCCGCGCCGCGCCCCGCCGGGGATTGCATGAAGACATAGAGGCCATAGGCGAGCGGCGCGTCATCGCTGGACTGCACCAGCATCAGCGTCGCCGAAAGCTCCACCGCCGCCGTGGCGAAGGAGGTGACGAAGCCCGCCGCAAGCCCGCCCGCCATCAGCGGCAGCACGATCCGCCGCACCACGCGCAGGCGGCGCGCGCCGAGATTCTCGGCGGCTTCCTCCAGGCTGGCGGAAATCTGCTGCATCGCGGCCATGCAGGCCCGCAGCGCATAGGGAAGGCGCCGGATCGCCAGGGCCAGCACGATGATTCCCCAGAAGGCCGCGAGCGAGCTGCCATCCGGAAGGGTGATGCCGAAGAAGGTGCGGAGATAGCCGATGCCCAGCACCAGCCCTGGCACCGCCAGAGCCGACATGGCGACATAGTCCAGCCACCGCGCCCCGACCATGCGTGTGCGCAGCACGAGATAGGCGATGGTGGTGCCGATGATGACGTCGATCAGCCCGGCCAGCCCCGCATAGATCAGCGTGTTGGTGATGTATTGAGAGCTTTCCGCGAAGACCCGCGTGTAATGCGCGAGGGTGTAGCCATCCGGCAGCGGCGAGTAGGACCAGATGGTGGCGATGGATAGCAGGAACAGCCCGAAATGCGGCGCCAGCACCAGCAAGAGGATCGCGGCGATCAGCGCATAGGCCGCGATGGCCTGCCCGCGCGACATGCGCCGCTTCACCAGCCCGCCGCCGCCACGCTGCACCGTGGCGTAATCCTTCCCGCGCAGCGCCAGTGAGGAGATCCACAGCGACAGCACCGAGAAGAGGATCAGCACGACGGAGATGACATAGCCGATCGGGTCTTCCAGCCCCACGGAGGTGATCCGCAGATAGGCCTGTGGCGCCAGCATCTCCCGCACGTTCAGCAGCAGCGGCGTGGCAAGGTCGTCGAACACCTTGATGAAGACCAGGCTCGCGCCGGCGATATAGCCCGGCATCGCCAGTGGCAGCACGATGCGCCGGAACAGGCGGAAGCCATGCGCGCCCAGGTTCTGCGCGGATTCCTCCATTGCCCGGTCGATGTTCTTCAGACTGGCGGTGAGGTTCAGCAGGATGAAGGGGAAGTAGTGGATGGATTGGACGAAGATCACCCCGTTCAGCCCCTCCATGAAGGGAATGTTGATCCCGAGATACTCATCCAGCAGCAGGTTCACGCTGCCGGTCCGCCCGAACAGCAACCCCATCGCCACCGCCCCTGCGAAAGGCGGCATGATCAGCGGCAGCACGCCCAGCGTCTGCACCAGGATGGCGCCACGGAATTCGAAGCGCGTGGTGAAATAGGCCAGCGGCAGGGCGATCAGGCTCGCCACCGCCACCGACATCAGGGACACGTAGAGGGAGTTGAAAAAACTCCGCATGAACAGGTCGTTCGACAGGAAGTCGCCGAAATGGGCCAGGGTGAACCCGCCCGTCGCGCGATCCTGGAAGGCGACGGTGATGACGGTCAGCACCGGCACCACCAGGAAGGCGAGCAGGAACAGCGCGACCAGCCCGAAGGCCAGCGCCTCCCCCGGCCGCGCCGCCCAGCGGCGGGCGCGCGGCGCCGGGGGCGCGGCGACCGTCGCCTCGATGGCCTCTATGGCCGGGGTGGTCGCCAAGGTCAGCCCGCCGCCTTCGCCGCTTCGGCAGCCTTGGCGGCAGCGGCCGTGTACTTCTCCCGCGCGAAGCCCGCCCAGCGCTGCTCCAGCTCAGCCTGGCGCGGCCCGGGGCCGCTACGCCCGGAGAAGGCGCCGGCCACCTCATCGGAAGCCGCCTCCTCGGCAGTGACGGGCATAGCCGAAATCAACGCGCGCGCCTCCTCCAGCAAGGCCCGCGCCTGGGCATTGTCGCGCCGCGCCAGCCGCGTCTCCACATCCCCGATCGCCTTGGCGGCGCGCTTCAGCCCTTCGAGGTTGGTCCCGACCGTCTGGTCATAGAGGGCATCCACCACGCGATAGCGCTTCTCGGAGACGCCCACGTCGAAAACCAGGCTCGGCAATCCGATGGAACCGGTGAAGGGGTTCGGATAGCCCTGCGGCGCCTTGGCATAGACTGAGGGATTCACCGGCAGGCGTCGGATCGTCGGCTCCAGCAGGATCTCCTGCCCCTTCTGGGAAAGCAGGAAGTCGATGAAGGCCCGCGCCCCCGCCGTATTCGGTGCATTCTTCACGATGGCAATGTTGGCTGGCACCACCGTGGTGACGGAAGGATAGGCGAACTTCACCGGGAAGCCCGCGCCCTGGGCGGAGAAGGCGAAGAAGTCGATCACGATGCCGATGCCGACCTGCCCGGAATTCACTGCATCCGGCACGCCGAAGCTGCGCTCGGTGATCTGGCGGAGATTGCCCGAGAAACCCTTGATCGTCCCCCAACCCTTCTCCCAGCCCTCGCCCTGCAGGATCGTCTCTATCGTCAGATGCGTGGTGCCGGAACGCGACGGCGCCGTGATGATGACGTGGTCGTGGTAGGCGGGCTTCGCCAAGTCCGACCATTCCTTCGGCTCGGGCAGCCGGTTCGCGCGCATGTAGCGCTCGTTCCACATGATGCCGTAGCCCGAGGCGGCGAAGCCGGTGACGTAGCCTTCAGGATCGTTGATGGAATACGGCCCGATGCGCTCCGGGATGCCTTCCGCCTGGGGCTTGTACACCTCCAGCAGCCCGGCGCGCTTCAGCACCTCGAAAGCGTCCGGGGCGGAGGCCCAGAACAGGTCCACCGCGTTGTTGGAACGCGTCTCCTGCACGAAGCGCACGCCGGCGGTGGTGTTGCGGTTCTGGATGTCCAGCGTGGTGCCGGGATGCGCGGCCTCGAAGGCGCGCTTGAAAGGGCCGGTGACGTCATTGGAGAAGGAGGTGACCACGGTCACCTTCCCCGACACGCCCTGCGCCCGCGCCGCACCCGCGACGGAGGCGGCGGCCAGGGCCCCGAGGGCACGGCGGCCCAGAACCGGTTGGGTGATACGCATCGTCCCCTCCATTGCATTTTTATGACGTTTTTCGTTTCTCCGTCAGCCACGCAGCCATGACAAGCCTCCCCTGCACGGCTGCTGCGTGCCGCGCGAGGTCATGCCGCGCTTCCCCTTCCCCGCCCGCGGCGCTACCGATACGCCCATGAACGCGATCGCCGATCCCGCGACGAATTCCGCCGCCATCGCCCGTGCCGCGCTGGAGGAGGCCACGACGGCCGCCCGCGCCGCCGCATCGATCCTGGCGCGTGCCCCGCGACCGGTGAAGGACCGCGCCCTGACGGAAGCCGCCGCCGCGCTCCGCGCCCGCGAGTCGGAAATCCTGGCCGCCAATGCCGCCGATCTGGCGGCTGCGCCTGAGCTGACGGACGCCTTCCGCGACCGCCTGACCCTCACCCCCGCCCGCATCGAGGCCATGGCTCGCGGGCTGGAAG
This sequence comes from Roseomonas xinghualingensis, assembly GCF_025791835.1. Taxonomy (GTDB): domain Bacteria; phylum Pseudomonadota; class Alphaproteobacteria; order Acetobacterales; family Acetobacteraceae; genus Roseomonas; species Roseomonas xinghualingensis. The sequence continues at coordinate 26,348 of NZ_JAOXLP010000017.1, forward strand.
ACATCGCCGCTCTGCCCGATCCCGTCGGGCGCGTGCTGGCGGAATGGACCCGCCCCAATGGCCTCGTTATCCGCCGCGTGGCCCAGCCCATCGGCGTGGTGGGCATGATCTATGAAAGCCGCCCCAATGTGGGCGCCGACGCCGCCGGCCTCTGCCTGAAGGCCGGCAACCCCGTGATCCTGCGCGGGGGCAAGGAAAGCCTGAACAGCGCCGCCGCCATCCATGCCTGCATCCTCGATGGCCTCCGCGCCGCCGGGCTGCCCGAGGCCTGCGTGCAGGTCGCCCCGAACACGGACCGTGCCTTCGTCGGCGCCATGCTGGCGGCCGCTGGCAAGATCGACCTGATCATCCCCCGTGGCGGCAAGGGGCTGGTGACGCGGGTAATATCCGAGGCACGGGTGCCCGTGCTGGCCCATGCCGAGGGCCTCTGCCACACCTACATCCACGCCGCCGCCGATCCGGGGATGGCCCGCAGCATCCTGGCGAATGCCAAGATGCGCCGCACCGGCATCTGCGGCGCCACCGAAACCCTGCTGATCGACCGCGCCATTGCCCCAAGCCTGCTGCCCCTGCTGGTGCAGGACCTGCGTGCCCTGGGCTGCGACTTCCGCGCCGATGCCGCGGCCCGCGCCATCCTGCCGGACCTTCCCCCTGCCACGGAGGAGGATTTCTCTACCGAATGGCTGGATGCCATCCTGAACATCGCGGTGGTGGACGGGGTGGAAAGCGCGCTGGACCACATCCGTCGCCATGGCAGCGAGCACACCGAGGCCATCATCACCCAGGATGAGGCGGCGGCACGCCAGTTCCTCGACGGGCTGGGCTCGGCGGTGGGCATGTGGAACGCCTCCACACAGTTCTGCGACGGCGGGGAATTCGGCTTCGGCGCGGAAATCGGCATCGCCACCGGCCGCCTGCATGCGCGGGGTCCCGTCGGCCTGGAGCAGCTCTGCACCTGGCGTTACCATGTGATCGGGAGCGGACAGACTCGTCCCTGATCCGGCCCGCCACGGGGAACACCCGGGCTTCGGGAGGAGATCACAGCTTGCGCCGTATCGCGATCCTGGCCGCCGCCGCCCTTGCCATCCCCCTCGCCGCCCGGGCCGCCTGTCCGGACGACGCAGAGGTCGCGCGGCTTGCCGCCGATATCCTCGCCAGCCGCCCTGCCCAGGGCTATGGCGCGTCCCTGACCATGGAAGACGCCGTTTGTGCCCGGGAGAAGCTCGTGGCGCGCCTGTCGGAGCGGCACGGCACGCCGGTGGGCTACAAGGTTGGGCTGACCAATGCGGCGGCGCAGCAGCGCTTCGGCGTGCCCAGCCCCGTACGCGGCACCATCTACCAGTCCACCATTCGCGCCCGCGGCATCGCCAGCGCACCGGCCGAGATCCCGGCCGCCTTCGCCGCCCTGCCCAATGTGGAGAGCGACCTTATCGTTCGCGTGCGTGACGAAGGCATCAACGAGGCCGGCACCGACCACCTCGCCATCCTGCGCCACCTGGATCAGGTGATCCCCTTCATCGAGATGCCGGACCTGGTGCTGGCGCCCGGCCAGATGAACGGCCCGAACCTCGTCGCCATCAATGTCGGCGCGCGCCTGGGCGTGCTGGGCGAGCCCATCGCGGTGCAGGCCACGCCGGAATTCGCCGCCCGCCTGGGCAGCATGACCGTCATCCTGGCCACCGATCAGAAGGAACTGTCCCGCGCCCCCGGCACGGCGCTGCTCGGCCATCCGCTGAATGTGATCCCCTGGCTGGTCGAGGACCTGAAGCGTGAGGGCAAGCGCCTGCGCGCGGGCGACATCGTCTCCCTCGGCGGCTTCTCCCCCGCCCTGCCCACCGAGGCCGGGCGCACCGTCACCGCCACCTATGAGGGGCTGGCCGATGGCCCCGTGACCGTCTCGGTGAGCACGCCCTGATCCTGCCGCTTTCACCCCGGATGGGGGGCTGAGCGCCATGCCTCCCCCCATCCGCCTCAGCGATCAAACCCCGCCTTCACGTCCCCTGCCCGCGCATCACCAGCCCGGGTCCTGGGGAGACAGGCGGCGGGTCCGCATCGGCCTGCTCGGCGGCTCCTTCAACCCGGCGCATGAAGGCCACCGCCACGTCGCCGAAAGGGCCCTTCATGCCCTGCGGCTGGACGAAGTCTGGCTGCTCGTTTCCCCCGGCAACCCGCTGAAGCCCCGCGCCGGGATGGCACCCTTCGCCGAGCGACTGGAATCGGCCCGCCGCATCAGCGACGGCCGCCGGATCATCGCCACCGACATCGAGGCCCGCCTTGGCCTGCGGGAGACGGAGCGCACCCTTTCGAGGCTGCGCCGCCGATTTCCCCGCGCCCGCTTCGTCTGGATCATGGGCGCCGACAATCTCAGCCAGTTGCCGCGCTGGCGCCGCTGGCGCCGCCTGGCTAGGCGCAACCCGATCGCCGTGCTTCCACGCCCCGGATGGACCCGCCGGGCGCTCCACGGGGCGACCGCCAGCGTGCTCCGGCATCACCGCCGCCCTTGCGGCGCGCTGCTGTCCGGTGCATCCGACATCCACGCCCGGTGGTGCATGATTCCGGCGCGCGAGCACCCAGCCAGCGCGACCGCAATCCGCGCCCGGATGGCCCAGCGCGCAACCGCTGGCGGCGAACCCCATTCACCCTTCATCCTTCCCGCGGCGCCAGCCAAGGTCCGCTGAACCCCTCGCGCCCCGTGGCGCATCGACACAGGAGCCTAACACATGGCCCGAACCCCGAAGGCCCCGACCCGCACCCCCGCCACCCGCGCGACCGGTGCCCGCAAGGCCCCCGCCAGCCGCGCCGCCGCGCCGAAGCCCAGCAAGGCACCGGCTCCGAGCCGCACGAAGGCCGCCCCCGCCGCCTCCCGTGCGCCGGCCAAGGCCAAGGCACCGGCCCCGCAGCGCCTGACCAAGACTCCGGCCCGCGCGACGAAGGCCGCGCCGGCCCGCGTCACCAAGCCCGCCGCCCCCGCGCGCGGCAAGCCGGCGGCAACCGCCACCCGCACGCCCCGCACCGCCACCACGACGGCCCCGCGCGCGACCAAAGCCGCCGCCGCCCCGGCCCGCAGCACGCGGGCCACGGCTGCCCCCGTCTCCCGCTCCAAGGCGGCCCCGGCCCGCACGACAAAGGCCGCGTCTGCCGCGCGCAGCACCGCCGCGTCCACGCGCAGCACCGCCAAGGCGCCCGCCGCGCGCACCACCACCACGCGCGCGACGAAGGCGGCACCGGCGCGCAGCTCCCGCGCCACCGAGGCCAAGGCTCCGCGCGCCACCGCGGCGAAGACCACCCGGGCTGCCACCAGCACCACCCGCGCCACGGCAGCGCGGGCGCCGCGCGCAACTGCGACCTCCACGCGCAGCGCGGCCACGAAGCCCGCGCGCACGGCCGCTACGAAGGCAGCTCCCCGTGCAGCCGCTGCGAAGGCCGCTCCGCGTGCTGCCGCCGCCAAGGCGACTCCGCGCGCTGCCGCCACGACCAGGACACCGCGCGCCGCTGCCGTGACCCCCGCCGTCAAGGCGCCGGCCCGCTCCCGTACCGCCACCCCGCGTATCCCGGCCGCCGAGCCGGCGCGACGCGCCACGCGCGCGACCACGTCGGAGCGCGCCACGGGCCGCGCCGCCGAGGTCGTGGAGGCCAATGCCGCCCGCATCGCGGAGCTGGAGGAGGACACCGCCCCCACCCCGCGCAAGCGCGCCGCCGTCGCAGGCCCGAAGAAGCGCGGCCGCGCCGCTTCCCGCCCTGCCCCCAGCCCCGACCGGCTGGAGGAGCTGGTCCGCGCCGCCGTCACAAGCCTGGAGGATGACAAGGCCGAGGACGTGCTGGTGCTGGACGTCGCCACCCGCTCCGCCTTCGCCGATCGCATGATCGTCGCCACCGGCCTGGCCGAGCGCCAGATCGAGGCGATGGCCCGCCATGTCGAGGAAGCGCTGGCTGAGCTCGGCATCCGCCGCATCCGCACCGAGGCCTCCCCGGACTGGGTGCTGCTCGATGCCGGCGACCTGATCATCCATCTGTTCAAGCCCGAGGCGCGTGCGAATTACGGGCTGGAGCGCATGTGGGGCCCCGAGAGCCCGACGGCCGAGGAAGTCAGCATGCCGGAGCCGGCGGGCCAGTCCGAAGACGAGGATTCCATCGAGGACGAGTCCGTCACCAAGGGAGATGCCGATGAGGCCGGGGATGAAGTTGATTCCGCTGGCACCGGCCAGGGCGGCGACTCTGAGACCGTGAGCGAGGAGGTGATTCCGCGCGACGAGGTGCTCGACGGCCCTGCCGGCTTCACCCTCCACACCCCCGCCCAGGACCGCGACCAGGGTCAGGGCGAGGGCTGACGGGATGGCGCCGCCTCTCCTGCTCGCCGTGGGCCGGGCCCGCGGCGGGCCCGAGGCGGCGCTGTTCGAGCACTATAATGCGCGCCTTCGCCCGCCCCTCCTCCTTCGGGAGCTGGTGGAGGCGCGCGGATCACCCGCCGAGATCCGGCGGCGCGAAGGCGCCGCCATCCTGGCGGCACTCCCCGAAGGGGCATTGGCCGTCGCGCTCGACCTGGGCGGCGAAATGCCGGACAGCGAGCGCCTGGCCATGCTGACCGGCCGCTGGATCGAGGCTGCACGGCCCATCACCTTCATCATTGGCGGAGCCGAGGGGCTGGACGAGGCGGTGCTCGCCCGCGCCGATCACCGCATCTCTCTCGGCAAGCTCACCTGGCCGCATATGCTGGTGCGCGGGCTGCTGGCTGAGGCCCTGTTCCGCGCCCAGTGCATCCGCACCAACCACCCCTATCACCGGGCCTGGCGCCCGGGCTGATTATCCTGCCTTGCGAGCCGGGCTGCGCCGCGCCGGGGCCTTCCGCGCCGCCGGCGCCTTGCGTGCGGGCGCCCGCTTCTTCGCGACGTGCTTCTCCTCCCCTCCCGTCATCCGCAAACTGCGGCGCAGTGCCTCCATCAGGTCAATGACATTGCTTTCGAGTTCCGACTCGGCAGGCCTGGGCGCCTCGCGCTTGCCGATCTTGGCCTCCACCAGGGCACGCAACGCATCGGCATAGCGGTCGTGGAACTCCTCCGGCCGGAACGGTCCCTCTGATTGCGCCACCAGCTTCCGCGCCAGCTGCATCAGCGCGGCGTCGTTCCGCAGCTTCGGCAGATCGTCGAACAGCTCCGCCTCGGACCGCACCTCGTCATGGCTGCGCAGCGTTGTCAGCAGCAGACCCTTTCCGCGCGGCTCAATGGCGACGATCCGCTCGCGCTCCTGCATCACCAGCCGCCCAATCGCCACCTGCCCTTCCTCCGCCATGGCATCGCGGATCACCGCATAGGGCTTCATCCCCGCATCCTCGGAAGGCACGACGAAATAGGGCGTGTCCCAGTAGAGCCGGTCGATCGTGCTGGCATCGACGAAGCGCTCGATGTCGATCGTATGGGTGCTTTCAAGTTGCAGCCCCTCCAGCTCCTCGTCCGAGACGACGACATACTCGTCCTTCTCCACCTCATAGCCGCGCACGAGGTCGCGCCGGGACAATTCGGTGTCCTCGTCGCGCCAGCTCTGATGCACGCGGCGCATCGTCTCCGGATTCAGCAGGTGGAAATGGACGGCCCGCCCCTCATCCGTCGCCTTGTGCAGCGTGACAGGGCAGGTGACGAGCGAGAGCCGCAGATGGCCCCGCCAGGAAGGATGGTGCGCCATGGCCGAAGCTCCGATGCCTTTCCCGGCAGGAACGGGACGGGGACAAGGCCGGTTGCGCCCGCGCGGTGCCGGGGCGGGCTCGCATGTCCATTCCGTGCTGAACCGGGCTTGCGCCCTAGCCGCCGCCTTGCGAGCCTCGCCGCCCATTTGCCGGAGCGCGACGCATGGCGCAGACCGCGAGCGATGCCGCCCCCCCGCCTTCCGGGGCCAGCGCCCCACACCCCGTTCTCGCGCACCGCTATGCACGGGTGGAGGAGCGGGAAGGCTTCGTCCGCGCCCTTTTCGACCAGACGGCGCCGCATTACGACCGGATCGACCGCATCTTCTCCCTGGGCACCGGCCCGGGCTACCGCCGCCGGGCCCTGCGCGAGGCCGGGCTGAAGCCGGGGATGACGGTGCTGGACGTGGCGGTGGGCACCGGCCTCGTCGCGCGGCAGGCGGTGGCGATCACTGGCGATCCTTCCCTCGTCACCGGCCTCGATCCCAGCGAGGGCATGCTGGCGGAGGCGCGCCGCACCCTGCCGGGCGTCACCCTCATCCAGGGCAAGGCGGAACGCATCCCCCTTCCGGATGACAGCGTCGATTTCCTCTCCATGGGCTATGCGCTGCGCCATGTGGCCGATCTCGGCGCCGCCTTCGCCGAATACCGCCGCGTGCTGAAGCCCGGCGGCACGGTGCTGATCCTGGAGATCGGGCGCCCGGAAAGCCGCCTCGCCCATCTCATCGAGCGCTTCTACATGGGCGCCGTCATCCCTGCCCTGTGCTGGATCGCGGCCCCGCGTCACCGCTCCGGCGAGCTGATGAAATACTACTGGGAGACGATCGAGGCCTGCGTGCCGGCGGAAACCATCCTGGGTGCCATGCGGGATGCCGGCTTCCGGGATACCAGCTGCGCCACCGAATTGGAGGTATTCCGGGCCTATATCGCCCGAGCTTGATACGGCATGGCCGTGGACCGGCGGCGCGGCTCGCGTTAAGCCGCGCCGGAGCCATTCCGCGTGAGGTTACCCATGCCACGTCCGAAGCCTGTCATGCTCGTGATCCTGGATGGCTGGGGTTGGCGGGAGGACCTCACGGACAACGCCGTGGCCCTGGCCCATACCCCGACCTTCGACTCCCTCTGGGAATCCTGCCCCCGCGCCTTCCTGCGCACCTGCGGCCCCGATGTGGGCCTGCCCGAGGGCCAGATGGGTAATTCCGAGGTCGGCCACCTGAATATCGGTGCCGGCCGCATCGTGATGCAGGACCTGCCCCGCATCGGCGCCGCCATCGCCGATGGTTCCATTGGCGGCCTGCCGCCGGTGGTGAAGCTGGGCGAGAGGCTGAAGGCCACGGGGGGCACGTTGCATCTCTGCGGCCTCGTCTCCCCGGGTGGCGTCCATTCCCATGAGGACCATGCCCTGGCCCTCGCCTCGGTCTTCGCGCTGAAGGGCATTCCCGTGGCGGTCCATGCCTGGACCGATGGCCGCGATACCCCGCCCAAGGCTGCCGCCGAGACCCTACCGGCCTTCGAGGCCCGGCTGCCCCAGGGGGCCCGCATCGTCACGGTGACCGGCCGCTACTTCGCCATGGACCGCGACCACCGCTGGGACCGCGTTGCCAAGGCCTGGAGGGCGATGGTGCTGGCCGAAGGCGTGGCCACGGCCCCGAACGCCACCGAGGCCGTGCGCACCGCCCATGCGGCCGGGGAGACCGACGAATTCATCCCCGCCACCGTCCTGCCCGGCTATGAGGGCATGAAGGATGGCGATGCCGTGCTCTGCTTCAACTTCCGCGCCGACCGCGTGCGCCAGATCATGGCCTCGCTGGTCGATCCGGACTTCACCGGCTTCGAGCGACCGCGCGACCCCGCCCTCTGCGATGCCGTGAGCATGACCGAGTATTCCGAGGCGCTGAACCCCTTCCTCGACCCAATCTTCCCGCCGCAATCCATGGCTGACCTGCTGGGCCCCACCGTCTCGGCCGCCGGGCTCACCCAGCTCCGCATGGCGGAGACGGAGAAGTACCCGCATGTCACCTACTTCCTGAACGGCGGGGACGAGACGCCCTCCAAGGGCGAGGACCGCATCATGGTCCCCTCCCCCAAGGTCCCGACCTATGATCTCCAGCCCGAGATGTCGGCGCCCGAGCTGGCCGCCAAGGCGGATGCCGCCATCCGCTCCGGCAAGTACGACATGATCGTGCTGAACTTCGCCAATGCCGACATGGTGGGTCACACAGGCAGTCTGGCCGCCGCCATCAAGGCCTGCGAGGCGGTGGATGACGGGCTGGGCCGCATCCTTGCCGCCATCCGCGACATGGGCGGCGCGCTGCTCGTCACGGCCGACCACGGCAATGCCGAGATGATGAAGGACCCCGCCACCGGCGGGCCGCATACGGCCCATACGCTGAACCGCGTGCCTGTCATCCTCTTCGGCGGCCCGGCCGATGTGACCCTGCATGATGGGCGGCTCGCCGATCTGGCGCCAACCATGCTGGCGCTGCTTGGCCTGCCCCAGCCCGGGGCCATGACCGGCCGGAACCTGATGGAAATCCGGCAGGGGTGACGCCGCGTGGGCCCCTCCGTCCGCCCGGGCTTCCGGCGCGGGGAGTGGCCGCGCTCGCGGCGCTGGTCCTGCTGCCGGGCCTCGCCCTGGCGCAGCCGGACCGCCGAGCCCTGGACGAAGCCGAGCGTGACGCCCGGGGAGCGCGCAACGAAGCCGCCGCCATCGCCCGGGATGCCCGCGCGGCGGAAGCGGCAGAGGCGGAGCTGGCCCGGCGGCGCGCCGAGGCAGGGCGCCGCGCCGTGGCCACCGAGGAAGCCCTGGCCGAGGCGGAAGCCCGGCTGGAGGCCGCCCAGGCCGCGCGCGATACCGCCGAGGCCGACCTGAACCGCCGCGCCGAGGAACTGGCACCGCTGGTCCCGGCCATGCGCCGCCTGGGCCTGTGGCCGGCCGAGACACTGCTCATCGTCCCCGCCCCGCCCGAGGAAGCGCTGCGCGGCGCGCTGGTGCTACGCGGCCTTGCCCGCCGCCTGGCGAAGGAAGCCGCCGAATACCGCCAGGCTCAGGAAGAAGCGGCCCGCACGGCCGCTTCCCTGGAGACGGAGCGCGCCCGCCTGGCCGCCGCCCGGGAAGAGGCCCGCAAGGCAGCCGAGGCGGTCGAAGCCGCCCTGGCCGAAGCCCGTGAGCGCCGGGAGGCCGCCCGCGATGCCGAAACCACCGCCATGCGCCAGGCCGCAGCCGCCGCCGCCAATGCGCGCGACCTTCGCAGCGTCGTGGAACGGCTGGAGCGGGAGGCGAAGGAGCGGGAGGAGCGGGAACGCGCCGCCGCGGCGAAGCGTGCCCAGGAAGAGGAAGCGCGCCAGAGGGCCGCCGAGACCCGCCGGCGCGAGGCCGAGGGCCGTGCCAGGGAAGCGGAGGCACGGGAGACTGCCCGCCGGGCTCTGGGCCGGGAACAGGAAGCCCGCGAGCTGGCCGCCCGTGACCGTGCCGCCCGCGATGAGGCTGCCCGTGAGGCGCGGGAGGCCGAAGGTGAGGCCGAGACGGCCCGCCAGCGCGCTGAGGCGGCCCGGGAACGCACTCGCGAGGCCGCCGCCAGCCAGCCCCGCCCCGCGCGCGGCGCCCCCGTGGCCGGGGTGGTGCGACGGGACTTCGGCGAGCGCGGCGCCACCGGCCAGACCTGGTCCGCCTCCCCCGGCGCGCGGGTGGTCAGCCCCTGCGGCGGGCGGATCGTATTCGCCGGGCCTTTCCGCTCCTTCGGCCGGATGATCATTGTCGATTGCGGGGGCGGTTACCATTTCGTGATTGCCGGGCTGGACCGGCTGGATGCGGAAACCGGGCAGCGCGTCGCCGCGGGCGAGGCGGTGGGAACACTTGGTAACGCAGGCGGATCTGGCGGCGGCCGCGCATCACTCTACCTTGAGCTGAGGCGGGGTGGCCGGGCCGTCGATCCCGGAAGCTGGACAGCCAGGGGTTGAGCCAGGGGTTGAGATTGAACCGCCGGCGGCTTCAGCCCATGCCCAGGAACCTGCCCTGCGGATATGATGGCTTCCTGCCGGGGCGATCATGGTCCAGGCTCCGGATCGTTCTGCCTGACGTGGCGCTGGAGAATGGGCCCGCAGATCGTGTAACCGTTGGGCAATCCGCCCGGCGGCAATTGTAACCGTTGGGCAATCCGCCCGGCGGCAATATGGAGAGGCGCCGCGGCGGTTCGCGGCAAAAGGGGTGTCTGACAGATGCGTGCTCCTGCTGGACGTTCTGCCAAGGCTGGTTTCCGGATGCGGATGCTGGCCTCGGTCGCGGCGGCCTTCGTGGCCGGCGCCGTGGCGGGCCCTGTGGTCACCGCATGGGCACAGGAAGGATCGCGGGCGGAGACCTACCGCCTGCTGAACCTGTTCGGCGACGTCTTTGAGCGTGTGCGCGCTGAATATGTGGAGCCCGTGAACGACCGCGAGGTGATCGAGGCCGCGATCAACGGGATGCTCCAGGGGCTGGACCCCCATTCCTCCTATATGAACCTCCGCAATTTCCGCGACATGCAGGTGCAGACGCGCGGAGAATTCGGCGGCCTCGGCATCGAGGTCAGCCAGGACGCCGGCTATGTGAAGGTGATCTCGCCGATCGACGAGACCCCGGCGGCCCGCGCCGGCGTGAAGCCCGGGGACCTGATCACCCACATCAACAACAAGTCGACCCAGGGCCTCACCCTCCAGGAAGCCGTGGACCAGATGCGCGGGGAGCGCGGCACCTCCATTCGCCTGACCATCCGGCGTGAGGGCACCGCTAACCCGCTTGAAATCTCCCTGACCCGCGAGACGATCCGCCCGCAGGTGGTCCGCGCCCGGCTCGAGGGGAATGATATCGGCTATATCCGCCTTACCTCCTTCAACGAGCAGACCGAGACTGGCCTGCGCCGGGCTCTCGCCAACCTGCGCTCCCAGGCGTCGAATGGGCTGAAGGGCCTGGTGCTGGATCTGCGGAACAATCCGGGCGGGCTGCTGGATCAGGCGATCCAGGTTTCGGACGACTTCCTGGAGCAGGGCGAGATCGTTTCCACCCGCGCCCGCCGTTCGGAGGATGCGCAGCGCTGGAACGCCCGCTCGGGTGACATCGCCCAGGGCCTTCCCATCGTGGTGCTGGTGAATGCCGGCTCCGCCTCGGCCAGCGAGATCGTGGCCGGCGCGCTGCAGGACCATCGGCGCGCGGTGGTGATGGGGGTCAAGAGCTTCGGCAAGGGATCGGTGCAGACCGTCATGCCGCTGCCGGGCAATGGTGCCATCCGCCTGACCACGGCCCGCTACTACACGCCCTCGGGCCGCTCCATCCAATCGACGGGGATCGAGCCCGATATCGAGGTGCTGGCCCAGCGCCAGGATGCCCAGCAGAACCGCGAGCGTGATCGCGAGGCCGATCTGCGCCGCGCGCTCCGCAACGACAATGGCGGCAATGACACGGCGGCCCAGGGCGTGAATGCCCGCCCGCCCGCGCCACTGCCGCCGCTGAACCTGCCGGCCGGGCTGGTGGAACGCGTGCAGCGCATGCCCGCCGAGGATGCTCCCGCCTTCGATCCGACCAAGCCAGAGACGGATCACCAGCTCCAGCAGGCCGTGATGCTGCTTCGGAATATCGCGGCGACCCCTGTCCAACGCCGCGCCAGCCGCTGAACCTCCGAGATTCGCCACGTTTCGGAATGAAGGCCCTCGGCGTTTTCTGGTTGCTGATCCTGGCGGCGCTCACCGGAGCCGTCCTGGCGCTGCACCAGCTGGGACCGCCGGAGGGGGGGATTCCGCCCTCGCTCAGCCGTACCGCCCCGCCCGCCATGTCTCCCGCCACGTCCAACGACAATGCGGAAGTGGCGCTGTTGCCGCCGAGCCCCCCCGAACCGGCGACGCCCATGCCGGCGCCGCCTGCCGCATCCCATGACGCCGCCAAGGACAATGCACCGCCCCCGGCCGTGCTTCCCCTGGCCGCACCTGTAACCGCATCCGCACCCTTGCCCGGGGCAGCCGCCATCCCGTCGGCCCCGCCGGCCTCCCCGGCCGTGCCCGCACCGGTCATCCCGCCCGCCCCAGCGCCGCCCGCCCTGCTGGTACGGTCTCTGCCCAGCGCGCCGGAACCGCCGCCCCTCTTCGCGCCTCCCCCTCGCCCGGAGGCTCCGGCCGACCGCCCGATTCCTCCGCCTGACCCGGCCCTGCTGGAACCCTCCCGCCACGGACTCCTGCCGCGCATCGGCGAGGGTGGCCGAAGCTCCATCCGCGCCTATGGCCGCCCCTTCGACAGGTCGGAGACGCGGCCGAAGGTCTCGCTTGTGGTGGGGAATCTCGGTCTTTCCCTTTCCCTCTCGGAAGAGGCGATCCGCCGCCTGCCGCCTGCCACGGGCCTCGCCTTCTCACCCTATGCGCCATGGCCGGACCCGCTGCTGGAACGCGCCCGCGCCCGGGGAATGGAGGTGCTGAGTGCCCTGCCGCTGGAACCCGCCAACTACCCGCTGAACGATCCGGGCGACCGCGCCCTGCTGACCTCCCTGTCTCCCGCAGAGAATGCCGACCGGCTGGCCTGGGTGCTGACCCGCATCGCCGGCCAGGTGGGCGCCCTGGGCGCGCTCGGGCCAATGCGAGGAGAACGGTTTGCCGCCCTGCCGGAAACCCTGGGCGCGGTGCAGGATGTGATGCGCGCGCGGGGGCTGCTTTACATCGACCCGCGCCCCGGCGCCGCCTCCCCCGCCCGCGCCTGGGGTCGTGCCGTGGATCTGCTGCTGGACGAGCCGGCGACGCGCGGCGAGATCGACCGCCGGCTGGCGGAGCTGGAGCGCATTGCGCGGGAACGGGGCTCGGCGCTCGGCCTTGCGGCCGATGTCTCGCCCGTGCTGGTGGACCGGGTGGCCGCCTGGGCCGCAGGGTTGGAGTCGCGCGGCCTCGTCATGGCGCCGGTGACAGCCCTGATCCGCCGGCCCGAGGAACTGCCCCGGAACTGACATGCCCCTCCTGCCTCTTCGCCCGAATGTCGGCGCCTGCCTGTTTAACCGAGATGGGCTGGTGCTGATCGCCCGCCGCGCCGACCAGCCGCCCGGGGAGGCTGCTTCAGGCGCCTGGCAGCTTCCGCAAGGTGGGCTGGACCCCGGGGAGGATCCGGAACTGGCCGTGCTGCGCGAGCTGTCCGAGGAGATCGGCACAAGCAACGCCAAGGTCATGGGACGCATGGCGGAATGGCTGGATTACGAACTGCCGGCGCATCTGATCGGCAAGGCGCTGGGCGGGAGGTTCCGGGGCCAGACCCAGATGTGGTTCGCCCTGCGGTTCCTGGGCGACGATTCCGAGATCCGCCTGGACGCCGATGCCCATCAGGAGTTCGACTCCTGGCGCTGGGCCGAGCTGTCCAGCCTGCCCGGGATCGCCGTGCCCTTCCGTCGCCCGATCTATGAGCGGCTGGCCAGGGACTTCGCGCGCTACGCCATTCCCGGCTGATCAGACTGCGGCGAAGAGCCGCGCCATGGCGTGCCACATTTCCTTACGGTTGTACTCCCAGTCGAGCGGGAGGCCGCGATGCAGTTTGCCATCCCGCCGACCGACAGCGGGCTCGATAACCAGCCAGGAATAGCGGTCCACCAGCCCCCAGGTGAGGACGGTCTTCACGCCGGCCTCCAGGGCGGAGGAGACGAAGGCGCTGGCACGCTCCGCCACCAGCCTGTCACGCGCCACATAGTCGTCGGGCATGTTGCTGGCCTCCCGGATGTCCATCTCGGTCACCAGAACAGAGAGCCCTTCGGCACGTAAGGCCCGCACAAAATCGCCGAAGACCTGCGGATTAAAGGGCCGATCCATCTGCAGATGCGCCTGGATGCCCACCGCATCGATCGGCACCCGTGCCTGCACCAGCCGGCGCACAAGGGCCAGCAGGCGGCGGCGCTTCTCGGCGGCCCAGGGCGTGTCCTCCTCCACCCCATAATCGTTCAGCACGAGGCGCAGCGTCGGGTCCTGCTCCCGCGCCATGCGAAAGGCTGTTTCAATGTAGGAGGGGCCAAGGGCACGCAGGAAAGGACTGTCCCGCAGTTCGCCCTCAGCCTGGGGCGTGTCGCTGCCGGGTGGGTCTGCGACGGGCTCGTTCACCACATCCCAGTCCCGAATCCTGAGCCGGGTGGTGGAGAGCACCTTACTGATATGCGCCCCCATCACGGCGCGGGCCCGAGGGGCGCCTTCCGCCAGGGCTTCAACCGCCCATTGGGGAAAGGAAGTATGCCAAACCAGCGCATGGCCCCGTGTGGCCCGCCCGCGCGCCTGGCCCCATTGCAGGATGGCGTCCAGCTGGGTGAAGTCGAACTCTCCCTCCTTCGGCTGGAGGGTGGACCACTTGGCCTCGAACTCCGGCACGAGGATTCCTGCCTCCCGTGCGAAGGCAGCCTCATAAGCCTTGTCGGAAGCGAGGAGATTGGCCTGCACGGCCGCGCCGAAGGTGATCCCCCGGCCGCGGGCGATCTCCCACAGGCCTGGCCCCTCCTGGCCTGAGGAAGCAGGCTGCTGGCCCCTGGCAGAGAGGGCGGTTCCGCAGGCAAGGGCCGTACCAAGGATGGCACGGCGCGGCACCCCCCCGGCGGGATGAGAGGGGGTGCCCGGCATGTCAGGCTGCAGTCTTGAGGGGTGCATTCTCGTTGGCAGCACGGGCCAAGGCCTGCCGGTACTTGTCCCGCCGCCACTGGAGCAGCTTCCAGGCGCCCCTGGCGGCCAGGTCCGAAAGCCGTCCGCGCGGCTCCAGCCCGATCGACTTGAAGACCATGCCCATGCCCCGCTCGATATGGCGGAAGCGGTAGTAGGACATGGCCCGCCCCATATAGCCGGTGATGCAACGGTCGTGGCTATAGGGGGTGTCGGGCGTCTCGTTGCCGCAGTGATAGGCGAAGGCCAGTTCGTCATCCTCGGACTCGCCAATGCGGCCGGCGGCGACGCGCAGGCGCTTGGGGAAGGAGAGCTTCTCCCGCGCCAGGTAGCGCTTCATATGGTCGTAGAAGAGCTTGAAATGTCGGTACTCGTCGGCGGCGATCAGCTTGCAGACCTGCTTCAGCACTACCTCCTCCGTGCTCTCGCCGAGCGCGGTGTAGTAGGAAGAGGTCCCGGTCTCGACCATGCAGCGGGCGATCAGTTCGCCAGTGCGGGAACCGCGGATGGAAGCATCCGCCTTCACATCGATCTTGTAGCCGGCGCGGTAGCGGGTGAAGGCGTCATCGAAGGACCAGCCGGGATCGGCCATCTCGGCCCAGCGGCCGAGCGCGTCGCCATGCTGGACTTCCTCCACGGCCCAATTGTCCGCGGCCTGGCGGAAGTCCGGATCTCCGACGAAGACGTTGTTGAGATAGACGGCGTAATCGACGCCGTTCTTCTCCACCAGCGCGGCAGCCTTCACCAGCGGCACGATCTCAGGATCAACCTTCGCCGGATCGAACTTATCCCAGGCGATCTGATCGAGCGTCCAGTGCTTCATGCGCTTCCCGGCATCCGTGGTGATTCGCGGAACCCATCATAACGCGACGGGGCGGCCTGAGGTCAGGCCGCCCCGCTGGGCATGACAGGCTCATGATACATTTTGCGGCCCCGGCAGGCGTTTTCAACCCGCCTGCCGTCGCCGTTCAGGCTGCCTGGGCGGCGTCCTGCATGGCACGAGCCGCCATCAGGCGATCCGTAGCCTTCTCCCGGAGCTCCGGCGCATCATTGGCGGCAGCGGCCAGTGCGATCTCCGCTTCCGCCACGCGCTGGGCCGCCATGGCCTTGGACAGGCTGGCGACCGGGGTGGCCTCATCGGCCAGCACGGTCACGCGCGTCGGGGTGATCTCCGCGAAGCCGCCCATGATGAAGAGGCGCTCGGTCTCCCGGCCCCCCTCCGTCACGCGGATGAGGCCGCCCTTGAGGGCGACGATCATCGGCGCGTGGTTGGGCAGCACGCCCATATCGCCCTCGACCGCCGGGATGACCGCCATCTCGACGGGGCGCGAGAGGAGCAGACGCTCCGGGCTAACCAGTTCGAGGTCGAAGGTGGCCATGATGGATCAGGCCGCCACCTTGAGGGTCTCGGCCTTCTTCACGGCCTCCTCGATGGTGCCGACCATGTAGAAGGCGGCCTCGGGGAGGTGGTCGTACTCGCCGGAGACGATCCCCGCGAAGGAGCGGATGGTGTCCTCCAGCTTCACGAAGACGCCCGGCGTGCCGGTGAAGACCTCGGCCACATGGAAGGGCTGGGAGAGGAAGCGCTGGATCTTGCGCGCGCGCGCCACGACCAGCTTGTCCTCTTCCGAGAGCTCATCCATGCCCAGGATCGCGATGATGTCCTGCAGCGACTTGTAGGTCTGCAGGACGCGCTGCACCTCGCGGGCCACGCGGTAGTGCTCCTCGCCCACCACGCGCGGGTCGAGCGCGCGGGAGGTGGAGTCCAGCGGGTCCACGGCCGGGAAGATGCCCAGCTCGGCGATGGAGCGGTTCAGCACCGTCGTCGCGTCAAGGTGGGCGAAGGAGGTGGCCGGGGCCGGGTCGGTCAGGTCGTCGGCGGGCACGTAGATGGCCTGCACCGAGGTGATCGAGCCCTTCTTCGTGGAGGTGATACGCTCCTGCAGCGCGCCCATGTCCGTGGACAGGGTCGGCTGATAGCCCACCGCGGAGGGGATGCGGCCGAGCAGGGCCGACACCTCGGCGCCCGCCTGGGTGAAGCGGAAGATGTTGTCGATGAAGAAGAGCACGTCCTGGCCCTGCTCATCGCGGAAGTATTCCGCCATGGACAGGCCCGAGAGGGCGACGCGGGCGCGGGCGCCCGGCGGCTCGTTCATCTGGCCATAGACCAGCGCCACCTTGGAACCCTCGGTGGAGCCGTTCTCGCCCAGCTTGATGACGCCGGCATCGATCATCTCGTGATAGAGGTCGTTGCCCTCGCGGGTGCGCTCACCCACGCCGGCGAAGACCGACACGCCGCCATGGCCCTTGGCGATGTTGTTGATCAGCTCCTGGATGGTCACCGTCTTGCCGACGCCGGCGCCGCCGAAGAGGCCGATCTTGCCGCCCTTCAGGTAGGGGGCCAGCAGATCCACCACCTTGATGCCCGTGACCAGGATCTCGGCCGCCGTGGCCTGCTCCTCGAAGGCCGGGGCATCGCGGTGGATGGTGTAGGTCTTGTCATGCGGCACCGGCCCGCGCTCGTCGATCGGCTCGCCGATGACGTTCACGATGCGGCCGAGCGTGCCCTCGCCCACCGGCACGGAGATGCCCTTGCCCGTGTCCACCACCTCGGTGCCGCGGACGAGGCCGTCCGTGGTGTCCATGGCGATGGTGCGGACGGTGCGCTCGCCGAGATGGGACGCAACCTCGAGAACGAGGGTGCGGCCGGAAACGTCGGTCGTCAGCGCGTTGAGGATGTTCGGCAGCTCGGCGGGGAACTGCACATCCACGACCGGGCCAAGGACCTGGGTAACCTTGCCAACATTGTTCTTCATCGGATGGCTCCTGTCAGACCGCTTCAGCACCGGAGATGATCTCGATCAGCTCCTTGGTGATGTTGGCCTGTCGCGTGCGGTTGTAGTTGAGCGTCAGCCTGTTGATCATGTCGCCCGCGTTGCGCGTGGCGTTGTCCATCGCGGTCATCTGGCTTCCGAAGAAGCCCGCCGCGTTCTCCAGCAGGGCGCGGTAGATCTGGATGGCGAGGTTCTTCGGCAGCAGCGCCGCCAGGAGGTTCTCCTCGCTCGGCTCGTATTCGTAGAGCGCCGGGGACTCGCCCGCGGGTGCGGTCAGATCATTGGCGGGCAGCGGCGCCGGGATCAGGCGCTGCTCGCTCGCCACCTGGGAGACGACGCTCTGGAAGCGGTTGTAGATCAGCGAGCAGACGTCGAACTCGCCCGCCTCCAGCATCGCGGTGATGCGGGTGGCGATCTCATCAGCCTGCTCGAAGCCGATGCGCTTGACGTTGTGGTAGCTGATCTCGCCCACCACGCGGCTGGCGAACTCGCGCTTCAGGAAGGTCGCGCCCTTGCGGCCCACCGTCAGCAGCTTGACGGTCTTTCCCTCGGCCTCCAGCGCACGGATGCGGGCACGCGCGAAGCGGGCCGCATTCGTGTTGAAGGCGCCGGAGAGGCCGCGCTCGGCGGTCACCACGACCAGCAGGTGGACCTGGTCGCGCCCCGTGCCGATCAGCATCTGCGGCGCCTCGGGGCTATCCGCCACCGCTGCGCCGAGGGAGGCGAGCATGCGCTCCATCCGCTGGGCATAGGGCCGCGCCGCCTCGGCCTGCGCCTGGGCGCGGCGCAGCTTGGCGGCGGCGACCATCTTCATCGCCTGCGTGATCTTGCGCGTGGATTTCACGCTGTTGATGCGACCGCGCAGGTCCTTGAGGCTGGCCATGGAGGCTTCTCCGATGCCTCCGCGTCAGCCGAAGGACTTGGCGAAGCTGTCGAGGAAGGCCGCGAGTGCCTTGTCGGTGTCGCCGGAGATGGCGCCGTCCTTGCGGATGGACTCCAGGATCTCGGGCTTCGCCGCCTTCAGCTCGCCAAGCATGCGCTTCTCGAACTCGCCGACCTGGTTCACCGGAACCTTGTCGAGGTAGCCGCGGGTGCCGGCGAAGATCGCCACCACCTGCTCCTCGACCGGCACGGGCGCGTATTGCGGCTGCTTCAGCAGCTCGGTCAGACGCGCGCCACGGGCCAGCAGGGCCTGGGTGGAGGCGTCGAGATCCGAGGCGAACTGTGCGAAGGCCGCCATCTCGCGATACTGCGCCAGGTCCAGCTTGATCTTGCCGGCCACCTGCTTCATCGCCTTGATCTGCGCCGCCGAGCCCACGCGGGACACGGAGAGGCCGACGTTCACGGCCGGGCGGATGCCCTTAAAGAACAGCTCGGTCTCGAGGAAGATCTGGCCATCCGTGATCGAGATCACGTTGGTCGGGATATAGGCGGACACGTCGCCCGCCTGCGTCTCGATCACCGGCAGCGCCGTCAGCGAGCCGAGGCCGGCGGCCTCGCCCATCTTCGCGGCGCGCTCCAGCAGGCGGGAGTGCAGGTAGAACACGTCGCCCGGATAAGCCTCGCGGCCCGGCGGGCGGCGCAGCAGCAGCGACATCTGGCGGTAGGCCACGGCCTGCTTGGAGAGGTCGTCGTAGAAGATGACGGCGTGCATGCCGTTATCGCGGAAGAACTCGCCCATGGTGCAGCCCGTGTAGGGCGCCAGGAACTGCATCGGGGCCGGGTCGGAGGCCGTGGCGGCCACGACGATCGAGTACTCCATCGCGCCACGCTCCTCGAGGGTGCGGACGAGCTGGGCGACGGTGGAGCGCTTCTGGCCGATGGCGACGTAGATGCAGTAGAGCTTCTTGCTCTCGTCGGTGCCGGCGTTGATCGTCTTCTGGTTCAGGATCGTGTCGATGATGACAGCGGTCTTGCCCGTCTGACGGTCACCGATGATCAGCTCGCGCTGGCCGCGGCCGATCGGGATCAGGCTGTCGATCGCCTTGATGCCCGTCTGCATCGGCTCATGCACGGACTTGCGGGGAATGATGCCCGGCGCCTTCACCTCGACGCGGGAGCGCGTGACGTTCGTCAGCGGCCCCTTGCCGTCGATCGGGTTGCCGAGGCCATCGACCACGCGGCCGAGCAGGCCCTTGCCGACCGGCACGTCCACGATGGTGCCGGTACGAGAGACAGTGTCACCCTCGCGGATGCGGCTGTCATCGCCGAACACCACGATGCCGACATTGTCGGATTCGAGGTTCAGCGCCATGCCGCGCACGCCGGCGGAGGGGAACTCCACCATCTCGCCGGCCATGACGTTCTGCAGGCCGTAGCAACGGGCGATGCCGTCACCGACCGTCAGGACAGTGCCGACCTCGGCCACATTGGCCTCGGCGTCGAAGCCAGCGATCTGCTGCTTCAGGATGTCGGAGATCTCGGCAGGACGGATGTCCATGGTCAGGCGGCCCCCTTCATGGCGTAGCTCAGGCGCTGCAGCCTGGACTTGATGGATGTATCGTACAGGCGGGACCCGATCTTGACGATCAGGCCGCCCAGGATGGAGGCGTCCACCGTCTCGAAGAGGCGGACGTTGGAGTAACCAGCCTCGGTGAGGCGGGCGGCAATCTGGGCGCGCTGGGTCGCGGTCAGCGGATGCGCGGTGGTGACCTCGGCGGTCTGCTGGCCACGCTGCTCGGCGAGCAGGGTGCCGAAAGCCGAGAGCACGGACGGAAGAATGGAGAGGCGGCGATTGGCGATCAGCACGCCCACCAGATTCTTCACATCCCCGCTGATGCCGACGCGATTGAGCACGGCAAAGGCGCCGCCCTTCTGCGCGGCGGCACCCAGGCGGGGGTCTTCGATGAAGGCGCGGAAGCCGGCGTCATCGCGCGCAAGGGCGGCGAGGCGCTCGACATCCGTCGCGACGGCATCGACCGTCTTCTTGTCCTTGGCCAACTCCAGAAGGGCCAGGGCGTAGCGCTGCGCCACCCCGCCCGTCTGGCCCTGCGTCGCCTGGGATGGGGAGGACTTGTCGATGGCGGCTGCTTCGGAGGCCACTGGTGATCCCGTTCGAGGGGTTGGAGAGGACCCGTCAGCCCGTATCCGCCCGGCTGCGCCGGGGTTTCGGGCCTGCGCGTGACGCCCCGGGAATCCCCCAGGCGTCGGCGCGCGCCCCTTAACATGATGCAATGCAGAGGTGCAATCGCCCTGGACCGTAACGAGCATCCTGAGCACCCGCATGAGTGCGGAATGGAACCCTGCCCCCACCTGCCGCGCTTCATCCCTGACCGGGAACGGCCGCGCCCCGCGCGGTCTGGCCCCGGACCGGCGACGACTCTCCAAAGGAAACCAGGATGGGCAACGACAAGGCGAACAAGAACATGACCGACCAGAAGCGCGATCGCGAAACGGGCGATTGGGTGTCCGACCTGAAGCCCGGCGCGACCACCGAGGCGAAGGTCGACAAGGCGGTGGAGGACACCTTCCCGGCTTCCGACCCCACCCAGAAGGCCAGCCCGACAGGCTTCATCGCCCCGGGCGGCGAGGATCTGGCCAAGGCGACCGACAAGGGAACCGCCGAGGCAGGCACCGTTGCGGGCGGAAAGCCCTGAGGACACAGCCATGAGCGACTCCATGCCCCAGAGCGGCCCCTATGAGGGCACAGAGGAGGAGAAGCGGCTTCGCGAAACCGGCGGCTGGCCTGAAGGCGTACAGCCGGGCCTGGGGAGCGGTGCGGAGTTGGACGAAGCGCTGCAGAAGGAGGGCGAGGGCTCCGACCCTGCCGCCCATGCTTCCGCAGTTCCCGGATTCGTACCGGAGCCGGATCCGACCGAGTGGCTCATCGAGGGTGGCGGAGTCGCCGAAGCCCGCAACGCGCGCGAGGACCTGCCCCGCCAGGGCTGAGTGCGGCCGGGACCTTGGATGGAAACCGCCCCGGCTCTGCCCGGGGCGGCAGCCGGCGGCGCGTCAGAGGAAGCTCACCGGATCCACATCCACCTGCACCCGCACGGCATTCGGCACCTCCACGCGCGAGAGCCAGGAACGCAGCAGCGGTTGCACGGCAACGTCTCGCCTGGCCTTCAGCAGCAGGCGGCGGCGGTGGCGGCCCCGCAGCATGGCCAATGGCGCCGGGGCAGGGCCGAGCACCTGAACTCCCTCCCCTCCCGGTGCGGCCAGGCCGAGATCGCGCGCCACGCGGTCGGCTGCCCGCTCATCCTCCGAGGAAACGATCAGGGCGGCGAGGCGCCCGAAGGGCGGCCAGCCGCCAGGACGGCGGGCTTCCGCCTCCTCCGCCATGAAGGCCGGCAGGTCACCTGAAATAAGCGCATGCATCACCGGATGCTCGGGATTCCAGGATTGCAGCAGCACCCGCCCCGGGCTCTCGGCGCGGCCCGCCCGCCCCGCCACCTGATGAAGAAGCTGCACGGTGCGCTCGGCAGCCCGCAGGTCTCCCCCCGCGAGGCCGAGATCGGCATCCACCACTCCCACCAGCGTCAGATGGGGGAAGTGCCAGCCCTTGGCGACGATCTGGGTGCCGATCAGCAGGTCCACCTCCCGATCCGCGATCATGCGGGCCGCCTCGGCGGCAGCGGCCGGGCCGGGAATGGTATCCGAGGCCATCACGAAGCGCCGGGCATCGGGGAAAAGCTGGGATGCCTCCTCCTGCACGCGCTCCACGCCGGGACCTATGGCGGTCAGGCTGCCTTCGGCACCGCATTCGGGGCAGTGCGGCGGGATCGGCTCGGCATGGCCGCAATGGTGGCATTGCAGGCGCCGCTGGGCGCGGTGTTCCACCAGCCAGGCCGTGCAGTTGGGGCAGCGGATGCGATGGCCGCAGGTGCGGCACAAGGTCATCGGCGCGTAGCCGCGGCGATTCAGGAACAGCATCGCCTGCTCGCCGCGCGCCAAGGTCTCGGTGATGGCCTCGATCAGCGGGGGCGAGATGAAGCGGCCCCGCTCGGGCGGGACCTTGCGAAGGTCCAGCACCTCCACCTCCGGTAGCCCGGCGCTGCCATGGCGGCTGGGGAGGTTCAGGGCGGAATAACGGCCCTGCTCCGCATTGGTGAGGGTTTCGAGACTCGGGGTGGCGGAGACGAGGACGCAGGTGGCCTCAGCCATGCGGGCGCGCACCACGGCCATGTCCCGGGCGTGGTAGATGACGCCATCCTCCTGCTTGAAGGCGGTCTCGTGCTCCTCGTCCACGATGATGAGGCCGAGATCCGGGAAGGGCAGGAACAGGGCGGACCGGGCACCGACCAGCACCCCGACCTCGCCATCCGCCACCGCCCGCCATGTGGCACGGCGCAACCGGCCGGAGAGTTCCGAGTGCCAGAGGGCCGGGGCGCAGCCGAAGCGCGCCTTGAAGCGGTCCAGCCACTGCGCCGAAAGGGCGATCTCCGGCAGCAGGACCAATGCCTGGCGGCCCTGCCTCAGGCATTCGGCCACCGCATCCAGATAGACCTCGGTCTTGCCCGAGCCGGTGACGCCGGCCAGCAGGGTGACGCCAAAGGCCCGCTTCGCCACGGTTTCGCGCAGGGCGGCAGCGGCCGCCTCCTGATCATCCGCGAGATACGGGCCGGGATGCCCGGGATCGGGGCGGGCGAAGCTGCGGGGGCGCGGCAACAAGGCAGGTTCGATCAGCCCGGCCTCGGCCAGGCCGCGCAGCACGCCGGTGGAAACCCCGGCTTCGTCAGCAATATCGGCCCCGGCGCGGGGCTCGCCGGGCGTCATCACCTCCAGCACCCGGCGGCGCTGGGCGGTCATGCGATAGCCTGGGGCCCCCTCCTTCGCGGCCTCGCCAGCAGCGGAAAGCTTCCATCCGGCCTGCTGACCCGGCGGCTCCAGGGCGGAAGGCACGCTCATCGCCATGCGCAGCACGGCACCCGGCGGGGAAAGCGTATAGGCCGCCACCCACTCGACGAAGCGGCGCAGCGCCTCCTTCATCGGCGGTGCGGGAAGGATGCCCAGGATGTCGCGCAGCCGGCCCTCGGGCAGATTCGGGTCCGGCTCGCCGTCCCAGACCACGCCCAGCATCTCCCGCCCGCCCAGCGGCACGGCGACGAAGCTGCCCAGCTCCGGCAGCGGCGTGCCGTTGGGCACGCTGTAATCATAGGCCCCGCCTCCCGGCGTATCGAGCGGCAGGGGAAGCAGAACCCGGATGCGGCGGACAGGCGGCCCCTTGGGGCCGCTCCCGCGCCGTTTACCCTTCGTGGTGGCGGCCGGGGCGGAGACGAGGCCATCCCCGAACAGCCCGCCATCCAGGCTTGCACCCTTCGCGCTGGACTCGGCCTCTTCCATCGCTATTGATCCGCCCCCGCCAGACCCTGCCCCATGCAGGCCGAAACGGCCGCGCCTTCCAGGACAAAGATCATGAAATTCTTCGTGGACACCGCCGAGGTCTCCGAGATCCGCGCCCTCGCCGAGAGCGGGATGCTCGACGGCGTTACCACCAACCCCTCCCTGATCGCCAAGTCCGGCCGCCCGATGGCCGAGGTGATCAAGGAAATCTGCGACATCACTCCGGGCCCCGTCAGCGCCGAGGTCACGGCCACGGATTACGACGGCATGATGCGCGAGGGCGAGTACCTCGGGCGGATAGCCCCCAACGTGGTCATCAAGCTGCCGCTGACCGAAGCGGGGCTGCGCGCATGCAAACATATGGTGAACAACGGGGTCATGGTCAACGTGACGCTGTGCTTCTCCGCAGCCCAGGCGCTGCTTGCCGCCAAGGCCGGCGCGACCTTCATCTCCCCCTTCGTCGGCCGCCTGGACGATATCGGGCAGGACGGCATGCAGCTGATCGAGGACGTGGTCCAGATCTACGACAACTACCCGGCCATCAAGACCGAGGTGCTGGTCGCCTCCATCCGCCATCCGATCCACCTGATCCAGGCGGCCAAGCTGGGTGCCCATGTCGCCACCCTGCCGCCGTCGGTGATCAAGTCCCTCTACAAGCATCCGCTGACGGATCGCGGGCTTGAGGCCTTCCTGGCGGACTGGAAGAAGACCGGTCAGTCCATTCTCTGAGCCAATGGCCAGGGCTTCTGCCCCTGGCCCCTGCCGGGGTGGCAACGGCCATCCCGGCTCCCTCGATCCGCAGGAATACTCTGGCCGCCCGCTGCGTTGATTCACCGGAAATCATATTCCGACAGGAGACGCAGCCATGAGTGGCCAGAAGGACGAAACGAACAAGGTCAGCCCCGGGGTGCAGCCATCCGGAAAGGATGGCACCCACACGGCCAGCGGCGCCCCGACGGATAAGGCGCATCTCAAGGATGGGGATGGGTCGCTGGCCGGCTCCATCCCCGCCGGCCTCAGCTCGCGCGAGCTTCACGAGGTTGCCAAGAGCGACAAGACCACCGACAGCGGTACGAGCTGATACCGAGGACGGCTTCCGGGGTGGCACGCGCCACCCCGTACGGGCCGGAAGGCAGAGGCCTCCAGAGCTATTATCAGACGCCCACGGCTTCCAGTGAGGCACGCACCGCCGCCTCGACCCTGAGCGCCGCATCCAGCGCCGCGCGGCCCGCGGCGCCATCCGCCTCCACCGGCGCCCCATCCAGGCAGGCCGCAGCGAAGGAAGCGTGCTCCGCCTCCAGGCTGTCGCTTTCCGCCCAGGTGGCCTGGGACAGGCCGTAGCCGGGAATCTGCTCCAGCGGCTCCCCTTCCCTGCGGCGGACCCAGCTCATCTCCCGCTTCAGATGGTCGAGGTTGAGGTAGCCGCTGTCGCCGAAGAGGCGCAGGCGGCGCTCCATATGCAGGGAGACGCGGCTGGCGGTGATGGTGGCGGCGGCGCCATTGCCGAAGCGGAGGCGGGCATTGGCGATGTCGATGGTGGGTGAGGCGATGCTGGCACCCACTGCATCCACCCCCACCAGCGGGCTGCCGGTCAGGGCCAGCGCCAGGTCGAGATCATGGATCATCAGGTCCAGGATCACCGACACATCCAGGCTGCGCGGCCGGAAGGGGGCAATGCGGATCGCCTCCATGTAGAGAGGCCGCCCGACCCGGGCGGCAAGGCCGCCTTCGGCCCGCAGCGCCCGCATCCCGCCCGAGAAGCGCTCCAGCTGCCCCACCTGCAGCACCACGCCCTTCGCCGCGGCCAGGGCGACCAGATCATCCGCCTGTTCCAGCGTGGCGGCGATCGGCTTCTCCACCAGCACATGCTTCCCGGCCGAGAGCGCCGCATGGGCCAGGCCATGGTGGAAGGCGGTAGGGGCCGCCACGATCACGGCCTGGGCGCGGCCGATCACCTCCTCCGCCGAAAGCGCCAGGCAACCTGCCTCGGCGGCCACGGCGGCGGCGCGGGCCGGATCGGCATCATGCAGGCCGATGAAGTCGAAGCGCGGGCCTTTCGCGGCCTTCAGCGCGTGGAAGCGGCCAAAATGGCCGGCGCCCAGGATGCCCAATCGAAGCCGCATGCTGCCCAATCCCTTCAGAATGAGGCGGCCTGTAGCAAAGATGGTCCAGGGTTGCATCGGGGACAGTCGGGACGCATCTTCCGCGCCTGTTTCCTGGGCATATCGCCAGCATCTCACGGGGGGCCGAACAGGCCATGCTGTACTTCGCGCGGTGGAAAGTCGCCGCGATCCTGGGCGTGATCGCCCTGGGCCTGCTTCTCTGCATCCCGAACTTCATTCCCCGCTCGGCCCTGCCCGACTGGGCGGCGCGGCAGGTTTCGCTCGGCCTCGACCTGCGCGGCGGCTCCTACCTCCTGCTTGAGGTGGACATGAATGCCGTGGTGAAGGAGCGGCTGGAAAGCCTTGCCGATGGCGCCCGCACGCGCCTGCGCCAGGCGAATATCGGCTACCTGAACCTATCGGTCGATCCCAACACCCGCCGCCTGTCCCTGCGCGTGCGCGATCCGGCACAGGCTGAGGCCGCCGCCGCCCAGCTGCGCGAGCTGGCCATCCCGGTCCCGGTGCGCGGCTCGCCCACCGGCGCGACGGAGCCGGACATCACCGTCACCACCGCCCCGGACGGGACCGTGACCGCCACCCTCTCGGACGCCGCCCTGGTGGCGCGCGCCTCGGGGGCCGTGGAGCAGTCCATCGAAATCGTCCGCCGCCGCATCGACGAAACCGGCGTGGCCGAGGCGATGATCGCGCGCCAGGGGTCCAATCGCATCCTGGTGCAGTTGCCCGGCGTGGAGGATCCCAACCGGATCAAGGAGCTGCTGGGCCGCACGGCCCGCATGACCTTCCACCTGCTGGATGAGAACGCGAATCCCAACGGCACCGGCGCCCCGCCGCCGGGCGTGCAGTTCCTCTCCGGCGAGGAGCGAGACGGCATACCGGCCAGCCGCTACGCCGTGCGCCGCCGCGTGGAAGTGGACGGCGCCAACCTGTCCGATGCCCGCGCGGGTCAGGACAGCCGCAACGGCGAATGGGTGGTGAACTTCTCCTTCGACAGCATCGGCACCCGCCGCTTCTCCGAGGTAACGCGCCAGAATGTTGGCCGGCCCTTCGCCATCGTGTTGGATGACAAGGTGATCACCGCGCCGGTGATCCGCGAGCCCATCACCGGCGGCCGCGGCCAGATCAGCGGCAGCTTCAACGCCCGCACGGCCAATGACCTGGCCGTGCTGCTGCGGGCAGGCGCATTGCCCGCCCCGCTGACGGTGGTGGAGGAGCGGACGGTCGGGCCCGAGCTGGGGGCGGACGCCATCCGGGCGGGCATGATCTCGCTCGCGGTCGGCGCAGCCTTCGTCTTCCTCTATATGGGCCTCGCCTATGGGCTGTTCGGCTGGTTCGCCAATATCGCCCTGCTGGTGAACATCATGCTGATGATGGCCGCCCTCTCGGTGCTGCAGGCCACCCTCACCCTGCCCGGCATCGCTGGCATCGTGCTGACCCTGGGCACGGCGCTCGACGCCAACATCCTCATCAATGAGCGCATACGCGAGGAGACGCGGGCAGGAAGGACGCCGATCCAGGCGCTGGAGCTGGGCTTCACCAAGGCATCCGGCACGATCATGGACAGCAACTTGACGAACCTGATCGCCATGGTCTGCCTCTATGCCTTCGGCTCCGGCCCGGTGAAGGGCTTCGCCGTCACGGTCGCCATCGGCACCATTGTGCAGATGTGGACCGCCACCACCCTCGTCCGCCTGCTCGTCTCCTGGTGGTACCGCGCGACCCGCCCGCGCGAGCTGCCGGTCTGAGAGGAAACACCTTCATGTTCGGCTTCCTCCGCCGCCCCCTCTTCCGCATCGTCCCCGACGACACGCGCATCCCCTTCATGAAGGGGCGCGTGATGGGGCTGGTCGTCTCGGGCATCCTGTCCATCGGCTCCATCATCCTGGCCATCAATCCGGGGCTGGAGCAGGGAATCGACTTCAAGGGCGGCATCATCATGGAGGCCCGCACGCCGGGCCCCGCCGATCTCTCCCAGTTGCGCAACGCCGTCTCGGGCCTCGATCTCGGTGATGTCGGCATCCAGGAATTCGGCGATTCCTCCACCGTCCTGATCCGCCTGCCCGTGCAGGGCGAGGAAGGGGCAACGCAGCAGGCCGTCTCCCGCGTGCGCGGCGCGCTGGAGGCGACCGCCCCAGGCACCAGGATCCTGCGGACCGAGGCCGTTGGCAACCGCGTCTCCGACGAGCTGTTCCAGGGCGGGTTGATCGCGCTCACCATCTCGATGGTGGCGATGCTGATCTACATCTGGTTCCGCTTCGAATGGCAGTTCGCCATCGGCGCCATCGTCACGCTGATCCTGGATACGACCAAGGTGGTGGGCTTCCTCGCCCTCACCCGCATCGAGTTCAACCTGACGACCATCGCGGCGATCCTGACGATCATCGGCTTCTCGGCCAACGACAAGGTCGTGGTCTATGACCGGATGCGGGAGAACCTGCGCAAGTTCAAGACAATGCCACTGCGGGATCTGATTGATCGCTCGATCAACGAGACGCTGAACCGCACCCTCGGCACCTCCATGACGCTCTTCCTTTCGGCGCTGCCCCTGGCCCTCTTCGGCGGCGATGCGCTGTCGGGCTTCGCCTGGGTGATGCTGTTCGGCATCGTCGTCTCCGCTTCCTCCTCCATCTTCATCGCGGCGCCGATCCTGCTCTTCCTGGGCGAATCCCGCCTGCGGCGCGGAACCGAGGCAGTGACCAAGCCGGCGGTTGCCAAGCCGGGAAAGGCGGGCGCCAAGCCCGGCGCTTCCGCGGCAAGGCCGCAGGGATGACCACGCGGCGTGCCCTGCTGGGTGCCCTTCCCCTGGGCGCCGCCGCTGGAGCGGCCAGGGCGCAGGTGGCGATCCCCTATGCCCCCCCCGGCACGCGGGTGCGCCGCCTCACCCTGCTGGTAGGAGCCCCCAGCGGCAGCGGAACCGATCTCTGGGTGCGGGGCTTCGCGCCCTTCCTTGAACGCCACATGAAGCAGGTGCAGGTCTCGGTAGTGAACCAGACCGGCGAAGGCGGACTCGCTGCCATGCGTGACCTGGCGGATGCTGCCACCGACGGCTCCGTCATGGCCTATACGCCGGTCCCCTTCCTCCTGGCGCGGATGGTGGAGCGGCATGCGACCGCGTTAATGGAGCGGGTGCGTTTCCTTGGCGCCGTGACGGAAGAACCGGTGGCGCTGGTTGCCCCGCCAGGCACGGAACTGGAGGCGCTGCGCGCCCAATGGGGCGGGCGTCCCCTCGCCCTTCCTCCGCCGGCCAGTGCCGCAGCGATCGCCGCCGCCGATCTGGGCGCCGAATTGCCGATGGAACAACTGCATTTTCCCTCCGCCGCCGCCGCACGGCAGGCGGCGATGTCCGGGAATACCGAGGCGGCGCTGCTGGCGATCTCGGAATGCGTCGTCGCAGTGCGCGAGGGAAAGCTGGCCGTGCTCGCCATCGCCGGTGAGGCCCGGCATCCACAGTTCCCTGAGACCCCGACCTTCCGCGAGGCCGCTCTCCCATTGGTGGCAGGGCTTCGCCGGGGCTTCGCCGTGCCGGCCGGCACCAGCCCCGAGGCGGCCGCCCGTATCACCCGCGCCCTTTCCGCCGCCGCCACCGACCCGGAATTCCTCGCCCAGGCGGAAGCCCGCTTCATTCTGCCGCAGTTCCGCGATGAGGTGGCCTGGGGCGCCCTGGTCACCCGGGATCTGGCCGGGCTGCGCAGCCGCTGGGAAACCTCCCCCTGGCCGGTGAGCGGGGGCTGAGGAAGCCCCGGCCTTCAGATCGCGCGTAAGTGACGTTTGTAGGGCCTACCCTCAGACGCTACGCTCGCCGGGCCAAGGATAGACCGTATCCGTGCCCATCGAACCGGTTCACAAGACTGGATTGCCTTCGCCCCCGCCTCCCGGCTGCGGCGAAATCCTGGCCGTCATCCAGAGTTCCAGCCTTCTCTCCCTTGTCCAGGACGGGCTTCGCCGCATCGGCGCACCACCCGCCCGCCAAGTGCCACTCTCCGAGGCCATGGCCCGGCTCGCCAGACCTGGCCAACCGCTACAGGGCCTGCTCTGCGAACCGCATCCCGATATGTCTGGGTGGACCCTGCTGAGCGAGGCGGCGCGGGATTCCATCAACCCGACCAATCTCCTGCTGCTGGGCCACGATGATCTCACGGAGGACCCGGCAGAGCTGCTGACGGCCCTGCGTAACCTGACCGGCCTGCCCGGTCCGAGCGAGGCCGAGGAAGTGGCCGCGCTGCGCCTCAGTCTTGAGCGCGGAGAGGTGGCGATGTGCTACCAGCCCATCGTCCGCATTGCCGATCGCAAGCCCCTGGCTGTGGAAGGGCTGGTCCGTTGGCTTCGCCCGGACGGAAACCGCGGCATGACTCCCGTGGGGCCGGATTCCTTTGTCCGCTTGGCGGAACGCGGTGGGTTGGCCGGTGCCCTGGCCCGTGCGGTCAGCCGGATCGCGGCGAGCGAAATGAGGGCACTGCGTCCCGCTCTCGCCCTGCCCGTATCGATCAACATGCCGCTCGAGGTGCTGCTGCGCCGGGATACCGTCGCCTGGCTGGGCCGCTTGTGCCGCGAGCAGCGACTGCCCCCAAAGGATCTGGCAATCGAGCTCACGGAGGGGACCCCGGTTCAGGACGTGCCGCTCCTCGGCCGCGCCGTGGCCCGGCTGCGCCAGGCCGGCCATCTGGTGTGGATCGATGACATGAGCCTGGAGGAGAATCGAGACATCCTCCTGGACCTGCCCTTCTCCGGCCTCAAGCTGGACCGGCATCTGCTGGGTGCCACGCGCCACAGCCGCCGCGCGCGGGCCGAAGTCGAGCGGTTGGTGGCGATGGCCCATGCGAGAGGGATGACGGTGACGGCGGAGGGGGTGGCGGATGCCGCCCTGTGGCAGACCGTCGCCTGGGCCGGGGTGGACCATGCCCAGGGTTATGCCGTGGGCCGCCCCCTTCCGGCAGCCGACCTGCCAAGCTGGGCTGCAGCCTGGCGACACGCGCGACGCCCGGCCCGGCAGGCCGAAGATTAGTGGCCTTGCGAGCCTGTCAGGCATAGGCCTCGCGATACAGCGCCACGATCTCCGCCGCATCGGGCACGCGCGGATTGTTGGCGGGGCTGCCTGAGGCCAGGGCCTGGGCCGCCATCGTTTCCAGCAACCCGTCCCAGCGGGCGGCCTCGATACCATAGGCGGCAGGGGTGGGGACGTTCAGCTCCCGGTTCAGGGCTTCGAGCTCCTCCACCAGGCGGACCGCGGCGGACTGGTCCCCCTCCCCTTCCTTCGCCAACCCCATGATCCGCGCCGCTTCCGCGTAGCGGGGAAGCGCCGCGTTCAGGCCGAAGCGGGTGACGGCCGGCAGCAGCATCGCGTTGGAAAGCCCGTGCGGCACATGGAAATGCGCCCCGATCGGGCGCGACATGCCATGCACCAGCGCAACGGAGGCATTGGAGAAGGCCAGGCCCGCCAGGGTGGCGCCACGCATCATCGCCTCCCGCGCCTCCTCGTCACGCTTGCCGCCGCTATCGGATGCATCGGCATAGGCGCGGCGCAGGTTCGGCGCGATCAGCCGCATGGCGATGCGCGCGAAATCGTCGCTGAACGGATTGGCGCGCTGGCTGACGAAGGCCTCCAGCGCATGGGTCAGGCTGTCTATGCCCGTATCGGCCACGGTGCGTGGCGGAACGGTCCAGGTGAGCTGGTGGTCCACGATGGCGGCCAGCGGCAGGGCACCCAGCCCGGCAATCAGCATTTTCTCGTCATTCGCCGTGTCGGTGATGACGGTGAAGCGCGTCGCCTCGCTGCCCGTGCCGGCGGTGGTGGGAATACAGATGACGGGAACGGCGCCTTGATTGGCCTGGGCGGGCACCTTGTAGGCGCGGATATGCGTGCCCTCGGGCGCGGCAGCGAGGATGGCCATGGCCTTGGCGGTATCCATCGGGCTGCCACCGCCGAATCCGATCAGGCAGTCGTAATCACCGCCCTTGAAAGCCTTCACGCCGGCTTCGACCACCGCATCGGTGGGATCGGGCACGGTTTCGGAGAAGACGCCCGGCAGGATACCCACCTCGCGCAACGGGGCGAGGCAGCGATCCACCGTGCCGGAGGATGCCATCCAGGGATCGGTGACCACCAGGGGGCGGGACAGGCCGAACTGCGCGAGCACCTCGGCCACCTTCGAGACGGCGCCACCGCCGGAAAGGATCAGGCGCGGCGCGAGGAGAGAGACGAGCATGGATGCGTTTCCCGGTGGTTTTGCCGCATATCCTGCGTCGCGGCCGCCGGGTGGACAATGGTGGTCCTCAGGCCATCACCACCGGCTTCGCGCGCGCAGCCCGCGCCGCCGCATAGGCGGCGAGGCGCCGCGCCGCGACGGGTGCCACGCCCTCGCCGGCCTCCGCATTGAAGCGCGGCAGATCCTCGGCAAAATGGCAGGCCGCCGTGTGGCCCGGCGCGATCTCGCGCAAAGGCGGGTCCAGCTCCTTGCATTTCGGCTGGGCCACCGGGCAGCGCGTGTGGAAGCGGCAGCCCGGCGGCACGGCGAGCGGGCTCGGCAGATCGCCGCCCAGCGGCCTGACGCTGCCCCGGCGGGACGGATCGGGGCGCGGGATCGCAGCGAGAAGCGCGCGCGTATAGGGATGGCGCGGGTTGGAGAACAGCTCGTGCTTCGGCGCCACCTCCACGATGCGGCCGAGATACATTACCGCCACACGGTCCGCGACATGCTTCACCACCGCCAGGTCATGCGCGATGAAGAGATAGGACAGGCCGAGGCGCTGCTGCAGGTCCCCCAGCAGGTTCACCACCTGCGCCTGGATCGAGACATCGAGGGCGGAAACCGGCTCGTCGCAGACCACCACCTCGGGCTCCACCGCCAGGGCGCGGGCGATGCCGATGCGCTGGCGCTGGCCGCCGGAGAACTCATGCGGATAGCGGTTGGCATGGAAGGGACGCAGGCCGGTCAGGCGCAGCAGTTCCTGCACGCGCTCGCGCCGCGAGGCGGCGTCGCCGATGCCATGCACCGCCATAGGCTCGGCAATGGCATCCGCCACCGTCAGACGGGGATTGAGGCTGGCATAGGGATCCTGGAAGACGATCTGCAGATTCCGGCGCAGTGCGCGCAGCTTCGCGCCGCCCACCTCCGTCACGTCCTCGCCCTTGAAGATGATCTTGCCAGAGGAAGGCTCGATCAGCCGCATGACCAGCCGCGCGGTGGTGGATTTGCCGCAGCCGCTCTCCCCCACCAGTGCCAGCGTCTCGCCACGCTTGAGGGCGAAGGAGACGCCATCCACCGCCCGCACGGCCCCCACCTTGCGGGCGATGATCAGCCCCTTCTTCACAGGGTAGTGCTTGGCGACGTCGACCGCCTCGAGAAGCGGGGTTTCGTTCATGCGGCGATATCCACGGCAAGTTCGACGGGCGCACGGATGCAGGCGGCACGATGGCCGGGCGAGAGTTCCCGCAGCGGCGGGTCGGTCTCGGTGCAGGCGCGGATGGCGAAGGGGCAACGCGGGTTAAAGCGGCAGCCCTTGGGAAAGGCAAAGGGCGGCGGAACGCTGCCATCGATGGAGAGAAGGCGCTCGCGGTCCTCCTCGATGCGCGGGATGCTGCCGAGGAGCCCGATGGTGTAGGGGTGCTGCGGATCCTCGAAGATGTCCTTCGCGGTGCCGCGCTCCACCACGCGGCCGGCATACATCACGGCGACCTCATCAACCATTTCGGCCACCACGCCGAGGTCATGGGTGATGAGGATGACGGACATGCCCGTTTCCTGCTGAAGCTCGCGCAGGAGGTCGAGGATCTGGGCCTGCACCGTTACGTCCAGCGCCGTGGTCGGCTCATCCGCGATCAGCAGGCGCGGCTTGCAGGAGAGCGCCATGGCGATCATCACGCGCTGGCGCATACCGCCTGAAAGCTGATGCGGATATTCGGCGAAGCGGCGCTCCGGCGACGGGATGCGCACGCGGCGCAGCGCCTCGATCGCACGCTCCTGCAGTTCGGCATCGCTTGCCTTGGGGTCATGGGCACGCATGGCCTCGGTGATCTGGTCGCCGATGCTGTGCACCGGGTTCAGCGAGGTCATCGGCTCCTGGAAGATCATCGCGATCTCGCTGCCACGCACGGCGCGCATCTCGGCGGATGACAGCGCGGCGAGATCACGCTCTTCCAGCATCACCCTGCCCTGCGCGATACGGCCGGGCTGCGGGACCAGGCGCATGATGGAAAGGGAGAGCATCGACTTGCCGCAGCCGCTCTCCCCCACGATGCCAAGGGTCTTGCCGCGCGGCACATCCAGCGTCACGCCATCCACCACCGCAATGTCGCCACTGCTGCTGCGGAATACGGTGCGCAGGTCCTCGATGCGAAGAAGAGCGTCGGTCATCCGGATCAGGCCCAGGGGAAGCTCGGAGGGCTGATCTTCTCGACGGGCCGGTGTGCCCAGTCATGCCCGGGAGCATTGTCCAGAACGCGCTTCTGCGCCTCGTGGAGATGAGCCGCAGCCTGCTCGTAGTCCATGGTCAGCACCATTCCATCCTTCACCACAAGCTGCCCATCCACATAGACGTCGCGAAGGGCGCGATCCCCCGCGGCATAGACCAGACTCCGCATGGGATCACGGCCAGGGCGCATCATCGGGTGCTCGGCATTGATCAGCACGATATCGGCGCGGCAGCCAGGGGCAAGGCGCCCGATATCGTCGCGACCCAGCGCCTTCGCACCGCCGATGGTCGCGGCATCGAAGACCTCGGTAGTGGTGACGGCGCGCGGGTCGGTTGCCTGGGTGCGGGCGAGATAGCCAACGAGGCGCATCTCATCGAGCATGTTGTGCGGATAGGTGTCCGTGCCGAGGCCCATGTTCACGCCACGGCGCTTGTAGCGGCCGAAATTCTTCATGGTGATGCCGCGCCGCGCGAAGACGGTGGGGCAATGCGCCACGGTGGTGCCCGTCTCGGCCAGCCGCGCCAGATCGGTATCGGTGTGCCAGCGGGTGCTCGGGTGATCGTCCAGGAAGATGCCATGGCCGATAATGGCGCGCTCGTTCAGCAGCCCCATACTGTCCAGCCAGCCGATCGGCGTCATGCCATGGCGGCGGGTGATCTCATGGAACTCCACCACCGATTGAGCGGCGTGGATCTGCCAGGAGAGGCCTCGCGCCTTTGCTTCCTGGCTGCTCTCCCGCAGCAGGCCGGGCGCGCAGGTATCGATCTGCGCCGGCACCACCATGCCGAAAAGGCGCCCGCTCTCATGCTGCTCCGCGCGGTCGATGATGCTCAGCGCTTCGGACATGGCCTTCTCGCCGGCGGCCTCGTCCCATTGGTACTCGACCACATGGCCGTTCTTCGTGAACCAGCGTGCGGACTTGAACATGGGCGCGACGCAGACACGCATGCCGGATTCCGCCAGCAGGTCCAGCCAGCCCGGATGCGCCATGGAAAGATCAGCCACGGTGGTGACGCCCGAGAGCAACAGCTCGCTCAGCGCCACGCGCACGCAATGGGGAACCGCCTCCGCATCCGCGCGGAAGATCGGCATGAATTCGTAGAGCGAGGAATTATAGAGGCCGGGCGAGCCGATCTCGTCCAGTAGCCCCTTGTTCATCGGCTCGGATGACGGGTGGGAATGGATGTTCACCAGGCCAGGCATCACCATCAGCCCGCTTCCGGAGACTTCCTCCTCCGCAGGGCCCGTGTAGCCGCGCCCGACAAAGGTGAGAGTGCCGCCGTCAAAGACGACGTCCGCATCGTTCATATAGACATGCTGCTTCGCCGAAGCGTCCCAGGCGACGACGACATCTGCATTCCTGATGACGGTAGTCATGTTTTCTTGGACCTTCCGGGAGCTTGGCGGGTGGCCCGGTGCCGGGGCCATGAGGGGGAAGATGGCGGCGCGACCTTTTGGACGCGCCGCCAGCCTCGTTCAGCGTGTCAGACGGATGTCGAGGCCCTTGTAGAGGGCCACGCCGTAGAGGCCATGGGGCCGCGCACCCTCCACGCGCTGGGAGGTCGCCATGTACATGCTGGTACGGATCATCGGCACCCAGACATTGGCCTCGGCCAGCCGCCGCTGCAGCGTGCCGATCGCCCTGGCGCGCACCGCCGGATCGGTCGCGGTCTTGCCTTCCGCCAGCAGCCTGTCCGTCTCCGGGTCGTTCCAGTTCATCCGGTTCGGCGTCGGGCGGTTGGCCGAGGGGAAGTACAGCGCCAGCGCATCCATTGCCGAGACATATGGATAGCTCATGGTGAAGACGTCGTATTCCTGGGTTGCCAGCTTGCCCCAGCCCACGGTCGCATCCCAGAGCTGCACACGCATGTCGATGCCGACGCGGCGCAGATCCGCCTGCATCGCCTGCATCATGCCGTTATTCGCCTGGTTCTGCAGGCCATAGGCCAGCAGGGTGGCGCGCTGACCGTCCTTCACGCGGATGCCGTCAGAGCCGGGAACCCAACCGGCGGCGTCCAGCACCTTGCGGGCTTCGTCCGGATTGAACCGCGGCACCATCTTCCCGGCCTCGGCGTCATAATCCATTGCCTGCGGGTTGATGAGCTCCGGCGCGGCGGGGGACGCACCGAAGAACACGGCGCGGCTGATCGCGTCCTTGTTCACAGCGAGGTTCGCGGCGCGGCGGATCGCGGGGTCGCTCGCGACCGGCTTGTCCACCCGGAAGCCCACGAAGATGTCGTAGAAATACACCGGCTGGTGGTGCAGCTTCACCGTCGGGACGCGCCTCAGCCCCTCGAGGGCGAAGGGGGGCAGCGCGGCGGCGGCGACCACATCGGCCTGGCCTGACTGGATGGCCGCGAGGCGCGTGTTCGCCTCGGGAATGATGCGCAGGATGATGCGCCCCACCTGCGGCGAGGGATTCTGGTAGATCGGCGGGCCCCAGTTGTAGGACGGGTGTTTGGTCAGCACCATTTCCTGGCGGGGTGTCCAGCTGGACCAGCAATAGGGGCCGGTGCCGTTGAAGCCCTGCACGCCGAAATTCTCGCCCAGCTTCTCGACCGTCGCCTGATCGACGATGGCGGAGAACTGCTGCGTCAGCTGATAGAGCAGCTCGGAATACGGCTCCTTCAGCTTATAGACGACGGTGTGGTCGTCGGCCGCCGTCACGCTCTCCACATTGCCGGCGCGGTAGCGGACCGGGCTGCGCGTCGCGGGATCGACCCAGCGGTTGATCGAATAGGCGACATCCTTCGCCGTCATCGGCTTGCCGTCGCAGAAGGTGACGCCGCGGCGGAGATGGAAGGTGTAGGTCTTGCCGTCCTCGCTGACATCCCAACGCTCGGCGAGGCCAGGGCGGATGGTGCGCTGGTCCCAGTCCATGGAGACGAGCGTGTCACTCAGCAGAAAGAGCGCCTCGCCGGCTGCCGTCGCGGTCGAGCGCGGCGGGTCATAGCGGTCGGAATCCTGTTCGCGCAGCCAGACCAGCGTGTCGCGCGGTGCGGCCTGCGCCAACGCGTCGGCTACCGGCATGGTGGCTGCCACAGCGAACATCGCCGCGCCCCAGTACTTCTTCATCCTGAAGCCCTCTCTCTTGTCGTTCAGACGCGCAGCTTCGGATCGAGCGCGTCACGCAACGCGTCGCCGAGCAAATTGAAGACCAGGACGATGGCGAAGATCGCCAGCGACGGGATAATGGCGATGTGCGGGGCGAAGAACAGGAAGTTCCGCCCTTCCGAGGCCATGGCGCCCAGCTCCGCCGTCGGCGGCTGCGCGCCGAGGCCAAGGAAGGAAAGCGCCGAGCCCAGCAGGATCACCTGCCCAAAACGGAGCGTGGTAAAGACGAAGATCGAGGACAGGCAGTTCGGCGCCACATGCCGCCAGATGATGCGGGCATCCGACATGCCGGTGGACCGCGCGGCCTCGATATAGTCCTGTGCCATGACGCCAAGGGCCGCGCCGCGCACGATACGCGCCATCAGCGGCACGGTCGCGACCGCGGTCGCCAACACCACGGCCAGAAGACCGGGGCCAAAGATCGCCGCCAGCGCCAGGCCGAAGAGGATCGCCGGGAAGGACAGCATCACGTCCATCACGCGCATCAGCGCCGCATCCGCGCGGCGGTAGAAGGCGGCCGCGAAGCCCACCATCGCGCCCAGCACGCCACCCAGCGCGACGGCCGCAACCGCCATCATGAGCGTCATGCGCATGCCGTAGAGAAGGCGCGTCACCATGTCGCGCCCCTGGGCGTCGGCGCCAAGCGGCAGGCCTTCCGTTCCCGGCACGGCCATGGCCTGAGCCAGGTCGTTGTGGAAGAAGTCCGTGGGCGCGAGCCAGGGTGCAAGCACCGCGGAGACAATGATCACCATCGTC
The DNA here is from genome assembly GCF_025791835.1 of Roseomonas xinghualingensis. GTDB lineage: Bacteria > Pseudomonadota > Alphaproteobacteria > Acetobacterales > Acetobacteraceae > Roseomonas > Roseomonas xinghualingensis. The sequence goes on from NZ_JAOXLP010000017.1 coordinate 64,169, forward strand.
AGCACGAAGGCGATAGCTGCCACGGGCTCCCGCATCAGGCGGGCGAACGTGCCGGGGCGGCGCGGGGGCGCCACCTCGGCTTCGGCGGGCACGGGTGCCGCCAGGTCTTGGACAGTCGCGCTCATGCCGTACGCATCCGTGGATCGAGGGCGGCGTAGAGCACGTCCACCACGAGATTGATGATGATGAAGCCCAGCGAGAGCACGATGATCGTGCCCTGGGCCATGGGGAAATCGGCTGAGAGAATCGAGCCCACGGCCAGCCGGCCGACGCCCGGCCAGGAGAAGACCGTCTCCGTCACCACCGCGCCGCCGAGAAGGTAGCCGATCTGCAGGCCGACCAGCGTTACCACCGGGATGAGCGCGTTTCGCAGCGCATGGCGCGTGACCACGCGGTATTCGCCCAGGCCCTTGGCGCGGGCGGTGCGGACATGGTCCGCGCCCAGCACGTCCAGCACTGCCGTGCGCGTCATGCGCGCCACGGGGCCGATGAAGGTGCCGCCCAGCGTCAGCGCCGGCAGGGCGATGGCCTTGAGCCCCTCGATCGTCCAGAGCGGCCCACCACGCCCGGTGAAGGGCAGGAGCTGCAACTGGAAACCGACATACCAGATCAGCGCGAGGCCGAGGAAAAAGACCGGGATAGAGCCGCCGGCGACGCCGAAGCCGGTGATGAGCCGGTCGATCACCGTGCCGCGCCAATAGGCCCCCGCAGTGCCGAGCGCGATGCCGATCGGGATCGCCCAGATCAGGCTCGCGACCATCAGTTCGAGCGTCGGGCCGATGGTGTTGCCGAGCTCGTGGATCACCGGGACGTTGTTGATGATCGAAACGCCAAGATCGCCCTGCACCAGGCGCCAGAGATAGAGGCCAAACTGCTCATAGAGCGGCCGGTCCAGGCCTAGGTCGCGGCGAAGGGCCTCCACCACATCGGGCGTGGCGGTTGGGCCGGCCCGCACCAGGGCCGGATCGGTTGGCACCACCTGCATCAGCAGGAAGCCCACCAGGACCACCCCCAGCAATACGGGGATGGCCATCAGGATGCGTTGTACGGCGTGGCGCCCCATGGAGTCAGGCCGCCGCCATGCGAAGGGCGCCGTGGCGGTCGAAGATCGGCTCGCCGCCACGCAGGGTCAGATCCGCCTGGGTGGTCAGCACCTCCTCCGGATCGATGGCGAAGATGTCCTTCGACAGCACTGCCACATCGGCCAGCATCCCCGGCTCCAACGTGCCGCGCCGATCCTCCGCGAACTGCGAATAGGCGCCGCACCAGCTGTAGCAATGCACCGCCTGCTCCATGGTCAGCGCCTCGGACGCGCCGAGCACCGTGCCCTTGTTTGTCTTGCGGGTGACCATGGTGAAGAGATTGATGAAGGGATCCACGGAGCTGACCGGGCTGTCCGAGGAGGCGGCAGGGTGATGCCCCTCATCCAGCCAGGTGCGCATCGGATAGGACGCCTCGGCACGCTCCTTGCCGAGATTCTTCACATAGAGATCGCCGAACTCGTAGAGGAAGACAGGCTGCGGCACCGGGATGATGCCATGCGCCTTCATGCGATGGCGCTGATCGGCGTTCAGGAAGCCGCAATGCTCGATGCGGTGGCGGCGGCCGTCCAGCGGCGCATCGCCCTCTCCCGCCTTCTCCATCCCCACCAGCACCTGCTCGATGGCGGCATCGCCGATGGCATGGATGTCCAGCTGCCAGCCCTGGCGGTGATACAGCGCCAGAAGGCGGTGGATCGTCTCGTCGGGGAACATGAACATCCCCGTGCCGCCGCCGGCACTCTCCAGATAGGGCTCGAAGAAGGCCGCCGTCAGGCCGCCCGCCGAGCCGTCGCCGAAGACCTTCACGGCCCCCCAGGCGAGCATGTCATGCGTATGGTCCGGGCGCAGCCCCTCGTTCCAGGCGGCCTCGGCGATGCCCTCGGGATTGCCTGCCAGCACCTGCCACATGCGCTGGATCAGCCGCCCTTCCGCCAGCGTCCGGCGATAGGCGGCGATCTCGTTCAGCCCCGCAACCATGCCGACATTCATGTCGCTGGCCGTGGCGAAGCCGCGCGCCGCGAGGTCATGACCAGCGGCCTCGATGGCAGCCACCATCTGGTCCTCGGAAGGCAGCGGCATCGCATCAACGATCAGGCGCTTGGCGCGCTCCAGGAACAGGCCGGTCAGGGTGCCATTCTTGCGCTCGATCGCCCCGCCTTCCGGGTCCGGCGTGTTGTGGCCGACGCCGGCCGCCTTCATCGCCAGGCTGTTCGCCACACCCATATGGCCGCAGGTGCGAACGATATAGACGGGGTTCTCGGGCGAGACCTTGTCCAGCTCCTGCGCCGTGGGATGGCGGCCGATATCCAGCGCGCCATGGTCATAACCCCGGCCGATCACCCAGGCGCCCTTGGGTGCCTTCTTCGCCGCATCGCCCACGCGGCGCAGCAGCTCGTCCAGCGTCTTCACCTGCTCGGCCCGCAGGTTCACCTGCGACAGCCCCAGCCCATAGGGCAGCAGGTGCATATGGGCCTCGTTGAAGGCCGGGATCGCCACGCGCCCACCGAGATCGACGCGCTTCACGCCCGCGGGCGCGACGCTTTCCACCTCATCCTTCGTGCCGACCGCCGCCACGCAGCCATCGGCAATGAGAAGAGCTTCCGCGAAGCCACCGGAAAGGCCGCGAAAGATGCGCCCACCGGAGAGAAGAAGAGATTCGTTCACGACCGCCAGTCCTTACCTTGGCCCTCAATCAGTGGGAGGGCAGAATCCCAGGCGAACTGGGCATGAGACAGAGTATGCGGACCATTGAACTGGTTCGTGGCCTTCAGCCGCACTTCCTCGGGCGGAAGGACCAGTTCGGCGCCGCCCGCCAGGGCCGCGACCTGCGCCTGGCAGGCGCGCTCCAGATAATAGATCTGGTTCCAGGCTTCCGGGATGGTACGACCGCCCACCAGCAACCCATGATTGCGCAGGATCATCGCCTTGTTGGTCGGGCCAAGATCCGCGATCAGCCGCTCGCGCTCATCCAGGTCGAGCGCGATGCCCTCATAGCCATGGTAGGAAAGGCAGCCGTAGAACTTCAGCGCGTGCTGGCTGATCGGCAGCAGCCCATGCTTCTGCGCGGACACGGCGATGCCGGCGGAGGTGTGGGTATGCACCACGCACATCAGGTCCTCCCGCGCCATGTGGATGGCGGAGTGGATGGTGAAGCCGGCGGCATTCACCTTGCGTGAGGCGGGCTCGTCCTCGAGCACGTTGCCATCGAGGTCGATCTTCACGAGGTCGCTCGCGCGCATCTCGTGGAAGAGCACGCCGTAGCGGTTGATGAGGAAATGGTGCTCCGGCCCTGGGATGCGGGCGGAGATGTGCGTGTAGATGAGGTCCGTCATCCGGTGATGGGCCACCAGCCGGTAGAGGGCCGCGAGATCGCAGCGGATCTGCCACTCCACCGGATCCATTCCAGCCGGCGCGGTACCATCTGGGCGCAGGGCAACATTCATCGGGCAGTCCTCCGTTGCCCGGATGCTCCATTCCGATCGCCGTTACGTCAACCCGGTATCACCGGCCGATCACTGCAACCCGGACAAGCATCGCCCCACCCCTGGGCAGGCTGACGAAAGGACGGGCAACCAGTGCCGCTGCGTCAGTCTTGCCTTAGCACCGCAACGAAGCAACCCTGCACCTGCCCTTCATCCGCGCCGAAGCGCCAGGCGCTCCGGCGGCGCGCCCTTCGGGGCTGCGGCGAAGGCAGCCACCACATCCTCGGGCCAGGTGGACACACGCCGCGCATCCAGGTCCACGCAAAGGAACAGCAGTTCGCAGCGCGCGCTTTCGAACCCAGCCTCGGCGTGGAAGAGGCGGTGGCGGACCAGCAGGCGCTTGGCATCATGCGCCAGCACCTCGCTCTCGGCGGAGAGCGGATCGTTCAACCGCACCTCGCGCGCATAGGCCACCCAGTTCTCGGCGGCGAAGGTGCCGAGCCCGCGTGCACGGAACGCCGGCCCCAGGCGGAGCGAGGGCCACAGGACATCGGTCGCCATGTCGAACACCGCCACATAGGGCGCGAGGTTCATATGGCCATAATGATCCACCCATTCCGGGCGGACGCGCGCAAGGACGGGACGCATCAGGCGGGCTTGCGAAGGATCCATTTGGGGTTGGCGATCTCCAGCGTCAGTCCCTTGGCTGCGGCGAACTCGTCGGCGGCCTGCTTCACGCCCGGCCAGGGATAGTCGTCGCCGATCATGATTCCGCCCGGTCGCAGCAGGTTCCAATAGGCCTCGATGTCGCGCTTCACCGGCTCGTACTCATGCGCCGCGTCGATATGCACCAGATCCGGGCGCAGCCGTAGATGCGTGAGGATGACGGCAGCGTTGTCGCTCGTCTGCGGAAGCGGCACCACGCGCTCCGCATGGCCGGTGTGCACCATGTTGGAGAGGAACTGCCAGTAGAGGCTCGGCCAGCCATGGACGAGGCCGAGGCTGTCCACGATGCGGTCCTCGCGCTTGCGGTCCCAATGACCGGGGCTGCCGAGGAAGGTATCGATCGCCAACAGCGCCGAATCCGGCCGCACCCGGCGCATCGTCTCGGCGATGCAGGCGACGGATTGCCCCTTCCACACGCCGATGTCGAAGGCGAGTTCCGGCTTCGCCTCCTCCACCGCCCGCCTCAGGGCCGGATGGATGCCGTTCCAACCTTGCAGATCCGGGTCCCGGATCGGCGAGAAGCCCGCATAGATGTCGGTGCCATGCACTGCTTCCATCACCCGCGCCGCGGCAGGGGTCAGCGCGGGCGCAGCGCGGTTCGTCTCACTCAAAGCCTGCTCCTGCTCAATGGATCTCGTCCGCCCGCGCCAGCGCCTCGCGCAGTGCCTCGACGGTGAAGTCGCGCGAGGCGCAGAGATCGAGGATCACCTTCTCCCGGCGCGAGAGCAGCTCGATGGCAGCGGGGATCTTCGTTACCGCGTCATGCGGGATCACCACGGCGCCATGGCGGTCCGCATGCACCACTGCGTCGTGGTGGCAGGCCATGCCATGCACCGAGACTTCCTGCCCGTACTGCACGATATGCACATAGGCATGCGAGGGGTTCACCGCCCCCGCGATCAGCTGGAAGCCGGCGGCGATCATGTCGAGGTCCCGGATCGAGCCATTGGTCACGCAGCCCAGCGCGCCGATCGCCTTGTGGACATTCGTGTTCACCTCGCCCCAGAAGGCGCCGGTACCAGGGGTGTCGTCTAGATCCTGCAGCACCACCACCGTCGGCATGGCGGCGTCGGCGACATATTCGTACCAGCCGATGCGGGCGGCGCGGTCCACTTCCTTCGCGCGGCCCGAGGGGGCGGCGGCCCTGATGGTGCCGGTGCGCGCAAGGCCGCAGATCGGCGGCAGGGTGGTGGAGACGGGCACCAGCGGACGGATGGTGAAGCCATGCCCCCGGCGGTGCGGCGCGACCATTTCCAGCGCATTGCAGATGGTCGGCGTGTCCCAGGCCTTCAGGGCTTCGAGGTCCTGGGCGGTGAAGGGATAGTCGGGCATTCGGTTCCTCTGCGTTCCCTCGCGGCACCCAGCATCGCCGGACGCGGCGTGAAGAGCAAATCGAGGCTCGTGCAGAATGCTACAGGGCGTATCTTGTTCCGGCGCCAGGACGGGGGGTAGCTTTCGCGTATGGACACGTCCACCACCGCCCCGGCGGGCGAGCCGGCGGTGGGCCGGAACGCCCCCTCCCCCGCGCCTGAATCCATCTCAGCCGCATCCGCTTCACCGGCGCCGCGCCGCCCGGGTGGCATGGCGGCGCTGATGGGCCGGATCGGCACCCGCGCCGCGATGATCGCCCTGCTCATGCTTGTCGTGGTCGGACTGCTCACCGGCACTGCCATCATCCTCAGCGAACGCCAGATCGCCATTATCGAGCGCATGGGCGGGCGGGACCAGGAGGCGGATGCGATGCTGGACCGCTTCGCCACCCGGATCGCCGATTTTTCCACCGGCATGTCCAACGTGCTCGCGGGCGTTCTCCAGCCGGCGCCGGCAGCGTCGCGGATGGTGCGGATCGGCGGCATGATCCGCGAATCCTTCACCGAGGTGGACGAGCGCCTGGGCGCCGAGATCAGCCCGATCGTCATGGGCGGGGCACGGGATGTCGCCGCCCGGCTCGGGCCGTTGATCGAGCGGCTGCAGGAAGCCTTCACCGCCAATCGCCGCGCCGAGTTCGTCACCCTGCAGGAGGAATGGCTGGACACCCAGTCCAGCCTGCAGGCAGTGCTGCTCGCCGCCCGCCGCGTGGTGCAGGCACGCAATGCCGCCACCCTCGATGAGGCCCGTGCGCTGAACGAGAATGCGCGCCACGTCATCCTGGGCACCGGCCTGGCCGGGCTGCTGGGCTGCGCCCTGATCCTTTTCGTGCTGCTGCGGCTGATCGCCCGCCCCGTGGGCCGCATCGCCCGGGCTATGGATGCCCTCTCCTCCGGCAAGCTGGAGACGGAGGTGCCTGAGACGGGCCGCACCGACCAGTTGGGCGAGATGTCACGTGCCGTCCTGGTCTTCAAGGACAGCCTGCTGGCCGCCCGAGCCCTGACCGATCAGGCGCTGGAGAATGCGCGCCGCACCGCCGTGGCCACCACCCAGGCATCCGATGCCATCGGCCAGGTGAGCGACGGGGCCATGACCCAGCTCTCCGAGCTGCGGCAGACCGCCAATGCCCTGGCCCAAACCACCGATGCCATCGCCGATGTCTCCCGCTCCACGGCCCAGGCGCATGACCAGGCCGAGCGCGCCAAGGCAGTGGTGGCCGAGAACCTGACCAAGGTGAACGGGCTGATCGAGCTGGTGGACGCGGTGGGGGAGGACACCGAGCGGGTGACCCGGATCGCCGCGACCATCGCCAAGGTCGCCACCCAGACGAACATCCTGGCCATCAATGCCGCCATCGAGGCGGCGCGGGCCGGCGAGCATGGGCGCGGCCTCTCGGTTGTGGCGGAGGAGGTGCGGGCCCTCGCGGCCTCGACCGAGAACCTGGCGCAGGAAATAGCGGATGTGGTCGTGGTGGCCGGACGCCGCGCGCGGGAAGGCAGCGGCACCGCCGCCGCCGTGGGAGAGGCGATGGACGGGCTGGAGCACATGGTGACGGAAAGCGCACGGCTGGCCGGTGCCATCGCGGTAGCCATGGAGCAGCAGCAGGCGACGGTGAGCGGGCTGAACGAGCGTGTCTCCGTCCTCACCCGCATCGGCCAGTCCAATGCCACCGCCGCCGAGGAGATCACGGTGACGATGATCGACCTCTCGCGGCTCGCCGGCGACACGCGGCGGGTGGTGGAAAGCCTCGCGGTTGGCAGCGGGGAGCGCATGGCATGAGCGAGCCTGCCGCGAATGGCGATGTCTCCATCCTCATCGTCGAGGATTCCTCCTTCAACCGGCTGGTACTGAAGAAGCGGCTGGCTGAGCTGGGCTATACCCGCGTCACTGAGGCGACAGACGGGGTGGAGGGCCTCACCGCCCTGGAGCGCGGCGCCTTCGACATGGTGCTGCTGGACCTCGAGATGCCACGCCTGGATGGAATCGGGGTGCTGGAACACTTGCATGCGGCGCGCGGCGCGGCGCCGCCGGTGATCGTCATCTCCGCCCTCACGGAAATGGAGAAGATCGTCCGCTGCATCGAGTTGGGCGCCGAGGACTACCTGCCGAAATCCTTCGACCCGCCTTTGCTGCGCGCACGGCTCGGCGCCGTGCTGGAGAAGAAGCGGCTGCGGGACCTTGCCGACCAGCGCCTCGCGGCCCTTGAGGCGGAGCTGGAAAGCGCCCGCGCCGCCCAGCTGGACCTCGTGCCACGGGACTTCGCCGCCATCGCTCCACCAGGTCTCTCCCTGCACGCGGCCATGATTCCCGCGCGGCAGGTAGGAGGAGACCTCTATGACGCGGCGCGGCTTGGCCCAGGGTTGCTGCTCGCCTGCGTGGCCGATGTCTCGGGAAAGGGGGCGCCGGCGGGACTTACCATGGCGCGCAGCCTGGGGCTGATCCGCTCCGCGGCTGCCCTGCTCTCAGCCCAGGGCGTGGCGCCGGATCCTGCGGCGATCCTTGCCCATGCCAATGACGACCTCTCCCGCGAGAACGAGAGCCAGACCTTCGTGACCGTGGTGATGGCGGTGATCGACGCCGCCTCGGGCACCGGCCGCATCGCCCTGGCCGGTCACGAGCCACCCTTCATCCTCTCCGACGCGGGAGCGCGGGTGATGACCGGCCTGTCCCGCCAGCCGCCGCTCGGCGCGATGGAGGGCTTCCCCTACCGCTCGGACCCGCTCTCCCTGGGGCGGGGGGAGGCGTTGTTCCTCTTCTCGGACGGGGTAACGGAGGCCGAGGATGGGGCGGATGGCTTCTTCGGCCGGGAACGCCTGTCCGACATCCTGCGGCCCATGGGCACCGCGCCACCACCGGAAGTGGTGCGCGCCGTGCTCGATGCGGTGGCAGACTATGCCGCGGGCGTGCCGCAGGCGGATGACATCACGGTTCTGACCGTGCGCCGAGCTTAAGACACATGCACGGAAACCAGGGTTGGTGGCTCAGAGGGGCTGGAAGGCAATGGCAAAGTCGTCCAGCGTGGCGGCAGGAAAGCCGTCCAGCAGGATGGCTCCATCGGCTGCAAGGGTCTGGGAGCTGCGGCTGATGCGGCGCAGGTCCAGCCGATACTCGATCTGCCTCTGTGGCCCCACGGGAACCGGCATCTGGCGGTGCCGGCCAGCCTGGACCCGCACAACCCGTCCATCAAAGCCGAGCCAAGCCCCATAATGGGTCAGGAGACGCAACAGGATGGCGACGTCCATGGCTCCCTGGCCCCCCGCCGCTTCCGCACCGCCCATGGCGCGCACCAGGCCAAGTGCGTAGCGGCCATCGCGCATGCCGAGGGCCAGAATCTCCCCCGGTCCCTCCCAATAAGGCTCAGGCGGATCGACGCGTGTCCCTGGTTCATTCAGGCCTGCATTGTCGTTCGCCGTCATTGGCGACAGCGACCAGGGCACAGCAATGGCAGGCTGCGGTCTCTGAAGCATACGTGCGTGGATAGAGTGGTCGAGCATGGTGGGGGGTCTGCCCATTCACGGCCTGGCGATGCCAATATTCACGCTTTCGCGAGAGCAAGGCATCATCATTTCTGGGGATCACATACGTTAACAATCCGAGAGTCGTATTGACACTGATACAGATCAACATAGACGTTCGGAGGACGGATGGATCCTGTCTTGCCTCTCATTGAGAGGATCTATGCCGCCACTGCGGAGGAAGCGCCCTGGCAGGAGGTGGCTGTTGCCTTCAGGGACGCCGTGGGCGCCTTCACCGCAGCCCTATTCTCCATACCAGGGCCAAAGACCACCCTGGAGTTGCTCCATGGCTCGACCCTCGATCCGGCTGCCGTCAGGGACTATGTCGCCTATTACCAGCGCATCGACCCGATGCTTCACTCGCCTACGCTGAAGCAGGGTGGCCCGCTCGTGATCGCGCGCGGCGAAAAGCTTGTTCCTCAGGAAGAGTATCTGCGGTCCGAATTCTATATTGATTACGCAAAGAAATTCGGAATGGCACGGATCATCGGCGCCCTGGGGACCTTTGAGGACGGGGGAGAATTCCGGCTCGTACTCCATCGGCCACAGCACAAGAGTGCCTTCCGGCAACAGGACATGGCGCTGCTGATGGCCACCGTGCCGCATCTGCGGCGGGGCCTGCAGATCCGCAGGCAACTCGGTTCCGCCCACGCATCACTCTCCTCCCGGATGCTGGACGCCCTGCCTGTGGCAGCGCTGGTGGTCGATACGAGTCTGACGCTGCGCTATGCCAATGCCCCTGCGGCATCCCTCTGCACGTCGGAGGAAAGCGGGATCCGGCTGGTCAGGGATGGCGCCCGGCCAGGCGCTCCCCTCACCCTGCGACTGCGCGGCTCCTCGGAGATGGCGAAGCTTACCCTGCTGGTGCGCTCCGTGGCGCTGCACGGAACATCGGGAGGGGCCTTCCGGTTGCGGCCCGGCCCGGATGGGCACCCACGCTCCGTCGCGATCCTCGTCTCCCCCCTTCCCACCGGGCTGCAGGCCGGAGCGCCCAGCGCCGCGCCCGGGCGGGCGCCTGGCCTGGCACTGGTCATCCTGCGTCCACTGGATGGCGCCTTGCCGGTAGCCTCGGTGCTCCAGGACCTGTTCGGCCTCACCCCGGCCGAGGCTGAGGTGGCGCTGGGGCTGGCTGGCGGCACCAGCGCGGAGAAACTGGCGGAACGACGGGAAAGAACACTCGCGACCATCCGCGCACAGGTGCGGGCCGTACTGGACAAGACCGGGACGATGAACCTGCGGGAACTCGAGGCGCTGCTGGCCTCCCTGGCGGTCGCCACCCCTCCCAGGCCGGAGGATTAGAGCGGCCTCAATCCCCGGCAATCCCCCCAGGGCGATCAGCCCTTGTCCTCGTTGCCAAGCCCGTCCGGCTCCAGCAACAGGACCGGCTCCCCATTGCCCAACACGCCGACACCACCCACTCCCGGCAACCGCGCGATAGCGGGATGCAGCGGGCGGAGCAGGATATCGGCTCGGCGCTGAACCCGGTCCACGCCCAGCGCCAGCACTCCGGCGGCGGTACCCACCACCACCACAGCGCCGTGAGGGGAGGCCGGGAGGCCCAGCATAGGGGCAAGGGGCAGCACCGGGCGGCCATCGCCCTCCCCTTCCACCACCGTTTCTACCCGCGCAGCCGGAATGGCGTAGGGATGTCCGCCCACCTCCACCAGCAGTACGGTCTGGGTGGAGGCGGTCAGCGGCAGGCGCAGGGTGAAGCTTGTGCCGCGGCCAGGGGTACTGGCCACCTCCAGCGTGCCACCAGCGCGCCGCGCGGCATCCTGCACTACATCCAGCCCCACGCCGCGACCGGAGGTGGCGGTGACGGTACTGGCTGTGGAAAAGCCAGGACGGAAGAGCAGCGCTTCGATCTGCGCGGGCGAAAAATCCGCCTCCTCCTCTGATGTCACCAGCCCTCGTTCCAGGGCACGGGCCAGGACGCGGTCGTGATGGATGCCGCGCCCGTCATCGGAGACACGCACCCGGATCTGCCCGGCGCGTCGGGCGGCGGAGATCCTCAGCAGGGCACGGGCGGGCTTGCCGGCCGCACGGCGCTCCGCCGGGGTTTCGATGCCGTGATCCACCGCGTTGCGGACCAGATGCAGCAGCGGATCGGCCAGAAGCTCCACCAGGGAGCGGTCGATCGACACCTCCTGGCCCTCCGTCACCACCTCCACCTCCTTCCCGGCGGGCTCAGCGACAGCGCGGGCCACGCGGGGCAGACGGGCGAAGAGGGTGCCGATGGGGACGACACGCAACTCCATCACCGCCTCGTCCAGCCGGCGGAGGGAGAAAGACAGGCGGCTCTCCGCCTCTTCCAAAGCATCCTCGAAGCCACGCAGATGGTCCGCAAGCTCGGTCAGTTCCCGCCCGACGGCGCCGTCCAGCTTGCCGGCAATGACGGAAAGCCGCGCGATGGCCGCGCGTGGCGCGCTTTCCCGCAGCGCCTCCGACAGCGCGAGGGAGGCGGCGCGGACCTCGGCTTCCAGCGAGATCAACCCGTCGATCGTTTCCTGCCGCACGCGCATGGTGGCGCCAGCGGCCGTGGCCGGTGCATGGGATGCCTCCTCCTCGGCGGCGGAGAGGGAGAGGAGAACACGGCGCGAAGGATCGGCCGCGGTCGCGATGCGGGAGAGGGCATCCAGATTCGCCGTGCTGGCCAGCAGCAGTTCCAACAAGGGCGGGCTGGCGCCAGGCAGGGTCCGGCTGCCCAGGATCTCCGCCTCCCGCCGCAAGGCGCCGGCGATGGCCGCCTCCAACGCCTCTCCCTGTCCCATCGCGAGGCGGGCGACATAGAGGCCCGCGCCGGCATCCAGGGCAGTCTCCCCACGCTGGCGCGCGGTTTCGCTCAGCAAGGGAAGGAAGCCGGCCGGAATACGGGAATCCGCTTGGGCCGCAGAGGTTGGGACCGAGCTGCCACCGTCGCCGGCATGGCGAATCGCTTCCGCCAGCACCGGACCACGGGCGCCCAGCAGCGCGGCGGCATCGGGGTCAGCGGCACGGTCGGCCAGATCTTCGAGTGCCAGGAGAGCGCGCTCCAGCGCATCCTGGCCCAGGGCGCAGGCGGCGGCGGCACCGTTCCGCGCGGCGGCGGCCAGGGCGGCATGGCCGCCTTCCGGATTGGCCAAGGCGGCTGCTCCGGCGGCAAGAGCCGTGACATCGACCATGCCCCGCGCCGCCTGGGGAATGGCATCCGCCCCCGCCGCTTCTCCCGCCCGGGCGGCAAGCAGGCCAAGGCGGCGGCGAAGATGGCCCAGGGCGGGCAAGGCGCCGGATCCTCCGGCCGCGGCATGCAGGGCATCCAGCGAGGCGGCGAGGCCCGGCAGGCGCATCATTCTCGCGGCGGCGGCGAGATCAGTGGCTTCCGCGAGGGTCACATCGTCGCGCCCAGCCGAAAGGGCGGCCAGGGCCGGGGCTGCGGCGGCGCAGCGAGAGGCGAAGGCGCCGAGGAGCGGATCGGCGCCTTGGGCCACCGGCACCACCTGCGGCACCGGCGCAGGCGGCGGCGCCTCGGCTTCCGCCAGCCCGGCGATACGGCGGAGCAGCGCCGGATCGGCCGGCGCATCCCGATGCGTTTCCAGCACCTGGGCGCGCAGCCGGCGCAGCGCATCCACCGCAGCCGTCAGCCCATCCGCCACCCGGTCCGCGACGGCCAGCTTCCCGGCACGGGCGAGGCCCAGCAGGTCCTCGCAGCCATGCGCCAGGTCCCGCATCCCAGCAGCCCCAAGCACGGAGGCCATGCCCTTCAGGCTGTGGAAGGCCCGGAAGAGAGTGTTCACTCCCTCCCCTTGCACCGGTGCGGAGAGCAGGCGCTCGATCGTGTCGAGATGCTCCTCGCTCTCGGCGGCGAAGCCCTCCCAAAGGGCGGCATCCTCGATCATGCACCCTCCACGGGCAGGCCGGCAGCGCGGCGGGCGGCGCGGCGGATGGCCTCGCCCTGGCGCTCTCCCAGATCGGGGCTGAAGGCACCGGAAGGCTTGCCCACCACGGCGCTGGCGCCCAGGCGGCGCGCCTCCATCGCCACCTCGCCCCCCGGCACGGCGGCGGAGGAAACGACAACCACCGCGCCGGTGCCGCGCAAGGCCCATTCCCGCAGCACGCCCAGCCCATCCAGCACGGGCATCTCGATATCGAGGAGGATCAGCCCGGGCTCTTCCTCGGCGATGCGCGCCAGGGCCTCGCGGCCATCGGCGGCCTCGGCCACCACGGCGAAGGCTGGATCGGCGGCAAGGCTCTCCCTCACCAGGCGGCGCATCATGGCGCTGTCATCCACCACCAGGGTGCGGATAGGGGCATGGCCCGGCGGAGGGGCATCGAAAGGCAGGTCATGCCCAGCGGCGACCACGGCGCGGGCATGGGCGGCGAGAGCCGCGGCCACAGAACGGGCATCGAAGGGCTCGGGCAATGGATCGAAGCCCTGCAGGGCCGACTGCAAGGATTCGATCCCGGCGCCGCTGGCCAGCCCGCGCAGCACATCCAGGGCGCGGCGCTCCTCTCGCTCCTCCGCGGCATCCGCGAGCCGCTCCGCCGCCGCTTCCCATTCAGGAAGAAGCAGCGCCAGCAATTCGGGATCGAGGGGCACGGCGCTCATGCGGCACCCCAGCCGAGGGGTGCCGGGCGGGGAATCGCCAACAGGCGCAGCCGGGCACCAAGCCCGGCGGGATCGGCCGTCTCGGAAACCAGTCCCGCCTGGATCACGGCGCCAGGCATGCCGGCCACCACGCAGCTTTCCGGCGATTGCGCCAGCACCGCCATGCCCCTCTCCCGCAGTGCGGCGGCCCCAGCCGCCCCATCCCGCCCCATGCCGCTGAGGACGATTCCAAGGGCACGTTGCGCCACCAGGGCGGCCGAACGGAAGAGCATGTCGGCCGAGGGATGCACCAGCCCTTCACCCCGGCCGAGACGCAGCACCAGCCCGCCCGCCGCACCGCCGCGGGCGAGATGGCCGTCCGTGTGGCCGGGGATCACGGTCACGCTGCCCGGGCGCGGTGCCATGCCATGCTCGGCCAGCACCACCTCCGCACCGGTGCGACGGGCAAGGTGACGCACGAAATCGGGTCCGAGATCGGCCGGCATGTGCTGCGCCACCACGCAGGGCACCGGCAGCGGCCCCGAAGCCTGGAACAACTCCGCCAGTGCATCCGGCCCACCGGTGGAGGCGGCGATGACCACCACGTCGCAGCCCTTCCCGCTCACCGGTAGCGGCGCGGGGGATGGGAGCGGGGGCGAAGGGGCGGGCCTGACCCATGGCTGGGCGGCACGCTGCCCGGCCCAGTGGCGCAGCCGGCCGCGCAATTCCCGGTCAATCTGCGCCAGGTCCAGCCCGCCCAGGGAGGAGCCCTTCCACAGCACATCCACCGCCCCGGCCGCCAGCGCCGCCAGGGCGCCCTGCGAGCCGTCGCGCGTGTGATGGCTGACCATCAGCACCGCGGGCGGGTCCGGCAGGGCGACCAGGCCCCGGGTGGCCTCCAGCCCATCCAGCCCGGGCATCTCGAGATCCATGGTGACGATGTCGGGGTGCAGGCGCGCAGCCTGCTCGATGGCCATCTTGCCGTCGCTCGCCTCGCCCACCACGCGCAGGTCGCCATCGGCCTCGATGATCCGGCGCAGCGCCATGCGCATGAAGGCGGAATCATCCACCACCATGGCGCGGATCACGGCCCATAGCCCCCGAGCGGCGCCGCCATCATGGCGGCGCGGCAGACCGGCAGGGCGTCTCCATCCAGGTGGGCGATGGCGGACACCAGCCCGGCTCCTTCGACCGGAGCAAGATCGGCCTCGGGCACGCTGCGCAGGCCAGTGACGGAGGAAACAGCCAGCGCCACGGGGCGGCTGCCCTGCAGGCGCAGCATCGGCGTAGGGAGGGAACCGGCGAGCACCGGGGCACGCCCCAGACGCAGCCCCGCATCCAGCACGGGCAGGACATCGCCCCGGTGTGCGGCGATCCCGGCCAACGCTTCCTGGGCGCCCCGCTGGTTGCGTGGGAGCTGGGGCGGAAGCACGGCGGCCACCTCCTCCAGCGGCAGGGCAAAGCGGGCGCCGGAAGCGCGGGCGATGAGGAGCCAGCGCATCGGAACCGATTCCGCCACAGGTAATGACCGGGCAAGAGGCGCTGCGGCCAGCAACCCAGGCGCGGCCAGGAGGTCCGGCAAGGGCGGGGCTTCCGCCACCGGGGTAGCCCCCAGGCAGGGAAGGCCCAACTGCCGGCCCTCTGACAGGACCAGGGCGAGCAAGCGTGCCTCCCCTCCCCCTCCCCTGCCCAGATGGCCCGGATCCAGGACCAGCACGGGCCCGGCCTCGGTCCAGGCCATGCCCCGCGTGCCTGGGGGTGGGTTGGGCACGGGATGCAGCGCCGGCATGGGCACCAGCCGCCCCAGCGCCGCGAAAGGGATGTCCAGCGCGCCACCGGGAAGATTCAGGCGGAAGCCGCCCCGCACCATGGCGGGAAGCCCGGCCTCCGGCTCGGCCTGCGCCGGGCGGGTGAGGCGCAGCCGGGGTTGCGGGAAGGGTGGCGGCGGCACCGGCGCAGCATCTGCCGGCGGCGAATCGGTTAGTTCATCGCCGCCCAGCAGCAATGCCCCTTCCGGTCCGGGCACCAGCGCCCAGGCACGGGCTGGCAGCGCGGCGCCAGGCAGCACCCAGGCCGGCAACGCGCCGCCGCCAAGCAGGCCGACGCAGAGCCGCCCCGCCCCGCCAGGCAATGGGCGCAGCACGGGCATAGCGGTGGCGGAGGCGCCTTCCGGCAAGCGATGGGCGATGCCCCCCGCGATGATGCCCGCCACGCTCATGACCGCCGCCAGATGCCATGGGCGCCCGGCTCGGGCCGTAACGGAAGGCCGGCGGGCGGGGAGTCTGTGGGGCCGAGGAGCAGGGCGCCACCGGGCAGGAGCCGGGCGACAAGACCGCGCAGCACCGCGTCCCGCGCCGCGGGCAGCAGATAGATCAGGACGTTGCGGCAAAGGATGGCACCGAAGCGTCCGATCTCCTCCGGCGGAGCCAGCAGGTTGGCGCGGAGAAATCTGGGGCGAGACAGGTCTTCGAACCTGGGCACGACCCAGCCGCCATCCCGGATGAACCAGGGCCGGAAGGCATCCGGCACTTCGCGCAACGCATCCGGCGGGCCGGCGGGGTAGCGCCCGGCCTCGGCGGTGGCGAGGGCGGGGCGGCACAGATCCAGGCCCAGCACCTCGGCCCTGGTTCTGGACTTGGCGGCGAGGATGGCAAGGCTCCAGGCCTCTTCCCCGGAGGCGCAGCCGGCCGAGAGAAGGCGCAGCGGGCGGCCGGGCAGTTCAGGGAGAAGGGCCGAGAGGGCAAGAAGCTGCGGTGCGGCGCGGAACAGCCGGGTTTCCTGCACCGTCACCGCATCCAGCAGCGCGGCCCAGCCCGGCGAGGCGAGACCAGGCGGCGATTCGATCGCTGCCAGGAGCAGGGCGGCGCGTTCGAGGCGCCGCCGCAGCACTTCAGAAGGAGCAAGCCCGGCCAGCTCCCCCAGCCCGGCTTCCACCGCGCCGAAGATGGGAGCGCCGGGAGACGCCTCCTGGTTCCGGGAGCGGCACGTGGTGGGCACGGGCCGGCCCTCCCTTCGGGGCGGTCAGGCGGCGGCCAGCGCCTCGGCCCGTGTGGCGTAGGATGGGATGATCTTGTCGAAGCCGGAGATCTCAAAGACCTCGCGCACCGCCGGCTGCAGGCTGCAGACAGAGAAACCGGTATTGCGGGTACGAGCCTGCTTCGCCGCCTTCAGCAGCACGCGCAGCCCGGCCGAGGAGACGTAGCGCACCCCCGTCATGTCCACGATCACCGCGCCCTGGTCGAGCAGAGAGATAATCTTCTCCTCGGTGGTGGGAGCGGTGGCGGTATCCAGGCGGCCCTCAAGGGCGGCGACGGTGGTCGCGCCTTCCCGGTGCTCGGCGATCTGCATGATGTCTCCAGTCCTCCGGCCCTACGGGCCCATGTGATGTTTGCCGCCGGAGTCAGCGCGCGTCCAGAAGGGCGGACAGGCGGTTCAGCCCGTCCTGCCGCTCGTAATGGGCCGAGCGCGTCAGGCTGCGAACGAAATGGACGCCGAGCCCACCAATATCGCGCTCCTCCACCCCGGCACCGAGGTCAGGCGTGGCTGCGGAGAGCGGGTCGAATTCGGGGCCGTCATCCTCGATCAGCAGATGCAGGCCGTCATCCTCATGCCGCACCTCGACGCGCAGCATGCTCGCGCCCCTAGCGTGCATGGCGACATTGGCGGCCAGCTCCTCCGTCACCAGCGCAAGGTGCTGGGCGGCGCGGGGCGCGATCCCGGTCGCCTCGGCGAAGGCCTCCAGGCGATCGAGCAGCACTGGCAGCCCATCCACCTCGGGCGGCATCTCATGGCGCAGCACCGTAGTGTCCACCGGAGCCTCCCCTCTCTACGAGACAAGGATAGGGCGTGCGGATGGGCTTTGGAACATGGGCGCCGTCGTGTTCCGGCCGGAACCCCGGTGCATGGAGCGCGGCAGGCGCTTCCAGCGCCATGCGGTAGAACGATAGCCTGCCTGGAGTCGGGCTGACCCGGCGTTTCCAGGGGCGGCGAGGGCATGGGGGCGGAGTGACTGGTCTGTTCGATTCGTTGGCACGCCACCGTGACAGGCGCCGCCAGCGCCCTGCCGGAATCGCCTATGACCTGGATGACAGGCCGCCCATGCGGGAGGCGGTGCCGCTCTCCCTCCAGCAACTCGGGATCCAGTCGATCTATTTCCTGCTGCCGGGCCTGATTGTCTCGGCCACCGGGGCGGGGCCGCAGGAGGCGACAGCCTTCCTCTGCCTCAGCCTCGCGGCCCTAGGCATCGCGGCACTGATTCAGTCGGCCACGCGCGGGCTCTTCGGCTCGGGCTATGCGATCTGCTTCATCCCGGCGCCGGTTTTCGTGGCGCCCTTCCTCCTTGCGGTACCGCTGGTCGGGCTGCAGGGCGCAACAGGGCTGTTGGCGCTGACCGGAATGCTTGCCATGGCGGTGGTCCTGTTGGTGCCGCGCCTGGCCGGATTGCTGCCGACGGAGGTGGCGGGCGTCGTCGTCTTCCTCATCGGCGCCAGCCTGCTGCCGCGTGCCCTGGGTGCCGCGCATCCCACGGAATGGCCGGCGGGCGCCCAGGCCATCGGCACGGAGCTCGCGCTCGGCACGCTGGCAGCGATGATCCTGGTCTCCCTGATGCGAGGCGGAGTGTCGCGCTTCGGCGTGCTGGTCGGTGGCGCACTGGGCATGGTCGCCTCGCTGCTGCTGCTGGGATCGGCCCCCGCGGATTGGCGCGGGATGCTGGAGGCTGCGCCCTGGTTCGCCTTCCCCGTTCCGCGCCTGCCCGATTTCGGGGCGATCGACTTCGCCCTTCTGCCGGCCTTCCTGCTGGCGGCACTGGCCACCACGGCCTCCATGATGGGCGACCTCGTCGCCTTCCAGCGCGCGGCCGACGGTGCCTGGACGCGGCCGGACGAGCCCCCGATCCGTCGTGGGCTGCTGGGCGAGTTCCTGGCGATGACGCTGGCCGGGCTGGCCGGAGGCATGGCCCCAGCCGCCTCCTCGGCCTGCGTGGGACTGGCCATCGCCACGCGCACCCTGGCCCGGCGGGTGGCGGTGATCGGCTGCGCGGTGCTGCTGCTCCTCTCCTGCTCGCCGAAGCTTGTCACCCTCTTCATCCTGGTGCCGGCGCCAGTGCAGGCGGCAATGCTGGCCTATGTGTGCTGCTTCATGATGGCTGCCGGCTGCCGGTTGATCACGGCGCGGATGCTGGATGCGCGGCGTACCTTTGTCGTCGGCCTGGGGCTGGCGGCCGGTCTGGGCGCCGCCATCGCGCCCGGCTTGTTCGATTCCATGCTGCCGCGCGCCCTGGCCAATTCGGTGACGCTCGGCACCGCCGTGGCCCTGGTGGTGAATCTGCTGACCCGCCCGCTCGTCGCGCAACAGGCGAACTTCATCCTGGCCGCCGGGCCGGGGCTGAACCAGATGGTGGAGGACCAGATCCAGGCATTGGGCGGCGCCTGGGGCGCGCGCTGGGAAACGATGGAGAAGGTCTCCCACGCGCTGATGGAAATGGCCGAGGTGCTGGCCGGACGTGACATTGACGCCATGCGCGTGCAGGCGCGCTTCGACGACGACCGCGTGACGCTGGCCGTGCAATATGATGGCGCCCCGGTCCCGCCGCCCTCCGCCCGGCCGGACGCCACCGATCTGGACGGCCCGCTGGCGGCGCAGGAGGCCTTCGCGATGTGGCTGGCGACGCGGCGTGGCAGCGGCTTCGCGCAGCGCCATGCGAATGGGCGGACGGAACTGCGGATCGCCTTCGACTGACGGAGCCGGCTTAAGCCTTCATCAAGCCGCGGCAGGCTAGTTCCACCAGACCATTCCGGGAAGGAATGCGGGAAGGACAGATGCCATGCAGCAGGCCAGCAGACCGATCGCCTTCGTCCTCGCGGCCACGAATCACGGCTCCATGATCGTGAACCGGAACGACCACCACATGGTGGACCAGGCGCGCGGCTATGGCGTCGGCTTCCAGCTGCTTAACCGCTCCTCCTTCGACATGGAGGAGGTGGATTTCGTGAAGGCCCTGCTCCTCTTCCGCAGGCATCATTTCGGCGCGGGCGTCGTCGCCATCGATTGCGGCGCGAATATCGGCGTCCATACGGTGGAATGGGCGCGCCTCATGCATGACTGGGGGCGCGTCATCGCCTTCGAGGCGCAGGAGAAGATCTTTTACGCCCTGGCAGGGAACATCGCGCTCAACAACTGCCTGAACGTGCAGGCGCGCTGGGCCGCGGTCGGCGCGTCATGCGGCACGATCAATGTGCCGGAGCCCGATTACCACCTGCCTTCGAGCTATGGGAGCCTGGAACTGCGGCGCCGCGAGCAGACCGAGTTCATTGGGCAGTCCATCGACTACACGGCCGGCACGGACACTGCCGTGATCCCGATCGATGCCTTCCAGCTGCCTCGCCTCGACCTGATCAAGATCGATGTCGAAGGCATGGAGATCGATGTGCTGGAGGGTGCCGCCGACACCATCCGGCGCTGCAGGCCGCAGATGGTCATCGAGGTCATCAAGAGCGATCGCGTGGCGATCGGCGCCATCCTGAGCGGCCATGGCTATCGCATCTATCCGATGGGTCTGAACCTGCTCGCCATTCATGAATCAGACCCGACGGCGGGGCACATCACGCTCCATGACGGGATACTGAGCCTGAAGAGCTGATCGCCCGCTCCCTTTCCTGCGGCGGGGGAAGCTGGCCGGGCGCCTTGGCGCCCTACCCCTCCGTGTCGAGCGAATAGCCGGCGCTGCGGACGGTGCGGATCACATCGGCGTCGCCATCGCCGTTCACCGCCTTGCGCAGGCGGCGGATATGAACGTCCACCGTGCGCAGCTCCACATGGATGTCGCGGCCCCAGACAGCATCCAGAAGCTGCTCGCGCGAGAAGACGCGGCCGGGGTGCTGGAGAAAGAACTCCAGCAGCCGGTATTCCGTCGGGCCAAGATGCAGCGGGCGGCCGCCACGCGTCACACGATGCGCGTCCTGGTCCATCACGATATCCCGCCAGCTCAGCTGCCCCTTGGCGGCGGGGCCGGCGGCGCGGCGCATCACGGCACGGATGCGTGCCATCAGCGCCTCGATGGTGAAGGGCTTGCCGATATGGTCGTCCGCGCCGGTATCCAGGGCGCGGACCGCGTCCTGCTCCTCCGTGCGGGCGGTGACCATGATGATCGGCAGGTCGCGTGTTTCGGCGCGGCGGCGGAGCTGGCGGCAGACTTCCAGGCCCGACATGGCCGGCAGCATCCAGTCCAGCAGCATCAGGTCGGGCTTGGCCTCGGCGACACGGATCAGCGCCTCGGGCCCGTCCGTCGCCTCCTCCACCCGGAAACCCTGCTTCTCGAGGTTGTAGCGCAGGAGGGTGAGCAGTGGGGCCTCGTCCTCCACCACCAGGATGGTGGGGCGCTGCCCCTCGGGAAGCGCGGGCGCCCTCATGCGGTGGGTGCCGGGGGCGGCACGTCGAGCGAGACATCGGCCTTGGGCCGGTCTTCCGGCAGCACCGCGCCACGCACCGCGTAATGCACTGTCTCCGCGATGTTCGTGGCGTGGTCGCCGATGCGCTCGAAGTTCTTGGCGATGAAGAGCATATGGGTGGCCGCGGTGATGTTCCGTGGATCCTCCATCATATGGGTCAGCATCTCCCGGAAGATGCCGGTGTAGATGTCATCCACCGGGGCATCGGCGGCCCAGACCCGCTCGGCGAGGTCGGCATCGTCGCGCACGAAGGCGTCGATGCTGTCCTTCAGGTTGCGCTGCACCAGCTGCGCCATCCACTGGAAGCCGTTCACCCCCCCAAGGAAGGGCTGGCTGGCGATGATGATGGAGCGCTTGGCGACATTGCGCGCGTAGTCGCCGATACGCTCGATATCCTGGCTGATCTTCAGCGCCGCGATAATAAAGCGCAGGTCGCTTGCCATCGGCTGGCGTAGAGCAAGCAGGCGCACGCAATAGGCATCCACCTCGCGCTCCAGCGCGTCGATCGGCTTGTCGCGGCCAACCACCTCGCTTGCCAGCTCGGCGTCGCGCCGGACCAGGGCATAGGCGGAATCGGCCACCTGGCGCTCGGCCAGGCCGCCCATGCGGGCGATGAGTTCGCGGAGCCGCTTCAGCTCCTCCTCATAGGATTTCACGATACGGTCCACCTCTTTTTCCCGCCTCAGCCGAAGCGGCCGGTGATGTATTCCTGGGTGCGCTTCTGGCGTGGTGCGGTGAACATCTCGCCCGCCGGCGCCACCTCCACCAGCTCGCCCAGGTAGAAGAAGGCCACCTGATCCGCGCAGCGCGCTGCCTGCTGCATGTTGTGGGTGACGATGGCGATGGTGAAGTCCTGCTTCAGCTCGTCGATCAGCTCCTCGATCTTGAGGGTGCTGATGGGATCCAGCGCGCTGGTCGGCTCGTCGAAGAGCATGACCTCCGGGCGCACCGCGATGCTGCGCGCGATGCAAAGCCGCTGCTGCTGCCCGCCGGAGAGGCCCATGGCCGAGCTGTGCAGCCGGTCCTTCACCTCCGGCCAAAGGGCGGCACGGGTCAGCGCCCATTCCACCCGCTCCTCCATCTCCGCGCGGGGCAGCGTCTCATGCAGGCGGATGCCGAAGGCGATGTTCTCGTGGATGCTCATCGGGAAGGGCGTGGGCTTCTGGAAGACCATGCCCACCTTGGCGCGCAACGCGTTCAGGTCGATGTCCGGGGCAATGATGTTCTGCCCGTCCAGCATCACCTCGCCCTCGGCCCGCTGGCCCGGATAGAGGCTGTACATGCGGTTCAGCACGCGCAGCAGCGTGGATTTGCCGCAGCCGGAGGGGCCGATCATGCCCGTCACCTGCCGGTCCGGCAGGTCCAGGCTGATGCCCTTCAGTGCCTTGTTGGAACCATAATAGAAATCGAGGCTCCGGATCGCGATCCGTGCTGAGTTCATGGCGGCGCCCGATCGTGCCGTCATCCCGCCGAAGGATCCCGCGGAAGGGCGGGTTTCCGGAGTGGTGGCCTGTGCGATGGTTCCCGTGTCGTTGGCCATCTCGGCCTCCTTATCGGCGCCGGGCGCGCAGCAGGGTGCGCGCCAGGATGTTCAGGCCAAGCACGCCCAGGGTGATGATCAGCGCCCCGGTCCAGGCCAGGGTGATCCAATCCTCATAGGGCGAGCCGGCATACGAATAGATGGTGATGGGCAGGCTCGACATGGGCTTCGCCAGGTCCACCGACCAGTTCAGGTTACCGAGCGAGGTGAAGAGCAGCGGTGCCGTCTCGCCAGCCACGCGGGCCACCGCCAGCAGGATGCCGGTGAGGATGCCCGAGAAGGCAGCGCGCCAGCAGACCAGCACGACCATCTTCCACTTCGGCGCGCCCAGCCCGATCACTGCCTCCCGCAAGGTGTTGGGGATCAGGCGCAGCATGTCTTCGGTGGTGCGGACCACCACGGGGATGACGATGATCGCCAGGGCCACGGCACCCGCCCAGCCGGAGAAGCCGCCGAAGGGCAGCACCATCAACTGGTAGATGAAGAGGCCGATCAGGATGGAGGGTGCGGAGAGCAGCACGTCCGAGACGAAGCGCACGACATAGCCGAAGCGGGAGGTGCCCGCGTATTCAGCCAGGTAGGTGCCGACCAGCAGGCCGATCGGCGTGCCGATCAGGGTTGCCAGCGTCACCTGGATCAGGCTGCCGATAATGGCGTTCAACAGGCCGCCATTCGATCCGGGCGGCCGCGTGACCTCGGTGAAGACGCTGAGGGAAATGCCCCCTGCCCCCTTCACCACCAGCGTCGCCAGGATGGAGACGAGGAAGAGGAGGCCCAGGGCGGTGGCGACCAGGCAGAGAAAGCGGATGACTGCATCCGTCCGCGCCCGGCGGCGATGCAGGGCAGAGGAGGCGCGAAGGTCCTTCGCGCGGCCGGGAACACGGGATGCCGAGGTGGTGGCGGACATGGGGGTCAGCCCTCCAGCCGCGAGCGGAGCAACCAGCGCGAGAGCGCCAGCACCGCGAAGGAGATAACGAAGAGCAGGAAGCCCAATGCCAGCAGCGAAGCGAATTTAAGGCTGCCCGCCGCGCTCTCGCCGAATTCCAGCGCAACGATGGAGGCGATTGTGTTGCCCGGCCCGAAGATGGAGGCGCTGATGCGGTTGGCGTTACCGATGACGAAGGTCACCGCCATGGTCTCACCCAGCGCGCGGCCAAGACCGAGCATGATGCCGCCCACCACCGAGACGCGGGTATAGGGCAGCACGACGCGCCGCATCACCTCCCAGCGCGTGGCGCCGAGGCCATAGGCGCTTTCCTTGAAAACCGCGGGCACCTGCAGGAACACATCGCGCATGATCGCCGCGATAAAGGGCAGAACCATGATCGCCAGGATCAGCGCGGCGGTGAACAGCCCGGTACCGAATGGCGGCCCCTGGAACAGATTGCCGATCACGGGCACCTCGCCCAGCGTGTCGATGATGGCCGGCTGGATGGTGCTGGCCATCACCGGTACGATCATGAAGAAGCCCCACATGCCGAAGATGATGGAGGGCACGGCCGCCAGCAGTTCGATGGCGGTGCCGATGGGACCGCGCAGCCAGATCGGGGCCAGCTCGGTCAGGAAGAAGGCGATGCCGAAGGCCACTGGCACGGCCATCAGCAGGGCCAGGACCGCCGTCAGGATCGTGCCATAGATGGATACGCCCGCGCCGTAGATATCCTTCACCGGATCCCATTCCGTGGAGGTCAGGAAGGCGGCACCGAAGGCCTGGAAGGCCGGAAGCCCGCCGAGGAACAGGCCCATGATGATGGCGCCAAGCAACACCAGCACCAGGACGGAGGCGGCACGGCAGAGAAAGGCGAAGACCGCGTCTCCGGTGCTGACACCACGCCGCATCTCAGGGCGTGGCGGGGCAGCATGGACGCCTTCGGCGGTGGCGGAATGGGACACGCGGCCTCTTTCGTTTCAGCAGCGCCCGGTGGCTGGCGCCGCCGGGCGGTTTCACTTCAGCGCGCCGGCCAGAGGGGCTGGCCGTTCACGCTCAGCTGGCCCCAGGCATTGCGGATGGAGGCCTGCACATTCTCCGGCAGCGGGACATATTCCAGCTCCCGTGCCGCCGCAGCACCGTTCGTATAGGCCCAGTCGAAGAAGCGGAACACGGCGGTGACGCGGGCCGAGTTCTCGGGATTGGTCGGCACCAGCACGAAGGTCGGGGAGACGATCGGCCAGGATTCCGCGCCCGGCTGATCGATCAGACTGGCGGCGAAGCCGAGCGTGCTCCAGTCGGCATTGGCAGCGGCGGCCTGGAAGCTCTCGATGGTCGGGGTCACGAACTTCCCGGCCTTGTTGCGCAGCTGGGCGGTGGCGAGCTTGTTCGTCGCGGCATAGGCGCTCTCGACATAGCCGATGCCCCCACGTGTGTTCCGCACCGTGCCGGCCACGCCCTCATTGCCGCGCGCTCCCGCACCCGCGCCCCAGCGCACGGAGGTGCCAGCGCCGACGCGCTGCTTCCAATCGGCGGACAAGGCGGAGAGATAAGAGGTGAAGACGAAGCTCGTGCCCGAGGCATCGGCGCGATAGACCGGGGCGATCGCCAGATTCGGCAGGTTCACGCCGCCGTTCAGCTCGACGATCCGGGGATCGTTCCACTTGGTGACCTTGCCCATGTAGATGTCGGCGATCAACTCGCCCGTCAGGCGCAGCTGGTTCTCGGCGACACCCGGGATGTTCACGATGGGCACCACCCCGCCCATGACGGTGGGGAACTGCATCAGCTTGGCCTCTTCCAGCTGCTGCTGGCTGAGAGGGGCGTCGGAGGCACCGAAGTCCACGGTGCGGTTGCGGATCTGGTTCACACCGGCCCCTGAGCCCACGGACTGATAGTTGAGCTCAATGCCGATGGCCTTCGCGCCCTCGCCCCAGCGCTGGTAAACCGGGTTGGGGAAGGAGGCGCCGGCGCCCGTGATCTGTACGGGCTGGGCCATGGCCGGCACCGCCGCGAGCGGCAGGGCGGCGAAGGCAGCAAGGGCGAGGCGACGAGTGATCACCGGATGTCTCCGAAGTTTCGGCCGGGGTCCGATCCCGACGCGTGGCTTCTAGGAAGGGGTGGCGACTCCCGCATTGCAGTTCAATGACAGATCCATGACACGGATCAGCATGGCAAAAGGGCACCTTCCCTGCGGAAGGTGCCCCTCTTCGTGGCTTGGCCAGCCCTGGTCACCTTCGCCGGTCGCCGCGCAGCTTCGGCCAGAGCGCGGCCAGGGCGATGCCGCCCAACGCCATCAGCGGCGCCGCCTGGGTGGTGAAGCTGCTGACGGCCGATTGCGCGGCCCCTGTCAGCGCGACATTGCGCACCGCCTGCGCTTCCATCTCATCCCGCGCTGCGGTGTTGCGAGAGGCGAGGAAGACAAAGAGTCCTGCTAGGACCAGATCCACCACCAGAATGATCAGCGCCGAGACAATCGGCCCGAAGCTGTTCCTGGCGGTGTACCACCCCAGCACATGAAGCATCACGAAGGCCGCGATCCCCATGAGACCCGCGGCCGCGTAGAAGGCCGCGCTCTTCGCTGCGGCATTCGCTTTCGCTTTCAGGCGGCGGCCTTCGGCCTGCGCCGCCATCCCGACCAGGCTAAAGGTCCGCAGCATGTCCCGCGTACCTCTCAGCGGCCCAGGATGCGGGCAAGGATATACCCGGCCGCGGCGGCGATCAGGATCGACTGCGCCGGGCGCTCCCGCACACGATCGGCCACCACCTCATATTGCACCTGCGCGGTGTCGGCGGCGCGGGCAGCATAGCCTTCGGCGGCATGCCGCGCCTGATCCATGTACTTCTGGCGGTCGGCATAGAGATCCTCTACCTGCTTCCGCAGGGCAGCGAGCTGCTCGCTGACATTGCCCGCGGCATCATTGATAGCGGTGGCGGCCTGATCGACAGTTTTGCCGGCCTCGGTGTTCGCGGACATTGATGTCTCCTTCGGACATGTCTTGATCCCCAGCGCAACGCGGCCCCAGGGGGGCGGTTGCGAGGCGGGGCACAGTGACGCCGCATATGGCGCCGCCGCAACCGGGGGGCGAAGCTTCGCGTTCCTAGAAAACGGCATTTTAGGCCAGAGGATGGAACGGCCATGAGGATTCAGCGGATTGCGATGATGGTGCTTCTGGCCGGCCTGATCGCCGTGCCCGTCGCCTATGTGCAGATCAACTCGATGGTGGAGGGAGCCGACCTGCTCCTCACCGTCTTCACGCCGGGCGACCTGCAACTCGCCTCCGCGCCGAACTGATCCGGAGGCCTGTCCGTCACCGCGCCATCGGGCGCGGTGCGGGATTGTCCCTGCTCGGGAATCGCACGGTCCAGCGCGTGCCGGTTCCGGCTTCGCCATTCGGCTCCATCCGCCCGCCGAGAAGCTGGCCGCCGAGCTGCTTGGCAAAGCCTTCCATCAACTGAAGCCCCAGCCCACGGGGACGTGCATTGCGGTCAGGCAGGCCGATGCCGTCGTCCTGCACCACCAGCGTCAACTCGCCCGCACTCCCGGTGAGGCTGAGCCAGATCGTGCCGCGTGCCTCATCCGGGAAGGCATGCTCCAGCGCATTGCCGACCGCCTCCGTCACAAGCAGGGAGAGCGAGACGGCCTGATCGGTGGAAATGGTGATGTCCGCGACGTCCAGCTTCAGGGCCAGCCGCTCACCCGGCGCTTCGTTGTGGGAGGAGAATTGCTGGTTCGTCAGCTCCGTCAGGAAAGGCCTCAGCGAGACCCTCTCGAAGGAGTGCTGCACATAAAGGTGGCGGTGCAGCGTCGCGAGAGCACGGACCCGGTTGCGGGCGGAGAGGAATTCCTCGGCGGCAGCGGGGTCGCCGATGCGGCTGGCCTGGAGGTTGAGCAGGGAGGAGACGATCTGCAGGTTGTTCTTCACGCGGTGATGGATCTCGCCCATCAGCGCGTCCCGCTGCTCGAGCGCCGCGCGCAGATCGGCCTCGCGCCCCGCCAGGGCCGCCGCGGCCTCGCTGAAGGCGTATTCAAGCGCACGCACCTCCCGCGGTTCCGTGCCTGAAGGACTGATGCGGAAGGCATTCCCGGGCCGCCAGCTGCGCACCCGTACCGAAAGCAGGCGCAAAGGCCGCACCATCGACAGATCCGCCCCCACCACGATGGCGGCGAGGCAGGCGATGAGGAAGGTCGCCAGTTCCGTGATGCGCTGGATCAGAACGGCGCTGGCGGCCGCCTTCGCGGGTGAAAGCGGATGGCCGACCACCAGCAGGAGCCCCGGATTCAACCGGGCGCTGGCGTAAACCACATCGCCGCCACGTCCCGCGAAGGTCACGGCCTCGGCCGATTGCTCAAGGCGGGGAAGAAGAGCGGCGGGCAGTTCGGGCAGCCCGGCGCGGCCCGGCGCCAGAATTCGGCCGTCCCGGTCCACCAGCCAGACCGCGCTGCCTTCACTGTGCCGGCTTCCCGGCAGGGGCGCGTATTCACGCGGCACCAGAAAACCGATCAGGGCCCAGGCCGAGCCTGGACCCGGCACGGCAATCGGCAGCACCGGCGAATGCCCGGGTCCGCCCGGCAGGAAAGCGCCATAGGCAGGTACCCCGCCACTCAGGGCCTCACGCAGCAGCGGCTCCGGATCGAAGCCTTCGGGAAGGCCACCACAAAGGGGTGGCTGGCCTGGGGCGACGATGGCGAGTTCGGTGATATCGCCCGGATGGAGGTCGAGCACGCGGCGAAGGAGGGAGCCACAGCCGGCCCTCCCGCCCTCCCCCAGTGGATTCTGCCGGACGACTGCGGAGAGAAGCGTTTCCGATGCCCCAAGCGCCGCTCCATAGCGTACCGCCATGAGCGAGCGGAAGGCTTCGACACCCCGCCGCCCTTCATCCAGCGAAGCGCGGTAGTCCTGCAGGGCATTGGCAACCGCGATTGCGGCCACCGGAATCCCGGCCACCATCAACAGCACGATCATCCGCCCCCGGATTCCGCCAAGAGCGGAAGCCAGCCTGACTTTTAGGCGCCTCATCCAATTGGAGGAGGCGCGCACAGGTGGGGGGATCTCGCCATGCATGACAGCGCCGGACATCCCGGAATCGTCCGGCACCTGCCGTCAGCCCTGCTCGCGGTCCTGCTCGATCAGGCGCAGAAGCTCCTCGGGGATCGGCTCGCGCATAACATCATCGAACATCTGGTGCAGACCACGCTGGAGCCAGAGGTCAAAGGCGGCTTCGGGCGCGGCTGCGCCGCGCCCGTTCACCGTACCTTGCACCGACTTCGTCACTGGCGGCGCTTTCTTCCTTGACTGACTCTCGTCCATCCTCAGACAGGGGTCGCATGCCCCATCCCAGTTTCAGGCGTTGCAGTATGACGACGCGTGGCACGAGGGGAAGAGGCCTTGCGGGCGATTGCGGGAGTTTCCACCCCGCGCTCCTCGCCGGTCAGCCAGCGCTGCAGCGTCTGGCGGGCGCGAAAGACGCGGCACTTGGCGGTTCCCACGGCGCAATCCATGGCCGCCGCGACTTCCTCGTAGGACATGCCCTGCACCGTCACCATCACCAGGGCGGTGCGCTGCTCGGCCGGCAGGCGGGCGAGATGGCCACGCAGTTCGCGCATCACCAGGCTGTCCTCCTGGGCGCCCGGGCGGGCAAAGGCGCTGCTCGGCACATCGTCGATATCCGTCGTCTCGCGCTTGCGGCGGACGTCGGAGATGAAGCGGTTGCGAAGGATGCGGAACATCCAGGCGCCGAAATTGGTCCCCGGGGTGAAGCTGTCCTTGGCGGCGAGCGCCGAGGTGACGGCAGCCTGCACCAGATCATCCGCATCGGCGCGGTTACGGGTCAGAGCCAGGGCCTGGACACGAAGCCGGGGAAGGGTGGTCACGAGCAGCTTGTGGAAGTCCGCGGCAGTGTGGGTCGGACGGGCGGCGATGGTCTGGCTCATTGGGTAACTCCCCTCTGCTCGATCTTCACCGGACCAATGCGCCTCCCCCGCATTCAGTTACCGCCCAACGGATCACGAAAACGGCATGCGCGTTTTCACTTGGATCCGGCCGGCTCGGATACTTCCTCCCTGATGCCCGCATCGTAGCGGGCAGCCAGTGCCCGGCGGGCACGGGAAACGCGGGCCTTGAGCGTGCCCACCTGTACCCCGGCCACGCGCGCAGCATCCTCGCTTGAGAAGCCAAGGGCACCGACCAGCACCAGTGCTTCCTGCTGGTCACGCGGCAGGCCGCTCATGGCGCGGGCCAAGCCTATCATCTCCATCCGGTACTCCTGGCCGGCGGGTATTCCCTCCTCCACGTTGACGTGATCGAGCGCGCGCTGATGGGCTGCCGCCCGGCGCCGGTTCTCGAACCAGGCATTGCGAAGAATGGAAAAGGTCCAGGCCTTGAGGCTGGTACCGGGCTGCCACTGCCCCTCATTGCGCAGCGCACGCAACAATGTGTCTTGCACCAGATCGTCCGCTACGGCCGGATCGCGGGACAGGAAGCGGGCGAAAGCCCGCAGATCGGGCAAGAGGCGCGTCAGCGCAGGGCGGAAATCCTGGTCGATCGTCTTTCACCCGGTTTGAGATGACCGCGTGCCGCACTCGATTCGGCACGTGGTGGCCCCATGTGAAGGCCCGTCAGGCCCTGCCATGTTGGCGGCCCCGCCGGGTGTTGGAGGACTATCACGGATGAGTGCTGTCACGCAGGGGGAGTTGCTTCGCACCCTGCCCTTCGCGCGGCGCTATGCCCGCGCGCTGACCGGCAGCCAGCAGCGCGGCGACGCGCTGGTGGCGCAGGCCTTGCGCGCCGGCCTGCCACCCGATGCTCCAGGCCCGATCGCGCTCTTCGCCGGCGTCAGCCGCCTCGTGCCCGACAGCCCTGGCGAACACATCACCGCGAAGCAACGGCAGTTGCTCCTGCTCACGGCGCTGGAGGACCTCTCCGTCACCGATGCCGCGCTGGCGGTCGGCCTGCCGGTGCGGGAGGCGCACCAGATGCTGGACAGCGCGCGCAATGCGCTGCTCGCCGTGGCGGCAACCGACATCATGGTGATCGAGGATGAGCCGATCATCGCCATGGACATTCGGCAGCTGGTGGAGAACTGCGGCCATAACGTGGTGGGCATCGCCAGTGGCGAGGCAGAAGCCGTGGCCATGGCCCGTGAACTGAAGCCCGGCCTGATCCTGGCGGATGTGAACCTTGGCCCCGGAGGCGACGGCATTTCCGCCGTGCAGCGCATCCTGAAGGAGCAGGACATGCCGGTGATCTTCGTCACCGCCTATCCCGAGCGCCTGTTGACGGCTGAGCATCTG
The DNA here is from genome assembly GCF_025791835.1 of Roseomonas xinghualingensis. GTDB lineage: Bacteria > Pseudomonadota > Alphaproteobacteria > Acetobacterales > Acetobacteraceae > Roseomonas > Roseomonas xinghualingensis. The sequence goes on from NZ_JAOXLP010000017.1 coordinate 95,015, forward strand.
GAACCCGCCTTCATCATCAGCAAACCCTTCGAGCCGGTGGCACTGGCCATCGCGACCTATCAGGCTGTGTCCGGCGGCCTCACGCTGGACTGATCTGCGCCATGCCTTCTGGCCTGCCCGGCGTGGCCGGGCGGGCAACTGGCTGCACCTGCCGCCCGTTCCGCATCCTGGAGCCCGCATCGCGGCGGGTGAGATGGAGGCACGGATGGATTGGGATCGGCTTGCTGGCGATTGGAGCCAGATGGGCAGCAAGGTCCGCAAATACTGGGGAAAGCTGACCGAGGAGGACATCAGCCAGGCCGGCGGCCGCCGCGACCTTTTGCTGGAGCGAATTCGTGAACGCTACGGGCTGGGTCCTGACGAGGCCGAGAAGCAGTTGGCGGAATGGGCCTCGTCACAGGATACGCAGAATTCCGGCCAGGCCGTGCAGGAACCCGGCTCGGATCGCATGGTGTAGCGTGGGTGCAACGCCCCGTGGCCAGGCGGCAACCAGCTCCGGGGATATGACGTTCAGGAACGGCATCGGGCTTGAAGGAACCGTACATGCTCTACTGGACCGTCATCTTCCTCATCATCGCCCTTGTGGCGGGCGTGCTTGGCTTCGGCGGCGTCTCCTCCGCGGCCAGTGGGATTGCCAAGATCCTGTTCGTGATCTTCCTCGTGCTCTTCCTGATCTCCCTGGTCGCGGGCCGGGGCTGGATCTGAGGAATCCATGCAACGCCGCATGGCGCTTGCAACCGGCCTCGTGACACTTGTCGCGGGGCCGGTTCCATCTTGGGGGCAGGAGAGCCGGGGCACCACGAACCGGCTCTGGTTCGATCCGACTCAACTCCCCTCCTTCAACGGGGTGGTGGAACGCTACCTGCTGACGCCTGAGGGAAAGACGGATCGGCTGCTGTTCCGTGAGGGACCGCAGGTGATCTTCCCTGAGCATGTGGCCGAGGAGATCATGAGGGAGGTCGAGCCGGGGCGCCCGATCATCGTCTATGGTATCCGCGCACGACGCGTGCCGGTGATCACGCTGCTGGCCTGGGCGAAGGACAACAACACGCAGCCACGCTTCGTCGATCGCCCGAGCTGGTCCTTCCCGGAGTTCCATGCGGCGGACGAGCGGCTGAATGTATCCGGTACCATCCGCGTTCCACTCTACACCCCGCAGGGAGAAGTGATCGGCGCCATCCTGGAAGATGGCACCGTGATCCGCCTTCCGATTGGCGTGGCTGCGGCACTTGGCGACGGGCTGAGCAGCGGCCGCTCCATCGCGGCCTCCGGGCGGGGCGCCTCTGTGGAAGGGCGCGGAAAGGCGCTGGACGCCGACCTCATCGGCGAGAATCCAGACAGACTGGAGCCGTTGCCGGCGCCGGCGGAACGTCCGCAGTGATGCGGCTCACGCCCCAGATAAGCGAGACACCGCGTGAGTGAGGCACCTGGGAATGTCCAGATCCAGACGGGAGCGGTCAGGGCCTTCCTCCGTCTTGCTGGCGGATTCTTTGTTCGCGAGCGTCGGGCGAAATGGCTGGGCCTCGGCCTGCTGGCATTAACGCTGTTACAGGTCTTGATCCAGATCCGGTTCAACCTGTGGAACCGCGACTTCTTCAACGCATTGGAGAACCGCGACCGCAACGCCTTCCTTTGGCAGATGGTGCTGTTCCTGGGGCTGGCGGGCTCGTCCATGGTGACGGCCGTGTACCAGCTCTATGTGAAGCAACTGGTGCAGCTGCGGTGGCGCGAATGGCTGACGCAGCGGCTGCTGAACCTCTGGATGAATGATGCGCGCCACTATCAGTTGGAGCGCGCGGGGGAAGCTGAAAATCCCGATCAGCGCATTGCCGAAGATGCACGCCTGGCCGTGGATCTGGCCGTAGATTTCGCCACGGGCATCTTCAATTCGATTGTGATGCTCACTGCCTTCGTGGGCATCCTCTGGACGATCTCCGGCGCGCTGAATCTGAGCATCGCGGGCCATGCGATCACCATACCCGGCTACATGGTCTGGGCAGCGCTGCTTTATGCGGCGATCGGATCGGGCCTCACTTATCTCGTCGGCAAGCCCATGGTGGCACTGAACTTCTGGCGTACGGCAAAGGAAGCGGATTTCCGCTTCGGCCTGGTGCGGGCACGTGAGAGCAGCGAGGGCATTGCGTTGATCGGCGGTGAAACCGATGAGCGACGCGGGCTGCAACTTCTCTTTGGCAATGTCGCGAATGCCGTACGCGACCTGATGAAGAGCCAGCGCAGGCTCATGTGGCTGACCAGTGCCTACGGGATGCTGACCTCTGTCTTCCCCACGGTGGTGGCGGCACCTTCCTACTTCTCGGGCGCGATCACGCTCGGCGGGCTGATGCAAATCGGTTCTGCCTTCGGGCAGGTACAGGCTTCGCTGAACTGGTTCGTGGACAACTTCCCGCGGCTGGCAGAATGGCGCGCCAGCGTGGAGCGACTACTGAGCTTCCGGGAATCACTGCGCGTGATCAACTCCATGGTGGAGGAACCGGATCAGCCGACGATCACACGCATCGAGCAGGCGCCTGGTGGAGAGGAGAAGGTGGCCTTCCGCGACGTTCAGGTCGCTTTCTCGGATGGTTCCGTTGTGATCGCTGAAGCGACTGCGGAGGTCCGGGCGGGTGAGCGCGTACTGGTGAAGGGTGAATCCGGCACCGGCAAGAGCACCCTGTTCCGTGCTTTCGCCGGCATCTGGCCCTGGGGCAGTGGCGAGATCCACATGCCTCCACGTGAGGCGACGATGTTCATGCCGCAGCGTCCCTATCTGCCGCTCGGCACGCTACGCGGCGCGCTCTCCTATCCTAACCCACCGGAGACGGTCTCGGGTGAGGCAGGAATATCAGCGCTGGAACGTGTGGGCCTTGTGCATCTGCATGAGAAGCTGGACGAGGACGCCCGATGGGATCAGGTGCTGTCACTGGGCGAGCAGCAGCGCCTCGCCTTCGCGCGGCTGCTGATCCAGAAGCCACGCTGGATCTTCATGGACGAGGCGACAGCCGCGCTTGATGAGGAGAATCAGGACGCGATGATGCGGCTGGTCTTGGAAGATCTGCCGAAGAGCGCCCTGATCTCAATCGGACACCGGCCCGGGCTGGATGCTTTCCACGAGAGAACGCTGCATCTTCACCGCGGCCCGGAGGGCGCGAAGCTCGCGAAGCGCCCCCCGAAACGGGTCATGGCTGGACGCAAAATTAAAATCCGCAACCCGTTCCGGCGTCGCGGTGGCGTGGTTCCGGCGGGTTGAATTTTGGTTTGATGTGTGTGGCTGAACGCGGAAAGCCCCTCGGCTGTTGGGCCTGAGGGGCGTTCTGGTTGTGTGTTTTCTGATTTGGATGCGGGGACAGGATTTGAACCTGTGACCTTCAGGTTATGAGCCTGACGAGCTACCGGGCTGCTCCACCCCGCGTGGGTGAGATTGTTTGTCGCTATTTGTTCCGGCCTGGTGGCCTGGCGCCGACCGACTCTCCCGCGTCTTAAGACGCAGTACCATGGGCGCGGGGGCGTTTCACGGCCGAGTTCGGGATGGGATCGGGTGTGGCAGCCTC
>NZ_JAOXLP010000018.1 GCF_025791835.1 Roseomonas xinghualingensis
GGCCGCGCGGCGCGAAAGCCCGCCCTCCACTGCCCTAACGACGCGGCTGCGAAGATCCTCCGATAAGGTCCGGCCCATCCATGCTGGCCTCCCTACCAGCCATCAGGGTGAATCAGATCGTCGCCGCGTCGGGCAAGAATATTCGAATCAGATCGCTCGGATCATGCTCTAGAGGGAATCGCTACGAGGCGTGGCCGTCGCCCGCGCCATAAGTGGCGTAAGGCGGATGCCGCGTGGGATCCCGCACCCATCCCCCGCCGCTGCCAGGGATCAACTCAATGCGCGGGTCGCCGGCCGCGGCGAGCAGGCGGGCCAGACTGCCTGCTCCCCCGAAGCCCGTTGCGCGCACCTGCGCGCCAAGGCGCTCGTGCAGCCGCTTGCCGAGGCCGGGCAGGTGCAGCGGGGCCGGGGCTTCCGCGAGCTCGTTGGCCACATGGGCAAGGATGGCTTCGCGTATGACGGCAGGGTCCAACGCAGGATCCGGCTCATCGCCCTGATTCGCCAGGAAGAGCGAGGGCACCTGCTGGCCCGGCGCCGTCCCGTTCAGATCGGAAGGGACATCGCGCCGTTCGGCTTCATGGATTCCAAGGCCGAGGGCATCGCGGATGAACTCCTCCGGCCCGATCACTTCATCCGCAGCGGCCCGGTAGGCACTGGCGGCATTGCCGATCGACACCACCAGCGTCCGCCGGTCATACGCACGAAGACGCTGCAGGACGGGCGTGAAATCGGCATCGCTGGACAGGATCGCGAATTCGTCGAAGTGGGTGGCGTGCTGCAGGGCATCAAGCATGTCCATCACCATGACGATGTCCGCGCTGGTCTTGCCGCCACGCGTCAGTGGCGGGCAATCCAGAACCTGAAGGCCGACCCGCACGAGATTGGAGCGAAAGCTGCCGAAGAAGACGCGCTCCCCGCTCCGAAGCTGGATCGAGCCGTTCGGGTTCAGGTAGCAGCGCCGGACGAGAAGGCGGCATGATGCATCCGGGCCTGCCATCTGCGATGCCCTGCGCCCGACCCAGTCGAGCCAGCGTTGTGGCTGGAGGACAAAGGCCTCCGCGGCTTCAGGATCGCAGCCATAGAGGGCGCTGAAGATATTGTCGAAATCGACGAAGAGAGCTGTACGCCGTTCCAACTGCCCGAATCCCATTCTGCTTGCTCAGTCTAACTACTGATGCGGTAACGGGAACCAGTGCATTCGGCTTCGTGAACCGTCTGGCGGTTATATTTTGGAGGGGCCGGGCCAGCCGGGCCCGGCCCCCCGGCGTCAGGCCGCGCTTTCGTCGTGGTAGTGGATTTCGAGCAGGGTACAGCCTGTCTCGGACTTGAAGGGGCCGTGATAGGCCCCAGGGGGGCGGCAGGCATAGGCGGCCTTGTCATAGGCCTCGCCGCCATTCCCCTGGGCATCGTTGCCGACGATCAGGTCGCCCGAGACCAGCCACACCTCCTCCCAGTAGTCATGCACGAAGGGGGCGGTGGTGAAGACGCCCGGCTGGAAGCGCAGCAGGCGGGTGCGGTGGCCGCGCTTGCCGGCCTCGTCCAGCGAACCGGCCAGGATCTTCTGCTGGATGCCCTCCGGATAGCCGGGCGGGGTGTGCCAGCCCGTGCCCATGTCCGGCACGTGGAATTCCAGGTGTTCCTTGCGGATCGGCATGCCGCTTCTTCTCAGCCGGCCAGCCAGCGGGCGGTGTAGCGGTGTTCGATACTGCGGCCGCGCACCGGGTCGTGCAGTTCCATGAAGAAGTCGCGGCGCGGGCGGATGCCGCCGATCGCCGGCAGCGTGCCGCCGAGCATGAGGGTGCCGGCGCCAAGCCTGCCGTGACCCTGCGCCTCATAGGCGGCAACCGTGTCGCGCGGGTCGCGCATCGCGGCGACGCTGCCTTCCTGATAGGCGACCTTGCCGGCGCCATCATCGACCCAGGAGCGGATCTGCAGGCTGTCCCAGTGGTCCGCCACTTCCTCGAAGGCCCAGAGCACCGGGGCGACCGGCTTGGGGCACATCTGCTTGGAGACGGTGATGGAATAGCTCTCCACCTTGCGGTCCGTATGGTCGGAGCCGAGGCCGACCCACCACTTGCCGTCCTCATCCACGAGGATCACGAACTCGGCCTCGCCGCTGGACTCGGTGCCCAGGCAATCAACCTGCGCCTCGGTCGTCAGCGTCTCGACGCCGGCGCGGTAGAAGCAAGGCGTGCTGGGAGGGGGCGCGACACCGAGCGCGGCCAACTCCTCGATATGCTCCTGCACCTTATGCGGGTCGCGGCCGGTCCAGCCGGCGATCACCAGGTCCTGGATTCGGACACTCCGCCGGACGACGTCACCGCCGCGGCAGAAATCGAAAGTCAGTGTAGCCATGAGATACCCTGTGTGGCGGTTGCATCGAATGGGGCGGACGCACCATGCGGCTGTGCGTTCAACCAGTTTCCGGGCCGGGTCGGCAAGCATGCCCGGCCTGGATCGGGCCACTCATCCGTCGGTCATATCCGCTGCTGCATCCGGGAGCATGCCGGAAGGTGGGGTGCCGCATCACCAGCCCCCATCGGCACGGTAACAAAGGCGTCCTCCGCCTCGCGCTCCCAGATCTCATAAGCCCGTTGCTGAATGCGGTTGCTATTTGACATGGCGGCGCTTCTCCCGAAGCCTCGGCCTGGAATCGCACACGCGATTCAGGGCTCTACGAGAGTGGCCAGGAATGCACGGCGCCGGGAAGCCGGCTTCATTCACTCAGGATACCGCTTCCAGGCCTGTCGCAGATGGCTGGGGTGGAGAAATGACTCGGCTGGAGAGTGGTGGTGCTTTCCGGCCTGGATCACTGTGTTCCGCAACAACAGGCGGGCGGCCAGCATGGCTGGCCGCCCGCGTATTTCATCAATGCCCTACAATCACGGGCGGCTGGCTACTCCCCGGCGGCGGCGTGGCGTGCCCCGCCTGCGGAATGTGGCGGGACAGCCGCCTCGATCCGCCGGAAGGTGGCCAGTGCCTGCGCCACCACCTGGTCCATGTTGTAGTAGCGATAGGTGGCAAGGCGGCCGACGAACCACACATTCGGCGTTGCATCCGCCAGCGCCTCATACTTCTTGTAAAGTGCCGCATTCTCTGGCCGTGGCACGGGGTAGTAGGGGTCGCCCTCCGCCGAAGGATATTCGTAGGTGATGCTGGTCTTCGGGTGCGCCTGACCGGTCAGGTGCTTGTACTCGCTCACCCGCGTCCAGGGCACTTCCTCGCCGGGATAGTTGACGGTGCCGACTGGCTGGAACCACTCCTGGTCATGCGTCTCATGCCGGAAGGCAAGGGACCGGTAAGGCAGGACGCCGTAGCGATGATCGAAGAACTCATCCACCGGTCCGGTCCAGATCAGGCGGCGGTGGGGTACGGTATCGCGGACCGCCTTGTAGTCGGTGCCGGTCATCACCGTGATATTGGGATGGTCCAGCATCCGTTGGAACATGGCCGTGTAGCCATCCGCCGGCATGAACTGATGCGTGTCCGTGAAATAGCGATCGTCATCATCGGCACGCGTCGGCACGCGGGCGGTGACGGAACGATCCAGCTCGGATGGATCGAGCCCCCATTGCTTGCGTGTATAGCCACGGAAGAATGTCTCGTAGAGTTGCCGGCCGACGCGCGATACCACCACATCTTCCGATGTACGGATCACCGGAACCGGTTCCGCGCGCGTGGCGAAGAAATCCTCTACTTCCGCCTCGGTCGTCAGGCTCAGCCTGTGCAGCCGGTTCACCGTGGTGCGGTTGATCGGCATCGGCACGAGCATGCCGTCAGCCAGGCGTGCTAGAACGCGGTGCTGATAGGCCCGCCAACGGGTGAAGCGGGAGAGATGGCTGAAAACCGCATCGCTGTTGGTGTGGAAGATGTGTGGGCCATAGCGATGGATCAGGATGCCCGCTGCATCCAGCTCGTCATAGGCATTGCCGCCGATATGGTCGCGGCGGTCCACCACGCAGACCCGCTCGCCACGTTCGGACGCCAGCCGTTCCGCAAGCACGGCGCCCGCGAAACCTGCGCCAACAACCAGCCAATCAAACATGAGGAAAACTCGCGCTGTTGCTCGTCTGACCACTCGCCTGGCCGCCCATGCGGGACACTCGCCCTTCGGCTCCGGTCTCGCGGAGGATGTCCGCCATCCCGGTCCAGACTCCGTCCCAGGATATCCGTGCGAGCCGGACGTCCACCTGTGCCAACCAGGGCTTGCGGGCGCGCGCCATGGATGCTTCCGCGGCCACGATAACCGCATCCGCATCGGAGGCGATCGCCACCAGCCCTTCGCTACCCCAGTCATGCACCACATCGGCCACGGGGGTCGAAACCACGGGCACTCCCGCTGCCAGGTATTCCGGCGTCTTGGTCGGGCTGATGTAGCGGGTGGATTCATTCAGTGCGAAAGGCATGAAGCCGACATTCCAGCTGGCGAGATAGCACGGCAGATGCTGATGCTGCTTCATGCCAAGCCAGTGGACGTTCGGCACGCGCGGCAGGGCCGCGGGGTCAATCTTCACCACGGGCCCCAGCATGACCACGGACCAGTCCGGGCGTCGCAGCGCGACTTCGCGCAGTAGATCCAGATCCATCCGTTCGTCGATCACGCCGAACCATCCGAGGCGCGGATATGGCAAATCGCGCTGATCTTCGGGCTGGGCGTTGTGGAAGATCTCCGTTCGTGCCTGGGCAAAATGGACTGCATCCACACCGCTTGCGAAAAGATGTGTGCGTGGGTGCAGGTTTCGCTTGGCCTCATAGAGGCTCCGGCCGCCGGTGAAGACAACATCGGCACGCTGTATGAGGCGGCGTTCGAGGAGCTGGAGGCCTGGGGAGGCGCCGCGGAAGGCGGATAGCTCATCCATGCAGTCATAGACGGTGACTGCAGACTGAAGATGCCCCGAGAAGGCGAGCGCCATTGGGGTGTAGTACCAGGTCACGCTGATCGGACCGTTGGCTTCCGGCCCGCGCAGTAGCTCATCGAGCAGGATGCGTTGGGCGGAATCCCTGCGGGCCTCATCGAGTCCCGCGGGAAGCAGCGGCGTTGCGACGAGCACGTCCTGCGCGGTTCTGCGGGTCTCCATGCGCGGCAGCCCCTGTTCAGGGGGAAGCTGCATCGCTTCCTCCACGAAGATGACGCGGTAGGATGCCGCGGCACGCGACAGGAGGTGCTGGGGGCGTTGGAATACGAAATCCCAGCGCAGATGAGAGAAGCAGATTAGCAGCGGCTTCAGTGCTGCATGTCCGGGTAGGGAAGGGAGAATAGGGGTCACTCCTGATGAGCGGGGATCATGGATGAAACGAATCCGATACGAATTCGTTCCATCCGATGACGGCTCAGAAACCGGTTGAAGAAGTGACGGCTCCGCCCATAGGTGGCTCGGTTGTCATCTGCTCGGCCTGTGCACCGCTGTCCGGCCGGGCGGGAGCGAGTTGCGGTGTCTGGCCGAGAGGCTTGGACAGCATTGCCTCGAATTGACCTTTGCCGTCCACCGAGGGGCCAGTGGTCCAGCGCCCTTCGGGCACGACACCCTCGGAGTTATGGACGAAGAAGGCGTAGGCGAACTCGCTCTTCTCCTCGGCCTGCGGAAAACTGTTCGGGACGGGCAGCCCGGCCGTGCCACCCAATTCCTCGATCACAGCGAGCCATTGTTGCTGGTGCATGGTGTCGCGTGCGATCAGGAAGGACAGCATGTCCTTCATGCCGGGATCATCGGTCATGCCGTGCAGGCGCACGGCCAGGGCACGGCCCGTCGCCTCGGCGGCAACATTGGCGTACATGTCGGCAACGATGTTGCCGCTGGCATAGACATGGCTGGCGTTGAAGGGAACGCCATTGCAGTTCTCGGGGGTCGCCGCCAATCCCGTGGAAAGGATGTGGCGCAGGTTCATGCCGTTCAGCACGGCGCCAGCCACGGGATCGCGCGCTGCCTCTTCCTGGAAGGACAGCGGAGCCCCTTCGAGGTTCAGGGCGACCGCCGTCGCCAGCATTTCGACGTGGCCAATCTCCTCCGTTCCCGTGTTGAGCAGCATCTCGCGGTACTTCATCGGGCCGCGGGAGCCCCAGGATTGGAAGAGGTATTGCAGCATCACGCGGATCTCGCCTTCGACACCGCCGATTGCCTGTTGCAGGGCGCGGGCGAAGACCGGGTTCGGCTTATCGACGCGGACCGGATACTGCAGCTTCGGAGTTGAGAAATACATTCACGCTTCTCCTGTGGAAGAGCGACGGTTGAAGGAAAGGACCGACGCACGGGCGGAAGAGAAGCCCGGCCGTCAACGCGCAGCAGGACGGCAAGTTTGAAAGACCGGCTCGGCGCGGAAATGCGGGTCTTTACGGGGTCAAGGCGGTCGGTCGTGACGTCGTGCCATATGGTGGCGAAGGGGGCGGCAGCCCTGCTGAGGCATGGGGCATTCGCTTGTGGCATGCTGGAAACCAGGCGCTATCAGTGGCACTGACAGCGGCCGGGTCCTGAATTGATGCGACCTTCCGTGGATGAGGCCTTCCACGTGCCTGCCGGCAGAGAGCCGCTCCGGCCATGAAAGGTCCGCTCCTGCCTTGTTCAGGGGATTGTCCAGGAGGCGGATCGGTGTTCCAGCGTGGCACTTGCTCCGCTGCGTATCAGGGGTGTGCGTATTCATGACATGCCACCCTACGGCGGGGCCGATCCTCATCACTGGCCCTGATGTCATGCGGGCGGGACCGCGGTGGGACGCGCTACGGTTCCGGTGCAATGCATAAGTCGAAGGCGCTCCTTACCCAGTTCGGCTCCCATCAACGTCAGGCGATCAGCGGCGTCGTTAATCTATGAGGGATCAAACGGGCTTGGCGCCTCATGTCACGACAAGATGAACAATCGTGCTGTGGTTACGGTGTTGAGTTGAAAGCATGGCCCAGACGTTTTGAGGTGATGCTTTTTATCTGATCATCGGGAGTGCGTGACCGCGCAGGATAAAGGAAGAATTCCAGACTTTGCCGACCTGCGGATCATTCGGGGCGAATTCCACACAACTCATATTTTGTTCGTAACAAAATTGTGAGGGCGGCGGAGGGCGTCGTCTCCATTCATGCGCCCTGCCTTTGCTAACGAATTGCCATTCACTGCGTTCACTGCTCTCGAAAGCCGGGGCTTTGGCTTTCCCAGCAGAGGATGTGACGACATGGCAGACCTACGGGCTTTGCTGGTGGATCAACTGAAGGACGCCTTCAGCGCTGAGAAACAGGCCATCCAGGCGATGCGGCGCGCGATGCGCAAGGCGACGGAACCGCAGCTCCGGGATGGCCTCGAAGCGCATGTGGCGCAGAGCGAGGAGCAGCGGGATCGTGTTGAGCAGGCATTGGACAAGCTCGGCGCCAGGCCAGGTCGCAAGGTATGCGAAGCAATGCGCGGGCTGGTTGAGGAAGCGCAGCACGAAATGGAGGATCAGGAGAAAGGAGCGATCCTGGACCTCGTGATCGTGGCGAGCCAGCAGCGCATGGAGCACTACGAGATTGCTGCATACGGCACCATGGCAGAACTGGCCAAGGCAATGGGAGAGATGGAGGTAGCCAAACTCCTCGCCCAGACCCTGGCGGAAGAGAAGGCCCAGGATGAGCAGCTCACGCAGGTAACCCGTAGCGCGCTTCTACCGGCCGCCCTGAGCAAGGAAAAGACCGCGTAGCGAAAGCGGCCGTGCCGCGTGAGACAAGTTTTTAACCGGAAGAAGGAGTGACTCCATGCAGGAGAATGCCCGCGACCTGTACGTGACCGGACTGGTCAATGCCCGCGCCCTGGAAACGCAGGCCATCGAGTTGCTGTCTCGGCAGGTCGAGCGCCTGGAGAGCTATCCCGAGGTAGAGCAGGTGCTGCGCCGTCATATCACGGAAAGCGAGCAGCAGCGTGACCGGCTGGACGCCATCCTCGAAAATCTTGGCACCTCGAATTCGTCGATCAAGGATTTCATCACCGGGTTGATGGGCAATATGGCTGCCCTGTCGCATGCGCCGATGCAGGACGAGATCCTGAAGAACACCTTCGCGAATTATGCTTTCGAGCATTTCGAGATTGCTTCCTACAAGGGACTTCTGGTGCTAGCCGATATCGCCGGAGATACCCAGGCGCCGACGGCGCTGCGCCAGTCGCTGCAAGAGGAGGAGCGGATGGCGCAGTGGTGTGCCGATAATCTGGAGCATGTGGTGCGCAAATACGCAGAGCGCACGATTCAGGGCGCAAAGGCTGGGATCTGACGGGATCCCTCCGCCTACGGGGCGGCGCCGGCCAATATAAAAACGGAGTTGCGCGAATGATGAACCGACGTGCTCTCAGTATTATACTCGCGGGCTCGACCCTGGCAGGCTGCGCCGCCACGGCGCAGTCGAACATGGCGTCCCAGTCGGCTGTGGGCGGAGACCTGACAGGACTTCGCCTCCAGGCGCTTCAGGGTGGTGCCTTCCTGATGCAGACGGCGCAGCTTGGGGCAAGCAAGGCGCAACGTCCTGAGCTTCGGCGCTTCGCTCCCTTCGAGGTAAGCGAGCAACAGGGGCTGGTACAGGCGATGGGGCTCGTGGGCTCCTCGGCAACACCACCTGCGCTGACAGGCGAGAAGGCCGCCATGCTGCAGCGGCTCCAGACCGCGAGCGGTCCTGAATTCGACAGGATGTTCGTAATCGCGCAAATTCAGGGCCACCGGGAAGCCCTTCCAGTCTATGTGGCAATTCTGCAGAACAACGCAGCCCCGGCTGCGGACCGGGCCATTGCCCTCCTGGCTGCGGACCGGATCCGGGAGCACCTGGCCTATCTCGAGGCGATCTCTTCCCGCGCCTAGGGCTGGCGCCGCAGGGCGTGATCGCCCTGCGGCAGAATCCGCTTTCTGGAGAACAGGTTGGAGCGCCTGCAATATACCCATGAAGGCGGAGTTACCGCGGAAGCCCCTGTTGCCGAAGGCGCAGGGGATTTTGCAATGATGGAGGACCGTCAGCAGTTCCTGAGCATGCAGCTGCGCAAGGCATGCGCGGTGTCTGGGCGGGTTGGCGTAAAGGAACGGGGTCTGCTCCCCAGCCAACCGGCCATACTTATTTCAGTGGCAGGGGTCCATCGTTCTTGACCTCTTCCATGACGGCATAGGTGCGCGTCTCGCGGATACCCGGGAGACCAAGGAGAACCTCTCCGAGGAAGTGGCGATAAGCGGCCATGTCTTTCACCCGGGTCTTCACCAAGTAATCGAAGCCGCCGGCCACCATATGGCATTCCAGGACCTCCGGCGCCCGGTTCACAGCCTCTGCGAATTTCGTGAAGACGTCCGGGGTGGTCTTATCGAGCAGCACCTCCACGAAGACCAGTAGGCCGAAACCGAGCTTGTGAGGGTCGAGGCGGGCGCTGAAGCCGGAGACATAGCCCTCTTTCAGCAGGCGGCGCAGGCGGTCGCTTGTGGCCGTGGGGGAGAGGCCAATGCGGTCGGCGAGCTCCAGATTCGTGATCCGCCCATCCTTCTGAAGGACATCCAGGATCCTGCGGTCGATCAGGTCTATTTGCATGATTGTCGGCTGTTTCGGGGTTTGAGCGTGAATCATACGGCATTGCGGGCAAAAATGCGTATATTGATCCTGCTGGCGGGAACATAGCTTTGGCTTCAAAGCGGTGCGGCTGCAGGGGATGACCCGATAGGCACCCGGACCGCTTGGTTCCATGCCATCCTTATCCCTTGGAGGGATCGCGCCGTGAGCGCCTGCCTGTCCTGCACCAGCCTTGATCGCGGCTCCGAGCCGGCCCAGCCCTTCCTAGCCTTCGCCCGGGACGTGCAGACCCAGACGGCGCTGCGGGCCGCCATCACGGCTGCCTATCGCCGCCCTGAGGAAGCCTGCCTGCCCGATCTGGTCGCCGCGGCAGCGCTTTCCCATGAAATGTCCATTGCCGCGCAGCGCACCGCGCGCGGATTGGTCGAGGCGTTGCGTGCCATGCCCGCCCGCGGTGGCGTCGAAGGGCTGATGCGGGAATTCTCCCTTTCCAGCCAGGAAGGGGTGGCGCTGATGTGCCTCGCGGAGGCGCTACTGCGAGTCCCCGATGCCGGAACGCGTGACGCGCTGATCCGCGACAAGATCGCCGACGGCAACTGGCGCTCGCATATTGGCAATTCTCCTTCCCTCTTCGTCAACGCGGCCTCATGGGGGCTGCTGGTGACGGGGAAGCTGACCGCCACGGTGAATGAAGCGGGCCTTGGATCAGCGCTGACCCGGCTGGTCGCGCGGGGCGGCGAGCCGGTGATCCGCAAGGGCATGGACATGGCCATGCGGATGATGGGCGAACAGTTCGTCACCGGCCAGACCATCAACGAGGCGCTTGCACGTGGGCGGAAGGTGGAGGCCAAGGGCTTCCGCCACTCCTATGACATGCTGGGCGAGGCGGCGGTTACCGCTGCCGATGCCGCGCGCTATCTCAACGATTATGAGCAGGCGATCCATGCCATCGGCCACGCCTCGGCGGGGCGTGGCCTTTACGAGGGTCCTGGCATTTCCATCAAGCTTTCCGCCCTGCACCCGCGCTATTCGCGCGCGCAGAGCGGGCGGGTGATGGCGGAGCTCCTGCCGCGCCTGCTTTCGCTGGCGGAGCTGGCACGTCGCTATGACATCGGCCTGAACATCGATGCCGAGGAAGCGGATCGCCTGGAGCTGTCGCTCGATCTGCTGGAGGCGCTGTGCCGCGCCCCTTCGCTGGCGGGATGGAACGGCATCGGCTTCGTCGTGCAGGCCTACCAGAAGCGTGCCCCCTTCGTGCTGGACTGGATCATCGACCTGGCGCGGCGCAGCGGACACCGGATCATGCTGCGTCTGGTCAAGGGGGCGTATTGGGACAGCGAGATCAAGCGCGCGCAGCTGGATGGGCTGGAGGATTATCCGGTCTTCACCCGCAAGCTGCATACGGATGTTTCCTATCTCGCCTGCGCGCGGAAGCTGCTGGCGGCGCCTGACGCGATCTTCCCGCAATTCGCGACCCATAATGCCCAGACGGTGGGCGCCATCCATGCCATGGCGGGCGATGGCTTCCATCCGGGCCAGTACGAGTTCCAATGCCTGCACGGCATGGGCGAGCCGCTTTATGAGGCGGTGCTGGAGCGTCTGGGCCGCCCTTGCCGTATCTACGCGCCGGTCGGCACGCATGAAACGCTGCTGGCCTATCTCGTCCGCCGCTTGCTGGAGAACGGCGCCAACTCCTCCTTTGTCCACCGTATCGGCGACCCCGCCGTGCCGGTGGATGAACTGATCGCGGATCCGGTGGAGGCAGCGCGGGCGATCCGGCCCTTGGGCGCGATGCATCCGCGCATCGCGCTGCCGCGCGATCTGCTCGGGACAACACGGCCCAACTCCGCCGGGCTGGATCTGAGCAACGAGCAGGTGCTGGCCTTGCTGGCGGCCGGATTGCGGGCCCAGAACGGGCTGGAGCGTCATGCCGGCCCTCCTGGTGCGCTGGGCACGGAGATCCGCAACCCCGCTGACCGTCGTGACCTGGTGGGTCGCGCCGCCGAGGCAACGCCGGAGGTGCTTGAGAAGGCCCTGTCGCGCGCCATTCTGGCCCTGCCGGCCTGGCGCTCCACGGCGCCCGCGGAGAGGGCCGGCCGCCTTGCCCGTGCCGCCGATCTGATGGAGGCGCGCATGCCCGCGCTGCTCGGCCTGATCGTGCGGGAAGCCGGCAAGTCACTGCCCAATGCGATTGCCGAGGTGCGGGAGGCAGTGGATTTCCTCCGCTACTACGGCGTCCAGGCACAGGGCTTCGACAACGCCACGCATCGCCCGCTGGGGCCGGTCGTCTGCATCTCGCCCTGGAACTTTCCGCTGGCCATCTTCACCGGTCAGGTGGCGGCAGCCCTGGCGGCGGGAAATCCCGTACTCGCCAAGCCCGCGGAAGAGGTGCCGCTGATTGCCGCCATGGCGGTGGATCTGCTGCACGAGGCGGGGGTGCCCGAGGATGTGCTGCAGCTTCTGCCCGGCGATGGGAAGGTGGGCGCGGCACTGGTGGGCGATCCGCGGATCTGCGGCGTGATGTTCACCGGCTCCACCGAGGTCGCGCGCCTCATCCAGCGCCAGCTCGCGGAGCGTTTGGGCCCGGATGGGCGCCCTGTGCCGCTGGTGGCCGAGACGGGTGGGCAGAACGCGCTGATCGTGGACAGCTCGGCACTGCCGGAGCAGGTGGTGGCGGATGTCATCGCCTCCGCCTTCGACAGCGCGGGGCAGCGCTGCTCCGCCCTGCGGGTGCTCTGCCTGCAGGAGGAGATCGCGGACCGCGTGCTCACCCTGCTGAAGGGAGCGATGGCGGAGCTTTCGGTCGGCAACCCCGATCGGCTTTCCGTCGATGTCGGTCCTGTCATCAGCGAGGAGGCCCGGCAGAACATCCAGGCCCATATCGACGCCATGCGGGAGAAGGGAAGGGCGGTGCATGCCCTGCCGCTGCCGCCGGATTGCACGCATGGCAGCTTCGTTGCCCCGACCCTGATCGAGATCCGTGACCTGTCCGATCTGCAGCGTGAGATCTTCGGCCCCGTGCTGCATGTTCTGCGCTTCCGCCGCGAAGCGATGGGCGCGCTGGTCGATGAGATCAACGCCACCGGCTACGGGCTGACCTTCGGCATCCATTCCCGCATTGATGAGACCATCGAGCGGGTCACGAAGCGGGCCTCCGCCGGCAACATCTACGTCAATCGCAACCTGATCGGCGCGGTGGTGGGGGTGCAGCCCTTTGGAGGCCATGGGCTCTCGGGCACTGGCCCCAAGGCCGGCGGTCCGCTTTATCTGCGCCGCCTTCTCTCCGCCTGCCCGATGGAAACCGGATTGCAGGGCCATGAGCCGGCGCCGTCACGCGCCTGGCGTGAATGGCTCGCCGGGCGGGATCCGGCGGTGGCTGACCTGTGTGGCCGCCTGGCTGCCTTGTCACCCCTGGGCGTGGATGTCGTGCTGCCTGGCCCGGTGGGAGAGGAGAACCGCTATGCCCTCTTCCCGCGCGGCACGGTGCTCTGCCTCCCCGCAACGGAGCGCGGGCTGGCGCTGCAGATCGGCGCCGCACTCGCGACGGGCAACCGGGTCCGCCTGCACACGCCGCCTGCCTTGCAGCCGCTCCTGGCGGGCCTGCCGGATGCGCTTCGGCCATGGATCACGGTAGCAGCGGCACGCGACATGACGGGGTGCGACGCCGTGCTCTTCGAGGGAGGACAGGAAGCGCTTCTAGAGATCACGCGGGAACTGGCTGCACAGACAGGCCCGATCGTGCCGGTCTTCGGCCGGGCGGATGACCGGACGGTGGAGGCCTATCCGTTGGAGATGCTGCTTCTGGAGCGTTCCGTCAGCACCAATACGGCTGCTGCCGGGGGAAATGCGAGCCTCATGGCCATCGGCTGAGGCCTGGGGGAGGCTCATGATGCCGTCATGACGCCTTCAGCCCCTGGCTATCCCTGTGCGGGGTGTGCTCCTCGGAGACGGCTGACCGCCAAAACGGTTCGGCCGGGCCGATGGATCCTCTTGCGCAGGGATGGCGCGGCGAGCCGATGCGTCGGTTGGTCTGCACGGCTCCTGACAGCCGGCGATTGTCTCGCCTGAATGGTGGTGGTTGAGCCCTGAGGATCGCCAGGGCGGGGCATATCCTTGCTTGCCAATCCAGGCTTTCGCCCCGCAGGCTGCGCGCATCGGCGCCAAGCCTCCTTAAGACAGGACCGGCAAGGCCCCGCGGCTGTCTTGCGGAAGGGGTCTAATCGATGCAACGGCGTAGCCTGATGAAGGCGGCGGGCGCAGGCCTGCTTACCGGCCCGGCAAGCCCCTCCTTCCTGCGAGCGGCAACGGCCTCGACGCTCCGCTTCACGCCGCAGCAGGATCTGGTGACGCTCGATCCGGTCACCACCACCGCCTATATCAGCCGCAACCATGGCTACATGGTTTTCGACACGCTCTACGGCATGGATGGCACCTTCCAGGCCACGCCGCAGATGGTGGATGGCCATCGCGTGGAGGATGACGGCCGGCGCTGGGACCTCACGCTGCGCGAAGGCCTGCTCTGGCATGATGGCGAGAAGGTGCTGGCGCGGGACTGCGTGGCCAGCATCCGCCGCTGGGCGAAACGCGACCCCTTCGGCGCCAGCCTGATGGAGGCGACGGACGAGCTTTCCGCGCCCGATGACCGCACCATCCGCTTCCGCCTGAAGCGCCCCTTCCCATTGCTGCCCCTCGCGCTCGGCAAGGCCTCCGTGCCGGTCTGCGCCATGATGCCGGAGCGGCTGGCCAATACCGATCCCTTCCGGCAGGTGCCGGAGCTGATCGGCAGCGGCCCCTTCCGCTTCAAGGCGGATGAGCGCGTCCCTGGCTCGCTGAACGTCTATACGAAGTTCGAAGCCTATGTACCGCGCAAGGACGGCCCGCTCTCCTGGACCTCCGGCCCGAAAGCCGTGCATTTCGACCGCGTCGAATGGATATCGATGCCCGATCCCTCCACCGCCACCGCAGCCCTCATCTCGGGCGAGCAGGACTGGATGGAATATGGTTATCACGACCAGCTTTCCCTGCTTCGTCGGGCGCGCGGCGTGCAGGTGCGTGTGCAGGACCGCACCGGCTTCGTCGCGATGCTGCGGGTGAACCACCTGCAGCCGCCCTTCAACAATCCGGCCATCCGCCAAGCGCTCTGGACGGCTCTCGACCAGACCCCCTGCATGCAGGCCATCGTGGGACCGGCGGAAACCAGCCTCTATCATGTCCCGCTCGGCTTCTTCTGCCCTGGCACGCCCATGGCCTCCGAGGCCGGGCTGGAGGTCCTGACGACCCGCCGCGATCCCGCCCGCACCCGCGAGGCGCTGCGTGCCGCCGGCTACCGCGGCGAGACGGTGCTGCTGATGGTGCCCTCCAACTCCGCCGTGCTGATGTCTCAGGGCGCGGTGATGGAGGATTTCCTGAAGCAGGTCGGCATGACGGTGGAAGTCTATGCTGTCGAGTTCAATGCGATGCTGCAGCGGCGCAACCGCAAGGGACCCGTCTCCGACGGCGGATGGAGCGCCTTCGTCACCAACTGGGCCGGTGCGGACTGGATGAACCCGGCCGGCCACATCGCCCTGCGCGGGAATGGCGAGGCCGGTTATGCCGGCTGGGCGACCATGCCGCGCATCGAGGAGTTGCGGGAAGCCTGGTTCCAGGCGCCCGACCAGGCGGCGCAACAGGCCATCTGCCGGGACATCCAACTGGAAGCGCTGCGCGAGGTCCCTTTCTATCCACTGGGCCAGTACATGCAGCCCACGGCTTATCGCTCGAACCTCACTGGCGTGCTGGACGGCTTCGCCACCTTCTGGAACGTCCGGCGCGCCTGATCCGGCCTCAATCCATGCGGCCCCGCAGCGCTTCCCAGATGCGCGGCGGGGTAGCGGACAGGGCGAATTCCGTGATCCCCAGCGGCTCCAGCGCATTCAGCAGCGCATTGTAGCCAGCTGCCAGTGCTCCGGTGGTGCCCGCCTCGCCCGCGCCTTTGGTGCCGAGCGGATTGGTCTTGCAGGGAATCTCGATCAGCTCGCTGCGGTAGTTCGGCAGATCGTCGGCGCGCGGCAGCCCGTAATCCATGAAGGAGGCTGCCATGGGCTGCCCGCTCCCGGGATCATAGACCGCCCGCTCCGCGAGGATCTGGCCAAGCCCCTGCGCGATGCCGCCCTGCACCTGCCCATGCACCAGCATGTGGTCCATCACCCGGCCCACATCGTCCACGGCGACGAAGTTCACCACCTGCGCCTGGCCGGTAGCGGGATCAATCTCGATCTCGGCCACATGGCAGCCATTGGGGAAGTTCGGCTCCCCATGCGCCCGCTCCAGCACCGTCACCGGGCCGGTCCGCGCCGCCAACTCCGCCAGCCCAAGCCCGCGATCCGTGCCGGCCACCACAACCCGCCCGTTCTCCCAGGCCAGATCGCCGGCATCGGCTTCCAGCAGCGGCGCCGCATGTTCCTTCAGGACCTCCACCAGCCGCACCGAGGCCGCCAGGCAGGCCGCGCCGCCCATGGTGGTGGAACGGGAGCCGACACTGCCAGTCCCTTCCGGCACCAGATCCGAATCACCATCGCCGAGCCGCACGCGGTCCACCGGCAGGCCGATCCTGCCGGCGACGAGGCGCGGGAAAAGGCTCGCATGGCCCTGGCCGTTCGACTGCATGCCGCCATGGATCTCGATGGTGCCGTCCTGCCGCAGCGTCAGCCGCACATCCTCGAAGGGCGCGCCACCGGAAATCTCCAGATAGCAGGCGATGCCCAGGCCACGCAGGCGGCCGGCGCGGCGTGCCTCCTCCCGGCGCGCCGGAAAGCCCGCATGGTCGGACAGTTCCAGTGCACGATCCAGCAGCGCCGGGAAATCGCCGCTGTCATAGGTAAGGCCATTCGGCGTCTGATAGGGCAGCTCGCCAGGGGCGATCATGTTGCGCCGGCGCAGGGCGATGGAGTCGATGCCGGTGGTCCGGGCCGCTTCCTCCACCAGCCGTTCCATGATGGCATTCGCTTCCGGCCGGCCCGCGCCGCGATAGGGCGCGGTGGGCGCGGTGTTGGTGTAGAGGCAGCGCACCCGCAGATCGATGACCGGCGTGCGGTACACGCTCACCAGGCAGCGGAAGAGATTCGATGTGGCGGTGAAGGTCGCGGCGCTGGTCTGGTAGGCGCCGGTATTCACCAGCGAATGCAGCCGCACCGCCAGGAAGCGCCCTTCGGCATCCAGCGCCAGCTCGCCTTCCAGCACGCTGTCACGGCCCTGCGTGTCGGAGAGGAAACTCTCGGAGCGCGTGGCGACCCAACGCACCGTGCGACCGGTGCGCCGCGCGGCCTCCAGCAGAACGGCATATTCCGGATAGACATGCGACTTGGCGCCGAACCCGCCGCCCACGTCGCGCGAGATGACGCGAACCTGGCCGGGCTCCACCCCCATCATCGCCGCGATCTGGTTCCGCAGCCCCGCCGTGCCCTGGGAACCAGCCTCGATCTCGAAGCGTCCTGTCACGGCATCGTGGCGCGCCACGGCCGCGCGCGGTTCCATCGGGCAGACGACGAGGCGCTGGCTGACGATCCGCGCCCGGGCCACATGCGCCGCACGCGCGAAAGCCGCCTCCGCGGCGGCCGCGTCGCCGGCCGCATAATCCAGAACGACATTATCGGGCGCATGGTCCCAGACCGGCGCGGCGGGGGAGGGATCGAACATCGTTTCCACCGCGGCGGGCAGTTCCTCGAACTCGATTTCCACCGCCTCCGCCGCATCCTGCGCGGCATGGGCGGTCTCAGCGATCACCAGAGCGATGGGATGGCCGACGAAACGCAGGCGGTCCGTCGCCAGAGGCGGAACATCCGGCACCACCATGGGGCTGCCATCGGCATGATGTTGGGGCAGCACGCCGGCCATCCGGCCGAAACCTGGCAGGTCCACCCCGGTCAGCACGGCCAGAACTCCCGGCATATGCCGCGCCGCCGTGGCATCCACACGGATCAGCCGCGCATGCGACACCGGAGAGCGCAGGAAGGTCGCGGCCACTGCCGCATCGGGAATGGCATCGGCGGTGTAGCGACCAGCGCCGCGCAGCAGCCGCTCATCCTCGATCCGGACCTGCCGCTGCATAGTCACCATACCACCCCGCATGAAAGGAGGCTTCGCATAGACCGGCATGGGGCAGGCATCAATCAAGCCGATAGGCCTGCTTCCATCGGAATTCCCGGCCATGACTGGGCCTTGCCGCAAGCACAGGCTGGCCTGTTCACCCTCGGGCAAGCGCCGCAGAACTTCGATGAAGCCCGGCGGGAGATCAGCTAGATTCTGTCCATGAGCAAAGCCGCTTCCACAAAGCCTCCGGAGGAGACAGGGGAGAAGGCAGAGAATGCCGCGCCGCAGCAGCCGGTGGCCCTGACCGTCTCCCTGCCCGAGTTGCTGGAGGACGGCTCGGATCTGGCCTTCCGTCAGACAATCTTCGGAATGGTGCTTGCCCTCAGCCGCTTGCAGGCCTGCCGGGATGCCTTCGGCCGCGCCATGGGGCTGACAGGCAGCCAGTTCGCGGTTCTGGTCGGGGTGGGGCATTGCCAGGGCAGGGAAGGGATTTCGATCCGCGCCCTGGCGGAGCATGTCCATATGGCCCCGCCCCATGTCACCACCGAGGTTGGCCGCCTGCTGCGCCGCCGTCTCCTGCTGAAGCGGTCCAACCCGCTGGACCGGCGCGGCGTGCTCGTCTCCTTAACGACACGTGGGGAACGTGCGGTGGCGGATGTCACCCCCTTCATGCGCGAGATCAACGATCAGTTGTTCGCCGGCTTCTCGCGTGGCGAGATGCAGGCGTTGGACCGCTTCATGCGCCGTTTCGGAGAGAATGGAGAGCGGGCCCTCGCCGTCATTCGTGCGGCGGAGACCGCAAGCCGCCCTGAGAAGCCCGCCCCCAGGCGCCGCAGGCCAAGCAGTTCCGAGGCAGAGGAAGCCTGACAGCCCGCTCATCGCCTTGGCGCCTGTTCCTGTGCCGCTGAGGGGAGTGGGTCAGCCTTCCCGCCCAACCGCCTTCCCGAGGATCGCCGCCGCATCCACCGTACGGCCGTCCCCGGCCCAGGCCACGAACTGGTCGGGCCGCACCAGCACCAGCGGCGCCCTGTAATCCGCGTGCGCCGCCGCGCCACCCTCCACCACGGTGAGCGGTACGCCCAACTGCGCCGCCGCTGCCACGAAGGGGGCTGCGCCATGGCCATCGATATCCAGCAGCGTGAAACCCGGCCCAAGCGCCTCGAACACATTCATGCCTGAGGGGAGGGGTTGCGGCGCCAGATGATGCCCTGCCCGCGCCACCAGGCTATGCGAACCCATGGCGCTGCACCGCCCGCCCGCGGGCCCTTCCACGATGGAGGAACCTTCGTAATTCGGCTCGAAGGACGCGACCTCGGATCGTGCGCCGGATTGCCGCGCCTGCCACTCGGCCTCGAAGGCGGGTTTGTCGCGCGTGGGATCGAAGCTGGCCAGGAAGTCACGATCCGAATGGATCGCCTTCTCGATGAAGTCGCCGGCGGTGGAGGCAAAGACCGGCCGCCGCTCGGCATCGTAGGAATCCAGCAGTTCCGGCCCCGCCCAGCCCGACAAGGCGGCATGGAGCTTCCAGGCCAGGTTCGCCGTATCCTCCAACCCGGTGTTGATGCCATAGCCGCCATAGGGCGGATGGCTGTGCGCCGCGTCGCCTGCGATGAAGACCCGGCCTTTCCGGTAGCTGTCCGCAATGGCGAAGCGCAGGTCCCAGAAACCGATATGCTCGAATTCCACGTCGAATTCGGCGCCCACCGCGCGATGCAGATAGACGCGGAAATCCATGCTGTCCTTCGTGGTGCCGGCCGGCACCGGCGCATGGAAGAACCAGGTGGTGCCCAGGTCCACGCGCCCGAAGAACTGCCAGTAACCTTTCAGATCCGGATGCAGCACATTGTAGAAGGACTTGCCCGGATAGCGCTTCAGCAACTCGTGCAGCCCTTCCGAGCGGAAGACGAGCAGCACCATTAGCCGGTCATGGTCCGAACGCGTCTGGGTGATCCCAGACACCTCGCGCACTGTGGAGCGGCTGCCGTCGCAGCCCACCACATAATCGGCGCGCAGCACCCGCCGGCCTGATCCGTCGCGCTCCGCGACCGTCACGCGCACGCCGCCGTCATCCTGCTCCACCGTCTCGGCGGACCAGCCATAGAGTGTCCGCACCGAAGGCAGTTCCGCCACCCGGGCGCGCAGCACCGCCTCGGTGGCATACTGGGGCAGGCGTTCATTATCCGTGTAGTAGAAGGGCCGCACCAGCTCGCGCTGCAGCCAGTCGTAGTGATGGTCGCCCAGCAAGGTGCCATAGGCGGTCATGCCGCCGATGCCGTATTCCTTCGGGATGGTGCGTGCGGCGCGCAGCTCCTTCTCGCAGCCCCAGAAATGGAAGTGCTCCAGCGTCCGCTGCGTCAGGTTCTGCCCCTTGGGAATGGGCTGCGGCTGGAGGTAGCGCTCCACCAGGATGCAGCGCACGCCGCGCTGTCCCAGCGCGATGGCAAGACCGGTGCCGACCGGCCCGCCTCCCACGATGACGACCTGTGCGCTGTCCTGATCGGCGGAGTTCATGCTGGACGGGTCCGGTATTGGCTGCGGTTGGCCGCGCCACGGCGCCTTTGGGTTCCCGCGTCGGCGGGAGTCCTTCGCGCGGGCAGGCCGTGATGCCCAAAGGCTTTCACAGGTCCAAAGCCCCGTCAAGATAATCAGTCGTCTTACTATTTTGGCGGCCTCCCCTGGCCACAGGCCAGGAGACACCCGGAAAACTCAGTCCACGATGAAGAGCCGCGCTCCAGTCCGCGTGGAGGAGCGATGCGCCGCATCCCCGAAATCGGAAACCTGGTAACTCTGTCCGGGCTTCAGCGTGAAGCGCCGCCCATCCTTAAGCTCCGTCTCCAGCTCACCTTCCAGCACATAGAGGACATGGCCACGATCACACCAATGATCGGCCAGGTAGCCGGGCGAATACTCCACCACCCGCACGCGCAGATCGCCGATGTTCAGCGTGCGCCACAGCGCATGCCCTGCCTCTCCCGGATGCTCCGTAGCGGGCATGGAGGACCAGTCGGTGACGGTGAAGGGAAACTCGGGAATCTTCATGGCCATCGCTCTTCCGGGAAGAGCCTGGATGGAGCCGGGGCACCGTATCTGTCCAGAGGCGCGGAAGCAGGCCCGCTACCCGCCCCGCCGCAGCGCCTTCAGCGGCAACCGATGGGATTCCTTCAGCCGCTCCAGCACGATCGAGGATCGCACCCGTGCCACGCTCTCATGTGGCAGCAGCACGTCATTCACCAGCGCCGCCAGATCCTTCAGGTCCGGTACCACGGCTTTCAGCAGGTAGTCGGCATCGCCTGTCATGGCATAGGCCTCCTGAACCTCCTCAAGCCGCCCCACCAGTTCGCGGAAGCGTTGCGCGTTGTCGCGGCTGTGCGTCGCCAGCGTCACCTGCACGAAGACCAGAAGCTTCAGTCCCAGCGGCTCCGCCGCCAACTCCGCGTGATAGCCCCTGATCAGTCCCGCCGCCTCCAGCGCCAGTCGCCGGCGCGAGCATTGAGAGGGCGAGAGGCCGATCCGCTCTCCCGCCTGCTGGTTGGTCAGCCGCCCATCCTCCTGCAGTGCAGCGAGCAGGCGGAGGTCCAACGCGTCCAGATTGACGAATTCTTGCATGAAGCGACGATATTATGACCGATCCGTGCGGAGAAGAGGGAAGTGCCGCGTCTCTTCGCATGCTCCTTGCGCCACCGGTGGCCTAGGCTGGGGCAATAAACCGCGCGACGAGGAGACTTCCCATGGGCCCTTTCCCGCATGACGCTCCCCGGGCTGTCATCAGCGATCACAACCCGGCCGGGACGGATGGTTTTGGCTTCGTCGAATATGCCAGCCCCGAGCCCGAGAAGCTCCACGCCCTCTTTCGCCAGATGGGCTTCGTCCCCGTCGCGCGCCACCGCAGCCGGAAGTGCATCCTCTACCGCCAGGGCGACATCAACTACCTGCTGACCGAGGAGCCCGGATCCCACGCGATGCAGTTCGCCGCCGCGCACGGGCCCTGCGTGCCGTCCATGGCTTTCCGCGTCGTGGATGCGCAGCACGCCTTCCGGCGCGCCGTCGAACTGGGCGCGGAGCCCGCCACCGAGGGCAAGACCCTCGACATCCCAGCCATCAAGGGCATCGGCGGCAGCCTGCTCTACTTCATCGACCAGTATGGCGATGCGGGCTCCGTTTATGACGCCGAGTTCGAATGGCTGGGCGAGCGTGAGCCGCGCCCCGCGGGTGCCGGCCTCTACTACATCGACCACCTGACCCATAACGTGTACCGCGGCCGCATGGATGTCTGGTACGAGTTCTACAGCAAGATCTTCAACTTCCGGCAGATCCGCTACTTCGACATCAAGGGCGAGTATACCGGCCTCTTCTCCCGCGCCCTGACCAGCCCCGATGGCCGCATCCGCATTCCGCTGAACGAATCCGCGGATGACGAGAGCCAGATCGAGGAATACCTGCGCGAGTACAAGGGCGAGGGCATCCAGCACATCGCCTGCGGCTGCGACGACATCTACGGCACGATCGAGGGACTGCGCGACGCTGGCCTGAACTTCATGCCCGCCCCGCCCGACACCTATTACGAGAAGGTCGATGCCCGCCTTCCCGGCCATGGCGAGGACCTCGCCCGGCTGAAGAAGAACGGTATCCTCGTGGATGGTGAGGGCGTGGTGGAGGACCGCAAGGCGCGCCTCCTCCTCCAGATCTTCTCTGCCAATGTCATCGGGCCTGTCTTCTTCGAATTCATCGAACGCAAGGGCGATGACGGCTTCGGCGAAGGGAACTTCCGCGCCCTTTTCGAGAGCATCGAGGAGGATCAGCTGCGCCGCGGCGTTCTCTCCGGTACCAAGGCGGCCTGACGCCTGTTGTAAACCCGCGCCCCTTCCTAACTTCCGGCGGTACCGGAGAGGGAAGAGGCGCGATGGGACTGCTCGTGGACGGCCAGTGGCAGGACCAGTGGTACGACACCAAAGCCACCGATGGGCGCTTCGTCCGCAAGGACAGCAGCTTCCGCAACTGGGTGACGCCGGATGGCTCCCCTGGCCCTAGCGGCGAAGGCGGCTTCCCGGCTGAAGCAGGCCGCTACCATCTCTATGTCTCCCTGGCCTGCCCCTGGGCCCATCGCACGCTGATCATGCGTGCCCGCAAGGGGCTGGAAGACGCGATCGGCCTTGCCGTCGTCCACTGGCACATGGTTCCGGAAGGCTGGACCTTCGAACCCGGTCCCGGCGTGGTTCCCGACACGGTCAACAACGCCCGCTTCCTGCACCAGGTCTATACCGCCGCCGACGCGCGCTATACCGGCCGCGTCACCGTGCCCCTGCTCTGGGACAAGCAGCGCGGCACCATCGTGAGCAACGAATCCGCCGAGATCATCCGCATGCTGGACCATGCCTTCGACAGGCTGGGCGCGCGCGGCGGAGACCACTACCCGGAGCCCCTGCGCGCCGGGATCGATGCCCTGAACACCACCATCTACGGCGCGGTGAACAACGGCGTGTACAAGGCCGGCTTCGCCACGACGCAGCAGGCCTATGAGGATGCGGTCCGCCCCCTTTTCGACACGCTGGACGCGCTCGACCGCCGCCTGTCATCGCAACGCTACCTGCTCGGCGACCGCCTGACCGAAGCCGATATCCGCCTCTTCACCACGCTGGTGCGCTTCGATGCGGTCTATCATGGCCACTTCAAGTGCAACCTGCGCCGCATCGCGGACTACCCGGCGCTCTTTCCCTATCTGCGGGACCTGTTCCAATCCCCGGGCTTCGGCAAGACCTGCGACTTCCAGCACATCAAGGGGCACTATTACCAGAGCCACCTCACTATCAATCCAACCGGCATCGTGCCGTTGGGGCCCATCCAGGACCTGACGGCGCCGCACGGGCGGGAGGCGCTGGGGCGCGCTTGACGTCCGGCAGGGCCGGCGGCAACGAGGAGGCGCCGAGCATCGCCGTGCCACCGGCAACGGCATGGCGGCAAAGCCCGGGCGGACAGAACCAAGGAGACGCCAATGATCGTGGACCTGCGGATATATACCTGCCAGCCCAACCGCATGGCCGAGTTCGTGAAGTTGTACGAAACCATGGCCTGGCCGCTGCAGAAGAAATATCTGGGCCGCTGCCTCGGCTGGTACACCACGGTGGAAGGCCCGCTGAACCGTGTGGTCCATCTCTGGGCCTATGACAGCCAGGCGGATCGTGAGCAGCGCCGCTCCGCCATGGCCGCCGATCCCGCCTTCCAGGCCTATCTTGCCAAGGCCGCCGAGCTGGGCGTGCTGCAGGAGATGCAGAACCGCATCCTGGCGCCGGCGCCCTTCTACAAGGCGCATCTGGAAAGCGAGCAGAAGTAAAAGGCCCGGGGAGAAAAGGTTCTCCCCGGACCCCTCATCTTTCCTTCGCGCCCGGTTTCCTTCGCGTCCGGGAGAGGCGGCTTTTACAGGCGCGCCTTCAGGGCGGCGTTGATGCGGTCGAGCAGGCTCTCGCCCTGGTGCAGGGCATGGCGGCGATGGCGCTCAGCGTCGTGCCGCGCACGGCCAAACAGGCTCCAGCCGCGGTCATGCGCCTCGTCATAGGCACCGGCACCACGCCGCCGTGCCCTGTCATACAACTCCTCGCCCCGGTCACGGGCGCGGCCGAAGAGGTGCCAGCCGCGGTCCCGCGCATCCTCATAGGCATCCTCGCCCCGGTCGCGGGCATGGCCGAACAGGCTCCAGCCCCTGTGGCGCGCCTCCTCGTAAGCCTCATGGCCATCATGCCGGGCGCGCCGGAACAGACCCCGGCCACGGTCCCGCGCATCCTCATAGGTGTCCTCGCCCCGGCCGCGCGCATGCTGATACAGGGAGCGTCCGCGATCCCGCGCCTCGTCATACAGATCCGAGCCGCGCTCCCGCGCATCCTCATAAACCGAAGAAGCGTAGCGCCGCGCACGATCCGCGAAGCGGTCGGCACGCTTGCGCGCCCGCTTGATATGCGGCCGCGCCTCGCGCTCCGCCCTGCCAGTGTAATCCAGCGCGCGATGGGCGATGCGGCTCGCCTCATGTCCCAGCGTGCCGATTCCATGCTCGGCTTCCCGCGCCACGGAGCGCCCGAGCCGCCAGGCACGATCCGAAAGGCGCTGCGGAAGCGGCTGAGGCCGGCGCAGCGTGTACATGCCGAAGGCCGCGCCCGCGAGCAGCGCCCCCAGCCCGATCATCAGCCCCGCCGGGCCAAGCGGATTCATCTGTGCCTCCAGCAGGAAGGAGGTCTTGCGCGGTGGCGGGCCGGAGAGGGAGGAGGTCTCCGACAGATCCTCCTTCGGCTCGTACAGGTTGTCGTGCCGCTCGGTGCGGCCGGCATCCTCTGTGGTCTGGCTGGGTCGGGCGATCTTTTCCATGATCAAATCCGTCAGTCGTGGAGCGTAGCGGCCCATGGCCGAAATCATCCAGCCGCCGCCGCCCACCACCAGGTCGCGCACCCGCGTCTCGCAGGCATGCAGGATGGCGCGGGCCACGATGCGCGGATGGTAGTTCGGCGGAGGCGTCTTAAGCCCGGGCGTGTGGAGCAGGTTGCGGGCATGCTCGGGATAGGGCGTGTCGATCGAACCGGGGCGGACCAGCGTAACGCTGATCGGGTAGCCCTCGGCCTCGAACTCCATGCGGAAGGCGTCCGTTGCCGCCTTCACCGCGAATTTCGAGGCTGAATAAGTGCCCTGCAGCGCCATGGTGCGGTCGGACAGCACGCTGCCCGTGTTGACGATGGCCCCGCCTTTTCCCTTCAGGTGCCGTGCCGCGACCATGGTGCCGTGCACCACGCCCCAGTAGTTCACGTCGAAGAGGCGCCGCTGATCCTCCAGCGGCACATCTTCCATTTCGCCATAGATCGCGACGGCGGCGTTGTTGCACCAGGAATCGAAGCCGCCGAAGGCGCGGATGGCGGCCTCGCTGATCTTCTCGACCTGCGCCATGTCGGACACATCGGCCACCACCGGTTCGGCGCGCCCGCCCTTGCTGCGGATCTCGTCGGCCAGGGCGTTCAGCGCTTCCTCGTTGCGGGCGGCGATGACGACCGCCGCGCCCCTCTCGGCGGCCATGCGCGCGGTGGCGAGGCCGATGCCAGAGGTCGCGCCGGTGATGACGATGACCTGTTCTGAAACGGGTTTCAGACGGGGTGCGGGCATGGAAGGGTCCTCGGCATTGCAGGTCCTCAACGGCGAAAGCGCTTGAGGGTTCCGAGGTTTGCGCCGCCCGCCGAATCCTCTGCCGGAAAGCCCGCGGCCCCGGGGGCGGGCGCCATTATCCTCCTGATCATTCCACCATCAGCCGCACCGTCCGGGCCTCCCCTTCCGGCAGCATCTCGATGTCCGCGATCATCGGCAGATGGTCCGAGGCCTGCCGCGCCGTCTTGTCCGTCCAACTCCGCCGCAGCGTGGCCCGGGGTCGGGCATAGATCCGGTCCAGCGCGAAGAGCGGGCGCCGCACCGGAAAGGTGCGCGCCCTGGTGCGGGAGGGAAGAATGCCCAGAAAGGCCCGGTCCACCGGCCCATGCGGTTCCCAATCGTTGAAGTCGCCCATCGCCACCAGCGGGCCGGTCGAGGCGCGGGCCATATGGGCAAGCTTCGCCGCTTGCATGCGACGCTCCCCCCAGCCCAGGCCAAGATGCGCCGCCAGCACCCGCACCCGCCCTCCGGGCGTTTCCACGCAGGCCGTGATGGCCGCGCGGGGCTCCCGCCCAGGCGCCGATATATCGTGCAGCGCGGGCTCCTCCAGTTCCCAGCGGCTGACGACCATATGGCCGTAGCTGCCATCGCCGGCGCGCAGGGTCGGTGCCTCCACCGAATGGCCGCCAAGCGCGTCCCGAAGGGTGTCGAAGGGCAGGCTGTCGGGCTGGTGGCGCCCCTCCACCTCCTGAATGGCCACGATGTCGGGTGCGTGGCGGTGGATGATATCAATGGCCCGTTGCAGGTCGTGGCTCCCGGCGGGGCAGACAGCGCCGTGGATGTTCCAGGTCATCACCCGGAATGAAAAGCCAGTGGTCATTCTCGCCGCATGCGCCGGAACAGCTTCTGCAGCCCCCAGATGATCCCTGCCCAGGCGCCCAGCACCAGGATCAGCATCCCGATATTGCGCGGGGACGGGTTCTCCAGGATGCGCGACAAGCCCTCGCCCACCAGGGAGAGCAGGGCGATGCCCGGCATCAGGCCCAGCGCCGTGCCCAGCATGTAGTCCAGGAAGCGGATGCGCATCGCGCCGGCCACCAGGTTCACCAGGGTAAAAGGCGCGATCGGCAGCAGGCGGATGGCGGTGACCGTCAGGATGCCATTGCGGTTCACCGCCTGGCTGACGCGGTTGATGCGCGGCCCGAACATCCGGCGCAGCGGGCTCGGGCCGAGTTTGCGCCCCGCCCCATAGGTCGCCGCCGCCGAGAGCAGTGCCCCCACCGCGGCATAGGCCAGCCCCGGCCAGGTGCCGAAGGCGGCCGCTGTGCCCAGGATCAGCACATTCACCGGAAAGGCCACGAAGCCCAGCAAAAGGAAGAGCCCGACGGAAACCGCGGGTCCCCAGGAACCGCCTGCCGTCAGGGCGGCGCGCATGGCCTCGGGCGTCAGGTAGCTGGCCACCGGCGTGGCCTTCCAGAGCAGGATCAGCAGCACCACCGGCGCCAGCATGATCGCGGCCCGCGCCAGGAGTGGCCAGGGGCGGCCGGAAGGCGGCACCACATCCGGATGGCCCAGGTAATCGGCCAGGAACTCCCCGGACTGGATGGGGCGGCGCGGATCGGCGGCCTTCTCGATCATGGGGAGGATGCTGCGGGCCGGATCGTCCCCATCCTCCACGTCGCGCAGGGTCTTGCCCCCGGCGGAGAGCCCCGCCACCGCCCGCAGGATGGACCCGGTGCTCTGGATGCGGGTGGCCACGACCCCGGGTGTCACGCCGGTGTGCTCGGCGATCAGCTGGTCCCGTATCCGCGCCACCGCCGCGCGCTGCGCCGCGTCCCGGGCCTCCACCATCAGGTCGCATTCGGTGTCGGTGCCCATGGAGCGGTTGCAGAGGTTGGAGGAGGCAATCCGGAGCAGCCGGTCATCCACCACCATCACCTTGGAGTGCACCATCACCTCCGATTCCGCCCCGCCATTCGCCACATGCGGGAAAGTGAGGCGCACGCGATCCCCCAGCCCGGCGCGGCGAAGGGCCCGCATGAAGCGGATACGCCCGGCGAGCATGGTGCGGTGCTCCAGCCAGGTGTGATGCGTCTTCGGCGCGACGATCAGCGTCTCCAGAGCCGGGCGCTCCTTCATCCGGCGGATCAGGGCGCGGGCAATGCGGCCGCTGGTGAGGAACTGGTTCTCGACATAGATCATGCGCTCCGCGGCGCCGATCATGTCGCAATAGAGCGCCTCCACCTCCCGCACCTCCGGCTTGCCATTCAGCGCCGGCTCGGTACGGGCAATGCCGATGGTGGCGTCGTAGAGGTCCGGTTCCACGCCGTGCGGCCATGGGTCATGGCCCGGCGATGCCGGCCCGGCGGGTTCTAGGCATTCGCCACAGGCGCGGTTCCAGCGGGTCTGGACGATCTCGGCCAGGGCCGCGGCCGCCTCTCCGTCCACCATCATCTGCACGTCGTGGAAAGGCGGGTAGGGCTTGCCGGCGGGGTCCACCCGGGCTGGGTCGGACGGATCATGGGCGTTGCGATCCCAGCGCCGGATCGTTAGGTCCAGCCCGCCCGAGAAGGCAACCTGTCCGTCCACCACCACGATCTTCTGGTGGTGTGAGGCACCGAAAGGCGTCTTGTTGTCGAGGCAAAGCTCCACCGCCTCGGGCACGTTCCAGCGCAGATGCAGGGTGGGCAGCAACTCCCGCTCCAGCGCGTAGAGGACCGAGTAGTCCCAGAGGAGCAGCTTGACCGAAAGGCCCGGCCGGCGCTCCACCAGCGCCGAGAGGAAGGCCCCCAACTCCTCCGGCAGCCCATCCTCGGGTGGGGTCTCACCGACCAGCCGGGCACGGCTGTCGATGTCCCAGCCCACGATATGGATGCTATGGCGGGCGTTCAGCATTGCCTCCCGCACCGCGGCGAAATAGGCGGCGCCGTCCGACAGGACCGCCACGCGCGGGGCCGTGGCGACCCGCCAGACATTGCGGCCTGCTTCCAGGAGGGAACTCGGCGGGGCGGCGGCCCGATGAGGGGCGGGCCGGATCCGTGGGCGGGGTGGCGCTTCGGTCAGCATCGGCCCCCTAACGCCTGAGGCGCAGCTTCGTTCGCAGTTGCAACGCTGGGCGGCCTGTCCCCCTGCCGATCCATCTCCGGTGCGGGCTCCGGTGCGGGCCGAAGGGCCTGCGCGGAACCGGACGCCTAAAACCAAGGAAAAAAGATGAGGGGGCCGGGGAATTCCTTCTCCCCGGCCTTTCTCTTCAGATCACCCGGATCGGCGACCCGGCCAGATAGGCGGCGATATCCTCCACCGCCCCCTGGTAGAAGGTCGTGAGATTGCCCCGGGTGACACATAGCCGAGATGTGGCGTCAGCACCGTGCTCGGCAGGGATGCGATGGTGGCGCCAGCAGGAAGGGGCTCGTCGTCGAACACGTCCAGCGCCGCGCCGGCGATGCGCTTATCCCGCAGAGCTGCCTCAAGTGCTGCGGAATCCACCAGCGGCCCGCGCGAGGTGTTCACCAGGAAGGCGGCCGGTTTCATCAGCGCGATCTCCGCCGCGCCGATGGTGTGGCGGGAGCGCTCCGAGAGGACCAGGTGCAGCGTCACCACATCGGATTCCCGCAGCAGCGTTTCCTTGGACACCCGCTCTGCCCCGGAGGCCCTGGCCGTCTCCTCCGTCAGGTTCTGGCTCCACGCGATCACGCGCATCCCGAAGGCCAGCGCCACCTTCGCCACGCGCTGCCCCTGCTTGCCGAGGCCGATGATGCCCAGGGTGCGTCCCTCCAGCCCTTCGCCCAGCGCGGTCTGCCAGCGGCCCTCACGCAGGCTGCGTTCCTGGGCGGGGATCTGCCGCGCAACGGCCAGGATCAGGCCCAGGTGAGCTCCGCGGTCTGGGAAGCGGCGCCGCCCGTGCCGCAGAAGGTGATACCCCGCTCGCGCAGCGCATCCGTGTCCACGGAGAGGTTCCGGCCCGCCGTGGTCACGAGCAGCCTGAGATTCGGCAGCCGCTCGATGAGGGCACGCGGGAAGGGGGTGCGCTCGCGCATCAGCACGATGCAGTCATGAGGCGCGAGACGCGCTGCCAGCGCGTCCAGATCCTTGATCGTATCCCGGAACACATCCACCGCAACGCCGAGCGAGCCCCAATCGGCCAGGGAGAGGGCGACGCCCTGGTAATCATCCAGGACAGCGATGCGGCTGAGGCTGTTCACTTGGGGTCATCCTCGCCCGCCAGGAAGTCGAAGTCGCAGCCGCGATCCGCCTGCAGCACCGTATCGTGGAACAGCTTGGCATAGCCGCGGCGCGGCGCGGGGCGCGCTGGCGTGAACTCAGACGCCCGGCGCTTCAGCTCCGCTTCATCGACCAGCAATTCGATGCTGCGCTTCTCCACATCCAGCGCGATCCGGTCGCCGTTCCGCACCAGCCCGAGCGGCCCGCCGATGGCGGCTTCCGGCGTGATGTGCAGCACGATGGTGCCGAAGGCCGTGCCGGACATGCGGGCATCGGAGATGCGGACCATGTCCTTCACCCCCGCCTGGGCAAGCTTCCTCGGGATGGGCAGGTAGCCCGCCTCCGGCATGCCCGGCGCGCCCTTGGGCCCGGCATTCTGCAGGACCAGCACGTCATCGGCGGTCACGTCGAGATCCGGATCGTCGATGCGGTTGGTCATGTCCTCCACGCTGCTGAAGACCACGGCGCGGCCGGTGTGCTTCAGCAGGGCAGGGGTGGCGGCGGCGTGCTTGATGACGGCGCCGCCGGGGCAGAGATTGCCGCGCAGCACCGCCATGCCGCCGGTGGATTTCAGCGGGTTGTCGCGCGGGCGGATGACGGTCTGGCCCGGCACGTCCTCGGCGAGCTTCAGATAGTCGCCCAGCGTGCCGCCCAGCACCGTCGGCGCGTCCAGGTCCAGATAGGGCTCCAGCTCCTGCAACAGGCGCGGCACGCCGCCGGCATGGTGCAGGTGCTCCATGTAGTGGTCGCCGCTGGGCTTGAGATCGACCAGCACGGGCACCCGGCGGCCGATCTCGTCGAACTCCTCCAGATCCACCGACAGGCCGACGCGGCCGGCCATGGCGGCCAGATGCACCAGCCCGTTGGTGGAGCCGCCGATCGCCTGCAGCACCGTCATGGCATTGCGCAGCGAGGCCTTGGTGATGATCGCCTTGGGTGCCGGCCCGCCGCGCTTGGCCATTTCCACCGCGATCCGGCCACTGGCCTCGCCGCAGCGCAGGCGCTCGGCATGGGGGGCGGGAATGGCGGCGCTGTAGGGCAGGGAGAGGCCCAGCGCTTCGATCATGCAGGCCATGGTGCTGGCCGTGCCCATCACCATGCAGGTGCCGACGGAAGGCGCCAGGCGGCCGCTGATGACCTCGATCTCGGCCTCGTCGATCTTCCCGGCCCGGTGCTGGCCCCACATGCGGCGGCAATCGGTGCAGGCGCCCAGCACCTCGCCGCGGTGATGGCCGACCACCATGGGGCCGACCGGCACCACCACGGCGGGGATGCCGGCGCTGGCCGCGCCCATGATCTGGGCCGGCAGCGTCTTGTCGCAGCCACCAATCAGAACCACGGCATCCATCGGCTGGGCACGGATCATCTCCTCCGTGTCCATGGCCATCAGATTGCGGAGATACATGGAGGTGGGGTGGGCGAAGCTCTCGTGGATGCTGATGGTCGGGAAGGCCATGGGCAGGCCACCCGAGAGCATCACGCCACGCCGCACCGCCTCGATCAGCTGGGGCGCGTTGCCATGGCAGGGGTTGAAGTCGGAGGCGGTGTCCGTGATGCCGATGATCGGCCGGTCCAGCGCATCATCCGAATAGCCCGCCGCCTTGATGAAGGCTTTGCGCAGGAACAGCGAGAATCCCGCGTCGCCATAGCTGGTCAGTCCCTTCCTCAGGCCCTTCGACATCTGTCGTTCCTTCCCATTCTGCTCCGCAGGCTAGAGCAGAAGGGGGAGGCCGTCAGGTGGGGTGGTCCAGCAACCGCTCCACCGCGTCGCCCAGCCGGATCGGGCCGCCTTCCAGAACACGGGCGGTGATGCCGCCATGGCCGCGTGCGGCGTTGTAGCCGCCTGGTCCCAGCTCCTCCTCCATGCGGGAACAGGGATGGCAGTCGCCGGAGAATTCCAGCAGGGCGCCGCCGATCCGGAAGCGCCGGTTCCGCAGGGCCAGGAGGTTGATCCCCGCCACCACGATGTTCCGCCGCAGCCGTTCCGGTGGCACCTCCGGGTGGGAGAGGAAGCCGGCAATGGCCCGCAGATGCTCCTCCGCCACCAGCGTCACCTGCCGCGCCCCGTTGCGGCTGCTGGAGAAGCGGTCGCCCACAAGCCCCTGGCCGCTCTCCGCCATGGCGGCCTCCACCACCTGCATGGGCGCGCGCCGGGCCGGGCGCAGGCCAATCCAGGCCACGCGGCCCGGCGCCATGGGGCCGTCGATCAGCCGGGCCAGCATGGAGCCCGGCGCCGGCCCGCGGGGCGGGGGCACCTCCCCGAACAGGTCCCGCGTCACGGCGCGTAGGCCGTGGGAAGGGCGGTGGTGTACTTGATCTGCTCCATGGAGAAGCTGGAGGAGACATCGAACAGGTCGGCGATCTCGATCAGCCGCTTGTACACGCCGTCATAGGCCGCGATGTCCGGCACCACCACGCGCAGCAGATAGTCCACGCTGCCGCTCATGCGGTGGAATTCGAGGACCTCGGGGATCTGGCTCACCGCCCGGCAGAAGCGTTCCGCCCATTCCATGCTGTGGCGGCTGGTGCGGATGGTGACGAAGACCGTCACCCCGACATTCATCTTCGCGGCGTCCAGAAGGACGACCCGGCGGCGGATGACGCCCTCCTCCTCCAGCCGCCGGATGCGGCGCCAGCAGGGGGAGGGGGAGAGGCCGGCCCGCTCCGCCACCTCCGCGACCGAGAGGGTGGCATCCTCCTGAAGGCATTCGAGGATCTTCCGGTCGAAAGCGTCCACCAGGAATGCTCTTTCCCTGAATCCCGGGTTAGCGGGCATGAGTTTGCGCCAGCTTCGGGAAACGGGGCATGAAAGGCAATCCCTTGCCGGGTGCCGGTGACTATCCTCGCCCGGTCATCCAGGGATCACGGACATGGCGCGCCCCTCCTTCACGGAACATCCGGCTTCTGTCGGCGAGACCTATGTCGAGCACATGCACACCGCCGCCTGGTTCGGCTGGCGGATGCTGCTGGGCTCGCTCGCCTGCTTCGTGCATGCGCTGCTGCCCTTCCTCTTTACCCGCACTGGCTCGGCCACGATCACGCAACTGCATGACCGAATGGTGGTGAACCGCGTGCGGGCCGAGCGGGCAGCCGTGGTCGTGGCCCGGCAGGGCAGCTGAAGAAGTCCGGAACCTTCTGAACTTCGGAAAAGAAAGCGGGGAGAAGGCATTCTCCCCGGTCTCGTCACTCAGCCGCAGCCGCAGCCGCAGCCGCAGCCGCAGCCATGGTCGTGGCTGGCCTGGGCCGTGTCGTAGAATTCACGGAAATCGATCACCATTCCATCCACCATCCGAAGGAAATCAGCCTTCGGATAGCGGTGTTCCTGGCCGTTCCGGCGGTAGCGCACGCTCACCGTGGCCAGGATGGCGATCCATTGCCCCTGGGCGATGACCTGCTCCACGTCATAGCCGGTGACATCGGCCTCGGCGTCGAGTTGGGTGAAATACTCCGCCACGCCGGCGCGGCCCTGGCGGGTTCCGGCCCAGGGCAGAAGGCCATTGCCGCCGACCGAGGTCCAGGTCACTTCCGGCGCCAGGGCGTCGTAGAGCGCCGCCCGGTCGCCTTGCGCATAGCGTCCGTAGACATCCTGAACCCGTGCCAGGGTCTGCGCGATGGGATCGCTGTGGCTCATCGTTCCACTCCCCGCCAAACCGGGAGAGTGGGCTCGGCGGGGATGCAGATTCAAGACTGCAATGAAAGGGCGGCGGTCAGGCCGCCTCCAGCTTCTCCGCCAACTCCAGCCACTCCTCCTCCAGTTTCGCCGCCGTGGCGGCGATGGCGGCGCGGCGGGTATTGGCCCAGGCGATGTCGGAGGGCTTGAAGCGGGAATAGGTTTCGGTGTCGGAGAGCTTCTTCTCCAGCAGCCGGTCCTCCAGCTTCAGCTTCTCCAGCCGCGCCTCGATCTCCTTCACCCGCTCCCGGATCGGCGCCAGGGCGGCGCGGGCAGCCGCGCGGCTGGCGGCGGTGGGCCTGGCGGGCGCATCCGATTCACCACGGGCAGCCGCCCGGGCCTCGCTGCGGGCCTCCCGCGCGCGGCTGGCGAGCCAGGAGCGGTAATCGGCGAGATCGCCGTCGAAGGGCTTCACCGCGCCATCCGCCACCAGCCAGAGGCTGTCAGCGGCCAGTTCCACCATATGCGGATCATGAGTGATGAGGACGACGGCGCCCTTGTAGTCGGCCAGGGCGCGGACCATCGCCTCGCGCGCGTCGATGTCCAGGTGGTTGGTCGGCTCGTCGAGAATCAGGAGCTGCGGGGCGTCGCGCGTGGTCAGCGCCAGCAGCAGCCGCGCCTTCTCGCCGCCCGAGCAGTCCCGGATCAAGGTGGTGGCGCGGTCCTCGTCCAGGCCGAAGCGGGCAAGCTGGGCGCGGGCCTGGGTCATCGTCGCCTTGGGCATGGCGGCCTGCATATGGGTCAGCGGCGTGCCATTGGCATCCAGCGCCTCGGCCTGATGCTGGTCGAAATACCCGATCTTCAGGCGGGGGGCGCGGCGCACCTCGCCGCGCTGCGGCTCCAGCTTGCCGGCGATGAGCTTGGCCAGGGTGGACTTACCGTTGCCGTTGGCGCCCAGCAGCGCCACCCGGTCTTCCTGATCCAGCCGCAGGTTCAGCCCGCGCAGGATGGTACGGTCGCCATAGCCGACGGCGGCGTCATACATCGTCAGGATGGGCGGCGGCACCTCGATCGGGTCGGGGAACTCGAAGCGGGTCGCCACATCCTCCACCACGGCGGAGATGGCGGGCAGCTTCTCCAGCGCCTTGATGCGCGACTGCGCCTGCCGTGCCTTGCTGGCCTTGGCGCGGAAACGGTCCACGAAGGCCTGCATATGGGCGCGCTCGGCCGTGATCTTGGCGTTCTGCGCGGCCTGTTGTGCCATGCGCTCCGTGCGGATGCGCACGAATTCCGAATAGCCGCCGGGATAGGTGGTGATCTTGCCGCGGTCGAGATGCGCGATGCTGTCCACGCACTCATCCAGCACCTCCCGGTCATGGGAGATGATGATGGCGGCGCCGGGGAAGCGCTTGAGCCAGCCTTCCAGCCAGAGGGTCGCCTCCAGGTCCAGGTGGTTGGTGGGCTCGTCCAGCAGCAGCAGGTCGGGCTCCAGCGAAAGCGCGCAGGCCAGGGCCACGCGCATCCGCCAGCCGCCGGAATACTCCTTCACCGGGCGAAGCTGTGCGGCGGCATCGAAACCGAGCCCCGCCAGCACGGCGCCGGCGCGGGCCGGGGCGGCATCGGCGCCAATGGCGATCAGCCGCTCCTGCACCTCAGCGGCGCGGGAAGGGTCGCCATGCTCCATCTCGGCCAGCAGGGCGGCGCGCTCGGTATCGGCGGCCAGCACCGTCTCGATCAGGGAGATGTCGGTACCCGGCTGCTCCTGCGCCACATGGGCCATGCGGGCGCGGGTGGCGATGCGGATCTCGCCGCCATCGGGCTGCAGGGCGCCGGTCAGGGCGCGGAACAGGGTGGATTTGCCGGCGCCATTCCGCCCCACCAGCCCCAGCTTGCGGCCAGGGTCGAGTTGCAGATTGGCGCCATCCAGCAGGGTACGACCGGCCAGGCGGATGGTCAGGTCGCGGAGGGCTAGAACCGTCATGGGGGGCTTCTAGACCGCCGGCGTCGCAGGTGGAACGCCGATGGCGCAAATCCCAATACCAGGAGCAACTCACGATTTGGGCTGGTGGGTTTCCCGCCGCGTGTTAGGCCAGGGCCTCCACGAATCAGGACAGACAATGGCCAAACTTCAGCACGCCCCACCCAGTGCCCTGCGTCGCTTCCTTGAGGGACAATCCTCCGCAGGTCTCGTTCTGATGGGGGCGGCCGCGTTGGCGCTGGTCATCGCGAATTCGCCGCTGGTCACCGCCTATGACGCGGTGCTGCATGCCTATCTGGGGCCGCTTTCCGTCAGCCACTGGATCAATGACGGGCTGATGGCCGTGTTCTTCCTGCTGGTCGGGCTGGAGATCAAGCGCGAGGTGCTGGACGGGCAGCTTTCCACCTGGCCGCGCCGGGCCTTGCCTGGGGTCGCGGCTGCGGGGGGCATGCTGGTGCCGGCCCTCGTCTATCTCGCCTTCAACAGGGGGGAAACCGCGCATGGCTGGGCCATCCCGGCCGCGACGGACATCGCCTTCGCGCTTGGCGTCATCTCCCTGCTCGGGAACCGGGTGCCGGCCTCGCTGCGGGTGTTCCTGGCCGCGCTGGCCATCATCGACGACCTGGGCGCTGTGATCATCATCGCCCTGTTCTACACCTCGGGCCTTTCCCTGCCGGATCTGGCGGGGGCGGCGGTGGTGCTGGCCGTGCTGTTCGGGATGAACCGGGCCGGGGTGCTGCGGATCTGGCCCTATATGATCCTCGGGCTGGTGCTCTGGGTGCTGGTGCTGCGCTCTGGCGTCCATGCAACGCTGGCCGGGGTGTTCCTGGCGCTGGCCATCCCGCTCCGTGCCCGGCCCGCCGCCCCGGATGACGAGGCCGCCAGCCCGTTGCACCGACTGGAACATGCCCTGCACATTCCGGTGGGCTTCATCATCGTGCCGATCTTCGGCCTGGCGAATGCCGGGGTGCCTTTCCTCGGCCTGCCCGCCTCCGCCCTGGCGGCGCCGGTCACGCTGGGTGTCGGGCTGGGACTGCTGATCGGGAAGATGGTGGGCGTCTATGGTGCGGCTGTCCTGGCCGTCCGGCTGGGGCTGGCCGACTTCCCCGCCTATGCCAGCCGCCTGCAGATCCTGGGGACGGCCCTGCTCTGCGGCATCGGCTTCACCATGAGCCTCTTCATCACCCTGCTGGCCTTCCCGGGCGACCCCTTGCTCCAGGCCGAGGCCAAGATCGGCATCCTGGGCGGATCGCTGATTTCCGGCCTGCTCGGCTATGCCATTCTGCGGGTGGCCAAGTCCGACTTCCCGGGCACTCCCTCCCGCTAAAGGGGGAGTTGCACGGCCGAGGGCCGGGGGGAGATCCTCCCGGCCCTTCGCTTGCCCCCTTGCGGAGACGGCCCCCGCCCGCTACCCGCCCCCGCACTCAGACAGGGAATTTGCACCATGGCCATCGAGCGCACCTTCAGCATCCTCAAGCCCGACGCGACCCGCCGCAACCTGACCGGCAAGATCAATGCCGTGTTCGAGGAGAAGGGCCTCCGCATCGTCGCCCAGAAGCGCATCCAGATGACGCAGGCGATGGCCGAAACCTTCTACGGCGTCCACAAGGAGCGTCCCTTCTTCAAGGACCTGGTCTCCTTCATGACCTCCGGCCCGGTGGTCGTGCAGGTGCTCGAGGGTGAGGACGCGGTGGCCAAGAACCGCGAGATCATGGGCGCCACCAACCCGGCCAATGCCGCCGAGGGCACCATCCGCAAGCTGTTCGCCGAGAGCATCGAGGCGAACTCCGTCCACGGCTCCGACAGCCTGGAGAACGCGGCGATCGAGATCGCCTATTTCTTCGCCGGCAACGAGATCGTCGGCTGACGAACCCGGTGGGGGTGCCGCACCCCCGCCAAGGAACCGGGGGTCAGCCGAAGCTGATCCCTGTGTCCTGCATCAGCCCGCGGACCATGAGCCGCTCGCGGGCCAGGCGCTCGTTCAGCTTGTCGGCCTCGGCCGGCACCGCGACCGCACCCATGGCGGCCAGACGCCGCCGCACCTCCTCATCCTGGGTGGCGAAGTTGACCGCCTCCTCCAGCTTGCGCCGGACCGGCTCCGGCGTGCCGCTGCGGCAGAAAATCGCGTTCCAGCTCGTCAGGTCGAAGCCGGGGAAGCCGGATTCCGCGATGGTGGGCACTCCCTCGATGCCGCCGCGCCGCTCGCCGCTGGTCAGCGCGATGGGGCGGGCCTTGCCGGCATCGATCACCGGCTGCAGCGAATTGGCCGAGAGATAGCCTGAGGACAGCGTGCCCGCCGCCAGGTCCCGCGCGACCTCTGCCCCGCCGCGATAGGGAATGTGTTCCATCTTCGTGCCGGAGCGATGCGCCAGCAGGGCCCCGGCCAGATGCCCGGTATTGCCCACCCCTGGCGAGCCATAGGGGATGCCGTCCGGAGAGCGCCTGGCGAAGTCCAGATAGCCCTTCAGATCCGTGATGCCGGTGCTGTTGGTCACCGCCAGGATGTAGGGAACCTCCGCCACCATCCCGACCGGCATGAAGTCCTTCTCGTAATCGAAGGGCAGGTTGCGGTGGATGAACTGGGCGATGACGAAGGAGGCGGCGTCGAAGAGCAGGGTGTGGCCATCCGCCGGGGCGCCGGTGATCTGGCCCGCCGCCAGCGCGCCGCCCGCCCCGGTGCGGTTCTCCACCACCACGCTCTGGCTCAGGAACTCGGACATGCGCGGCTGGATCAGCCGGGCCATGGTGTCCGAATTGCCGCCGGCGGCGAAGGCGATCACCACGCGGATGGGACGGTTGGGGAATGCGCCCGTGCCCTGTGCCAGGACAGCCGGAGCCGGAAGCAGGGCGCCCGCCAGGGCGGCGAGGCCGCGGCGGCGGATAGGCGTGCCAAGAGCACGTGCGATCAGGGGCATGAACCTTCCTCCATTGCAGGGCCGGCCCTTGGCGGGCCTTGGCGTTGTGCCGATCCTGCGCTGCCCTGGGGCATTCGGTCGAGGGCAGGGTGCCAGGGCCAGGAAGCCACAGCGAGCCGAGCGGTTCAGCAGGGCGTGCTGCTCCGATGCTGAAGGCGGAGATGGGGGTGGTGGTGGCGATGCATGCCGCCTCCTTTGCCGTCCTGGCGGCCGTCTCTGCGGCGAGCGGCTCGCTGTGTGGCCATGGGCAGGGAGGCTGCCTCACTTAGGTTAATCAGTGGGTTAATTCGGCTTCGCCGCTGCTGTGGGTGCGAAACTGCCCCCTTCCACGAGCCGTTTCACGGGTTCTCTCCCCCCAGAGGAATTGCCAATGTCCGACGAAAAGCCGACCTCCCAGCCGCCGCAGCACCAGGACCGCCAGCCCGGTATCGAGGGGGAGATGACCCCGCGCCCGCAGTCCTCGATGGAGGGGTGGAAGGCCGCGGGCAAGCTTGAGGGCAAGAAGGCCCTGGTGACGGGCGGGGATTCCGGTATCGGCCGGGCGGTTTCCATCGGCTTCGCCAAGGAAGGCGCCGATGTCGTCATCCTCTACAAGGATGAGCACCAGGACGCCGCCGAAACGAAGCGGCTGATCGAGGCTACTGGCCGCCGCTGCGAGGCCATCGCGGGTGATGTAGGGGACGCCGCCTTCGTGAAGGAGGCGGTGCGGAAGGCCGCCAGCTTCCTCGGCGGGCGCATCGACGTGGTGGTGAACAATGCGGCCGAGCAGCACGAGAACAAGGATTTCGCGACGATCGACGAAGCGCAGGTCGAGCGCACCTTCCGCACCAATATCTTCGGCTATTTCTGGGTGGTGAAGAACGCGCTGCCCTACATGCCGGAGGGCGGGGCGATCATCAATTCCACCTCCGTCACCGCCTATCGCGGCAGCCCGCAACTGGTGGATTACGCCAGCACGAAGGGCGCGATCGTCGCTTTCACCCGCAGCCTGTCGCAGCAGCTCTTCGAGAGCCGCAAGATCCGGGTGAACGCCGTGGCTCCCGGCCCCATCTGGACGCCGCTGATCCCGGCGAGCTTCGACGAGAAGCGGACGGCCGAGCATGGCAGCTCCGCCAAGATGGGCCGTGCCGGCCAGCCGGACGAGGTGGCGCCCTCCTACATCTTCCTCGCCTCGAATGCCGACAGTTCCTACATCAACGGGCAGGTGCTGCATCCCAACGGAGGAGATGTGGTGAACGGCTGAGCAGAACGGCAGGCCGATTCCGGAGGCCGGATGATCCCCGTTCCATGAAGCGGATTCTCTCCACTCGCGTTGAGCGAGTCGCGGAGCCGCCCAGAGCACCCCACTGGGCACCCCGCTCCACGTCACACCCCCTAGGGAGAGGATGCGCATGAAGGCGATCACCTGGCACGGCAAGGGCGACATGCGCTGCGAAACCGTGCCCGATCCCAAGATCGAGGATGGGCGGGATGCCATCATCAAGGTGTCGTCCTGCGCCATCTGTGGCTCCGACCTTCACCTGATGGACGGGATGATACCGACCATGGAGCGGGGCGATGTCGTCGGCCATGAATGCATGGGCGAGGTCGTCGAGGTCGGGAAGGACAACAAGAAGCTGAAGGTGGGGGATCGCGTGGTGATCCCCTTCACCATTTCCTGCGGGGAATGCTTCTTCTGCAAGAACGGATGGTTCTCCGGCTGCGAGCGGTCCAACCGCAACAAGCAGATGGCAGAGAAGATGTGGGGCCATTCCCCGGCGGGACTGTTCGGCTATTCCCACCTGCTGGGCGGATATGCCGGCGGGCAGGCGGAATATGTGCGTGTGCCCTATGCCGATACGGGCGCGCTCAAGGTGCCGGACAACCTGACGGACGAGCAGGTCCTGTTCCTGTCCGACATCTTTCCCACCGGCTACATGGGCGCCGAGTTCTGCAACATCAAAGGCGGCGAGACCATCGCCATCTGGGGCTGCGGCCCTGTCGGCCAGATGGCCATCCGCAGCGCCTTCCTGCTGGGCGCCGAACGCGTGATCGCCATCGACACCGTGCCCGAGCGCCTGGCAATGGCGCGCGCGGCCGGCGCCGAGACGCTCGATTTCCGCAAGGTCGATGTCTATGACGCGATTCAGGAGCGGACCAAGGGACGCGGCGCCGATGCCTGCATCGACGCGGTGGGCACGGAGGCGGACACCTTCGCCAGCTTCGATTCCGTCATCGACCGCGTGAAGGTTGCTACCTTCATGGGTTCGGACAGGCCGCATGTGGTGCGGCAGGCGATCCATTGCTGCCGCAACTTCGGCACCGTCTCCATCATCGGCGTCTATGGCGGATTCCTCGACAAGATTCCCTTCGGATCGGCCATCAACCGCGGCCTGACCTT
The DNA here is from genome assembly GCF_025791835.1 of Roseomonas xinghualingensis. Taxonomy (GTDB): domain Bacteria; phylum Pseudomonadota; class Alphaproteobacteria; order Acetobacterales; family Acetobacteraceae; genus Roseomonas; species Roseomonas xinghualingensis. The sequence continues at coordinate 40,771 of NZ_JAOXLP010000018.1, forward strand.
CCGCATGGCGCAGACCCCCGTGCAGCATTACATGCCGATGCTGCTGGAGCGCATCGAGAAGGGCGAGATCGATCCCTCCTTCGTCATCACGCATCGCGCGAAGCTCGAGGATGGGCCCGATCTCTACAAGACATTCCGAGACAAGAAGGACGGCTGCATCAAGGTCATCCTGAAACCCTGATTCATCGCTGCGCCTGCGGCCAGCACAAGGAAACGCATCATGGCCCGCTCCATACACCCGCTCGCCATCGTCACCGGTGCCTCCACAGGCATCGGCCGTGAACTGGCGACGGAGGCGGCCAGGCACGGCTACAACCTGCTGGTCTGCGCCGACGAGCCGGAAATCGAGACTGCCGCCAGCGAGTTGCGTGGCCTCGGGGTGGAGGTGGACGCAGTGCAGGCCGATCTCTCCACCACCGAAGGCGTGGACAAGCTTCTCGCGGCGGTGAAGGGGCGCAGTGTGGAGGCGCTGCTCGCCAATGCCGGGCTGGGCCTTGGCAAGGCCTTTCTTGACCAGGATTTCGACGGGGTGCGCCGGGTGGTGGATACCAACATCACCGGCACGCTCTACCTGATCCAGAAGGTCGGGCGGGAGATGAGGGCGCGCCATGCGGGCCGCATCCTCATCACTGGCTCCATCGCTGGCTTCATGCCGGGCACCTTTCAGGCGGTCTATAACGGATCGAAGGCCTTCCTCGATTCCTTCTCCTTCGCGTTGCGTGCGGAACTGAAGGACACGGGCGTCACCGTCACCTGTCTCATGCCGGGGCCAACGGAGACTGAGTTCTTCGAACGCGCCGACATGCTGGACACGCCCGTTGGCCAGCAGAAGAAGGACGATCCGGCCGAGGTCGCGAAGATCGGCTTCCAGGCGATGCTGCGCGGCGATGGAGACGTGGTCACCGGCTGGAAGAACAAGTTGCAATCGGCCATCGCCAATGTGCTGCCAGCCGGGGTGACGGCTGAGATGCACCGCAAGATGGCCGAGCCGGGTCACAAGAAGCAGTAGGCTGGTGGGGAGGGCGCGAGCCCTCCCGCCTCAACGCTTCGACTTTCCCGGCAGCGGCTTCGCGGCTGCCTCGAACCCGGACCAGGGATCCGCTTCCTTCAGCCGCCCGGGGGCGGTGCGCAGGGTGAAGGCCCTGGGATCGAGCTTCTTCGTCACCTCCGACCAGTCCAGCGGCATGGATACCGTGGCGCCAGGCCGTGCGCGCGGCGACCAGGCCGCCACCGCCGAGGCACCGCGCGCATTGCGCTGATAATCCAGGAAGATGCGGCCTCCCCGCACGGCCTTGCTGTTATCCGTGGTGAAGCGTTCCGGTGCCTCGGCCTCCAGCGCCTTGCAGATCATCGCCGCCGTGTCGTGCAGCCCCTTCCAGCTTGCGCCGGGTGCGATGGGCACCACGATATGCAGGCCCTTGCCGCCCGTGGTCTTGCAGAAGGGAGCAAGCCCCATGGCCTCGATCCCGCCGCGTAGCGCCAGCGCGGCCTCCACGACCGCGGCGAAGGGAAGGTCCTCCGCCGGATCGAGATCGAGGATCAGCCGATCCGGCTGGGCGATCGTCTCGCTGCGTGCCGGCCAGGGATGAAGCTCCAGCGTGCCGGACTGCGCCAGCGCCACCAGAGCTTCCATCCGGTCCACCTGCAGCAGCGAGGATTTTTCCCCGCGCGGTTTTACCTGGGTGATCAGTGCGGAGGTGCCGCGCCCGGCATGGCGCTGGAAAAAGCGGTCGCCCTTGATCCCGTCCGGCGCGCGCAGGAGGGACAGGGGCCGCCCCGCGACCCAGGGCAGCAGGCGCGGTGCGACGGCCTCCATGTATTCGGCGAGGCCACGCTTGGTGATGCCTTCATCCGGCCAGTAGAGCTTGTCCGGATGCGACAGGGCGACACCCGCCACCACGCTGCGGCCGGAAGACGCGGGTTGCGCGGCCTTGGGCTCCGGCTGCGCCTCGCCGGGACGTGGCATGCCAACCTCCTCCGCAGGTTTGTCCTCGCGCACCCCCTTGAAGGAAGCCTGGCGCAGCAGCCCGTCGGCGGTCCAGCCGGTGTAATCCACCTCCGCCACCAGGCGTGGCTCCACCCAGCTGGTGGCGCGGCGATCGGCGGGGGCGTTGGCGAAGGGGCTGTCCTTGCGCTTCAACCCGCGCAGCTGCTTCTCCAGATCCTTCGCCTTCTCTCCGGAAATCCCGGAGCCGACGCGGCCGAGATAAACCAGCTTCCCGTCGCGCCAGGCGCCGAGAAGCAGCGTCATCCGCCCCTTCGCGCCCGTGCCATGGCCGCCGACGACGAATTCGTCATTGCCCCGGCACTTGGTCTTCACCCAATCGCCGCTGCGTCCCTCGCGATATGGGGAATTGGCCCGCTTGGAGACGATGCCCTCCAGCCCCAGGCGGCAGCTGGACCGTAGCAGCGCATCGCCGCGTTCGGTGAAATGCTCGACGAACACCACTTCGGGCGGCGCTGTCTTCAGCATCTCCCGCAGCGCGGCCTTTCGCTTCAGCAGCGGCTGGTCGTGCAGGTCCTTCCTGCCCTGCACCGGCAGATCGAAGGCAAAGAAACGCAGCTTTCCGGTGGTGCCCTTCTCCATCGCGGCCTGGAGAGCGGCGAAATCCGGGTTGCCGTCCTTGTCGGGCGCCACCAGCTCGCCATCCACCACGCCATCGGGCAGGGCGCCCAGCGCCTTCGCCACCTCGGGGAAGCGGTGGGACCAATCCTGGCCGGTGCGGGTCAGCAGCCGCGCCTTGCCGCCCTGGATGACGGCCAGCATGCGATAGCCGTCCAGCTTGATCTCATGCACCCAGCAGGGACCGGCCGGGGCCTCGCTTTCCAGGACACAGAGCATGGGAGGGATGAAGCCGGGCGTGGCTGTCTTGTTCCCTGCTGCCTTTCGCGGTACCGCCTTCGGCGCGCTGCGCTTCGTGGACACCACGGATTTCGCCGCCACCTTCCCGGCAATCGCCGCCATGTCGCGCCCCGTGCTGATGGAGCGGTCGAATTCCTCCAGAAGCGCGTCGCCATCGCCGGGGCGCGCTTCCTCGTCATCATCCTTGATCAGCAGCCAGTTGTGCTTCGTCTCCCGTCCACGGGCGCGCATCCGCACGAGGTGCCATGCGCCATGCAGCCGTTCCCCGTGCAGGGTGAAGCTCAGGCGGCCCTTCTCCAGATCGCCTGCGGGATCATCGGATGCCGGCTCCCAGGTGCCGCGATCCCACAGCATCACCGTGCCGGCGCCATAGCCCATGGAGATGATGCCCTCGAAGCGGCCATACTCGACCGGGTGGTCCTCCACCTCGACGGCCAGGCGCTTGTCGGTCGGATCCAGGCTTGGGCCGCGGGTGACGGCCCATGATTTCAGGACGCCGTTCAACTCCAGCCGGAAATCGTAATGCAGCCGCGTCGCGTCATGCTTTTGCACGACGAAGGCCAGGGCCTTGCCCTTGCGGCCCCTGGGGATGGCCCCCTTGGGCTCTGCCGTGCTGCGGAAATCGCGCTTGGCGCGGTAGGGGGCGAGGGGATCGGGGGCCATGGCGGGAACGAAACGCCGTTCCTGCCAAGACGGTTCCCGTGAAGGGGATCAGCCCAGCATTTCGCGGACCAGCGGGATGACCTTGCTGCCATAGAGTTCCACGCTCCGCATCATCTTCTCATGCGGCAGCGGGCCGGAGCTGTATTTCAGGTCGAAGCGCGAAAGCCCCAATGCGCGGGCCGTCCTGGCGATCTTGCCTGCCACGGTCTCCGGCGAGCCCACGTAGAGCGAACCCTGATCGGCCTCCCGGTCGAACCCTGCCCGTTGCAGGGGCGGCCAGCCGCGCTCCCGTCCGATCTGCTCATGCATCTTCTGGTAATGGGGCCAGAAATCCTCGCGTGCCTGCTCATCCGTATCGGCGACATGGCCCGGGGAATGGACGCCCACCGGAAGATCGGGCTTGCCCATCTTCTGCAACGCCTGATGGTAAAGATCCACGAAGGGCCGGAAGCGATGCGGCTCCCCGCCGATGATGGCGAGCATCAGCGGCAACCCGTAATGCGCCGCCCGGATCACCGATTTCGGGCTGCCGCCTACCCCGACCCAGACCTTCAGCGGCGGGCTCTCCACTGGCGGGAAGACGCGCTGGTTGGAAAGGGGCGCGCGGATGCTGCCCTGCCAGGTCACCGGCTCCTGCGGCAGCAGCGCGGCGAAGAGGTTCAGCTTCTCCTCGAACAGCGTCTCGTAATCGGCGAGATCCAGGCCGAAGAGCGGGAAGGACTCCGTGAAGGAGCCGCGTCCGACGATCACCTCGGCGCGCCCGTTCGAAAGCGCGTCCACGGTGGAGAAGCGCTGGAACACCCGGATCGGATCATCCGAGCTGAGCACCGTCACCGCCGAGCCCAGCCTGATGCGGCTGGTGCGCGCCGCGATCGCCGCCAGCACCACTTCGGGCGCGGAGACGGCGAAATCGGGGCGATGGTGCTCGCCCACCCCGATGAAGTCGATGCCCAACCCATCGGCCAGAACCGCCTGCTCGACCAGGTTCCGGATGACCTGGGCCTGATGCAGGGGCCTGCCATCCGGCCCGAGGGTGACGTCCCCGAAGGTGTCGAGGCCGAGTTCGATGGGATGCGCCATGCGGTTCCTGCTCAGGCCGTGGTCACGACCGCCGCGAGGCGCGCCGCCACCGCCTCCGCCGCGCGGATGCCGTCCACGCCCGCGGAGAGGATGCCACCGGCATAGCCCGCGCCTTCGCCGGCTGGGAAGAGGCCGGGGGTGTTCAGGCTCTGCCCTGTCTCGTCCCGCCGGATGCGGAGGGGGGAGGAAGTGCGCGTCTCCACCGCCGTCATCACGGCGTCGCCCATGGCGAAGCCCTTGATCTGCCGGTCGAAGGCCGGAAGCGCCTCGCGGATCGCGGCCACGGCGAAGTCCGGCAGGCATTGCGCGAGGTCGGTCGGGGTCACGCCAGGCCGGTAGGACGGGATGACATCGCCCAGCTTCGTGGAGGGGCGCCCCGCGAGGAAATCCTCCACCCGCTGCGCCGGCGCCTTGTAGTCGCCTCCGCCCGCGATGAAGGCCTTCTCCTCCCAGCGCCGCTGGAACTCGATGCCCGCGAGAGGTGAGCCGGGATAGTCCCGCTCCGGCGTGATGCTCACGACGATGCCGGCATTCGCATTGCGCTCGTTACGCGAATACTGGCTCATCCCGTTGGTCACCAGGCGGCCGGGCTCGGAAGCCGCCGCCACCACGGTGCCGCCGGGGCACATGCAGAAGGAATAGACGGCGCGGCCCTCGGCCTCCGGCGTCTTGCAGTGATGCACCAGCTTGTAGTCGGCGGCGCCGAGGATCGGGTGCCCGGCCTGCGGCCCGAAGCGGCAGCGGTCGATCAGGCCTTGCGGATGCTCAATCCGCACGCCGATCGAGAAGGGCTTGGCTTCCATGAACACGCCGCGCTCATGCAGCATGGTGAAGGTGTCGCGCGCCGAATGGCCGACGGCGAGCACCACATGGTCCGCCTCGAGGAAGGAGCCGTCCGAGAGGTGCAGCCCGCGCACGGCGCGGTCCGGGCCAAGCTCCACATCCTCCACCCGCGTCCCGAAGCGGTACTCGCCGCCCAGGGATTCGATATGGGCGCGCATGTGCTCGACCATGGAGACGAGGCGGAAGGTGCCGATATGCGGCTTAGAGACATAGAGGATCTCCTCCGGCGCCCCGGCCTTCACGAACTCCTCCAGCACCTTGCGGATGCGGTTCGCATTGTCGCCGATGCCGCTGTAGAGCTTGCCGTCCGAGAAGGTGCCGGCCCCGCCCTCGCCGAACTGCACGTTGGATTCCGGCGTCAGGACGGACCGGCGCCACAGGCCCCATGTGTCCTGCGTGCGCTGGCGCACCACCTTGCCGCGCTCCAGCAGGATCGGGCGCAGGCCCATCTGGGCCAGGATCAGCATGGCGGAGAGGCCACAGGGCCCGGCGCCCACCACAACGGGCCGCAGGCGCGGCGGCGCCGGCGGAGGGCTGGGCAGGCGGTAGGCCGTTTCGGGCGCGGGGACCACATGGCGGTCGCCGCTCAGCCGGGCCAGCACCGCGGCTTCGTCCCGGACCGCCACGTCCAGCGTGTAGATCAGGGCGATGGCGCTTCGGCGCCGAGCATCATGGCCCCGGCGGAAGACAGTGATGTCCAGCAGATCCTCGGCCGGCACGCGCAGCTTCGCGAGCACGGCATCGCGCAGCGCGTCATCCGCATGGTCCAGGGGAAGCTTGATCTCGGTCAGTCGCAGCATGGTGGGCGGGGATATAGGGCTTCGCGCTGCAAATCACACGGATTGTCCGGCGCACCAGCCGGATGACCAGGCCCATTGGAAGTTGTAGCCGCCCAGCCAGCCTGTCACGTCCACCGCCTCGCCGATCACATGCAGCCCGGGAACGGCCTTCGCGGCCATGGTCTGGGAGGAGAGGGCGGCGGTATCCACGCCACCCGCCATCACCTCCGCCTTGGCATAGCCCTCGGTGCCGCTGGGCGTCAGGACCATCCCCTTCAGCGCCTGGGCGACGGCATTCAGCGCCTTGTTGCCCAGCTCCCCGATGGGGCGGCTGTGCTGGGCAAAGCGCGTGGTGCCCAGGGCTGCGGCAAGGCGCTGCGGCAGCTTTTCCCCCAGCACCGTATGCAGCGCGGCGCGTGGCCGCTCATCCTTCCGGGCCAGCAGCCAGGCGGAGGCATCCACATCCGGCAGCAGGTCCAGCGTCACGGGCTCTCCCGCGCGCCAGGGGGTGGAGATCTGAAGGATAGCAGGGCCGGACAGGCCGCGATGGGTGAAGAGCATCGCCTCCCGGAAGCGCGTCTGGCCCGCCCGTGCCTCGACGGGCAGGGAGACACCGGAGATCGGCCGCATCAGCGCCAGATCCTCCTCCCCGAAGGTCAGCGGCACCAGGGCCGGGCGCGTTTCCATCACCGGCAGGCCGAAGCGGCGTGCGATGTCCAGGGAAAGCCCCGTCGCGCCCATCTTGGGGATGGAGAGCCCGCCCGTCGCCAGAACCAGCGCTGGCGCGGTGAAGGTTCCGCGATCCGTCTCCACCCGGAAAACATCGGCGCGGGATACATCGATGACCCGGTGCCGCAGGCGGAGTTCCACGCCCGCCGCCTCGCACTCGTCCAGCAGCAGCCCGACAATGGCGCGTGCCGAGCCGTCGCAGAACAACTGCCCGAGCGTCTTCTCGTGGTACGGAATGCGGTGCTTCTCGACCAGCGCGATGAAGTCCCGCTGCGTATAGCGGGAGAGCGCCGAGCGCGCGAAATGCGGATTGGCCGAGAAGAACCGCCCCGGCTCCGTCCCCGTATTGGTGAAGTTGCAGCGCCCGCCGCCGGAGATGAGGATCTTCGCGCCCGGCTGGTCGGCATGGTCCAGCAGCAGCACGCGCCTGCCGCGCTGCCCGGCCGCCATGGCGCACATCATCCCCGCCGCGCCGGCGCCCAGCACGATCGCGTCGAAACCGTTGTTCATCCCATCAGCCGTTTGATCATCGAAAGAGGCGTCCTGTAGGGCGGGTAGCGCAGCGGCGGGTCGATGCTCGCGGGCTGGTGGAAGATGGCGCGGGCGTTGGAGAAGGCCTCGAAGCCCGCCTGCCCGTGATAGCGCCCCTGGCCACTGGGCCCGACGCCGCCAAAGGGCAGATCCGGCACGGTGCAGTGGACGAGATGCTCGTTCACGCAGAAGCCGCCCGAGGGCAGGGCTTCTGCCACGGCATCGGCGAAGCCACGATCCCTCGTATGGACATAGAGGGCCAGCGGCTGCGGCAGGGCTGACAGCCCTGCCAGCAATTCAGCACGATCCCTCCAGCTCACCACGGGCAGGATCGGCCCGAAGATCTCCTCCCGCAGCAGCGCCGGATCGGGATCCAGCAGGATCGTCGGCTGGATGTGCAGCGCGTTCTCGTCTACGGCGCCGCCATGGGCCACGCGGCCCCGCGCCAGCATGGCCTTCAGCCGCGCCAGATGCCGCGCATTCACCACGCGCTGCATACCGTGCCCGTCCGGGCCGTAGAAGCGCGTGACCGTTTCGCGCAGTGCTCCCAGAAGCGCCTCCGCGCGGCTTTCATGCACCAGCACATGGTTTGGCGCGAGGCAGGTCTGGCCGGCATTGAGAAACTTCGCCCAGGCGATGCGTCGCGCCGTCACTGCCGGCTCGGCGCTGGCGTCCACGATGCAGGGATTCGCTCCGCCCAATTCCAGCGTGGTGGTGGCGAGGTTGCGCGCGGCGGCCTCCGCCACCTTGCGTCCCGTTTCCGTGCCGCCGGTGAAGAAGATGTGGTCGAAGGGCAGGGCGGTCAGCGCCACAGCCACATCGGGGCCGCCCTTCACCACCTGCACATGGCCCGGCGCGAAACAGCGTGCCGCCAGCCGCTCCAGCGCCGCCGCTGTGGCGGGGGCCACCTCCGAAGGCTTCAGCACCACCGCATTCCCCGCCGCGATGGCGCTTACCAGCGGCACGAGGCAGAGCTGCACCGGGTAGTTCCATGGCCCCAGGATCAGGACGGCCCCGCGCGGTTCCATCCGCAGCGCGGCACGGCCGGGAAAGTGGAACCAGCGCCCGCCCACGCGGCGCGGGGCGGCCCAGCGCCGCATGCGGCGCAACACCAGTGCGATCTCCTGCCGCACCAGCATGATTTCCGAGGTCCAGGCCTCGAATTCCGATTTCCCCAGATCGGTGCGGAGGGCGGCCAGAAGCTCCCCTTCCATGGCCTCCAGCCCCTCGCGCAAGGCGATCAGCGCCGCGCGCCGCGCATCAAGGGGCCGTGTCGCGCCCGAGGCGAAATATGTCCGGGCGGCATCCAGCAGGGCAGGGGTGTCAGCCATGACCCGCTCTACCGCGCCAGGGCCGGAAAGGCGATGCGAGGCCGGATGGACGATCCGCGCATCCGGGCGGATACAGGATGAACACAAGAAGGGGGAACGCCATGCATATCGTCGTCCTGCCCGGAGACGGGATCGGCCCGGAGATCACCCGGGCCACGCTGGCGGTACTCGATGCCGCCGCCAACCGCTTCGGCCTGAACATGAACCTGACGCATGAGGTGGCCGGCCATGAGAGCTTGCGCCTGCATGGCACCACTCTCCGCCCCGGCCTGCTGGAGACGGTGCAGACCGCGGATGGCCTGCTCATGGGCCCCATGTCCACCTATGACTATCCGGAGGAAAGCAAGGGCGGCATCAACCCCTCCGGCTTCTTCCGCAAGCGGCTGGACCTGTTCGCCAATATCCGCCCCGCCCGGACCTTCCCGGGCGTGCCCCACCCCACGCGCCACGAATTCGACCTGGTGGTGGTGCGGGAGAACACCGAGGGCTTCTACGCCGACCGCAACATGACCAGGGGCGGCGCGGAGATGCTGGTGACGGAGGATGTCTGCGTCTCCCTCCGCCGCATCACCCGCCCCTGCTGCGCCCGCATCGCCCAGGCCGCCTTCCGCCTGGCCGCCGGCCGCCGGGGGCGTGTCACCGCCGTGCACAAGGCCAATGTCCTCACCATGGGCGACGGCATGTTCCTCGAGGAATGCCGCAGGGCCGCCGCAGACTTCCCTGGGGTGGTGCTGGAGGAAGTGATCGTGGACGCCATGGCCGCCCTTCTCATCCGCGATCCGTCGCGCTTCGACGTGATCGTCACCACCAACATGTTCGGCGACATCTTGTCCGACATGACGGCGGAGCTTTCGGGCAGCATCGGCCTCGGCGGCTCGGTGAATGCCGGCTTCCACCACGCCATGGCCCAGGCCGCCCACGGCTCTGCCCCCGATATCGCGGGGCAGGACCGCGCCAACCCCTTCTCCCTCATCCTCTCCCTTGCCCAGTTGCTGGACTGGCATGGCGACCGGCGCGGCCAGCCCGCCTATTCCCAGGCGGCCCGCGCCATAGAGGCCGCGGTGGCCAAGGCCATTTCGGCCGGGGAAGCCACGCCGGATGTGGGCGGGCGGCTGGGAACGGCGGCGGCAGGTCACGCCGTGGCAAGGCGGGTGGGATAGTTCCCCAGGGCCCTGCTCCCCCCGCCGCCCACCGGGTTCTCAGGCAGCATGGGTGATGTCGGTGGGGGGCGGGGTCTTGGCGAGGAGGGCGAGGGGAAGCTCGATCTCGCAGACAAGGCCGGTATCCGGCCAGCTGAACGAGATGCTTCCCCCGAGCTGGCCGCGCACGATGGCTTCCAGCACCCGCGTGCCGAAGCCGCGCCGCGTCGGCGGGTTGACCAACTTCGGCCCATCGGTCTCGGCCCAGCGCAGCACCAATGCGCCCCTGGGCGCGCCCTTGGGCACGTGCTCGGTTTCGGTCAGCCGCCATGACACCGTGACGCACCCGCCGGGCGTCGACAGAGCCCCGTGCTTCAGCGCATTCGTTGCCAGCTCATGCACGGCCATCGCAATGGGTTGCGCCGCGATGGGCGGGAGCAGGACGGGAGGGCCGTTCAGAGCGGCGCGAGGGCCCGGCTCACTGCCACCCTCCCCGACGAAAGGCGCCAACTCCGCCTTCAGCAACGCGTGGAGGCTCGCGCCGCGCCAGCGATCTTCTGAGAGCAGGGTCTGCACCCGTGCCAGGGCCGAAATTCGCCCTTCCACCGCCTTCGCATAGGCTGCGGCATCGTTCTTCGGCGTCAGCCGCAGCGTCGCCATGACCACGGCCAGCGCATTCTTCGCCCGATGATCGACCTCCTGCGCCAGCAGGCGCACGCGGGCTTCGCTGGCCTGGATCTCGGCCGTTCGTTTCGCGACACGCTGTTCCAGGCTGGCGTTCATCTCGCGCAACTCTCGCGTGCGGCGCCTGGCCATGAGCGCCAGCGAGGAAAGTGCGGCGCCGAGAACGATGGTGAAGCCGCCATAGATCCACATGCGCAGGTGCAGGCTGGAGAGAACCGCCTCCCTTGAGGCTCCGTATGAGATATTCACCGGGAAGCGCTCCAGCCGCTGGAAGGCGATCAGTCGTTCGATGCCGTCCATCGGGGATGTGCCCCGCATCACCGCGTGTTCGGTGCCCGACATCATGGCCTGCCAGAGCGGTGCCTGCCTGGAGATCTGGTTTCCCTTATCGGGATCCAGGGGCGGATTGCGCGCCAGGATCGCGCCATCATCCCGGGTGAGGCTGATCAGTGCATCCGGGGCGGGCGCGGCGCGGTTCCAGTAATCGATGAAGGTGCTCTGCCGCACCCCGGCCGTGATCACGCCCATAAAGGAGCCATCCGCGGCGGACCGCCGGATGGTGAGGAAAAAGACCGGCTCCTCATCCACCCGGCTGCGGATCAGCCCGGCGACATATGGCCCGGACCCATGATTATCGCGATGCCAGCGGAAGTAGCTCCGGTCGCTGACATTGACCCCGGCTGGAGGGTTGGGCTGCTCGGAATCCACCAATGGACGGCCATCCGCGTCGAAGACCACGATTCCGAGCCACTCATCCGTGTGTCGCCGCAGGGCGCGGAGATAGGCATGGTGGCTCTCGCGATCGGCGCGGATCTCATCATCAGACTGGTCGCGCAGCCTGGCCTCGGTGGCGCCAAGGGCAAGCGTCTGGAACTGGAAGACCTTCTCCGCATGCCCATGCAGCGTGTCGAGCGTGGTCAGCAGGTCGCGCTCGCCCAGGGCCAGCATCTGGCTGCGATCGTAGAACACCACGGCCACGAAAAGCAGGACTGGGAGCAGAATAGCGACAGCCAGCAGGGCATCGACCGCCTGCGGGCGCTGTCGAGTCTTCGTGCCGTCCGGCGTGGGCGGCAGTCGATCAGGACCTTCGCTGGGCATTGATGCTCCTGGCATGCGGACCGCGTGCTCCCGGGGACATTTCCGTGAGCACCCCAGCCATGAGGATTTCTCCGAAGATGGATACAATCCCAGAACATGCAAGCGAGACCCGGTTCAGTCTGGTGGCCGGCCGGAGGAAGAAGGCCGGCGCCGCCGGTGGGGGGGCAGCGCCGGAAGCCGCTTCGAATCAGCCTCGCCGGACGTTCCACATGTAAGGGTTCGGTCCCTGCAGCACGCCGGACAGATCTGAGCGGAAGCCGGTCTTCAGCACGAAAAGGCCGCTGGGCGCGAAGCCCACATGGTCCCAGGCGCTGCGCTGCACGTCGGCGAAGGCCGCGGCCTGCGTGGCGGCATCCGGCGCGTAGAGCCAGCGATCGATATTCGCCTCCGTGGCCGGGTCCGTCGGCCAGCCGAACCAGGCGGTGGGGCCGTCGCCCCGGATGCCGGAATTCACGGCCGGGTTGGCGATCGCGGCGGCCGGGAAGTTGGTGGGATAGATGCTCCAGCCGCCATGCTCCGCATCCTCGCGCGAGTTGCGGCGGGTGAGCATCGCGGCCCAGTCCATCTCCTGCAGATCCACGCGGAAGCCGAGCTGGCGGCAGATATCGGCGGCCAGCCGGCCCTGGGGCGCCACGGCAGCGAAGTCGGCCGGGTTGATCACCACCACCTTCGCCCCTTCCGCACCCGCCGCGCGGATCGCGGCGCGGGCCTTGGCGAGGTCGCGGGGCGGGGCGGGGAACTCCAGCACATCCGGCAGTGTGCAGGGAAAGAGCGCATGGCATTCGCGCCAGTCACCAGGAGCCGCGACGGAGGCCATGTGGTCGGACTGGCTGATGCAGTCCCGCACGGCGCGGCGCACCTCCACCTTGTCGAAGGGCGGATGCAGATGGTTGAAGCGGATCACGCCCAGGAAGCCGACTGGATCGTAGATCTGCGTCCTGATGTTCCGGTCCCGCGCGAAGAGGGGCAGCAGGTCCGGCAACGGGTATTCCACCCAGTCCACCTCCCCGCGCTGAAGCGCGGCGCCGGCCGTCGCGCCATCGGGGATGATGTGCCACTCCAGCCGGTCGAAATGCACGTGCTTGCCGCCCGATGCTCCCTCGGCCGGCTCCTCGCGAGGCACATAGGCTTCGTTCCGGGAATAGGCGACGAAGCTGCCAGGATTGAACTCGCCAGCCACGAACCTCCAGGGGCCGCTGCCGATCATCTCCGGCACGGGCCGGTCCGGCGGCGTCTGCGCCAGGCGCTCGGGCATGATGAAGGGCGGCACGCCGGCCGGCTTGGCCAGAGCGTAGAGCAGGGCCGGGAAGGGGCGGTTCAGCCGGATGGCCAGCGTGCGTTCATCCGGCGTGGCCCATTCGGCGACAGCCCGCCCCAGGATCTGCCCGAACAGGTCCCGCACGCACCAGCGCTTCAGGCTGGCGACGCAATCCCGCGACCGCACCGGCTCGCCATCATGGAAGCGCAGCCCCTCGCGGAGCCGGATGGTCCAGAGAAGCCCGTCCTCGCTCGCCTCATGCCCCAGTGCCATCTGCGGGCGCGGGGTGAGCTTCGCATCGGTCGCGAAGAGCGTGTCGAAGACGCAGAAGCCATGGGTGCTGCTGATCGTGGCGTTCTGCACGATCGGGTCCAGCGCCGTCAGCGCCGCCTGCGGGACGAAGCGCAGGGTCCTGGCGCGGGCCGGTTGCGCGAATGCGGGAAGCGGGAGCGCCGATAGCGCGGTTCCCTTCAGAAGCGAGCGGCGATGCATCCTGTTTCCTCCACCCCTGGGACAGGGAAAGGAAACGGAGCCATACACGACCACCCGCGCGCGGCCGCACCACCGGCCCACCTGGGCGAGCGGAGGGGCGTGTTCGCGCATTCCGCGCGCGTGGTCGTCATGGTGCACCGATCCCTACGCCGGTCCGAACCGGGTCAGGTTCCAGGGGTCGCGGATCGCTCCGCCTCTCAGCCCGAAATGGGCTCCCCCCGGTGTCCGCGAACTGTATGGGCCGGCTGCGGAAGGCGGCGCAAGGGCTACTTCAGCACCCAGCCGTCCTGCCTCATGCAGTCCTCCACTATGGCCTCCCGCACCGGCGCGTTCTGGTCGCGGAGGCCGTAGCTCGCCGGGCGCCAGTAACCCTGAGTCTCCCGGCAGCGGCGCTTGTCGCCATCACCTTTGCATTCCCGCGTGCCAGGCACCCAGCCGCCGCGATCGGTCATCACCCTCACATTCTCGGGGCGAGCGGCGTTGTAGGCAGCGGCTTCGCAGCGGGCGAGGGCGGCATCCCGCATCTGGGGTGTGGCGCCCGGCCGCTCCCATTGGGCGCAGCCAGGAAGTATCAGGACCAGCAGTGGGAGGAGGCGAACAGGACGCATCACGACAAGCCTTTCTTGGACTCGCCGATGATAACATGTTCGTGTTTGTGGGCACCCCTTGGGTTTCCTAGTGGAGCATCCGTCCCAGCCAGCCGTTCTGCGGCGGCCGCATTCGCAGCGGCCCGTGCTGCTTCGACGGAGCAGCTATCCCGTCGTGCTTCGCCTCCGAGGCTTCCGGAAGCACTGGCCGAAGCAGCGCACAGAGTGAGCCGCGCCCCTTAACATCCCGCAGCTTCGTGACGTAGGCCTGCACCCAGACCACCGTTCCATCACGCCGCATATAGCGTTTGGTAACGGTAAAGGGTTCGTTGTGTGCCCATAGACGTTCCAGCAACGAGGCATTGCTAGGCCAATCCTCAGGATGGGTGATGTCCTGGATGCTGCGCTTCAGCAGGGTGCGCGCGTCATAGCCCAGCAGCCTGCAGGTGAAGCAGTCCACTCCCGTGAAGCGCCCATGCTCGTCCGTGGTCGCTTGTCCGAAGCCTTCGTGAATCACTCTCGGGGTTCCGCTGCATGCGCCAGGGCGGAAATACGTGACGCTTTCGATATGTTGTAGCGCTCCACGGACCGTCAAGTCACGGGCAAGGAACCCCAGGCCGCGCATGCTGTTATCGCCCGCAACCGGGGCCGATGGCGTGTTGCCGACCCCGGCATCGAGCCCGGCATCGAGAAGGAGAGGCCATGCCCCGCATCCAAGGCGCTGTCGTCGTGATTGCTGGTGCGTCCAGCGGGATCGGCCGCGCCACCGCGCAGCTCCTGGCCCGCAACGATGCGTATCTCGTCCTTGCCTCGCGCCGAGCGGATACGCTGGAGGCGGTGCGCGCCGAATGCGAGCGTCTGGGCGCCGAGGCCATTGCCGTTCCCACTGACGTGACGGATGCGGAGGCGGTGAAGCGCCTGGCGGAAGCCGCCCGGGCCCGCTTCGGCCGGATTGATGTCTGGATCAACAATGCCGGTGTCGGCGCCATCGGCCCCTTCGAGGAAGTGCCGGTTGAATCCCATGCCCAGACCATCCGCACCAACCTTCTTGGCCAGGTGAATGGCGCCCATGCCGTTCTGCCGATCTTCAAGCGGCAGCGTGCGGGCGTGCTGATCAACACCCTCTCCATCGGCTCCTGGGTGCCTACGCCTTTCGCCGCCTCCTATGCCGCATCCAAGGCCGGGTTGCGCGGCTTCACCGAATCCCTGCGCGCCGAGTTGCAGGACTGGCCCGACATCCATGTCTGCGACGTCTTCCCCAGCATCGTGGATACGCCCGGCCTGCGCCACGGCGCCAATCACAGTGGCCACAGGATCGAGGTGGGCGGCCCCATCACCTCGCCATTCGAGGTGGCGGAAACCATCGCCTCCCTGATCCGCGAACCGCGCAACACGGCCGTGGTGGGGCTGGCGGCGCAGGCCATGCGCCTGGCGGCGCATCTGGCGCCCGCGCCATTGCGCTGGGCGGCGGGGAAGATGATGCGGAAGGGCTTGTCCAGCGCCCCGAGGGCGGCGGTGTCCGATGGCAACCTCTTCGCGGCGCCTGCGGATCACGATGTCTATGGCGGCTTCCGGAAGGAAGCGGCCATCCGCATCCCCACCAAGGCCTGGATAGCTGCGGCCGGGATCATCGGCTTCTGGCTTGCCCGCAGGCGCTGAAAGGATCCTCGCGTTGCGGGGCACAAAAAAGCCCGGGAGGAATTCTCCCGGGCTCCTTTCCGCAACGTTAGCCGGCGACGGTCTTCTGCGTCTGCACGCCCAGGCCGGCAATGCCGAGGCGCATCACCTGGCCCGGCTTCAGATAGACAGGGGGCTTCATGCCCAGGCCCACGCCGGGCGGCGTGCCGGTGGTGATGATGTCGCCCGGATGCAGGGTGATGAAGTGCGAGACATAGGAAACGATGGTCTGCACGTCGAAGATCATCGTGCGGGTGGAGCCGTCCTGCATCCGCTGCCCGTCCACTTCCAGCCACAGGGCCAGATCCTGCGGATCCGGCACCTGGTCGGCGGTGACGAGCCAGGGGCCGACAGGGCCATAGCCATCCGCGCTCTTGCCCTTGTCCCACAGGCCGCCACGCTCGATCTGCCATTCACGTTCGGAGACGTCGTTGCAGATCGTGTAGCCCACCACATGGTCCAGTGCGGCCTCGGGCGAAACGCGCTTGGCCTTCGTGCCGATCACGATGGCCAGCTCCACCTCCCAGTCGCTCTTCCTGCTGTCGGGCGGGATGGCGATGTCGTCATCCGGGCCTGCCAGGGCATTGAGCGACTTCAGGAAGACGATCGGCTCCTTCGGCACGGCGGCGCCACTCTCCGCCGCATGGTCGGCATAGTTCAGACCGATGGCGATGAAGTTGCGCGTGCCTGCCACCGGCGGCCCCAGCCGCGTGGCCGCGGAGATGATGGGCAGCGTCTCCGGATCGATCGCCGCCAGCCGCGTGATCCCCTCCGGCGACAACACCTCGCCCGCCAGATCCGGGATGACGCCCGAAAGATCCCGGATGATCCCCTCGGCATCGAGCAGGCCCGGCTTCTCAGCGCCGGGGGCGCCGTGTCGCAGCAGCTTCATCTATCCTGTGTTCCGTTCGGTTCGGCTGCCCTCTACCATGAACGGCAGGGCAAGCCTCAACTCAGGCCACGCTTTCCTCCAGGAAGACCTGCACGGCCTGGAACAGGGCGCCCCGGTTACGCTCCAGCATAATGCTGTGCGTACCCTCCGCCAGCATCACTAGCCGCTTGCCGGGGGCGTTCACCAGCAGGGGGAACAGGGTGGTGGCCATGGAGGGCGGCGTGTCGCGGTCCCATTCGCCCAGCACAAGCAGGGCAGGAACCGTCACCTTCGCGGGATCGTAGAAGGGCTGTCCGGCATCCCAATGCTCCCGCAGGTCCTGCAGGACGCCATTCGGGGCGCGCAGCACGGAGGGTATCTGGCGTGATCCCTCCGGATCGGTGGCGAAGGTGGAATCGGCCCAATGCTCGAACCAGCCGGGCGGGATCAGGCCGCCGCGCTTGTTGTCCGGCACGCCTGCCATCCATCGCTCCCGCGCCTGCGCCCGCGTCACGCTGCGATAGGCGGGAAGGGGGCCTTCGGGCACCGGCACCGCGCCACGGCTGGAGGCATCCCGCAGCCAGAGCGGCGCATAGAGCACCAGCCGCTCCACCAGCGTGGGATTGTCGGTGGTGAAGCGCGAAACCAGGGTGGTGCCCCAACTCCAGCCGATCAGCCCGGTTCTGGCGACGCGCCGCGTGTCCCGGATGTAGCGCAGCGCGGCGCCGATCTCGGCCACCGCCTGTTCTCCCCGCATCGGCGGCGGGGAGGTATCGGCCGGCAGGCGGGTGGAGCGGCCATAGCCCGGCAGGTCCAGGCTCCAGACATCGAAGCCGCGTCCCGCCATGTAATCCATCCAGGAGACGCCCGAGAGCGGCAGGTCGAAGGCGGTGCTGGCCGGGTAGGTGGCGCCATGGACGCAGAGCACCGTCCGGTCCGGCCGTCCTGGCGCCCCCGCCTCCGGCCGCTTGTTCCGCAGGTAGAGCTGGGTGCCGGATTCGGCACTGGGGATCAGAACCTCGTCCATCACCACTCCCGCGGGCTGGGCCCCTGCCGGGTTGCCTGCGGCATTCAGGGCGAGGCCGCCGACGAGCGGAGCGGCCAGGACGGTGCGGCGCTGCATGGAGGTCTCCTCGGTATCCGGCGGCACCCCGTGGGCCGGGAGCCTTGCATTGAATGGAACCGTGCCACCCGCGCCGCCCCATGCCAACGGCCGTGAGGCCGGGCTACACCCTGCCCATGGGTGAGGAAGTGCAGAAGCGGAACGCGTGGTGGACGGAGATGCGCGCGACGCTGCTCCTCGCCTGGCCCATGGCGCTGACCAACCTGTCGCAGATGGCGCTGCTGGCGACCGATTCCGCCTATCTCGGCCATTTATCGACCGAGGCGCTGGCGGCCGTGACCCTGTCCGGCACGCTGTTCTGGACCATGCTGGCGCCGGGCTTCGGCCTGTCCTTCGCCGCCGCCGCCATGCTGGCGCAGGAGCGCGGGCGGCGGATCGGCCATGTGCGGAACATGCGGCGCAGCTTCCGTGCCGGGGCCTGGGCCGTGGTGCTGGGCTCGGTACCGGGGATGCTCCTGCTCTGGAATGGCGGGGCGGTGCTGCGGGCGCTGGGGCAGGATGCGGCATTGGCCGAACCGGCGCAGGATTTCCTCCGCTGCATGCTCTGGGGCATCCCGACCTTTGGTCTGTTCCTGATGCTTCGCGGCTTCATGGCGGCGATGGAGCGCCCCTGGCCGCCTCTGTTGATCGGGTTGCTGGCCGTGCCGCTGAACGCGCTGGTCGGCTGGGTGCTGATCTTCGGAAACCTGGGCGCGCCGGCGCTGGGCGTGCGTGGCGCGGGCATAGCGGGCGCGGTGGCGGATGGCTTCATCTGCCTCGCCCTGGCCCTGTTCATCGCGCGGGACCGGCGGCTGCGCCGCTACCGGCTCTTCGGCCGCATCTGGCGGATCGAGGTCGCGCGTCTGCTGAAGGTGCTTCGGCTCGGCATGCCCATCATGGCGCAGATGCTGCTGGAGATCGGCCTGTTCAGCGCCGTCGGCCTCGTCATGGGGGCCTTCGGCGCGCAGGCGGTCGCGGCCCATGCCATCGCTCTGCAGATCGCCAGCATCGCCTTCGCCGTACCGCTCGGCCTGGGCCAGGCCGCCACGGCACGGGTGGGGCTGGCGATCGGGGCAGGAAGGGCGCGCGCCGCCTGGCGGGCCGGATGGGTGGCGATCGCGCTTTCCATGGCCTTCATGGCCCCGATGGCGGCGCTGATGATCCTGGCCCCCACCCAGTTGGCTGGCATCTTCCTGGATGAGGCTGCCCCGGGCGCCGCGGAGACGGCGGCGCAGGCCGCGACGCTGCTCTTCCTCGCCGGCCTTTTCCAGCTCAGCGACGGGGTGCAGGTGACGGGTGCCGGCGCGCTGCGCGGCTTGCACGACACGCGGGTCCCCATGTGGATCGCAGCCATCGGATACTGGGCACTGGGCTTCACCGCAGCACTTGCCCTGGCCTTCCCGCTGGGCTTCGGTCCCCCCGGCATTTGGGCCGGGCTGGTGATCGGGCTGCTCGGCGTGGCGGTGGCCATGACCTGGCGCTGGGCGCGCCTCTCCCGCCGGGGTGGGTTGACGACCGGGCGGCGGCTTGCCCCCATCGCCGCATGAGCACCACACCAATCTGGAAGAAGTCCGTCACCCCCGAGGGCCTGGAGGCGCGGGCGGCCAACACGGCCATCACCCTTTTGGGCATCCGCATCACCGAGATCGGGCCTGACTACATCCGGGCCGTGATGCCCGTGGACCATCGCCATGTGCAGCCCTGGCGCGTGCTGCATGGCGGCGTGTCCGTCGTGGTGTCGGAGACGCTCGGCAGTGTCGCGGCCTATCTGGCGTCGCCGGAGGGCTTCCACGTCGTCGGCATCGAGATCAACGCCAACCACATCGCCTCGGTGCCCGAAGGGCAGGAGGTCACGGCCGAATGCCGGCCGATGCACACCGGCCGCTCCACCCAGGTCTGGCAGACCGAAATCCGCCGTGCCGATGGAAAGCTGGCCTGCGTGTCCCGCATCACCTGCGCCGTCCTGCCGGACTGAGCGGCCGCGACGCTCGTTACCGGTTGCTGACCGCGCCGGGCAGGAAACCGCGCAGGGGGAGGGCTGCGTTAATCGCAGACCCTACCGCGATGGAGGCGCGTATGAGCAAACCCCTTTTCCTGGCTGCCACCTTGGCTCTGTCCAGCGTGGCGGGCCTGGCCATGGCCCAGGCGCCGGCCCCTCCGGCCCCCGGTGCTCCTCCGCCGGCGCCCCAGGCCCAGCCTCCCGCTTCGCCGCCACCACCGCAGGCCCAGGCCCCCGCGCCTCCGCCGCCCGGTGGCCCGCGCGGTCCCGGTCCGGGATGGCGTGGCCCGCGTGGCCCAGGCGGCCCGGGTGGTCCAGGCGGCCCCGGCCCGATGTTCGGCTACTGGGGGCCTGGCATGGAGGGGCACGGCCCCATGCCAGGATGGCACCCTGGGATGATGATGCATGGGTGGCACCACGGCCAGTCTTCCCGCGGGGCGAGTTTCCACATTGAGCGCGGTCCGTTGGAAATCCACATCCGCTGCGCAGAGGATGAGGAGACCCGCGCCTGCGTGGAGGCTGCGGGCATCCTGCTGGATAAGGTGAACAGCCTGCCGCAGCGCTGAGCGCCCAAAAGAAAAGGGCCACGCCCAGGCGCGGCCCTCGATTCAGGAAACAAGGGCCGGGGGGAATGCCTCCCAGCCTTTTCCGTCTCAGCAGCCGCCTGGAACAGCCTCCAGCGTTTCCAGGCGCCCGTTTACCGAGAATTCGCCGAAATCCATGTTCAGCTCATCCGCCACGCCATTGGCGAAGTAGCGCAGCCCCACCTCGTAATCCGGGGAGGAGGCGCCGCCGCCATTGTTGTCCTTGCCGAAGAAGGCGATCCGCATGCGGCCGCTCTCCTGATTGGCCAGCAGCGGGAAACGGGGCTTGCCTTCGCCATCCTTGTTCCACTGGGAGAGGATGGTGGTGCTTTCCTGCGCCCCGTCCTCGCTGGTGCCGTCCATCAGCGGAGCGTTGAGGATGCGTTGGGACGCGCGGCCGGCCGCGATGGCGCGGATCGTATGGGCCATGGGCAGCAGCGTGCCGGGGGGCAGGGCCTCAGTCCGCGCGCTGGGCTGCTCATAGGTGGCGATGCCGCTGCCATCGGGCTGCAGCACGGCCTCGCCACTCAGCCGGTTGCTGACCGCCCCCTGCGTCATCTGCGTGAGCGAGAAGCGCAGGCGGCGCCCGTCCTTGCTCTCGAAGGTCGAGTAGTCGGAAGCGGTTTCGATCGCGCGCCCGTCGCGGTCCTGCAGGCGCATGCTCAGGCGCTGGCGGCTCGCCCAGCCATCGCAGGCATCCAGCACCTCGAAGAGCATCACGCCCTCCGCGCGCGCCACGTCGGAATTGTCCCGCGCCTTGTCGAAGGTCAGGCGGTAGGCGGCCCGATGGGCGATCATAGCCTCCGCCCCCGGCATGGCGACCGGGGACTGGGCAGCCGCCGGGGCGGCGGGCTGGGCGGGCGCCGGGCCGGTAAGGGCCAGGGCCGCGCCCATGGTGACGGTGGCGGCAAGGAGGGAGCGCAGGCGCATCGAGGAGCCTTTCCGGTTAGCCCCTGACTTAGGCGCTCTTCGCCGCCGTTGCACCCTTCGCCGCGTCCTTCGCGGGAGGAAGGTCGGGCTTCAGGAAGAGTTCCTTCCAGCGGGAGGGCTCGACCGGCGCCGGAGCGCCCATCATCAGGTCCTCGGCCTGCTGGTTCAGGGGGAAGAGAGTGACCTCGCGGATGTTCGGCTCATCCGCCAGCAGCATCACAATCCGGTCAATGCCCGGAGCCGAGCCGCCATGGGGCGGGGCGCCGTAACGGAAGGCGTTCAGCATCCCGCCGAAGCGCTCCTCGACCTCCTCGGCCGTGTAGCCCGCGATCTCGAAGGCGCGGATCATGATGTCCGGGCGGTGGTTGCGGATGGCGCCCGAGGACAGCTCGATGCCGTTGCAGACGATGTCGTACTGGAAGGCCTTGATATCGAGCGGGTTCATGGAGTTCAGCGCCTCCAGCCCACCCTGCGGCATGGAGAAGGGGTTGTGGCTGAAGTCGATGCCGCCCGGCTTGTCCTCGTTTTCCTCATACATCGGGAAATCGACGATCCAGCAGAAGCGGAAGGCGTCCTTCTCGATCAGGTCCAGCTCATTGCCCAGGCGGGTGCGGACAGCGCCCGCGAACTTCTGGGCGTCCTCCTTCTTGCCGGCGGCGAAGAAGACGGCGTCGCCCGGGTTCAGCCCGCAGGCGGCGCGGATGGCCTCCACGCGGTCGGCCTCCAGGTTTTTGGCGATCGGGCCCTTGGGGCCGTCCGCCGCGAACTGGATGTAGCCCAGGCCGCCGGCGCCCTCGGCACGGGCCCATTCGTTCAGCTTGTCGAAGAAGCCGCGCGGCTTGTCGGCCGCACCGGGCGCCGGGATGGCGCGGATGATGCCACCCGAGGCCGCGATCTTCGCGAAAAGGCCGAAGCCCGAATTCGCGAAGTGCTGCGTCACATCCGTGATCTTGATCGGGTTCCGCAGGTCCGGCTTGTCCGAGCCGTATTCCAGCATCGCGGTGTCATAGGCGATGCGCGGGAAATGGCCCTCGTCCACGGCCTTCTTCGTGCCCGTGAAGTCCGCGAACTCGCGGAACACGCCGGCGATCACCGGCTCGATCGCGGCGAAGACGTCTTCCTGCGTGACGAAGCTCATCTCGAAGTCGAGCTGATAGAACTCGCCCGGCGAACGGTCAGCGCGGGCGGCCTCGTCGCGAAAGCAGGGGGCGATCTGGAAATAGCGGTCGAAGCCCGCCACCATCGCCAGCTGCTTGAACATCTGCGGTGCCTGCGGCAGCGCGTAGAACTTGCCCGGATGCAGGCGGGAGGGGACGAGGAAGTCCCGCGCGCCCTCAGGGCTGGACGCCGTCAGCAGGGGCGTCTGGAATTCGGTGAAGCCCTGGTCGATCATCCGGCGGCGGATGGAAGCGATCACGCCCGAGCGCAGCATCAGGTTGCGATGCTGCTTCTCCCGCCGGAGGTCGAGGAAGCGGTAGCGCAGCCGCAGTTCCTCGGGGAATTCCTGGTCGCCGGCCACCTGGATTGGCAGCACCTCGGCGGCGGACTGGACGGACAGCTCCGCCACGCGCAGCTCGATCTCACCCGTCGGCAGCTTCGGGTTGATGGTGGCGCCCTCACGCGCGACCACCTGGCCGGTGACGGTGACGACGCTCTCGGGGCGCAGGTTGTCCGCGGCCTCGAAGACCGGGGAGCCAGCCGGCACCACGCATTGGGTCAGACCGTAATGGTCGCGCAGGTCGATGAAGAGCAGACCGCCGTGGTCGCGCTTGCGGTGCACCCAGCCGGAGAGCCGGACGGTGCTGCCGGCATCGGCGGCGCGGAGGGCGCCGCAGGTGTGGGTACGATAGGCGTGCATGGGGCAGGGACCCTGGGTCTGGTCTTGTTCGGGGCGGCAAGAGGGGCAGGCAGCCCCCCACTGTCAACCCCGAACCCCTTCAGGCGCGGCCCGCCGTGTCCACCAGCAGCAGCGGATCGACCTTCAGTTTGGCAAGTGCGCGGCGCCATTTGGCGTCCTGGTCCTCCTCGGCGAAGAGGATTCCTTCGTCCGGGGAGACGCTGAGCCAGGCATTATGGGCGATCTCGGCCTCAAGCTGCCCAGGGCCCCAGCCGGCATAGCCGAGGGCCAGCAGCCCCTGGCGCGGACCGTCCCCGCCCGCGATGGCCTTGAGGATGTCCACGCTGGCGGTCAGGGCGAAGCCGCCCTCGATCGCCAGACTGCCCTCGCTCGACCAGTCGCCGGTATGCAGCACGAAGCCCCGCCCGCCCTCCACCGGGCCGCCGGCATGGAGCCGGATGCGGCGCTGGGGCGGGATGGGCGTGACGTCCAGCTGCTTGAGCAGGTCGTCGAAGGTCAGGTTCTCGATGGCGCGGTTCAGCACGATGCCCATCGCCCCCTCGGGGGAATGGGCGCAGAGGCAGATCACGCTTCGGGCGAAGCGCGGATCCTCCATGCTGGGCATGGCGATCAGAATCTGGCCGCCAAGCCACCCCTCCTCCGCAAGGCCGGGCTTGGCCACGCGGCTGAGATGGATCGGGGATTGGTTCTCCGTCACCTCCAGCTCGTCCTCATCCTCGATGGAGAGCGGAGGGGGAGCCTTGTCCTTCGGGCGCCGGGTCATGCGACTGAACATGGAGGCAGCGGAGGGGGCCTGCAACCCGCTTCGGTAACCAGTTGTGCGCTGCAACGAAACAATCGGTCACGCAGGCCGCCCGGGAAGGTAGGGCGTTGACAGCGGGGCCGAACGAGCGCCGAAACTGCGGCCCCTTCCCTGGCCTCCGAGGAGCCCCATGCCCATTCAGACCGGCGACGCCATTCCCTCCGTCAAGCTCATGCAGGCTACCCCCGAAGGCCCGAAGGAGGTGGACACCGCCGCGCTTCTCGGCTCCGGGACCGCCGTCCTCTTCGGTGTGCCGGGCGCCTTCACCCCGACCTGCTCGGTCAAGCACCTGCCCAGCTTCGTGGAGCAGGCCGAGGCGCTGAAGGCGAAGGGCGTGAACACCGTGGCCTGCGTGGCCGTGAACGACGCCTTCGTGATGGCCGCCTGGGGTAAGGAGCAGGGCGTGGCCGATAAGGTGACGATGCTGGCCGACGGCTCCGCCGCCTTCACCAAGGCGCTGGGCCTGGAACTGGACCTGACCGGCCGTGGCATGGGCGTGCGCTGCCAGCGCTTCGCCCTCATCGCGAAGGACGGGAAGGTGACCTATGTGGGCGTCGAGCAGCCGGGTGCCTTCGAGGTCAGCGGCGCCGAAGCGGTCCTGGCCCAGCTGTGATGGACCCGGCGCGGCTCGGCCTTTTCGCTTGGCAGGCGGGGTGGGTCTTCACCCTGCGCAGCATGGACCTGATGGCCCGCCCTGATGGGGCGGGGGCCGAGCTGACCCGCATGGCGCTGGAGAAGCAGCGCGCCTTCACGGATGCCTGGTTCGCCGCCGGCCGTGCCGCGATGCGCGGGGCGGATCCAGCCGCCGTGATGGCCGCCGCCGCCCGCCCGGTAGAGCGCCGAGTCTCCGCCAATCTCCGGACCCTGCGCGGCAAGTGCTGAGTCGCAACCCGCCCCTGTTTCCACCGCTTTATTCCCGCGCGTGGAACAGGGGCTTTGGGCATGATCCTTCAGGGTAAGCGGGCCTTCGTGACCGGAGCGGATTCGGGCATCGGGCAGGCCATCGCGGTTGCCTTCGCACGGGCGGGGGCGGATGTGGCGATTACCTGGCACACGGATGAGGCGGGCGCCGCCGAAACGGCGCGGCGCGTGGAGGCCGCCAGAAGCCGGGCCTTCGCCAGGCAACTTGATGTGATGGATTCGAAGGCCGTCGATACCGCCTTCGAGGCGGCACGTTCCGCGCTCGGCGGGCTGGACATCCTGGTGAACAATGCCGGTAAGGGTATGGGCGGGAAGAAGCCCGTGGCCGACCTGGCCGACGAGGACGCGGAGGTGGTGATTCGCACCAACCTGCTCGGTCCGCTCTGGTGCTGCCGCGCCTTCCTGCGGGGGGACCCTCCCGCCGGCAGCAAGATCATCAACATCACCTCCGTCGCCCAGCATCTGCCAACGGATGAGAGCGCGCCCTATGGCATGTCCAAGGCCGGGCTCGGATCACTGATCCGCAGCCTTTCAGTGGAGCTGGCGCCGAGGAAGATCAACGTGGTGGGCATCGCCCCCGGCCTGATCCAGACGCCGATGACCCAGGAGCGGCTGGATGATCCCGCCAAGCGCAAGGCCTCCTTCAAGGAGATCCCCTGGCACCGTGCGGGCCAGCCGGAGGAAATCGCGAAACTCGCCTTGTTCCTCGCCAGCCCGGATGCCGAATACATCACCGGCCAGACGGTGGTGATGGATGGTGGGCTGACGATGAACTGGGGCGGCGCCTGAGGCGCCGCCGCTTCCGTCAGCGCAGCGGCGAATCCGCGGGCACGCCCTCCACCGTGTTGCTTCCGCCGCCGCGCCAGCGATGGGTGCCGGCGCCATAGGCAACCAGTTTGCCATCCGGCCCGAAGACCTCGGTGCGGGTGAAGAAGATGTTTCGCCCGGACGTCATCACGCGCCCTTCTGCCGTGATCCGCCCCTCGGTGACCTGTCCGGTGAAGCGGCAGTCGAGATCCACCGTCACCGCGCGACGAATATTGCCCGGCACAGTGCAGAACAGCCCCGCATAGGCGCCTGCCTGGTCGATCAGGGAAAGCAGCACGCCCCCATGCAGCACGCCGCTGCGGTTCATGTGCTTCTGGTCCACCATCAGGGCAAGGCGCGCGAAGCCGTCGCGCCATTCATCCACTGTGATGCCGAGGAGGTCGTGAAAAGGGGCGGTATCTTCCATGCCACGCGCGTAACCTTGCTTCAGGCGATCTGCAACTCCTGCAGGGCGGTCTCCAGCTCCTGGAAGGAGGGCATATGGGAGGAAGGAGCCATCTTCCGCCCTGTTTCCACCGAGACCTGCGGCGCGTTGCCATGCAGATGGGCGACGAGCACGGCGCGGATCACCTCGAAATACTTCGTCTCCTCCTCCACCACCCCCTTCATCCGGGCGGCGATGGGACCCACCACGCCATAGGCCAGCAGCACGCCCAGGAAGGTGCCCACCAGCGCACCGCCGATCATGGCGCCCAGCACCGCCGGCGGCTGGTCGATCGAGGCCATGGTCTTGATGACGCCCAGCACCGCCGCGACGATGCCCAGCGCCGGCAGGGCATCCGCCATGTTCTGCATGGCATGGCTTGGATGCAGCTCCTCCTCCCGCAGCTTCTTCAGCTCGCGCGCCATCACATCCTCGATCTGGTGCGGATCGTCGGCATTCATGCCGACCATGCGGAGATAGTCGCAGATGATTGCGACGGCGTGGTGATTGGCCTTGATCTTGGGAAACTTCGCGAAGGCCGGGCTTTCCTCCGGCCTCTCGATATGCGCCTCCAGTGCCATGGAGCCCTTGGTCTGCACCAGCCGCACGAACCAGTAGAGCAGCGACAGCATCTCGACATAGTCGCTCTTGTGGAAGCGAGCGCCCTTGAAGACCTTCGCGATGCTGCCAAGCACATGCTTCATGTCATGCAGCGAGTTGGACATGACGAAGGCACCGACCGCCGCCCCGCCGATCATCAGCCCTTCCAGTGGCAGGGCATGTAGGATGATGTCGAAGTTCCCTCCCGCCAGCATGTAGCCGCCGAAGACGGTGATCATCGTGACCACAAAGCCAATGATCGTGGTCACGAGGCGTCCTTCCCTGTCGCGGGCGGCGCTTCCCGAAGCAGCAGGATTGAGACGCGGCGATTGGCGGGGTTCTGTGGATCCCCAGGCAACAGTGGCTCTCGCGCGGCCAGGCCCGCCACGCTGCGGATGCGCGATTCCACGACCCCGCCCTCCGCAAGCAGGCGCCGCGTGGCATTGGCGCGTTCGGCGGAAAGGTCCCAGTTGGAGCGGGCGCCGGGGCGGAAGGGCGTGGCATCGGTATGCCCGCTGATCGCCACGTCATTCGGAACCCGGTTGATCACCGCCGCCACCTTGGCCAGCAATGCCTGAGCCTTGTCGCCCGGCGTGCTGCCGCCCAGGGCGAACATCGGCTGGCGCTCGGCGTCCAGCAGTTGGATGCGGAGGCCTTCCGGCACCTGCTCCACCTGAAGCTGGTTCGACAGATCGGCCAGGGTGGGGTCCTCGCGCACAGCGGCGCGGATCTGCTCCGCCAGCCCGTCCAGCGCTGCGCGTTCGCGCTGCCTCAACTCTTCCCGCAGGGCTTCGGCGGAAGCGCGGGCAAGGTCGGCGTTTTGCGCCTCGCTTGGATGCTCGGTGCGGGAGGCCATCAGGCGGGCGGGGGTGGCGGTTTCGTCATCGCCCTTCGGCCCCTCCCGCCGCTCCAGGGGCGTGGCGGGGGTGTCGCTGTCATCCTCCTCGATATCGAGGATGAGGGGGCGGGGGCCGGTTTCCAGTCGCACCGTGGAGGCGTTGGAGGACAATTCCCCCACCTCGTTCGGCGTGCGCCCGCCGAAGGGCTGGCCCGACCCGGTGGTGCCGCGCCCCATGATGTTGGTTGGGTTGAAATAATCGGCGAGGCCCCGGCGCTGGTCCTCCGTGGTGGCGTTCAGCAGCCACATCAGGAGGAAGAAGGCCATCATCGCCGTGACGAAATCGGCATAGGCGACCTTCCAGGCGCCGCCATGATGGCCGCCCTCTCCGCCTTCTTCCCGCCGGATGATGATGGTGGCGCCTGCGCCCCTGCCTTTTGCCACGGCTCCGCACCCGCTGCCCGGGCGCAGAGTGACTCCAGGGTGTTAAGGGGCGGTTGATCGCCCCTCAGCGTGGCGGCAGGCAGGCCTCGGAAAGCTTGCGAAAGGCATCCGCGCGGTGGCTGATCGCGTGTTTCCGCTCCGGCTCCATCTCGGCGAAGGTCTGCGCCTCCCCGTCCGGAACGAACATCGGATCGTAGCCGAAGCCCTTGCCGCCACGCGGCGGCCAGACCCATTGCCCATGGGACTCGCCCAGGAAGGCCTCCACATGGCCGTCGGGCCAGGCGAGGACGAGGGCGCAGGAGAACCAGGCCTTCCGGTCCTGCGCGTGCCGGGCCAGCCGCTCCACCTTCGCCATGGCGGAGCCGTAGTCGCGCGTGCCATCCGGCTGCTCGGCCCAATCGGCGGTATAGACGCCAGGCGCCCCGTCCAGCGCGGCGACGGAAAAGCCCGAATCATCGGCCAGCGACACCATGCCGCTGGCGCGCGCGGCGGCCTGCGCCTTCAGCGTCGCATTGCCGATGAAGGTGGTTTCGGTCTCGTCCGGCACGGGGAGCCCCAGCGCGCCCGCCGTGACCACCTCGATGCCGTGCCCGGCCAGCAGCGCCGCCACTTCCCGCGCCTTGCCGGCATTATGGGTGGCGAGGCAGAGGCGCTTCTCGGTCAGAATACGATGGCTCACAGCCCAACGGCCTCCCGCTGGGCCGCGAACAGCTCGCCGGTGCCCTTGCGGGCCAGGGCCAGCAGGCTTGTCAGCTCCGATTCGGTGAAGGGCGCACCCTCGGCGGTGGCCTGTATCTCCACGATCCCACCCTTGCCGGTCATGACGAAATTGCCGTCCGTATGGGCGGCGCTGTCCTCGGCATAGTCCAGGTCCAGCACCGGCACCCCGTCATGAATGCCGCAGGAAATGGCCGACACCTGATCGATCAGCGGGTTGCGGGACATGATGTTGGCCTTGATGCAGTGCTGGAAGGCCAGGTGCAGGGCCACCCAGGCGCCGGTGATGGCGGCGCAGCGCGTGCCGCCATCCGCGGTCAGCACATCGCAGTCCAGGGTGATGCTCATCTCGCCCATGGCGGTGCGGTCGGTCACAGCGCGCAGGCTGCGGCCGATCAGGCGCTGGATCTCCTGGGTGCGGCCGGACTGCTTGCCGCGAGCCGCCTCGCGGTCCCCGCGGCTATGGGTCGCGCGGGGCAGCATGCCGTATTCAGCCGTGACCCAACCCATCCCCTTGCCGCGGAGGAAGGGCGGCACGCGGCCCTCGACGCTGGCGGTGCAGAGAACCTCGGTCACGCCCATGCGAATGAGGCAGGAGCCTTCGGCATGCCGGGCCACGCCCGGCTCGAGCTTCAGGGTTCGGAGCTGGTCGGGGGCGCGGCCGGAGGGGCGGACAACCCCGGGGGCGGTGAGGGACATTCGGCGGGCCTCTCCTGACAGGGAGGCGGGAGGAACACGCCAGGACCCGCCGCTGTCAACGCTGCCTCCGCCGAGGCCAGTTCCCCGGGCGGCAGCCACAGCGTCAGCATCGTTGCCCATGCCCCTACAGAGGGGAGGCCCCGTCCGCTTCCGCTCCTGTCACGCGCGTCGCCCATGGCGCCCTCCGCCATCCAGACCCATATTGGAGGGTGCCGGCTGCGACCGAAGAATGTCGGGGTTGTGGCCAATTGTGGCGGCACAAGTGTGAGATGTGCGAAATGAACGATAACTGTGGCGGGCCCGCCACAGCATGTCCTGGAGGTGTGCCCGGATCGCATTCCATGCGCGTTGACGCCCCCCATGCTGCCCCCTAGCTTCAAGGGTCCAGCTGTCACCACGGAGTTTGCTGACCGAATGGGCGCCCAGCCCAACAAACGTCCCGGAATCGTCCCGCCCAAGGCTTCGTCCCCCGGGATGCTCCTGCCGGGATTGGACAATCGCAGCGCCGCCATCCTGCGCCAGGTGGTGGAACTCTATGTCGAGACCGGTGAGCCGGTCGGCAGCCGCACCATCTCCCGCCGCCTGCCCTCCGCCCTTTCCCCGGCCACGATCCGCAATGCGATGGCCGATCTGGAGGAGGCAGGGCTGCTCTATGCGCCCCATACCTCCGCCGGGCGCCTGCCGACGGAGCGCGGGCTGCGCCTCTTCGTCGATGGCCTGCTGGAATTCGGCGACCTGACGGATGACGAGCGCGAGGCCATCGCCGCCCGCTGCGCCGCCTCGGGCCGCTCCATGCAGGATACGCTGGCCGAGGCGGGGCAGATGCTCTCGGGTCTTGCCGGTGCCGCCGGGCTGGTGGTGGCGCCCAACGCCGAATCCAACATCCGCCACATCGAGTTCGTCGCCCTTGGCCCCGGCCGCGCCCTGGTGGTGCTGGTGGGGGAGCGTGGGCAGGTGGAGAACCGCATCATCGAGGTGCCGGCGGGCCTGCCGGTCGGCGCTCTGGCCCAGGCGGGGAACTACCTCAACGCCCGTCTGAACGGGCGGACGCTGGAGGATGCCCGCGCGCTGGTGACCAATGAGATCGCGGCCAACCGCACGGCGTTGGACACGCTGACCAATCAGGTGGTGCAGTCGGGCCTCGCTACCTGGGCGGGCGGGGGCGGCGGCTCGCTGATCCTGCGCGGCCAGTCCCGCCTGCTGCAGAATCTGGACCAGGCGGCGCGGGTGGCCGAGATCCAGTCCCTTTTCGACCGGCTGGAGGCGCAGGAGACGATGCTGCACCTGCTGGAACTCGCCCAGCGCGGCCAGGGCGTGCAGATCTTCATCGGTGCCGAGAGCGGCGTCTTCGACACCGCCGGCCTGTCGATGGTGGTCGCGCCCTTCCATAACGGGCAGGAAAAGATCGTCGGCGCGATCGGTGTGATCGGGCCGACGCGGATCAATTACGGCCGGGTGATTCCGGTGGTGGATTATACCGCCCAGGTGATCGGGCGGATGCTGGGATAGGGCGGAACGGCCCTATTCCTGTGCCGTCCCGCGCAGTGGCGGCGCGTCGCGCTCCGCGCCGGGCTTGATCTGCCCAGCTTCCTTCACGGGTACCGTCGCATGCTTGCCGGCCGGGCCGGCCGAGGCCTCGTCCGCGTGGTCGGGTTTCGCCTTGTAGTCTGCCTCGGGGCTGAGGCCGGGGCCGGAGGGATTCCCGTCAGGGTCCCGGATCGGATCGTGCTGGCCTACGCTCGACGGCCGGGCGTTCTTCGTCTTCGTGCCCCAGCTCTCCAGGATGCCAGGGGCTTCGCTCTTCCGGTCATCGGCCATGATGCGGTCCTCCATACTCTCCTGGAGGAACGCCCCGGGTGGGGTGGGGTTCCCGCCCTCAGGCCAGCTCGGGCTCCGGGGTCATGGCGGCCAGCACCGCGCCGCGCAGCACGTCCAGCTTGCTCTCGTTTTCCACCTTAAGGCCGAACAGGTCCTTGACGTAGAAGACGTCCACCGCCCGCACGCCATAAGTGGTGACATGGGCCGAGGCGATCTGCACGCCCTGGCCGGAGATGGCGGCGGTCACATCATGCAGCAGGCCCGGGCGGTCGCGGCCATTCACCTCGATCACCGTGTGGGTGTTGCTGGCATGGTTGTCGATCACCACGCGGGGCGGCACCGTCACGGCCCGCAGCCGGGCGGGCTCGCGCTTCACCTTGCGGATCTCCTCGGTGATCCGCATCCGGCCCGAGAGCGCCTGTTCGATCATCACCGAAAGCCGGGCGAGGCGGTGCGGGGCATCCAGCGCGCCGCCGGCGGCGTCCTGCACCCAGAAGGTGTCCAGCGCCATGCCATTGGTCATGGTGTGGATGCGGGCATCGACGATCGAGGCGCCGCCCACGGCCAGCGCCCCCGCGATGCGGCTGAACAGCCCGGGATGGTCGGCGGTATAGACCGTCACCTCGGTCACCGCCCGGTCCTCCAGCACCTCGGTGCGGACGGTCAGCGGCGCGCCGGTTGCCTCGGCCTCCCGGATCAGGGCGGCATGGCGGGCATGGGTGTCGGGGTCGAAGGAAAGCCAGTAGCCGGGGTAGCCGAGGGAGAGGAAATGCTCCACCTCCTTCGCCGGGCGACCCTCCAGCGCTGCCGCGGCGGCTTCCCGCGCACGGGCCACGCGCACGTCGCGCTCGGGTACCGAGAGGCCTCCGGCCAGCACTTCCGCCACGCGCCAGTACAGCTCGCGGAGAAGGGTGGCCTTCCAGCCGTTCCAGACCTTCGGCCCGACGGCGCGCATGTCGCAGACGGTGAGGACAAGGAGCAGGCGCAGACGTTCCGGGGACTGCACGACCTCGGCCAGGTCGAGGATGGTCTTGGGATCGTCGATGTCGCGCTTGAAGGCGGTCTGGCTGACCAGCAGGTGATTCAGCACCAACCAGGAGACGGTCTCCGTCTCCTCGGGCGAAAGGCCGAGGCGGGGGCAGAGTTCCTGCGCGATGCCGGCGCCGAGTTCCGAATGATCGCCGCCACGGCCCTTGGCGATGTCATGCAGCAGGATCGCGGCATAAAGGGCGCGGCGGGATTGCACCTGCCCCACCAATTCCGAGGCCACGGGGGCGATGCTGTCCAGCTCCCCGCGCTCCAGGGCGTTCATCACCCCGATTGCCTCGATCGTGTGCTCTTCCACGGTGAAGACGTGATAGGTGTCGAACTGCATCAGCCCTACGATGCGTGCCCATTCCGGGATAAGGCGGGAGAGCACCCCGGCCTCATTCAGCAGGCGCAGCCAGCGGGCGCTGTTCTTCCCCGTCAGGATGTCGAGGAACAGCATCGCCGCCCCGGTCTGCCCACGCAGACGCGTGGCATAGCGGGCATTGCGGATCAGGGCGCGCAGGCCGAGCGGGTGGATCTCCAGCCCTCGGTCCCGCGCCATCCGCATCATCCGCAGCATCACCGCCGGATCCGCCGCGATGTCATGATCCGGCGCGAAGAGCAGCTTGCCATCGGCAAGTGTCAGCCCGGCCCGGCGCATCGATTCGTCCGGCGCGGGCTGAAGCGCCGGCATGCCCAGCGCGGCACGCTCGATCGCCGGTTCCAGCAGCCGCTTCAGGCGAACCACTTCCCGCGCGGTGAGGAAGAGGTGTTTCATGAAGCGCTCCACCCCGTCCTGCTTGCCATGGCGGGTGTAGCCCATGCGGGCCCCAACCACGGGCTGCAGGTCGAAGGTCAGCCGCTCCTCGGCCCGGCCGGTGACGTAATGGAGGTGGAAGCGCACGCTCCAGAGGAAGGACCAGGCGCGGCGGAAGGCCCGCGCCTCCTGGGCGGTCAGCAGCCCGCCGCCCGGGCTATCCGGCCCGACCAGCTGCCACATCTTCTCGACGCCGAAGGCATAGCGCGCGAGCCAGTACATGGTCTGGAGGTCGCGCAGGCCCCCGCGCCCCTCCTTGATATGGGGCTCGACGAGGTAGGGGCTGTCGCCGTAGCGCGCATGGCGCAGGCCGCGTTCGATCTGCTTGGCGTGCAGGAACTGGCCGACGCCCCATTCGGCGCGGGCCGCGCTGTAGGCTTCGTCGAAGCGGGCATAGACGCCCCGGTCGCCCTCCAGGAAGCGCGCATCCAGAAGCGCGGTCTGAACGGTGGTGTCGGCCTTCGCATCCACCAGGCATTCGGGGATGGAGCGGGTGGCATGCCCGACCTTCACCCCCAGGTCCCAGAGCAGATAGAGCATGAACTCCACCGCCCGGCGCCCGGCGGCATCCAGCGGCTCGTCGGAGACGAAGAGCAGGTCGATGTCCGAATAGGGTGCCAGTGTGCCGCGGCCATAGCCGCCAGTGGCGGCCAGGGCGAAGCGGGGCGCGGCACCGGGGCCGGATGTGGCCGCGAGGCTGTAGCGCAGGATGGCGGCGATCAGCCCATCCATCTCGGAGGAAAGGGCGCGCGCGGCGGTCAGCCCGGGGAGGTTCTCCCTCTCGAACCGCTCCTGCATGCCGCCCTGGATGCGGCTCAGATGGCGACGCAACAGGGCCAGCGCCGCCTCACGGGGCGGCGGGGGCAGGATTTCCAACCCGTCCAGCCCCGGCTGCGACGCGACAGGTGCTTCGGCCATGCCGAGGCCAACGGTGCTCATTTGACCTAAGATAAGGAGTCGCGCTGCGTTGCAACAGACGTCTTCCGCTCAGGAAGCAGGGATTTCAGCCGATAAAGAGCTTCGAGCGCCTCGCGTGGCGCCATGGCATCAGGATCCAGGGCTTCCAGGGCGGCGCGGAAGGCATCCGGCTCCGCTTCGGGGGCGGCTTTAGGGCCCGATGGGGCCGCGAAAAGGGGTAGTTCGCCCGAAAGCGGGTCCAGCCCGCGTGCCCGTTCCTCCAGCGAGGTCAGCACCACCTCCGCCCGCCCCACCACATCGCGCGGGACGCCGGCGAGACGGGCCACATGCAGACCCCAGGAGCGCTCCGATGCGCCCGGGCCCACCAGGTGCTGAAACACCACCTGGCCGCGATGCTCCCGCACCTTCATGGCGGCGGGGGCGAGTTCCGGCAGCTTCCCGGCCAGGGCCGTCAGCTCATGGAAATGGGTGGCGAAAAGGGTCCGGGAGCGGAGGCGGTCATGCAGCGCCTCCAGCACCGCCCAGGCGATGGCCAGCCCATCCCAGGTGGCGGTGCCGCGCCCCACCTCGTCCAGCACCACGAAGGAGCGGGGGCCGGCCTGGTTCAGCACCGCCGCCGTCTCGCTCATCTCCACCATGAAGGTGGAGCGGCCGCCGGCGATGTCGTCCGCGGTGCCGACCCGGGAGAAGAGCCGGTCCACCAACCCGATTCTCGCCGATTCGGCGGGCACGTAGAGCCCGGCCTGGGCCAGCACCACCATCAGCGCGTTCTGGCGGAGATAGGTGGACTTGCCCGCCATGTTCGGCCCCGTGAGGAGACAGAGGCGGCGGCCGGGGGAGAGGTCGGCGTCGTTCGGGACGAAGGCGGGGCCGCGATTCCGGCGCAACGCGGCTTCCACGACAGGGTGGCGCCCCTGGACGATGTAGAATTCCGGTCGTTCGGGCATCTCCGGCCGGCACCAGCCGCCGCTGGCGGCGAGTTCGGCCGAAGCGGCATGGACATCGAGTTCCGCCGCGGCGCGCGCGGCGGCGGCGATGGCCGGGGCGGCGTCCAGGCAGAGCTTGCGGAGATGGCGTACCACCAGTGCCTCCCGCCGCGCCGCCTCGTCCCGTGCCTGGGAGAGCTTGCGGTCGAGATCCGACAGCGCGCCGCAGGTGAAGCGATGCGAGCTGGCCATGCTCTGGCGGTGGATGGGGGCCATGGGGCCGGGGGCCGGCTTCTGGCGCAACAGGGCCTCGCCCGCCGCCGAGGGCATTTCCGCCAGGAAGCCAAGTTGCTGGTGATGCTTGATCTTGAGGCTGGCGACGCCCCAGGCCTGGGCCAGATCAAGCTGCAGCGCCAGGATCGCGCCCCGCGCGTCGTCCCGCAGGCGGCGCAGGGCATCGAGTTCCCCGTCATAGCCGGTGCCGATCACCCCGCCATCCTCCAGCCGGGCCGGCAGCTCCGCCGCCAGGGCGCGGGCCAGTTCGGCGCGGGGGGAGGCCTCCGGTACCAACGTCCTGCCCGCCTCCAGCAGCAGGGGCGGGATGGGGGGCACGCCGGCGGCGCCGTTCAGGGCGGCCTGCATCGCCTCGGCGCGGGCCAGGCCGTCGCGCAGGGCGGCGAGGTCGCGGGGGAAGAAGCGCTCCACCGAAAGCCGCCCCAGGGCGCGGGCCATGTCCGGCGCGCCCTTCAGCGCATCGCGCAGGGCCGCCCGCACGGCATCGGCGGCCAGCAGGAAGGAGACGGCATCATGCCGCGCGGCGATGGGGGCGGCTTCGGCCAGCGGCGTGGCGAGGCGGGCGGCCAGTTCCCGCGCCCCGGCGGCCGTCAGGGTGCGGTCCACCGCGCCAAGCAGGCAGTCCTTTCCGCCACGCTCGGCTTTCAGGATTTCCAGGCTCCGGCGCGTGGCGGCGTCCATCCGCAGCGTGCCCTCTCCACCGCGCGATTCCGGGGGGGCGAGGCGGGGCAGGGTGCCGCCCGAGGCGGAACGCACATAGTCCAGCGCCATGGCCAGCGCCGCCGTCTCACCCTCGGTGAAGCTGCCGAAGGCGGCGAGGCTGGCGACACCCCAGGCCTCGGCGGCTAGGCGCGCGCCGTCGCGCGGCGGCGCGGCCTCCCGCACCAGCCCGCCCAGCGGGGTGAGCACATCCCCAGCCGCGATGGCTTCCGGCGCCACCACCTCGGCCGGCTCCAGCCGGGCCAGAAGGGCGCCCAGTTCGGCGGCGGGCAGGCTCTCCGTGCAGACATGGCCGGTGGAGACATCCAGCCAGGCGGCGCCCACCCGCTCCGCGCCATCGAGCACCAGCGCCAGCAGCCAGGAGGGGCGGGCGCCTTCCAGCAGCGCCTCTTCCGTCACCGTGGCCGGGGTGACGATCCGCACCACTTCCCGCCGCACCGCCGGGGCCTTGCGCGCCTTGGCGGCCTCGGGCGTCTCCATCTGCTCGCAGATCGCAACGCGGAAGCCCCGGCGGATCAGGCGGGCCAGATAGGCCTCCATCGCATGCACCGGCACCCCGGCCATCGGCACGGGCCGCCCGCCATGCTCGCCCCGGTGCGAAACCGCGAGGCCCAGCGCCTCCCCGGCGGTGACCGCATCGGCGAAGAACATCTCGAAGAAGTCGCCCATGCGGAAGAAGATGAGCGCATCCGGATGCGCCTGCTTGGCGGCGAACCATTGCGCCATGGCAGGGGTGGCACCCTCTGCCCTGGGGATGTCGAGCGGCGTTGGCGGGGCGGCGTTCATGGCGGACTCCTAGGTTGGGTACGCGCCCCGGTCCAGCACCTCCGCGTGCTTGCAACATGTATCCGGGCAGGCGCAGGCTTCCGCATGAGAGCCTGAACTGGGCCCATGCGGGAGACGTTCGAAATGAGACGCCGGACCTTGCTTGGCGCCAGCCTTGGCGCGGGCGCCGCTTCCCTTGCCGCTCCGTCGGTCGCCCAGGACATGCGCGCGCAGACCTTGCGCTTCGTGCCGCAGGCGAATCTGACCAGCCTCGATCCGATCTGGACGACGGCGACGGTCACCAGCAACCACGGCTACTATGTTTTCGACACGCTCTACGCGACCGACGCGTCCAATCGCCCCCGTCCGCAGATGGCCGAGGGGCATGAGGTGCTGGACGACGGGAAGCGCTGGCGTTTCCGCCTGCGCGAGGGGCTCCGATTCCATGATGGTGAGCCGGTGCGGGCGGCGGATTGCGTCGCGAGCATCCGCCGCTGGTGCGTGCGCGATCCATTCGGGCAATTATTGGCGCGTGCTGTCGCGGAATGGCGCGTTCTGGACGATCGCGGTTTCGAGGCGCGCCTCCACCGGCCCTTCCCCCTGATCCTGGATGCGCTGGCGAAGCCGGATGCGAGCGTCTGCTTCATCATGCCGGAACGGCTGGCCTCGGCGGAAGCGACGCGCGCCATCACCGAGATGATCGGCTCCGGCCCGTACCGCTTCGTCGCCGAGGGATATAATTCCGGATCGCGCGTGCTGTACGAGAAGTTCGACGGCTATGTGCCGCGCCAGGAGCCGCCGGAGCGCGCCTCGGGCGGCAAGGTCGCGCATCTGCGGCGCATCGAGTGGCATGTGATCCCGGATGCTTCGACAGCCGCCGCCGCCCTGACGAATGGCGAGGTGGATTGGTGGGAGCGGCCGCTCTCCGACCTGCAGCCGATGCTCGCCCGGAACCGCGAGATCCGCCGCGAGATCCTGGATGTGGAAGGGCGCATGGCGCTCATGCGGCTGAACTGCCTGCAGCCGCCCTTCAATGATGTCCGGCTGCGCCGGGCCGTGCGGCTCTCCGTGATCCAGGAGAATTACATGCGCGCGGCCCAGGGGGACGACACCTCGACCTGGACGGACACGCGCAGCCTCTTCCCCAAGCGCACGCCATACTACAAGGACAATCCAGACCTGATGCCGGGCAGTCTTGACCAAGCGCGTGCCGCGCTGCGGGAGGCCGGCTATGCGGGCGAGAAGGTCGTCATCATCAATCCCACCGACTTCCCGGATATCGGCCCCCTTGGGCAGGTGACGGGGGATGCGCTGCGCCGGATCGGCATGAATGTGGAACTGGCCGAGAGCGACTGGGGCACGGTGATCCAGCGCCGCAACTCGCGCGAGCCGGTGGAGCGTGGCGGCTGGAGTATTTTCCATACCACAGGCAGTTCCAACACCTATGGCAGCCCCGCCATGTCGCCCCTGATCCGCGGGCAGGGCGAGGCAGGATGGTTCGGCTGGTGGAAGAGTGACCGGGCGGAGGAACTGACAACGGCATGGCTCGACGCACCGGACGAGGCGGGGCGGGCGCGTGCCGCGGAGGCGCTCGGGCGCCTCGCTTTGGATGAGGTCGCCACCATTCCACTGGGGCAGTTCACCATCCGTACCGCGTTCCGGCGCAACTTGACGGGGCTGCTGGAGGGCAGCACCCCCTATCCGTGGAACATCCGGCGCGGCTGACGCGCTTCACGCGGTGAAACCGGCGGCCCATAATGGCGCCGAAGCGAGAGGCTTGGGGATTTTTTAGATGGACGAAGCGCGCCGTAGCGGCAACGGGGATTCCCGCACTGCCCGCATCACCCGTGAGGAGGCGCTCGCGATGCATGCCGAGGGCAAGCCCGGCAAGCTCGAGATCCGCCTGACCAAGCCGTTGGCCACGGCACGCGACCTGTCGCTCGCCTATTCGCCCGGCGTCGCCGAGCCTTGCCTAGAGATCCACCGGGACAAGTCGCTCGCCTATGACTACACGGCCAAGGGCAACATGGTCGCCGTCATCTCCAACGGCACGGCCGTCCTGGGCCTGGGCGATCTGGGCGCGGTGGCGAGCAAGCCGGTGATGGAAGGCAAGGCGGCGCTGTTCAAGCGCTTCGCCGAGGTGGATTCCATCGACCTGTGCGTGGACACCTCGGATGTGGATGAGTTCGTCAACTGCGTCCGCTTCCTCGGCCCCTCCTTCGGCGGCATCAATCTCGAGGACATAAAGGCCCCCGAGTGCTTCGTGATCGAGCAGCGCCTGCGCGAGATCATGGACATCCCGGTTTTCCATGACGACCAGCACGGCACCGCCATCGTCGCCGCCGCCGGCCTGATCAATGCCTGCCACCTGACCGGCCGCGACCTGAAGACCACGAAGCTGGTCATCAACGGCGCGGGCTCCGCCGCCATCGCCTGCGCGGAGTTGCTGCGCGCCATGGGGATGCGGCCGCAGAACATCATCATGTGCGACACGAAGGGCGTGCTGTATCGCGGCCGTGTCGAGGGCATGAACCAGTGGAAGTCCGCCCATGCGGTGGAAACCGAGGTGCGGACGCTCTCCGAGGCGCTGAACGGGGCGGATGCCTTCTTCGGCCTCTCCAAGAAGGGCGCGGTGACGAAGGACATGGTCCGCGCCATGGCCGACAAGCCGATCATCTTCGCCATGGCCAATCCCGATCCGGAGATCACGCCGGACGAGGCGAAGGAGGCGCGGCCGGACTGCATCATTGCCACCGGGCGCTCGGACTACCCGAACCAGGTGAACAACGTCCTGGGCTTCCCCTTCATCTTCCGCGGCGCGCTGGACGTGCGCGCCACCACGATCAACGAGGCGATGAAGATCGCGGCCGCCGAGGCCCTGGCCATGCTGGCGCGCGAGGACGTGCCGGAAGAGGTGGCGGGTGCCGGCGGCGGCGCCGGCCTGCGCTTCGGGCCGGACTACATCATCCCGCATGCCTTCGATCCGCGCCTGATCTCGCGCGTTTCCCCGGCCGTGGCGAAGGCGGCGATGGAGAGCGGCGTTGCCCGCAAGCCGATCATCGACATGCAGCGCTATGCCCGCGACCTGGCGCAGAAGCTAGATGCCGCCAGCGGTGCGCTGGAGGCGATCACCGAGCGCGTGCGGCAGAACCCGCGCCGCGTGGTCTTCGCCGAGGGCGAGGAGGAGAAGACGATCCGCGCCGCGATCGCCTTCCGCAACGCGGGCTACGGCACCCCGGTGCTGGTGGGGCGCGAGGAGCGGATCATGGCGACCGTCGCCGCGCTGGGCCTGCCCCTGCCGGACGGCATCGAGATCCACAACGCCTCCCTCTCGGACAGCAACCGCCGCTATGCCGAGTACCTGTATGAGCGCAAGCAGCGCGAAGGCTTCCTGTTCCGTGACACGCAGCGCGCGGTGAACCTGGACCGCAACGTCTTTGCCGCCTGCATGGTGGCGATGGGCGATGCGGATGCCATGGTCACCGGCACCACGCGCTCCTATTCCTCGGCACTGAAGCAGATCACGCTGGCGATCGATCCGGCGCCCGCTTCCGATGGCGGCAAGGGCGTGCTCTTCGGCCTGACATTGCTGCTGACGCGCCGCGTCGGCACGGTGCTGCTGGCCGACACCGCCATCCATGAGCGCCCTGATCCAGAGACGCTGGCCGAGATTGCGGTGCAGTCCGCCGCCCAGGCCCGCCGCCTCGGCCTGGAGCCGCGCGTGGCCTTCCTCTCCTTCTCGACCTTCGGTGATCCGCGCGGCAGCGTGATTCCGGAGGCGGTGCGCCAGGCCGTCAAGCTGCTCGACGCACGCGGCGAGGTCGGATTCGAATACGAAGGCGAGATGGCGGCGGATGTGGCGCTCGATCCGCAGCTTCGCGCGCTCTATCCGTTCTGCCGCCTGACCGGGCCGGCGAATGTGCTGGTGATGCCGGGGCTGCACGCCGCGCACATCCTCAGCAAGGCTGTTCCGCGCCTGACCAACGCGCCGGTCATCGGACCTCTGCTGATGGGGCTGTCCAAGCCGGCGCAGATCCTGTCCATCGCCTCTGGGGTGAACAACATCCTGGATATGGCCTGCCTCGCGGCGCACGACTCGCTGCCGCGCTGAGATGGCCTCCGGGGGCTTTGCCCCCAGACCCATTTCGGCCGAGACGTCTGAAATCCTGTCAGGGAGTCCCGGAGGCAGCGCCTCCGGGGGCCGCCCTCAGGAGCCCTTCTCGATGATGAATCCAATGGAGGTCGCCACCATTCCCTGAATGGAAAGGCGCAGATGCGGCGGCTCAGGAATCGGCAGCGGCCAGTTGGCGTTGGGGTAGGGCGGCAGGTCCACGAACTGGTCCAGGATGCCCCTGCCGGTGCCGAAATCCATCGGCATCATGCGGTGCCCGGCCAGGGTGAGCCGCGCTTCCAGCTCCTCGATATGGCGGCGCTGGAAGAGCACGGTGGCGCCGGATTCGATCGTCGGGCCGCCGGGGTTCATGTTGAACTCGGTGGTGTGGACCGCAACGCCGCCGGGGCGCAGGCAGTTCATCGCATTCACCACAAAGTCGAGACCCTGCTGGATCGAGCCGCAATGTTCCAGCGAGCAGACGGACCACAGGAAGTCGAAGCCGCCATGCAGGTCGGTGGGGATGTGGTTCATGTCCACGGCGCGCAGCGAGACGCGCTCGTTGAAGTCATCCACATCGATCAGGCCGGGCTTGTAGAGGGTGTCCAGCCGGCCGCCATGCTGGTCCACCGCGATCCAGGCCTGGGCGCGCAGGTCGGTGGGGTCCAGATCCGTGGCCACGATCTGCGCCCCGCGCCGCGCGAGGAAGCTCGGCAGCCATTCGGCGCC
Source organism: Roseomonas xinghualingensis (assembly GCF_025791835.1). Lineage (GTDB taxonomy): Bacteria > Pseudomonadota > Alphaproteobacteria > Acetobacterales > Acetobacteraceae > Roseomonas > Roseomonas xinghualingensis. The sequence goes on from NZ_JAOXLP010000018.1 coordinate 82,269, forward strand.
GACCGCGAAGCCCAGGCCGCGCCTGCCGGGCGCCATCATGCCGCGCTCATGCAGGGCCTGGAGGACGTAGCAATCCTCCCAGACCTTGCGGTGGTACATGGGAACAAAGCCGATCTGGCCGCACCAGTGGCGCAGCCAGTGGCTTTCGATGTCCTCCTGGCGGCAGAGCCGGCCACCGAAGCCCATCTCGACGGGATTGGGCGGCAAGGGGGCGAGCTGCCCCGCCATCCCCGCCTCGTAGAAATGGCTCGCGATAGCGGAGCCCAGCACCTTGCTGTTCCAGGCGGCCAGTTCCGCATTGCGGGAGGCGGTGCCCGAGGACATCTCAAGGGAATGGAGCTTGCCGAGAAGCTGGCGCGGCTCCAGCCGGCGAAGGCCGCGGGCGACGGTACGGAAGCGGCGAAGCAAGGGTGTCTGTTATCCCAATCTGGTAGCCGGACAGATGGCCTGGCCGTTACCTACCGGGCCGGTCCTCGCCTGACCATCCCACCTGCCATCACGCCCTGATTAGCTGTCCAGGCGAATTCCAAGCTCCCGGATCAGCGGGCGCCATTCCGCGGTCTCCTTTTGCACGAAGGCGGTGAATTCTGCCGGGGAGTAGTTGGCGCGTTCGATGCCGAGCGTCCGGAAGCGGGCCTGCACCTCCTCGGCGCCGATGGCCCGGGCCAGTTCGGCCGACAGGCGTGTGGCGATCGGGGCCGGGGTGCCGGTGGGCACGGCCAGGCCCTGCCAGCCATAGGCGATGGCATTCGGATAGCCGAGCTCGCGCGTCGTCGGCACTTCCGGGGTGGTGGGAGAGCGGGCCTCGCTCAGCACGGCCAGGGCGCGCACCTTGCCCTCCTGGATGAAGGAGGTGCCGGAGGCGCAGTCGATCACCACGCTGTCCACCGTGCCGGCGAGTAGGTCCTGCATGGCCGCGGGGCCGCCGCGATAGGGCACATGGGTGGCCTCGAAGCCGGCGCGGCGCTTCAGCATCTCCATCGCCAGGTGGTGGGGCGACGCGACGGCCGGCGACCCATAGGTGGGCGCCTGCCGCCTGGATGCCGCGATATAGCCGGCGAGATCCTTGATGGGGCTGTCGGGCCGCACGACGAGGAAGAGCGGGAAGCGGCCGATGAAGCCAAGCCCGGCCAGGTCCTTATCCGGGTCATAGGGCAGCCGTGAATAGAGCGCTGGATTGTAGACCAGGATGCCGTTGTCGACATGGAGCATCGAATAGCCATCCGGCGCGCTGCGGACCACGTTCTCGGTCGCCACCACGGCGCCACCGCCGGGGCGGTTCTCCACCACGATGCTCTGGCCGAGGCGCGGCCCCATGAGGGCGGCGATCATCCGCCCGAAGACGTCCGAGGCGCCGCCCGGCGGATAGCCGATGACGAGGCGGATCGGACGATCGGGCCAGCTTGCCTGGGCGCGGACCAGAGAGGGGGTGAGGGAGGCGGCGCCGAGGCCCAGGGCCCCGCGCGCGAGGCCGCGTCGCGTCAGCATCGGAAATCGTCCCATCGGGTGCGAAGTCTCATCATGCGGCAGGCAGGGTGCCCCGCCAATCGGCAGGAATGGTCCATCTAGCAGAGGCTGGCCGCATGGGTTGGCCAGCCGGGCACAGGATGCCCATGGAAAGGGCGGCCTGTGTCGTCCGTGACCCTGCCGCCGGTCAGGTGAGATCCTCGGCGGGCACCGAGCGGGCAAGGCCGCCGAAAGCGTCCAGCAGCCGCCCGCGCCAGGCATGGACCGGATCATCCGCCGCCAGCACCGGGAAGGCGGAGACACAGCGCGCCCATTGCAGCGGACCGAAGGCAATATAATCCGCCGCCCCGGCTGTGGGGCCGGAGAGCCAGGGACGCTCCCGCAGTACCATGCGCAACGGGTGCAGACCCTGGCGGAAGGCCTTTGCCGCGCGCTCCCGGTCGGCGGTCAGCTCGGCCAGGGATTTGCCGAAGCGTTCCTCCCGCGTGCGGATGAAGTACTCGGCATCCTCGGGCGCCAGGTGTTGTGGAATGTCCGAAATGATGAGCCGGACGAGGCCCGGAATCATCACCGCATCGGCCCAGGTGTTGACGAAGCGCGCCAGTGCCCGCCCGCCCTCGCCGCCGAATAGGGTCGGGGCGCCGGGCCAGTTGTCCTCCAGATATTCCAGGATGCGCCAGCTCTCATGGACGGTGCGCCCGCCATGGCGAAGGACCGGCACCTTGTCCGTGCCCGCATCGGCGATGGTGGCCTTCTGGGTGAAGCGCCATGGAATTGTCTCATGTGCAATGCCCTTATGGGCCAGTGCCATTCGCACCCGCCAGCAGTAAGGGGAGAAGCGCCGCGTGGGGTCGGCGCCGCAGAGGTCATGGAGGGTCACATCCATGGCGCCTATGCTGCGGCAGGAATTTTGTTGGGGGAAGTGTATGACTTCGGAGGCCTTGCTGGCGCTTGATCAGGGCACGACGTCCACGCGGGCCATTCTGTTCGATGCGGAGCTGCAGCCGAGGGCCATGCATCAGGTGGAGCTGCCGCAGCATTTCCCCGCGCCCGGACGCGTGGAGCATGCGGCGGAGGACCTGATTGCTCATTCCATCGCCTGCCTGCGTGGCGCGATGGAACGTGGCGGCGTGGCTGCGGCGGAACTGGCCGGCATCGGCATCACCAATCAGCGCGAGACCACCCTGGTCTGGGAGCGGGCGACCGGGCGCGCGGTGCAGAACGCCATCGTCTGGCAGGACCGGCGCAGCGCCACGATCTGCGAGCGGCTGCGCGCCGAGGGGCTGGAGGAGCTGCTGACGGAGCGCACCGGCCTTCTGGCCGATCCCTATTTCTCCGCCACCAAGCTGATGTGGATGCTGGAGGAGATTCCCGGCCTGCGAGAGCGCGCCAGGCGTGGCGAACTGGCTTTCGGAACGGTGGACAGTTTCCTGCTGTGGCGCCTGACCGGCGGCCGCGTGCATGCGACCGACGCCACCAATGCAGCCCGGACCGCGCTTTATGACATCCGGCGCGGCGAATGGGACGATGACATCCTGCGCGCACTGGATATCCCCCGCGCCCTGCTGCCGGAGGTGCGGGACTGCACCAGTGAATTCGGCACCACCGATCCGGCCCTGCTCGGTGCGGCCATTCCGATCCGGGGCATGGCCGGGGATCAGCAGGCCGCGACGCTCGGCCAGGCCTGCTTCGCGCCGGGCATGGTGAAATCCACCTATGGCACCGGCTGCTTCATGCTGCTGAACACGGGCGACACGCCCGTGCGCTCCAGCCACCGGCTTCTGACCACGGTGGCCTGGCAGGTGGGTGGTGCCCGCACCTATGCGCTGGAGGGGGCGATCTTCGTGGCGGGCGCGGCGGTGCAATGGCTCCGGGACGGGCTGGGCATCATCCGCCATGCCGCCGAGGCGGGAGAACTGGCTGCGCGCGCCGATCCGGATTCCGGCGTGGTGATGGTGCCGGCCTTCACTGGCCTGGGCGCGCCGCATTGGGATGCGGCGGCGCGTGGCGCAATTCTCGGGCTGACGCGCGGCGCCGGGGCTCCTGAGATCTGCCGTGCCGCCTTGGAAAGCGTGGCATGGCAAACGCGGGACCTGCTGGCTGCCATGCGCGCGGACTGGCCGGAGATGGGCAGCGCCGTGCTGCGCGTCGATGGTGGCATGACCGCCAGCGACTGGACGATGCGCTTCCTGGCCAATGCGCTGCAATGCCCCGTGGATGTGCCGGCGGTGGCGGAGACGACGGCGCTGGGCGCTGCCTATCTGGCGGGCGTGCAGGCCGGGCTATGCCCGCCCCCGGGGGACAACGCCACCCATTGGCGCCGCCGTCTGCGTTTCGAGCCGGATATGCCGGCCGAGGAAGCGGCGCGCCGCCACGGCGCCTGGCAGGAAGCGGTGGGACGCACGCGCAGCCGCTGATCGGTCCAGGCAAAGGCGCCACAAGACCGCCGGGAACAGAAAGGGCCGGGGGATACTTCCCCTGGCCCTTCCTCTTCATATCCCCCGTGTATTCACGAAAAGCGAGTAAAGCGACCGTGCGCCCAGGACGAGGAGCCGGTTCCGGTGCGGCCCTCCGAAGCACAGATTCGCGCAACGTTCCGGCAGGTCGATATGCCCGATCGCCGCGCCATCCTTGTTGAACACGCGCACGCCATCCTGCCCCTGGCCCATGCCCCAGCCGCACCAGAGATTGCCGTCCTCATCCACGCGGAAGCCATCCGGCGTGCCGCCGGGCTCAGCCACGATGAAGTCGCGCCGGTTGGAGAGGTGCCCGCCTTCCCCCACGGAGAAGGAGAGGATCTTGCGCGGGCTGCAACGGCTCTCGACGACGTAGAAGAGCGATTCATCGGGGCTGAAGGCGAGGCCGTTGGGACCGTCGATGCCATCCGCCACCACTTCCAGCGTGCCGCGCGCGGGATCGGCGCGATAGACGGCCTGGGGCAACTCGCTTTCGGCGCGCTCGCCTTCATGGTCGCCCAGGATTCCGTAGGGCGGGTCGGTGAACCAGATCGTGCCGTCGGACTTCACCACCACGTCATTGGGTGAGTTCAGGCGCTTTCCCTCGAAGCGATCGGCGATGATGGTGATGCGGCCATCATGCTCGGTGCGCGTCACGCGGCGGGTGAGATGCTCGCAGGTGATCAGGCGGCCTTCGCGGTCCCGGGCATTGCCATTCGAGAAGTTGGAGGGCGCGCGGAAGACGGTGGTGGCGCCGGTCTGCTCATCCCAGCGCAGCATGCGGTTGGCGGGAACATCGGACCAGATCAGGCAGCGATGATCGCCGAACCAGACAGGCCCTTCGCCCCAGCGCGTGCCGCCTGCCAGCTTTTGCACGGCGGCGTTCATCGGATGGTAGCGCGCGAAGGAGGGATCGAGATCCCGGATCCGCTCATCGGGATAACGAGGGGAGGGGGCCCAGGGGGTTTCGTTGCTGAACGGCGGTTCCATGGCGTGCAGGCTGCTCCGTCGCCGCAACCTCCTGCAAGCCCCTCACGTTGCTGGACCGGAGAACAACAATGGAGACACCGCGATGCGTGGCATCCTGCTTTGGCTTATTGGCATTCCCATTCCGATCATCATCCTGCTGTATCTGTTCGGCGTGATGTAGCCAGGCATCGCCCGGCCGCCGTCCGCTCCCGGGGCGAGGCGGCGGCCGTGATTTTGCTTCCGGGTTGGCTTCCGGCGCCTGCCGTCGCAAGGATGCGCGACCATGGACGCCGCAAGTAACAAAACCATCCCGCGCAGCCCCCGCGCCGAGGCCACCCGCCAGCGCATCCTGGATGCTGCCCTGGCCGAATTCGCCACCCATGGCCTCGCCGGCGCGCGGGTGGACGAGATCGCCGCACGGGCAGGCGCCAATAAGCGCATGCTCTATGCCTATTTCGGCAACAAGGAGGATCTGTGGGTGGCCGTGTTGGAGGCCGCCTATGCCCATAAGCGCGCCGAGGAGCGCGCCCTCCATGTGGACGACCTGCCCCCGGCCGAGGCCATGGCGCGGCTGGTGCGTTTCAACCTGCGCTATACCGCCCGCCACCCCGAATTCGTGGCCCTGCTGAACCAGGAGAACCTGCACCGCGCAGCCTATCTGGCCCGCAGCGAGCAGGTTCCGGCCCTCTATTCCCCCCTACTGGACACGCTGCGGGACGTGCTGCGCCGCGGGGCGGAGGAAGGCGCGTTCCGACAGGGCGTGGACCCGATGCAGGCCTATATCACCATCGTGGCGCTGGGGCATTTCTACGTCTCGAACATGCACACACTTTCCTCGATCTTCGGCACCGGGCTGGATGCCGAGGCGGCCATTGAGGCGCGCGAGGCCCATTCGGTGGAGGTGGTGCTGGGCTGGCTTCGCCCTTGACGGGGTCCCTCCGGAACGTCTTAAGTAACCGCACAGTTACCTAAGACGTTCAGGGAGGAGCGCGGGTATGGCGCAGCGGCGTATCGGCTTGATCATGCATGGCGTGACGGGCCGCATGGGAATGAACCAGCACCTGATCCGCTCCATCGCGGCCATCCGGCAGGATGGCGGGGTGCCGCTGGCCAATGGCGACCGGCTGATGCCGGACCCGATCATCGTCGGCCGGAACCGGGGGAAGCTGGAGGCGCTGGCCAAGGCGCATGGCATCGACCGCGTCGGCACGGATCTCGACGCCGCGCTGGCGAACCACGAGGACACGATCTTCTTCGACGCAGCCACCACCCAGATGCGCGCCGAGCTGATCCGCAAGGCCATCGCAGCCGGCAAGCACATCTATTGCGAGAAGCCCACCGCCGATAACCTCGAGGATGCGGTGGACCTGGTGCGCGTGGCCAGGCGCGCCGGCATCAAGCATGGCGTGGTGCAGGACAAGCTGTTCCTGCCCGGCATCCGCAAGATGAAGATGGTGATCGACAGCGGCTTCCTCGGCCGCATCCTCTCGGTGCGCGGTGAGTTCGGCTACTGGGTTTTCGAGGGCGATCTGCAGCCCACCCAGCGCCCGAGCTGGAACTACAAGAAGGCCGAGGGTGGCGGCATCATCCTCGATATGCTCTGCCACTGGCGCTACGTGCTGGACAACACCTTCGGCGAGACGAAGTCGGTTTCCTGCCTCGGCGCCACGCATATCCCGGTGCGCTACGACGAGCAGGGCAAGCCCTATGACGCCGATACGGACGATGCGGCCTATGCCACTTTCGAGCTGGAGGGCGGCATCGTCGCGCAGATCAACTCCTCCTGGACCACCCGCGTCCGCCGCGACGATCTGGTGACCTTCCATGTGGACGGCACGCATGGATCAGCCGTCTGCGGGCTGACGGATTGCTGGACCCAGCCCCGCGTGAACACGCCCAAGCCCGTCTGGAACCCGGACGAGCCGCAGAAGATCAATTTCTACGAAGGTTGGCAGAAGGTCCCCGATACCCAGCCCTATCCCAACGGCTTCCGCGTGCAGTGGGAGGAGTTCCTGAAGCATGTGGCCGGCGAGCGCCCCGACTATCCCTGGAACCTGCTGGCCGGCGCCAAGGGCGTGCAGCTGGCGGAAGCCGGGTTGAAGTCCTGGGCCGAGCGCCGCTGGATCGATCTTCCCAGGCTGGAGGCCTGAGCCATGGCCACGCTGAACCTGCCCATGTCAGGCGGCGTGCTGGAAGCCTATGCCACCGGCACGCCAGGGAACTTCGCGGTGGCGAAGCCGCCCTATCCCCGCATCGCCTTCGCTGCCGCGCATGTCGTGGCCGATCCGCTGGCGGAGCAGGACCCCTGGCTGGATGTGAAGCTGGACTGGGACCGCACCATCGCCTTCCGCCGCCATCTCTGGTCGCTCGGCCTGGGCGTGGCCGAGGCGATGGACACGGCCCAGCGCGGCATGGGGCTGGACTGGACCGGCGCGCAGGAGCTGATCCGCCGTTCTCTCGACGCCGCAAAGGATTTCCCCGATGCGGTGATCGCCTCCGGCGCCGGCACTGACCACCTGAATCCCGGCCCGGATGTAACGGTGGATGACGTCATCCGCGCCTATGAGGAGCAATGCGAGGCGGTCGAGGCGATGGGCGGCCGCATCATCCTCATGGCCTCCCGCGCGCTGGCGAAAGCGGCGCGCTCTCCGCAGGATTATGTGCGCGTCTATGACCGCGTGCTGTCCCAGGTGAAGGAGCCCGTCATCATCCACTGGCTGGGCGAGATGTTCGACCCCGCCCTGGAAGGCTATTGGGGCCATCACGACCACATGCAGGCCATGGAAGTGGCGCTGGATGTCATCGCCTCCCATGCCAGCAAGGTCGATGGCGTGAAGATTTCCCTTCTGGACGACAGGAAGGAGATCGCCATGCGGCGCCGCCTGCCCAGGGGCGTCCGCATGTATACAGGCGACGACTTCAACTATGCCGAGTTGATCGCGGGCGATGGCGAGGGCCATTCCGATGCGCTGCTGGGCATTTTCGATCCCATCGCGCCGGCGGTGGGCGGGGCGATGGCCGCGCTATCGCGCAACGACCTTTCCACCTTCCACGAGATCCTGGCGCCGACGGTTCCGCTCTCCCGCCACATCTTCAAGGCGCCCACGCGGTTCTACAAGACGGGCGTGGTGTTCATGGCCTGGCTGAACGGCCATCAGGACCATTTCGTGATGGTGGGCGGCCAGCAATCCACCCGTTCCATCCAGCATTTCTCCGAGTTGTTCCGTCTGGCCGACAAGGCCGGATTGCTTTCCGATCCGGAACGCGCGGCATCACGAATGAAGACGCTTCTTGCGCTGCACGGGGTGGCCTGATGGGTGCTCCCGGTCCGCTCAGCCTCAACACCGTGACGGTGAAGGAGCGCTGGGGCCTGAAGGAATGCATCGAGGGCTGCGCCCGCCATGGCATACCCGGCATTTCCCCCTGGCGGGATGTGTTGCAGGCCATGGGGGTGCGGCAGGCGGCCCATGCGATCCGCGATGCGGGCCTGTCCGTCTCCGGCCTCTGCCGCGGCGGCATGTTCCCGGCCGGTGATGCGGCTGGCCGTGCCGCCGCCATCGAGGACAACCGGCGCGCCATCGATGAAGCCCATGCGATCGGCGCCGCCTGCCTCGTCATGGTCTGCGGCGGGTTGCCGCCGGGATCGAAGGACCTGGACGGTGCCCGCGCCATGGTGCGCGAAGGGCTGCACGCCATCATGGAATACGCAAGGGCGGCCGGCGTGACCATAGCGCTGGAGCCGCTGCATCCCATGACCTGCGCGGATCGCAGCGTGCTCTCGACCATGGCCCAGGCGCTGGATCTTTGTGACGAGCTTGGCACGGGCAGCGGCGTCGCGCTCGATGTCTATCACGTCTGGTGGGACCCGGCGCTGCGCGCCCAGGTGAAGCGCGCCGGATCGCGCATCGCCGCCTTCCATGTCTGCGACTGGCTGGTGCCCACCACCGACACTGTCTTCGATCGTGGCCTGCCAGGTGAAGGCGTGATCGACATCCCCGGCATCCGCGCAATGTTCGAGGAACAAGGCTATCGCGGCCATACCGAGGTCGAAATCCTCTCCCGCCGCTGGTGGGCCGCCGATCCCGATGACGTGCTCGCGGAAATCAAGCGGAGACACGCCACGGCCTGCTAGCGTCAAGAAAAGAACACGGAGGAAGCACAAGAATGAACATCATCCGACGTCATCTTCTCGGCGGCGCCGCCGCCGCACTGGCCGCATCCCCCGCTGTCGCGCAAGGCTGGGCGCCCACCCGCCCGATCCGCTTCGTCGTTCCCTTCGCCGCCGGCGGCGCCACGGATGTCGTGGCCCGTGTGGTGGCGGACCGCATGGCCGAACGCCTGGGCCAGCCTGTGGTGGTGGAGAACCGCGCCGGTTCCGGCGGCAATATTGGCGTGGAGAATGTGGTGCGTGCGCCCGCCGATGGCAGCGTGATCCTGATGGGCACCACCGGAACCCTCACGATCAACCAGCATCTCTACGGCAATATGGGCTTCGACCCGGCGAAGGATCTTGCTCCCGTCGGCATGGCCTTCGCCACGGACCATGTGCTGATCGTGAACCCGAATGTGCCGGCCCAGACGGCGCAGGAATTCCTCGCCTGGCTGCGCGCCAATCCGGGCAAGGCGAGCTTCGGCTCCGCCGGTTCCGGCTCTTCCACCCATATGGTCGCGGAGCTGTTCCGGGCCGCCTCCAAGGTGGAGGTGACGCATGTGCCCTATCGCGGCAGCGCGCCCGCGCTGAACGACACGGTGGCCGGCAATGTGCAGTTCATGCTGGACCAGCTGCCCTCCGCCATCGGCCAGATCCAGGGCGGGCGGGTGAAGGCCCTTGCCACCACCGGCCCGAAGCGTACCTCGCAACTGCCCGATGTCCCGACCATGGCGGAAATCGGCCTGCCGAATGCCGAGGCCACCTCCTGGGGCGCGATCATGGTGCCGGCCGGCACGCCCGCCCCCGTGATCGCGCGGCTGAACGCCGTGCTGAACGAGGCACTGGCCGATCCGAAGATCCAGGAAAGGCTGAAGGCCGCGGGCGCCGATGCCGTTTCCTCCTCGCCGGAGGAGCTGCAACGGAAGATCGCGCAGGAAACCGAAACCTGGGGCGCCGTGGTGCGTGATGCGCGGATTACCGTGAACTAGCCGTATCTCCCGGGGCATCGCATCGGACGCGCCGAGGCGGTTGAAGCCCCTGACGCTGGCGGTGCCGCTCGCCCATGGCCTTGGGGCGAGATGTCACCGTCGGCCGCGGTCCTTTCCTTCAGCGGGCGTAGTCCCCGATCCCGCGCCGGACGGCATCCGCCCGCCCGGCGCGCGTCACCTCCCCTTTTAGGGTGTCACGATGTCACGCCGGGCCGGGACCGTGACATCGAGGGGCATGTCACGTTCGCAGCGATGCGAAATGCGGGCGGTTCCCCCAGAGGGGTCAGCGCGGCCATGGCTGCCGCCGACTGCATCCCAGGCGTGAAGTGCCGCTACGCGGACGAGAGCTGCCCGCTGGCGCAGGTCGCTCTCTGATGGCCGGCGTCAACAAGGTCATCATCCTCGGAACCCTCGGTCGCGACCCCGAGGTCCGGAACTTCCAGAACGGCGGCAAGGTGGTGAACCTGCGGGTTGCCACTTCGGAGACCTGGAAGGACAAGGCCGGCGAGAAGCAGGAGCGTACCGAGTGGCACTCGGTGGCCATCTTCAATGAGAAGTTAGGCGAGATCGCTGAGCGGTATCTGAAGAAGGGCAACCAGGTTTACCTGGAAGGCCAGCTCGAAACCCGGAAGTGGACCGACCAGCAGGGCGTCGAGAAGTACAGCACCGAGATCGTGCTGCGGCAGTTCCGCGGTGAGATTGTGCTGATCGGCGGGCGGAAGGAAGGGCAGGGCGCCCAGACGGCCACCCCCAGCCAGGGCGGTTGGGATGCTCCGAAGTCGCAGGGTCGCTCCGGGCTGGACGACGACATCCCCTTCGCGCCGGAGTTCCGCTGATGGCCGGCACAGGCATCGCAGGCGCGCAGGACTACATCCCCGCCGGCACCACCGAGGACCGCGCCTCCTGCTTCGTCTGCGCTGGCCCCGTGCGCATGGGCGGTGCTGCCTCGCGCTGCCTGCCGCCGCTGGTGCTGGCGTGCAGTGTTGCGTGCACCAAGGCCGACCTGTGGCTGCGACTGTTGATTTACACTGAGAGCTGACCCGGTAAGGGCCGAAGTTTTCGCCGAGAAATGACCCGTGTCTGTTCACCTCCCCGGCCGGATGGCCGGGGTTATCGGAGTGATCGACATGGAGTTGTTGAGCG
>NZ_JAOXLP010000019.1 GCF_025791835.1 Roseomonas xinghualingensis
CAGTTGGCGCAGCTCCGGCAGTCCGACAGCGCGGCGCAGCAACAGACCCAGACACTCATACAGAGCAACGTCCAGCTTCAGACGCGGATGGAAGACATCATCCGCCAGCTCAGCGAAATCAAATCACAGCTGAACCGGGGGGCGTTCTTCCCGTCCCCCGCCCAGCGCGGGAATGGAGAGGCCCCGGCCTTCTGGTTCGTCCCGCCCGCTCAAGGCACCTGACCCGCCGCCCGGCGGCACCGGGCAATCAGACAATCTGGAGAATTCGCATGGACCCCATCGTGGCGGCCCTGGTGACGCATGTCGTCATCCCGGGCGCAGTGGCTCTGCTTGGCGCCGTGGGCGCGTGGCTGGTGACGCGGCTGCCGGGCCCTCTGCGTGCGTGGCTGGCGAGCGGCACTCACCAGCGGGACATGGAGCTGCTGCTGGGCGCCATGACCCGCAAGGCGATGGAGCGCCTGACGACGGGCGGCGTCACAGTGAGCGCCCTGCCGGCCCTGCTGGCCGAGGATGTGGTGGCCTACGCCAAGGCAAACTTGCCCGGCACCATCGCGAAGCTCGCGCCCGACGAGGCGGCTCTGCGGACCATGGCGACGGCGATTGTGGCCGAGGCTGCGGCGAAGCTGGCGGGCAAGGAGCCCGTCCTGCCGGCCAAGGGCGTCCTGTGATGACCCCCGCCCTCGTCCTCCGCCTGACGGTGGACCCCGTGCTGGCCTGGATGGCCGGCATGGGGGTTCGCTCCGACGACCGGGCCCGCGTGCTGCTGCTGGCGATCGCGGGTCAGGAGAGTGGGTTCCGGCACCGCCGGCAGGTGCCCGTCGCCCATGCCATGGGGCTCTGGCAATTCGAGCGGGGAGGGGGCGTGGCCGGGGTGCTGCGCCATGCCGCCAGTCGTCCCCATGCCCTGACCGCCTGCCAGGCGCTGCTGGTGCCGGCGACGCCCGAGGCGGTGCATCCGGCCCTGGAGTTCAACGACGACCTCGCCTGCGCCTTCGCCCGGCTGCTGCTGTTCACCGATCCGAAGGCGCTGCCACCGATGGATGAGCCCTATGCCGGCTGGGAGTATTACCTGCGCTGCTGGCGGCCAGGGAAGCCGCACCCAGGCACCTGGGCGGGGCACTGGCGGAACGCAAAGGAAGCCCTGACAATGGCGGGGGCGGTGAAATGAATAGCTTTCTCGCCCCCTCGCTGGTGGCTTATCACGCAGGGTCGATCCTTGCCCGGATTGGCTGCTCGTGCTCCGCTTTCAACCAGTGGTTGGAGCAGAGCATGGTTAGCAAGACAGTCCATTACCGCAGGTTCGAAACCCCGGATAAATCTGACGACGGTAACACTCTCCAGGCACTGTTAATTCGCTGCCTTTCGACAAAGGCTCCAAGCGGCAAGACCATACTCGACGACTTCGACGCCAGGACTTTTCCGTTTCCTAATGATCACCAATTTCAGTGGCTCATCCATGCCATTGAAGCGAGTGATGAAAGTGTGTTCGGCGCGCTTTTGTTGTTCTGTCCCGATACTTACGTCCCCGTGATTGCGCGGCAAGAGAAAGCTACCGACGAACACAAGACGCTTGCAGAAACGCTTGCGGAGTTAGAAATCGCCGAACGCCCCCCTCTGGCAGGAGAGAGCTTCCTTGCCGGCATTGCATACTGGTACGTGGTCGGAAACCACATGTTCATTGTTCAGCATGTATCGCTTCAAACAAAGGCCTTCGAGTTGTACTTCGGACAACTATTCTCCGCAGCGGGGGTCGCCGACAAAAATAGCAAATTTGGACTGACATCTGTGTTCGACCGAGGTATCGTAGGAGGTGATCTGCAGGAGGTAAGTGCGGTGGAGATCGGTGGAGTAATGCCACGGTTTTCGCCGGAAGCTCGGGCAGCTGCTGCGGAGTTGGTGAGCCGGGAGATCAAGACCGAGAAGGAAGTTGGAGTTCAGCGCGTCGCGCTTTTCGACAAGGCCAAAGAGATCCTTGTGGCCTGTCTAGGCTCGGCCAACGCCGAAAAGATTATGCTGCAAATGCCCGCTGATGCCGAGCTGCAAGTAGACGTGCGCTTCGGGTACCGGACGCGCAAGCGGTCGGTGTCGCGGGCGGCGCTGCTAGAGCTCGCGCAGGCCGCGCGTAATCTGCCGGATGGAGAGGTCCGCGCCATCGGGAGGGATGGCAAGCAGATCGGCAGTGATCTGCGACTTAGTACCCCGATGCCGTTTGAAATGGTGCGAGCGCGCGGATCTCTGATCAAGCTCGACAGCGCCAAGGCGCAGTTGCAGCGTGTTTACCAGCGATTTGTCGAAGACAAGAAAATCGATCCATGAGCAGCAATCCTCCAAGGGCAATCTCGGCACTTTCGCTTGGGATGATGGCGCTCGCTCTTATCGCTGGCGGGGCGGCATTTAAGTTCGTGAACTTGGCGCTCTGGGAGCCGGTTTTTCCTGGGCTTCTCGTTGCGATTTCGATGCTTGGGGCGGCCGTGCTTGTGCGGTTGGCCCGGAATGCTCCCATCACGGCGCCGACCGCATTTGATCAGACAGACCTTGAACGGTTCTTTGACACGCTTGAGGTTCTGTCAAAGCGGCTATTCGCTATATTCGCACAAGTCATAGCTGTAATAGCAATTGTTCTTCTCTCGGTGGTGACAGTTCAAAAGCTCAAGAACGATCCGTCTCCAGGCTGGACTTTAATATCGCCATTCTGCTCGGCCGCTCTAAGTGCGTTCCTTATCTGGCTTTTATACAAGCTGGTAGAAATGGCTCACGGAGACATCGGCTTCCTTCGCCTGCAGAGGACCATTCTGGAGGGTGCTGTGGGTCGTGAGCGTCAGAAGGAAGCCAAGAGGAAGGTTGAGGCCCCGACAGTCCTGCGCAGCAGCGGTAGCTATGGGCGTGCCCTGCCAGAGGGTAACGGAGAAAGCTGATAGGCGAGTGGACTAGTAGGTCAGCCGCTTCTCCCATGTGGATCGGCACTTAGTCCTGGGGCAACCCAGGCGAAGCCATCTGGCGGATGAGGCTTATCCTCATAACCCATTGGCGGATAGGTGGCCGAAGCTACCGAGGTGAGCAGACTGCCCGGCCACTCGCGGAACGCGCTGGAGGCTATGGCGGGGGAGCGGGCGCTGCCCTAACCCCCCGGTAGCACATACCCCTGTGGCAGCGTGCGGTGGTCCAGCCACGCATCCAGCACCCGCACGAGCATGCTCATGTTGCCCACACCGCGCCAGAAGCCCGGCAGGTCTTCCGGCCCGCCCTCCAGATACCAGAGCGTCTCCTTGCTGTTCGCGAGGAGGGTGGCGCCCCGGTAGGACCAGGTTGGGCCGCCGAACTTGCCGCTCTGGGTGATGAGGCGCGGCTGGTGGTCGGGGATCAGGGCGTCGGGCATGGGGCTGTATAGCCCGATTCCCTCTGGCCCTGCACGCCAGGGATTCCCTTCCGATCCGGCGGCGTATAGAATCGGCGGGCTGCGGCGGCGTGGATGGACACGCGAAAGCTGATTATCCCTTTGACATAGCAAGCTTGGCTAGAATCGGATCGGCCTCGTAAAAGCGTGGCATGTCATTAGCGACACGGAACCGTGACGTTCGCAGGGTCGAGGCCTTCCTCAAGGAAGCGAAGATGCTGGACGAGCAAATCCCCGAATGGGGCATCCAGCACCGCGGCGAGAAGGACGCGAACCACAGGAATAACTCGGCGTTCGCCATGACGTGGTCAATTATTGACGGCAGTGGCGTAAGAAGATCGCGGCTTCAATTCAGGTACCACGCCCTCCGGCCCGAATGCCCGACCATTTCTCTGTTGTTTCAAGACAATCTGGTGTGCAGGGTTGACTTTGTTTCGCCTGAAGAGTGCAAGTTCAACCCGCCCTGGGCGCGCCGCCTTGGATGCCCTGCGACGGTATGCGGACCACACGAACATTCCTGGGATGACAACCAGGAGCATCTCCAACGCGGCGGTCCATGGGAACTTCCCTGCCGTCGGCCGATTCCGCCGAATCTTCGGCGCCTGAATCAAGTTCTTCCTTGGCTGGCCGAGAAGGTGAACCTAACGTTGCCCGAAGGTTGGAGAGAGTTCGATGTTGCGCCGCCAAGTGACCTGTTTGCTGGTCGGTGAGCCCGATGCTCTGTGACAAGGTTGCTGCTGCCCTGACGGAGTTCGCCAAGTGCGAACAGACGCACGAGGGGGCGCGCATTCCTACGCACTGCTTGTATCCGTCCTTCGAGCCGGTGAACGTCTTCGTCGTTGGTTATGGGGATGGCTTCAAGGTCCATGACGGGGGGGGGGCCGTGCGTTCAGCGTGGGATCATGGCCGCGACAGCAGTTCCGCTTACGCTCTGCTGCGTCAGCACGCTTCAATGCACCAACTCCATGCCGTTGGAGATTCCTTGGTCGCCGAGGTAGAGGATCAGAGCTGGTTGACCTCTGCAATCCTCGCGGTCGCAAATGCGTCTGCCTCGGTTGCTTATGCTGCCCTGGATCGTGCAGCCGCAAAGACGGCAGACAACTTAAAAGACAAGGTTGAGGCCATCCTTCTGAAGGCGGCGCCTCGCAACAGCATCACAAAGTCATTCGAGGTTAAGGGAAAGAGTAGGAAACAATACGAATTCGATTTTGGTGTTCGCCACAGAGACAATGGCTGGATATTGGTAGACGCCATTTCTCCCCACCACGCTTCGATCTCATCGAAGTATGTTGCTTTCTCGGACACCAAAGAAGCCGACATAGCGATTTTCGGCAGGATGGCCGTTTTCCAGTATGAACTGGACCAGTCCGACGCAGCGCTCATGCAACAGGTGGCGGATTTGGTTCCTTTGATGGCGTTGCAGGACGGCATCTTGAGGGAGCTACGCCAATGACGCGCGACCGTCAGGCGAACAACGAACAGCGCGACGCAGTCCTGCGACGCATGCTTTCCCCGCCGTAGGGCGCATAGAATCGGCGGGCTGCGCGCGGCAGCGTTTGGGGCCGGAAGCTAGAGCCGTACACGCCCGCCAAGCCGCTTCAACCGCCGGGGTTCGCGCCCGGCCCGCAGCACAGAACGGCCGGTGGTGGGCGGGGGCCTGCCGCCGGCCGTTTTGCGTTGGGGGATGGGCAGCTTAGGCTAGTCACCCGCCCATAAATCCCTTCTGAATCAATGCTGTGAACGTAGCGTGAATCTCGACTAAGGGCACTGAAAACATTAGTAAACCCGACAAATCATAATCCCTTGGTCGGCGGTTCAAATCCGTCCGTCGCTACCACCGCAAAGCCCTGTTAGTTTCGGGCTTTCCATGGCTTGCCTGCCGGCGCCTCCTCAAAGCTTCCTGCCTCACCACCCTCCAGTCTGTCTGGATCCTTGATCCAGCGGGCTGTGCTGGCTGCGCTTCCTGCCCGATATTTTGGCCCGATATCTTGGTGCGTGGCACGGAAGAGGAGAAAGGCCGCGTCGCTGCCGGTCTTTCTCTTCCGCCGGGGGAGGGCATTGGAGGATCGAGATCCCAATCCCAGCCCACCTTGCCGACCCGGCGGAAAACAAGGCTTGCGAGCTCAGCTCGGTAGGCAGGCGCATTTTCCATTACGGAGCGATATGGCGTGCCATCAATGGGTGGTTTCCCGCTGCGTCCACTCTTCCGGGAGGGGGCGTGCCGCGTGTTGCGGCGGCGGGATATCGGGTGCCTTTCTGACGGCCGACGCAAAGTCGTCAAACACCTGACAGCTCCGTTGTACAAAGACCTGGACGCCGCTTCCTGTTGAGGCTGTCCAGGCACGGAACACCTGGGAAATGGCGTCGAGTGTCGCGTCCTGCTGCAGGCGGAGCAGGTCACGGTTTGCGTCAAGGAGTTGCCTGTGCATGTTCATCATGGCCTGAAGCGTCGCCAGGCTTCTCCAGGCTGTGATGCTCGCGTCGTCATACTGATGAATAAGCACATCCCCTGCCATCATCATCGCCGGAGGCCGCACTGGGCCTCCCTGACCATCGGATGGCCGGGTCGGCTTCCCTTCCTGGCGTGCACCCCCGGGAGGTACTGTTTCCATGCGTGGCATCATACGTCTCCCTTCAAGGATTACGGCTAGGCTTTCCCGTTGATGGACTTGCGGTGCGCCGGTCGGCTCCGACGCTGCGCTGCGGCCCCGGATCTCGGCCAAGCCAAGCACGGCTTACAGTCCGACGTGCCCCGACAGAGCCGAGGCAAGCCAGAGGAGAAAGGCCCCGCCTGTTATAGCGGCTTTGTCTTTGGTCCATCGCCATCGGCATCGCTGCACCTCCAGCAACAAATCTGGCTGCAACAAGAATCGTCGATGGTGCGCGGTGACTTGGGAACGCGGTTCAGGCGCATCAGTGGTGATGCCGTTGCCACGCCCTGCGTTCTGGGCGTGAGGAGATGGCCATAGGAAGTAACGCGTTAGGGGCCCTTACTTTTACATCACAGCAGGAAAAGGCCATGTACCAAAGTTCATGAACGACTGACCCTCAGGCCAGCGCGCGGACCGTAGCGTTTACACCAGTGCAGAGGCTTGTTGGCCCACTGAATCAACAGCGCCTTTGCTGCCTGCCTTTTCTCGCATGGCGTTGGCCTCCCGCCCCAAATCACGCAAGGTCAGATCGAGAATGCGGTAGCTTGGAGTCTCGCATGAAGGTCCTGGTCCTCGGCAGCGGCGTGATCGGGGTCACCACCGCTTGGTACCTCGCGCGCGCGGGGCATGAGGTGGTAGTGGTTGACCGGCAGGACGGCGCCGGGAAGGAGACGAGCTTCGCCAATGCGGGGCAGCTTTCCTACGGCTATTCCTCGCCCTGGGCCGGGCCTGGCGTGCCGATGAAAGCGGTGAAGTGGCTGCTGATGCACCACCGCCCCTTCGTCTTCTGGCCACGCCCGGACTGGGAGATGATCTCCTGGCTCTCCCGCATGGCCGCGAACTGCACGGAACGCGCCTATCGCCGCAACAAGGGCCGCATGGTGCGCGTGGCTGAATACAGCCGCGTCGCGCTGGCCGAATTGCGTGCCGAGACCGGCATCGAGTTCGACCATCGCGCGCGCGGCACGGTGCAGCTCTTCCGCACCCAGAAGCAGCTCGACCATGTGAGCGACGACACCGCCGTGCTGGACCAATACGGCGTTCCCTGGGAGTTGCTTGACCCGGCCGGCTGCATCGCGGCCGAGCCGGCGCTGGCGCGGGTGAAGGACCGCTTCGTTGGCGGGCTGCGCCTGCCGCAGGACGAGACGGGGGATGCCTTCCTCTTCACCCAGCGCCTGGCGGAAATGGCGCGGGAGCAGGGGGTGGCCTTCCATCTGGGCGTCAGCATCGCGGGCATCCGCACCGAGGCCGGGCGGGTGCAGGCGGTGGAGACGGATCATGGCGACTTCACCGCCGATGCCTATGTCGCGGCGCTGGGCAGCCATACCCCTGCCATGCTGCGCCCCCTGGGGCTCAACCTGCCCGTCTATCCGATCAAGGGGTATTCCCTGACCTTGCCGGTGACCGAGGACGCGGCGGCGCCGGTCTCCACCGTGATGGACGAGACCTACAAGATCGCCATCACCCGGCTGGGCAACCGCATCCGCGTCGGCGGCACGGCCGAGATCGCCGGCTTCAGCACCAGCCTGCGCGCCCCGCGGCGCGAGACGCTGGAGCATTCGGTGGGAGACCTCTTCCCCGATGGCGGCGACATCTCCGCAGCCCGGTTCTGGACCGGACTGCGGCCGATGACACCGGATGGCACGCCCATCATCGGCAAGACGCCCTTGCAGAACCTCTACACCAATACCGGCCATGGGACGCTGGGCTGGACCATGGCCTGCGGCTCGGGCCGGGTGCTGGCCGATATCATCTCGGGACGCCGGCCCGACATCGACACGGTGGATCTTGGCCTGTCACGCTATGGGTGAGCCCTCTTGCTATGGGTGAGCCCTCTTGGAAGCCGGGCACCGGCTGCCGACATGCTGCCCAGCCGAGTGGAAACCGCGTCGATCCCGGGTGGAATGCAGATCATTTCCCGTGGTAAAGTCGTGGAATTAGATAAACCACGGAGAAGTAGTCGCATGGCGTTGCAGCTTGGGCAGGTTGCCCCCGATTTCGAGGCGGATACGACCGAGGGGCGCATCCGCTTCCATGAGTGGCTTGGCAACTCCTGGGGGGTAATCTTCAGCCATCCCAAAGACTTCACCCCTGTCTGCACGACAGAGTTGGGCTACACCGCCAAGCTCAAGCCGGAATTCGACCGCCGCGGCGTGAAGGTGATCGGCCTTTCCGTCGATACGCTGGACCGCCATGAGGGCTGGAACGCCGATATAGCCGAAACCCAGGGCACGGCGGTGAACTTCCCGATGATCTCGGATCCGGACAAGGCGGTTTCGAACCTCTACGGGATGATCCATCCCGAGGCCGATGCCGCCGTGACAGTCCGTACGGTCTTCGTCATCGATCCGAATAAGAAGATCCGCCTGATGCTGGTCTATCCACCCAGCACCGGCCGCAACTTCGACGAGGTCCTGCGGGTGATCGACAGCCTACAGACGACCGATCGGCACAAGGTGGCCACGCCGGTGAACTGGCAGCCAGGCGACAAGGCGATCGTGCTGGCAAGCCTCTCGGACGAGGACGCCAGGAAGCAGTTCCCGCAGGGCTTCACGGCTGAGAAGCCGTATCTGCGCTGGGTCGACATCAACCAGAACAAGGCCTGAGAGAGTGATTGCAACCGACTTCTGGGATGCGGTGGGGAACACGCCGCTTATCCGGCTCCGCCGCGCCTCCGAGGAGACGGGCTGCGAGATCCTCGGCAAGGCCGAGTTCATGAATCCCGGCGGCAGCGTAAAGGATCGCGCTGCCGTCGGGATCCTTGGGGAGGCCGTGAGACGCGGCCTGCTCACCCTGGGTCAGCCCGGCACAGTGGTTGAGGGGACGGCCGGCAATACCGGCATCGGCCTCGCCCTCGCGGCCAATGCGCGTGGGTGGAAATCCGTGATCGTGGTGCCGGAAACGCAGAGTCGCGAGAAGATCGACTTCCTGCGCATGATCGGCGCCGATGTCAGGCTGGTGGCGCCCAAGCCGCTTTCGGATCCCGGCCATTACGTGAACACCTCCCGCCGTATCGCGGAGGAGATGGGCGCGGTTTGGGCGAATCAGTTCGACAACCAGGCGAACGCCGCCGCCCATGAGGCGACGACCGGGCCGGAGATCTGGGCGGAGACGGAGGGCAAAATCGATGCCTTCACCTGTTCCTGCGGCACGGGCGGCACGCTGGCGGGCGTTGCGCGCGCGCTGAAGGCGAAGAAGCCGGATGTGCAAATCGTGCTGGCGGACCCGCATGGCTCGGGCCTTTTTTCCTGGGTGAAAACCGGTGCCGTGTCCGCCGAGGGCAATTCGATCACCGAGGGCATCGGGCAGGCCAGCAAGGTCCCCGGCAACCTCACCAATGCGCCGATCGACGATGCGGTCCGCATCTCGGACCCCGAGGCGCTGGAGCAGTGCTTCTCCCTTCTGGCGGAGGAAGGCCTCAGCGTTGGCGGATCAGCGGGGCTGAACGTGGCGGCGGCAATCCAGGTGGCGAAGGCCATGGGGCCAGGGCACACCATCGTCACCGTGCTCTGCGACGGCGGCGCGCGCTACCAGTCGAAGCTGTTCAATCCGGAATGGCTGCGCGAGCGCGGACTGCCCGTCCCGCCCTGGCTGGCATGATCCGCGAGGCGCTGGAGATCGTGCGCGCCATCCGGGCGCGCGACCCGGCGCAGCCGACCTTCGCGGAAGTGGTACTCTGTTATGCCGGGCTTCATGCCGTGCTCTGGCACCGCTTGTCGCACCGGCTGTGGCGCATGGGATTGCGTGCGCCCGCCCGGTGCGTCTCCCATCTCTCGCGCTTCCTGACGGGCATTGAGATTCATCCCGGTGCGCGCATCGGCCGGCGGCTCTTCATCGATCACGGCATGGGCGTGGTGATCGGTGAAACCGCGGAAATCGGTGACGACGTGCTGATCTATCACGGCGTCACCCTGGGTGGGCTGACCACAAAGCCCGGCAAGCGGCATCCTACGCTGGAAGATGGCGCGATCATCGGCGCGGGTGCCCAGGTGCTGGGGCCGATCCTGATCGGGCGGAATGCGCGGGTGGGCGCGAATGCCGTCTGCGTCGATCCGGTACCGGAGGGCGTTACGGTGGTGGGTATTCCCGCGCGCCCACCAGGAAAGACGAAGGGCAGCCAGACGGCGGGTTACGGAATCGTCCCCGATGCACCGGATCCGGTGGCGGAGCAGATCGCCGCGTTGCGGGTGGAGATCGCCGTGCTGAGGGAGCGGAACTCCCTCGGCGCCTGAAGCGCCACGGTCCATGAATGAAAGGGGGCGGGACTTTCGATCCCGCCCTCAATCGCTCCTCGCAAGAGGATCGTGCGCCTTACTAGCGCATGATCAGCCGCGCTTCGCCTCGCGCCGGCGGGCGTGGAGGATGAACTCGGTATAGCCATTCGGCTGCGTCGTTCCCTCAAAGACGAGGTCGCAGGCCGCCCTGAAGGCCACTCCATCATAGTTCGGCGCCATGGGCGTGTAGGCGGGATCGCCGGCGTTCTGCTGGTCCACCACCTTCGCCATGCGCCGCATCGTTTCCTCGACACGGGCACGGTCCACGATGCCGTGGCGCAGCCAGTTGGCGATGTGCTGGGCGGAAATGCGCAGGGTCGCGCGATCCTCCATCAGCCCGACATCATGGATGTCCGGCACCTTGGAGCAGCCGACGCCCTGGTCGATCCAGCGCACCACATAACCGAGGATACCCTGGGCGTTGTTGTCCAGCTCCGCCTGGATGTCGTCGGGCGACCAGTTGGTGTTCTCCGCCAGCGGCACCGTCAGGAGGTCGGACAGCTTCGCGCGTGGCCCACCCGCCGCCAACTCCGCCTGCCGCGCGGCGACATCCACCTGGTGGTAGTGTAGCGCGTGCAACGCGGCGGCCGTGGGGGAGGGGACCCAGGCCGTGGTGGCGCCGGCCTTGGGATGGCCGATCTTCTGTTCCAGCATCGCGGCCATGGCATCGGGGGCCGCCCACATGCCCTTGCCGATCTGCGCATGGCCGCGCAGCCCGCAGGCGAGGCCAACATCGACGTTGTTGTCCTCATAGGCGGAGATCCAGGCGGCCTTGCGCATGTCGTTCTTGCGGACGACGGCGCCGGCCTCCATCGAAGTGTGGATCTCGTCGCCCGTGCGGTCGAGGAAGCCCGTGTTGATGAAGAAGATGCGCGACTTCGCCGCTTCGATGCAGCGGGCGAGATTGACGGTGGTGCGCCGCTCCTCGTCCATGATGCCCATCTTCAGCGTGTCGCGCGGCAGGCCGAGCGCATCCTCCACCTCACCGAAAAGGGCAACGGCCCAGGCGACCTCGGCGGGGCCGTGCATCTTCGGCTTCACGATATAGACGCTGCCCGCGCGGCTGTTCATGCGCTTGCCGCGCAGGTCATGCAGCGCGATCAGGGAGGTGACATAGGCGTCGAGGATCGTCTCCGCCGTCTCAGCGCCGTCGAGCGTGACGGCATCGGTCATCATGTGATGGCCGACATTGCGCACCAGCATGAGCGAGCGGCCATGCAGCGTGATTTCGCCACCGCCCGGTGCCTTGAAGACGCGGTCCGGGTTCAGGCGGCGCTCCACCACCTGCCCGCCCTTGTCGAAGCTAGCGGAGAGGTCGCCGCGCATCAGGCCGAGCCAGTTGCGGTAGACGACGACCTTGTCGCCGGCATCCACGGCAGCAACAGAATCCTCAGCATCCATGATGGTGGAAAGCGCCGCTTCCACCACCACATCGGCCACGCCCGCCGCATCGGTCCTGCCGATCGGGTGGCTACGGTCGATCACGATTTCCAGATGCAGCCCGTTCTTCACGAGCAGGATGCTGCCGGGCTCGTCCTCGCTGCCGGTGTAGCCGCGGAACTGGGACGGGTCCTTCAGCCCGGTGCTGGCCCCGCTGTTCTGCAGCACGCTCAGCGTCCCGCCCTCGATCCGGTAGGCGCTGGCATCGGCATGGCTGCCCGAGGCGAGCGTCGCGGCGTCGTCCAGCACGGTCCGGGCGCGGGCAATCACGGCGGCGCCGCGCGCGGGGTCGTAGCCCTTGGCCCTCGGTCCCTCCTGCGGGATGGCATCGGTTCCATAGAGCGCGTCATAAAGACTGCCCCAGCGCGCATTGGCGGCGTTCAGCGCATAGCGTGCATTGTTGACCGGCACGACCAGCTGCGGCCCGGCAAGGCGGGCAATTTCGTCATCCACATTGGCCGTGGTGACCTGGAAGGGCGCCGGCGGGTCCAGCAGATAGCCGGTGCTGCGCAGGAAGGCTTCATAGGCCTCCCGGTCCACCGGGCGTGCGGGATGGGCGCGATGCCATTCGTCGATGCGGGCCTGCAGGGAATCGCGCTCCCCCAGCAGGGCCGCATTCTTCGGGCCCAGCCCGCGCAGGGTTTTCTCCATCGCGGCCCAGAAGGCGGAGGGCTCCACCCCCGTCCCGGGGATTGCCTCCTCCTCCAAGAAGCGCCGCAGGACGGGTGCGACCTCCATGCCCTGCCTCGTTCCCGCCATGCCGCATCCTCCGACTGGTTCTGCCTGCCAGATAAGCTGGCAGCCGGTGCGGGGTAAACACTCGGCCGCGCAAGATCAGCGGGCGGTCTTGCCCAACCGCCCATCCGGGGCGAACTTCCCGCGGCCATTACGGAAGCAGGTGCCAGATGCCCGACCTCCACGCCCCCGCGACGACCGCCCGGGAACTGTCCGCCTACGTCCCGCCGCCCCATACCAGCCAGCACTGGACGCTTCGCAAGCCGGCCGCCTCGGGCAAGGGTGGAATCGTGGCCTCGCAGTCCCGCGCGGCCGCGGAAGCCGGGGTGGCGGTACTGGAGGCAGGCGGCAACGCGGCCGATGCGGCCGTGGCCGCCGCCTTCGCCCTGGCGGTGGCGGAGCCCTGGAACAGCGGGCTGGGCGGGATCGGATTCGCCCTGGTCCACAAGCCGGGTGCCGCGCCGCAGGTGGTGGATTTCGGGCCGGTTGCCTCCACCAAGGTCGATCCCTCCGCCTATCCGCTGACGGGCAAGTGGAAGCAGGACCTCTTTGCGTGGCCGGAGGTGGTCGGCGACGTGAACATCCACGGGCCGCTCTCCTTCGTCATCCCGTCATCCGTCGCGGGCTACGACCTGCTTCGGGAGCGCTTCGGCACGGGCATGGCGCTGGACGCGCTGCTAGGGCCGGCCATCGCCCTCGCGAAGCGTGGCCTGCCGCAGGACTGGTACACGCTGCTGAAGGTCTCCGCCTCCGCCCGCGTGCTGCGGCTCTATGAGGAAAGCGCGCGGATCTACCTGCCGGATGGCCTGCCGCCCAACCCGCCCTATCAGGGCGCGCCGAGCTTCTTTCCCCTGGGCAATCTCGCCGAGACGCTGGAGCGGCTGCGTGCCCACGGGCTGCGCGACTTCTACGAGGGCGGCCTTGCCGCGGATCTGGTGGCCGATATCGCCGCGTTGGGCGGCGTCGTGGATGCGGAGGACCTCGCCGGTTGCCGGGCCATGGTGCGGGAATCGACGCCGATCGCATGGCGCGGCACCCATACTATCCACACGGCCGGCGGCCTGACCGCGGCGCCCACCATGGCGCGGGTGATCGCCGCCATGGAGCGTGTCTCCACCACGGCTGGAGCGGATGCCAACTGGTACCGTGGCTTCGCCAAGTCCATGCGGGCGGCCTACGCGGAGCGCCTCGCCGGGCTGGGCGCTGGCGCCAAGGAAAGCGGGGAGACCTGCACCACGCATCTGACCGTCTGCGACAAGGATGGGATGATGGTTTCCGTCACCACCACGCTGCTGTCCTCCATGGGCAGCCGCGTGGTGCTGCCGAAGACGGGCGTGCTGATGAACAACGGCATGATGTGGTTCGATCCGCAGCCGGGCAGCGCCAATGCCATTCGCCCCGGTGCCCGGCCGCTTTGCAACATGAGCCCGGTGACAGTCACGCGGGCGGGCGAGGACACGCAGCCCATCCTGGCTGGCGGCGCTTCGGGCGGGCGGCGGATCCTGGCCAGCGTCTGCCAGATGCTCGCCTTCCAGCTCGATTTCGGCATGGGGCCGGAAGAAGCCGCCCATATGCCGCGCATCGATGTCTCTGGCCCGGAATCCGTGACGGCGGACCGGCGCCTTTCGGCCGAGACGCTCGACGGGCTGGCGGCGGACGGGCCGCTGGAACTGGTGGAGCACGCGGTCCTGCCGGTGAACTTCGCCTGTCCGAACTTCATCGCGCGGGATGGTGGCGAGGCGACGGGGATCAGCGACGTGATGTCGCCCTGGTCGGCGGCGCTCGCCGCCAGGGTCTAGCGGCACGCCTCTTGCGACTCCCGGAATGATGGGGCGTCCGGCCCCACCCATTCCGGGAGTCGCCCATGCTGCATCGACGGTCCCTTCTCTCCGCCACCTTGGCCGGGCTGGCGATGCCCGCCATCGCCCAACCGGCCTGGAAGCCGCGTCAGCCCATCCGCCTGATCGCCACCTTCCCGCCCGGCGGGCTGGCCGATGTGGTGGCGCGGCTTGTTTCTCCCGCCATCGCGCAGAAGCTCGGTGCGACCATCGTGGTGGAGAACCGCCCCGGCGCGGGCGGCACGATCGGCGCCGATGTGGCATCCAAGGCCGCGCCGGATGGCCACACCCTGGTCATCAGCCATGCCTCGCCCAATGGCATCGCCCCTGGGATCTATCCAAGTCTGCCCTACGATCCCGTGGGTGACTTCACCCACATCGCCATGCTTTGCGATACGGCGAATGTCCTGATGGTGAACAAGGGCTCGGACACCCCGAACCTGGATGCATTCCTCACCAAGGCGCGCGGCCCCGGCGTCCGCTATGGCTCGTCCGGCATCGGCTCCATCACGCATCTGATGGGCGCGGTGCTCACGCGGGAAGCGCGCGCGCCGAAGCTCGACCATGTTCCCTATCGTGGCAGCGCGCCCGCCATGCAGGATCTTTTCGCCGGCCATATCGAGAGCGTCTTCGATCCGCTGACCACCAATGTGGCCATGATCAGGGAAGGTAGCGTGATCGGCCTGGCCGTCTCCTCGCCAGGGCGCGTGCCGGCGATACCCGATGTGCCCACCTTCGCCGAGCTGGGCCTGCCGGCACTCACCGCCACCACATGGATCGGCATATCCGGCCCCAAGGGCCTCCCGGCGCCGGTGGCTGCTGCGGTGCAGGAGGCGGTTCTCGCCACGATCGCTGATCCCGGCATCAGGGCGAAGATGGCGGACCTCGCCTCCTACACGCCGCCGAAGCCGCTGGTCGGGGCGGAGTACACGGCGATGATTGCCAAATACGCGTCGGAGTGGACTGCGGTGGCGAAGGCGGCGGGAATCACCGCTGCGGCCTGAGCACCAGAATATCACGGGGCCGTGATTTCCACCTTGAGCCCCGGCCATGCCGGGAGAATGATGCTCGTTGCGCGGCCAGGATGGCGGCGCGGAGTCTCAGGATGGGAGTGCGGGCATGGGTTTGGGGAGCTTTTTGAGCCAGAAGCTCTTCCGCCGCTCCCATCCTGCCGCGGATTTTCCTGACGCGCCGCCACGCGCGGCGCGCGAGGGTTTCGCCGAAAGCATGGGCGCGGAGGAATTCACCCACGCACCCGGCTTCCTCCGTTCCGGCGGGAGCGGCCACCGTGGCTGGTCACCCAGCGGCTTCAGCCGGGCAGGGGACGCGGCTTTCGCCAGCACGGGCCCGCATGGCCATCGCGGTCGCATGCGCCAGAAGCTGCTGGAGCGCGGACCGGATGCGCTGGCGGATTACGAGTTGCTGGAGATGCTGCTCTTCTTCGCCTTCAAGAAGGGCGACACAAAGCCGCTCGCCAAATCCCTGATCAACCGCCATGGCAGCTTCGCCGCCGTGCTGGCGGCGCCCCAGGCGGAACTGCTGGCAACCCACGGCCTTGGCGAACACAGCGTGGCCGCGCTGAAGCTCGTTCAGGCCTCCGCGCTGCGCCTGGCGCAGGCGGAGGCGATGGAGCAGCCCATCCTCAACAACTGGGACCGGCTGCTCGCCTATCTGAATGCCGCCATCTCGCGCGAGAAGATCGAGCAGTTCCGCATCCTGTTCCTGGACAGCAAGAACCGCCTGATCGCGGACGAGGCCCAGGCGAAGGGTACCGTTAACCATACCCCGGTCTATCCGCGGGAAGTTATCAAGCGGGCGCTGGAGTTGCATGCGACCGCGCTGATCCTCGTCCATAATCATCCCAGCGGCGACCCGACGCCGAGCCGCGCCGATATCGAGATGACGCAGGAGATCCGCGTGGCCGGGGAGATTTTCTCGATCGTCGTGCATGACCACCTGATCATCGGCAACGGGCGGCACCTCTCCTTCCGGCGCGAAGGGCTGCTCTAGAAAGCCTTGTTGCGCGGGCGGCGCGGTCGGGCGCCTAGTCTTCCGCACGAGGGCAAGCGGGTCCATCCTGGCCAGGCATCCGCTTTCAGGTACAGCATGACCGCCATCGATCCCGCGCTGATGAACGCGGAAACACTCATCGCCCTTTATGCCCGCCGCGCCCTGAGCCCGGTCGAGGTGCTCAAGGCCATTACCGAGCGTGTGGCCCGGCACAACCCTGCCGTGAACGCCTTCGCGGTGATGAACCCCCATGCCCTGCGCCAGGCAGGGGAGAGCGAGGCCCGCTGGATGGCCGGGCGCCCGCTTGGCGTGCTGGATGGCGTGCCCTCCACGGTGAAGGACCTGCTGAACATGGCCGGCTTCCCCACCCGCCGGGGCAGCCGCACCACCGATCCGCGGCCGCAATCCGAGGACGCTCCTGCCGTGCTCGGCCTGAAGGCGGCGGGCGCGGTCATCATCGGCAAGACCACCACCACCGAATTCGGCTGGAAAACGCCCGGCGACTGCCCGCTTCACGGGATCACCCGCAATCCCTGGGACTTCCAGCGCACCACCGGCGGTTCCTCATCCGGCGCGGGCGCGGCGGCGGCGGCGGCCTTCGGCGCCCTGCATATCGGCACGGATGCGGGCGGGTCGATCCGTATTCCCGCCGCCTACTGCGGCATTATCGGCTTCAAGCCGAGCTATGGCCGCATCCCGCAATGGCCGCATGGCGTCTTCAGCGCGGTGGCTTGCGCCGGTCCGATGACACGCACCGTGCGTGACGCCGCGCTGATGCTGAACGCGATCGGCCGCGCCGATCCGCGTGACCCGCTCTGCCTGCCCGATGAGCCGCGCGAATGGCGTGCGGGCATCGAGGATGGTGTGCGCGGCATGCGCATCGCCCTGGTCCGCCGCTGGGGCTACGAACCGCCGCTGGATGCCGATGGCGAGGCCGCCCTGCAGCGCGCCGCCGACACGCTGCGCGCCGAGGGGGCCCTGGTGGAGGAGGCCGATCCGGAACTCCCCGACACCCGCCACATCTTCGGGCGTGTCTGGGGCGTGGCCCTGGCCAAGCTTGTCGCCTCTACCCCGGAGGACAAGCGGAGCGAACTGGATGCCGGGCTGGAGGAGGTTTCGCGCCGCGAAAGCGGCCTCTCGGCCATCGACTTCCTGAACGCGGACGCCATGCGCGTGGAGGCAGCCCATCGCATGGCGCTCTTCCATCTGCGCTACGACCTCATTCTGACGGCAGCCACCCCCACGGCCGCCTTCGCCGCCGACCAGCCGACGATCCGCCCCACCGAAGCCTTGTGGCGCGACTGGGCGCCCTGGACCTTCACCCAGAACCTCACCCGCCAGCCCGCCATCGCGATTCCGGCGGGGCTGGACCAGGAGGGCATGCCCCGCGCCGTGCAGATCGTGGCCGCCCAGGGCCGGGACGACCTCTGCCTGCGAGGCGCCCGGGCGCTGGAGCGTGCCCTGGCCATGCCCGAGGCGAACCCGATGGCGATCTGAGACTTCCTGGCGCCGGGGGGTTGCGCCCCCGGCCTGCCGGGTCCATCCGGGTGCCGGACCGAACCGCCCGTGATGGAGGCTGTTGAATGAGCGCAACCATTGAAAGCCGTGTTCTGGAATGGCTGGCCGCCCGGGAGGGCGAAATGCTGGCCGAGCTGGAGGCCATGGTGAACACCGATGGCGGCTCCTACGACAAGGCCGGAGTCGATGCGGTGGGCGCGCAGGTGAAGGCCTTCTTCCAGCGCCATGGGGTCGAGGTGGAGACGCTGCCGCAGGAGCGCTTCGGCGACTGCATCCGCGCTGTCCTGCCCGGTACCGAGGAAGGTGCCGCCGAGGGCAATGCCCGCCGCAACATCGTGTTGATGGGCCATCGCGACACTGTCTTCCCCAAGGGGGAGCCGGAGCGCCGCCCCTTCCGTGTGGAGAACGGCATCGCCTATGGCCCCGGTGTCTGCGACATGAAGGCCGGGCTGGTGATGAACATGTTCGTCATGGCAGCCTTCAAGGCCGCTGGCGGCGCCCCTGGCCCGCTGGTCGGGCTTTTCACGGGCGATGAGGAGATCGGTTCCCCCGAGGGCCGCCCGGTGATCGAGTCCGAGGCCCGCCGCGCGCGCGTCGTCTTCAACTCCGAGCCGGGCCGCGCCAATGGTGGGGTGGTGACGGGGCGCAAGGGCGGCGTCTTCATGGTGGTGGACATCGAGGGCCGCGCCGCGCATTCCGGCGGCAATTTCGAAGCCGGTATCAGCGCCATTGGCGAGCTGGCGCAGAAGGTCACCGCCATCCATGCGCTCACCGACCTGAATCGCGGCATCACGTTGAATGTCGGGCTGGTCAGCGGCGGCCAGAGCGTGAACACGGTCGCCCCCTACGCCCAGCTGCAGATCGACCTGCGCTATGTCGAGCCCGCCGACCGCGAAGAGGTGATGGGCAAGATCCACGCGATCGTCGAGCGCTCCTATGTTCCTGGCACCCGCGCCACGCTGACGGTACGTGGCGAGTTCCTGCCCCTGACCCAGACGCCCGCCGCGGCCAAGGTCTTCAAGATGTACCAGGCGGCGGCGGCTGAGAGCGGCCTCTCCATCACCGGCGAGTTCTCCGGCGGCTGCGCGGATAGCGGGTTCACTGCGGCGGTCGGTGCCCCGACCCTCTGCTCCGTGGGCCCGGTGGGCGGCAAGGCGCACAGCCCTGAGGAGTACATGGAGGTCGGGACCATGGTGCCCCGCGCCCAGGCGCTGGCGCGCGCCATCCTCCGGCTGGACCAGGCGGGGCTGTAAGCCACGCCCAGGTCCATCAAGGCGGGGCTGCGGGGCCTGGCGGTCCCGCTGCTCCTGCTCTCGGCGGTTGGGGAGGGGCCTTCCCGCGCCTGCGCGGCGCCAGTCGCGCAGGAACAGCCGGACCCGCCCCGCCGTAGCTGCGCCGGTAGTCAGGAGATGGTGGCCTTCGGCCGGATGCTGCTCGATTACGGCATCGAGACGCTGAAATACGGCATCGGCATCATCCTGGTCTTCCTTGGCCTGGTGGTCATGGCGGTGGGCTACCTACTGATGCTGATCGACCTGCTCTTCTGCCGGTAACGGCCGGATTGCCCACCGGCACGGGGCGTGGCCATCTGCGGCACATGATCGGCCATCCTTTCCGCCTCTTCCCCAATCCCCGCCATGGTGTGCCCGGCGTCGTCGTGCTGCCCGAGGGTGGCTGGCGGCGGGCGCGCGATGCCATCACCGCCTGGCCCGGCTATGCTCCCACGCCGCTGCTGCCGTTGGAGGATGTGGCCGGGGCGCTCGGGCTGGCCTCCGTGCACTACAAGGACGAGGCGGCGCGCTTCGGCCTTGGCTCCTTCAAGGCGCTAGGCGGGGCACATGCCGTCTCCCGCGCGGTGGCGCAGGAGCTGGCCCGGCGCGGCATCGCCACCAACGCCACGCCCACCGATCTGGAATCCGGCCGCTACGCCGCTGCCACCGCCGGCATCACCGTCACCTGTGCCACGGACGGCAATCATGGCCGCAGCGTTGCCTGGGGCGCCCGGCGCTTCGGCGCGCGCTGCGTGATCTTCGTGCATCCCGGCGTCACCCAGGGCCGCCGTGACGCGATCGCAGCCTTTGGTGCCGAGGTGCGTGAGGTTCCGGGGAACTATGACGATTCCGTTCGGGCCTCTGAGGTTGCCGCGCGGGATGGTGGCTGGCTGCTCGTCTCCGACACCTCCTGGCCCGGCTATACGGAAGTGCCGCGTGAGGTGATGCAGGGCTACCGCCTGATGGCCGAGGAGGCGCTGGACGCCATGCCGGCGCCACCGAGCCATGTCTTCATCCAGGGTGGGGTCGGCGGCGTTGCCGCAGCCGTTTCGGTGGCGCTGCGGGCCCGGCATGGCAGCAGCCCGCGGCTGGTGGTGGTGGAGCCCGACCGCGCCGCCTGCCTGCTGGCCAGCGCCGAGGCCGGTGCCCTCACCACCGTTCCCGGGGAGCTGGACACGGTCATGGCTGGCCTCGCCTGCGGAGAGCCGAGCCTGTTGGCCTGGCAGGAGCTGGAACGCGCCGCCTTCGCCTTTATGGCCATTCCGGATTCGTCCGCAATTGCAGCCATGCGCCTGCTTGCCCAGCGCGAGGCATCCATACGGGCAGGGGAGAGCGGGGTGGCCGGCCTCGCCGCGCTGGTGCTCGCCGCGCATGATCCTGCCGCGCGGGCCGGGCTGGGCCTGGAAAAGGAGAGCAGAATCCTGCTCTTCGGGACGGAAGGGGCTACCGATCCGGACCTTTATGATCGGCTCGTGAGCGCCCAGGACGTTGACATGGGGCCCTTCACACCCCTTCTTGAGATGAAGAACTACAACATGCCGAGAACGCCCCTTAAATGATCCTGCGTCGTCATCTGATCGCGGGCGCTGCGGGCCTTGCCGCTGCCCCGCTCGCTGCTCCCGCCGTCCGGGCTCAGACCCGCTGGCCCACGGCCCCTGTACGCTTCGTCGTCCCTTTCGCGGCTGGCGGTCCGACCGATGTGCCCGCGCGCCTCATCGCCGATGAGCTCTCCAAGATGCTGCCGCAGCGCGTGATCGTGGAGAACCGCACGGGCGCTGGCGTTGTCGTCGGCTCCGATGTTGTGGCGAAGGCTCCGAAGGACGGCCAGACCCTTCTCTACACCACGATCGCCCATGCGGCCCTGCGCCCGATCTTCCCGAATCTGCCCTTCGATCCGATCGCGGACTTCACCCCTGTCGCGCTCACCGGCGTCATCCCGATGCTGATGATGGTGAACAAGGATCTTCCGGTGAACTCGCTGCCGGAGTTGATCGAGCTTTTCAAGAAGAACCCGGGCAAGTACGACTACGCCTCCACCGGCAACGGCGCCGCGCTGCATCTGGCGAGCGAGCTGTTCCTGAAGCAGGCTGGTGGCCTCAAGGTGAACCACGTCCCCTATCGCGGCTCGGCCGCCGCCATGCCGGACCTGCTGAACGGCACCGTGGTCATGATGCTGGACGTCGCCAACTCGGCGCTGCCTTTCGTGACGCGCGGCGAGGTGAAGGGCTTGGCCATCTCCGGCATGAACCGCCTGCCGCAGGTTCCGAACATCCCCACCTTCAACGAGGCGGGCGTGCCCGGCTATGAGGCCTATACCTGGCACATGGTGCTGGCCCCCTCGGGCACGCCGGAGCCCATCGTCAATGCGGTGAACGAGGCGGTGAACAAGGTGATGGCGATGGAGAGCGTGAAGGAGCGCCTCTCCGCCCTCACCATGGAAACCCGCTCCAACACCACACCGGCCACGACCAAGAAGTGGCTGGGCGACGAGATCGTCAAGTGGGAGGCGATCATCCGCGAGGCGGGCATCGCAGCCAACTGATCAGGCAGGCTTCCTGAATGAGCGGCGGGGGAGGCATCCCCCGCCGTTTTTCGTTCTGGCACCGCTTGGTCCGGTTCCGGGGACCGGGGAGCCGCAGGCTCCCCGGGGTGGCGAAGGCTAAAGGCTAGCTCAAACCCCCTGACCCATCGCCTTGATCGGCGGCGACAGGTCCTTCGGAAGCGGCGACTGGTAAGGCTGCCCGCCCGTCCGCTCCTTGAATTCCGCCTTGGCTCGCTCGATCAGCTTGGGATCGCGCAGCGCGTCCACGGCGGTGCCGGCCATTACCTTCGCCACATGCACCATGCCCTTATGAGCGGCCGGCGACTTGCCCTGGGCGGTCAGCTGCCAGGAATGGAAGGGCGTGCCGATCGCGCATGTGGCGCCGCGCGCCTGCACGGTGGGAACGGCCCAGGAGACGTCGCCCACATCGGTGGAGCCGACGCCGCCCTCGCCCCTGTTCTCCAGCGGCACGATGATGTCGCAGAGGGTCTTACCCTTCTCGACCTTCAGCCCGTGGCGGCGATGGGCCGCGGCGATATCCTGCTCCGTCAGCGTCGCCTGGATCTGCGCGGCGTATTCACGGTCCGCATCATCCCAGTGGGGCGGGCCGAGGCGCAGGAAGTTGTCGTACATCGCCTTCTCCAGCGGCGCGTTGCCGAGGAGGTTGGACACGGCGCTGACCACATTCGTCTCGACGCGCGTCTCGGTCATCAGCGCGGCGCCCTCGGCGATCTTCTTCACGCGGCCGACGAGCATGTTCAGCTCCGGCAGGTCACGCGCGCGGATCAGGTAGCGCACCTTCGCGCGGGACTGCACGACATTCGGCGCGATGCCACCGCCATCGAGCATGGCGTAATGGATGCGCGCATGGTCGGGCATATGCTCGCGCATGTAGTTCACGCCGACATTCATCAGCTCCACGGCATCCAGCGCGGAGCGGCCCAGCTCCGGCGCGGCGGCGGCGTGGGAAGCGCGGCCATGGAAGGTGAAGTCGATGCGGGTGTTCGCCAGCGATACCGCCTCATTCACGCCGGAGAAGGAAGCCGGGTGCCAGGAGATGGCGATGTCCACGTCGTCGAAGATGCCGTCGCGCGCCATGAAGCCCTTGGCGGCGCCGCCCTCCTCGGCGGGGCAGCCATAGTAGCGCACGCGGCCGGGAATGTTGTTTGCCTTCAGCCAGTCCTTCACAGCGGCCGCGGCGAGGAGGGCTGCGGCTCCAAGCA
Source organism: Roseomonas xinghualingensis (assembly GCF_025791835.1). GTDB lineage: Bacteria > Pseudomonadota > Alphaproteobacteria > Acetobacterales > Acetobacteraceae > Roseomonas > Roseomonas xinghualingensis. Next base: position 22,897 of record NZ_JAOXLP010000019.1, read on the forward strand.
GGTTGTGGCCGCAGCCATGGCCATGGCCACCGGCTTCCACTTCCTTGTGCTCGGCGATGCCGGCCACCTGGGAAAGGCCCGGAAGTGCGTCATACTCGCCGAGGATCGCGATGACCGGGCCGCCCTCGCCATATTCACCCATTACGGCGGTCGGGATGCCGGCGAGGTCCTTCTCGATCCGGAAGCCCTCCTTCTCCATCATCGCCAGGTGCTCGGCCACCGAACGGTGTTCGGTATAGGCGATCTCCGGCATCTCCCAGACGCGGTCGCTGAAGGCTGCGTAGTCCTCTTTCCGCTCGTCCACCGCGCGCCAGACGCGTTCGTCGTTCTGCATGGTTCCAGTTCCTCAGTCGGTCCCAAGGCGGGCGCGTGGCTTTGCCACGGCGGCAACCTCAGGGTGGATGGTGACGAGCCGACCGTCCTGCCATTGCATCAACCAGGGGCAGGCGCGGGTGTTCTGGCCCCGCTCATCAAAGGCGGCGCCCCAGCCGGTGGGGGTAGCGCCCTTCGCCAGATCGGTCGCGAGCATGGCAGCGCGGAGCTTTTCCTTCTCAGCGCTGCCAGCGCGCTGGATAGCGTCGAAGGCAACATGTGCGCCGAAATGGTTCGCCAGGCTGAGGCCGCAGCGCGGGTCGGAACCGTAGCGGCGCTTATAGGCCTCGGCGAAGGCGGCATTGCCCGGGGCTATGCGGTCAGAGATGGCGAACTGGGTGAAACCGATGTCCATCACGCCATCCATCGACGGGCCGACGGAGCGAGCGGTGTCGCTCAGGCTGTAACCGGCGCCGCTGCCGATGATCATGCGCGGGCGCCAGCCCGCCTCCCGCAGGTTGCGGAAGAGGAGGATCACGTCATTCTGGTTCGCCGCGTGAAGCAGTACATTGACCGAGGCCTCGCGCAGCCGCTGCACGGCCGGGGTAAGGTCGGCGCTGCGCGCCGGATAGCCGATCCGCTCGGCCACCTGAATGTTCGCCTCCCGCAGGCGCGCGACCTGCAGTTCGGCGAGCGAGTTGCCATAGAGCCCGTCCTCATGCAGCAGCCCCACGCGAAGAGCGCTGCGGGGAAGCTCCAGCAATGGCGGCAGCACCTCGGCCACCGCCCGCGCCGCCACCCGGGCGAAGTCGCTGGCCTGCGGGCAGGTGCGGAACACGTTGCGGAAGCCACGCTCCATGATCCCGTCGGCGATCGCGCACAGCTCGAAGAAGGGAATGCCCTGCGCATCGCTGAGCTGAGTGGCGGCGAAGGAGACGGGCGAGGAATAGCTGCCGAAGAGGAAGGCGGCGCGTTCCTGCCCCATCAGCCGGCGCGTCTCGGCCACGGCCGCAGCTTCGTCGGGTGCATCCGCGCGCAACAGGCGGATGGGGCGGGAGAGGAGGCCGCCGGCGGCGTTGCGCTCCTCCACCGCCATTTCCAGTCCCCGGAAGGATTCGTCGCCCAGCAGGCCGGCGCTGCCCGTGAGGGGATAGATTGCCCCGACGCGCCATTCCGCCGCGGCGGGGGCAGGGCCAGTGGCCCCTCCCGGCACCTGGGCACCAAGGCCACGGGGCAGCAGGCCTAGGGCAAGGGCCGCGAGAAGGCTGCGGCGCGACGCGGCCGGACGCATCGTCCTTCGATCCTCTCGCGTTCCATGGATGCTCAATCGTCGCCGCTGGGGCGTTCTGGCGCAAGGCCATCAGGTGGTCGTTCTTCACTGTGCCATGCTTGACGGCGGCTGCCCTGCCGACGACCTTCCGGCCTCCTGCCTGGAGGACGCCCCGCATGCCCAGCCTGCCCGAGACGATGACCTACATGGCCCATGGCGAGGGCGGCGGGGCCGAGGTGCTGGTTCCGGCAACGGGTCCCCTCCCGCGCCCGGCCGATGACGAGGTGTTGATCCGGGTTATGGCTGCAGGGGTGAACCGGCCGGATGTCCAGCAGCGCAAGGGGCTCTACCCGCCGCCCAAGGGTGCCAGCCCCATCATCGGCCTTGAGGTGGCCGGTGAGGTCGTGGCGGCCGGACGGGACGTCAGCCGCTTCCGGGTGGGGGATCGCGTCTGTGCCCTGACCAATGGTGGCGGCTATGCCGAATTCGCCGCTGCACCCGAGGCGCAGTGCCTGCCCTGGCCAGAGGGTTATGACGCTGTCCACGCCGCCGCCGTGCCCGAGACCTTCTTCACCGTCTGGGCGAATCTCTTCGGCCACGGCCGGCTGGCGAGGGGCGAGGTGATGCTGGTGCATGGCGGCACCTCGGGCATCGGCTCCACCGCCCTGCAACTGGCCCGTGAGTTCGGGGCACGTCCCTTCGCCACCGCGGGCAGCCCCGAAAAGGTCGCCGCCTGCCTCGAATTCGGGGCGGAGGAGGCCTTCGACTACAAGACCCAGGACTTCGCCGAGGAAATGAAGCGTGTCACGGGCGGGAAGGGGGCCAATGTGGTCCTCGACATGATCGGCGCCTCCTACTTCCAGAAGAACCTGCGTGTCCTGGGTACGGATGGGCGTCTGGTCATCATCGCGCTGATGGGCGGCCATGAGGTGGAGAAGGCCGATATCCGCCCGATCATGCTCAAGCGGCTGGTCGTGACCGGCAGCACGATGCGGCCTCGCACCACCGCCGAGAAGGGCGCCATCGCCCGCGAGCTGGAGGAAAAGGTCTGGCCCGTGCTGTCCGCCGGGCGCTGCGGGCCGCGCATCCACGCGACCTTCCCCCTGCGAGAGGCCGCCGAGGCACACCGGCTGATGGAAAGCAGCACCCATATTGGCAAGATTGTGCTGACCGTCGCCTGACGAGCCACGGGTGAATCCGCGCGACCTGCGGCTGCTGCTGCTTGCCGTCGTCCTCTTCGGCGGCGCCTGGCCTATCACCAAGGACGCGTTGCGCGAGGCGACGCCAGTCTGGTTCGCAGTCAGCCGTGCCGGGCTGGCGGCGCTGGCCACCGCCGCCGCACTGGCTCTCATGGGGCGGCTGCACTGGCCGGGGCGGCGGGACTGGCCTGTCGTGGTGGCGGTGGGTCTGCTGCAACTCGGCACGTTTTTCGCCCTTTCGCATCTGGCGCTGGCGATCCTGTCCTCCGGGCGCATCGCCGTGCTGTCCAATGTGACGATTTACTGGCTTGTCCCGCTTTCCGTGCTGGTGCTGGGGGAAAAGGTCTCGGCAATGCGCTGGGCCGCCGCCGGGCTGGGGCTGGCCGGGGCGGCGGTGCTGATGGGGCCCTGGGCGATCGACTGGTCGCACGAGGGCGTCGTTTTCGCCCATGGGCTGCTGTTGCTGGCGGCGCTCGCCTGGAGCATCGCCATCGTTGTCACCCGGCGGCTGCCGCCTTCGCGGCCGATGCTGGAGATGCTGCCCTTCTGCTTCGGTATCGGCACGCTCGTGCTGGTGCCGCTCGCCCTGTGGCGGGAACCAGGTGGCGGGATCGGCTCCGGCGCCTGGATGCATGCCGCCTTCATGGGCTGTATCGCGGCGCCGATCGGGACATGGAGCGTGATCGAGGCCGGGCGGCGGCTTCCCTCCACTGTCGCCTCTGTGGGCTTCATGCTGGTACCCGTGTTCGGTGTCACCCTGGGTGCCTTCTGGCTCGGAGAGCATGTGGGATGGGATGTGTGGGCTGGAGGCGCGCTGATCGCCGCCAGCATGGTGCTGGCCGTGCGCGGATAAGGGCGAGGCAATGATTCTCAACGTCATCGAGATGGGCGAGGGCCGCCCCCTGGTGATGCTGCACGGACTCTTCGGTCAGGCGCGCAACTTCGGCGCGCTGCAGCGGCGGCTTTCGGCCACGCGTCGCGTGATCGCCTTCGACATGCCCAATCACGGCGGCAGCCCGCACATGCCTTCCATGGACTATCGCAGCATGGCGGCCGATGTGGCGGAGAGCCTGGCCGCGCGCGGCATCGCGCAGGCCGATCTCATGGGGCATTCCATGGGCGGCAAGGCGGCGATGATGCTGGCGCTGACCAGGCCCGATCTCGTTGCGCGCCTCCTCATCTCCGACGTCGCGCCGGTCACTTACCCGCCGCGCTGGGGTGAATTGATCGACGCCATGCGCGCCGTCCCCGCCGGCACCGCGCGCTCCGGGGCCGACGCCCTCCTCACGCCGGCGGAACCGGATGCGGGGGTACGGGCCTTCATCCTCAGCAACCGCAAGCCGGATGGTTCCGGATGGCGGAGCGGGCTGGAGGGCATCGCCGCGTCCATGCCTGCCATCATGGGGTGGAGCCAGCCTGCCGCCGCGCCCTTCACCGGCCCGGCCCTCATCGTTTCCGGTGAGCACTCCCAATACATCCGCCCCGAGGACCGGCCCGTCATCCGCGAATCCTTTCCCTCCGCACGCTTCGTGACGGTGAAAGGGGCCGGCCATTGGGTCCATGCGGACCAGCCGGAAGGCTTCGCGGCGGTGATGGAAGGGTTCTTCAGGGCCTGAGGGCGGCCAAGGCTTCACCTTGGCGGCATGGAACTGATCGGGAGGGAGGACCGCCCTTTCAGATGGCGACAGGCGCCTTGAACCGCCCGTCCTTGTTCAGATCCGCCGCTCGCCAGAGGTACCAGGCTGCGGCGGAGCGGAACGGCGCCCAGGCTTCCCCGATCGCCGCCAGCTCCTTGGGCTTCGGCTGCGTTTCCAGCCCGGCAGCGAGGCGGTAGCCCTCGCGCACGCCGAAATCGTCCACGGGCAGGATGTCGGGGCGGCCGAGGGTGAAGATCAGCAGCATTTCCACCGTCCACCGCCCGACCCCGCGCAAGGCGACGAGCCGTTCGATCAGCGCGGCATCGGAAAGGCGCGCGGCGGCGCGGCGGGTGGGCACCCAGCCGGCGGCGGATTTGTGCGCGATGTCGAGGATGGCCGCCTGCTTGGCGGCCGAGAAGCCGCAGGCCCGCAAGGCGCCTTCAGGCAGGGCCAGGACCTGCTCCGGGGGCGGGAAGGGATGGCTGGGGGTGTGGGCGATCAGCCGGTTCAGCATCGCCTCGGCGGCGCGGCCATGAACCTGCTGGTGGGCGATGGCACGGACCAGAGCCTCGTAGGGTTCACGGTCCTTCACCGGCTTCAGCCGCATCGGGCCAACCTGTCTGACGACGGGGCCGAGTACGGGGTCGTCTGCAAGGTACTGGCGGGCGGCGCGGGCACTCATCTTCCCATGCCTAGGACAATCCGAGCAGGATCGCCACTGATGCCCAGCCAATGATGGGCACGGCCAGGATGGCGGGTAGGGCTGCACGCCAGAGAGCCGGGGGCCGCGTTCCGTCGGCCAGCAATCCGCAGACCAGGGCCGCCATGGCGAAGGAAAACACGGCGCCGGCGGCACCCGCGAAATGGTGCAGCCCGGGCGCGAACCAGGGCGGCAACCCTGCCGCCCCGCCCAGCGCCGCCTGCACCGCCATCATGGCCGAGGCGGCGCCGACGCCGCTGCCTGTCACCAACCCGCCCAGGAAGCCGAGCGGCGGGATGGCATAGGGCGCCAGGGGGCCAAGGCCCGAGGCGATCGCGACCGCCAGGGCGGTGGCCGCGCCGGAACCCGCCAGCCAGCGTCCGAGAAGGACATAGAGGATCATCGCCACGGCCGGCCGGCGCATCCGGAAAAGTGCATCCCGCAGGCGGGAGGGGGCGTCGGGGCGGAAGGCGAGGAAGCCGAGCGAAACCACCCAGAGCACCACCGAGACATGGGTGAGGGGCAGAGGGGGGAGGTCTGGAAAGGGCTGCCAGGCTGGTGCGCCGTGCCAGGAGCGCGCCAGGAGCAGGCAGGCGGTCAGCAGCATCCACGGCCCCACGGTCGCCACGGCACGCTGGCGGGATGCCGAATCACGCGGCGGGGCGAGATGCCACAGCGCCGGCAGCAAAACCCCGCCGGCGGCGATCACACCCACTGTCTCCGGCGGCATGAAGCGCCCGGCGAGCAGCACCAGCAGCGCCACGGCACCCTGGAGTCCCATCTGTGCCAGGCGCTCCGCACGCGGCACCTCCATCCCGGCTCGGCGCATGAGGGACCAGAGCACAGGCGGCAGCACCATCATCCAGACGGCATGGGGAAAGGCGGTGACAAGGGACATCTCCGCCATGGGCCGCTGCGCCAGCGCGGCGCCCAGGGCCAGTCCCGGGGCCAGCCCGCCCCAGGGCGCGAGCCAGAGGGACAGCAGAGCCATGGTCCCCGCCGGCACTCCGCCGATCCCCATCGCCCGCAGCGCGCCCAGGGTGAAGACGGCGCCCACGCCGAAGCCCGTCACGCACTCCACGAAAGAGCCGGCAAGAACGGCGAGATAGGCGCGGCGCGGAGAGGGCGGCACGGCCTCCGCCGCAGGCGGGGCGGCGGCCAGGCTGAAGAGCAGCCCACCCGAGAGGATGGCGACCGGCAGCATGGCGAGGAAGAGGGCGCGCAGCGTCTCGGTGCCCAGGAATCGCAGGAGGGGCAGGTCCGGCGGCAATGCTGCGGCGATACCGGGCAGGGAGGCGGCGAGGGCCAGAAGGCAGGCCGGGATCGGTGCGACCCGGCCGGAGCCCAGCAGTGCCAGCAGGAGCACAAGCGGAAGGGCCTGGAGAAGGATGTCCATGCGCCGGTCCGGTACTCCCTGTCGGCTTGCCTCGTGGGGCACGGCCCGGGCATATCGCGCCGCAGGAGGAAACCATCGCCACCGCGCCCGTTCTAGGCCCGGTGCCCTGCAACTTTGAACCCCGAGCGGAGAATTCCTTGAAGCGCCGCGCCCTCCTCTCCGGTCTTGCCATGGCAGGGTTGATCCCCGGCCCGTTTGCGAGCCGCACCGCGGCCGCGCAGAACGCGGCGAGCCCCTTCGACGACACCACCGTGCGCCGGATGGCGCGCGAGCTCGCCGGCAAGCCCTATGCCGCACCGGATGACAAGCTGCCGGGCAAGCTGGCCGATATCGGCTATGACGAGTACCGGACCATCCGCTACGACGCGCAGCGTGCGCTTTGGCGGGCGCAGAGCCTGCCCTTCCAGATGCAGCCCTTCCACCGGGGCTTCCTGTTCAAGCAGAAGGTTTCGCTGTTCGAGGTGGCGGACGGGAAGGCGACCCCCATTCCCTACGATCCCTCGGCCTTCAACCTGTCGGAGGTTGGTGGACCGCCCACCGGCGATCTCGGCTTCGCAGGCTTCCGCCTGACCAATCCGATGAACAGGCCGGATCATTTCGACGAGGTCGCCGCCTTCGTCGGCGCCTCCTATTTCCGCGCGATCGGCAAGGGGCATGTCTATGGCCTCTCCGCGCGCGGCCTGGCCATCGCCACGGCGGAACGCTCCGGCGAGGAGTTCCCGCTCTTCCGTGCCTTCTGGCTGCAGCGCCCGCAGACGGGTGGCAATTCCATGGTGGTGCATGCGCTGCTCGACAGCCCGAGCACGACTGGCGCCTTCCGCTTCACCATCCGCCCCGGCGACGAGACGGTGTTCGACGTGGAATCCCGGCTCTATCCGCGCGTGGAGATGCCAACGGCCGGCATCGCGCCGCTGACCAGCATGTTCCTGCACTCGCCGCTCGATGACCTCGGCACCGACGATTTCCGCCCGGGGGTGCATGATTCGGATGGGCTGATGCTCTCCACCGGCCGCGGCGAGGCCATCTGGCGGCCACTGGCCAATCCGCGCGAGTTGCAGGTCAGCGTCTTCGCCGATGCCAATCCGCGCGGCTTCGGGCTGATGCAGCGCCGCCGTGCCTTCGCCGACTACCAGGATCTTGAGGCGCGCTACGAAAAGCGCCCCGGTGCCTGGGTGGAGCCGATCGGCGACTGGGGTGAAGGAGCGGTGCATCTTGTGGAGATCCCGACGAATGAGGAGATCCACGACAACATCGCCGCCTTCTGGCGCCCGAAGATGCCGCTCCGGCCGGGGCAAGAATACAGCTATGTCTATCGGCTGCACTGGGCCAGCGGCGCTGCCTTCGGTATGGCCGGGCGCCCGGCGCCGGCGCAGTTCGAGCAAGCCGCCGAGGGCGGCAGGGGCCAGGGCAGGAGGCTCTTCGTGCTGGAGGCAAGGGGCGGAAGGCTGGCATCGCTCCCCGAGGGCGCAGAACCGGTCCTCGACGTTTCCGCTAGCACCGGGAAGATCGAGAATGCCGTGGCGCAACGCAATCCCGAGACCGGTGGCTGGCGGGTGTCCTTCGAACTGGTACCCGGCAACCAGCGCCTGGTTGAGTTGCGCGCCCTGCTCAAGACCGAGCAGGAGCCGCTGACCGAGACGTGGCTGTTCCGTTGGACACCCTGACTCCACCCGCCCTGGCGGGCGCGCTTCCGGCCCTGCCGCCGGAGGCGCCGCTGGACATGCCCGTGCAGGATCTCCGTGCCAGTCCCGGCCGGAGCCCGAGGCCGAAGACGGCGCCGCCAGGCATGGCGCTGCGCCGTGCCTTCGTCTTCCTGGCCGCGCTTCTCCTCACCGCCTTCGGCGCGCGGGAAATGGCGCTGGTGCTCGACGTGGACACGCCCCTCACGCCGGGGGCGGTGGTGCTGGCGCTTTTCGTGCCGCTCTTCGCCTGGATCGCGTTGTCGTTCGTCAGCAGCCTCTGCGGTGTGGCAAGCGTCATCGCGGGCGGCGGCCGGGGGCTGGGGATCGATCCGGCCGCGCCATTGCCACGGCTGCGGGACCGTACCGCGCTGCTCATGCCCGTCTATAATGAGGACCCGCGCCGCGTGCTGGCCGGGCTGCAGGCGATGCATGAGGCGCTGCGCGAGGCAGGCGCTGCCGATCACTTCGACATCTTCATTCTCAGCGACACCACCGATCCCGATGCCTGGGTCCGGGAGGAGGAGGCCTTCCTCGCCCTTCGGGTCCGCGCGGGCAAGGATGCGCGCATCTTCTATCGCCGCCGGCCGCGCAACACGGATCGCAAGGCGGGCAACATCGCCGATTGGGTGAGGCGCCATGGCGGCGCCTATCCGCAGTTCCTGATCCTCGATGCGGATAGCGTGATGTCGGCCGAGGCGCTGATCCGCCTTGCCGCCGCCATGGAGGCGCATCCGCGCGTCGGGCTGATCCAGAGCCTGCCGGCGATTGTGAATGGCCGGTCCCTCTTCGCGCGGATGCAGCAATTCGCCGGGCGTCTCTACGGCCCCGTGATCGCCCATGGCATCGCCTTCTGGCATGGCGCCGAAGGCAACTACTGGGGCCACAACGCCATGATCCGCACCGCTGCCTTCGCAGAGGCGGCGGGCCTGCCACATCTGCCGGGGCGCAAGCCGTTCGGCGGCACGATCATGAGCCATGACTTCGTCGAGGCCGCGCTGATGCGGCGACGCGGCTGGGCGATCCATTTCGTCCCCGCGCTGCCCGGCAGCTATGAGGAAAGCCCGCCGGCGCTTTCGGACCTCGCGATCCGCGATCGGCGCTGGTGTCAGGGAAACCTGCAACATCTGGCGGTGCTGCCGACGCGCGGGCTGCATTTCATCAGCCGCAGCCATCTCCTCGTCGGTATCGGTTCCTACATCACGGCACCGCTGTGGCTGATATTTCTTATCTGCGGCGTGCTTCTGGCACTGCAGGCGCGCTTCGTGCTGCCGGTCTATTTCCCCACCGGCCCGGCCCTTTTCCCGGAATGGCCGGTCTTCGATCCGGTCCGCGCGAAGTGGGTGTTCATCGGCACCATGGGGCTGCTGCTGGTGCCGAAGCTGCTCGCCTGGGTGGCGATGCTGCTGGACGGGCCTTGGCGGCGCGGCCATGGCGGTGCTATCCGCTCTTTCGTCAGCGTGCTGGTGGAAACCGTCATCGCCGGGTTGCTGGCGCCGGTGACGATGCTCACGCAATCCGTGGATGTCGTCTCAATCCTGCTCGGGCGGGATTCCGGCTGGTCGGCGCAGGCACGCGACGATGGCAGCCTGCCGCTGCGGGAGGTGGCGCGCCTCTACTGGCCGCACACGGCCTTCGGAATCCTCTTCGGTATCGCCGCCTTCCTGGTCTCGCCCTATCTGGCGGCCTGGATGTCGCCCGTGGTGATCGGGTTGGCCCTTGCCATCCCGCTGGCGGCTTGGACGGCGCGGCGCGGGGCAGGGCAGGCGCTGCGCCGTGCCGGGCTGCTGCTGATCCCCGAGGAGCGCAACCCGCCCCTTATCCTCAGCCGGACCCTTGCGCTGCGTGCCGAATGGGAGGCGCTCGCTCCGGAAGGGGAGGCGCTGGAGCGGCTGCGCGCCGATCCGGCCCTGCTGGCGGCGCATCGCGCCATGCTGCCCCCGCCCGTGGCGGCGCGGCCGGACAGGATCGATGTGAACCTCGCCATTGGCCATGCCCGCATGGCCGCCGCGACCTCGGCCAGTGAGGCTTTGGCCGCGCTGAGCCGCGCGGAGAAGGCAGCGCTGCTGGGGAATGGGGAAGGGCTGGACGCGCTGCTCGCCCTGCCGGCGCGGTGAGCCGGACTTGCCCGCCGCGCCGCTGGTCCTGGCACTCCGTTTTGATTTGGGAAGCTTCGCCCGGCTCGACGCACTGCGCAGGGCCCATTTCCCGCCCGAGCGGAACCAGGTTCCTGCGCATCTGACGTTGTTCCACGCCTTGCCGGGGGAGGCGCTGGAGGAGATAGCAACGCATCTGCGCGAAGCTTGCGCGGCGTTGCCCGTGCAGGTGCTGAAGATGGCGGGCCTGCGTTTCCTGGGGCGCGGCGTGGCGCTGGAGATTGAGGCGCCGGGGCTGGCTCAGATCCGGGCGGGCCTCGCGCGGCGTTGGGCGGACTGGCTGACCCCGCAGGATGCGCAGCGTTGGCGCCCGCATGTCACCATCCAGAACAAGGTTGCGCCCGAGACGGCGCGGGCGCTGCACGATGCCATGACCCTGGACTTCACGCGCTGGGAAGCGCGGGGTGAAGGGCTGTTGCTCTGGCATTACCGCGGCGGCCCCTGGGAAGCTGCCGCGGAGTTCCCCTTTGCCGGCTGAACGGCCTTAGCGCGCGGCGGGCCTGCGGGCTGCGCGGAGCGGCGCCTTGGTGGCCGGCGCTGCCTGGGCCCGCGCGGCGGCGGCCCGCCGCCGGACCTGCTCGTTCCGCGTCATCGGCGTGCCCTGGCGGTTGAAGTCGGAGGAGGGAGCCTGCCCGGCCGACCAGCCGGGTCGCGAGACGGCGCCTGTGGCGCCCTGGGCAAGGGCAGGGCCGGTCGCGGCCAGCCCTCCCAGGGCGAAGAGGGCAAGGGTGATGCTCTTTGTCATTCCCGGTTCCGATTCCTTATGCCGCTGCAGTTGTTGTTGTTTTGTAACGGCACGCAAGAACCGGCCGGAGCGCTCAGACGCTCGCCAGCAGTCCAGCCAGCAGCTTCGCGCGGGGAACCAGGCAGTCCTCGCGGATATATTCACCGAGGGTGTGGTAGCCGGCGCCGAGCACGCCTAGCCCGTCCAGGGTCGGAATGCCCATGGCGCCGGTGAAGTTGCCGTCCGAGCCACCGCCCGCGCTTTCATGCGGCAGATCGTAGCCTAGGCGGCGGGCGAGGGTTTTGGCCTGGGCATGCAGGGCCATGACCGCCGCATCCGGCTCCCAGACCGGGCGGGTGACGCTGCGCTGCACCTCCAGCGCCACGTCGGACGCCGATGAGGTGAGGGCGAGCATCCGCTCCACCGCGTGGTCCAGATCCGATTGGCGCTTGGCCATGCTCAGGGCTTCGGCATCGCAATGCGTGGCCACGCAGTTCACCCATTGCCCGCCATGGATCACGCCGACCGAATAGGTGGCCGCATCTGTCGTCATGCCCTCGATCGCCAGGATCTGGCGGCACATCTCCCGGATGGCGGAGCGGCCGTCGGAGAGCTTCGCGCCCGCATGGCTCGGACGGCCGGTGGTGCGCAGGTTGAAGCGCGCGATGGCGTAGCGGCCGGTGACCACCCCGCCCATGGCATTGCCGCTCTCATCCGGCCGGCCGGGCTCGGGCACCAGCACCACTGCATGCCGCGCAGCCTCGGCCTCGATCAGGTCGCGCGTCGAGGGGGTGCCGACCTCCTCATCAGGGGTCAGCAACACAGTCACGGGGCGCGAGGTGGCGATGCCGGCGCGGGCGAGTTCCCGAAGCGCTTCGACCGCCAGCAGCGTCCCGCCCTTCATGTCGCAGATGCCAGGACCGTAGCAGCGCCCGTCCTCGCGCCGGAAGGGCAGGGCGGAGAGGGTGCCGACAGGATGCACCGTGTCCAGATGGGCCAGCACCAGGATACCCGGCTCGTCCCCAGCCGTATGAGGGAAGCGGGCGCGGACGCAGCCGCCGAATCCCATGCGGCCCGGAATCCATTCGACCCGCGCGCCCATCATGGCCAGGTCCCGGCCGGCCAGGTCCATCATGCGGTTCACCGCGGCCGCGTCGTAGGTCGGGCTTTCGCATTCCACCCAGGGGCGCAGACGGTTGATGATGGTCTCTGTCTCGAAGGGCAGGTCCAGGGCGGGAAAGGGGGGCATGGCATCCATGGGCGCGCTCCTTATTCACGTGGCGGTGTGCAGCCTGCGCGCTCCGGGCCGGTTGGTGAAGCCTGGGCGGACGCCTTTGGCGCCGCCGTCCCTGGCGCGCTAGGTTGGGGGCAATGAGCGACCCCTTGAACATTACCCCGCGCCGTCTGGTGCCCTTGGCCGGCCCAATCCTCTGGTCGCCGGCCGAGCTGCCGCTGAACGAGCAGATGATCCCGCTTGGCGCCGAGCATGCCGCCGAGATGGGGGCGGCCGATGCCGCGATTCGCCTCGGCGCACCTGAAGGCGCGACACCGAAGCTGGATGCGCTGACCGACGAGTTGCGCGGCCGTCTGGACCATGGGCGCGGCTTTGCCCTGCTGCGTGGCATGCCCCTGGGCGAGGATCCAGCCGCGCCGCTGCGGGGCCTGGCCACCCGCCTGGGCACGCCTGTGCCGGCCGCCCCCACCACTGGCAGCCGCCATGTGGAGGCATGCGACATCCTGCTCCTGCGCGCGACCCATCCGGCGACGGCGCATCTCCGCTCCGCCGCCAGTATCCACAATGCCCTGCTCCGCACCGACCGGGCCGCGCTCGCGGCCCTCTATGAAGGGCGCGGCGAGCCGCCCATGCCGATCTTTTCCCATGAGGGCGTTTTCGCCGCGCGCTGGGATGACGAGGCCCTTCCGGGCGACCGTCTGCCCGCCTCCCTGGAGGAGGCCATTGGCGAGCCCCTTTCGCTGAATCTGCGGGCGGGGGACATCCTGGCGATTAATCCCTTTCTCGTCTGGGCAGATCGCCTGCCGGGGGTGGAGGTGGCGGCCTGCCGTGAGGAGGCATCGCGGCTGGACATCCCGGCCTTCGCCGCGCTGCGGTAGCGGCCATGCGGATCCTCGTCGCGAATGCCAACACCACAGAGGCCATCACCGCGCGCTGTGCCGATGCCGCCCGCGCCGCCGCCGGTGCCGGGACGGAGATCGTCCCCGGTACGCCGCGCTTCGGCCCGGCTGTGATTTCCTCGGGGCTCGAGAACGCCATCGCCGCCCATGGCCTGCTGGACCTGCTGGCGGGGCATGCCGGGCAGGTGGATGCCGTGGTGCTGGCAGTCTCGCTGGACACTGCGCTGCAGGCGGCGCGCCAGCTCATGCCCTGTCCCGTTGTTGGCATGACCGAGGCTGCCTGCCTGACCGCCTGCATGCTGGGGAACCGCTTCGGGCTGGTGACCTTTGGCCACACCGAATCCTACCGGCAGCTGATCGAGGGCTATGGGCTTTCCGCCCGGCTTTCCGGGCTGGTGGGGGTGGATTCCACGCCCCAGCGTGCCCTGACCGATCCAGAAGGCGCCCTGCGCGCGGTGGCTGAAGGCGTGGCCGAACTTGTTGCCGGCGGTGCGGACAGCGTGGTGCTGGGCGGCGCGGCCCTGGCCGGGATGGAGCCTTCCTTGCGCCAGGCCTCCCCCGTGCCCCTGCTGGACGGGATGATCTGCGGGGTGCGGATGGCGGAGGCGCTGGTCGCCCTGGCACCGCCCAAGCCACGGCACGGGCCGATGGCGCCGGTCCGTGGCCGGGAGTCCGCCGGGCTCTCGCCCGCGCTTGCGGCGCTGCTCCGGGGAGGGTCCTAGAGAGGCAGCGCGTCCAGCGTCCTCACCAGCAGGCCGAGGTCCTGCGGGCGGGAGAGGCGGTGGTCGCCATCCTTAATGAGAGTGAGCTCGGCATCCGGTCCGGGCAGGGCCTCCATGATGCGCAGGGCATGGCGCCAGGGCACGTCAGGGTCCGCCATGCCCTGCAGCAGCCGCACCGGGCCTGGATAGGGGATGGGGCCGGGCAGAAGAAGATGGTTCCGGCCCTCCGTCAGCAGGCGGAGGGTGATGGGGATGGGCTCCCCATACTCGAACGGGCGGCGCAGCACGCCGTCCCGCGCGAGGGTGGCGCGGTCGGCGTCGGTAAACTCCTCCGGCATCAGCACCTCGGTGAAGTCCGGGGCAGCGGCGATACCGATCACGGCACGCACGCGCCCCGCCCCCCAGCGGCGCGCCAGGAGCAGCGCGATCCAGCCGCCCATGGAGGAACCGACCAGCACCACCGGGCCGGGCGCCTGCGCTTCGATCACCAGGGCGGCGTCCTCTGCCCAGGTGCCGATCGTGCCCTCCTCGAAGTCGCCGCCGCTGATGCCGTGCCCGGAATAGTCCAGCCGCAGGAAGGCCCGGCCACGGGCGGCGCAGGCGTCGCAGAGGTGCAGGGCCTTCGAGCCCTCCATATCCGAGCGGAAGCCGCCCAGGAAAACCACGGCGGGGCTGGTGCCTGGCAGGGAAGCCCAAGCCAGGGCGACGCCATCGGGGCGAGTGATCGTGCCGCGTGTCTCGTTCATGGGCCCCGGCCTAGCGCCCCGGGCGGGGGCGGCACAAGCGTGACGGGGCAGGCCAGGGATTGTAAGGGGCTGCGCCATGCTGTCCCCCCCGCCCACCGTCCTCCAGGTCCTGCCCGCTCTCGGTCAGGGCGGCGTGGAACGCGGCACGGTGGAGATCGCCCGTGCTCTGGTGGAGGCCGGGGGCCGCGCACTGGTCGCCTCGGCCGGTGGGCCGATGGTGGCGGAGCTGGAGGCGGCTGGAGCGCGCCATTTCACCCTGCCGCTGGATTGGAAGAGCCCCGCCGCGCTGCTTTCCAATGCCGGCGCGCTGCGGGAAATCGTGAAGGCGGAGGAGGTGCGGATCATCCATGCGCGCAGCCGCTTCCCAGCCTGGTCGGCGCTGATGGCGGCCAGGGCGACGGGCGCGCGCTTCGTCACGACCTATCACGGCAGCTACAATGAAGGATTTCCCGGCAAGCGCCTCTACAATTCGGTGATGGCGCGGGGCGAGCGGGTGATCGCCATCAGCGAGCACATCGCCGCGCTGGTACGGGAACGCCATGGCGCCGATCCCGCGCGGCTCCGTGTCATTCCACGCGGCGTGGACCCGGCGCGCTTCGATCCTGCGGCTGTCTCCCCCGAACGGATCGAGGCGCTACGCCGGGACTGGTCCTTGCCCGCCAATCGCCCCGTTATCCTCATGCCCGCGCGGCTGACGCGCTGGAAGGGGCAGGGGGTGCTGCTGCGAGCCGCTGCCATGCTGCCGGAGCCGCATCCGCTGATCGTGCTGGCCGGCGATGCCCAGGGCCGTGACGCCTATCGCGCCGAGCTGGAACAGCGTGCCACGGAAATGGGGGTGACCGCCCGGTTCCCCGGCCCTGTGGTCGATATGCCCGCTGCCCTCGCCTTGGCCGATCTGGTGATCCATGCCAGCACCGATGCAGAGGCGTTTGGCCGCACCATCGTCGAGGCACAGGCCATGCGCCGGCTTGTCATCGCCTCCGACCTGGGCGCGCCCCGCGAAACGGTGGAGGAAGGCGTGACCGGGTGGCGCTTGCCGCCGGGCGACCCGGCGGCCCTGGCCGGCGCCATCACCCGCGCCCTTTCCCTGCCGCCCGAGCAGAGCGCGGCGATCGGCGAAGCCGCCCGCGCGGCCGTGCTGGCGCGCTACACCACCCGCGCGATGCAGGACGCCACCCTGGCCGTGTACCGGGAACTGGCATGAGCGGACGCGTCCTCGTCATCAAGCTCGCGGCGCTCGGCGATTTCGTGCAGGCCTTCGGCCCCTTCGCCGCTATCCGGGCGCATCATCCCGGTGCGCGGATCACGCTGCTGACGACACGGCCCTTCGCGGAACTCGCGCGCCGCAGCCCCTGGTTCGACGAAGTCTGGGACGATGGCCGCCCGCGCAACACGGATTTGCGCGCGAATCTTGCCCTCGTGCGGCGCCTGCGCGCGGCGCGCTTCGACCGCGTCTATGACCTCCAGACCTCCTCGCGCTCCTCGCGATACCGCTGGTTCACGGGCGGCGCGCCGGAATGGTCGGGCATCGCGCGGGGGGCGAGCCACCCCCATGCCAATCCCGACCGGGACCACATGCATACGGTGGAGCGGCAGCGCGATCAGCTCCGCATGGCCGGCATCACCGATTTCCCGGCACCGGACCTTTCCTGGCTGGATGCCGACCTGTCTGCCTTCGCCCTGCCGCCGCGCTTCGCATTGCTGATCCCGGGCGCGAGCCCCACGCGGCCCGGCAAGCGTTGGCCCGGCTTCCCCGCGCTGGCGCCACGCCTGGGAATGCCGGTGGCGGTGGCCGGAGGGCCAGCCGAGACGCCTTTGGCCGACGAAATCCGCGCAATGGTGCCAGATGCGCTGGATCTGACCGGGCGCACCAGCCTGTTTCAGCTGGCTGCCATCGCGCGTCGCGCAGCCCTGGCCGTGGGCAACGACACAGGCCCGACCCACCTGGCCGCTATTGCCTGCCCGACCCTGGCCCTGTTCGGCGGAGAAAGCGACCCGGCCCTCTGCGCGCCGCGCGGCCCGGTCGTGGACGTGCTGCGGCACGAGCCTCTGGCCAGCCTGCCGCCCGAACGGGTGGCAGAAGCCGCCCTCCGCCTGGCACGGATGCCGCCTTAAGGAGCATTTCCGGGCCGGCGGGCCGCATTGCCCGCGCAGCCCGCCCTTGCACCCTCCGCTTCCCGGTGCCGATGATGCTCACGGAATCGATCCAAGAGAGCGGAGCAGGGCATATGGTCTTCACCCGTCGGAACATCCTGGCGACCGGCACCGCCGGGGCCGCCTTCCTCATGGGCTCCCGCTTCGCCCGCGCGCAGGGCACGCGCTGGCAATTCGCCACCCCCTACCAGGACACCAACTTCCACACGAAGAACGTCCGCGCCTTCGTGGAGGAGATCCAGAAGGCCACCAACGGCGCGCTCCAGATCCAGCTCCATACCAACCAGTCGTTGCTGCCCATGCCGCAGATCAAGCGCGGCGTGCAGCAGGGGCAGGTGCAACTGGGCGAAATCCTGCTCTCCAACTACGGCAACGAGGATCCCTTCTTCGAGGTCGATGGCGTGCCGCTGCTGGCACCAAGCTTCGACGCGGCGGTGAAGCTCGCCTCCCTCGCACGCCCCTATATCGAGGCGCGCTTCCAACGCACCGGCCTCTCGCTGCTCTATAACGTGCCCTGGCCTCCGGGCGGCTTCTACACCAACGCTCCGCTGGAGAATCTGGACGCGTTAAAGGGCATGCGGTTCCGCACCTTCAACACGATGACCAACCGCTTCGCCGCCCTGGTGGGCGCCAGCCCGACATTGGTGCAGGCGAGCGAGGTGCCGCAGGCCTTCGCCACGGGCGTCATCAGCGGCATGGTCACTAGTGCTGCGACCGGCGTGGACACCCAGGCCTGGGACTACTGCAAGATCTTCACCCCCGTGAACTTCAGCTACACGAACAACGTCGTCTTCGTGAGCCGCCGCGCCTTCGAGGCGCTTCCGGCAGCCCAGCGTACGGCCGTGACGGAGGCTGCCAAGGCGGCGCAGGCCCGCGGCCTGGAGATGGCGCGGGCCGCCGAGAAGGAGGCGCAGGACACGCTCGCCGCCCGTGGCCTGAAGATCGAGCAGCCGAGCCAGGCGTTGAAGGATGGGCTCAACCGGATCAGCGCGACCATGACCGATGAATGGGCGGCCAAGGCGGGGGATGACGGCAAGAAGCTGATCGAGTCCTATCGCGCCGCCTGATGCCGGGGGTGATACGGCGGGGGCTGGACGCCCTCTACGGGGCGGGCGCGGCGATAGCCGCGCTTGCCCTTCTTGGCATCTTCCTGGTGATGATGGGGCAGGTGGGGCTGCGCTTCCTGGGCGTGCAGTTCCCCGGTGCCGACGACATCAGCGCCTATCTTTGCGTCGCGACCACCTTCTTTGCCCTGGCACTTACCTTCAAGCGGGGGGAGTTGATTCGGGTTGGTCTGCTGCTGGAGCGGCTTTCGCCGGGCCCACGCCGCGTCATGGAGATTGTGGCGCTGATCCTTGCCGCCATCGGCAGTGCCTATGCGGTGTGGTGGACGGCGGATGACGTGATCTTCTCCTGGCAGATCGAGGATCTTGCCCAGGGGCCACTGCCCATCCCCCTCTGGATCCCGAAGCTCGCTATGCCGGTCGGAGCGGGAATCCTGCTGATCGCCGTGCTGGACGAGCTGGCGACAGTGCTGCGGGGCGAACGTCCCAGCTACGTGATCGCGGCCGAGGAACGGGCGGCGCGCGGCAATTTCACGGCGGAGGTGTAGGGCGATGGAACTGCTGGAACTTTCCGCCCTGCTTCTTCTGTTGCTCGGCCTGTTGCTTGCGGGCGGGTTGTGGATCGGCATGGCGCTCGCGATGGTGGGCTTCGTCGCGGTCACCTTCGTGCATCCGCAGCCCGGCACCTATCTCGCCAGCGCCTTCTGGGAAGCGACGGGCTCCTGGACCCTGGCCGCGTTGCCGATGTTCGTCTGGATGGGCGAGATCCTGTTCCGGACCAAGCTTTCGGAGGAGCTGTTCAACGGCCTCGCGCCCTGGGTGCGGCGCATCCCTGGGCGGCTGCTGCATGTGAACATCCTGGCCTGCGGCATCTTCGGCTCCGTTTCCGGCTCCTCAGCCGCCACCTGCGCCACCGTCTCCAAGATTGCGTTGCCGGAACTGAAGCGGCGTGGCTATGACGAGGATGTCGCCATCGGCAGCCTCGCGACCTCAGGCACGCTCGGCATCATGATTCCGCCCTCCATCATCATGGTGGTCTATGCGGTGGCGGCCGAGGTTTCGATCGTGCGGGTCTTCATCGCGGGCTGCATCCCCGGTCTGATCGTGATGCTGCTGTTCAGCCTCTACATCGCCGTCTGGGCGCTGTTGAACCCGCGCAAGCAACCGCCAGCCGGGCCGCGCATGTCCCTCGTGGCGAAGCTGCGGCAATCCGCGCAGCTGATTCCTTGTGCGCTGCTCATCATTGCCGTGATCGGCAGCATGTTCGTGGGCTGGGCAACGGCCACCGAGGCTGCGGCCTTCGGTGTGCTCGGCAGCCTCCTGCTGGCTGCCGTGACGGGCTGCCTGAGTTGGCAGAGTTTCCGCGACAGCCTGACGGGCGCGACGCGGCTGTCCTGCATGATCATGTTCATCCTGGCAGGCGCGGCCTATCTCACCAAGGCCATGGCGCTGACCGGGATCCCGGCTGCGCTGGCCACCGCCGTGGCGGGGCTGGGCCTCGGCCCCTACGGCATCATTGCCATGCTGACGGTGGTCTATGTCATCCTGGGCACGGCACTGGATGGCACCTCGATGATCGTTCTCACGACCTCGATTGTGGTCCCGATGATCCAGCAGGCAGGGTTCGACTTGGTCTGGTTTGGCATTTTCATCGTGCTGCTGGTGGAAATCGCGGAGATCACGCCGCCGGTGGGCTTCAACCTTTTCGTCATGCAAACCCTGACGGGGAAGGAACAGACAGCCGTCGCCAGGGCTTCAATGCCCTTCTTCCTGATGCTGGTGGCAACGGTGGCCATCATCACCCTCTGGCCGGCGACCGTGACCTGGCTGCCGGATGTGGTGCTGAGCCGCTGAACAAGGAAAAGCGCCGCGGATGAACCGGCGGCGCTTTCGGGAGGGTGGCCATGGCTGGAGAACCAGCCATGGCCGCGGTGATCACAGCACGGGGCGGAGCGACCCGTCCGGCTGACGCTCGAATACGCCGCCGCCACCCATATAGGCGCCGTTCGGATCCTGGGCGGCGCGCCTTTCTGCGCGCTGCTGGCGGCGCATGGCGCGGCGTTCCATGCGCATGGAACGCTCACTGCGGGCCTGCGGGGCAGAGCCATAGGTGCCAGTCGCGCCCGACATGCCGCCGGAGTTCGACATACCGCCAGAGCCAGGCTGCTGCATGGGCACCGAGCCGGGCACACTCCCCGAATTCTGGGAAGGCATCTGGGTAGTCGTCGCGCTCTGCGCCTGTACCACTGATCCCGTGGCCATGATGGCGGAGAAGGCGAAGGCGGCAGTAAGCGTCGCGAGTGTCCGGGACAATCTGGATTTCCTTTCCTTGCCAAGCCGGCGATCCCTGAGATCCACCAGCGTAGTCCAGGATCGCAACGTGCCCTCCCGCAACAGGTTGCGCTTCTGTGTTCCCTCTGGGGCAACCCGGCTGCCGCATCATCGTTGCGGCAGGCATGTGGCAATCCGTAAAAGCCTTTCTCCGCTCCTGGGGTCTGGTGGTACTGGCAACCATCGCCGGCCTGGCGGTCGCGTGGCGCTTCGTCTCGCCCGCACCGCCAGACACAGTGCGCTTCGCGGTGACGGAGAACCCGCAGGCAGCCTACAACCTCGCCGTCGATGAGTATGCGAAGGGCCTGGAGGCCGAGCAGTTCAAGATCGAACGCGTCGTGACCCAGGGCTCCGCCGAGAATGTGCAGCTGCTGCGCAACGGGCGGGTGGATCTGGCCCTGGTGCAGGGCGGCATTCCCTCAACCGTCGGCAAGGACCGGCTGGTGAGCCTCGGAGAGGTCTTCTTCGAACCGGCCTGGGTCTTCGTCCGCGACCAGTCCGAAGGAGGCAGTCCGGTGCAGGCGCTGCGTGGGAAGCGCATCGCGGTGGGGCCGGAGGGAAGCGGCACGCGTGTCCTCGCCCTGGCGCTGCTCGCCGCCAACGGCCTGGGTGCCGATGCGATCGAGCCGGTGCCCCTGGTCGGCAATGAAGCGGCGGAGGCGTTGGCGAACGGCCAGGTGCAGGCGGCGGTCTTCGTCGCGGCGCAGCCGACGGAGGCGATCAACCGGCTCATGCGCACCGAGGGCGTGGAACTGCTCAATTTCGGCAGCCGGACCGATGCCTATTCCATTCACCTGCCCTTCCTGAATCCGGTGAAGCTGCCCAATGGTGGCCTGAGCCTGGCCGAGGACCTGCCACGCGGAGACGTGTTCCTTATGGCTCCTGCCGCCTCGCTGCTGGCACGGGATGACCTGAACCCCCAGGTGGCCGCGCTGATGATGAGGGTCCTCCGCGATACGCATGAGGACCGCACGCTCTTCTCTCCCGCGGGTCGCTTCCCCTCCGGCCTGAACCATGAGGTACCCCTGCAGGAGGATGCGGAGCGCTTCTACGAGAAGGGCGTCTCCTTCCTGCAGACCTATCTGCCGTTCCGGGTGGCTGTGACGGTGGAGCGCCTGTGGGTGCTCGTGATTCCGCTGGTTGGGTTGTTGCTGCCGCTGATGCGCGTGGCACCCGCTATCTATACTTGGCAGATCGAGCGTCAGCTCTGGGCCATCTACGACAAGGTGCGGAAGGTGGATGAGGAAAGCGAGAAGGGCCTCTCCATCCGCACGGTCGCGAAGCTGGATGCGCTCGACCAGGAAGCCGCTCAACTCAAGCTTCCTGATTCGTATGCCGACCGGATATACGAGCTGAGGCGGCATATCGCCTGGCTCCGCAGCCGGAAGGTTGAGCCGGAGGCAGCATGAGCCTGTCCGTGAAGAAACCGGGATGGCTGGGCGACTTTCAGGCCTTCGTCGCCCGCGGCAATGTCATTGACCTTGCCGTGGGCGTGGTGATCGGCGCGGCCTTCACCACCATCGTCACCAGCCTCGTCGATGACCTGCTGAACCCGATCATCGGCCTGCTGGTGGGTGGTATCGATTTCTCCAACCTCTTTGTTGTTCTGTCAGGCGAGAGAGGTCCGTCGCTCGACACCACGCGAGCGTCCGGCGCGGCGGTGGGCAGGTTCATCAACGCGGTCATCAAGTTCATCATCGTCGCTTTCGCGGTCTTCTGGCTCGTGCGCCTCGTCCGAAGGCTCTATGTGGCGCCAGAGAAGGTCGCGGGGCCGACGCGCGACCAGGTGCTTCTTGAAGAAATCCGCGATGAGCTACGGGCCGCGCGCAGCGTGGCACCGGGCTCGGTGCCGGCGCCACAGACGCCGTGATGCGGCAGGCGGCCCGGTGACAGCCCGGGCCGCCGCTCAGAAGGCCACCCGTCCGAACACCGCGTGAAGCAGGGCGAAGAGCACGCCTCCCGCCAGGGCGCCGACCACCGTGCCGTTGATCCGCACATATTGCAGGTCCCGGCCCACACGTAGTTCGATCTTGTCCACCACCGTCGCTGTATCCCAGCTGGCGACCACCTCGGCGATGAAGCCGGCAATCCGGCCCTGTGCGGCCGGCAGAACGGTGATCAGCGCGTTCTCGATGCCGCGGTTCAGCCGCTCCCGCGCATCGGCGTCATGGTCCAGCATTTCGCCGAGATTGGTGAGTAGTCCCGCAATCAGGGACACGGTGCGTCCCTCCGGCCGCTTCGCATCCGCCTCCAGCGCGGCCCGCAGCCGGGTCCAGGCATCGCCCAGCCATGCGGCAACAGCAGGATGCGCCAGCGCGCCGCGCAGCGCGGCGCCGATCGCCTCGGCACGGGCCGGATCCTGCTCCAGCTTGTCGATCTCAGCCTGCACCCAGGTTTCGAAGGCGGCACGCAGCTCGCTGTCATCCGGCTCCATCTTGTCCAGCTCGGCATTTAGCGCCGAGAGGACGCGGCGGGCCACGGCGGCGCCCGCCATCCAGCCGACCAGCGCTCCGCCCTCCGCCCGCACGCGCTGGGCGATGGCCGTCTTGAGGCTTTCCTCCTTGGCGGAGAGCACGGCCTTGATCTGGGACAGTGCCAGGCCGAACACGTCCTGGTGCCGCCCGCCCTGCACAAACAGCCGCAGCGCCCGCGCCGTCAGCCGGGCGGCGGCGGGCCCCGAGACCATTCGGGGAAGCAGGCGAAGCAGCAGGCGCTTGGCGCGCCCATCCTCCAGAGTGGTGAGGATGCGGGGCAGGGCGGCGGCAATGGTTTCGGCCGCTGGCCGGACATTGGCGGGGTCGGAGAGATAGCGGCGCAGGATGGCGGGAGCATCGATCCGGCCAGAGACGCGGCGGATTTCGGACTCCGTCAGCACATGGTTCGCGACGAAGCGGCCCAGCCCCTGGCCCAGCCGTTCCTTCTGCTGCGGAATGATGGCGGTGTGGGGAATCGGCAGACCCAGCGGGTGGCGGAACAGGGCGGTCACCGCGAACCAGTCGGCCAGCCCGCCCACCAGCCCTGCCTTGGCAGAGGCCTGCAGCAGATCGGTCCAGTAGCCTGGGGGCAGTGCGTAGGAGCCCAGGGTCAGGCCCGCCATGCCGGCGAGAAGTCCGTTCGCAAGGGCCCGTTGGCGCGAGAGCCTCTCCCGCAGCACCGTCTCGTCGGAACGGGTGGTGAGGAGCGGGGAGGGAGGGGGCGTCATGTCCATCGTGCCGGGGAGAGTGGCGATGCGATCCTGGCTTCTCCAGGGCTTGACGGCGCTTCGAGGCGTTGAACGGGAGAGCCGAAGGGCGTATGTTATGTCGTAACATCATGACCCGCCGCTCTCCCCTTCGCCTGGACGACCCCCTGGCCCTTTCCGCCGGCGCGCTGCCGCGCCTGGGCTGGGCCGCGCTCGTCTCGGCGCTGCTTTGGGGCGCCGTTTTGTGGGCGCTTTCGGCATGAGTGGCGCGATCCGCCTGTGCGACGTCACCCTGTCGCATGACCGTCACCCGGCGGTGCACCACCTCTCCGGTGAGTTCGCGCCCGGCAGCCTGACGGCCATCGTGGGGCCAAATGGGGCAGGAAAGACCACCCTGCTCCGTGCCATAGCGGGGCTGCACCGGCTGGATGGCGGCAGGATCGAGCGCCCGGCTGAGCGCATCGCCCTGCTACCACAGATGACGGCGCTGGACCGCAGCTTCCCGATTTTCTGCCTGGATGTGGCGATGCTCGGCCATTGGGGGCGGGTGGGTGCCTTCCGTGCCATTTCTCCCAACAGACGCGCCGCGGCCGAGGCAGCGTTGGAGGCGGTCGGACTGGGCGGCTTCGCGCGCCGGCCGGTGGGCAGCCTCTCCGCCGGGCAGTTCCAGCGGCTGCTCTTCGCACGCCTGCTGGTGCAGGACGCCCCCGTGATTCTGTTGGACGAGCCCTTCAACGCCGTGGATGCCCGTACCGCCGCGGACCTGCTGCGGCTGGTGCTCGAATGGCATGGCCAGGGCCGCACCGTGGTGGCGGTGCTGCATGATCTTGATCTCGTGCGGCGAGAATTCCCCGAAACCCTCCTCCTGGCCCGCGACCCGATCGCCTGGTGCCGCACCGAGGAGGCGCTCACCGCCGCGAACCGCCTGCGTGCCCGGATGATGGCCGAGGCCTGGGACGCCACTGCTGGCCCCTGCGGCATCGCCGCCTGAGACCTTGCTTTACGATCTGCTGATCGCGCCCTTCGCCGAATTCGGCTTCCTGCGGCGCGCCCTGGTTGGCTGCCTCGCCCTTTCGGTGGCGGCGCCGCCGCTGGGCGTCTTCCTCATGCTACGGCGGATGAGCCTGACGGCCGATGTGCTGGCCCATGGCATTCTGCCCGGCGTCGCGGCCGGCTTTATCCTGGCGGGGCTTTCGGTCACGGCCATGTCGCTCGGCGGGCTGGCGGCGGGGCTGCTGGTGACGCTGGGGGCCGGCGCGATCTCCCGCGCCACGGGTGGGCGAGAGGATTCGGCGCTGGCCGCCCTCTACCTCCTCGCCCTGGCGCTGGGCGTGACGATGGTCTCGGCCTCGGCGGGCTCCGTAGAACTGACCCATCTCCTCTTCGGCAGCGTGCTGGGGGTGGATGACCCAGCGCTGTTCATGATGGCGGGCGTCTCGACCGTGACGCTGCTGGCGCTTTCCCTCGCCTGGCGGCCGCTGGTGCTGGAATGCTTCGATCCCTCCTTCGCCGCGGCGGAGGGGGCGCGGGGCGGGGCCTGGCACCTGCTCTTCATGGCGCTGGTGGTGCTGAACGTGCTGGCTGCCTTCCAGGCGCTGGGCACAATGATGGCCGTGGGGCTGATGATGCTGCCGGCCGTCGCCGGGCGGCACTGGGCGCGGCAGGTGGGCGGCATGGCCTATGCGGCCTCGTTGATCGCTATCCTCGCCTCTGTCACCGGCATCCTCGCCTCCTACCATCTGGATGTGCCCACCGGGCCGGCGGTGGTGCTTTCGGCTGGGGCGGGGTGGGTGATCTCCGTGCTGGCGGGGCCGGTGGATGGCGTGCTTGCCCGGTTCAGGCGGCACCGCCACCTTACCGGCTAGGATACCTCCTGGTACCCTTTCGCGTTCCTGCCTGATGCCGCTCGTGCGGCCCAGGGAGAGACATGATGGCATCCAAATGGGATGACCGGCTGCGACAGGCCGCTGAGACGCGTGGCACGGTGACGATCCTGTGCAGCGAGGGCGAGAAGGACGAGATCGCCTCGGCTGCCCGCCAGGTGGGCGAGCATTACCGCCTCCACCCGCAGATCGACCGTGCCCCGGCCAATGGCATGCGCATCGGCTTCCGGCCGGAGAGTGACGAAGGGCAGCCGCCGCTGAGTTAGCGCCGGCAGACTTGCTCCCTGGCCATCGCGTGCCACCTTGCGCCCTTCACAGAAGGAAGATTCGCATGGATATCCGCCGGCTGGCCGAAGAGGAGCGCCTGAGCGGCGCCGTCGTCTCGGGGGGCTTTGTCTTCCTCGCGGGGCAGGTGGCCGATGACGCCACGCTGGATGCCGAGGGCCAGACCGCCGACATCCTGCGCCAGATCGACGCCCTGCTGGCGGAAGCGGGTACGGATAAGCGCGCCCTGCTGCAGGTTCAGGTCATCCTGGCCGACATCGCCGATGCCCCCGCCATGAACCGTGCCTGGGACGCCTGGGTGGACCGTTCCGCCAAGCCGGCGCGCATGACGATCCAGGCCCCGCTTGTGAACCCGGCCTGGAAGGTGGAGATCACCGGCATCGCCCGCGCCCCTTAACCGGGGCGGCGATCCCGGGCACCTGGGCAGTGCCCGCAATGCGCCGCAATTCCGCCCCGGTCCTATCCCTCATTACGGCCTGCTTATGACGTGACGGGCAGGGCGGCCCGGATGCAGGCCTGGATGCAGGATAGAATCATGGACGGTGGTTGGCGCAGGAAGCGGGTACTCGTCACGGGGGGGGCGGGGTTCCTGGGCTCGGCGCTGTGTCATGCGCTGGGGCAGGCCGGGGCCGAGGTGGTGGCTCTGGACGCCATGCTGCCTGGCACGGGCGCGCGGCAGGCCAATCTTGATGGCAGCGGCGCAAGGCTGGTGCGGGCCGATCTGCGCGAAGCCGATCTTGCTCCGCTGGTGGAGGGAATCGATGTGCTGTTCAACATGGCCGCGCAGACCAGCCATGCCGGCAGCCAGACCGATCCCTTCACCGATCTCGCCATCAATGGCCATGCCCAGCTACGCCTGATCGCGGCGCTGCGGGCCGGGGCGCCGGAGGCGCGGGTGGTGCATGCCTCCACCCGCCAGTTCTACGGCCGGCCCCAGCTGCTGCCGGTGCCGGAAAGCCATCCGATAGCGCCGCCGGATGCCAATGGCGTCTCCAAATTCGCCGGCGAGCAGTACTGGCTCCTGGAGCACCGGGTGCATGGCCGCCCAGTGGCCTCGCTGCGCCTGACCAATTGCTACGGCCCGCGCATGCGGGTGATGGATGCGCGGCAGACCTTCCTCGGTATCTGGGTGCGCCGGATCCTGGAGGGCCAGCCCTTCGAGGTCTGGGGTGGCGAGCAGCTGCGCGACTTCGCCTATGTGGACGATGCGGTGGCCGCTTTCATGACCGCCGCCGCCGCGCTGGAGGGCACGGAAGGCGTGGCGGGGCAGGCGTTCAACCTGGGCGGAGCGCCGCCCACCAGCCTGAAGGATCTGGCCGAGGCCATGATCGCCGCAGCGGGGGAAGGGCGCTACGAGCTGAGGGGCTTCCCGGCTGACCGCGCAGCTATCGATATCGGGTCCTATCATGCTGATGACCGTGCCTTCCGCGCGCTCACCGGCTGGGTTCCGCGCGTGGGCTTGGCCGAGGGGCTGCGCCGCACCGTGGACTGGTTCCGCCCCAATCTTCCCGCCTATCTCTCCGACGAGAGCTGAGGACCGACCTCCCCATGAACGCATCGACCAGCATGGTCCCGCAGGCCGATCTCGGCGCCTCGTACCGGGCTCAGAAGGACGCCATCGACGCAGCCGTCGCCCGTGTGCTGGCGAGCGGCTGGTATATCCTCGGCCAGGAAGGCAAGGCTTTCGAGGATGAGTTCGCCGCCTGGCTCTCGGTGGGTGATGCCCCCGCCATGCAAGCTGTTGGCTGCGCCAACGGCACGGATGCCATCGCGCTCATTCTGCGCGGCCTGGGTATCGGCCCCGGCTGCTCCGTGGTGACCGTCTCCCACACCGCCGTTGCAACGGTGGCAGCGATCGAGATGGTCGGCGCCACGCCGCTGCTGGTCGATATCGACCCGAAGACCTTCTGCATGGATCCGGCCGAGCTGGAGGCGGTGCTGAGCAGCCCGCCGCCGGGCCTGGCGCCAATCCGCGCCGCGATCCCGGTGCATATCTATGGTCATGCCTGCGACATGGACGCCATTCTCCGCAACTGCCAGGAGCATGGCGTGGCGGTGATCGAGGATGTCGCCCAGGCCCATGGTGGGCGGCTGAACGGGCGGATGCTCGGCACCATGGGTGATGCGGCCGCCTTCAGCCTCTATCCCACCAAGAATCTCGGCGCGCTGGGCGATGCCGGCATCACCGCGACGCCCGACGCGCAACTCGCGAAGCGCATGGGCGCGATCCGGCAATATGGCTGGCACCAGCGCTACATCTCAGATGAGGCGGGGGTGAACTCCCGGCTGGACGAGATGCAGGCGGCCATCCTGCGCGTGCGTCTGCCGCTACTGGATGCCGGCAATGAGCGCCGGCGCGCGGTGGCGGAAGCCTATGACACGGCGCTGGCCAATGGTCCCTATGCCGCGCCCCATCGCGCGGCTGGCGTCGAGCATGTCTTCCACCAGTATGTGGTGCGCGTGCCGGAACGCGAGGCGGTGATGGAGCGGTTGCGGCTTCAGGGCGTTGCCACCGCGATCCACTACCCCGTGCCGGTGCATGAGCAGGCTGCTTACCGTGGCCGCATTGCCTTGGGGCCATCCGGCTGCGCCGAAACCTCCCGCGCGGCCACCGAGGTGATGAGCCTGCCGGTCTTCCCCGAGATAACCGACGTACAGGTGGATCAGGTCTGCGCGGCCCTGCGAGGTCTGTAGCGGGAGCACGGGTGGGATTGGGTGGCTTCGCCGGTTTCAGCTCTGCCCCTTTCGGCTTCCCCGCAGGACCCGCGCAACCCCGCGCCCCGCGACCGCCACGCGGCCCGCACGGCCGGGCCGCCGCCGTGATACCGTTGCATGGCCCCGTGCCGTGGTCAGCTTCGCCCCATCCGGGGATCGTATCAGCGTCAACTTGCGGTCGTGATAGGCCTCAAGGCCTGGGCGGTGGCCGATCGAGATCAGGGCGCTTTCGGAAAGCTCATCTCGGAACAGGGCCATCATCAGGTCCTGGTTCGTCTCGTCGAGCGCCGCCGTCGCCTCGTCCATGAAGACCCAGCGTGGCCGGTGCAGCAGCAGCCGGGCGAAAGCGAGGCGCTGCTGCTCCCCGAGCGAGAGGATCCGGTCCCAGCGCTCCTCCTCGTCGAGCTGGCCTGTCAGATGCGGCAGCCCGCAGCGCGTGAGGGCAGCCCGCATGGCGACATCGGGGAACTTTCTCGGGGCTGCAGGATAGGCGATGGCGCCACGCAGGGTGCCGAGCGGCAGATAGGGGCGCTGCGGCATGAACATCATATGGCTGCGCGGCGGCACCCGGATCTCGCCCGAGCCCCAGGGCCATACTCCGGAAATGGCACGGAACAGCGTTGACTTGCCCGTGCCGCCCTCGCCGACGATGAGCACTTTCTCGCCTGCCTGGATCTCGGCATTCGCTTCGGCGACCAGCACAGCGCCGTCCGCCTGTGCGATCTGGACATTGTGGAAAGCGAGCAATTCTCGGCCATGGAGGTCAGTTGCCCCGCGCCGCTCCGGGAGCACCTGCCGGTGGCCCTGGCTCATCCTTCGTCACTGGCCGCAGCGAGCCCGGCTCGCCGAACTGCTCCGCCAGCACCGCTTGGCCTTCCTGCGACTGAAAGCCGATGCCCGAGACGGCAATCCGGGTACCGGACTTCAGTAGGCTCCGGATGGCCTCCGAGGACGCCGTGCCGCGCGGGAACAGGACCACCGAACCGTCATCGAGAACCACGCCCACCACCGCACCCTGCGGCGCATAGAAGGGGGAGCGCACCGTGCCGAAGAAGGGGAGCGGCATGCCGCCTGTGCCGGCCGAACGGTTGGAGGGGCGCCAGTAGAAGCGGTCCAGCACCATCGGTGTGGTTTCTGCACTGGGCGCGAAGGCCAGCATGGTGATGACGGGCGCGTTGCGCGCGCGAATGCCCCAGACGATCAGAGGCCGGCCCGGCGCGACGGCACGGCGCAGTTCATCAGCCACCTCGGGCGGAAAGGATATCTGCGGGCCTTCCCGGAACAGAAGCGCATCCACTTCCCCATTCGGGTTCAGGAGGTAGCGCTCGACGGTCCCGGTAAAGGATGGAAGCTGGGTTGGATCGAACCATAGCTCGCCCCCCATGGCCTCCGCCGGTCGGCTCTGCGCCCCGGCAAGCCCGTGGATCCCGGAGGGTAGCAAAGCGGCCGATGCGAGTGCGGCCACAAGCTTCCTGCGTTGCAGCATCGCCGTGTCCTTCCCGCAGGGTCAGGGGCGTCCATGCCGCTTCCGGGCGTTACCGGGCGCTTCTCCCGGCACTGCTTCGTGTCGGCACGCTGGTCTGGTTTATGTATTTTTGCGCAGCTTGCAGGCGACGTCACCAATGGTGAGGCCGGCTGCCGCCGGAACATGACGAATTCCGGCGGGTGCGGCAGTGCTTCAGCCCCGAGGGGCCGCCCGCCTCATCCGCCCTCCCTCCGGCAGCGATGGGCGCCTGGCCCGGAGATTGCGGCGCTGGAGCCGAAGCAGGATGAGCCAGCACAGAAGCGCCCAGGCGGCGCCGATGGCCCAGCCGGCCAGCACATCGGTCGGCCAGTGGACGCCAAGATAGACCCGGCTCGCGCCGACAATAAGGCTCAGCAAGGTGGCCACCAGAAGGAGGTAGGCCTTGACCCGGCGCTCCGTCTGCACGCGGGCGAGCAAGGCGCCAAGCGTGAGATAGACGATCGCCGACAGCATCGCGTGCCCGCTGGGGAAGCTCTGGGTGTAGACCGAGGCGCCATGCGGCACGAGATCCGGCCGCGGCCGGTCGAAGCCCCATTTCAGGGCGTGGCTGAGAAGAAGGCCGGTGGCGACGGAGGCGAAGACCATCGCCGCTGCCTGCCGCTTGCCGGTCAGGAGCAGGAAGCCGAGGACGGCGAGAGTCATTGTCACGAGGATGCCGGTGCCGCCGAGTGCCGTGAAGTCACGCATGATTTCCTCGAACCATGGTGGCCCGATGGGATCGGAGGGATCCCCCGCGCTGCGGAGGGCAAGAAGCACATGCTCGTCGAAGGCCCGGGTGTCGCCTTCGATGACTTCGGCGGCGATGTTGGCGAAAACGAGCAAGGCCGCTGCGGTGAGTGCGATGGCGATGAGTGTCCACCGCTCCATGCGGGTCACCCGCGCCGGTAGGAGCCGGAGCCAGGCTGTTTTCCTTATCGCCGCGTCCTGGCCAGGCCCCCGCTGATACACCGTCTCTCTTACGGCATCCTTGTCACTCATCTGGCCTGTGCTCCAGTCCGGGATCCGGGGAAGGGCTCCGCCGCCCCGTCACTGGCCGGCTTGCGGAAGGCCCAGGCCGCCGTTTCTAACACCCCGCCGCCCGCAAGGTTTGCGGCCGGAGGCCCAGCCTACCGAACCGTCAGCCGCGCAGCATGAGGTTACCGCCCAGAAGAAGGAGGCCGAGGAAGAAGATGCGGCGGAACAACTCGGGCTGGATTTTCCTCCGCACCCATCCACCAACCAGCATGCCGGCCAGGGCAGGGAAGAGCGCCAGGAGCGAGGTCGAGGCGGAGGCGGCCCCAAATGCTCCGCCGCTCGCGAGGATGGCCGCCAGGGAGAGGGTGGAGACCGTAAAGGACAGGCCGAGCGCCTGCACGAGATCGTCACGCCCGAGATTCAGCGCCTGCAGATAGGGGACTGCGGGCAGGACGAAGACACCTGTCGCAGCAGTGACGAAGCCGGTGGCGATGCCCATCAGCGGGCCCAGCCACAACTCCCCTGTCGGGGAGACACGCGGTAGCTTCAAAGGTGACAGGCCGAGCGCGCCATAGAGCAGGAGGGCCGCGCCAAGCGCCATCGTGGCACTTGCGGCGCTGGATCCGGTCAGCGTGCCGGCGCCCAGGGCGAGGGTGCCGGCGCAGACGCCGGCCATCATCGGCCAGAGCCGTCGCAGCAGGGGCATCAGGGCCGAGCCCCCCACTATCTGCCAGATATTCGTCACCAGCGACGGCACGACCATCATTGCCGCGGCCCCGGCGGGCGGCATGACAAGGCTCAGCAGGCCGACGCCGATGGTGGGCAGCCCCAGCCCGGTCACACCTTTCACGAAACCGGCCAGGGTGAAAGTGGCCGCGATGGCGGCGATCAGCGTGGCGTCCATGGAAATCCCCGTGCTCTGCCCGATCATTCTTGGCCAGGCCGGTCACGCGATGCTTCGGCGGGGGCCGTAGCATGCCCGCAACCCGCAGAGTACGCAGGAGCTGGAGGAGACGCCCATGGTCAGTACCGCCGCCCTGGGCGATCCCGCCCGGCTGAACATGCTCGCCGCGCTGATGGATGGCCGGGCCCTGACGGCAGGGGAACTTGCCGGGATCGCGGGCGTGGCGCCTACCACGGCCAGTGGCCATCTGGCGCGGTTGCTGGAAGCTGGGCTGCTGGCGATGGAGCGGCAGGGCCGCCACCGCTACCACCGCTTGGCCTCGCCGGAAGTGGCGCGGGTACTGGAGGGGCTGATGGCGCTTTCGGCCGAGCGGAGCCGGACGCCGCCGCGCGCGCTGCGTACAGGCCCGCGTGACATGGCGCTGCGCGAGGCCCGCACCTGCTACGACCATCTCGCCGGGCGGCTGGCGGTCGGCATGGCCGATGCGATGGTAGTGCGCGGCCATCTGGATCTCTCACCCGATGGCGGGGCGCTGACGGAGGCGGGCGCGTCCTTCCTGGAACGCCTGGGCGTCGTGCTGCCTGTCGCCCGTGGCCGCCCCTTCTGCCGCCCTTGCCTGGACTGGAGCGAAAGGCGTTCGCATCTGGCCGGCGCACTGGGGGCGGCGCTGTGCCGGCGCTGCCTGGATCTCGGCTGGATGCGGCGAGTACCGAATTCCCGTGCACTGAGCGTGACCCCCGCCGGCTGGCGGGGGCTGCGCGAGAGCTTCGGCCTGGATCAGCCGCTGACGAAATCGGCGGCGCGGTAGCCCTGGATGAAGAGCAGAGCGCGCAGGTCGGTGAAATCCACCCGCGCGCGCGCCGCGCCCGCCACAACGGGCTTGGCGTGGTAGGCCACGCCCATCCCGGCCGCACCAATCATCGCCAGATCGTTCGCGCCATCGCCGACCGCCATGGTGGCGGACATGGGAAGCCCCTTCTCGGCCGCGAGATGGGTGAGGGTGGCAAGCTTGGCCTCGCGGTCGAAGATCGGCTCGGCCACTGTGCCGGCCAGCACCTTGCCGTCATCCAGCAGCGTGTTGGAATGGTGGCTCTGGAAGCCGCAGAGCTCGGCCACGCGGCCAGTGAAGAAGGTGAAGCCGCCTGAGGCAAGCGCGCAATGTGCGCCATTCGCGGCCATGGTCCGCACCAGCTCCCGCGCGCCGGGCATCAGCTCGGTACCCTTCCATGTCGCTTCCAGCGCATCCAGGGAGAGGCCCTTCAGCATTGCCACGCGCTCACGCAGGGCCGCGGCAAAATCCAGCTCGCCATTCATGCTGCGGCGAGTAATCTCGGCCACGCGCTCCTTCAGCCCGGCATAGGCGGCCAGCTCGTCCAACGTCTCGGAAGTGACGATGGTACTGTCCATATCAGCGATCAGCAGGGACTTGCGGCGCCCCTCGGCGGGCTGGGCGATGGCATCCATCTGCTCCGCGGGCAGGGCTGCGCGGACAGCGGCCACGGCCTGATCGGGGTCAAGGCCCGCAAAGGGGAGGTCCACCGCCTCCGCCTCGGCCAGCCAGCCCGGCGTGCCGAGATCGGCGCCGAGAGAGGAAAGCGCCTCCCGCGTACGGGCGAGGATACCAGGCTGCAGGCGGCCCGGGGGTGCGATCAAGGTGAGGACATGCGACATGGGCGCCGTACATGCCCCCGGACCCCCTCATGGAGCAATCGACGAAAACGCCACCGCCCGCCCTGCTGATCGCCGGGCCGACCGCCAGCGGCAAATCGGCCCTGGCCCTGATCCTGGCCCGGCTGCTCGGCGGCGTGGTGATCAATGCCGACTCCATGCAGGTATACCGGGAACTGCGGGTGCTGACCGCGCGCCCCTCCCCGGAGGAGGAGGCGATGGCGCCGCATGACCTCTATGGCGTGATCCCTGCCGCGCGGGCCGCCTCCGTCGCCTGGTGGCGCGAGGCGGCGATCGATTCGATGGCCCGCGCTACGGCGGCGGGGCGCCTGCCCATCCTTTGCGGCGGGACCGGGCTGTATTTCCGCTCTCTCACCGAGGGGCTTTCGGAGCTTCCCCCAATCCCACCCGCGGCACGGGAGGAGGCGCGGCGGCTGCTGGTCGATGAGGGGCCCGCCGCCCTTCATGCTCGCCTTGCCGCCGCCGATCCACGCAGCGCCGCACGGCTTCGGCCCAGCGACAGCCAGCGCCTTGCCCGCGCCTGGGAGGTGTGGCGCGGGACGGGAAGGGGACTCGCTGACTGGCAGGAAGACGCTCCCAGCACGGGGCCCGCGCCCTATGCCTTCCGCGCCATCCGGATCGACCCGCCACGCGATGCGCTGCGCGCCGCCATTGCCGCCCGTTGGGAAGGAATGCTGCATGCCGGCGCCATGGGGGAGGTGCGCGCCTTGCTGGAGCAGCATCTGGATCCCGCCCTGCCGGCCATGCGAGCCCATGGGGTGCCGGAGCTTTCGGCAGTCCTTCGCGGGCAAATGCAAATAGCGGAGGCCGGGCGCCGTGCCTGTCTCGCAACGGGCCAGTACACCAAGCGGCAGGCTACTTGGTTCCGCCACCATGAACTGGCCGCCCCGAGCGCGACGCATATCATCAATGCGCGAATTGATGGTCTTGAGCAATTTTCGGAAAGTGACTTTGGGCAAATCTTATCATTTCTGAAAATGTCGCATTGACGCACCTGCACACGCCCCCTAGACCACCGGCTCGCGAAACTTTCCCCGAGGAAAAGCCGCAATGTCCGCCAACGCCCCGGCCCAGACCGATACCGCCACCCTGACGGGTGCGGAGATCGTCCTCCGTGCGCTGAAGGAGCAGGGCGTAGAGGTCATCTTCGGCTATCCGGGGGGCGCGGTCCTTCCGATCTATGACGCGCTCTTCCAGCAGAATGCCATCCGCCATGTGCTGGTGCGGCACGAGCAGGCGGCGGTGCATGCCGCCGAGGGCTATGCCCGCTCCACAGGCAAGGTGGGCTGCGTGCTGGTCACCTCGGGCCCCGGCGCCACCAATGCGGTGACCGGCCTGCTGGACGCGCTGATGGATTCCGTGCCGCTGGTCTGCCTGACCGGTCAGGTTCCGACGCATCTGATCGGCAACGACGCCTTCCAGGAGGCGGATACGACCGGCATCACCCGTCCGGCGACCAAGCATAACTATCTGGTCAAAAAGATCGGCGATCTGGCACGCACGGTGCATGACGCCTTCTATGTTGCACGTTCCGGCCGCCCCGGCCCGGTGGTGATCGACCTGCCGAAGGACATCCTGCTGGCGAAGGGTGGCTACGAGGAGGCTCCGAAGGAGGAGCACCGCTCCTACCGTCCCCAGACCCGCCCGGATGCCGACCAGATCCGCAAGGCCATGGCGCTGCTGAAGGGCGCGCGCCGCCCGGTGGTCTATGCCGGTGGCGGCGTTATCAATGCCGGTCCTGAGGCGAGCGAACTGCTGGCGAAATTCGTCCGCATGGCGAACATGCCTTGCACCAACACGCTGATGGGCCTCGGCGTCTTCCCGGCAAGCGATCCGCGCTTCATCGGCATGCTGGGCATGCACGGCACGGTCGAGGCTAATCTCGCCATGCATGGCTGCGACGTGATGTTCAACATCGGGGCCCGCTTCGACGACCGGGTGACGGGGCGCCTGAACGCCTTCTCGCCGCATTCCAAGAAGATCCACGCCGATATCGATCCGTCCAACATCAACAAGAACGTCAAGGTGGACGTGCCCGTGGTGGGTGATGCCGCCGAGGTGCTGCGCGCGCTGATCGAGGCCTGGGAGGCGGACAGCGCCGAGCAGGACCGCGAGGCTGTGGCCGCCTGGTGGCGCGAGATCGACGAGTGGCGCGGCCGCAATTGCCTGCGCTATGAGCAGAGCGGCAGCATCATCAAGCCGCAGCACGCGGTGAAGCGCCTCTACGAGATCACGCGCGAGACCGGGCGCGACACCTTCATCACCACCGAAGTGGGGCAGCACCAGATGTGGGCCGCCCAGTATTTCGGCTTCGAGAAGCCGAACCGCTGGATGACCTCCGGTGGCCTCGGTACCATGGGCTATGGCCTGCCGGCCGCGACGGGCGTGCAGATCGCCCATCCGGACGCGCTGGTGATCGATATCGCCGGCGAGGCCTCGATCCTGATGAACATCCAGGAGATGGGCACGCTGGCGCAGTACCGCCTGCCGGTGAAGGTCTTCATCCTGAACAACGAATACATGGGCATGGTGCGCCAGTGGCAGGAGCTGCTGCATGGCTCCCGCTATTCCGAGAGCTACTCGGCGGCGCTGCCCGATTTCGTGAAGCTGGCGGAGAGCTTCCATGCGCGCGGGCTCCGCGCGACGGATGCGAGCCACCTCGACGAGGTGATCCGCGAGATGATCGCCCATCCTGGCCCGGTGATCGCAGATATCTGTGTGGACCAGAAGGAGAATGTCTTCCCGATGATCCCGTCCGGCGCCGCCCATAACGAGATGATCCTGGGCCCTGGCCAGCAGGGTGGCGTTGCGGGCGTCACCGATGAAGGCAAGGTTCTGGTCTGAGGCGCGAGAGAATGTCCGATACGACGCAGCGCACGGCGACGATCGCAGTGCTGGTGGAGAACGAGGCCGGCGTGCTGGCGCGCGTCATCGGCCTCTTCTCCGGGCGTGGCTACAATATCGAGAGCCTGACGGTGGCCCCGGTGGACGAGGCGCGGCGGCTGTCCCGCATCACCGTCGTCACCACGGGCACTGACATGATCATCGAGCAGATCAAGGCGCAGCTCGACCGCCTGGTGCCAGTGCACACCGTCTCCGACCTGACGCTGGAGGGGCCGCATCTTGTCCGGGAGCTGGCGCTCATCAAGGTGGTGGGCCGGGGCGAAAGCCGCATGGAGGCGCTGCGCCTCGGCGATGCCTTCCGGGCCCGCGTCGTTGATGCGAGTCATGAGAGCCTGACCTTCGAGATGACCGGCACCGCCGAGAAGATCGACGCCTTCGTGGCGCTGATGCGGCCGCTGGGGCTGGCGGAGGTGTCCCGCACGGGCGCCGTCGCCATTGCGCGCGGCCCGCGCAGCCTGGCTGCCTGAACAGACTGCAAATTCACCCAAGGGGAAGAAGATGCGCGTTTATTATGACCGCGACGCGGATGTGAACCTGATCAAGGCCAAGAAGGTCGCGGTCATCGGCTTCGGCAGCCAGGGCCATGCCCATGCGATGAACATGCGTGATTCCGGTGTGAAGGATGTCGTGATCGGCCTCCGCCCGGGTGCTTCCGCGAAGAAGGCCGAGGCTGCTGGCTTCAAGGTGATGTCCCCGGCCGATGCGGCGAAGTGGGCCGATGTCGTGATGGTGCTGACCCCGGACGAGGGCCAGGGCGACCTGTATCGCGAGCACCTGCACGCCAACATGAAGGAGGGTGCGGCCCTCGCCTTCGCGCATGGCCTGAATGTCCACTTCAACCTGCTCGACCCGCGTCCGGACATCGACGTGTTCATGATCGCGCCGAAGGGCCCCGGCCACACGGTGCGCGGCGAGTACCAGAAGGGCGGCGGTGTGCCCTGCCTCGTGGCCGTTCACCAGAACCCCTCGGGCAACGCGCTGGAAATCGCGCTCTCCTACGCTTCTGCCATTGGCGGCGGCCGCTCGGGCGTGATCGAGACCACCTTCAAGGAAGAGTGCGAGACCGACCTGTTCGGCGAGCAGGCCGTGCTTTGCGGCGGCTTGGTGGAGCTGATCAAGGCGGGCTTCGAGACGCTGGTTGAGGCCGGCTACGCCCCCGAGATGGCGTATTTCGAGTGCCTCCACGAGGTGAAGCTGATCGTCGACCTCATCTATGAGGGCGGCATCGCCAACATGAACTACTCGATCTCCAACACCGCCGAGTATGGCGAGTACGTCACCGGTCCGCGCATCATCACGCCCGAGACGAAGGCGGAGATGAAGAAGGTTCTGGAGGACATCCAGACCGGCAAGTTCGCCCGTGACTGGATGCTGGAGAACAAGGTGAACCAGGCCAGCTTCAAGGCAACCCGCCGCCGCCTGGCCGAGCACCCGATCGAGCAGGTGGGCGAGCGCCTCCGCGAGATGATGCCCTGGATCAAGAAGAACCAGCTGGTCGATCAGACCAAGAACTGATCTTTCCGACAGGGTCATCGGGGCATCCGCCGTGGTGGATGCCCCCGCCTCGGCTTCATGCAGACTGCACTAATTTTTCGACGCCGCATTTAATTCGAAACCAAGTCGATTTATAGGTCTCCCGTCAATGGTGGGGAGATGCCGGGCATGCTGCGACGATATGCGATCCTGGCTGGTCTTGTGCTTTGGAGCAGTGCCGGGACGGTTCAGGCCCAGACCCAGGTGCTGGAGCGCAGCGGCGACTGGCGGGCCTACGGCGGAGACGCGAACGACGGCACGGCGGTTTGTGGCATGGCCACCGACTTCCGCGGCCGCGAAGTGCATATCAAGTCTTTCGCCGGGCGCCGGCACCTTACCATCCAGATATTCAAGAATGGCTGGCGGATTCCCGCCCGGCAGCAGGTTCCGATCCGCTATTCCATCGGGCGTTCCTCCTGGGGGGTGCAGGCGACCGGCAATGGGCGGAAAGTGGAGTGGGTGGTGCGTTCCGACGCGATGCCCGATTTCGAACGGGCCCTCCGGACCGGGCATGAGATGCACGTGGAGTTCCGGCGGGGCGATGAAGAGGATTGGCGCGTTAGCCTCAACGGTCTGAACGGGGTTGTCGATTCACTGCTCCGTTGCATGGACCGGATGGAGAACCACCAGCGCCGTCATGGGCCGCCCCCGTCCCATCCGGGGCGCTCCACGCAGCCTTTCTGATCAGCCGGGACGGGGCGTTGTATGGCGGGGAGACGGGGCAGGCGAGGATTCCGCCTTGCCACACCACCGTATCGAGGTTAGCGTCCGGCCCCATGCAGGCGACCCCCGCCCGTAACGCGCCTTTCTGCACCGGCCTTGTGGTCGCTCTCACGGCGCGTCCGGCTGTCGCCCTCCTTCCGCTTCTTCTTCGACTTCGCCGCCCCTGGGCGTGACGCACGGCTGACTGCCGGCATCGCTCAGGGGGTTCCCCCGGGTCTTGCACCCGCCTGCCACCACTCGGAACACGGCTTTTGAAGGAGGGCACGATGCCCCAGAACCACCCCAGCTTTGGCCAGATCGCGGACGACCGCGTCATCATCTTCGACACCACGCTGCGCGATGGTGAGCAGTCCCCTGGCTTCTCCATGAACCTGCAGGAGAAGCTGCGCATGGCGGAAAGCCTGGCTGAGCTGGGTGCCGATGTGCTGGAGGCCGGCTTCCCTATTGCCAGCCCGGGCGACTTCGAGAGCGTCCGCTCCATTGCTGAGCGTTTCGCCAAGGACGGCCCGGTGATCTGTGGTCTGGCACGCTCTGCCGATGCGGACATCCTGCGCGCCGCCGAGGCCATCAAGCCGGCTGCGCGCGGCCGCATACATACCTTCATCTCGACCAGCGACCTGCATATGCGGGTGAAGCTGCGCATGTCCAACGAGGATGTGCTGGCTGCCGTGGTCCGCAGCGTGACTCTGGCCCGCCAGCACACGGATGATGTGGAGTGGTCCGCCGAGGATGGCAGCCGCACCGATCCGGATTTCCTG
The DNA here is from genome assembly GCF_025791835.1 of Roseomonas xinghualingensis. Lineage (GTDB taxonomy): Bacteria > Pseudomonadota > Alphaproteobacteria > Acetobacterales > Acetobacteraceae > Roseomonas > Roseomonas xinghualingensis. The sequence continues at coordinate 62,174 of NZ_JAOXLP010000019.1, forward strand.
TGCCGCTGCGTCGAGGCCGCCATCAAGGCAGGCGCCACCACCATCAATGTCCCGGATACGGTCGGCTATGCCTTGCCGGAGGATATGACCCGCATCTTCACCATGCTGCGGGAGCGGGTGCCCGGCGCGGATGGGGTCATCTTCTCCACCCATAACCATGACGACCTGGGATTGGCCGTCGCGAACACCATCGCTGCCATCCAGGCTGGCGCCCGCCAGGTGGAGTGCACCATCAACGGCATCGGCGAACGCGCCGGCAACGCCTCGCTTGAAGAGGTGGCCATGGCCCTGCGTACGCGCGGCAATGCCATCGCACGCAAGACGGGGATCCACACCCCGAACATCCTGAAGACCTCGCGCCTTCTGGCGACGATCACCGGCTTCGACGTGCAGCCCAACAAGGCGATTGTTGGGCGCAACGCCTTCGCGCACGAATCCGGAATCCATCAGGACGGCGTGCTGAAGGACGCCTCCACCTATGAGATCATGACGCCGGAGTCGGTGGGTTGGACCACCAACTCCCTGGTGCTGGGCAAGCATTCGGGCCGCGCGGCTTTCCGCGACAAGCTGAAGGCCCTGGGCTACGAACTGGGTGATAACTCCCTGAACGACGCCTTCAGGCGCTTCAAGGACCTCGCTGACCGCAAGAAGGTCGTCTACGACGAGGACGTGATGGCGCTGGTGGATGATGAGGTGGTCCGCCAGCATGACCGGGTGAAGCTGGCGGCGCTGACCGTCACCTCCGGCCTGCACACCCGCCCGATGGCGACTCTGAAGCTTGAGATCGATGGTGAGGAGCGGGAGGGCGTGGCCGTCGGCGACGGTGCCGTCGATGCCACTTTCAACGCCATCCGCGCTGCCTTCCCGCATGAAGTGGCCCTGAAGCTCTATGCTGTGCAGTCGGTCACGGGCGGTACCGATGCCCAGGCGCGGGTGACCGTGCGCTTCGAGGAGAATGGCAAGCTGGTGGACGGGCAGGGGGCGGATACCGACACCATCGTCGCCTCGGCCCGAGCCTATGTTCACGCCCTGAACAAGCTGCTGGTCAAGCGCGAGCGCACCGCCCCGGCGGAGATGGCGGCTCCGGCGGCCTGAACTCCAAAAGGAAGGGCGGCCAGGCCGCCCTTTTGCTCTCCACAAATGACGAGGGCGCCCCCAGTCGGGGCGCCCTTTCCTTTACCGGTTGGCCAAGGCTTCGGGGTGTCGGCTCAACGCCACACAGGGCGGCCCAGGTTGACGTCGTTGCCGCTGGTCAGGGCACCGCCGGCCGCGCCGGCCGCTCCACCGATCAGGGCGCCCGTACCGGCACTGCCGGACAGGGAGCCTATCGCCGCGCCGGCGCCGGCGCCCAAGAGACCGCCCGAAACCGCGCGATCGCCGGTGCTATAGCCGCAGGCGCCGAGGCCGAGGCTGGCGGCGGCGAGGATTGCGAGGCTGGTCTTCCGCATAGGGTTCATATCCTGTGATGTTGCTCTGTCCTGCAGGAACGCGTCCTGCCGACAACGGTTGCTGATTAGTCATCTTGGCGTCCCCCGTGTTTCCGGCTTGAGTACCCGAGGCCTTGCCGCTAGTCACGGCCATCATCCCCGAGCCCGGCCCAAACGGGCCGTCCACGCGCATCCCGAGGTCAGACCCGCATGTTCTCCCGCCTGTTCGGCTTCCTCTCCGCCGACATGGCCATCGACCTCGGCACCGCGAACACCCTGGTCTATGTGAAGGGCCGCGGGATCGTCCTGAACGAGCCGTCGGTCGTGGCCATCGCCGATATCCGTGGCCGCAAGCAGGTGCTCGCGGTGGGGGAGGAGGCCAAGATGATGCTCGGCCGGACCCCTGGGAACATCGCCGCCATCCGCCCGCTCCGGGACGGCGTGATCGCCGATTTCGAAGTGGCGGAGGAGATGATCAAGCACTTCATCCGCAAGGTGCATAACCGGCGCAGCTTCGCTTCGCCGATGATCATTGTCTGTGTCCCCTCCGGCTCTACCGCCGTCGAGCGCCGTGCCATCCAGGAAAGCGCCGAATCGGCCGGCGCCCGGAAGGTGCTGCTGATCGAGGAGCCCATGGCGGCCGCCATCGGCGCCGGCCTGCCGGTGACCGAGCCCTCCGGCTCCATGATCGTCGATATCGGCGGCGGGACCACCGAGGTGGCCGTGATCTCCCTCGGTGGCATCGTCTACGCCCGTAGCGTCCGCGTGGGCGGGGACAAGATGGATGAGGCCATCATCTCCTATATCCGCCGCCAGTTTAACCTGCTGATCGGCGAAAGCACGGCTGAGCGGATCAAGATGGAGGTCGGCTCTGCCGCCCCGCCCGAGGAGGGCGATGAGGGGCGCATCGCCGAGGTGAAGGGCAGGGATCTGATGAACGGCGTTCCCCGGGAGGTCTATGTCTCCCAGCGCCAGATTTCGGAAAGCCTGGCCGAGCCGGTCTCCCAGATCGTGGAGGCCGTGAAGGTCGCGCTGGAGAACACCCCGCCCGAACTGGCCGCCGATATTGTGGACAAGGGAATCGTCCTCACCGGCGGCGGCGCGCTGTTGCACGGGCTGGACGGTGTGCTGCGAGAAGCGACTGGGCTGCCGGTGAGCGTAGCCGAAGAGGCTCTGTCATGCGTTGCATTGGGAACTGGACGCGCACTTGAGGAGATGAAGCGTCTTCGCCACGTCCTGTCTTCGATGTATTGAGAGTTCACGGAAAGGAGAGCGGGTGAGTCCCCAAAAATCTCCGTTCTGGAAACTTTCTTTTTCCATCAATCGTTTGAGCGCCGAACTTACTTTGTAATGTGAGGCGCTGCGGGCGGAAGGGGGAGATCGGCATGATTCGTCTCAGCATCCCGCTCCGGCACGCCCTTGCACGGCTGTCAGTCCCGGTTCTCATTGCCGCCGCTTTTGGGACCATGCTGCTCGGCAAGGCTGATACCTTGCTGGTTGAGCGTAGCCGCATGGCCGTGGCCGACCTCCTCGCCCCGCTTTACACAGCGGCTTCCGAGCCAATCGGCGCGGTGCGCAACGCTGCTTCCGAGGTGTGGACGATCCTGAACCTGCGGGAGGAAACCGCCCGGCTGCGAGAGGAGAATGAACGGCTGCATCGGTGGCACGCCGCGGCTCTCGCGTTCGAGGCGGAGAACGCCATGCTCCGGCGCCAGCTTTCCTTTGTGCCGGATCCGGCACCGCAGTTCCGCACGGCCCGAGTCGTTGCCGATGCTGGCGGGACCTATGCCCGTGCCGTGCTGATCGCAACCGGGCCCTATCTTCAGGTGGCGAAGGGCCAGTTGGCACTGGATGAACGCGGCTTGGCCGGACGCGTGACCGAGGTAGGATCGCGTTCTGCCCGCATCCTTCTGGTCACCGATATGAACAGCCGCATTCCGGTCGTACTGGAGGGCTCCCGCGCGCGCGCCATGATGGTCGGGACCAACGCCGCCCGTCCGCGTCTGCAGCACTGGCCCTCCGGCATGCAGCCGCAGGAAGGGGACCGGGTGGTGACATCCGCAGAATCCGCGACTTTCCCCGCCGGCCTGCCGGTTGGAATTGTCCGGATCGGTGAAACCGGCTGGCCTGAAGTGGAGCTTTTCGCTCGGCTGGACCGGCTGGACCTGTTGCGTATCTTCGAGTTCGGGCTCGCCGGCATCCTGCCGCCGGAAGCAGTGGCGCGTCCCGACCCGTCCATCCACCCTCGGCGCTGAACCAGACATGGCCCGGCAGGGACGTCCCGCCTCGGCCCCCGGCCTGCTGGCACGGTTGGACGCGCTTGCGCGAGCCGCGGTGCCCAGCGTCACCACGGCCCTGGGTATGATCCTGGCCGCGGCGCCTGTCGGGCTGCCTTCGCTGTTGCCGGCCGTGGGCCTGGCCGGCGTGTTCTTCTGGAGCCTGTTTCGGCCGGGCTCCATGCCGGCGCTGGCGGCCTTTGGTCTCGGACTGCTCCAGGACCTGCTCGGCTTCGCGCCGATTGGCATTGGCGTGCTTACCCTGCTGCTCACGCATGCGGCGGCGCTACGGGTCCGGCGTACGCTGACCAAGCAATCCTTCCTTCTGGTCTGGCTGGCCTATTGCGGATTCGCCTTGCTGGCGGTCGGGGCTGGGTATCTGCTGCAGGCGCTGCTTGCCTGGCAGGTGCCACCCAGCCTTCCGGCTATTGCGCAGCTTGGCCTTACCATCGGCCTTTACCCACTGCTCGCCTGGCTCATGACCCGAGCGCATCGTGCAATGCAGCGTGCGGAAGTGCTGGCGTGAAGGGACGGGTATGAGCACGACGCGGAAGGAGGAGGAGGCGCGGCGCGGGGTCTTCACGCGCCGCGCTCTGCTGCTGGGAGCCGGCCAGCTCGCTGCGCTGGGCTTCCTGGGTTGGCGGTTGCACAAGCTGCAGGTGGAGGAGGGGGAGCGCTACGCCACTCTGGCGGAGGAGAACCGCATCTCCGTCCGGCTCGTCGCTCCGCCGCGCGGCCGCGTGCTGGACCGCGAGGGGAAGGTCATTGGCGGCAGCCAGTTGAACTGGCGTGCCCTGATCGTGGCCGAGGATGCCCGGGATGTTTCCGCGGTGCTGGATACCTTCCACAGGATCGTGCCGCTGACCGATCCCGAGCGTGCCCGGATTGAGCGTGAGGTGCGCCGCCGCCGCCGCTTCATCCCGGTGACGGTGCGCGAGTTCCTCACTTGGGAGGAGATGGCACGGATCGAGATGAATGCGCCGGACCTGCCGGGCATCTCCGTCGATGTCGGCACCACGCGTGAGTATCCCGAGCGCGAGCATATGGCGCACATCGTCGGCTATGTCGCGCCACCGGCCGAAGCCGATATCGGTGAAGACCCGCTGCTGGAACTGCCCGGCATCCGCGTCGGCCGCGCCGGGATCGAGCGCTTCCATGACAAGATCCTGCGCGGCAGGGCTGGTTCCATCCGTCTGGAGGTGAACGCGGTTGGCCGCGTGATCCGTGAGTTGGACCGGCGTGAGGGGCAACCCGGCCAGGATGTGCAGATCAGCCTGGACGCTGAGTTGCAGCGCGCCGTCCGTGCCCGCTGCGAGGAGGGGACCAGCGCCGTCGTTCTGGATGCCCGGTCGGGCGAGGTGCTGGCCATGGCCACCCAACCCTCCTTCGATCCGAACTTGTTCAATTCCGGCGTTTCCAGCAGCCAGTGGAGGACCTGGACCAGAAACCGCCAGACGCCGCTTATCAACAAGGCCACCAACGGCCTCTATGCCCCGGGCTCCACCTTTAAGATGGTGGTGGCCCTCGCGGCCCTGGAGGCGAGGGTTTGCACGCCCGGAGAGCGCGTTTACTGCCCGGGCCATTACGACCTGGGCGATACCCGCTTCCACTGCCATTCGCGAGGCGGCCACGGCAACGTCGATATGCGTGGCGCCATCAAGTATTCCTGCGATGTCTATTTCTATGAAATGGCCAGGCGCATCGGCATGGACCGAATCGCCGCGATGGGGCGACGCCTGGGCCTGGGCGTGGATCTGGAGATCGAGTTGCCAGGCACGCGCCGCGGCTTGATGCCCACCCGCGAATGGCGTTTGGCTCAGGGCAAGCCCTGGAACCTGGGCGACACGGTGGTGCATGGCATTGGCCAGGGCTTCTACCAGCTTACCCCGCTTGCCCTGACCACCATGACGGCGCGGCTGGCCACCGGACGGGCCGTGCAGCCCCATCTCACCCGCGCCATCGGCGGTAAGCCTGTGCGCGGCATAAGGGCAGAGGACTGGCCCTCCCTCGGCATCCCTGAGCGCGACCTGCGGCTGATGCGGGAGGCCATGTGGGCTGTGGTGAACGAGGAGGGCGGCACCGCCCGCGGCGCCCGCCTGCCTGCGGGCATGGGGCAACTGGCGGGCAAGACCGGCACCACCCAGGTGCGCCGCGTCAGCCGCGAGCAGCGCGAGCGCGGCTTTCGCGTGGAATCCATGCCGCGCGAATGGCGCCCGCATGCGCTCTTCGTGGCCTTCGCCCCGGCAGACAACCCGCAATTCGCCGTCATGGTGATCGTGGAGCACGGGACAAGCGGCTCCGGCGCCGCCGCCCCCATCGCGCGCGATATCATGATCGACACCATCAACCGCTTCCGCCAGCCGGTGACCGCTCCTCCCGCCCGGATGGCCGAGGCTGGATCCCCCGGTAACCCACGCCCATGATGCTCCGCGAACCGGCCATCTACGAACGCCGATTGCTGATGCGGAAGCATAGCTTCGGCATCCTCGAGAAGCTCTGGCACATCCCCTGGATTTTCGTCCTCATGCTCTGCGGCGTGGCGGCGATCGGCTATGTCGCCCTCTACTCCGCAGGCGGGGGCACCCCCGAGGCCTATGCCACGAAGCACGCGCTCCGATTTGGCTTCGGGCTGGTGCTGATGCTCTCGATCGCTCTGGTCGATATCCGTGTCATCGCGCGCTTCGCGTGGCTGGGCTACGCGGCCGCCGTCGTGCTGCTCGTGCTGGTGCTGCTGCATGGCAACATCGGCAAGGGGGCGCAGCGCTGGATCGATATCGGCCCGGTGCAGATCCAGCCTTCGGAGCTGATGAAGATCATGCTCGTGCTGGGCTTGGCCGCATGGTTCCACCGGGCCTCCTGGGAGCGGATGGGCAATGTGCTCTTCCTTATCCCGCCAGCGCTGATGGTGCTGTTGCCGGTAGGGCTGATCCTGAAGCAGCCCAATCTCGGCACTGCGCTGATCACAGGCATGATCGGTGCCACTATGTTCTGGGCCGCCGGTACGCGATGGTGGAAATTCGCGCTCCTCATCGCCTGTGTCGGCTTCGTCGCGCCGATCGCCTATGAGCACCTGCACGACTACCAGCGGGCCCGCATCACCACCTTCCTCGACCCCGAGAGCGATCCGCTGGGGGCAGGCTACAACATCATCCAGTCCAAGATCGCGCTCGGCTCCGGCGGGCTCTGGGGGAAGGGATTCCTTCAGGGGACCCAGGGCCATCTGAACTTCCTGCCGGAGAAGCAGACAGACTTCATCTTCACCATGGTCGCCGAGGAGTTCGGGCTCGTCGGTGCGCTTGGCACGCTCGGTCTGCTGGCGCTGGTGATCATCTTCGCCATGCTGACGGCGCTACGCTGCCGGCACCAGTTCGGCCGTCTGGTCGCCCTTGGGCTGGGAATGAACTACTTCCTCTATGTCTTCGTGAACATCGCCATGGTTACGGGCAGCATCCCGGTGGGCGGCGTGCCACTGCCGCTGATCAGCCATGGCGGCTCGGCGATGCTGACGGTGATGCTCGGCTTCGGCCTGCTGGGCAGCGTCTATGTGCACCGGGATGCCGAATTCGCTGCGGCAAAGGAATAGCCTGAAAACAGGGGTTGACCCTTCCGTCCGATCGGGTAGAAGGCGCCTCACCGGACGCGAGGCACTGAACGCTTCGCCCCGGGAAACTTGGTGCGATGGGCGCATAGCTCAGTTGGTAGAGCAGCTGACTCTTAATCAGCGGGTCCTAGGTTCGAGCCCTAGTGCGCCCACCATCGCTTACTGATTTTCTTGGGTTTTTCGGGTACGCCTCAGACCCGGTTCCGTAGGTCCGAAGTAAGTTCCGTCAAGCGTCCCTGTCTTGTTTGCAAGTTGGACGTGATTGATTGGGCTTTGGCCCGGCCACCGGTGCCTTGCCATTCACATCCCACCTCTGGTCAATCTTTCGCTCGTTGATAACCTGTCTCAAATCGCCAGATTTGCCGCAAGAAATTTGAGCGAGGCCCTCAGGCCGGGAAATTCGCCCGGGCGCGACGCAGAAGAGCCCGGAGGATCTGAGCCTCATCCTCGGACATGTTCTGCGTGGCGAGCGCGTTCACCGTATGGGCCTCTGGCACGAGCTTTTCCCGCAGGTTTCGGCCCGCCTGTGTCAGGAAGATGTGGATCTTGCGCTTGTCCGTGTCAGAGCGGACGCGGCGGATCCACCCTTGCGCCTCGATGCCACGCAGCGCGATCACGGCTGTGGGTTCCATCATCCCAACCCGGCGGGCGAGGTCGCGCTGGGTGATCCCATCCTCCTCCCATAGCACGCGCAGGAAGTACCAAGCGCCCGGGGCGACGCCGTGCTCCTGCAGCCGTGCCTGGAGATGGCGCTGGATGGCCCGATTGAGGTCCCGGACCAGAAAGCCAACACTGTGCTGAAAGGGAAGCGGGTCGGCGCGGGTTTCGGTGTCGGCTGGGATTGTGGGCATGGGGGGACGCTAAACGGGAATGCGCCCGGCCGGAATCCCGCCGGACGCTTCGATGAGCCTGGGCTTCAGGCGAGGGCCGCCTTCGCCATCTGCTTCTCGTCCTCCTCCTCCTCCATGCCGTCGAGATAGGCGACCTCCTCTTCCGACGCCCCCAGTATGCGCCAGTTGGATGTCTTGGAAACGACGCCCTGGTAGGAGCGGAGCTTCGCCTGCGGCAGATGCGGCTTCTCCAGCCCGATCGGATCCGCGCCGGCCTCGTGCCGCGCCACGGCGTCCAGCATGATGCGGCGGAACTGGATCACCGCGATGTCGCTCGCCCCTAACCGTTCTGAGGTGCGGTCGGCGATTGGCCCCATCGATTCCCACATGGCGATATCCTGGTTCGGGATGCCGGGGATGCCCGTGAAGGAATCGCCGCTCTTCATCACCTCCCGGTCCTGCAGGTAGTCGTTCCAGGCATGGCGCTTCATCGGGCGGAAATTGGCATCGACATCCACGCCCACCTCCGCCACGCAGAACTTCCGCCACGCCGCGGTCGAGATGGCCTCCCTGCTCTCGTGCCAGGCGATGAAGTGGAAATAGGTGTTGTTGTCGTCCTTCGGCACGATCACGCTGGCGACGTTGTAGGTGGAGTTCGGCGGGATCAGCGCCGTGAAGGGTGCGACGAAGGTGGTGATGCGCACGTAGTCATGGGTCGCGGCATTGGCGATCGGGCGCCGGATCGCGGCGTAGCGCATCCCGTAATTGGTCACCTGTACCTGAATGCGCGGGTTCTTGTCGGTCGAGGGGCGGACCCAGTGTGTATCAAGAGCGGTCGCCTCGCCACGCGCCGGCCGCATATCCGAGGAATGGAGGGAGGAGGAATGGGCGCTGTCGATCTGGCCTTCCATGATCTGCGCCCAGTTGCAGGGCAGGTCGATCCGCACGATCGCCGCCCTTGATTCCGCCGTGGGCGCCCAGGGCGGGGGTTCGAAGGCGGGCATGGCATCCGGCGGCCCCATATAGACCCAGACGAAGCCGCCCGCCTCCTGCGCCGGGTAGGCCTTGTGCTTCACCCGCTCGGCAAAGCCGCTCTCCTTCGGCTCTGACGGCATGTCGATGACATTGCCCTCCACGTCGAACTTCCAGCCGTGATAGAGGCAGCGCAGGCCGCAATCCTCATTGCGGCCGAAGGCGAGTGAAGCCTTGCGATGCGGGCAGCTCTCGCCGAGCATTCCAAGCCGCCCTTCGCTGTCGCGAAAGGCGACGAGTTTCTCTCCGAAGAGGGTGACGCGCACGGGCTTGCCATCTGGTTCCGTTACCTGCTCGGACAGCACGGCAGGCACCCAGTGGCGCCGCATGAGCTGGCCCATCGGTGCATCACCCTCGACGCGACACAGCGTTTCATTCTCGGTGGCGGTGAGCATGGTTCGGAGTGTCCTCCCGGCCGCCCTGGCGCCACCTGGGCACCGGACCTAAGCAATTGGTTAGTGCCCTAAGGATATGAGTATCCCTGCTTTGGTCAAGAATAATCCGTTTTCTGGCTCATCTCGCAAAAAGCATGAAGCTTAACTTGCAAGCCAGTCGCAATTAAGAGGGAACTCAGAAGAGCACCGAAAATCTCTTGCTCTTATACGCTTAGCTGCCTAACCATATTCCGGTCCATGGCCCCTAAGTGGCTGGGAGGAAACGTTCACCATGCTTGACGCACCAGCCGCCGATCTGGAGCTGATGACGCTGCATGTGGCGCGCTCAGAGCCCGCCGCTGATGGCATTCAGCTTTTTGAACTTCGCCACCCGGACGGTGCGGAGCTGCCTCCCTTCACTCCGGGATCGCACCTGGCGGTGCGTGTGCCAACCGGCGCCATGCGCAACTACTCGCTCTGCAACGATCCCCATGAGCGGGATCGCTACGTCATCGCCGTGAAGAGAGAAGAGCGGGGAAGGGGCGGCTCCGTTGGGCTGATCAACAACATCGCGGCAGGCGCGACGTTGGAGGTCTCCGCCCCGCGGAACATGTTCGAACTGGACACCCGCGCCCCAGAGTACATCTTCGTGGCGGGCGGCATTGGCATCACGCCGATCCTTGCCATGATCCGCTATCTGCGTGCTGAGGGAAGCAAGCCCTTCCGCCTCTTCTATCTCACGCGCGCTGCGCCCGGCACGGCTTTCCTGTCGGAACTCGCCAACCCGGCCTTCGCGGGTGGCAACAGCATCGTCATCCATCATGACGAGGGCGATCCCGAAAAGGCCTATGACCTGTGGCCGATTTTCGAGAACCCGACACGCGCCCATATCTATTGCTGCGGCCCACGCCCATTGATGGACGCCGTGCGCGACATGACGGGCCACTGGCCGGACAAGGCCGTCCATTTCGAGGATTTTGGCTCTGACCTCGTCCGCCCACGTGCCGACGACCAGCCCTTTGCCGTGAAGATCGGCCCGGATGGCGAGGAGCTGGAGGTGCCTGTCGGCATCACCATCCTGGAAGTGTTGCGTGCCCATGGGCGCAAGCTTCCCTCCTCCTGTGAGAGCGGCACCTGCGGCACCTGCCGGACCCGTTACCTGTCGGGGGAGGTGGACCACCGCGATATGGTGCTGACCCCGACGGAGCAGAAGAGTGCCCTGATGATCTGCGTCTCCCGGGCGAAGACCGGCACGCTGGTGCTCGATCTCTGAACGTGGCGGCGGAATGCATCCGGCTCGGCGTCGCAGGGCTTGGCCGGGCCTTCGTACTGATGCTGCCTACCTTGGTGCGGCATCCTCATGTGCAGCTGGTCGCGGCGGCCGATCCACGGCCGGAGGCGCGTGCTCGCTTCACCGACGATTTCGGTGCGCGCAGCTACGACAGTGTCGAGGCACTTTGCGCCGATCCGGTGGTCGATGCCGTCTATATCGCCACGCCGCACCAGTTCCACCTTGCCCATGTGCGTATCGCCGCGGCTGCCCGTAAGCATGTTTTGGTCGAGAAGCCGATGGCCCTGTCCGTGGAGGACTGCCTGGCGATGATCGACGCGGCGCGGCGAGGCGGTATCCATCTCATCGTCGGACATAGCCATTCCTTCGGTGCTCCCTACCTCCGCACGCGGGAGATGATCCGCTCGGGAGAGTTCGGGGCGCTGCGAATGATCACCGCCGTCAACTTCACCGACTATCTCTACCGTCCCCGCCGGCCGGAGGAGCTGGACACGGTGCAAGGCGGCGGCGCCATCTTCTCCCAGGCGCCGCATCAGGTGGAGGTGGCGCGCCTGCTGGCCGGGCGGCCGGCTCGCGCCATCCGTGCCCATGCATCCATCTGGGACCGGGCGCGCGGGACGGAGGGTGCCTATACCGCGCTGCTGGACTTCGGCGGCGGCCTTGCAGCCACGCTGACCTATAACGGCCACGGCCATTTCGACACGGATGAATTCCAGAACTGGACTGGCGAAATGGGCACAGCGCGGGATCCGGCCACCTATGCCACGGCGCGCGCGGCGTTGCGTGGCGTTACGTCTCCCAAGGAGGAGGCGGCGCTGAAGGAGAAGCGGGCCTATGGCGCGGGAATCGGCGCGGAATATGCGCGCCGCGCACCGCTGCCGTCCGCGCACAACCACTTTGGCCTCTTCATCGCCTCCTGCGACCGGGCGGATCTGCGCCCCATGGCAAATGGCGTGATGGTTTATGGAGATGACGAACGGCGCCTCGATGCACTGCCGCCTCCCACCGTACCCCGCGCCGAGGTGATCGACGAACTCTTTGCCGCTGTCGTGCGGGGCCAGACACCGCTGCATTCCGGCGAGTGGGGACTGGCGACTGCAGAAATCTGCCTTGCAATACTGGAATCGGCGCGTACCGGGCGTGACATACCATTGAGATATCAAAATCTGGCTTAAGCCAGCACAGAACAAGCGGGAGGGAAACGATGCGTACTGGAAGCTGGACGCGCCGCGAAGCACTTCGTCTCACGGCCGCGGCGGGGTTAGGCCTGCCAGCGGCTGCGCAGGCTCAGGCCGGGCGCTCCACTGCGCGATTGATCGTGCCTTATGCGCCGGGTGGAACCACGGATGTCACGGCGCGCTTGCTTGCCGTGAAGATCCCGGATGCATTGAACCAGACCTGGGTGATCGAAAACCGCTCGGGCGCCAATGGCGCGATCGGGGCACAGGAGGTGGCGCGCTCGGCGCCGGACGGGATGACCCTGCTCTACTCGAATGAGGTGCATCTTGTCCTCAAATTCGTGCAGCGCGGCGTGCCCTTCGATGCCGTGCTCGACTTCGCGCCCATAGCCCGTACGGTCAGCATTCCCTATGTGCTCGTCGGGGGAGCAGCGCATGTTCAGCAGGCTGATGCCCGTGGCCTACTGGCGGCGCTCAAGAGCAATCCTAACCAATTCTCCTTTGCCGGATCTACTCTCGGCTCAGTCGGTCAACTTGGTGCTGCAGCCCTTGGCCAGAAGTTGGGAGCCGATTTCACCATCGTCGCCTATCGTGGATCAGGGCCGGCGGTGAACGACCTTATCGCGGGTGCGGTCAAGTTGATGTTCGCACCACTCGGCGCGGTCATGCCTCTGATCCAGGGCGGGCAACTTCGGGCTTTTGCCGTCACGGCGCCGAAGCGGGTCGACATGCTGCCCGCGGCTCCCACCATGCTCGAACTCGGCTACCCGGACATGCTGTTCGAGGGCTGGACAGCGATCTGGGGACCACGGGGCATGCCCACCACGAGGGTGGAGGCTGTGCATGCCGCCACCTCAGCCGCACTCCGCGATCCCGGGATTGTTCAGCGCCTGGCAGCCATCGGCTGTACGCCGATCCAGGAAAGCAGCGCCGATTTCCTGCGGCTGATGGAGGTGGAGCAGGCCCGCAACGGAGAGATCATCCGCGCGGCCGGCATCCAGCCCGAATAAGGAGAGACCATGCCGCTGATCCGTATCGAGCCGGTGCGGGACGAGCGTTCCGGCCGCTACTATCTTGAGATCTACAGCCCGCACGACGCGCCGGCGCCCTATGTCACGACGCAGCCCCGATATCAGTCGGCAGCCGCTGCGGAGAACGACATCGTGGCGATCCTGGCTGCCGCCGCCAGCTCAGCGAAGCCGAAAAGCTAGGAACCCGCCAGCCTTGTCCAACCTCCGCCTCTCCCTGGCCATAGGGGACTATGATCGTATCCGCCCGCTGGTGGACGGTACCGTCCACATTGATGGCGTAGATCCTGTCTTCTCCATCCTCGATCCGGAGGAGATTTTCTTCCGTGCCTTCAAATATGCGGATTTTGATATTTGTGAGCTGTCGCTGTCCTCTTTCACGGTCAAGACCGCGAACGACGACTGCCCCTATGTCGGTATCCCCGTCTTTCCCTCACGCGCATTCCGGCACACCTCTGTCTACATCCGCACCGATCGGGGCATCACGCGCCCCGTGGACCTGAAAGGGCGGCGCATCGGAGTGCCGGAGTACCAGCTCACCGCAAATGTTTGGGTGCGTGCGATCCTTGAGGAGTACGGTGTCCGCCCGGCCGATATCACCTGGGTACGCGGCGGTTACGAGCATCCGGGTCGCGAAGAGAAGATCGCCCTCAAGCTGCCGCCCGATGTGCGGCTGGAGAGCCTACCCGCTGGGGACACGATTTCATCGGCGCTTGCTGAGGGCAAGATCGATGCGGTGATCGGCCCGCGGGCTCCCTCATGTTTCGAGCAGGGTCATCCGCAGGTCGGCCGCCTCTGGACTGATCCCGTCGCCGCAGCCTCCGAATGGTATGGCAGGCACCGTATCTTCCCGATCATGCATCTCCTGGGCATCCGCAAGGACGTGGTGGAGCGGTACCGCTACCTGCCTGCGGCACTGTTCAAGGCTTTCGAGGAGGCGAAGTCGGTCGCTCTCGCCAGGCTGTCCAACACAGCGGCGACCAAGGTGACGTTGCCCTTCGTCGAGGAGCGACTGCAGCATGCCCGGGCACTAATGGGCAATGATTTCTGGTCCTATGGCCTGCAGTCGAACCGGCATGTGCTGGATAGTTTCCTCCAGGCACATCACGCTCAGGGACTGTCCTCTCGCCGCCTGACGCCGGAAGAGCTGTTTCATCCGGCTTCGCTCGAAGTGTTCCAGATCTAGTTCGCTTCTGTTCGGCAAGCAAAGAGGAGACGCGGCATGACCGCCTTCAGTAACAAGGTCGAGGACATCATGGCCTCGTCCACGCGTCGTGGTCTGCCGCGCAAGCTGCAGCCCCCGGTCTCCGATACGGCCTCGTACATGCGTGGCGTCGATAATTTCTGCCGTGTCATGGCGATCCGCCCCGGCGACCATGTGGTGATGCTGACCGACCCGCTACTGGATCCTCGTGTGGTGCAGGCGGTGCAGGGCCTGGCACGCGGCCGTGGCGCCACTTTCATCTCCTATATGGGCGAGTCCACGCGTTACGTAACCGTTCCTGAGGAAGCGAAGGTGCTTCTGGAGCGGGCGACCTTCGTCGTCTCAACCTGGTTCGCCTCCGTGCTTGATCCCTATTGCATCGGGTTGCGGCGCAAGAAGGGGCAGCGGTGGGTGAAGATCACTTTCTTCCGGGATTTGGACCTGCTGCACACCCCGCAGGCTCAGTTCCCGGTGGATCTGCTCGGCGAGATCATCCGAGCGACCGGCCGCATGTTCCCGGAAGCCGGCGACTTCACCCTACAGATCACGGATCCGCGCGGCACCGACTTCCGCGTGCCTTTCACCGAGAAGATGCTGCAGCACCTGCGGCGCCACAATCGCTGGCGCGGCCACAACGTGGCGGATGAGGACGGTTGCTACGTCCACTACTTGCCGACGCATGGTCCGAACCTGTTCGAACCGAGCATGGTCGGACTGCAACCGGATGAGAAGATCGGCATCAACGGCATCATATGGCCCCAATGGGCGGTGGGCTTCGACGAGCCCTTCAAGGAGCCGCTTGGCGTGGAGTTCCGCAACGACGTCGTCCATGCGGTGCATGGTGAAAGCTGGGAAGCGCAAGTGATGCGTGACTACCTCATCGGCGGCACGCTCGAAGAAGTCGGCTGCGGTCACAATCCTAAGGCTCCCCGCTTCGACATCTACCCGGCCGGTCCGAACTCGCCCGGTGCCCTGCATTTCGGAATCAATGCGCTCAAGCCGTCTGAATACCTGCGGCGCGTCATGCCGAACTGGGAGGAACCGCATATTCACATGGACCTCGTCACCTATGACAGCACTGTCATGGCTGGGAACCGGACGCTGGTGGAAGACGGCTACCTCATGTCGCTCCGTGACCCGGCGGTGCGCTCCATGGCGGAAACCTATGGTGATCCCGTGGAACTGCTGGAAGCCTATCCCGTGTAACTGCTTGCCCAGGGCGGGGCCGATGGTGCGATGGCGTGACCCCTCGTCGATGGCTCCGCCCTGACCAAAGGAAGAATGAGGGAGGAAACAGGACGATGAGAGACGCACCCAAAGTCCCTATACACGTCCGCGGTATTGCGAAGCGACGCATGCTGATGGGCGGGGTCCTGGCCGTGCTGGCAGCGCCGGCTGTCCGGGCGCAGGGCTTCCCTGAACGTCCGATACGCTTGGTGGTGCCGTTTGCACCGGGCGGTGGTGGTGACACCCTGGCGCGCCTTTCAGCGCAGCCCGCACAGACTCTGCTGGGCCAGCCGCTCGTGTTGGAGAACAGGCCTGGTGCAGGCGGCAATATTGGTGCCGAGTCTGTGGCCCGCGCTCCGGCCGACGGCTACACGCTGCTCTATGGCACGAACGGCACCCATGCGATCAACGAGGCCCTCTATCCCCGTCTCCCTTTTCGTCCAGATGTGGACTTCATCCCGGTCGTCGCACTTACTCGCATTGCTCTTGTTCTGGTCGTGCGTAAGGAGTTGCCGGTTGAGACAGGGGCGGCGCTGATCGCCTGGCTGAAGGATCGCCCAGGGCAGGTTACCTATGCATCGGCTGGCAACGGCACCACTGGCCATATCGCATCAGAGATGTTCCGGACAGCTGCAGGTGTAGACATCGTTCATGTACCCTACCGCGGTAATGCTGCGGCCATGACGGACCTTGCCGCGGGACGCGTGGACATTGCCATTGACCTGATCCCGGCAGCCGCGCCCCTTCTGGAAGGGGGAGCGGTGCGGGCACTCGCGGTGACAAGCATGCAGCCGCTGCCGAGCCACCCAAATCTCCCCACCGTTGCTTCCTTCCTTCCTGGCTTTGAGGTGGGAGCCTGGGACGGGATCTTCGCTCCGGTCGGAACGCCCACGGAGGCCATCACGATGCTGAACGCGGCCTTCCGCAAAGGGATGCGACAGGAAGGGATTGTCACGAAGCTGCGGCTCCGCGGTGCGGAGGTGGCGCCGATCGAGACCCCTGCCGATTTTGCTTCCTATGTGGCTGCGGAGCGTCAGAAATGGGCGTCTGCTGTTCGGGCGAGTGGAGCCCAGATGGGTTGAGCGGGCGGATGGCATTGCCAACTCGCCTAAAGGCAAGCTGCAGTTGCTGCTTGGGCTGGCAAGTTGAGGGATCCGCCGTAATCTTGGTACAGCTTTCCTGCTGACCAATCCGATAGCCTTCAGCGCAAGCATGGTTGTGCTGGAAGCAAACAGCAGAAGCAGTGCAGCCCAGCATTCCGGCGTCAGGCGCTACCGCACGGCCAGGAAGCCTGTGGTGTTCAGCGTCTTCATGCCGCGCGTTCGCATAACACCACGCATGCCTGCCCCGATGCCTGATTCAGGGCCGGATCCGGGCGTATCCTGATCCAGATCAGGGCTGGGCAGGGCAAAGCCATGCCTTCTGGCGACGCCAGATTCAGGTCTGGACCGCGTGGCGTGACAAGGGGCGAAGTACGCCCTGTAGCGCTCGATCCAATAACGACGGTCGCCCAGCCGTAGGACCGGGAAAGAGACGCATGATGCCTCCCATGAATATAGCAGTCGAAAAAGACGTTATCTGTATGCGTGAGCAGGCCCCTTTTTCGTGTGACGGCAAAGGAAAGCAGGTGCCGCTTGTCCTTGATGCCAGCTGGGATCTTCTTCGCCAGCAGCAGGACACCAAGAAGCTGTAGTTGGCGCACGACGATTGGAAGGTGTGCATTTAAATCATCCTGCGCCTCCGGGACAAGATTCCCGGCGAACACCGCAGTAACCCGCAAGAAAGATCAGGGCATTGGGGCTTCGATCAGCACCCTGTGTCGGCTCAGGGCTTCTGAGCCGGCGTGGTTCATTACAACCGCCCGGCGACGGATATGCCCTCATAGGAGGCGCAGCAATGCCGATGAATACGGCCGAAGATCCGAGCTGCCTCAATCGACGGTATCTCAATCTCCAACTCACCATCAGTCTGTCAAAATCAGCCACGTCGATGGTGGCGCATTCTGATAGAGCAAGTACGCAAGACCAAAGCGGTAACTCCGGCGCCAGAGCGCCCCGTGCGGCGTCAGCTCATGGCTGGGCGGCACCAGCTGCGACACGAGGCAATGGGTCCAGCCTACAGCTTCGACACAAGGAGGACAGTTCCGCTGTAGGGAGTATGCTTTGACTTCTCGCCGGCCATGCTCTTCAGCAACTTGTTTCCCGGAGACGATGAGCCGCTGATGCGGTGCGGGGATTGGCGGCCAGCCTCGCTAAAACCACCCTGTCTGGACCCGGTGATACCCTCGGATCACACGGAGCGTAGCTG
The DNA here is from genome assembly GCF_025791835.1 of Roseomonas xinghualingensis. Taxonomy (GTDB): domain Bacteria; phylum Pseudomonadota; class Alphaproteobacteria; order Acetobacterales; family Acetobacteraceae; genus Roseomonas; species Roseomonas xinghualingensis. The sequence continues at coordinate 79,949 of NZ_JAOXLP010000019.1, forward strand.
ACGATACTTCCGGTAGCAGTTCATTGACGCCTCTGATGTCTTCGTGAAACAGTTCCCTCAAGCCGGCCCAAGACGCCGGTTTGGGGAGGCGCATGCTCGTCACCATCCGTCCGGCTTGGCCGATGCACACCCAGTTTACCCAAGGGCCTGCTGCGTGATGGCATGGCTTTCCGAGAATGGCCTGCTCCTTGGCTTGGCCGTACTCGACGGGCTGGCTTCGGCGGCAGCCATCTTTCTTGTCGCGGTCGGGCTGAACCTCGTCTTTGGCGTACTCCGCATCCTGAATGTCGCACATGGCAGCCTCTATGCGATCGGCGCCTACACCGCGGCCTCCTTCACCCTGTTCCTCACCGCCCGGGGATGGCCTGGATGGCTGTCCTTTCCTGCGCTGGTCCTGGCCGCTGCGCTGGTCGGCATCATCCTTGGCCCGCTGATCGAACGGCTGCTGCTCAAACGCGTCGAGGGGCAGGAGCCGGTCCTGCAACTGCTGGTGACCTTTGCGCTCTTCATGATCCTGGAGGACGTGCAGAAGCTTATCTGGGGCGTGCAGCCCGTGGCGAATGAGGAGCCTATGCGCCTCCTCGGCACCGTCGATGTTCCCTTTGGCGCTGATGTGATTCCCTTCACGGCCTACCAGCTCTTCGTGCTTCCGGGCATTGCGCTCCTTACCCTGCTGGGCCTGGCCTGGTTCATGCGGCGCACGTTAACCGGGCGTGTCATCGTCGCCGTGACTACGGACCGAGAGGCTGCGACGTCCCAGGGTATCGATGCAGCCAAGGTCACGATGCTGACCTTTGCCTTCGGGGCCGCTCTGGCGGCACTCGGCGGAGCGCTCGCCTCGCCAACCACCTCCATGGTTCCTGGCGTCGGCGCCTCGACGATCGTGCTGTCCTTCGCGGTGGTGGCCACGGCCGGGCTCGGCCAGATTGAGGGCGCTGCGATCGCGGCCCTGATGATCGGCCTTGGCCGTTCCATCGCTGTCTATCTGGAGCCGGAGTTGGAGGTGGTGGTTCCCTACCTCATCATGGTGCTTGTTCTGCTGGTGCGGCCGCAAGGCCTGTTTGGCATCTTGGAGACGAGGCGCATATGAGCGGCCGCCTCGAGCTGCTGGTCGGCCTGCTGGGTGCGGCTCTGCTGGTGCTACTGGCCTGGAGCGTTCCCTGGCTACGCTTCGTGCTGACCATTGCGCTGGCCAAGGGCATCACTGTGCTTGGCATACTGCTGTTGCTGCGTGCCGGGCAGGTGAGCTTCGGCCATGCCATGTATGTGGCAATCGCGGCCTATGCCGTGGCTTTCGTTGCGCCCTGGATGCCCGAGGCGCTGCTGCTGCTGCCTATGGCGGCGCTGGTCTCCGCCGGCGTTGGGCTGGTTATCGGCCTTTTCGTCATGCGCTATCGTGAAATCTTCTTTGGAATGCTGAACCTTGCGCTCAGCATGGTGTTCTACTCGCTGCTGGAGAAGCTTTACACCATCACCCACGGCACGGACGGCATCCGCTTGCCGGTCCCCAGAATCGCAGGCGCAGAGCTGACGGGTGCCTCATATGAATGGGCCATCTTTGCCCTGGCACTGGTGCTGGCGATCGGCTTTGCCGTACTCGTGCGCGTTTACCTCGCGGCGCCGCTCGGCCAAGCCCTGGCCGGGATCAAAACCCGGGAGGCGCGGCTGGAATTCATGGGGGTTCCCGCCCGCTATGTCCTTCTCGTCGCCTATGTATTCTCGGCACTGATGGCGGGTTCCGGCGGCACGATCATTGCCCTGACCAGCCGGCATGTCACGCCAGCCCTGGCCTATTGGACTGCCTCCGGCGAACTTGTATTCATCGCCATTCTCGGTGGCGCTGGAAGCGTGCTGGGCGCCTTCCTGGGAGCGGTCGTCTATGAGCTGACGCGGGTTTATGCGGCGGCAAATCTGGCGGATGCCTGGCAGATGATTCTGGGCGTCGTGCTGCTCCTCGTCATTCTCTTCGCGCCAGGCGGCCTTGTCGGCATCGCACGGGGCCTGCTGCTTCGCAGGAGAACCGCATGAGCATCCTCCTCTCGGCGCGGGATCTGCGCCTCGCCTTCGGGGGAGTGAAAGCGGCGGATGGAATCAATCTAGAGCAGACTCCGTTCATTCGGGTTCATAGCCGGCGGCTGTGAAGAGGTTGGCGCACTCGGCTGGTGTGAACTGGGGGAGTGCGGTCCCGATGACGGTCCAGAGGTCGTCGAGGTTGCGGGCGGC